>NZ_JBFUDT010000002.1:0-1288588 GCF_056404575.1 Mesorhizobium sp. P2_C4
CCTTTCCGAGCTTTCCGACGACGAGTTGGTGCAGCAGATGCACGACGACCTCTATGACGGGTTGAAGGAAGAGATCGAGGAAGGCACCAACATCCTGCTCGAGCGCGGCTGGGTGCCCTACAAGGTGCTGACCGAGGCACTGGTCGAAGGCATGCGCATCGTTGGCGAGGATTTTCGCGACGGCATCCTGTTCGTCCCCGAAGTGCTGTTGTCCGCCAACGCGATGAAGGCCGGCATGTTCATCCTGCGCCCGCTGCTCGCCGCCACCGGAGCGCCGAAGCAGGGCAAGATGGTGATCGGCACCGTCAAGGGCGACATCCACGACATCGGCAAGAACCTCGTCGGCATGATGATGGAGGGCGCCGGCTTCGACGTCATCGACCTCGGCATCAACAATGCGGTCGAAAAATACCTCGACGCCATCGAGCAGCATCAACCCGACATCATCGGCATGTCGGCGCTGCTGACCACCACCATGCCCTACATGAAGGTCGTCATCGACACGATGAAGGAAAAGGGCATTCGCGACGACTATGTCGTGCTGGTTGGCGGCGCGCCGCTCAACGAGGAATTCGGCAAGGCCGTCGGCGCCGATGCCTATTGCCGCGACGCGGCCGTGGCGGTCGAAACCGCCAAGGACTACATGAAGCGCAAGCACAATGTCCGCGCTTCAGCCTGATCTTACGCAAGGCGTTTGGCCAACAATGAAAGCCGCGCCTTGCAGCGCGGCTTTTTTGTTCCCAGATGTTGGAAGCAGATCGCGGCGGATCAGGGTTTGGTGACGGTGTCCTCAACGGCCTTGGCTGTCGATTTGACATCCCTGCCGACGCCGCGCACCGTGTTGGCGCAGGCCGAAAGCGCCAGAGCGCAAGCAAGGATGGCAATCGGCACAGTGGTTGACAGTTTCATGAACGGTTTATCCCTCTCTCGATAGATTCGCCCCACAGCAACGGAGGCCGGTTCGACAGGTTCCATGGCCAAGGTACAAAAAACCAAACCGAATCAAACCGACAGGCTGCTTGTCATCGCCTGCGGGATGATTGCGCGCGAGGTTTTGGCCGTCAAGGAACAGCTGGGGCTCGATCACCTCGAATTGACCTGCCTGCCGGCGGAGTTCCATTTCTATCCGGATCGCATTGCGCCGGCCATGGACAAGGCGATCGAGAAGGGCAAGGCCGAAGGCTACAGCAACATCTTCGTCGGCTATGGCGATTGCGGCACGGGCGGCCTGCTCGACCGCGTGCTGGAGAAACATGGCGTCGAGCGGATGGCCGGGCCGCACTGCTTTGCCTTCTACCAGGGCATGGATGCCTATGCGAAGGTCGCCGACGACGACATGATGTCGTTCTACATGACCGATTTCCTGTGCCGGCAGTTCGACGCCTTCTTCATGAAGCCGCTCGGCCTCGACAAGCACCCGGAGCTGATCAAGGACTATTTCGGCAATTACGAGCGACTGGTCTATATCGCCCAGACCGACGACCCGGAACTGGACAAGGTTGCCGAGAAAGCCGCGAAAATGCTCGGCCTTGCCTATGAGCGCCGTTCTACGGGCTATGGCGATCTGACGAGCGAACTGGCGCAAGCCGCCGCCCACGCCTGAAGCAATTCTTCACCTCAACGTCGTCAAGCCCGGATGACAGGCCGCCACGATCGGGTAAGTTGTGCCCCCAGACGCGCAGACAAGCTGCTCTCAGCCAAGAAACCGGGAACGCACCGATGATCATCCGCCCCCTGCTTGCCGTTCTCGGCCTTCTCTGCTTCGCCCTGCCCGCTTACGCCGACGGCGAGGTGCAGAAATTGATCACGCCCGCCGACAAGGTGCGGCTCGACAAATATGGCGAGACGCGCAAGGCAGCGCTTGCTGAAGCCAAGGCCGGCGATCCCGCTGACGTCAAGCAGCTCGACGCCTTGCTGGCAAAGCCATTCGTCGCCTTTTCCGACAAGGATCTGACCGGCAACTGGAAGTGCCGCACCATCAAGGCTGGCGGCTTGGGCCCGCTCGTCATCTATGGCTGGTTCAAATGCAAGGTGACCGACGACGGCTCCGGCTGGCGGCTGCAAAAGGTGAGCGGCTCGCAGCGCACCACGGGCCGTTTCTTCGACGATGGCGAAAAACGCGCCATCTATCTAGGCTCGCTCTCGGTCAACGACGACCCGGCAAAGCCCTATGGCAGCGGCCCGCAAAGCGACCAGGTCGGCTACGCCTTCCGCAACAGCGCCAGCGAATGGCGCATCGAATTCCCGGCGCCCTATTACGAATCGAAGCTCGACATCATGGAATTCAAGCGCTGAGTTGCGTTGCAGCCGGTGACAGGCACACCGATCACCAAGGATTAACCCGAACGGCCTAGCATCGCGAGCTTCTGGCCGACATCCGGCCGCATCTTCCGGGCACGTCGCGAAGCATGGAACCCCAGGGCTCAAATCCACGGCCGATTGTCGTCGTCACCGAAGGCGGCCCGCATATCTGGGCCATCGTCAACGCCCTCGCCGATAAGCTCGGTCCTGTCAGCATCATCCTGGAAAGCCCTGAATCCAAAAAGCAATTGCTGCTCGGCCGCGCCCGCCGCCAAGGCTGGATCTCCGCTGTCGGACAGCTTGCCACGATGGTGCTGACGCGGCTCGGCAAACGGTTTTTCGCCGGGCACGCGGCGCGGTTGATCGCGCAACAGAAACTGCAGACTGAACCGAAGCCGGGACAAACGATCTTCCATGTCCCCTCGGCCAACGCGCCGGAGTGTTTGCAGGCGATCGCGGAAATCCAGCCCGGCGTCGTGCTGCTCGCCGGCTGCCGTCTGCTGTCGCGGCAGACGCTGGCAAAAATGCCGTGCCCGGTGCTCAACTACCATGCCGGCATCGCGCCGAAATATCGCGGCATGAATGGCGGCTACTGGGCGCTGGCCTCTAGCGACGCGCAAAATTTCGGCACCACGGTGCATCTGGTCGATGCCGGCGTCGACACCGGCGGTGTGTTGCGGCAGGCGCGCGGCCGGCCGGAACCCGGCGACACCATTTCAAGCTATGCGCTACGCCAGGCGGCGTTCTCGCGCGAGGTCTGCGTCGAGGCGGTTCGGGACGCGCTGGCGGGAAAGCTTGCCACCTCGGATCCCGGCCTGCCGTCGAAGCAATGGTATCATCCAACGATCTGGTTCTACCTCTGGATCGGCGTCAAACGCGGCGTCTGGTAGACCCGCCATCCCAAGGATTTTCGCCTTTATTTTTGCGACCGCCAATTGCGTCGCTTTTGAATGCGCGCGCGTCGTCCCATAACAAGCGGCCCAACTGCGCTTGCGGCAATGCTCGAAATCACGAGGAGTAGGAATTCATGGCCGATCTGATCGTCGTCTACTGGCGCGACATCCCCGCCCAGGTCATCGTCAAGAAGGGCCGGCAGAACGCCAAGCGCGAACTGCCGCTGCGCTTCACCGAGGCGATCGACATGTGCGCCATGCGCACCGGCGCCGGCGGCACTGACGATTACCTCGCCGAATGGCGCAAGGCCGACCCCATTCCGGTTGGCGACGACCTCGAAGCCGAGGTCGAAAGGGCCTTTCAGGATCTCGACACGAAATACGACCGCGAGCGGCTGGTCGCTCTGGTGAAGGCGGGCGGGAAAGAAAATGTCTGAAACAACTCCTGCCAAAGGTGGCCCGGCCGTTACGCAGGCCACTCTCAACAAGAAGGCAGCGCCGAAATCCGACTACAAGCCGGCCGACGTGTCGCCGCAGCGGCGCGTGCAGCGCTCCTTTGCGGTCAGGCTTTGGTCGATCCGCCATTCGCGATTGCTCGAATGGTTCTATTCCCGCTTCGCCGACGCGTTCCTGCTCCTCCATCCCCTGTGGAAAGGCATCGGCTACGGCCGCGTCGAAGGGCCGATCAAATTCGTCGAAAAACGCGTCAAGGGCTTCATGTTCGACTGCCGCATGTGCGGCCAGTGCGTGCTTTCGTCCACCGGCATGTCATGCCCGATGAACTGCCCCAAGCAATTGCGCAACGGCCCCTGCGGCGGCGTCCGCGCCAACGGCAATTGCGAGGTCGAGCCGGACATGCCTTGCGTCTGGGTCAAGGCCTGGGAGGGCTCGCAGAACATGGTGCATGGCGACAAGATCCTCGACGTGCAGAAGCCGGTTGATCAGTCGCTGCGCGAAACCTCGGCCTGGCTGCGGGTAACGGCGCAGGCAGCAGCCGCGCGCGAAGCCGCCGCTGCCGCCAAGAATGGTGCGGCAAACACCGGAGCATCGGCATGATCGGCCGCCAACTCGACGAGAACCCGGCCGGCATCCACCTGCCGCTCGATCCCCTGCCCGGCCACACCTCGCGCGGCCGGCTGGAGCGCGTCTTGCGGCGCGGCGAATTCGCCGTGACCACCGAACTCAACCCGCCCGACAGCGCCGATCCGGAAGATGTCTACAACCGTGCGAAAATCTTCGACGGTTGGGTCGACGCCATCAATGCCGTCGATGCGTCGGGCGCCAATTGCCACATGTCGTCGGTCGGTATTTGCGCGCTTTTGACCCGCATGGGCTATGCCCCGATCATGCAGATTGCCTGCCGCGACAAGAACCGCATCGCCATCCAGGGCGACGTGCTGGGCGGTGCCGCGATGGGCGTTGCCAACATGCTGTGCCTCACCGGTGACGGCGTGCAGGCCGGCGACCAGCCCGGCGCCAAGCCGGTGTTCGACCTCGACTGCATGTCGCTGTTGGAGACGTGCCGCATCATGCGCGACAACGGCAAATTCCTCTCCGGCCGCAAGCTGACGACGCCGCCGCAGCTGTTCCTGGGTGCGGCGATCAACCCTTTCGCACCGCCGATCGATTTCCGCCCGCACCGCCTCGGCAAGAAGATCGCTTCCGGCGCGCAGTTCGTGCAGAGCCAGTACTGCTTCGACGTGCCTATGTTCCGCGCCTACATGCAGAAGGTGCGCGACCTCGGCTACGACGAAAAATGCTTCATCCTATGCGGTGTCGGACCGCTGGCCTCGGCCAAGACGGGCAAGTGGATCCGCTCCAACGTGCCGGGCATCCATATTCCCGATTCGGTCATCAAGCGGCTGGAAGGCGCGCAGGACCAGAAGAAGGAAGGCAAGCAGCTCTGCATCGACATCATCAACGAGGTGAAGGAAATTCCCGGCGTTTCCGGCGTCCATGTGATGGCCTATCGCCAGGAAGAGTATGTCGCCGAGATCGTCGATGAATCGGGCGTGCTCAAGGGCCGCCAGCCGTGGAAGCGCGAAATCCGCCGCGACGACCAGCTCGTTGCCGACCGGCTCGACCACATACTGCACGACGAGATTACCGAAACGCAGGTGGACATGGTGAAGACCGCGCATTGACGGCGCGGCTGCTCACCATTCGCTTGATCGAAATCAGATAACGATATAAAGAACTCTTTATATCACGACGGAGAGATTTCATGACCCGTACCATCGTCGCCTCGGCGACACGAGAAATCATTATCGGCTTCGACCAGCCGTTCTGCGTGATCGGCGAACGCATCAATCCGACCGGCCGCAAGAAACTGGCCGCCGAGATGATCGCCGGCAATTTCGAGACCGTCATCCGCGACGCGCTGGAACAGGCCGCTTGCGGCGCCACCATGCTCGACGTCAATGCCGGCGTCACCTCGGTCAACCCCAACGAGACCGAGCCCGGCCTTCTGGTGCAGACGCTGGAGATCGTGCAGGGACTGGTTGACCTGCCGCTATCGATCGATAGCTCGGTGACCGCGGCAATCGAAGCCGCGCTGAAGGTCGCCAAGGGCCGTCCACTGGTCAACTCCGTCACCGGCGAGGAAGAAAAGCTCGAAGCCATCCTGCCGCTGGTCAAGAAATACAACGTTCCAGTCGTCGCCATCTCCAACGACGAGACCGGCATTTCGATGGACCCCGACGTGCGCTTCGCCGTCGCCAAGAAGATCGTCGAGCGCTGCGCCGATTTCGGCATTCCGGCGCATGACGTCGTCGTCGACCCGCTGGTCATGCCGATCGGCGCGCTGGGCGATGCCGGCCGCCAGGTGTTCGCGCTGCTGCGCCGCCTACGCGAAGAGTTGAAGGTCAACACCACTTGCGGCCTCTCCAACATCTCGTTCGGCCTGCCGCATCGCCACGGCATCAACGCCGCCTTCATTCCGATGGTGATCGGCGCCGGCATGACCTCGGCGATCATGAACCCGGTGCGTCCGCAGGAAATGGAAGCCGTGCGCGGCGCCAACGTGCTGAACGGCACCGACGAGAACTGCACCAACTGGATCAGGACCTACAAGGACTACAAGCCGGCCGAAGGCGGCCAGGCCGTTGCCGCGCCGACCGCGGTCAACGCGCCGGGCGATGGTGCCGGCAATGGCGGTCGCCGTCGTGGCGGCCGTGAAGCCCGGATGGGCCGAGGATAAGCGCGCAATCGTGAACTCGCCTGCCAACATCACCGATCCGCTCGTGCTGTTCATGCCGTCGGGCAAGCGCGGGCGGTTTCCGGTCGGCACGCCGGTGCTGGACGCCGCGCGCCAGCTCGGCGTCTATGTCGAGAGCGTCTGCGGCGGACGCGCCACCTGCGGTCGCTGCCAGATCGAAGTGCAGGAAGGCAATTTCGCCAAGCACAAGATCATCTCCTCCAACGACCACATCACGCCCAAGGGCGCCAAGGAAGAGCGCTACGAACGCGTCCGCGGCCTGCCTGAGCGGCGCCGCCTGTCCTGCTCGGCGCAGATCCTCGGCGACCTCGTCATCGACGTGCCGCAAGACACCGTCATCAACGCGCAGACCATCCGCAAGGATGCCGACACCAGGGTCATCGCCCGCGATTCGGCGGTCCGCATGTGCTATGTCGAGATCGAAGAGCCCGACATGCATAAGCCGCTCGGCGATCTCGATCGCCTGAAGATCGCGCTGATGCACGACTGGGGTCTGAAAAACCTCGATTTTGATTTCCATCTGTTGCCGCAGGTGCAAGGCATCTTGCGCAAGGGCAACTGGACCGCGACCGCCGCCATCTACAAGGATGCCGAGACCGAGACCGCCCGCGTCATCGCTTTGTGGCCAGGCCTCAAGAACGAGGCCTATGGTCTCGCCTGCGATATCGGCTCGACCACCATCGCCATGCATCTGGTGTCGCTGCTGTCGGGCCGCGTCGCCGCTTCGTCGGGCACCTCCAACCCGCAGATCCGCTTCGGCGAGGATCTGATGAGCCGCGTCTCCTATGTGATGATGAACCCGGACGGCCGCGAAGGCATGACGGTTGCCGTGCGCGAGGCGATCTCCGGCCTCGTCGACAAGGTGTGCGCCGAAGGCAATGTCCAGCGCAACGACATCCTGGACAGCGTCTTCGTCGGCAATCCGATCATGCACCATCTGTTCCTCGGCATCGATCCGACCGAGCTAGGCGGCGCCCCCTTCGCGCTGGCCATCTCGGGCGCGGTGCACATCAAGGCGTCGGATATCGGCCTCAAGCTCAACCAGGGTGCCCGGCTCTACATGCTGCCTTGCATCGCCGGCCATGTCGGCGCCGATGCGGCGGCGGTCACGCTGTCGGAAGGTCCGCACCGCCAGGACGAGATGATGCTGATCGTCGATGTCGGAACCAATGCCGAGATCGTGCTCGGCAATCGCCAGCGCGTCGTGGCGGCGTCGTCTCCGACCGGCCCGGCCTTCGAAGGCGCGGAAATCTCGGGCGGCCAGCGCGCCGCCCCCGGCGCCATCGAGCGCGTGCGCATCGATGCCGACACGCTGGAGCCGAAGTATCGCGTCATCGGCTCGGAACTGTGGTCCGATGAGCCCGGCTTTTCCGACAGCGTGCAGGCGACCGGCGTCACCGGCATTTGCGGCTCCGGCATCATCGAGGTGGTCGCCGAAATGTATCTCGCCGGCATCATCTCGGAAGATGGCGTCATCGACGGATCGCTCGGCATGCGCTCACCGCGCGTCACCGCCAATGGCCGCACCTTCTCCTATGTGCTGAAGGAAGGCGAGCCGAAGATCACCATCACCCAGACCGACGTGCGCGCCATCCAGCTCGCCAAGGCAGCGCTCTATGCCGGCACCAAGCTGTTGATGGAAAAGCAGCACACCGAGCATGTCGACCGCATCCACTTCGCCGGCGCCTTCGGCTCTTTCATCGATCCGAAATACGCCATGGTGCTGGGCCTGATCCCGGATTGCGACCTCGACAAGGTCTCCGCTGTCGGCAACGCCGCCGGCGCCGGTGCGCGCATGGCGCTGCTCAATCGCGGCTACCGCCGCGAGATCGAGGACACGGTCAGCAAGATCGAGAAGATCGAGACGGCGCTGGAGCCGAAATTCCAGGAGCATTTCGTCTACGCTATGGCGCTGCCGAACAAGGTCGACCCCTTCCCGAAACTCTCGGCCGCAGTGAAACTGCCGCCACGCAAAACTGTCAGCGAGGACGGTGTTGCCGGCGATGCCGCCCCGCGCCGGCGTTCGCGAGAAGGCCACGCGGCAAGGCGCGGGCGGGAATAGACCGCCCGCAATAGAGCGGCAAACGCCTCCAATTTCATTTGTATGCAAATGTTTCAAGATCGGCCGATCTGGAAACGAAACCGCTGCTTTCGTGAAATCGGCCAGATACATGCGCGGCGCATTTAACCGGCATCAAGCGGCAGGCGGGAAATCGCTTCCAACCGCCGCGATCCTTCAAGGGAGATCAAGATGTCGATGTTCGAAAGCCTCGGCCGTTATGGTGCGGCCATCAAGCATGCCCACAATCGGAACAGGTCTGTCCGCGCGCTGAACAGCCTGCCTTCTGACATCCAGAAGGATATCGGCTGGCCGGTATCGCCGCGCAATGACCCGCAGACCGCCCTGTCGGCTTTGCTCCTGGGCTCGGCGCGCTGATGACCTTCGCCGACAAATGCAAGCTGCTGGCCAAACGCCGGAGCCGCGATACGGCTCCGGCGACAACCGATACAAAGCTGCGCGCAGCACTTCTGCCTCGGCGTTGAACGCTGTTGCGGTGTCCTAATAGGCTGGGAAACCTGCCTTTGGGGTTGCGGCCCCAGATCACACAACCGTGTTGACCACCACGCAAAACTTGACATTTCTGGCCGAGGCACGATCTTCGAAGGCAGGGAGAATTCTCTTAGTCGGCTCCAGCCGAAGTTCGTGTATCCGCATGCCCAGCTTCAAAAGCCACGTCGTTTCGTTTGTCCTCAGGCATAGCCGCAAGCAGGCTTTTTCCAGTCCGGAAAACCTGCAGCGCTGGATTGCCTATGCGCGCAAGACCGAGGACCATCAGCCGCCGGCGTCGCTGCGATCGCGGCTCGACATCACGACCCGCAGCGTCGAGGGCTTTCCCGTCTACGAAATCGCGCCCAAGGCCGGTGAGCGCAAGCGCATTCTCTACCTGCACGGCGGCGCCTTTGTCTTTCAAATCACGTCCTATCACTGGGGGCTGATCGCCGAAATGGCCGATCGACTTGGCTTCGGCATCACGGTGCCGATCTACCCGATCGCCCCCGAGCACGATTTCCACGCCATGTTCGGCATGGTCGGCGAGGTCTACCGCCAGATGCTCGACGAGACCGAAGCTGGCGACATCACCTTCATGGGCGATTCCGCCGGTGGCAACATGGCCGTTGTGCTGACCATGATGGCCGCCGAAGACGCCCTGCCCTTGCCGTCGCGCCATGTGCTGATTTCACCTGGCCTCGACATGTCACTCTCCAACCCCGAAGTGTTCGAGGCGGAACGCAACGATCCGTGGCTGGGTATATCAGGCGGCCTGGAAGCAATCCGCATGTACAGCGCCGGCTTCGCTCGCAGCGACTGGCACATCAGCCCGCTCTACGGCGACCTGTCGGTGTTGCCGAAGACCCTGCTTCTGACCGGCTCGCACGACCTGCTCAGCCCCGACAATCTGATCTTCGCCGAGAAAGCGCGTGCCGCCGGCGTTGAGGTTGACGTCGTCTACGAGGAAGGCATGTTCCATGTCTGGCCGCTGATTGACATGCCCGAGGCGCGCCGCGCACGCGACAGCATCGTGACCTTCTTGAGCGGTGAAGCCAAACCACGCCGCACTGCGGCCAGCGGATGGTCGCTGCAGGGTCAGATCGCGACCTGATTTCTTACCGGCAGCCATTGCGGACGAAAAAAGCCCGCCCCGATCCTGTCGGGACGGGCTCTGATCGTCACAAAGCTCAGAACTTGCCGGTTTCCCGGAACACTTCGAAGGTCGCGCGAATGTGGTCGGCGACCGCCTTGACCGGCGCGCTGGCGTCCGGCGCCACCACCATGGCCAGATTGTAGGTGCCGATGTCGGGCATGCCGTCCTTCGGGCAAAGCTCGACCATGTCGTTGCCGAGGAACGATTTCGGCAGCGGCGCCACCGCGAGATCGGACATGATGGCGGCGCGCTGGCCAGCCGTGTGCGCGCTCATATAGGCGATGCGGTAGTTGCGGCCTTCGCGGCCGAGCGCTTCGAGCGCCCCGGCCCGCCAGGCGCAGCCTTCTTCCCACAGCGATACTGGCAGCGGCTCACGCAGATGCGCGCAGCCGCCCTTGGCGCCGGCCCAGACGATCGGTTCGGTGAGCAGCACTTCGGCGCCGAGCGCGCTGGTCTTGTAGGAGTTGGTGAGCAGCGTAATGTCGAGGGCGCGATCATCCATGCGCCGGCGCAGATTGCTGCTCTGATCGATGGTGACGTCGACGGCGATCGACGGATGCGACTGCGCAAAACGCTTCAGCACATGCGGCAGCACGCGTTCGCCGTAGTCGTCCGGTGAACCGAGCCGCACTACGCCGACAATGTCGGGAATGATGAACTTCGACACCACCTCGCGGTTGATCGACAGCAGCCGGCGGGCGTAGCCGAGCAGCATCTCGCCATCCGTGGTCAGCGTTACCGAACGCGCGTCGCGCGCGAAGACGGAACGGCCGAGAATGTCCTCCAGCTTCTTGATTTGCATGGAGACGGCAGACGGCGTGCGAAAGACCGCATTGGCCGCGGTGGTGAAGCTGCCGGTCTCGGCAATTGCTACGAAAGTACGCAGGACATCGAGATCGAGCAGCGGCAGCGGATGATTGAGTGGGGCGTTCATCGGGATCGACCTTCAATTTTTCTGATGCAAACCATCATTCCATTTCGTTTGATTGAACATCAGAATGGGAGGATAGTCAACTCCATCGAAGCAGGACGTACCGAAGCAGCCACCAAACGACCACGACACAGAACCTGCAATCGACATGAAATGAAGCTGAAACCGGATGTAACGCCTCAACGGCGGATCCTCCCACCGCAAACGAAGGAGAACAAAATGTCTATCCTGTCATCCATTGGTCGCCTCGCGACCGAATTCAGCGCGGCCCGCGCCCGCTACCAGACCGAACGTGCCATTCACTCGCTGCCGATCGAATTGCAGAAGGACATTGGCTGGCCTGAAGCTGCCGACACCAAGACCGGTGCACGCCACGGCGTCGGATCCTGGGCTGGAGCGAAGTAAACCGTGTGTAGCAAAGAATGAAGGCCTGCCGCGCAGACCATGCCCGGCAGGCCTTCTCAGTTTTATTTGCACTCAAATGAATTTTGGAGCCATGTCGCCGCTGCATGGCGCATATGAGCAAGCCGCATAGCGGCGCGAATTCCCAATTAACGCCTTGTAAATAATGGTAAATTCTGGGCAGTCTGCCCAATAATGTCGCAATCGGTGTCGCATTTCATATCAAGCGCTTCGCATTTGCGATTTAGTTTGTCCTCGCACAAGCCTATATCAGCGTCAGCAAACGAGCTGCCCCACTCCATAAAGCGAAGGCGACCCGTCTGAGCAACCGAATGGAGATGATCATGAAGCTTTTTGCCCGCCTCTTTGCCCGCCGCGAAATGAACCTGACGACCGCTCTTGAGCGCCAGCGCCTCGCCAACACCATGCCCGGCCAGACCGGCGCCATGAATGCAGCGCGCCTCGGCTTCGTCGCCTGAGACAACAGCTTGCGAAGGCAGCGTCCCCTGCCGCTGCTTCGAAGTTGATCCCAGCGTCGCTTCGGTTTGCCGAGGCGGCGTTTTCGTCTGTGCCGTAGCCACGCCGGCCAGGTCTGCTTAACCGAGCAGCATTTTGAGCCCATCGCATGGGCGATTGCCCATTTGCGACCCATGTCGCAAATATAGTTGCCTCTACGCCCTCTACCCGATTGACAGGAATGGTTTTTCCTGATGACGCTGTGCTGTTCGCGACATCCTGTTCGCGTCATGGCCGCGTGAGGTTTCCCCGTGAATGCCGTTGTAAAGCATCCGATCAAGCGAGCGTTTGTTTTCTTCCTCGTCCCCGATTTCACCATGATCGCCTTTGCGACAGCGCTCGACCCGCTGCGCTCGGCCAACCGGATGCTTGGCTACGAAGCCTATCGCTGGCGCCTCGCCAGCATCGACGGCAAGCCGGTGCGCGCCTCCAACGGCGTCGAATGCGCGGTCAACACCTCGCTTGAGGAGGAACGCAAGAAGATGGCCGGGCCGGACCGGCCGAACATGGCCATCGTCTGCAGCGGCGTCAATGTCGAGCGCTACCAGAACCGATCCGCCTTCGCCTGGCTGCGCGAGGAGTATAACAGAGGCGTCGCCGTCGGCGGCCTGTGCACCGGCGCGCATATCCTTGCCGCCGCCGGCCTGCTCTCCAACAAGCGCTGCGCCATCCACTGGGAAAACCTGCCGGGCTTTTCCGAGGCTTTTCCGAAGGCCAATGTCTTCGCCGACCTGTTCGAGATCGACCAGAACATCTACACCTGCGCCGGCGGCACCGCCGCGCTCGACATGATGCTGAAGCTGATCGGCGACGATTTCGACGAAAACCTGGTCAACCGGGTGTGCGAGCAGGTGCTGACCGACCGCGTCCGCAGCCCGACCGACCGCCAGCGCCTGCCCCTGCGCGCCCGCCTTGGCGTGCAGAACTCCAAGGTCCTGACCATCATCGAATTGATGGAAGGCAATCTGTCCGAGCCGCTGTCGCTGATCGAGATCGCCGACCATGTCGACCTGTCGCGCCGACAGATCGAGCGGCTGTTCCGCACCGAAATGGGCAGGTCCCCTGCCCGCTACTATCTCGAAATCCGACTCGACCGTGCCAGGCACTTGCTGATCCAGTCGTCGATGCCGGTGGTCGAGGTGGCGGTCGCCTGTGGCTTCGTCTCGGCCTCGCATTTCTCCAAATGCTACCGCGAGCTCTACGCCCGCTCACCGCAGCAGGAGCGCGTCGACCGCAAGCAGTTGCTCGCGGCCTGATTTCTCAAAAAAATGCCTGGCGCCGCTATTGCTGCGGACGGGAATCGCCGGGCAACGCCCGGCCTGCGACTGGTTTAATACCCGTCGCAATAGCATTCGGCCGACGAGATGCGGTCGTTCCAGCCGCTGCCCTGAAAATCGCGAATCCTGCGAGTGATTTCGATCGAACGGCCCCGCCGGCGTGAATCTTCATAGGCGACAAGGGTGCAGCCGCGACGCACGAACACGGAAGACACGCGGTCGTTCCAGAACTGGCCTGCGCGAAAATTCACCGAATCGTCGGCGCTCATCTCCAGCGATCGCCCGCGGAAATTTCCATGCTCGAACATGACGCAGGCGGGTTCGTCATCGTAGGCGCTGGCGCTGCCGACGCAAAGCGACGACGCGAGAGCCGTCAGGATCACAAGATTTCTCATATGCTACTTCCCTCGTTTTGACCGAGTCGCGACCGGCAGCTTGATCCCGCATCGCGCGGGCGAGTTTGCCATTGCTTGCGACAACGAGGCAAGGTCGGGCAGACCTGCGCGTCGCACTTTGTGCATCCAGGCGACACACTGCGCTCTAGCGGCTGTCGAACATCCAGCTGCGGTCGCGCCACATTTTCTCGCCGGCCAGGCAGTCGACGGGCGGGCCATCCTGCGCCAGCACCACCGGCGGGTGATCGGCCTCTTCCGCTGCCCATTGCGGCGAGGCAGGGCCGGCAAGTTCCAGCACCAGCTTGCGGCGGATCGCTTCGGGAAATTGCGTCCAGTCGTTGACCGGGATCATAAAGGAGCCGGGCCCGCCGATCACGCAGTCGCTGTAGTAGCGGTCGAGATTGTTAACGTCGAAGGCACCGGTGAAACCGCCGCGGGTCATCAGCGGCAACCCATTGATGATGATGCCTTGCTTCACCAGACCGTCGCGGGTGATGTCGACGGGGGCGCCCTGGTTGTTGGGGCCGTCGCCCGAAATATCGATGACCCGCTTGACGCCCTGAAAGCCGCTTTCGGCGAAAAGATCGCCGCCGAATTCAAGCGCGCCGGAAATCGAGGTGCGCCGCGCGCTGCCCGGCGGATGGGCGGAAAGCTGCGCCACCACCCGTTCGGCATCGGCACGGTTGGCGATCACCGTCCACGGCACGATGACATGCTGCCAGGTCGTTCCGGCCCATTCGACATAGGTGACGGCGATCTTGCCGTAAGTTCCGTCGGCAATCGCCTGCAGCACATGATCGTGCGTCAGCGCCGCCGCATAGCCGTGCCGCTGGATCTCAAGCTCGTCGGGCGACATGGAGAGGGAAACATCGACGGCCAGCACCAGCTCGATGTCGACCGGCTCGTCCGAGAGGGAGGCCGGCGTCAGCCAGAGCAGCAGCGCCAGCGCGGCGCAGCCCGAAAGCAGATGTCTTGCACAGGCAAAAGCAGACATGCCGCAAGGGTAAGCGAGAATCACGGATCGACAAAGAGAAAAGCCCGGCGCTGCGCCGGGCTTTTCAGACGTCTTTGCGGGTCAACCGCCTACCGGGGCTATCAGCTGCGCGGCTTGAGGTTGTCCGGGTCGTAGAGCGGCTTGTAGCCGACGGCGGCCACTTCCACCGGATAGGTCTCGCCGAAATACTCGATGGTGAGCTTGCGACCTTCCTCGGCATACGCCCAGGGCAGATAGGCGAGACCGATGTTCTTGCCGATGGTCGGACCGTAGGCCATCGACGTCGTGAACGACCGGCGGCCGAGCTCATCGACCAGCGTTTCGCCGGTCTTCGGATCCATCACCGGCATGATGCCGACGGGATAGCGGGCAACGCCCTTTGCATCGACGTTCTCGGTCACCACCAGCGTGCACAGCATGGCCGGCTGGTGTTCGCGGGCGCGATACTCGACGTGCTTCGCCTTGCCGCAGAAATCGTTCTCCTTGACCTTCGGGCGCGCGAGATCGGCTTCCAACAGATTGTACTCGGTCAGAAGGTCGGCGTTCTGCAGGCGCAGGCTCTTTTCCATGCGCCGCGTGTTGGCGTAGGTCTCGACGCCGAAGGGCATGACGCCGGTGGAACGCAGCGCATCCCAAACGGCGAGACCGTCCTCGTAGCGCATATGCAGTTCCCAACCCTGCTCGCCGACATAGGAGATGCGGAACGCGGTGACATCCTTGCCGCCGATCCGAACCTGCTTGATCGCTGCGAAGGGGAAATTCTCGACCGAAAGCCCATCTGGATTCTCGACCACCTTCTGCAAGGTCGCGCGCGCATTCGGGCCCCAGATGCCGACAGTCACATACTTCTCCGTCACATCGGTGATGGTGACATCAAAGCCTTTGTCCTGCGCGGTACGGCGCATGTACTGGAAGTCGCGCGGGCCGGCGTCGGCGCCGTCGATCAAACGGCAGCGGTCGGCCATGCGGATGACGGTAAAGTCGGCACGCACCATGCCTTCCTCATCGAGGAAGTGGGTGTAGATGCCCTTGCCGATGTTGTTGTCGCCGCCGATCTTGGCCGCGCACAGCCACTCCAGCAGCGCGACATGGTCCGGGCCTTCGATGTCATACATGGCGAAATGCGACAGGTTGACGATGCCGCAATCCTCGCTCATGGCGAGATGTTCGGCATTGGAGACGCGCCAGAAATGGCGGTTGTCCCATTCGTTTGCCCGCACCGGCACCCGATTGCCGTATTTCTCCAAGAGATGCTCGTTGGCGGCATAGCCGTGCGCCCGTTCCCAGCCGCCCAGTTCCATGAAGTAGCCGCCGAGTTCCTTCTCGCGCTCCCAGAACGGCGAGCGCCTTATGTTGCGGGCCTTGGAGAACGGTTCGCGCGGATGCACCGCCGGATTGTAGACCTTCATCGCCGTCTCGGTGCAGCGATCCCAGATGAACTGCTCTTTCGTCTGGTGCGGATAGAAGCGCGCATAGTCGATGGCGTGGTGGTCGATTTCCGTGCGGCCGTCCGTCATCCAGTCGGCGATCAGCTTGCCCATGCCGGGGCCGTCCTTGACCCAGATGGCGACGGCATACCAAAGACCCCTGACCTTCTGGCTTTCGCCCATCGACGGGCCGCCATCGGCGGTTACCTGCAGCAGCCCGTTGAAGGAATGGCTTTCATTGTAGCCGAGCTCGCCCAAGATCGGCGTCAGTTCCATCGCGCGCTCGAGCGGTGCCAGAATCTGCTCCATGTCGAGGTCGCGCTGCGAGGGTGACAGCCGGGCCTGATCCTTCTCCAGGAGGTCGCGCGGATGGCAAAGGCGCGGATTGTTTTCTTCGTAATAACCCCATTCGATCTGCCCGCCCTCGGCGGTCTTGGGGTCGCCGGTGTCGCGCATATAGGCGGAATTGCCTTGATCGCGCAGCAGCGGCCAGCCGATCTCCTTGCCGGTGCCGGCGAACTCGTTGTACGGGCCAAAGAAGGTCAGTGGATGGTCTATCGGCATCACCGGCAGGTCTTCGCCGACCATTTCCGCGATCAACCGCCCCCATATGCCGGCGCAGACGATGACATAGTCGGCCATGATCGTGCCGCGGTCGGTGACGACGCCCTTGATGCGGCCGTCCTCGACGATGAGGGATTTGGCCGGCGTGTTGGCGAAAGATTTCAACTTGCCCGAAGCTTCCGCCTGGTCGACCAGCTTGCCGGCGACGGTCTGCGAGCGCGGAATGACGAGGCCGGCATCGGGGTCCCACAGGCCGCCCTGCACCATCGCTTCTTCGATGAGCGGAAATTTTTCCTTGATCTCGGCCGGTTCGATCAGGCGGGCGCGCGTGCCGAAAGCCTTGGCCGAGGCGATCTTGCGCTTGATTTCTTCCATGCGGGCGTCATCGCCGACGCGCGCCACTTCCAGGCCGCCGATGCGGGCGTAGTGACCCATCTTCTCGTAGAAATCGATCGAGTAGATCGTCGTCCAGCAGGACAGGAAGTCATGGCTGGTCGTGTAGCAGAAGTCGGAGGCGTGCGCGGTCGAGCCGATATCGGTCGGGATGCCCGATTTGTCGATGCCGACAATGTCGGTCCAGCCGCGTTCGATCAGGTGATGGGCGATCGACGCGCCGACAATACCGCCAAGGCCGACGATGACGACCTTCGCCTGTTTCGGAAACTCTGCCATTGCCCGCGACTCCAAAGTGATAAAGCGCGCGGACTATAGGGCGGAGCGGTGGCGCGGATGAAGCCTGTTTGCGACATTGGCAAAAAGCCGAGCGACCAGACGATAGAATGGCTTCGCGTCGGCCCGTGGAAAGACGCTCAGGCGAAGGCCCAGACGTCCTCGGCCTGGAAACCGACCTGGTAGCCTGATGTCTTCAGCTTGACCACGACCTGGCCGATTTCCGCCGCCGGCAGCGCGCCGACCTCGACCTTGATCATGCCGGGACGGTAGCGCTTGAGGTCGAGCTGTTCGAAGACGATCCAGTCGGCGCCCTCGCAGTCGACCAGGAAGGCGTCGATGTAGGTGATGCCGTTGCGGTCGAGCAGCGTCTGCAGCGTCTCCGACGGCACCTCGATATCCCTGAGGTGCGGCGCGAACTTGTTGAAATTGGCATCGGCCTCGCCCCAGGCATTCTTGCCCGACATCAGATTGGTGTCGGTGACCGACGAACAGCCGATGAATTCGATCGGCAACGTGCCGGCCTCGAGTGCGGCGGCATCGAAGGTGTGGACGGTGATCGTGCCCTTGGTCTTGGTCACCGCCACGGGTTCGATGACGAAGCGCTCGGTATCGGGATAGTTGGCACGCAGCCGTTTCTGATTGTAGGGGATCGGCTCGACCAGCACGGCGCGGGCGCGCGGAATACGGTGCAGCCACGGCGTCACATCGTCGAACAGCGCGCCGTCGCAGGCGCCGACATTGACCATCTGAAACGGTCGCCTGCCCCCACTGAGGCGCGCCTTCAGCGCCGCCTTGGCCAGGAATTTCGTGCCGTGCAGCGACGGGCTACGGTCGAGAACGCCGGTGGGAAGACCGAGCGACAGGGCCATGCGCGCCAGGCTGGAAACGGAACTCATGGCTTATCTCCAGATATGACGTGCAAGGCGCGTCGCCCGTTCAGGCTTGCCGATGCCCAGAGAGCCATCATCGGGCCGGCGAGCAGCAGGAACGGCGGGATCAGATTGGGAAAATAGATGCGGCTGTCGTGGATCGGAAAGACGGTGAATTTCGCCAGCACGCCAAGCACAAGTGCGGCAAGCAAGATGCCGGCGCGGCGGTCGAGCCGAAAGCCGGCGCGGCTCAACGCATACCAGCCGGCCAGGGCCAGCACCGAGACGCCGACCCAGCTGTTCAGGGCGATGGCGCGAACCAGCGAGGCGGCGAACGCCTTGAGGTAGGCAACAACCGAAAACGGCGGATCGAAACCGTCCATATTGTAGTGCTGCTCGATGCTGGAAAACCACAGATGCGGCCACCAGCCAGGATGGTGGGCCCAGTGCGAGATGGCGAAATAGGCGACGAAGGAGGCGGCAAAGCCGGCCAGCGCGCCCCACGCCCGCTGCCGGAAAACGACCAGCAGTACGGCGAAGATGGTGAGGAAGACGATGTTGTCGGGTCGCGCCATGAAGGCGAGGAAGAGCAGGAGCGCCGTCGCCACATCACGGCCGCGCACATAGGCAAACAGCCCGCCGAGAAACAGCGCCGAGCACAACAGATCCGGCGTCGAGGCCCGCGCCACTTCGCCGAAATCGGCCATGATCAGCACCGCGCCAACAATCGGCGCCAGCGCCAGCGCATTTTGAGACCGCAGCCAGAGCAGCGCGATCGCGCCAAACAGCAGCACCGAGAACACCGATACCAGCCGCATCGCCTCGACCGGCGATATCACCGAACTCATCGTCGACAGGATCTCGGCATAAAGGAACTTGATCCGGTACATGCCGAGCAGCGAATGGAAATCGGCGGCATTTTCGCTCATGTGGCTGCGGAACCCGTCACCATCGTCGGTCAGCGTCTTGTAGTCGCCGGCCGACACCCCGGCCTTGACCGCACCATAGGCATAGTCATGCAAGGCCTGCGCATCGGGATAGGTGCCTTCTTCGGCAACAGCCAGATAGGGCAGCATGTCCCAATTGGCGTCGGGCATGAACCAGGCCGTCGCCGCCGTCAGAAAGATGTAGAGAGCAAAGGCCGCCGCACCGATCGGCGCGGCCAGCCGCCCATAGGTGCCCTCGCCCCATGCCAGACCGGCCGCGGTGAGCCGGTCGAGCAGAGTGTTTGAAGCGGGCGACCTGGTCAGCATCGTTGCGCTCAGCGAACCTGGCTTTTGACGAAATCCTTCACGATCGACACGATGCCGCGCGACAACAGACTGTCGAAGGCATCGACGAAGCGGTCGACATGCTCGCGCTGGCAGATCAGCGGCGGCTCCAGCCGGATGACGTTGCGGTTGTATTCGGTGAAGGCGACGAGCACGTCATAGTCGCGCAACAGCAGCGCGCCGACGAAGCCGGACAGCGATCCCTTGAGCTTGTCGTCGAGCACGCTGACGATCGGCCGCAGCACCATCGGCAAGGTCTGCGAGAAGTCGTGGAACTCCAGCCCGACCATAAAACCCTTGCCGCGCACATCCTTGATGATCTTCGGGTATTTCTCCTTCAACGCCTGCAGGCGCTGCAGCAGATAGTCGCCGGTCGAGGCGGCGTTGTCGATCAGCCCCTCGTCATAGAGTACATTGAGGCCCTCGATCGCGGTGACGCAGGCCTCGCCCATGCCGCCGAAGGTCGCCATGGCATGGATCATCGCCGTCTTCGGCGTGCCATAGGCCTTCATATAGACCTCGCGCCGGGCGATCATGGCGCCGACCGCCGCCTTGCCGGCGCCGAGCGACTTGGCCAACGCCGTCACATCAGGGACAACGCCATAGTGTTCGAACGCATAGAAGCGGCCGGAGCGGCCATAGCCGCACTGCACTTCATCGGCGACCCACAGCACGCCATACTGGTCGCACAGCGCGCGCAGCTTCTGCCAGTATTCGGCAGGCGCCTGGATGATGCCGCCGCCGCCCTGGATCGTTTCGAGCACGATGACGCCAACCTCGGGATCGGAGCGGAACAGGCGCTCGACGGCCTCGATGTCGGCGAATGGAATGCGGACCGTATTCTCGGCCATCTTGAAGTCGGCGCGGTAGAGCTGGCCGTCGGTGATGCCCAGCACGCCCTTGGTCTTGCCGTGGAAGGAATTCTCGGCATAGACGATCTTCGGCCGCTTCGGGCCGGCAGCGCGCTCGGCAAGCTTGACCGCCGCTTCCATGGCTTCCGAACCGGACGAGCCCAAAAACACCATGTCGAGATCGCCGGGCGAGCATTTGGCGATGTTGTGCGCCAGAGCTGCCGCATATTGCGACATGAAGGCGATGGCGATCTCCTGGCGCTTTTCCTCCTGGAACTTGCGGCGTGCTTCGAGAATGCGCGGATGGTTGTGGCCAAAAGCCAGCGAACCGAAGCCGCCGAAGAAATCGAGGATCTTTCGGCCATTCTGGTCGATGTAGAACATGCCTTCGGCACGTTCGATTTTGATCTTGTGGAAGCCGAGCAGCTTCATGAAATGCAGCTGGCCGGGATTGAGATGCGCCTTGAACAGGTCGGTCATCCGCGCCACGTCCATCGCCTTCGCCTGCTCGACGCTGATCAGGTTGGGCTTGGCGATGCTGGCGGGCGACAGCGCCGGCGCGCTGACCATGGTACGCGTATTCGTCTGCTCGGGCTTGGCCATGACGGTCATCTCAATCTCCTGTCTGCGCGCATGACCAGGGTCGTGCGCAACGAAAACTGTTCGGCGAGCCGGCTATTCGGCAGGCACATGTTTGGTGGCGACGGCATGACCGGCCTTCTTGGCGCGGTATTCGCTGTAGGCGGCGATCAGCATGTCCTCGTCGCGATATTGCGGCACCCAGCCGAGCTGGCGCTCGGCCTTGGACACGTCGAGCACGCATTCCTCGTCGGCGATCAGATACTGCTCGGGATCCATGATCGGCAGGTTCATGAGGTCGAGCAGGTCAAGCGTGCGCTTGACCGCCCAGCCCGGCGTCGGGATCAGCAGCGATTTCGACCCGGCATGCTTGATCAGGTCGCCGAGCAATTTCTTCACCGGTGGCGGATTGAGCGAGCCGAGATTATAGGCCTCGTTCGGCACGCCAGCCTTCCAGGCCGCGCGGGCAGCTTCCGCGCAATCGAAAACAGAAATGAACTGATAGGGGTTTTTGCCGGAACCGATCATCGGCACCGGAAAGTTCCAGTCGATCAGCTTGAACAGCTTCTCCAGGATGCCGAGGCGGCCGGGACCGATGATTAGGCGTGGCCGAAACAGCGAGATCGATATGCCGCGCTTGCGCCATTCGGCCGCCAGCTCCTCGGTCTTCTGCTTCGACCAGCCATATTCGCCAAGCGGCGCCACCGGATGCTCCTCGGTCATCGGCTGCGTCACCGTATGGCCGTAGATCATGTCGGTCGTGTAGTGGACGAGCTTTGGCGCGCCGGCCTTGTCCATCGCCTGCATGATGTGCTCGGTGCCGTGGAAATTCACCGGAAAGAAGAAGTCGTGGCGCTTGGCGCGCACCTGGATCGGCGACAGCATCTTCGCCGACAGATTGTAGACCATGTCGTCGGCCTTGAGCCCGACTGAGGCAACCGAGGCCTTATCAGTCACGTCGCATGTGGCAAAGCGGACCGAGCGGTAATGCGGCAGGTCGCTCTTGACGATGTCGGCAACGACAACCTCTTCGCCATCGGCCACAAGTTTCGGGGCAAGGTGGCGGCCGACGAAGCCGTCGCCACCGAAAATCACATGTCTCATCGAACGGTCTCGCTGGTGTGGATCTTGTCGGGCGAAAGGGAAGCCGTTTCCTCGTCATGGCCGCGCCCGCTTTGGGCGATCAGCACCGTGCCGACGCAGATGAAGGCAATACCGGAGATGCGCCAGGCATTGAGGTCCTCGCGGAAAAGGAAATAGGCGAAGATCGCAACGGCGACATAGGCGAGGCTGAGGAACGGATAGGCAAAGGAGAGCTCGACCTTGGACAGCACATAAAGGTGCGAGGCCATCGAGATGACGAAGGTGCAGAGGCCAAGAAACACCCACGGGCTGAAGACGATCTGCAACAGCTTCACCAGGGGATTGGTACCCTCGAACGAAATCGGCCCGAGCGACATCATGCCTTGCTTCAGCATCAGCTGCGCGGCAGCATTGGTCATGACAGTGAACAGAATGAAGACGATGTATTTCATGTTTCGCACCCGCCCTGCAGCGGTCCTACTACAGACCTGCAAAGATTTCGTGAAGTCACCACAACGTTTTGAGTAAACCCCGGCGTTAACGGATCATTCACCACGAATTACTCAGATTTTATCTATTCCGCCGCCTCGACAGTCCCGCGCCGCACGTCCAGTTTTTTCGCCGTCCGCGCCCAGAAGTCCGACAGCAGGGCGGGGTCGCGCAGCGCCTCCAGCTGCTGCCAATCCGGAAACGACGCGGCGAAGGTGGCCGCGCCCATGCGCGCATCCTTATAGGGATTGACCGCGCCACCGGCCTCGACCGTGATGCGGTCAAGCTCGTTCAGCAGCTGCAGCGTCGTCTCGCCGCGATTGGGGAAATCCAGCGTCAGCGTGTATCCCGGCCGCGGGAACGACAGCAGCGCCGGCGAAGGGATCGAGCCGAAACGCTTCAGCACCGTGAGGAACGACCCCTGCCCCGCCCGTCTCGCCGCCTCGAGCAGCGCCGGCACCGCTTGGTATGCAGCCTGTTCCGGCACCACGCTCTGGTGCTGGAACAAGCCCTTCGGCCCATAGAGCCGGTTCCAGTCACCAACGCCGTCGAGCGGAAAGAAAAAGCCCTGGTAACCCACACGGCGCGGCGCTGACGAGCGTCCCTTCTTCCACGTATAGGCAGCATTGAATGCCGTCAGGAACGGCCGGTTGAGCACATTGAACGGCGGCTGGAAAGGCACTGAGAGACGTCCGCCAGAACGAGCGGCCGTATGCGAACCATGCTCGGCATGGTTGCCGGTGAACAGCAGCCCGCGTCCACGGCCGTGGCCGCCGGCAAGCTGATCGATCCAGGCAACCGCATATTCATTGGCCTGATCGGCGGCTTCGGCCAGCGCGAAGAATTCGCCGAGATCGCGAAACGGCGTCGCCTTCTCGACGATGTCGAGCGAAGACACCCGCATCAGCCGGATCGACGCCGACAGGATCAGGCCGGTAAGCCCCATGCCGCCGATCGTCGCCTGGAACAGGCGGGCATTGTCGGTGGCCGAGCAATGATAGGTCCGCCCGTCTGATCTGAGCAGCGTGAAGGACGCGACATGGCAACCGAAGGTGCCGCGCCGGTGATGGTTCTTGCCATGCACGTCGTTGGCGATGGCGCCGCCAAGCGTCACGAACTGCGTGCCTGGCACGACCGCTGGGAAAAAACTGTAAGGTGCGGCATGGGCAATGATGTCGGACAGAAGCACGCCGGCTTCTGCCTCGAGAAGACCGGTCTCGGCATCTAAGGCGAGAATGCGGTTCAGCGGCCGCATGTCGACGACGGTGCCGGCTTCGTTCTGGCAGGAATCGCCATAGGAACGGCCATTGCCATAGGCGAGCAACGCGTTCTTTTTTGCCTTGCCGCTCTTCATCAGCGCAATGGCGTCATCCGCAGAGATGCTGCGCGGCGCCGGCGGCGTGGCGAGACCGAAACTCTGGAACCGTTCGGCCATGCCTACCAGCCCCCGGCAACCAGCAGCAATGCGCCGATAAGCACGACGATCTGGCTGCGCCAGTCGCGGATGATGAAGACGACGGGATCGTCATGCAACTCGTCGCGGCGGGCGAGGATCCAGACGCGCATGGTGAGATAAAGCACGATCGGTGCCAGCGGCCAGACCAGCCAGGGATGCGGATAGAGTTCGCGCACGGCCATGCTGTCCATATAGAGCGCCAACACCAGGGCTGAGGAAAAGGCCGAGGCCATGCCGGCCTGGGCGACGATCTCCTGGTCTTCGGTGCGGTAGCCGCGACCGGCAATGCGCTCGCCGGCCGGGATGGCTGTGGTGCGCAGCTCGACATAGCGCTTCACCAGCGCCAGCGACAGGAAGAAGAAGATCGAGAAGGCCAGCAACCAGAACGAGACGTCGACGCCGGTCGCTGCCGCACCGGCCAACACGCGGATCGTGTAGAGCCCGGCCAGCGTCAGCACGTCGACCAGAAGCATGCGCTTGAGCGACAGTGAATAGGCCGTGGTGACCACCATGTAGCCGCCGAGCACGCCGAGGAATTCGATCGGCAGCAACAGCCCTGCAGCGATGCCAATGGCGAGCAACGCTGCCATCGAGCCAAGGCCGAACGGGATCGACAATGCGCCACTGGCGAAAGGCCGGTTGCGCTTCGTCGGATGTTTGCGATCGAGAGCGAGATCGAAGAAATCGTTGAGGATGTAGATGGCGGAAGCCACGGCGCTGAAGGACACGAATGCCAGCAGGCATTGCCAGATCATGTTGACGTTGAAGTACTCGTGCGACAGCACCATCGGCACCGCGATCAGCGAATTCTTCAGCCATTGATGCACGCGCAGCATCTTGACGAAAGTCCTGAAGGTCGGCTTCGGCACCGGCACCATTTCAGCGTCGTGTGCCACCTGCCAGCGCGCCGCGTGGCGGTCGGGCGCCACGACGATCGCGGTACGCGCGGCATCGAAGACCTTGAGATCGTGCCGGCTGTTGCCGGCATAGTCGAAGCCGCCATCGCCATAGGCGGCGACAAGTGCGGCGCGCTTGCGGCCCGAGGTCATGTTGTGGGGACCATCGGTTGCCAGCACATGATCGAATATATTGAGATGTGCGGCGATCGCCTCCGCGAATTTGCGCGGCGTGCCGGTCGCCAGCACGATCTTGCGGCCTTCGCCATGTTCGGTGCGCATGCGATCGAGCAGCACCTCGCGATAGGGCAGCGATGCGGGATCGATGTCGATGCGGTCAGCGATGGCCTGCTTCAGCCGCGCCGGCCCGCCGGCCAGCCAGAACGGCACCAGGAAAATATACAGCGGATTCTTCTTGATGAGGATGAACAGGCCTTCCCACAGAAGGTCCGTTGCAATCAGCGTGCCGTCGAGATCGACCGCAAGTGGAATTGCGTTCCTGTCCGACCGCGCGTCCATTTCGTGCTGCCCTGCCTGAATCCGTCGTGCCGTGTTACGGCGTCTTCGGATGGCTATAGCGGGGAACGGCGTAGCGAACGTTAAAACGTCTGGTTGCAGGCGGCGGGCGCTGCGGTATTTCCGGCGTCATTGTTAAGCAACCATTACCGCAAACAATAAAAGGCCGGGCAGTGCCCGGCCTTCAAACGATGCCGCCGACCTTACTTGATGCGGGCGACGCCACCCGAAATCTCGACCGTTTCCGAGCCGGTCAGGGCTTCGAGGTCACCATTAGGCAAGGTGACGAAACAGCCATTCGGGCAGAATTCCACGGTTTCGCCGGCGGCCAGCGCCAGCTCCGTCTTGCCACCGCCTTCCGTCACGATCAGCGTGCGCGTTTCGGCATCCTTGTTGACCGCGCTGGCGGCGAAGGCCGAACCACTCGCTGCAGTAAAAGCGATGGCGACGACGAGCGACTTCCACATTTTGCAATATCGGTGTTTCCACCGCCTCTTGTTGCATTTCGCAAGGCATTCTCGCCCTTTGCATGGGAGCTTATATGAGATGGAAGCTGAACCGCAACTGAATGCCGCATTCATGCCGCAATTGGTTTTCGGGCACCGGCAGCATACGGATAGACCCTAGTCGGGGTCAGGCTTGCGGGCCTTCCGCCCGGTCTTGGCCAGGCGCTTCTTCTCGGCCGCGGCTTCAGCCTCCGCCTGCTCCCGCTCGGCGAATTCGACTTCGGCCTGTTCGTCGTCGATCGGCCATGCCGCGGACTTCTTGACCTCGACCGCCGCGCGCGGCGTCGACGGAATCTCGATATGCTCGCCGCTGAACGCTTCGAGAATGGCAAAACGGATGTCGTTCTGCACTATGTTGCCGTTCAGCACGTCGGCGAGGAACACGCGGATTTCGAACTCGAGTGCTGCCGGCCCGAAATTGCCGAACAGCACGAAGGGTTCCGGGTTCTTCAGCACCAGCGGATGACCGCGCGCGATTTCGAGCAGGATCGCATGCACCCGCTTGACGTCGCTGCCATAGGCGACACCGACCTTGATATCGATGCGGCCGAGCTTGTTGCGGTGCGTCCAGTTGCCGACAGCGTTGTTGATCAGGTTCGAGTTGGGCAGGATCACCGATTGCCGCTGGAACGTCTCTACCTCGGTGGCACGCACGCTGATCCTCTTGACCGTGCCGGTGATGTCGCCGGCGACGATCCAGTCGCCGACCTTGAACGGCCGTTCGGCCAGCAGGATCAGGCCCGAGACGAAGTTGGAGACGACGTTCTGCAGGCCAAAACCGATACCGAGAGAAAGGGCGCCGGCAACGAGCGCCAGGCTGGACAGGTCGATGCCCGCAGCCGAGATGCCGACGAGTGCTGCGAGTGCGACGCCGGCATAGCCGACCGCCAGCCGGATCGAGTTGCGCACACCGGTGTCGACACGGCCGCGCGCCATCACCGAGCCGTCGAGCCAGCCCTGGAACCAGCGCGTCAGGAAATAGCCGATGACGAAGACGAGGATGCCGGAGAGGATGCCAGTGACTGAGATGGTCACCGAGCCGATGGTCAGGCCCGTCGCCAGCTTGTAGCCCCAGGCCTGGATGTCGCCGGGCTGAAACCCCCACATCAGCAGAATCAGCGGCAGGAACACCAGCACGATCATGACGTTGATGGCAACGCTGACGGCTAGGCCAAGCTGGTCGAGCGCGGTCTCCTCATAGCTCGCATTCGTCGACAGCCAGCGCCCGATCGACGTATCGGCGAAGCCACCCTCCTCGCCGATCTCGCGTGCCGACAGGAAGCCGATATAGGCGGTGACCAGGATGGTGCCGGTGACCACCACCTGCAGCGAAACGAAAATCGCCAGCCCGATATAGCCGAACAGCGCCGCCGCGATGGTGAAAAGGCCGAGCGCAATGGAGGTGAGGCGCAGCCAGGCCGGCCACGGCCGCCAGCTTCCGTCGGCCGCCTTGTACGGTTTCAGCAACGCCATCAGGATGAGGATGACGCCGACGATGATGGTGGCGACAAAGCTTCTGGCGATGGTCAGCGACAGCGGCGAGCCCATCTTGTCGTTGACCACCGCCAGGAAATTGTTGACGCCGATGACCACCGCCATGGCGGTGGTCAGCCGCACCAGCCAGCGTGCCGGACCTGTCTCGACCGATATCAGGCGCCAGTTCGGCAGCCGCGGCTCGAGCGCCGCATTGGTCAGCCGGTTGACGCAGAACACCACGGCGATGACGGCAGCCAGCGCGTTGAGGAAGACGCCGATATCGCCGCGCAGGACATTGTAATAGTTGAACAGGAAAACCGTCGAAGCGAGGAAGGCGCCGACCGCCAATGTCGGCAGCAGGGTCGACCAGAACGCCACCGACAACCGGCTGAGATAGGACGGGTCCTCGACAGAAGCGTCTGCT
Source organism: Mesorhizobium sp. P2_C4 (assembly GCF_056404575.1). NCBI lineage: Bacteria > Pseudomonadati > Pseudomonadota > Alphaproteobacteria > Hyphomicrobiales > Phyllobacteriaceae > Mesorhizobium > Mesorhizobium sp. P2_C4. The sequence goes on from NZ_JBFUDT010000002.1 coordinate 27,710, forward strand.
TCAAACACGCGTCCGAACAGACGACGGCCGCCGACCAGCAGCACCGCGGCAAGCACAAGCGCCATGAAGGTCGCCGCGAGCATCGCCTGGAACTTGAATTTGAAGGCAAAGCTCAGCCAGGACGACACTGCCCTGTAAAAGTTTGCGTATTCATCATGCGCGTCGGAGAAGACCTGCGGGCTCAGCGCATCGGTCAGCACGTAGCGCTTGGTGAGCACATTGCGGAAAAGGTCGCTGCGCATGTTGCCGATCTTGTCGATCAGGCCATTGATGCGGATCGACAGGTTCTGCGCGCTGGCGACGACGGCGTTGATTTCGGCCTTTTCGGACGCCAGCGCCTGGCGTTCGCCGGTCACGATGTCCGGCTCTTGCGGCTGACCGGCAGCCGGCGCCGGACCCAGCATCTCCACCCGCGCATTGATGTCGCCGACGCGCGAGCGGAAGGCCAGCGCACTGTTCAGCGCAGCGCGCGACAAATCCTCCAACTGCAGGCGAATATCCACAAGTGCTGCATCGTCCTCGACACTTTGCTGTATTTTCTTCTCGAGATCGTCGGTCTTGGCAGTCAGGCCCTGGATCACCTTCTGCTGGTCGGTGATCAGCCCGGCGGCACCCTGGCCGAGCGCCTGCGCCATCGCGTCGAACGAAGGCGGCGCCGAGACAACAAGCGCAAGAATCAGGATCAGGCGGAGCAATCGAAAAAGCATAATCGGTTGGCGACTCGCGGACGGCTAAGGCCGGTTCTAGGACCCGCCCTTGATAAAGACGCTGCCACCATGGGGCAAGCCGTCGCGGTCCGGCCATCTTTTGGGAGTCGGTCAGTCGAAAAGCCATGGCGCAATATTGGCTTTGCGTCGGCGCCCTGCTCTATAGTCTGCCGCATCGCACCAAGGATGGCATGAAGAATGGCGGAATATTCGGCCTTTTCGCTTCTCGCGAACGCGCTCAGGGGAAACCAGGACTGGAAGCCGGCCTGGCGCAAGCCGGAGCCCAAGGCGTCCTATGATGTCATCATCATCGGCGGTGGCGGCCATGGCCTGTCGACGGCCTATTATCTCGCCAAGGAACACGGCATCACCAATGTCGCGGTGTTGGAGAAGGGCTGGCTGGGGTCAGGCAATGTCGGCCGCAACACCACGGCCGTTCGCTCCAACTACCTTTTGCCGGCCAACACCCGTTTTTACGAACACTCGATGAAGATGTGGGAGAACCTCTCGCATGAGCTCAACTACAACGTCATGTTCTCGCAGCGCGGCTGCCTGAATCTGGCGCACACGCCGGCCCAGTTCGACGACTATGCAAGGCGCGGCAACGCCATGCGCCATCTCGGCGTCGACGCTGAACTGATGAGCACAGCCGAGATCGCGCGTCTGGTGCCGGCGCTGGACATGTCGTCCAGCGCACGCTTCCCGATCGTTGGCGGCCTGATGCAGCCACGCGCAGGCACCGCCCGCCATGACGCCGTCGCCTGGGGCTATGCGCGCGGCGCCGACCGTCGCGGCGTCGACATCATCGAGAACTGCGAAGTGACCGGCTTCCTGCGCGACGGCGACCGCATCACCGGCGTCTCGACGACGCGCGGCGAAATCCGTGGCAAGAAGGTGGCCGTGGCCGTGGCCGGCAGCACCGGACGAGTCATGCAGCTTGCCGGCGTCGAAACGATGCCGATCGAGAGCCATGTGCTGCAGGCCTTCGTGACGGAATCGCTGAAACCGTTCATAGACACCGTGCTGACCTTCGGCATGGGCCATTTCTACATGTCGCAGTCGGACAAGGGCGGTCTCGTCTATGGCGGCGACATCGACGGCTACAACAGCTACGCCCAGCGCGGCAATCTGCCCATCGTCGACGAGGTGATGAGCGAGATGCTGGCACTGTTCCCGGGTCTGGCAAGTGTTCGCATGCTGCGTTCCTGGGGCGGCGTCTGCGACATGTCGATGGATGGTTCGCCGATCATCACCACCGGCCCGCTGCCCGGCATGTATCTCAACTGCGGCTGGTGCTACGGCGGCTTCAAGGCGACGCCGGCCTCCGGCTGGTGCTTTGCCTGGACCATCGCCAAGGACGAGCCGCACGACTTCAACGCGCCGTTCACGCTCGACCGCTTTTATCGCGGCCTGGTGATCGATGATAAAGGCCAGGGCGCAACGCCCCGGCTGCATTAGGGTAACAAAGAATGCTCATCACTTGCCCCTATTGCGGCCCGCGCGACGTCATCGAGTTCACCTATCAGGGCGACGGCAACCGCCAGCGCCCGCAACCGGCCTCGCAGAATCTCGACGCCTGGAACGCCTATGTTTATGACCGGCTGAACCCGGCCGGCGACCACAATGAGATCTGGCAGCATTCCGGCGGTTGCCGCACCCATCTCAGAATGGTGCGCAACACGGTCACACATGAGATTTCCAGCACCGGTTTCGCGCGCGGCGACCACAACGCCGCCGCCCGCCACAAGGCGGGGGGCAAGTCATGAGCCCGCGCCGCATCGAGAGCGGCGGCCGTGTCGACCGGCTGCGCACCATCCGCTTCACCTTTGACGGCATGCCCTACACCGGCCATGCCGGCGACACGCTGGCCTCGGCGCTGCTGGCCAACGGCGTCAGCCTGTTCGGGCGCTCGTTCAAATATCACCGCCCGCGCGGCGTGCTGACCGCTGGCGTCGAAGAGCCGAACGCGCTGGTGACCGTGCTGCGGGGCGAGGGTCGCGAGCCCAACATCGCCGCGACCATGGTCGAGATCTATGACGGGCTGGTGGCCGTCAGCCAGAACCGCTTCCCCTCGCTTGCCTGGGACGTCAACGCCATCAACCAGCTCGGCGGCAAGCTCCTGTCGGCCGGCTTCTACTACAAGACCTTCATGGGACCGGTGGTCGGCCCGCTGAAGGGCACCCGCTTCTGGATGTTCTGCGAGCACTTCATCCGCCGCGCCGCCGGCCTCGGCAAGGCCGGCATCGTTGCCGGCACCGAGCGTTACGAGCGCATGAACGCGTTTTGCGACGTGCTGGTGGTCGGCTCCGGACCAGCCGGGCTGACCGCCGCCAAGGCCGCCGCCGACCAGGGCGCCCGCGTCATCCTTGCCGAACTCGAGCCGAATTTCGGAGGCTCGGCCAACTGGTCCGGCGAGACGATCGACGGCATGCCGGCTGCCGATTGGGCGGCGCGGGCTGTCGGCCAGCTAGAAGGCTTTGACACCGTCCGCCTGCTGCCGCGCACCACGGTGTGGGGCTATTATGACGGCAACACGCTGGCAGCACTTGAGCGGGTCACTGATCACAAGGAAACATCCGGCAAGGGCGAGCCGCGCCATCGCTACTGGGCCATTCGCGCCAAATCGGTGGTGCTGGCCACTGGCTCTTTCGAGCGGCCGCTGGTGTTCCCGGGCAATGACCGTCCGGGCGTCATGCTGGCGCATGCCGCCGAGCGCTATGCCAACGAATATGGCGTGCTGCCGGGCGAGCGGATCGCGCTGTTCACCAACAATGACAGCGCCTATCGCTCGGCGATTGCGCTGAAGCGGGCTGGTGCCGCAGTTGTCGCGATCGTCGACGTGCGCCCTGAACTGTCGAGCGAGATGCGCAAACTGGCCGACGAAGCCGAGGCCGAGATTTTCTCCGGCCACGCCGTGGTCGCCACTGAAGGCGGCAAGGCACTGTCCGGCATCAAGGTGCAGCGCTTCGACATGATCACCGGCGCGCTGAGTGGCGACGCGCGTAGCATCCACACCGATTGCCTGCTGATGTCGGGCGGCTGGTCGCCGACCATACATCTCGCCAGCCAGGCCGGTGCCAAGGCGGAATGGAACGCCGCCCGGCAAGCCTTCCTGCCGCCCAAGCCGACCCAGAAATGGATCGGCGCCGGCGCCTTCACCGGCAGTTTTTCCACCGCCGAGGCCATCGCCGAGGGCCGTGCCGCCGGTCATTCGGCAGCGGGTGTATCAGGCACACCATCGGCGCTCCCGACTGTCGAAGCCGCCCCCGGCGACCCCGATCCGGCACCGGTGTTCGAGATCAGGGCCAAGGGCAAGAGCTTCGTCGATTTCCAGCACGACGTGACCGCCGAAGACGTGCGGCTGGCGCATCGCGAAGGTTTTGTCTCGGTCGAGCACTTGAAGCGCTACACCACGCTCGGCATGGCGACCGACCAGGGCAAGAGCTCCAACATACCCGGCCTCGCCATCATGGCCGAGGCGCTGGGCAAGCCGATCCCCGAAGTCGGCACGACCCGCTTTCGTCCGCCCTTCTCGGCGGTGTCGATCGGCTCGCTGGCCGCCGAACGCTTCGGCGATTTGAAACCAGAGCGGCTGACGCCGATGCATGACTGGCACCTCGCCAATGGCGCAACCATGTACTCGGCCGGCCTCTGGTACCGCCCGATGATCTACGGGCTTTCGGGCGAGACGATCGAGCAGGCCTATGTCCGCGAAGCCAAGGCCACCAGAGAGAGCGCCGGCATCGTCGATGTCTCGACGCTGGGCAAGATCGCCGTGCAAGGTCCGGATGCCGCCGAGTTCCTCGACCGGGTCTACACCAACATGTTTTCCACGCTTGCCGTCGGCAAGGCGCGCTACGGGCTGATGCTGCGCGAGGATGGCCTCGCCTTTGACGACGGCACGACATGGCGGCTCGGCGACCAGGACTTTTTGATGACCACCACCACCGCCAATGCCGGCAAGGTGATGCAGCATCTCGAATATTTCCTCGATGTCATCTGGCCGGAGCTGAAGGTGCATGTCACCTCGGTGACGGATGAATGGGCGGGCGCTGCGATCGGCGGCCCGAAGGCGCGCGCAATCCTCGCCGCTTGCGTCACCGGCACCGCCGTCGACAACACAACCTTGCCTTTCATGGGCATCGTGCGCGGCGAGATATCGGGCGTGCCGGTGATGATCTGCCGGCTCTCCTTCTCCGGCGAAATGGCCTTCGAGGTCTATTCCGGCGCCGGCTACGGCACCCATGTCTGGGAAGCCTTGATCGAGGCCGGCAAGCCGTTCGGACTGGTCACCTACGGGCTCGAGGCGCTCGGCACGATGCGCATCGAGAAAGGCCACGTCACCGGCGCCGAGATTGATGGCCGCACCACGGCGCGCGACCTGCATCTCGACTGGATGCTGTCGAAGAAAAAGCCGTTCATCGGCTCGGCGATGATGGACCGCGAAGGCCTGATCGCTTCCGATCGCCTGCAACTCGTCGGCCTGATTGCGCTGGACAACCGGCCGCTTAACGGTGGCGCGCACATCGTCGCGGAACTGGATGAAGCCAACCCGCACGGTTCGCTCGGCCACATCACCGCCTGCTGCTACTCGCCGGCACTCGGCAAGCACATCGCGCTGGCCTTGGTCGAGGGCGGCAAGACACGGCACGGCACGCGCGCCTATGTCTCCGATCCCTTGCGTAAGCGCTTCGGGCCGGTCGAGATCGTCTCCAACCACTTCTTCGATCCGGACGGGAGCCGCATGCATGGTTGAGCGTCAATCACCGCTGGAGCCGACGCTGCATGCCGGCTCGCATGGCAATTTCGAGCACGGCGTCGAGGTCATCCTCTCCGAAACCAGGCCCGGCTCGATCCTGCAGCTTGCCGCATGGCCGGGCGAAGAAAAGCAGCTGATGGCGGGCATCCGCACCGTCACCGGCCTCGCGCTGGCTGACGGCGCCGGCGGCGGCAGCACCGACGGCGTCCGGTCGGTGTTCGGCTTTGCGCCGGGCAAATTCACCGTGGTCGACGAAGCGGAGAACCTGGCGGCAGCCTTTGCCCATGTCGTCAGCCCTGAAATCGGCACGGTCACCGACCTGTCGCACGGCCGCACGGCGATCCGCATCGCCGGGCCGAAGGCGGAATGGGTGCTGGCGAAATTCTTCGCCATCGATTTCGCGCTGCCGGCCTTCCCGATCGGCGCCGGCCGTTCGACCACCCATCACGACGTCTTCGCGCAGATCCAGCGCACCGGCGCCGACCAGTTCGACATCTATGTGTTCCGCTCGTTTGCACGCTCGTTCTGGAACGCGCTTTGCCATGCCAGCGAAGAAGTCGGCTACGAGGTGCAGTAGAGCAATTCCAGGAAAAGCGCGCAGCGTTTTTCCGTCTGGTATCGCGTAGAAGCAACCAGGACCAATCGATTGGTCCTTGAATCTGCCTGGCACTACGGACCGCCTCATCTGTCGCTTGAGCCTTGGGCCTGCACGAACAATAGATAGCAATCACGGGCTCTTGCCATAGCGGCCGCCCGTTCAGGCAACCAGCACGACCGTATCCTTCCATGACCGCAGAGACTTCGGCGACGGCCCCAACGCGCTTCGGCACGGCGGGCGAGGTGTCGCTGCTGTTGCCGCTCACAGTCGCTTGCGGTGTGTTCATGACCAGCCTCGACCAGAATGTCGTGGTCACAGCGCTCCCCGGCATTGGCGAAAGCCTCGCCCGCCCGCCCAGCCAGCTTGGCCTGCTGATCACCGTCTATGTCGCCAGCCTGATCATCTCGATGCCGGTCGGCGGCTGGGCCGCTGATCGCTTCGGCCTGCGCAACGTCTACTGTTTTGCCTTGCTCGTCTTCGCCGTGGCGTCGGCTTTGTGCGGCCTGTCTGAAGACATCTGGATGCTGGTCGGCTCGCGCGCGCTGCAAGGCTTCGGCGGCGCGCTGATGGGCACGCTCGGCCAGGTCGTGATCCTGCAGAGCTTTCCGCGCAGCCGCACGCTGAAGATCAACATGTACATTTCGCTGGCCGGCCAATCCGGACCACTGGTCGGTCCGCTCGTCGGCGGCGCGCTGACCACCTACATCTCGTGGCGCTGGATCTTCTTCATCAACGTGCCGTTCGCGCTCATTGCCGCACTTCTTGCCGCCTCACTGTTTCCCTCGGCAACCAAGGCGGTTCGCACACCTTTCGATTTTCCAGGCTTTGCCCTTGTCGGCAGCGGCATGGCGCTGCTCGTCTTCGGCATGGATTCGCTCGCCGCGAAAGATGCGGGCGGCAGCCTGATCGCCGCTGAACTCGGCCTGGCCATCGCCATCCTTGCCGTCGCCTCTTTCTATTGCTTGCGAGCCCGCAATCCGCTGCTCGATCTCAAGCTCCTGCGCATCCGCACCTTCCGCGTCAGCTTCCTGACCGGCGGCGGGCTGGATACGATCGGCCTCAGCTCCGTCGTCTTCCTGCTGCCGCTGATGTTCCAGCTCGGCTTCGGCATGAGCGCCGTGCAGGCGGGATCGCTGACTTTCGTCGCCGCGGTCGGCTCGTTGCTGACGCGCCTCGTCATGCCGCGGGTTCTCAACCGCTTCGGCTTCCGTCGCGTGCTGGTGTTCAACACGCCTGTCATCGCTTGCCTGGTCGCCGGCTTTGCCCTGATGCAGGCCACCACGCCGATCTGGATCGTGCTCGCCTATATCTTCATCTTCGGCGTCTTCCGCTCAGCGCAGTGGGCCTCGACCGGCAACCTGTCCTACTCCGACATCGCAGCCGAGCAGCTCGCCCGCTTCAGCGCGCTCTATTACATACTGTGGCAGCTGGCAGTGGCGATCAGCGTCGGCCTGGCGGCGGCACTGCTGTCGCTGCTGACCGGCGGCGGCCATACCAGCGTCAACGACTTCCGCATCCTGTTCGTCATCGAAGGCGTCATCACGCTGTGCGCGCTGTTCGCCTATCTCAGGCTGACGCCGCAGGACGGCGCCCATATCAGCGGCCATGGATCGCAGGTGAGTTTAGACTAGCCAGAGCCGAACCGCGGTGGCCTACTCGCTGAACGTCACCCACTCTTCCAGCGGCACGCGGTCGGTGCGAAAGTCGTTTTCGGGCTTAGACGTGTCCTCACGGCCGAGCGCCATGCCGCAGACGACGATCTCCTCGTCGGGGATGTTGAGCACCGGTCTGATCTGCCGGTGATAGGGCGCAAAGGCCGCCTGCGGACAGGTGTGCAGGCCCCTACCCCGCGCCGCCACCATGATGTTTTGCAGGAACATGCCGTAGTCGATCCACGAGCCCTGGTTCAGCCGACGGTCGATGGTGAAGATCATGCCGACCGGCGCATCGAAGAAGACGAAGTTGCGGTCGTGCTGGGCGCGCATCTTGTCGACCTCGCGGCGGCCGATGCCGAGCGCGCCATAGAGCCCAAAGCCATTGGCGCGACGGCGGGTGAGATAAGGCTCGAAGAACTGGGTCGGGTAATAGCGATACTCGTCCCAATCGGCCTTCTCGGCGCGGATGCCGGAATTGAGGATGGCATCTGATATCTGCTGCTTGATATCGCCCTTGGTGACATAGACCCGCCAGGGCTGCATGTTGGTGCCCGAAGGCGCGCGAGCGGCGACGGCCAGAATGGCGCGGATCGTCTCGTCGTCGACCATGTCGGGCAGGAAGGCGCGTACCGAACGGCGCGACATGATCGCCTCATCGACGATCGCCGCATCGTCAGCAATCCGTGTGTCATTCTCCAGCATGGGCCGTCCCTTTGCGCATGTGCTCCGAAAACCGAACCGGCCTCCGGAAAGAGATCATGCGCAGATTCCAAACATTGGCCGCCGACCGGACGACCCCACACTCGCCGTTCGCGGGCCGAGCCTTTGCATGAACCGCCAAAATCGCGCAAGCAAATCTTGTGGCCTCATGAAAATCCACTTGATTTTTTCACGAGTGTGCTTTCTCATGAAATTCACCTCGGAATTTTCACCAAGTGAGCGTTTTGCCCCCAGCTACCGCCAGAACATTGCAGGGACCTGACGAGCGCCTGCTGGCGAGCGATATTCGAGCGCTGCGCAAGGCGCGCGGGCTGACGCTGGCCGAGATCGGCCTCAAGCTCGGCCGCTCCGTCGGCTGGGTCAGCCAGGTCGAGCGCGGCTTGTCGATCCCTTCGCTCGGCGATCTCAGGGCCTTCGCAGACCTGTTCGGCGTGCCGCTCAGCCTGTTCTTCAGCCACGACGTGCCGGTCGAGAAGGAGCGCGGCGTTGTCGTGCGCGCCGGCAGCCGGCGCACGCTTGGCACAAGCGAATCCGGCCTGGTGGAGGAGCTTCTGTCACCCGATCTCGGCGGTAGTTTCGAGATGGTGCGCTCGATCTTCGCGCCGGGCGCGGAACTCAAGACCCAGCAGCTACGGCCGACCGAGGAGGCCGGCTATGTCGCATCGGGCATTTTCGAGATCGAGATAGCGGGCATCTGGCACCGGCTTGTCGAAGGCGACTCCTTTCGCTTCGAGCGCAAGCCGTATCGCTGGCGCAATCCCGGCGCCGAGCCGGCAGTGATCATCTGGGTGGTTTCGCCGCCTGTCTATTGAACGAGGGGTTTTAGATATGGCCGGTTTGCCGACCACGGCACGCGTGGTGATCATCGGAGGCGGTGCCGTCGGCACCTCCTCGCTCTACCATCTCGCCAAGGCGGGCTGGACCGACTGCGTGCTTCTGGAAAAGAACGAGCTGACCTCCGGCTCGACCTGGCACGCGGCCGGCAATGTGCCGACCTTCTCCTCGTCATGGTCGCTGATGAACATGCAGCGCTATTCGACCGAGCTTTACCGGGGGCTCGCCGACGCGGTCGACTATCCCATGAACTACCACGTCACCGGCTCGCTCAGGCTGGCGCATACGACCGAGCGCATGCAGGAGTTCCAGCGCGCCAAGGGCATGGGCCGCTACCAGGGCATGGACATCGACGTCGTCGGTCTCGACGAGATCAAGCGCCGCTACCCCTTTCTCGAAACGCATGAGTTGAAGGGCGCGCTCTACGACCCCAATGACGGTGACATCGACCCGGCGCAATTGACCCAGGCGCTGGCCAAGGGCGCGCGCGACATGGGCGCCAAAATCATCCGCTTCTGCCCGGTGTCAGGCGTGCGCCGCGAGAACGACGAATGGGTGGTCGAAACAGCGCAAGGCGAGATCCGCTGCGAAATCGTCGTCAACGCCGCCGGCTACCGCGCTGCGGAAGTCGGCAAGATGTTCGGCCGCGACGTGCCTATGATGGTCATGAGCCATCAGTATATTTTGTTCGAGGAGATTCCTGAGCTGGCGGCATGGTCGAAGGAGCAAGGCAAGAAACTGCCGCTGCTGCGCGACGTCGACACCTCGTACTATCTGCGCCAGGAAAAGAACGGCATGAATCTCGGCCCCTACGAGCGCAATTGCCGCGCTCATTGGGTTGGCCACAACGACCCGATGCCGGAGGATTTTTCCTTCCAGCTGTTCCCCGACGATCTCGACCGTCTCGAGCATTATCTCGCCGACGCCGTCGCCCGTGTGCCGATCCTCGGCACCGCTGGCCTGTCCAAAGTCATCAACGGCCCGATCCCCTACACGCCGGACGGCAATCCGCTGATCGGTCCGATGCCGGGCGTGCCGAACGCCTTCGAGGCCAGCGTCTTCACTTTTGGCATCGCGCAAGGCGGCGGCGCCGGCAAGGTGCTGGCCGAATGGGTGACGCAAGGCCAGACGGAATGGGACATGTGGTCCTGCGATCCACGCCGCTTCACCTCCTTTGCCGCCGCGCCCGACTATTGCGTCGCCAAGGGTATGGAGATCTACGGCAACGAATACGCCATCCAGTTCCCGCGCCATGCCTGGCCGGCGGGGCGCGACCGCAAACTGTCGCCGATCCACGATCGTATCAAGGCGCTCGGCGGCCGCTTTGACGCCTACAATGGCTGGGAGCGCGCCACCTGGTACGCGCAAGACGGCGACGATGTCTCCGAGGAAGCGACACTGACCTTCCGCCGCGATGGGCCGTGGCAGCATCGCGTGCGCGAAGAGTGCCTGGCGGTGCGCGACGCCGCCGGCATTTTGGACCTGCCCGGATTCTCGCGGTTCAATCTCGACGGCCCCGGCGCTGCCGACTGGCTGAGCCAGCAGGTGACCGGTCTGGTGCCGAAGCCCGGCCGCATCGGCCTTATCTACTTTGCCGATGACAAGGGCCGCATCGTCACCGAAATGTCTGTCGTGCGTCACGACGAAAACCTGATGACGCTGATCACCGCCGCAGTTGCGCAGTGGCATGATTTCGAATGGCTGAAGTCGCGCATGCCGAAGGACGCGTCGTTCAAGCTGGTCGACCGCACGGAAGAGTTTTCCACCCAGATCCTCGCCGGCCCCAACTCGCGAGAAATCCTCGCAGATGTCTGCGCCGCCGACCTCGCTTTGCCCTGGCTGACGCATCAGGAAACGACGATAGCCGGCCACTGGGCAAAGCTGGTGCGCGTCTCCTTCGCTGGCGAACTCGGCTGGGAAATCCACACCAAGGTGGCCGACACATCAGCCGTCTTCGACGCCGTCTGGGCCGCAGGCCAGAAGCATGGGCTAAGACCGTTCGGCATGTACGCGCTGGATTCGCTGCGGCTCGAAAAGGGTTACCGCACCTGGAAGGGCGATCTTTCAACCGACTATTCGATCCTGCAGGGCGGGCTGGAGCGCTTCGTCAAATGGGAAAAGGCCGATTTCCCAGGCAAAGCGGCGCTACTGAACGAGAAACAGCAAGGCGTGAAGAAGCGCTTCGTCACGCTGGTCGTCGAAGACCCGGGCGATTGTGACGCGCCGTCCGTGTCGACGCTGTGGCATGACGGCAAGATCGTCGGTGAAACAACGTCAGGCGGCTGGGGTCATCGCATCGACAAATCGATCGCACTCGGCATGCTGCGTGCCGACCTGGCTGAACCGGGAACAGCCATCGAGATCGAAATCTTCGGCGACCGCTTCAAAGCAATCGTGCAGAAGGACGAACCGCTGTGGGATCCAAAAAACGAAAGACTGAGAGCATGAAAAAAGTGATCCTCACCGATGGCGGCATGGGCCAGGAACTGGTGCGCCGCAGCAGCTCCGAACCGACGCCGCTATGGTCGGCCAGGGTGCTGATCGACGAACCGGATCTGGTGCGCGACCTGCATGCGGAATTCATCCGCGCCGGCGCCCGCGTCATCACCATCAACACCTACTCGGCCACACCCGAACGTCTGGCGCGCGAGGGTGCGGAAGACCTGTTCAAGCCGTTGCAGAAGCGCGGCATCGAGCTGGCAAGGCAAGCCCGCGACGAGGCCGGTGATACGGCGATCGCCGGCTGCCTGTCGCCGCTGTTCGGCAGCTATGCGCCGGCGCTGACCATCTCCTATCAGGATACGCTCGACATCTACCGCCGCATCGTCGCCGAGCAGGCCGACGGCGTCGACCTGTTCCTCTGCGAGACCATGGCGTCGGCCGAGGAAGGCCGTGCGGCCGTTACTGCCGCATCGGAAAGCGGCAAGCCTGTCTGGGTGTCGTGGACGCTTGCCGATCACGGCTCGCCGCGCCTGCGCAGCGGTGAGACGATAGCGGCCGCTTCGAGCGCGCTCGACGGACTGCGGGTTGCGGCGCGGCTGGTCAATTGCTGCCGGCCGGAAGCGATCGCCGCAGCCCTGCCCGAACTGATCGATCTCGGCGGCCCGGTCGGCGCCTATGCCAACGGCTTCACCTCCACCGAAGCGCTCAAACATGGCGGCACCGTCGATGTGTTGCATGCCCGCCACGACCTTGGTCCGGATGCCTATGCCGACCATGCGCTCGGCTGGGTCAGAGCCGGCGCCGGCATCGTCGGTGGCTGCTGCGAAGTCGGACCCGCCCACATCGCCGCCCTGCGCGACCAGCTCGAACAGGCCGGCTACGAAATTTCGGGAGTACACTGATGCCCAGACCCTCATCGCGCATTTCCGGCATCGTGCCTTCGGGCAAGGACGGCTGGGAAGTTCATACCGCCGCCTGGGCACGCAAAGCGGCCGGCGAGGACATCATCATGCTGTCGGTCGGCGACCATGATTTCGATACGCCGTCGCAGACAATCGAGGCCTGCGTGACGGCGGTTCGCGCCAGCAATCACCATTACACCCCGCTTCCCGGCATTCCGCGCCTGCGCAAGGCCATGGCTGCGGCCTCGACCGCTTGCACCGGCATTGCGACCAGTTCCGACCAGGTCATCGGCACGCCAGGTGGGCAGGCAGCGCTCTACGCAGCGGTGCAGGCCGTTCTCGACCAGGGCGACCATGCCATCGTCGTCGCGCCCTATTATGCCACCTACCCCAACACCTTCAGCGCGGCGGGTGCGGAATTCACCGTGGTCGAGACACCGGCCGAGGACGGCTTCCAGCCGCGAGCCGCCGACATCCGCGCAGCGCTGCGACCCAACACCCGCGCCATCCTCATCAACACGCCGAACAATCCGACGGGTGCCGTCTATTCGCGCCAGCATCTGGAAGAGCTGGCGCAAATCTGCCGCGAGCATGACCTCTGGCTGCTGTCGGACGAGGTCTACTGGACTCTGGGCGGCGGCGAGCATATCTCGCCGCGTTCGCTGCCCGGCATGGCGGAGCGCACGCTGGTCATCAATTCGATGTCGAAGAGCCACGGCATGACCGGCTGGCGCATGGGCTGGCTGACCGGCCCGGCAGAGATGATCCTGTTGCTGACCAACCTCAATCTGGTGACGACCTACGGCCTGCCGGCTTTCATCAGCCTTGCTTGCGCCGAGGCGCTTGAAAACGGCTATGGCGTCAAGGAGATCGCCGAGCGCTATGCCGGCAGGCGCACAATCCTGCTCGATGCCGTGCGCGGCATGAACAATGTCAGCGTGCGCGGCTCCGAAGGCGGCATGTATGTCATGCTCGACATATCTGATGTCGAACCCGACGACGAGAAATTCGCCTGGGCTTTTCTCGATGCGGAAAAGGTCGGCGTCATGCCCGGCTCCAGCTTCGGTGAGGCCGCCGCCGGCCACATCCGCATCAGCCTCTGCCAGCCTGAGCCCGTCTTGCAGGAAGCAGCGCTGCGCTTGCGCCGCTTTGCCTCCAGCTATCGCCGCGAGGCTGCATGACCGCCAAACCCATCCCGACCAAAGCTCGCGCCGTCATCATCGGTGGCGGCGTCTCCGGCTGCTCGGTCGCCTATCATCTGGCCAAGCTCGGCTGGACCGACATCGTCCTGCTCGAACGCAAGCAGCTGACATCAGGCACGACATGGCACGCCGCCGGCCTGATCGGCCAGCTGCGCGGTTCGCAGAACATGACCCGGCTGGCGAAATATTCGGCCGACCTCTACGTCAAGCTGGAAGCCGAGACCGAAGTCGGCACCGGCATGCGCCAGGTCGGCTCGATCACCGTGGCGCTGACCGAAGAACGCAAGCACGAGATTTATCGGCAGGCGTCGCTGGCCCGCGCCTTCGATGTCGACGTGCGCGAGATTTCACCCAAGGAAGTCAAGGAGATGTACCCGCATCTCAACATTTCGGATGTGGTCGGCGCCGTTCATCTGCCGCTCGACGGTCAGTGCGACCCCGCCAACATCGCCATGGCTCTGGCCAAGGGCGCGCGCCAGCGCGGCGCCACCATCGTCGAGAATGTGAAAGTCACCAAGGTCCATACCAAAGCCGGCCGCGTTTCGGGTGTTTCCTGGGCGCAAGGCGACGAGCAAGCCACGATCGAGGCCGACATAGTCGTCAACTGCGCCGGCATGTGGGCGCGCGAACTCGGCGCCCAGAACGGCGTCACCATCCCGCTGCACGCTTGCGAGCACTTTTACCTCGTCACCGAGCCCATCCCCGGCCTAACCCGCCTGCCGGTGCTGCGCGTGCCCGACGAATGCGCCTACTACAAGGAAGACGCCGGCAAGATGATGCTCGGCGCTTTCGAGCCGGTGGCCAAGCCCTGGGGCATGGATGGCATTCGCGAGGATTTCTGCTTCGACCAGTTGCCCGAGGACATGGAGCATTTCGAGCCGATCCTCGAAATGGGCGTCAACCGCATGCCGATGCTGGCCACCGCCGGCATCCACACCTTCTTCAACGGCCCCGAGAGTTTTACCCCCGATGACCGCTACTATCTCGGCGAGGCGCCGGAGCTGTCCGGCTACTGGATGGCGACCGGCTATAACTCGATCGGCATCGTCTCTTCCGGCGGCGCCGGCATGGCGCTGGCGCAATGGATCAATGACGGCGAAGCTCCCTTCGACCTGTGGGAAGTCGACATTCGCCGCGCCCAGCCCTTCCAGAAGAACCGCAGCTATCTGAAGGAGCGCGTCTCCGAAACGCTCGGTCTGCTCTACGCCGACCATTTCCCCTATCGCCAGATGGCGACGTCGCGCAATGTCAGGCGTTCGCCGCTACACGAACATCTGAAGGCGCGCGGCGCCGTGTTCGGCGAAGTCGCCGGCTGGGAGCGCCCCAATTGGTTCGCCCGCGAAGGACAGGAGCGCGAATACCACTACTCCTGGAAACGGCAGAACTGGTTCGACAACCAGCGCGAGGAACATCTCGCGGTGAGGAACGGTGTCGGCCTGTTCGACATGACCTCGTTCGGCAAGATCCGGGTCGAGGGCCGCGACGCCTGTGCCTTCCTGCAAAAGCTCTGCGCCAACGACATGGACGTGGCGCCGGGTAAAATCGTCTACACCCAGATGCTCAACAAGCGCGGCGGCATCGAGAGCGACCTCACCGTCTCCCGCCTATCGGAAACCGCCTACTTCCTCGTCGTGCCAGGTGCCACGCTGCAGCGCGACCTCGCCTGGTTGAGAAAACATCTCGCTGGCGAATTCGTCGTCATCACCGATGTCACGGCGGCGGAAAGCGTGCTCTGCCTGATGGGCCCGGACGCAAGGAAACTGATTCAGAAGGTGAGCCCGAACGATTTTTGCAACGAAACCAACCCGTTCGGGACATTTCAGGAGATAGAAATCGGCATGGGTCTGGCCCGCGCCCACCGCGTCACCTATGTCGGCGAACTTGGCTGGGAGCTCTACGTCTCGACCGACCAAGCCGCTCATGTCTTCGAAGCAATCGACGAGGCTGGCGCCGATGTCGGCCTGAAACTCTGCGGCCTGCACACACTGGATTCCTGCCGCATCGAAAAGGCCTTTCGCCATTTCGGCCACGACATCACCGACGAGGACCATGTGCTGGAGGCCGGCCTTGGCTTCGCCGTGAAGACGGCCAAGGGCGATTTTCTCGGCCGCGATGCCGTGCTGAAGAAGAAGGAAACCGGGTTGAACCGGCGGTTGGTGCAGTTCCGGCTGAAGGACCCACACCCCCTGCTCTTCCACAACGAGGCCATCCTGCGCGACGGCAAGATCGTCGGCCCGATAACCTCGGGCAATTACGGCCATCATCTCGGCGGCGCCGTCGGGCTCGGCTACGTCTCATGCAAGGGCGAGAGCGAGGCGGATGTGCTGGGATCGTCCTACGAGATCGAGATCGCCGGCGAGCGCTTTGCCGCCGAAGCGTCGCTGAAGCCGATGTATGACCCGAAGGCGGAACGGACGAGAATGTAGCGCCCTTTTGCCTTCCCCCCTTGTGGGGGAAGGTGGATTGCCGCGAAGCGGCAAGACGGATGAGGGGTGTTCCAGGGAACGCCAACATCTCACTCCGCTGGAGCACCCCTCATCCGTCTCGGCGCTGCACGCCGATCCACCTTCTCCCACAAGGGGAGAAGGGAAAGTCGCGCCCCCTCAAAACCTTTCCAGCTTCGCCCGCACTTTCGCGAGAAACACAGCTCTTGTCCGAGGCGTCGAGGCATCCATCAAATAATGCGCCAGGAAGAATGTCCGGCAGCGCGTGGCGCACAGCGCGCGCATGCCGCGTAGCAAGGTCTTGCGGCCGGGTTGGCCGACGACGACGCTCCACCAGGTCGGTGCGCCGCAGGTGGTGATGACGCCGACCTTCGTCACATGCGTCATCAGCGATTTGATCCGCCCCTTGCCTGCCGGCAGCTTGAAAGCGACATCCGTCGCCCACACTCGGTCGAGCCAGCCTTTCAGCATCGCCGGCAGTCCATACCACCATGTCGGATAGACGAAGAGGATCGCCTGCGCCCAGGCGAGATGCTCGAAATGCGGCTTCAGCGCCGGATCCTCAGGGGCGCGGTCATTGTAGAAGCGCCGCTCATCGCAGCCCATGACCGGATTGAAGTTTTCCGCATAGAGGTCGAGCAGCCGTACCTCCCAGCCCCTTCGCGTCAGCACTTCGATGGCGCTGTCGCGGATCGACGCGCAAAAGCTCTCGGGCACCGGATGGCAATAGACCACCAGCACCCGCATCAGAACGCATCCATCCTGGCTGCGACCTTGGCCATGAAGGCCTTGCGTGTGTCATCGGTCGACAGGTTCATCGAATAATGCGCGAGATAGGACACGGAGGCACCGGGCTTGATGGTGGCGCGCAGCATGCGGTTGACCAGCTTGCGTGGCGGATCGCCCATCAGCATGGCACGGAAGCGGCTGCCGCCATAGGTGGTGACCGCGGCCAGCTTGCGAATGTTGTGCAGCGACGGCTGCACCTTGCCGTCGACCAGCCTGAACGACACGCCGGGCAGAAAGACGCGGTCGAGAAAGCCTTTCAGCATGGCCGGAAAACCGAAATTCCACACCGGGTATGACAGCACCAGCGCCTCGGCCTGCAGCAAGCGCTCGACATAGGGCGCTGCCGGATCACCGGTGCCGCGCTCGTTGTGATAGCCGAGCCGCTCGGTGCGCGTCAGCCGCGGATCGAAGCCCTCGGCGTAGAGATCACAATCGTCGACGACATGGCCGGCCGCCGTCAGCCGCTCGACGATCATCCGGTGCAGGCCGGCATTGAAGCTGGTCTCGACCGGATGGGCGTAGAGGACGAGGATGTTCATCAGCTCGCCTTTTGCAAACCCTTGAAAAGGAACGACTTGCCCGAGCGATAGTCGTAGTCAGGATTTTCCCAGGCTATCATCTTGCCGGGATTGAGCAGCCCTTGCGGATCGGTCTCGCGCTTGAAGGCAAGCTGCACCGCGTCGGTCTGCTTCATGCCGCCCTCCTCCAGCGTGTAGCGGTGCGGGTTGAAGATCCAGCAACCATTGTCCTCGTGGATGCGGATGATCTCGTCGAGCCGCTCCGCCGTGGTGAAGCGCACCAGCGGCAGTCCGGCGGCGCCGATCGCACCGTCGAAGCGGATGAATTCGAGATGCGCCGGCACCTCGTCGCCAAAACGATCGACCATCGCCTTGACGTGGGCGAGATGGTCCGGCGACGGATAGCGCGTCTGCAGATAGGTGATCGAGGGATCGACCCGGATGGCGCGCAGCGTCGTGTGGTTCCAGGTCAATTCATAGGCCGGCGGCAGGCCCTTGAGATCGGCCTCCTTGTCGGCGCGAAAGACGATCTGGCCCTTGCTGTGCGCCGTCAAGGCGACAAAGGCGTCCATCGCGTGCGGCGCGATCATGCACACGACAATGCTCTGCTCGCGCCGGAAGAATTTCTGATGCCGCTTGAAATAATCGTAGGGGATGGGCGCCGCGATCGGCGTGATCAGCTTCGCCAGAATGCCGTCCTGGATGGCGAGATCGTTGCCGAAACCGGCCGCGTCCATGAAATCGTCGAAGCCGACAATCACGTCGATCCAGTCATAGCTGGCCGTCAACGGCATCTCGACTTCGGTGATGATGCCGTTGGTGCCATAGGCATGCATGACCTTGAGCACATCCTCGCCGGTCAGGTCCATGACGCGCGGCTCCGCCTCCATCGTCACGGTCCTGAGCCGGATGACATTGCCGAGATCGCGCAAGCCGCCCCAGCGGATCGAGCCGACGCCACCGGAGCCGCCGGCAACAAACCCACCGATCGAGGCCGTGTTGTAGGTCGAGGGCGACATACGCAGCTCCTGGCCCGAATGTGCCCGCGTCGCCTTGTCGATGTCGGCCAGGACGGCACCCGGCCCCGTGACGACACGGCCGGGCGCAATCGTTTTGACCGCATTCATCTCGGCGAGGTTGAGCACCACGCCGCCGGACAAAGGCATGGCCTGCCCGTAATTGCCGGTGCCGCTGCCGCGCGGCGTCACCGGAATGCCATGGCGATGGCAGGCGGCGAGCACGCGGATGACTTCGTCTTCCGATTTCGGCGTCACGATCAGGTCGCCGGTGACATGGTCGAGCTGTTGCTTCAGCACCGGGCTGTACCAATAAAAATCGCGACTTTTCTGCTGGACGATCGCCGGATGGTCGTCGAGCTTGAGACCTTCGAGGTCACGCTTGAGCGCCGAAACATCCATCACTTCACCATCAAATCGTCGAGTTCGGCATAGTCGGGCAGCTTGCGGTCGATCGCCCGCCCGTCGCGCACGACGATGCGATCCGATTCGGGCCGCGACAGCAATTCCGTCCAGCTCCGTCCCCTAAAGACGACGAAATCGGCGGCACCGCCAGAAGCAAGCGTACCGAAGCCGTCGAGCCGCATCACCTTGGCCGGCGTCGCCGTCACCGCTTGCGGCCAGTCGGCGACAGGATGATCGAAATGCAGGATGCGCGTCGCCATGCGGTAGACCTCCAGCATGTCGAGATCGCCATAGGCGTAGAACGGATCACGCGTGTTGTCCGAGGCAACCGCAACCGAAATACCCCTCGCCTTCATCTCATGCAGCAGCGTCACGCCGCGCCAACGCGGCGTGGTGTTGTCGGCCCGCCGGTCCTGCAGATAGAGATTGCACATCGGCAGCGACACCACGGCAAGCCCCGCCTTCGCCACCTTGTCCAGCGTGTCGAGCACATCGAGGTCGGGCTGGCGCGCCAGCGAGCAGCAATGCCCCACCAGGATTTTGCCCTCAAAGCCGTTCCACAGCGCCGCCTCGGCGATCTTCTTCAGCGAGATCGCCGCGACATCGTCGGTCTCGTCGGCATGGAAATCGAGGTCGAGCCCGTGCTTGATCGCCTCGGAAAACACCTTGTCGAGCAACTCCTCGAGGTCAGGCACCATATAGGTGACGACACCGAGCACGCCCTTGGCCGCGGCCACCCGCTTGGCCAACCTCTCGAACCACTTTTTGTCGCGCACGCCCTCGATGCCGAGCAGGCAGGCCGCCTGCAACTCGATGCGGCCGCGCCATTTTTCCCGCATCGTCTCGAACACCGGCCAGGAGATTTCCTCCTGCGGCGGCACGCTGTCGAGATGCGTGCGCATCGCCCTGGTGCCGTGCGCGTAGGCGCAGCGCAGTGAGAAATCCATGCGGCGGGCAACATCCTCGGCACTCCAGCGCGCCACGCGGTCCGCACCGGTAGCGTTCAGCGCGCCCATGAAGGTGCCGTCGGGATTGGGTTTGCGCGGCCAGATATGGCCCTTGTCGATATGCGTGTGACAGTCGACGAAACACGGCAGGATGATACGGCCGCCAAGGTCGATGCCCGCCGGAGCTTTGGGGCGCCCGTGCGCCACGATGCTGGAGATATTGCCGTCGGCGACAGAAATGTCGGCTAGCGCAAATCCATCGGAATCGAAGGGTGCGGCAAAGCCTGGGGTCAGCGATGCATGAAGCCGGACGTTGGTGAGGACATAGGAACCGCCCTCGGGAATGCTGATGGCTTTCGGCACGCTACCGCTCCTGCTTCAATGCACTTTCGTGCCAACGCCGCAGGATCAGATGCGAAATCAGCGACAGCACCAGGAAGATCAAAATGCCGGTAAACGAAATCAGGATCAGCGCCGCAAACAGCCGCGGCGCGTTGAGCCGGTAGCCGGCCTCGATGATGCGCGAGGCCAGCCCCGACGACTGCCCTTGCGCGCCGGCGACGAACTCGGCCACGACAGCGCCGATCAATGACAGGCCGCCGGCGATCTTCAGTCCGCCGAGGAAATAGGGCATTGCCGCCGGCAGCCTGAGATAGCGCAATTGCTGCCAGTGGGTCGCGCCGTTGAGCTTGAACATGTCGCGCAGATTGCGGTCGACGGAATTGAGGCCGAGCGTGGTGTTGGACAGGATCGGGAAGAAGGCGACGATCCAGGCGCAGAGCAGAAGCTTGGTCGTCTGGTTGTCGACATAGATGTTGATCAGCGGGAAGATGGCGACGATCGGCGTCACCTGCAGCACGATGGCAAAGGGGAAGAACGACATCTCCACCCATTTCGACTGCGCAAACAGCACCGCCAGCCCGACCCCGCCGATGACGGCGAGCGCCAAGCTGAGGAAGGTGATCTTGAGCGTCACCAGCAGCGAGGAGAACAGCAGCCCGGCATCGTCATAGAGCGTCTGCAGCACCACGCCCGGGCGCGGCAGGATGTATTTCGGGATCTCGTTCCAGACACAGACACGGTCCCACAGCCAGATCGCCAGGATCATGATCGCCAGCGGCAGCAGCCATTTGCCGATCCGTTCCAGCCGCTCCTCGCGCACGCGGCGCGCCTCCTCCGGATCGAGGTTCACGGCAGGTTGGTCAATGGCCGTCATGATGCGGTCCGGCGGTTGAGTTGATGGCGTTGACCAAGACATCCGAAGCCTGGCGGCAGAGCGCGGCATAGTCTGGCGAGGTGCGAAAAGCCTCGTCGCGCGGATAGGGCGCATCGACGGCAAGCTCGCCGAACACCCGGCCCGGCCGCGCCGCCATGACAACGACGCGGTTGGACAGGAAAACGCTTTCAAAAACGCTGTGGGTGACGAAGACGACGGTGAAGCGCTCGTCCTGCCACAGCTCCAAAAGGTCGTTGTTGAGCTTGAAGCGGGTGATTTCGTCGAGCGCGGCGAACGGCTCGTCCATCAACAGCACGCGTGGCTTGGTGACCATGGCGCGCGCGATCGAGACGCGCATCTTCATGCCGCCGGAAAGCTCACGCGGCACGGCATTCTCAAAACCGGTCAGATGAACCCGCGCCAGCATCTCCATCACCGCCGGTGCCGCCTTGGCCCGCGACACGCCCTTCAGCCTGAGCGGCAGCCAGACATTGTCGAAGACATCGGCCCACGGCAGCAGCGTCGGCTCCTGGAAGACGAAACCGATTTTCGAGCGGTCGAGCGAGCCGCTGCCGCGCCAATCCAGCACGCCGGAAGTCGGCGTCGACAGGCCGGCAATCAGGCGCAAGGCAGTCGACTTGCCGCAGCCGGACGGCCCGAGAAGGCTGAGGAAATCGCCTTCCCGTATCGTCAGATTGACGTCGCTCAGCGCCGTCACGCCGTTGGAAAAAACCTTGCCGACGCCGCGCAAAGCCAGCAGCATCGGGCTCTCGCCCGATGCGCTTGAGGGCGTTTGCGCCACTTTCTCCTGCATCATGTCCGGCAGACCGGCCTACTTCTTCAACTCCAGCCCGACGCTCTTGTTGACGAAGGCAAGCGTGTAGGCCTTCTTGATGTCGATGCCCGCCGGCGTGACCTTGGCCTTGACCATCTTGTCGTAGAAGCTCTGGATGCGCGCATCGGTCATGGCGCCGATGCCGAGCTTTTCCGAATCGCCGGAATCGACGACGCCGAATTTCTTCAGCTGCTCGATCGAGAAGGCTATCTGCGCATCCGTCATGTCCGGATTGTCCTTCTTGATCATCTCGTTGGCGGCCTTGTTGTCACCATAGAGGTAATTGTACCAGCCCTTGGCCGAACCATCGACGAAGCACTGCACCACCTCCGGCCGCTTGTCGATTGTGGCCTGCATGGTCTCGACCGTGGTCGCGTAGGTGTCCCAGCCATAGTCGGCCAGCAGGAACTGGTTCGGCAGGAAACCGCCCTCTTTCTGGACCGCGAACGGCTCCGAGGTGACGTAGCCCTGCTGGATCGACTTCTTGTTGGCGATGAAGGGTGCCGAGTTGAAGGTGTAGGGCACGCGCTTGGCGGCATCGAAGCCGAGTTCCGTCACCATCCACTGGAAGAAGGTCTGCACGCCCTCGTCGCCGAGGATGTACTGGTCGGCGGTCTTCAAATCCTCCCACTTGTCCAGGCCTTGGCCGGGCTGGGACATGATGACCTGTGGATCCTTCTGGAAATCCGCCGCCACCACGCGCATCGGAATGTCCTGCTGGACGGCATCGAAGGCCGACAAAAGATTGCCGCCCATATAGAAATCGATCTTGCCGGCAAGCAGCAGCGGCCGCCCGCTGACCTGCGGGCCGCCCTGCATGATGGTCACGTCGAGACCGCAGGCGGCATAGGTGCCGTCTGCCACGGCCTGGTAGTAGCCGCCATGCTCTGGCTCGGCCAGCCAGTTGGTGCCGAACGTCACCTTTTCGTTTGCTGCCGCGCTCAGCGCGCTCGAAGCAAGCATGGCGATCGCCGCCGCCGAAACCGTCAATTTTCCGTACATCAACACCACCCTCTGTTTGCTCCGGCGCGCTCTGCGCCGGGCTCGACACCATTGGTTCAAGAAGCAAGACACATGCCACCGCCGGGACCGCCCGCTTGCGCAAGGTCGCGCGCGAAGGCCGGACGGGTCATGCTGCATGGAAGGCATCGTGCCTATTTTTTGGACGCCTGTCCACAATCGCCCTGATGACATGCACCGCCATCTTGAAGGTCTCGGCGGTTCAGTCCTAGGCTGCCGACAAACCGGAGATTGTCATGTTCAAATTCCTCACCCCGAAGTCGATCAAGCCGCCTTTTGCCCGCTACAGCCACGGCGTCGAGGTGCCGCCTGGCAAGCGGCTGGTGCTGTGTTCGGGCCAGGTCGCCATCACGGCAGACGATCAGATTCCGGAGGATGCCGGCGCACAGGCCGAACTCTGCTTCAGGAATATCGAAGCGATTCTCGGTGATGCCGAGCTCAGCCTATCGGACGTCGTCCGCATCAACGCCTATGTCACCGACCGCGCGTTCCTGCGGCCCTATATGGACGTTCGCGACCGGCTGTTTTCCAGCCCGGCGCCGGCTTCGACGCTGATGATCGTCTCCGGCTTCGCCCGGCCGGAATTCAAGGTCGAGATCGAGGTCATCGCGGCTGGGTGATCGACAGGCAGCGTTTGGCGCGCTAGGTCTCGGTCACATAAAAGAGGCATGACATGACCGTTGCAAAAAGACGCGTGTGGTGGGGCGACTACCGAACCACCGAATACGCCACGATCGACCCGGAGGCGACGATTGCCGTCCTGCCGGTGGCGGCGATCGAGCAGCACGGCCCGCATTTGCCTGTTTCAACCGACACCTCGATCATGAACGGCATGATCGAGACGGTGATCGCCCGCCTGCCCGGCGATCTCGATATCCGCATCCTGCCGGTCCAGGCGGTGGGCAAATCGAACGAGCACCTGCATGCGCCAGGCACCCTCACGCTGCCGGCGACGACCTTGGTCGACGCCTGGACCGAACTTGGCCTGTCCGTCGCGCGCGCCGGCGTGAGAAAACTGATCGTCGTCAATTCGCATGGCGGCAATGAGGAGATCATGGGCATCATCACCCGCGAATTGCGGGTGCGCGCCAAGATGCTGGCGGTGAAGACGAGCTGGCAGCGCTTTGGCCGCCCGGTCGGCATGTACACCGAGCTTGAGGACCGCCACGGCATTCATGGCGGCGATGTCGAGACCTCGCTGATGCTGCATTTCCGGCCGGACCTCGTCGACATGGCAAAGGCCGACAATTTCGTTTCCAATGTCGCCCGCGCCGAAAAGGAATTTTCGCTGCTGCGCCACACCGGAACGCATGCCTTCGCCTGGATCGCCAGCGACCTCAACCCGAACGGCGTTGTCGGCGACGCCAGCATTGCCACCGCCGAAAAAGGCCGGCTGACATCAGAGCATCAAGCTGACGGTTTCATCAGCCTCTTGCGCGATGTGCGCAAGGCAAAGCTCTCCGACTGGCTGGCGTAAACTAGCCGTCGATCTTCAGCGCGAAGGGTGTGCCTTCAAAGGCGTCAGCGCCGCGCCCGATCGCCTCGATCGCTTCGATCATGCGGCCGTTGCGCTCGAGCAGCGCATCGGCGACCGCTATCAATCGCGGATTGGGTGTCGCCGACGGCGACAGTGCGCGCAGCGTCTGCGCCAGCTCGACCTCGTCGCGCATCGGCGCCAACGCCGCGGCGATGATGTAGGCCGAGGCAGTCGACCGGCTGATGCCGGCATAGCAATGCACGACCATCGGCTTCACGCGATCCCATTGGCGGGCGAAGCCGAGCAAATTGCGCACGTGCTCTTCGCCCGGCATGGTCATGCCTTCCTGCGCCACGGCAATGTCATGCATGACCAGATGCAGGTGATTTTCCTTGGCGATAGCGGCCGGGCGCACCACCTCAGTTCCCGCCGCCAGCAGGGAAAGCAGCCGCTCGGCGCCGGTTCTGGCTACGGTTTCATCGACTTTTGCCAGCGAACAGACATGGATCATCATCGCGCGATCTCCTTGGCGCCAGCGTCGCGCTTGTGCGCCCAATCGGCAAGTGCCGATTCGAGCCGCTGCCATTCCTCCTGACTTCCGGGCAGGCCGGCGCGCAGCACATACGGCCGGTCGGCAAAATGGCGAAGCAGGATGCCGCGCGCGCCAAGCGCCGAAAACAGGCCCGCGGCGTCCACCAGCCTGAGATAGCGGAACAGCGTAGTGCCGCCGACGACCGGAACGCCGAAACGGCCGAACAAGGCATCCAGCCGCTGTGCCTCCGTCTCCAGCGTCGCGCGCATCGCGGCCTGCCAACCGCTATCGGCCAACGCCCGGATACCATATTCGAGCGCCGGGCCGGCAACCGCCCACGGCCCGAATTGCGCGTCCAGCCGTTCGGCCGTTCGTACATCAGTCAATGCAAAGCCAAGCCGCAGGCCGGCCAGGCCGAAGAACTTGCCGAAGGAGCGCAATACGACGATCCCGCCCTGGTCGACATCTCCCGCCAAGCTTTCGGCGCGCGGACCGACATCCATGAAGGCCTCGTCGACGACCAGAAGCCCGCCCCTGGCGCGCAATCTTGCCGCAAGCTGCAGCAGCCTTTCGCGATCTATGACGCGCCCGTCCGGATTGTTGGGGTTGACGACGATGACGAGGTCGGCACCTGCCAGCACCTCGAAATCTTCGACCTCCACGACCGAATGGCCGGCGATCGCGGCTGCCCGCGCATGTTCGGCATAGGTCGGTCCGAGCACCAGCGCCTTGCCGGCGCTGACCAGCGACGCGACGCGCGGCAACAGGATCTGCGTGCCCGGGGCCAGCACGATATTGGCTGCGGACGGCGCGCCATAGGCACTCGCCGCTATCCTGGCCAGTTCATGGGCGCGCGCGGCTTCCGGCAATCGCGACAGAGCGGTGGCGGGCAGCTCGAAAAGCGGGTAGGAGTGCGGATTGATACCTGTCGAGAGGTCGACAAAAGGCTGTGGCGCGTGAGGGAAGAGCGCGCTCGCCCGGCCAAGGCTCCCGCCGTGATCCACGGCAGCAATCGCTCCTTCAAGAAGCTTCATGTCGATCCTGATCGCCTTCCTGTCATTGGCTATTGAACGTGTCCTGGGCTACCCGGACTGGCTGTTCCGCGCCATCGGCCATCCCGTCACCTGGTTCGGCAGGCTGATATCCTTTCTCGACCGCAGGCTCAACCGCGCCACTGATTCCGACGCACTGCGTCGCCGGCGGGGCGTCCTGGCGTTGCTGGTCATCGTGCTGGTGCCGGCGGCAATCGCCTTTGTGCTGCAAATCGCACTCTGGCAGATATTTCCCACGGGCATGGTCATCACCGCCATTCTGGCAACGTCGCTGCTGTCGCAGAAGAGCCTGACCGAGCATGTCGAGGCGGTGGCCGATGCACTCGACACCGGCGGTCTGGCCTTGGGTCGTATCGCGGTTGCGCGCATTGTCGGCCGCGATCCGGAAAGGCTCGACAAACCCGGCGTCGCCCGTGCCGCAATCGAAAGCCTGGCTGAGAATTTTTCCGACGGCATCGTCGCACCCGCCTTCTGGACTGGTGTTTGCGGCCTGGCGGGCGGCGTCGCCTACAAGGCCGCCAACACTGCCGATTCGATGATCGGCCATCGCACGCCGCGCCACGAGGCCTTCGGCCGGGCGGCTGCCCGGTTTGACGATTTCATCAACCTGCCGGCCTCCAGGCTGACCGCGCTGTTGATCGTGCTCGCCGCATTTCTGGTCAGCGGCGCCGATCCCCGCAACGCCTGGACAGCCATGCGGCGCGACGCGAAAAAACATCGCTCGCCCAATGCCGGCTGGCCGGAGGCGGCGATGGCCGGTGCGCTCGGCCTGGCACTGGCCGGGCCGCGCAGCTATGGCGGTGTCGTCGTTGAAGATGCCTTCATGGGCGAAGGCGGACGGCGCGAGGCGGATAGCGTGGATATCAGACGGGCGCTGAGGCTTTATCAAATCGCCGACTATCTGCTGATTGGGTTGTTCGGATTGCTCTCGGCGATCCTTATCGCGGTGACGTTCTGAGCGGCGTCACCCTCAGAACTCTATCCCCTGCTGCGCTTTCACACCCGCCGCGAAATGATGCTTGGTCACGCCCATCTCGGTGACCAGGTCGGCGGCCTCGACCAGCGCCGGCTTGGCGTTGCGGCCGGTGACGACGACATGCAGGCCTTCGCGCCGCGCCTTCAGTGCCGCGACCACCGTGTCGAGATCGAGATAGTCGTAGCGCAGCGCGATGTTCAACTCGTCGAGCACCAGCAGGCTGATGGAAGCGTCGCCCATCAGCTCGAGCACCTTGGCCCAGGCAGCCTCGGCGGCAGCGATGTCGCGCTTCAGGTCCTGCGTCTCCCAGGTAAACCCCTCGCCCATCGCGTGCCAGACGACGCGGTCGCCGAAGGTGGCAAAGGCGTCCTTTTCGCCGGTGTGCCATTTGCCCTTGATGAACTGGACGACACCGACGCGCTTGCCGTAGCCGAGCATGCGCAGCGCCAGCCCGAAGGCGGCAGTGGTCTTGCCCTTGCCGGGACCGGTGTTGACGATCAAAAGCCCCTTCTCGACCGTCTTGGCGGCAACCTCGGCATCCTGCACCGCCTTGCGCTTGACCATCTTGGCGCGGTGGCGCTCTTCGTCCTTGGCATCGATCCCATCGTGCTTGATATCTGGCATCTCATTTCACCTTGAGCGGCAGTCCCGCCACCATCAGCAGCACCGTATCGGCGACCGAAGCGACCTGCTGGTTGAGGCGGCCGGCCGCATCGCGAAACCGGCGCGCGAGCGCGTTGTCGGGCACGATGCCCTGGCCGACTTCGTTGGAAACAACAAACCACGGTCCGCGCGGTCGCGACAGCACCTCCGCCAGCCCTCGGCATTCTGCGTCAAGGTCATGCTCGGCCAGCATATGGTTGGTCAGCCACAGCGTCAGGCAGTCGATCAAGATCGGCTGATTGTCGGGCAGCGCCCCGATCGCGCCGGCAAGATCGAGTGGCGCGTCGACCGTCGTCCAGCCCTCGCCGCGCCGAGAGCGATGCAAAGCGATGCGCTGGCGCATTTCTTCGTCATAGGCTTCTGCGGTGGCAATATAGGTCCACGGCGCAGCGCCTGCCGTCACCAGTCTTTCGGCGTGCGCGCTCTTGCCGGAGCGCGCACCGCCGATGATGAAGGTCAGTTCCGCACGGAGGGCAGCAGGATCAGGCAAAGCTGTCGCGCAGGCTAGTTGCCGTTCCCGTGAAGCGTCCGCGCACCACGCCAACGGCAGCACCAAGCACCAGCCAGAACACCAGATTGGTCACCGTAACCGCCACCACGAACTGATGGTGCAGGCCTTCCGGGATTGCTGTCACGAAGCTGTCCGGCTGCGGCGCACCGACAATATGTGGCGCCACGATCAAAGCCACGGCAAGGATCGCCAACGGCAGCGATTTGCGGAAGGCGAGAAGGCCCAGGCCAGCCGCTGTCGCCGCCACCGTCGCCCACCACCAGATCTGGCGCTGCATGAGGTCGGCTGCCGGCATTGCCGGCAGTTCCGGCGGCAGGCCTAGGCCCGGTGCCAGCGTGAACGCGGCAAAGCCGGCCAGGCCCCAGAACAAGCCCTGGCGCCAGCTACCGATACCGCCAGCGAACTCGGAAACCGCGACCAGAATCAGCGCGAAGCCGATGCCGGTGACGATATTGGCGACGACACTGAAAGCGAAGCGCTCGAAGCCATCGGCCGGTGCCCAGCCTTCGTCTTCCATCGGAGCCGCCGCCTCAGCAGGCGCTGGTGCGGCTGAGCTCATGGTGTTTTCCGCCGGTGCGGCGCTGCTCATAGCATTGGTGGTGCTGGCGGCCGGTGCCGCAGCATGATCGTGCTGGTGGCCGCCAGCCTTCTCAAAAACTTCGGCCTGGTAAATCAGGGGGTCGGTAGCAAAGGCCTGCATGCAGGCGAGAACGACGCCAGCCACGAGCCCGGCGATCGCCGCGATGAACACGACGTTGCGAAACAGGTTCATGATGTCAATTCCTCGTCAGTGGCAGGGAAACGCCATCGAGTGGCGATAATCGTGCGCGGCGTTGTGGACCACATCGATATGCGAGAAGCCGACAACACCGACAACGAACAGGCCGAGAAATGCAGTAAGCACCAGCTGCATGAAGCGCGACTGCGAGGAAACGGAAGCGCCGAGAGAGACGGAAGCGGTATTCATGTCTTGTCCTTTCGCCCTCCACCCGAGGGCATAGAAGTCAGTGTCCCTGTCGCCGGCAGGTCTCCTGGCTCGCGGATCAGCGCCCTTCCCCACCTTCCCGAAGAAAAATCTTCAGTGGCATATGGAGAGGACTACCGCACACAGTTGCGGGGGCAGCCACGGCATTGGGCAACAACTCAGCCCGCACCGCATTCCCTCTTGGCTCCAAACGGAACCGACGACAGCTGGCGACTATAGGCAAAATCGCAGCGCCCGGCAAACCAAATTCCGCCGGTTACCAGCGCGAATGCGCCACCCTGGCGTTAAGCTGCGGACGCGGCGATCCGCTCGGCAACGAGGCGCTGCAGCCGCCATAGATGGCGATCGTGAATGCCGCGTTCTTCCAGGTTTTTCACCGTGTTGTAGAGATAGTCGGCGCCTGAGCCCCAGTGTCCACAGGACGTCGCCAGCCGTTCGACGACCCTTTCTTCGGCGAGCGGTCCGGAATAGGTGAGGCCATTGCGGTTGATGACGAACGCCAGCGCCTTTATCGGGCCGTTGTCGCTTCCCAGGTTGAGCAGGCGGGGATGGTAGCTTGTCGGCTTTAGTGTCACTTCGCGCCGCAAGAGCTTGTCGAGCTGCTGGCGGCGATCACCGTCGTTAAGCCGAAAGGCGACGCCCTTGCACTGTCCGCCACGGTCCAGCGCCATCATCAGGCCGGGGCTATCCTTGGTGCCGCGCCAGCGCGTCATGTTCATGCAAAAAGACCGGTGCCAACCGCGCACCAGGGCCACCCGCTCCTCGATATGATCGATTTCGGGTTTCCAGATCAGCGAGCCGTAGCCGAACAGCCACAGCGGTTCCGAGTCAGGGAGTTCCGCCTGCAATGCGTCCACCAACGCGTCATAGTCGCCATCATCCAGGTGCCCTGCATCCGGATCCGGACCTGTATCCTCGATCGCGCGCCAGCAGCGCGCGACCAGTTCCGGCGTGAGCGACATCTGTCGTGCAGCCAATTCTCAATCCTCTTGTTCAAGGACATGATTAGGCATCGCGTTGGAAACCGGCAATGCCGTGGCGCGCCAAATGCCGTCGCCAGAATTGACAAACGATTTGCCGGGGTGTCGGCTGGCGCATCACAGGAAGCCAGCCATGCAACCCGACCCCGGCGAGCGCGATCCCTATAACGGCCTGACCCGGGCCGAATCGACGCTGCCGTCGTCGGCCTATTGGGATGCAAACGCCTATCAACGCGATCTCGAGGCCATCTGGTACAAAAACTGGCTGCTGGTCTGCCGCGAGACCGACCTTGCCCAGCCGCTGG
Source organism: Mesorhizobium sp. P2_C4 (assembly GCF_056404575.1). Lineage (NCBI taxonomy): Bacteria > Pseudomonadati > Pseudomonadota > Alphaproteobacteria > Hyphomicrobiales > Phyllobacteriaceae > Mesorhizobium > Mesorhizobium sp. P2_C4. Next base: position 58,200 of record NZ_JBFUDT010000002.1, read on the forward strand.
CGTTCCGCACGTTCCGCGTCGGAACGCAGGAGATCGTCGTGCTGCGCGACGACACCGGCGTGTTGCGCGCTTTCCACAACACCTGCCGGCATCGCGGCTCGCAGCTTTGCCAGGAAAGCGAAGGCCGGCTGAAGGCGCGGCTGATCACCTGCCCCTATCACGCCTGGTCCTATTCGCTGCGCGGCGATCTCGTGCGCGTACCCTCGAATTCGCTGCCCGAAGGTTTCGACAAAGCCGATCATCCGCTCTACCGCGTGGCGCTCTCGGTGTGGCGCGGTTTTGTCTTCGTCAATTTGCAGGAGGACGCCGACGGTTCGGCGCAAACATCCTTTGATCCTGCATCCGGCAATCTCGCCAACTGGCCGCTGGAAACGCTGGTCAGCGGCCACGTGCTGAAGAAGGTGATGAACTGCAACTGGAAGATCTTTTGGGAGAACTTCAACGAGTGCCTGCATTGCCCCGGCGTCCACAAGGACCTGTCACGGCTGGTGCCGATCTATGGCCGCGGCCTGATGGGGCGGCACGACGATCCGGATTGGGTTCGCCATGCCGACAATGACGCGCCGGAATTCTCCGGCGGCCTGCGCGCCGGCGCCGAGACATGGTCGCGCGACGGGCAGGCGCATGGCCCGGTGTTTGCCGGGCTGACGCCGGCCGAGCGCGCCGCCGGCCAGACCTACGCCACGTCACTGCCGTCGATGTTCATCGTCGGCCATGTCGACTATGTCAGGACGGTGCGGCTGGTGCCGCTTGGCCCCGAACAGACCGAACTCACCGCCGAATGGCTTTTTTCGCCCGAAGCGCTGGCGGCACCCCAGGCCGACATAGACAACATCGTCGCCTTCGGCAGGCAGGTGCTGGAGGAAGACGCCGCGATCTGCGAGGTCAACCAGAAAGGCCTGCGCTCGCTGCGCCACCAGACCGGCGTGTTGATGCCCGAGGAATACGACCTGCACCGCTTCCACAACTGGGTGCGTGAGCGGCACGCGGCGGTTGAAACAACCGCCTAGTCAGCCTTCATAATTCGCTCCGGCGAGGCATATGGAGCGGTTTTCGAGAACCGGCGCGCAGCGGACTTTTGGGTCCGTGAGCACCGGAAGCGGAGAAAATCGCGACAGATGTCCGCCGGAGTAGAATTATCAAGGCCGACTAAAGCGATTTCGGCAGATACCGCCACGTGACAAAACCGCAGACCGCCGCCAGCAGGCCGAGCGTCGCGAACACCGAACCCAGGCCGAAGAACGCCAGCACCACCGAATAGACCAGCGGCGGCGTCAGCTCGGAAAAATCGAGATAGGTGCGATAGACCGCCGCCATCTGCGCCCTCTCATAGGAGCGCACCGAGCGCATGAAGGCGGTCGAGCCCAGTGCATCGAGCGCGATGGTGAAAAACGCGCCGCAGAGTAAAAACCCGCCGGTGAGCAGCGGCACCGTTTCGCCGACCGCACCGGCCGCCAACAGCATCGCCGACATGGCGAAATAGGCGAACGTCATGGTGCGCCGGCCACCGAAGCGTTTTCCCGCCTTGCCCCAGAAGATCGCCATGAACAAAAGCGCATTGCCTGCCGAAACCAGCAGGCCGCCGGCCAGCTTGCCCTCGCCGGTGATGACCATGAACAGTGGCCCGTAGACGAAGAACGTCGTCCAGAAGCAGGAACGGCCGAAGGCGATCAGCCAGGCCAGTCTGAGCCGCGGCTGGGCGACGAAGCGGCCGATATTGGCAAGCGGATTGGCCGGTCGCGTCTTGCCCGGGCGGATCGACGGGTTGTCGCCCAGCCGGTAGGTCCAGAACAGCGCCAGCAGGATCATGGCAAAACCGGCAACCGCGCCATGCGCGGCATAGATGCCGAAGCGTGTGTAGAGAAAGATGCCGAGCGTCGGCCCACCGGTCCAGGCAAACATCGACCACGCCATGCGCAGCGATTCCGCCTGCATGAAGTCGGTCTTGCGGATGTGGTCCATGATGTAGAGGTTGAGTGTGATCGACAGCGCGCTGGCGCCCATGACGCGGCACAGCATGCCCGCCAATTGCCCGGCCAACGTGTGGGTGACGAAGAACAGCGAGCCGACGGCCAGCAGGCAGGCGCCGGCGGTGTAGACCCAACGCCGGGCAAAGCGGCGGATCAGCATCGGCATGAACAGCGTCACCGACAGGCCGAGCATCGCCACGACGGTGTAGAGGATCGAGACGATCTGCTCATTGTGCAGGATCTCATAGGCCTGGATCGGGATGACGCTCGATACCGTGGCGCGGGCGAAAGACTCGGCCGCATAGAGCGAGGCAAAGGTGCGCGCATCCGCCGGCCGCAAGGCCGGAAGCCAGATCGGATGGCGCACATGGGTGGACATTGCTTTCCCCGAAGCAGATTCGCGAGGCCAATCTGGCGTGGCCATCCCCGTGTCGGTAACAGGAAACCGACCCGTTCACGGCAAAAAGCGAAGCCGGCCAAAGGCTTTCCGGTGCTGGCCTAAAGCAGGCTCTGATGCGGTGTTGCGGCCTGCCTTCTTTTGTCCGGGGCAACCGTGCTAGTCGTCTTGAGGGCTGAATCAGAATTACGAGACCATGAGCACAGATACGCCGACCGCCGCCGTCCCGGATCAACCGAAGCGCATCGTCGCCATCGACATCGTGCGCGGCATCGCGCTCATCGCCATGGCGAGCTACCACTTCACCTGGGATCTGGAGAACTTCCACTACACCGATCCCGGCCTGACCGCCTTCGGCTGGTGGAAGATCTACGCGCGCTGCATCGCCTCGACCTTCCTGTTCCTGGTCGGCGTCAGCCTGTTTCTCGCCCATGGCCGGCAAATCCGCTGGAACGGCTTCTGGAAACGCTTTGCCATGGTCGCCGTTGCGGCGATCGCCATATCGGCGGTTACATACTTCGTCACGCCGGACAGCTTCATCTTCTTCGGCATCTTGCACGAGATCGCGCTGGCCAGCCTGCTTGGCCTTTTGTTCCTGCGCCTGCCGTCATTGCTGACCTTGCTCGTGGCGGCGATCGTGATCGCCGCACCGGTCTATCTCAGATTCGAAATGTTCGACCACCCTGCTCTGTGGTGGGTCGGCCTGTCGGCGATCAACCCGCGCTCCAACGACTATGTGCCCGTCTTGCCATGGTTCGGCGCCGTACTTATCGGCATCGCCGCAACAAAGCTCGCTTCCACGTCAGGCGTGCTGGCGCGGCTGGCGACGCTCACGCCCGGACGATGGGCCAACCCGCTGATCTTCATCGGCCGTCACAGCCTGGCTTTCTATCTGATCCATCAGCCGCTGCTGTTTGGCTGTGTCTGGCTGTTCTCGCAGATCATGCCGGCGCCGGTGGAAACCAGGGAAGTGATCTTCCTGAAACAGTGCCAGGTATCCTGCGAGCAGCAGCGCGACACGGAGTTCTGCGCCAGCTATTGTGTGTGCATGCTGGATACGCTGCAAGGCGAGGCAACATTCGATCGGCTCTACAATGGCGACCAGACCCCGGAGTTCAAGGCGCATCTTAGCGATCTCGCCGGCACCTGCACCGCCAAGACCGAGAGCTCGATGATAGAGGGAGGGCAGCAATGACCGACAGTCAGCCGAAACCCGGGCGCATACCATGGCCGCCGCTGATCTATGTCGCGGCCATCGCCATCAGCATCGCGCTCGGCCTGCTCTACCCGCTGCCATGGATCGGCGACATTGCGGGCGATCTGCTTTTTGCCGCCGGCTGGGTGGCGCTGTTCGGCGTCGCCGCACTCTGGTTCACCGCCATCCGCAGCATGATGCGAGCCAAGACGACGTTCAACCCGAACGCCGTGCCGGACCATCTGGTGACGTCAGGCCCTTTCGGCATCACGCGCAACCCGATGTATCTCGCCAACACGCTGCTGTTGATCGGCGTCGCCTTCGTCTCGGGCATCGCATGGTTTCTGCCACTGGCCCTGATCGCGGCCTTCGCAACGCAAAAGCTCGCGATCGAGGGCGAGGAAAAGGTGCTGGCGGCCAAATTCGGCAAGAAGTACCGCGACTACGCCAAAAGAGTGCGGCGCTGGATTTGAACAGCCCAGGCCACCGCTGCCAGACTTGAACAGGTTTCTCGCCTAAACAACGACCCTGATTTCGCCTGGCCGGCTTTCGAAGTCGAAAAGCCTCTGGGTAGCAAGGGCAGCGGCGCCACGCGCCCAGGAATCGTCGGCCCAGTCCGGCGTGATCGGCGGCGGCGCCCACATGGCGTAACGCCCCAGCGCGTTGCGCATCGGCTCGAAGAGATAGTCGCCGAAGCTGACGGCTTCGCCGCCACCGACGATGACCTCCGGATCGATGATGTTGCAGAAGCCGCCCAGGAACCTGCCGATGCCCTCGCCCGCTTCGCGCAACAAATTCACCGCCGTCTCGTCGCCGGCCTTGGCCGCTTCGAGCATATCGTAGCGGTCAACGTCGCGGGACAGGCCTTTCGCCTCACGCCACCGCTTCACCAATGCCGGCTCGGAGAAAAACGTCTGAAGGCATCCGTGGCGGCCGCACTCGCATAGTGGGCCATTCGCATCGTAGATGGAGTGGCCCATCTTGCCCGCGGCCCCATTCGCGCCGTGATGCACGGCGCCGTCGACCACCACGGCGCAACTGATGCCGGCGCCGATCGCCAGCGCGCCGACAGTGCGGTGATGTCGGCCGAGGCCGAACAATTGCTGCGCCAGCGCGAATGCGTTGGTGTCGTCGTCGGCCCAGACAGGCACATTCACGAGGTCGGCGAGCATGGCCGCAATCGGCACGTCGGTCCAGCCGAACCGGTGACTGAGCCGGCAGACGCCATTGTCGATGACGCCGGGCACCGCGATGCCGATGCCGCTGAGTTGCGCGCCGATTGGCGCACCGCGATCCGTAAGCAATTGCTTGACGGCAGCGGCACAGGCATCGACCACGCCTTGCGGTGACTGATCTGGTACTGCGACCTGCTTGGAGACAAGAGGCGTCGTGGCGAGGTCAGTCAGCACGCAATCGATCGCACCGACCATCAGCTTGAACCCGACAACGAGGCGACCCGCATAGTTGATGTTGATCGGGATGGGCCGCCGCCCCGGCGCTCCGACGCTGGCTTCTCCCTCGACCAGGATGTTCTCGGTCAACAGGTCGGAAACGACGAACGTCACCGCCGCCGGGCTCAATCCGGTGATGGCGGCGATCTCGGCGCGGCTGATCGCCCCTTCCCTTCGCAGCAGGTTGAGGATCAGTCGACGATTGATCGAACGCGAAGTCTGCTGGTCACCTTTGAGTTTCATTCCCGCCTCATTGTTAATTTTGTAAATTAAGTATTGACCTGCCTCGCCTGCATACGCTACGACTGGCCTCGGTTCAATTGGAATCCGGCTGTTCTCAGGGAGGAGATAAAAGCCATGGCCATCACCGCTACGACTCTGTTCACGACAAGGCGCCGCTTCCTGAAGGGCACCGGCGCCGCTCTCGCCGCATCTGCCACCGGGGGCCTTTGCTTGCCGGCCCTGGCGCAGTCGCAGGAAATCACCATCATCTCCAACATTGGCAATGCGGCTCAGCGCGATGTGCTGCTGCGGCTGGCAGGCGAATACGAGAAGGCGTCTGGCGCCAAGGTTACCATCAACAACATGGACCATGAGGCGCACAAGACTGCAATCCGCAGCTATCTCGTCGTTGGTGCCCCCGACATTTGCTTCTGGTTCTCGGGAAACCGCATGAAGGCCTTCGTCAAGAAAGGCCTGTTCGACGACATCTCCGACCTGTTCGCCCACGAGAACTACAAAGACGTGCTTGGCGCCACGACGAATGCGGTCACCGTCGATGGCAAGCAGTACGGTCTGCCCATGGGCGGCCTGCTTTGGGGCCTGTTCTACCGCAAGGACGTCTTTGCCGAACACAATTGGACGCCACCGAAGACCTGGAACGAATTTCTCGCCCTTGGCGAGGCGGCGAAATCCGCAAGCATGATCCCGATGAGCATGGGCACGAAAGAACTGTGGCCGGCGGGCGGCTGGCTCGACCACATGAACCTGCGCATCAATGGCCTCGACAAGCACATCGCCCTGATGGACGGCACGGTCCAGTACACCGATCCGATGCTGACGCCGGTCTTCGACAAATGGAACGACCTGCTCAAGGCCGGTTTCTTCTCGCCCAACCACAGTTCCTTCGGTTGGGAACAGGCAGGTGCTGCGCTGGCGCAGAAGAAAGCCGCCATGATGGATCTCGGTGGTTTCGTCAGGTCCGCCTTCCCAGAGGCGGACATCCCGCAACTCGCCTACGCGCCATTTCCCGAAATCGTCCCCGGCGTCGCCAGGTATGAGGATTTTTCGGTCAACTCCGTGCATGTCCCTGCCAATGCCAAGAACAAGCAAGGCGCGCGCGAATTCCTCGCCTATTTCTACAAGGCGGAAAATCTGGCGGCTTTCCTCGCCGCCGAGGGCGCCATCCCGCCGCGCAACGACTGCCCACCCAGCAAGGATCCGCTGGTAAACGCCGCCGTCGAGGAACTGAAGAAAGTGGTCGGCACGTCACAATACTACGATCGCGATACCGATCCTGATATGGCGCAGGAAGGCATGACGGGGCTTCAGGAGTTCATGGTCAAGCCTGAACGGCGCGACCAGATTCTCGCGCGGCTGGAAAAGACCCGCAAGAGAATTTTCGGCTAGTCCTCCCGGGGCATGGCGGGAGCAGTCCAGTGCATGTCGCCCAAAAGTGCGCGGCGGTTTTGGGACAACGACATGCACAAAGCAAAGACTTAAGCGCGTCGGCTGAAGCCGCTTAAACGCGACGCGCTTTAGGGCTGTTCCCGCCCCTTTTTTGGATGAATCCAATGCAACACTTTTGGCGCCGAAATCGTCATTGGTTGACGCCGGCTTTGTTCCTCCTGCCAGGCCTCGCCTTGTTCAGTGCGGTGATCCTCGCCGCCTCACTGGAGACGATCTGGATCTCCCTGCATGAATGGGACGGCATCGGCCCGAAGAACTGGGTTGGTGTCGCCAACTATGTCGAGCTGGCAGACGACCCGCAATTTTACGTCTCGCTGAAGAACAACGTCATCTGGCTGGTGATCTTCATGCTGGCGCCACCGATCGGCCTGGCGCTGGCGTTGATCGTCAACCAGCAGATTGGCGGCATGCGCATCTTGAAGTCGCTGTTCTTTGTCCCGCTGGTACTGGCTACGGTGACCGTGGGCGTCGTTTTCGGCTGGGTCTATGATCCCACCTATGGACTGCTGCAGTTGATCTTCGGTCTGTTCGGCGGCACCGCGCCGGCGCTCTTGTCCGACGAAAACTTCGCCACCTTCGCGGTTGCCGCCGCGGGCCTCTGGCCGCAGATCGCCTTCTGCATGGTGCTGTTCCTGGCCGGGCTGAACAATCTCAACGATGACCTGATCGGCGCCGGACGCGTCGACGGCGCACGCGGCTGGCCCATGCTGCGCCATGTGGTGCTGCCGCAACTGTCGCAGGTCGGCTTCATCGCCATCGCGGTGACGGTCATCGGCGCCCTGCGCTCCTTCGACATGGTCGCCGTCATGACCAGTGGCGGCCCTTACGGTTCCTCGACGGTGCTCGCCTACCAGATGTACGAGGAATCGATCTTTTCCTATCGCTTCGGCTACGGCGCGGCGATCGCCACCGTTCTCTTCGTGATCATGACCGCCTTCATCGCCTGGTACCTTCACGGCCTCATCAAGGCCGAACGGAGTAACGCCTGATGTATCCGCGCCCCATTCCCGAAGACGCCAAAATCCAGCGTGCGCTTTACGTCGGTGGCGTAACCCTCGTCGTCGCGCTTTGGCTGGTGCCGCTGCTTGCCGTCATGCTGACGTCGATCCGCTCCAACGAGGAGCTGATGGCGGGCAATTACTGGGGCTGGCCGCAGAAATTCAGCCTGGTCGAGAACTACACCGCGGTGTTCGAGCAGACCGCAATGCTGCGCTTCTTTCTCAACAGCCTGCTGATCACCATTCCCGCAGTGATCGGCGTCCTGATCCTGTCGACATTGACCGGCTTCGTTCTGTCCCGCTATCCGTTCCGCGGGTCAAATCTCATTTTCGCGCTGTTCGTCGGCGGCAATTTCCTGCCGGCCCAGGTCATGATGATCCCTGTGCGCGACCTGATGGTGAGGCTCGGTCTCTATGACACCATCTACGCGTTGATCATATTCCACGTCGCCTTCCAGACCGGCTTTGCGACGCTGTTCATGCGCAACTTCATCGCCGCCTTGCCGGGCGAATTGTTCCAGGCGGCACGCGCCGAGGGTGCGTCGCCATACCAGGTGCTGCGCCATGTGGTGGTTCCCCTGGTACGGCCGGCGCTGGCCGCGCTCGCCATCCTCACCTTCACCTTCGTCTGGAACGACTATTTCTGGGCGATTGTTCTGACCCAGAGCGACGCGGTCAAACCCGTCACGGCCGGGCTGAACAATCTGCGCGGCGAATGGACATCCGCCTGGAACATCGTGTCGGCGGCAACGATCTTCGTCGCCCTGCCGCCGGTCGTGATGTTCTTCCTGATGCAAAAACACTTCATCAGCGGCCTGACCATGGGGGCGGTGAAGGGGTGATGTTTGGAAACGGCCGGAAATCCACATCGGGTGGCATGGGACGCAACCCGCAAACACGGAAAGGCGCCTGGCAATGAGCAGCGTGGAATTGCGCAAGGTCGACAAGCACTATGTCGGCTATCACGCTCTGAAGACCATCGACCTGAAGATCGAAAAGGGCGAATTCGTCGTCATGGTCGGACCGTCCGGTTGCGGAAAGTCGACCTTGCTGAAGACAATCGCCGGACTTGAGACCATCAACACTGGCCAGATTGTCATCAACGGCCGCGATGTCACCAAGGAAGAACCCGGCGATCGCGGCATCGCGATGGTGTTCCAGTCCTATGCGCTCTACCCGCACATGACGGTGGCCGAGAACATGGGTTTCGGCCTCAGGATGGCCAAGCGGCCGAAGCCGGAGATCGACGCCGCCGTCAATCGCGCGGCCCAGATCCTTCGTCTGGAAGAACAGCTCGACAAGCGCCCGAAGCAACTGTCTGGCGGACAACGCCAGCGCGTTGCAATCGGCCGTGCGATCACGCGTTCGCCGGAGGTCTTCTTGTTCGACGAACCTTTGTCGAACCTTGACGCGGCACTGCGCACCCAGATGCGCGTCGAACTGTCGACGCTGCACAGCCAGCTCGGTTCCACCATGATCTACGTCACCCATGACCAGGTCGAGGCCATGACCATGGCCGACAGGATCGTGGTGCTGAACAAAGGACAGATTGAGCAGGTCGGCTCGCCTCTCGAACTCTATGCCAACCCAGCGAACATCTTTGTCGCCGGCTTTCTCGGTGCCCCGCGCATGAACTTCGTGGAAGCCCGGGTGGCCGACATTCGCGGGAGCAGCGTCAAGGTGACGTTGGAGGGCGCCTCGACAATCTCCTTCGAAAGCGCTGACACGACAGGTCTCTCCGTCGGCGCCGGAACAACCGTTGGCGTTCGACCCGAGCATCTGCGGATCGTCGAGCACTCGGCGGGGGAAGCGGCCATATTTGGCGGCGAGGTGCGGCTGGCCGAACATCTGGGTCGAGAAACCGTTCTCTATCTCGACGCCTCTCCGCTTGAGACGGTCAACTCGGACAGCGGCACCGGGAATTTTACAGTCCAGCTCAACAAGGTCTCCCCGGTGAGCATCGGAGCTCCATTGAAGATCGGCTTCGCGATCGGCGACGCATATCTGTTCGGTCCCGATGGCCGCACGCTCACGCCGCGCAAACCTCTACCGACAGCCTGACCCCTGAATTTGAAAGCCTATCGACTATGCATCGCAAGAAACCGGCCCCGCTTTCCGTTTGGCGACCACTCAATCTCGACCGCTTCTTGCTGGGAGCGCCGCACTACCCAGAACATGTCGACGAAAGCTCGTGGCAACGCGACGCCGAGCGCATGGCTGCAGCCGGCGTCAACACGGTCCGCATGGGCGAATTCGCCTGGCATATTTTCGAGCCCCGCGAGGGCAAGTTCGACTTCGGGCTGTTTGACCGGGCAATCGAGGTTTTAAGCGCCGCAGGCATCGACACGATCATGTGCACGCCAACCGCGACGCCGCCGCGCTGGCTGACCGTCAACTATCCCGAGGTGTTGCGGGTCGACGTCAACGGCCACCCGACAAGCCACGGATCGCGTCAGCACGCCGACACCACCAGCCCGGTATTCCGCGCCCACAGCCGCCGCATCACGCGCGCCATGGCCGAGCACTACAAGAACAATCCTCGCGTCATCGGCTGGCAGACCGACAATGAGCTCAACACCACTGTCTCGGAATCCTATTCGGGCGCCACACGGCTGGAGTTCCAGAAATTCCTGCAGCAGAAATATGATGCGATCGGCGCCCTGAACTTCGCCTGGGGCGGCCATTTCTGGGCGACGGCCTATGACGATTTCTCCCAGATCGAGCTGCCGCGGCCGCTGATGCCGTCCTATCCGAGCCCCGGCCATGTGCAGGACTACCACCGCTTCCTGGCTGCGGCGACGGCTGCCTTCCAGCACGATCAGGTCGAGATCCTGCGTGCCACCAATCCGGACTGGTTCGTCTTCCACAATCTCGGCCAGCTCGTCGACATCGATTTCCGCGGCCAGTTCGGACAAGACCTCGATTTCATCGGCTTCGACATCTACCCGATGCTATACGATGAAATGCGGCGCACCGGCGGACATGCGGCCACACAGGCGCTGCATCTGGACGTCTGCCGCTCCTATACCGGCAACTACATCGTGCCGGAGCAGGCCTCTGGCTTCGGCAGTCAGCCGGGCTTTTCAACCATGACCCCAGAGCCGGGCGAGATGCGCCGTATGGCGATGACGTCGGTGGCGCGCGGCGCCGACGGCATCATGTTCTTCCGCTGGCGCCCGGCGCATTTCGGTGCCGAGATCTACTGGATGGGCGTCATCGATCACGACGATGTGCCGCGCCGCCGCTATGACGAGGCAAGCCGCTTCTTCCACGAGATCGCTAGCATAAAGGACCAGATCCTGGGGACGGTCGTTCGGATGGACATCGGCATCGCCGGCGCCGACTTCGACAACCAGGAGGCGCACAAGACCTATCCGATGGGATTGCCGAGCCCGCTCGAAGACGCCACGCTTATGCACCGGTACTGCTACCAGAACGGCATAGCCTGCGGCTTCATCCACCCCGAAGACGACTTGTCCCGACTAAAAGCACTCTATGTTCCGCATTGGGTGATGTGGAAGCAGGAATGGAATGCTGCGGTCGAGACCTTCGTCCGCAATGGCGGCACGCTGATCCTGTCGGCGTTGACCGGCACAAGGGACGACAACAACCACATCGTTCGAGAACAGGCACCCGGGCACGATCTTTCGGTGCTCAGCGGCGTCAGGGTCGCCGAATTCGGCCGCCTCGTCCCGACGGGCGGCATGGGACTGTTTCCCTTGTTCCGCCAGGCCGCGATGGGCGCTCATGTGCCGCCAACGCCTCTGCCGGCCTCATCGGCGGAGCGCAAGTATCACTTCACCTTCGGCAACAGGCAGTTCGAGGCCGCGCATCTCTACGAACTTCTCGAGATCGAGCCGGACACCGAGGTGCTCGGCGCGTGGTCAGGTCGTTTTTGCGCCGGACAGCCGGCGATCACCTCCCGGCAACTCGGCAAAGGCCGCGTCGTCTATGTCGGCACCTATCTTACTTCAGAGCTTGCCGAAGCCATTGCCGATGTCGTTCTTGCCCAGGCCGGTGTCGCGCCCTTGCTGCCTGAATTGCCCGCCGGAGTGGAGGTGTCGATCCGCGAGGCTGAAGACCGCCAGCTGATGTTCATCCAAAACACCACGGAGATTCCGGTCGCCGTGCCGGGCGTCCCCTCTGGTACCGACCTGCTGACCGGTCACCCGACTGCAGGGTCCCTGCAGCTCGAAGCCTATGGTTGCGCGGTGATTCACCTCAGCCCTTGAGAAGACCGTGGAAAGGGGCGACGGCGTTCAGGTGTTGACGCCGAGCTCCACCAATCGCTCTACGCAGGATTCCTCGGCCTGGTCGAGTTCGGCCAAAGTCTCTTCGAGGTCGCGTCGCTTCTGCCTGAGATCCTCGCGCTTTTCCTCGATGCGCTTGATCATCAGCTTGAGTTGACCGACCTCGCCGGGCGGCTCCTTGTACATCTGGATGATTTCGCGGATTTCGTTGATCGAAAAGCCGAGCCGCTTTCCGCGCATGATCTGGCGAATGAGATGCCGGTCGGACGGGCGAAACAGCCTTGTGCGGCCGCGCCGCACCGGCTGCACCAGCCCTTCATCCTCGTAAAAGCGCAGCGTCCGCGTCGACACCTCGAATTCGCGCGTCAGTTCGGTGATCGAGTAATATTCCCGCATTGTCACTCCAGATGCCGGAATCCCGGGCGATCGCCAAGCGGCGTCGCCCTTTCGTCCCGAACCAACCCATGCCATGCCGGAATCGACACGGCGCCCCGCGCGAGCCTCGCACGGCACTTACGTAAAAGTCAATTGAAGCGCATCAGCGGTAGTGGGTCAGCCTGAAATCTGGCTATTCGCGTTAATGTCCAAAGCGACCAGTTCGACTGACTTACAAACAGCTACGAGATCGCAGCCGTAGGAAGCGGTCAAATTGAGCCAAACTCCTTCGCCACACTCAATCTTGCTCCGTTGATCCTCAACGAAAATCTCGTGCTTCTGGTGGTATTCATCCGCTACTTCGGGATGGGGTACGGGCCATAGCAACCTAAGATCGCCGATGTCGGGGCTTGTGCCGGTCGTGAGCTTTAGGGAAGAAATGATATTGCCTTGCCGAAACTCGTTCGCAAGCAGTGCCTTGATGCCTGACAGGTGAAGCCGATATCTAGTGCCGTCGTAATGTTGAAGGCCGACTACAGCGCTTTCCTCAGCAAGTTCGATGCCTGTTAGATAGCCGTCATGAAAGCTGGGAAACTGCGAGAGCCTATTCTGCAACACATTTTCTCCTAGATCGCGGCCCGCTTCTTGTAAGGCCCGCGCATAGTGACCCACTACCGTATCAGCCTGTCCCTAGGGCACTGCGAACCACCATGTCGCCAGCCCCAGAAAGGCAAAGAAGCCGACGACGTCAGTGACCGTGGTGACGAACACCGCCGAGGCCACCGCCGGATCGACCTTGAACCGGTCGAGCAGCAGCGGGATCAGGATACCGGCAAGGGCGGCCACGAACATGTTGATGATCATCGCCGCCGCAATGATGCCGCCGAGATTTGGGTCCCAGAACCACGCCGCCGCGGCGATGCCGATCAGGATCGCGAAGATGATGCCGTTGATGAAGCCCACCCCCATCTCGCGGCGGATGATGCGACCGGCATTGTAGATGTCGAGGTCCTTGGTCGCCAGCGCCCGCACGGTAACGGTCATGGTCTGCGAACCGGCATTGCCGCCCATGCCGGCCACGATCGGCATCAGCACAGCAAGTGCCACGATATGCTCGATCGTATGGTCGAACAGGCTAATCACCGACGCCGCCAGGAAAGCCGTCAGAAGATTGATGAGCAGCCAGGGAACACGCGACCGCGAGGTCGAGACAATGCTGTCCGACAGCTCTTCGTCGCCGACGCCGCCCATGCGCAAAAGGTCCTCTTCGGCCTCCTGCTGGATGACGTCGACCATGTCATCGATGGTCAGCACGCCGACCAGCCGTTCGTTCTCGTCGACGACGGCGGCGGAGAGAAGATCGTATTGCTCGAAATCGCGCGCCGCCTCTTCCTGGTCCATGGTGGCCGGAATGGCGTGCCTTGTCTCATGCATGACCTCTTCGACCTTCACCGACCGCTTGGTGCGTAGGATCTGGTCGAGATCGATGGCGCCAAGCAGCTTGAAGCTCGGATCGATGACAAAGATCTGGCTGAAGCGGTCGGGAAGGTTCTTGTCCTCGCGCATGTAGTCGATGGTCTGGCCGATGGTCCAGAACGGCGGCACGGCGACGAACTCCGTCTGCATGCGGCGGCCAGCAGTCTCTTCGGGATAGTCCAGCGAGCGACGCAGCCTGATCCGTTCGGTGAACGGCAGTTGCGACAGGATCTCGTCCTGGTCTTCCTTTTCGAGATCTTCGAGAATGTAGACCGCGTCGTCGGAATCGAGTTCCTGCACCGCCTGGGCGATCTGCGCATTGGGCAGATTGTCGACGATCTCCATGCGGATCGCCTCGTCGACCTCGGTCAGCGAGGAGAAGTCGAAGTCGGCGCCCAGGAGGTCGACCAGCACGCGGCGCTGTTCGGGGTGGAGCGCTTCGAGCAGGTCGCCCAGTTCCGACTGGTGCAGGTCGTCGACTTCGCGCTTCAGCGTCAGCGTGTCGCGATCGGCGATCGCAGCACCGATCTGGGCCAGGAATGACGACAGAATGACGCCGTCCTCGCCATAGATATCGGCGTGGCTGTCTTCAGCGGCTCTGGCGCCGGTCGTCTGTTCGCCCTGGCGTTCCACCAGCGCCTCCCGCCATCGGAATTCCGGAAAAGGTGCCTGTCAGGTCTAGCGCGCAACGCACGGGAATATCAAACGAAATGCGCCCTGCCCTGCTTGCGGCACCGGGGCGATTTTATCAAAGAACGACGCTGCCCAGGCTTCAGACGGCGCGACAGCGCATGTCGCTGGGGAAAGAGCACGCATTCGCGGTTAGGGCAGAATTGCCGTCATGTAAGTTGCAGAAAAAACCGCATCCGCCTGTGCCCCGTAAAGTGGCCAAGATAACCGGAAGCCCTTGAACACAACGTCAGAGAGAACAAACGAGGCAATCGCAGGGCAACGCGTTCGCGTCCTCGTCGCCGAGCGCAATCCGCTCGTTGTGTCGGCACTGCGTGAAATGCTGCAGTGCGACGGGCGTTTCGAGTTTTTCGGCTCCGTGCGAAGCGGCAAGCATTTCCTCGAGTTGGCAATGGCGGGCGAATTCGACGTCGCCGTCATCGGCTGGAAGCTGGTCGACATGGACGGCGCCGATGTCCTGGCCGAGATCCAGAACCGCAAGCTCGACGTGCGCGTCACCGTCTTTTCCAACGACCACGATATCGGCATCCTGAAGCAGTGCGTGCGCCTCGGCGCGCAGGGATATTGCTTTCAGTTCGACGACCCGCCGGTTATTTTTGAGACCATCCTGGCGGTCGCGCATGGCCGTATCTGCATCCCTTATATCGACATCAACAAGGTCAACGACACGCCGCTGTCGCAGCTCACCGTCCGCGAACGGGAACTGCTGGCGGTGCTTTCCGACGGCTGGACCAACCTTCAGATCGCGACCCGCACCGGGATCTCCGAGAATACGGTGAAATACCACCTCAAGAATCTCTACGACAAGCTCGACGTCCGCAACCGGGCGATGGCGGTGGCGCTCTATTCGAACGAGAAGCGTCGCACCCTTTCGGGTAGGCCGACCGGGTAGGCCAAGTGGGTAGGCCAAGTGGGTAGGTTCGTCCTACCCGCGCGCCGCGATTACTTACCCGGCAAGGTGTTGTTGCACCACGCGGTCCAAACGACACTCCCTCCACAATGTCGAAGCATCGGAGGAGTTCGCACATGGCTGGGTTCACCCACCTTTTCATCCCAGGACCCACCAACATTCCCGAGCGGGTCCGGCAGGCAATGAACCTGCCGATGGAGGACATGCGCGCAGGCTCATTCCCCGATTTCACCTTGCCGCTGTTCGAAGACATCAAACGAGTCTTCAAGAACGAAACCGGCCGCGTCTTCATCTACCCGTCATCGGGCACCGGCGCGTGGGAAGCGGCGATGACCAACGTGCTCAGCCCCGGCGACCGGGTGCTGATGTCGCGCTTTGGCCAGTTCTCGCATCTGTGGATCGACATGGCCGAGCGCCTCGGCTTCGAGGTCGATGCAATCGACTGCGAGTGGGGAACCGGTGTTCCACTCGAGCTTTATGCGGAAAAACTGAAGGCGGACACGGCGCATCGCATCAAGGCGGTGTTCTGCACCCAGAACGAGACCGCAACCGGCGTCACCAGTGACGTCGCCGGCTGCCGCGCCATACTCGATGACGCAAACCACCCTGCCCTGCTGTTCGTCGACGGCGTATCATCGATCGGCTCGATCGATTTCCGCCAGGAGGAATGGGGTGTCGACTGCGCGGTCAGCGGCTCGCAAAAGGGTTTCATGCTGCCCGCCGGCCTCGGTTTCCTCTCCGTCAGCAAGAAGGCGCTCGTCGCCTCGCGGGTTGCTACCCATCGGCGCTGCTTCTTCTCCTTCGAGGACATGATCCGCGCCAACGATGCCGGCTATTTCCCCTACACGCCGGCGACGCAATTGCTGCGCGGCCTGCGCGCCTCGCTCGACCTCATCGCCGAGGAAGGGCTGGAGAACATCTTCGCCCGCCACCATCGCCTCGCCGAAGGCGTGCGCAAGGCGGTCGACGCCTGGGGCCTGAAACTCTGCGCCAAGGCGCCGAAATGGCACTCCGACACGGTCAGCGCCATCCTGGTGCCGGAAGGGATAGACAGCGGCGACGTCGTCAAGCGCGCCTACCGCACCTACCAGACGTCGCTGGGCGGCGGCCTCAACAAGGTGATGGGCAAGGTGTTCCGCATCGGCCATCTCGGCTGGCTGAACGAGGTGATGGTGCTGGCCTCGCTGTCGGCCGCCGAAATGGCGCTGCTCGATTGCGGCGTGCGGCTGGCGCCGGGCTCCGGTGTCGGTGCGGCCATCCAGCACTTCCGCGCCTCGGCCGAAGTGCCGGTGGCCGAAGCCGCCTGAGGAGAACGACCATGAGCCACACAATCAACCATCTCAGGAAACTCAGGCTGCAGCGCAGCGAACTGGCCGTTCCAGGCTCGAGCCCGGAGATGATCGACAAGGCGGCGAACAGCGCCGCCGACTTCATCTTTCTCGACATCGAGGACGCGGTCGCCCCGCCGGACAAGGAGCGGGCCCGCAAGAACATTATCCAGGCGCTCAACGACATCGACTGGCACGCCAAGGGCAAGACCGTGTCGGTGCGCATCAATGGCCTTGATACGCATTACATGTATCGCGACGTGGTCGACGTGATGGAACAGGCCGGCGACCGGCTCGACACCATCCTGGTGCCGAAGGTCGGCGTCCCGGCCGATCTCTACATGGTCGAAGCCATGGTCAACCAGATCGAGATGGCCAAGGGTTTCAAGACCCGCGTCGGGCTGGAAGCGCTGATCGAGACCGCGCTCGGCATGGCCAATGTCGAGGCGATCGCGGCTTTCCCGGGACGGTTGGAAGCCATGCATTTCGGCGTCGCCGACTATGCCGCCAGCAACAAGGCGCGCACCGTCAACATTGGCGGCCTCAATCCCGACTACCCCGGCGACCAGTGGCATTTTGCTTTGTCGCGGATGACCGTCGCCTGCCGGGCCTACGGCCTGCGCGCCATCGATGGACCGTTTGGCGATTTCTCCGATCCGGAAGGCTACCTCGCCGGCGCCAGGCGTGCGGCGGCACTGGGCATCGAAGGCAAATGGGCAATCCATCCCTCGCAGATCGCGCTTGCCAACGAGGTCTTCTCGCCACCGGAAAAAGAAGTGACGCGGGCCAGGCGCATCCTTGAAGTGCTGAAGGAAGCGGAGGCGCAGGGCAAGGGAGCCGCCGCACTTGACGGCAAGATGATCGACGCGGCGTCGGAACGCATGGCGCGCAACGTGTTGGTGGTCAACGAGGCAATCGAACGCGCCGGTCAGCCGCGCGCTGCTGCGCATTGAGGATCCCGGGAGGACAAAATGGACATTCACGAATATCAGGCCAAGGAACTGCTCGCCCGGCACGGAGTCCACATCCCGCGCGGCGGCCTCGCCTACAGCCCCGAGCAGGCGACCTACCGCGCCCGCGAGATCGGCGGCGGCAAATGGGTCGTCAAGGCGCAGGTTCACTCCGGCGCGCGCGGCAAGGCCGGCGGCATCAAGCTGTGCGTCAATGACGAGGAAATCGCGGAAGCCGCCGAGGCCATGCTCGGCCGCAAGCTGGTGACCCATCAGACCGGCCCGCGCGGCAAGCTGATTTCGCGGCTCTATCTCGAGGAAGCCGTCGACATCGCGCAGGAGCTCTATGTCGGCTTCGTGCTCGACCGCAAGGAGGAGCGCGTCATGATCGTCGCGTCGGCCGCCGGCGGCATCGAGATCGAGGACATCGTCGAACGGGCGCCGGATTCCATCATCCGCACCACGGTCGATCCCGGTGTCGGCATGCAGCGGTTTCAGGCGCGCGAGATCGCGTTCGGGCTCGGCCTCGACCAGAACCTGATCGGCAAGGCGACCGAAACCATCCTTGGCTGCTACCAGGTGTTCCGCGACTACGACGCCTCGATGCTGGAGATCAATCCGCTGGTGGTGACCCGCGACGGCAACCTCGTCGCGCTCGACGCCAAGATGTCGTTCGACGAGAACGCGCTGTTTCGCCGGCCCGAAATCTCCGAACTGCGCGACAAGAGCCAGGAAGACGCGCGCGAAACCTTTGCCAGCGACCGTGGCCTTTCCTATGTCGGCCTCGACGGCAATATCGGCTGCATCATCAATGGCGCCGGCCTCGCGATGGCGACGATGGACATGATCAAGATCGCCGGCGGCGAGCCCGCCAACTTCCTCGACATCGGCGGTGGCGCCTCGCCCGAGCGGGTTGCGAAATCGTTCCGCGCCGTGCTTGGCGACAAGAATGTCGAGACCATCCTCGTCAACATCTTCGCCGGTATCAACCGCTGCGACTGGGTTGCCGAGGGGGTCATCAAGGCGATCCGCGAAGTTGGCGTCAACGTGCCATTGGTGGTGCGGCTCGCCGGCACCAAGGTCGAGGAAGGGCGCCGCATCCTGGCCGATTCCGGCGAGGCGGTGATCGTTGCCGACACGCTGGCCGAAGCCGCCGAAAAAGCCGTCGCCGCCTGGCGCGCCGCCACCAAGAAAAAAGCAGCCTGAGGGAGGTCGAAAAATGGCAATCCTGCTCAATCGCAGCACCCGCGTCATCGTCCAGGGCTTCACCGGCAAGATCGGCAGTTTTCATGCCGAGGACATGAAACGCTACGGCACCAAACTTGTCGGCGGCGTGACGCCCGGCAAGGGCGGCCAGACACATCTCGGCCTGCCCGTCTTCAACACCGTCAAGGGTGCGGTGCGCGAAACCCGCGCCGAAGCCAGCATCGTCTTCGTGCCGCCGCCCTTTGCCGCCGACTCGATCATGGAAGCGGCGGACGCCGGCATAAAACTCTGCATCTGCATCACCGACGGCATTCCTTCGCAGGACATGATGCAGGTCAAGCGCTACATGCTGCGCTACCGCTTCGAGGACCGCATGCGGCTGATCGGGCCGAACTGCGCCGGCATGATCACGCCCGGACAGGCGCTGATGGGCATCATGCCCGGCAGCATTTACCTGCCAGGCCGCGTCGGCATTGTCGGGCGTTCGGGCACGCTCGGCTACGAGGCCGCGTCGCAGATGAAAGCGCTCGGCATCGGCGTTTCCACCAGTGTCGGCATCGGTGGCGATCCGATCAACGGTTCGTCCTTCAAGGACATTCTGAAGCTGTTCGAGCAGGACGACGACACCGACGCCGTGGTCATGATCGGCGAGATCGGCGGACCGCAGGAAGCCGAGGCGGCACTCTGGGCGCGCGACAACATGCGCAAGCCGCTGATCGCCTATATCGCCGGCCTTTCCGCCCCGAAAGGCCGCCGCATGGGCCATGCCGGCGCGATCATCTCGGCCTTTGGCGAGTCGGCGCAGGAGAAGGTCGAAATCCTGAAAGAGGCCGGCGTCGTCATCGTGCCGACGCCGTCGTCTTTCGGCGAAGTCGTGGCCGACACGCTGGCGCAGGCGAAGAAGGCGGCGTGATCCGGCCGCCGGCCGCATAGCGCAGAATGTGAAGTCTGTTTCGGGGTCGGCGGAAGCACCGCGGCCCTTCATTGGCAGGATATCAGATGAAACCGCGCTTGATTGTCACCCGCAGATGGCCGGCCGCCGTTGAAGCGATCCTTGCCGAGCGCTTCGACACGACGCTCAACGCCAGCGATACGCCGCTGAGCCCAGCCGCCATGACGTCCGCCTTCGCGGATTTCGACGCGATCCTGGCAACGGTCAGCGACCGCTTGCCTTCCCTGGTGTTTCCCGACAGCGACGCCCGCACCCGGATCATCGCCAATTTCGGCGTCGGCTTCAGCCATATCGATGTCGCGGCGGCGCGCGACCGCGACATCGTGGTGACCAACACGCCGGGCGTGCTGACCGATTGCACCGCCGACCTCGCGCTCAGCCTGCTGTTGGCTGTCGCGCGCCGGACCGGTGAAGGCGAGCGGCAATTGCGGGCCGGAGAGTGGCGTGGCTGGTCGCCGACCCACATGGCCGGCGCGAAAGTATCGGGCAAGACCCTGGGCATTGTCGGTATGGGGCGCATCGGCAAGGCAACAGCCAGGCGCGCGCATTTCGGCTTCGGCATGAAGATCGTGTTCTTCAACCGGTCGCCGGTCGATGATGACGAAACGCGCGCCATGGGCGCGGTGCAGATGCAGACCCTGGAAGGGCTGCTCACGGCATCCGACTTCGTCTCACTGCACTGTCCGGGCGGCGCGGAAAACCGCCATCTCATCGATGCCCGCAGCCTGCGGCTGATGAAAGGCGGCGCGTTCCTGATCAACACGGCGCGCGGCGACGTCGTCGACCAGGATGCCCTGATCGGTGCGCTGGAAAGGCGCGAGATCGCAGGCGCAGGTCTCGACGTCTTTGCCGAGGAGCCGGCCGTTCCGGAGGCGCTGAAGCGGTTGGAAAACGTCGTGCTGTTGCCGCATCTCGGCAGTGCGACCGAGGAAACGCGGGTGGCGATGGGCATGAAGGTGGTGGAGAACCTGACCGCCTTCTTCGAGGGTCGTCCGGTTCCCAACCGGGTTGCCTGACAGCCTGCGCTAGCAATTCAAGGCGCGGCTACAATTGCAATCGAGGCGGACGAGGAAGCGGCTTTGGAACAGAGCAGACGCATCAAGTTTCGCGAGGACGAGCGCAGCATGTTGTTGCGCCTGCTGCTTCAGGTCGCAAGCGCGCGTGAGCCCGAGATCGCCGCCGTTCTGAGCGGACGCAGGTCGCTTGTCTCGCTTGCCCAGGAGCAGCGCATCCCGGCGCTTCAGGCGAGCGGCGTGTGGTTCCAGTTGCTGGCGATTGCCGACGAGTTGCTTGCCATGCGGGCGCGTCGCGAACTCGAACAAGGCGCGGGCGTCGACGAAGTGCCCGGATCTTTCGCCAGCGTGGTCGCGCAGATGGCGGCGAACGGCCAGTCGGCGGAGGAAGTCCAGGCGACGCTCGACGAGCTTTGTGTCGGTCCGACCATGACCGCCCATCCGACGGAGGCCAAACGCGTCACGGTGCTGGAGATCCACCGCCGCATCTATCGCAAGCTGACCGAGCTCGACCAGCCGCGCTGGGCGCCGCGCGAACGCGACCTGTTGGTCGCCGATCTGGAAAGCGAGATCGAGCTTCTATGGATGACGGGCGAACTGCGGTTGGAACGCCCGACGGTCGAACGTGAAATCGCCTGGGGCCTGCATTTCTTTCGCGAGGTCCTCTTCGAGGCAACGCCGCAGCTCTATGGCAAGCTTGAAGGCGCCTTCGAGCGTCATTATCCGGGAAAGCCGATCAGAATTCCCCCCTTCATGCGCTATGCCTCGTGGATCGGCGGCGACCGCGATGGCAATCCAAATGTGACGGCCGCCGTCACCGACCATGCCATGGCCGAATACCGCAACACCGCCATAGGCTGGTATCTGACGCAGCTGCAGCGGCTGGTGACGGTGCTCAGCGCCAGTTCGAACGTCATCGACCTGCCGGCCAGCTTCAAGCCGGTGCTGCAAGCAGCACTTGATAGAAGCGGAGAGGCGCAATTGATCGCCGCCCGCAACCCTGACGAACCGCTGCGCCAATTCGCATCGGCCCTGTATGCCCGGCTGGTGGCCACGCGAGACGGCGGTACGGCAGCGTATCTCTCGGCGGAGGCGTTTCGTGCCGATCTGAATGGGCTGTCTTGCGTTCTCGAAGCGATCGGAGGGCGCGCCGTCGCCAGGCGTTTCGTCAAGCCTCTGCTTTGGCAAGTCGGAAGCTTCGGCTTCCGCACCGTCTCGCTCGACGTCAGGCAGAACTCCACGGTCGTCAACCGGGTGCTGGCCGAGCTGTTTGCGCTGACAAATCCCGCCGAGCCGGTCACGGCCGGCACCCCGCAATGGTCGGCGCGCATTCGCTTGGGCCTCAGCCAGGGCGAGCGGCTGGAGATCGACGCAGGGCGGCTCTCGCCTGAAGCCGGTGAACTGCTTTCGACATTCTCCGTCATCGCCAGGCACATCTCCACTTTGGATGCCAACGCTATCGGCTCTTTCGTTCTCAGCATGACCCGCTCGGTCGACGACCTGCTCGCGGTCTATCTGCTGGCACAATATTGCGGACTTTCAACCGCGCCCGGTGGCGGCGGCACAATCAGGCTGCGGATCGTGCCCTTGTTCGAGACCATCGCCGATCTGCAGGCCGCCCCTGCCATCCTGAATGAACTGCTCGGCATTTCGCTGGTGAGGCGCACGGTGCGGGATTTTCGCGCGCGCCAGGAGATCATGCTCGGCTATTCGGATTCCAACAAGGACGGCGGTTTCCTGGCTTCCAATTGGGAACTGGCAAAAGCGCAAAAGCGCCTCGCTGCCGTCGGACGCAAGCATAAGGTCAGGATCAGTTTCTTTCACGGTCGCGGCGGCTCGGTCAGCCGCGGCGGCGCGCCGACCGGCCGGGCGATCGCGGCACAGCCGCAAGGCACTGTCGCCGGAACCATGCGGGTGACCGAACAGGGCGAGGTCGTATCGTCGAAATTCGCCAATCGCGGCACCGGCCTCAACCAGCTCGAGATTCTCGCTGCAGCCGTGCTGGGCCACAGCGCCGCATCGCCCGGCGACGCCGAAACGACGCAGACACCCGAGTTCGACGAAGCGCTGGAAGCGCTGGCAGGCATGTCGCAGGCCTCCTACGCCAGGTTGATGGCCGAGCCCGGCTTCCTCGATTATTTCAACCAGGCGAGCCCGGTGGCGGAACTGGCGCTCCTGAAAATGGGCTCACGACCGGATCGCCGTTTCGGAGCCAGCGGCATTGCCGACCTGCGCGCCATTCCGTGGGTGTTCGCCTGGAGCCAGAACCGTCACCTGTTGACCGGCTGGTATGGCATCGGCAGCGCGCTCAGCTCTTTCGTCACGGTGCGCGGCGAGGCCGGGCGCGACCTTCTGGCCCGCATGTTCGAGCACTCGCGTTTCTTCCGCCTGATCGTCGACGAGGCTGAGAAGACACTTTACCAGTCCGACATGGAGATCGCGCGGCTCTATGCCGGGCTGGTGTCCGACAGCGATGCCGCGGCAAGAATCTACGCCCGCATCGGCGCCGAATACGAGCTGACGCGACGCCTGATTGGAGACCTCACGGGAGGCGATCTCTCCGCACGCTTTCCGATGTTCAAGCGGCGTTTCGACAATCTGCGGCGGCAGATGGACGACATTCACCGGCTGCAGGTCGACCTGCTGCGTGAGGTCCGCGCAAATGCCGGGACAGTGGATCAAAAGCGGGCGACCGACGCTTTGCTCGTATCGATCAATTGCATCTCGGCTGGCCTTGGGTGGACGGGATAGGCCGGTTTTGCCCAGCTACCCCGTCCCAGGGCTACAGCGGCTCCCTAGGTTCGACCGCGCTCAGGCGGCCTTGTCGGTCGCGGGCTTCGGGACCTTGGTGCGGGTGGCGCTGCGGCGACCGTCGACGCTGACCGGAACATCGCCGTCGACCGTGGCGCGACGGACGACCCGGTGCTGATCGCCATAGTCGTTGACTGCGTAGTGCTGCGTGGCCCTGTTGTCCCAGATCGCCACGTCGCCGGCTTTCCAGCGCCAGCGGACGGTGTTCTCCGGCGCGGTGACATAGGACTGGAACACCTCGTAGAGCCGCGCTGAATCGCTTTTGGAAAGACCGACCAGCCGTTGCACGAAATTGCCGAGCAGCAGCGTGCGTTCGCCTGTTTCGGGATGGATGCGAACGACGGGATGCTCGGTCTCGTAGACCGTCGAGGTGAAGACCTCCTCGAAATGCTTCTTTTCCGCAGCGCTCGCCCGCGGCCGGACCGCGGCGTAGTCGTAGGCGTTGCTGTGAACCGCCCAGAGATTGTCCGCCAGCAGCTTCAACGGCGCGGGCAGGTCCTGGTAGGCCGCGGCGGTGTTCGACCAGATGGTGTCGCCGCCGGCCGGCGGTATGACGACGCCGCGAAGAACGGAGAATTTCGGATAGGCGTCAACGAAGGTGACGTCGGTATGCCATTGATCGGCACGACCGCCGCCACGGCTCGAATCGAGCTCGAGAATGGACGCCGTTCCCTTGATGGGACCTTGGGTCGGATGCGGCACCAGGTCGCCGAGACGATGGGCGAAGCGCTCCTGCTCGACATCGTCGAGATGCGCCTGATCGCGGAAGAACACCACCTTGTGCCGCAACAGGGCCTGGTTGATCGCCGCCACCGTCTGCTGCGGCAGGTCGCCAGAAAGCCGTATGTTCCTGATCTCCGCACCGACACGTCCCGTAAGCGGGACAATATCGGCTTCCGGGATGATCTGATCTACGAGTTTGGTCATGGGGAGCCTCCATTCTTCAAAATCGCTGGCGCAACTTTGCCGAGGAGGCGAAAGCCTCGTCAGAACTTGGCGACCAGTACCGAGGCCACATCCAAACATAATTCTACAAATTCCATAGAAACAGTCTTTCAAAGTTCGGCCGCTCGGAGAAAAATGCCATCTGCCCAAGCGCCTTCTCGCAGCTAGCGGTGGCATGCAGCGCCAGCGATGGCCGATACCAATTCGTACGGACTTTGCCAGCGAGGGCTATGGGAAGCCTTATGCCAAATCGCCGGAGATTATTGCGCGCCGCGCCCTTGTTTCGCCGGAAACGATTTGCTACACGCCGCGAGCCGGTTCGTTCCGGCTCCTACCACGTGCGGTCGTGGCGGAATTGGTAGACGCGCAGCGTTGAGGTCGCTGTGGGGCAACCCGTGGAAGTTCGAGTCTTCTCGACCGCACCAAAAGCCGCTCTTGATCTGTCGTTTTTTAGCGACAAGGCGATCGAGACCGCCGCCCTCCAGAGCCCGCAACCGGCATCATCCCGGCGGGCGATGCATTATCGCACCAGCGCAGCTCATCTGTCCTGAAACGGCTTCTCACCCTGTTTGAAAAGGCTGCAAAGGCCTGGAACGCGCCCGGAACTGGACGTTTTGATAGATTGCCGCCATATGAGGGGCAGCAAGAGATACACCATGCCAGAACGCAGCCAGATCGCCACGTCGTTCCTGCCCTTGCCCGGTTCCGCGCCGGTCGAATGGCGGATCGAGCCCGGCTTGACCACCTACCCCGACGCGCTCGCCGTGATGGAGGCGCGCGCCGATGCGATCAGAACCGGCGCCGCCGGCGAAATGGTCTGGCTGGTCGAGCATCCGCCGCTCTACACCGCCGGCACCAGTGCCCACGTCGAGGACCTGATCGAGCCCGACCGCTTCCCGGTGTTTGCTGCCGGGCGCGGCGGTGAATACACCTATCACGGGCCTGGCCAGCGGGTCGCCTATGTGATGCTCGACCTCAAGCGGCGGCGCGAGGACGTCCGCGCTTTCGTCGCGGCGCTCGAACAATGGATCATCGACACGCTCGCCGCCTTCAATGTGCGCGGCGAACGCCGCGAGGATCGTGTCGGCGTCTGGGTCGTGCGGCCGGATCGCCCTTCCCTACCCGACGGATCTCCCGCCGAAGACAAGATCGCCGCCATCGGCATCCGCCTGAGGCGTTGGGTGAGCTTTCACGGCATCGCCATCAATGTCGAGCCGGATCTCGGTCATTTCAGCGGCATCGTGCCCTGCGGTGTTTCGGATCACGGCGTCACCAGCCTTGTCGATCTTGGCCTGCCCGTGACCATGGCCGATCTCGACCTGGCGCTGAAGTCCGCCTTTGAGGAGGCGTTCGGTCCGGCTGCAGCTCCGCCGGTCGAGGCAACCCGCAAGGCCGGCTGACACGCTGCTTCAGAGTAGGCGTGCGGAGGCCCACAACAGGCCGTATCCGTGAATTGAAAAGACCGCCAGCAGTGCGCCGCCCATGGCGAAACGGTCGAGGGTGCGGATCGGCTTCAGTTCGTGGCGCGGCTTTACCGCGCTGCCCATGGTCAGCAGGCTGAGGATCGAAAAGACCGCCCCGGCCACCAGCAGAAAGTTTTGAGAAAAGCCGGCCAGCCAGCCAAGCGCCAGCAAGGCGGAGAGCAGGGAAAACGACGCCAGCGCCAGCGCGATCGGGCCGGGACAGATCTGGCGCAGCACCTGACCGCCATCGAACTTCCACACAGGCACCAGGTTGGCGATGTTGAAGAGGGCAGAGCAGCCGGCAAGCGTCGCCAGCAAACCAGCGGCGAGTCGATGCCCCTCGCCGCCGGCAAACACACTGGCAGCGATCAGCAGCGGCACCAGGAAGGCGGAAAAGCCGGCGCCCATCAGCGCCACGAAGGCCACTTCGAAACGGCTGTCATAGGGCCGCCCGCCAATGGCGATGCCGCCGAGCAGCGGAATGAAGATCATCCGCGCCTGGCGATGCCCGGCCAGCCGGAAGGCCGCCATGTGGCCGAGCTCATGCAGGGCCACCACCGAGGTCAGGATCGACGCCAGCGCCAGGCCGCCAAGGTTGAGCCCGAAGAACGGCCACAGGAGGAACGCCGAAAGAACGGCAAAGCCGATCTGGCTGAGCGGGTGCTCGAACCAGCCGCCCTTGCGGTACTGTCCGGTCCTGGCCCAGATCTCCAGCTTGCCGAGTTCGCGACGCATGGCGAAGTAGCGGAAAACCAGGAAGGCGACGCCACGATAACGATCTGTCTGGCTGAGACTCACCCGCGTCCCACTGCCTTCCGAGACAAGCTCGGTGGTCTCGCAAAAGTCTTTCCAGAACGAAGCATCAAGCGCGGTATCTTCGATGACGCGCATCGAAAAACGACTGCCTTCGACAACATCTTCGAACCGTGACCTGCGCTCGATTGGCTGGCCGTCGCGGCCTTCCCAGGACAGCATGATGCGAGCCATGCCCTGATCGTCGAGCGCCTCGGCGGAGAGGATCTCGCCCGACCAGCCGGCATCGCTGCCAAGTGGCCACAGCGCCTGCCAGAGACGCTGACGGTCCGCTGACACCAGCCGGCTGAGCTTGATCGTGCGCGGACCGAGCGGCGCGGTCATCAGCAGAAAGATCAGCCCGAGATTGCTGGCCACGAGGATGGCCGTCACGATCGGCGACACCGGTGTTGCTCCTGTCTTCAGGGCACCCTAGCGTCATGGCGGCAAGAAAAGCTTAACGGCACAACGCCCTCTTGCCCGCCTCAAAACACTGCGGCGAAACCGCAGATCCTCACATGGCGCCGATCCACATCGCCATGGAAACGAGAAACGCACTCATGCACACCAGCGAAACGACGTCCTGAACCAGATCGGTCATAACTCACTCCTGTTGTTGCTATGTTCATAATTTGTGCTAATTTTGTTCGAATGTCAACGATCGGAAAGCGGCATGCCGACGAATCCTGACAGCCGGTTTGGGCAGGGTTAAGGAAAGGTTAGCAGGCGCGATGCCCGTCGTCCGGCGCCGACGCAGGGCATGTCGAGACTCAGGTCAGGCCGAGTCGAGAAAGGTGGATTCCGAGAACCGGAGCGGAGCGTACTTTTGGGTACGTGAGCACCGGAAGCGCAGGAAGCCGCCTTTCGCAGGCCGGCCTCACCTGAGTATCGCCGTGCCCTAAAGCGGCACGACCTTACCCTCGTGCAACGTCACGCGCCGATCCATGCGCGATGCGAGCTCATGGTTGTGGGTGGCGATCAGTGCCGCCAGGCCCGATTGCCTGACCAGCGCCTCCAGTGCTTCGAAGACGTAGGAGGCGGTCACCGGATCGAGGTTGCCGGTCGGCTCGTCGGCCAGCAGCACCAGCGGCGCATTGGCGACGGCGCGTGCAATGGCGACGCGCTGCTGTTCGCCACCGGACAGTTCGGACGGACGGTGCGACGCGCGCTTGCCGATCTGCATATAGTCGAGCAGTTGCGCCGCGCGCTCAGATGCCTCCTTGCGGGACAGCCCTTTGATCAGCTGCGGCATCATGATGTTTTCCAGCGCCGAGAATTCCGGCAGCAGATGATGGAACTGATAGACGAAGCCGACATCGTTGCGGCGGATCGCCGTGCGTTCCTCGTCGGAAAGCCGCCCGCAGGCGCGCCCGGCCAGGATCACGTCACCGGCATCGGGCCGCTCGAGCAGGCCGGCGGTGTGCAGCAGCGTCGACTTGCCGGTACCTGACGGCGCTACCAGCGCCACCATCTCGCCGCGCTTCAGCGAGAAATCGGCGCCGTTCAGAATGGTGAGCTTGCGCGGCCCTTGCACATAGTGCCGCTCGACGCTCTTCAGCTCGATAATGGCCTCGGCCATCATTCGTACCTCAAGGCTTCGACCGGATCGAGGCGGGCGGCCCGCCATGCCGGAAACACCGTTGCCAGGAAGGAAAGCCCGAGCGCCATGATGACGACATAGGTCGTTTCGCGCGGATCCATCTTCGCCGGCAGCTGGCTGAGGAAGTAAAGCTCCGGATTGAACAGCACCTTGCCGGTCATCCAGGAGAAGAACTGGCGGATCGATTCGATGTTGAAGCAGATGAGAACGCCGAGCAGCACGCCGGCCAGCGTTCCGGTGACGCCGATCGCCGCCCCAGTCATCAGGAAGATGCGCAAGATGGCGCCGCGCGAGGCGCCCATGGTGCGCAGGATGGCGATGTCGTGGCCCTTGTCCTTCACCAGCATGATCAGGCCCGAAATGATGTTGAGCGCCGCCACCAGCACGATCAGCGTCAGGATCATGAACATGACGTTGCGCTCCACCTGCAGGGCGGAGAAGAATGTCTCGTTGCGCTGGCGCCAGTCGACCATGTCGATCGGCCGCTGCGCCGCTTCCTCGATCTTCGGTTTCAGCGCGTCGACATCGTCGGGATTGTCGACATAGATCTCGATCGTCTGCGCCCGTCCGTCCATGTTGAAATAGAGCTGCGCTTCGGAAAACGGCATGTAGACGATCGACGTGTCATATTCCGACATGCCGACCTCGAAGATCGCCGTGATCGGGTAGCCCTTCATCCGCGGCGTCGTGCCGATTGGCGTCACGTCGCCATCCGGCGAGATCAGCGTGATGGTGTCGCCTAGTACAAGGCCGAGATTCTCGGCCATGCGCTTGCCGATAGCAACGCCCTCGCCTGTGTCGAAGCCGGCAATCGAGCCTTGCCTGATGTTGTTGGCGACAATGGCGATCTTGCCGAGATCATCCCCCCTGATACCGCGCACCAGCGCACCGGTGCCGCCGCCGACATTGCCTTGCGCCAGCACCTGACCGTCGATCAGCGGAATGGCGTATTTGACGCCTGCCACACCGTTGATGCGGCTGGCGACCTGCGCATAGTCCTCCAGCGGCGAATCGAGCGGCTGCACGATCAGATGGCCGTTGACGCCGAGGATGCGCGTCAGAAGCTCGGCGCGAAACCCGTTCATCACAGCCATGACGACGATCAGCGTGGCGACGCCCAGCATGATGCCGAGGAAGGAGATCGAGGCGATGACCGAGATCACCGTCTCCTTGCGCCGCGAGCGCAGATAGCGCCACGCAACCATGCGCTCGAACATGGAAAATGGCCCAGCGACCAAGGGTTTGGCGACCGTGCGCTTGGCTGCAGCCGCTTCGCTCATGCGGCAATCCCGAAGCGTTTCCTGACGTCCGCGATCGGTAGCGTCTCGCGCTCGCCGGTCTTGCGATTCTTGATCTCGATCTCGCCGGCGGCGACGCCGCGCGGCCCGACGATGATCTGCCACGGCAGGCCGATCAGGTCGGCGGTGGCGAACTTGCCGCCCGGCCTCTGGTCGGTGTCGTCATAGAGCACATCCTTGCCGGCGGCGGAGAGTGCGTCATAGAGTTCGCCGCAGACGCGGTCGCAGTCGGCGTCGCCGGCCTTCATGTTGATCAGACCGATGTCGAACGGCGCCACCGATTCCGGCCAGATGATGCCGTTGTCGTCATGGCTGGCCTCGATGATCGCCGCGACCAGCCGCGACGGCCCAATGCCATAGGAGCCCATCGAGACAAAACTGTCCTTGCCGTCGGGTCCGGTCACCTTGGCGCCCATCGGTTTGGAATATTTGTCGCCGAAATGGAAGATATGGCCAACCTCGATGCCGCGCGCAGAGACTTTGTCCCCCTCGCCGACCTTTTCCCACGCCGCTTCGTCATGCATCTCATCGGTGGCGGCGTAAGGCGTCGTCCATGTCTTGACGATGTCGGCGATCTCGGCGCCGTTGGCGAAGTCGGTGCTTGCTCCCGGCACGGCAAGCGAAAGATAGTCGCGATGGCAGAAAACCTGGCTCTCGCCGGTATCGGCCAGGATGATGAATTCATGGCTGAGATCGCCACCGATCGGTCCGGTGTCGGCCCGCATCGGGATCGCCTGCAGCCCCATGCGCGTGAACGTCCTGAGATAGGACACGAACATGCGGTTGTACGCCGCCTTGGCGCCTTCATAATCGAGGTCGAAGGAATAGGCGTCCTTCATCAGGAATTCGCGCGAACGCATGACGCCAAAACGCGGCCGCACCTCGTCGCGGAATTTCCACTGGATGTGGTAGAGATTGAGCGGCAGATCCTTGTAGGAGCGCACGTAGGAGCGGAAGATCTCGGTGACCATTTCCTCGTTGGTCGGACCGTAGAGCATGTCGCGGTCCTGCCGGTCCTTGATGCGCAGCATCTCCTTGCCGTAGTCGTCGTAGCGGCCGCTTTCGCGCCACAGCTCGGCCGACTGGATGGTCGGCATCAGAATCTCCAGCGCACCGGCGCGGTCCTGTTCTTCCCGAATGATCCGGCAGACCTTGTCCAGCACCCGCTTGCCCAATGGCAGCCAGGAAAAGCTGCCTTGCCCTTGCTGGCGGATCATGCCGGCGCGCAGCATCAGCCGGTGAGAGACGATTTCGGCCTCGCGCGGATTTTCTTTGAGGATAGGCAGGAAATAGCGCGACAAACGCATGGACTGGTCCGTGAGAGAGGATAGCCGCACCGGAATCGGCGCGTCACTGGCTGCTTGCCCCGGCTTCATAGCCATTTCATGGCGGAATGGAAACCCGACCTGCCGCATCGGCCCGAAATCGGAAAAATCGATTTTACTTTGCTGACCCTCGGTTTGGACCACCACGATGCTTGGCTTCAAAGTGCTGCAGCGTCCTTTGCACATCCGGGGATGGGCGGCATTCGAGGCCACGACAATGCCGCATCCGGCCCGTTGATCGTTTCACAAGCAAAGCCTGCCGTACTATTGTGCACTGCAGCACGAGAATGCCTGTTTCCGGGCAAAATTCTGCGTGACAATTTCATCTGGCTTAGGCTAGTGTGCCCCGATAACCGAGAGGGTAGAGAAAAATCTGCTCTCCTACGCGGTCAAAGTCTTGGGAGGATGCGATCTAGGCGCGGTTACTCGCTGCCGCCGGAAACCGGAAACAGATCGGACGCGTTTAAATTGCAAGGCCTTGTGCCTTGCATTTTTTTTGTGCAATCACCTGCTTAGCGCCAAAGATTACCAAACCACATGACCTTGCGTCAGCCTGTGGGAGCCCGTTTCTATCGGGACGAATCAGGTGCTATTGCGCCGGTGTCTGGTTGAACTCGGGTATGATGTGCGGGACTTCGTTGAGGCTGAGACCGAGCCCCCGCGTCAAGCCATAGAAAACGCCCATGACGACAGCCGTAGCGATGGTGGTGCGGATCACGGCGCGCAACATATGCGGCCCGCGCGGTGCGCTGGGAACGGTGCCCAGCGTCACGTCGTGATCGTCATCCTGCGTGTGTACGCTGAACGGCAGCACGATAAACAGCACCAGCCACCATGTGATGAAGAACAGCGCCGCAAACGAAATCCAGCTCATGCCTGCTCCAGTTCGACCAGCGTGCCGAAGAAATCCTTGGGATGCAGGAACAGCACCGGCTTGCCGTGGGCGCCGGTTTTGGGATTGCCGTCGCCCAGCACACGCGCCCCGCTCGCCTTGAGATGATCGCGCGCGGCAAGAATATCGTCGACCTCATAGCAGACATGATGCATGCCGCCCGAGGGGTTCTTCTCCAGGAATGCCGCGATTGGCGAGCCCTCGCCCAGCGGCTCCAGCAACTCGATCTTGGTGTTGCCGACATCGACGAACACCACGGTGACGCCATGCTCGGGCAACGCTTGCGGCGCGGTCACCCGGGCGCCAAGCGTATCGCGATAGGCGGCGATCGCCGCAGCCAGATCCGGCACGGCAAGCGCGACATGGTTCAGGCGTCCCAGCATGAAACCTCCAGCTTCGATGCTGGCGTCTTACGTCAAATCGGCCGATACCAATAGCCTCTCGCGAGGCGCGCAAGGTCGCACTCCGGTGAACCGCCGGCCTGTTCCAATCGATAACAGCGAAGTACAAACGGCAATGCCCGATCCTTCCCGCCCTCGCGTTTTCAGCTTCGATCTTGGCTCATTCAAGGTCGCCGCCCTGCTCGACGCCGTCGATATCAGAGACAATCTCGCGGCGGCTTTCGCGCCCGGAAAATCGCCGGGCGCCGTACAGGAACTCGCCATCTCGAACTTTATCGATCCCGATCGATACGAGCATTGCTTCATCCCGACGCTGATCGACACCGGCGTGGAAAAAATCCTCTTCGACACCGGATTCGGCGACGCCGACAGTTCGCTTCTGCACTGCTTACAGGACCTCGGGCTCCAGCCCGCCGACATCGACATGGTTGTTGTCACGCATGGGCACCCCGACCACATCGGCGGCCTTATGAACAATGGCAAAGCCGTTTTCAGCCGGGCGCGCTATGTCTTCGGCGCCGCCGAATTCGTCTTCTGGACCGAGGCGGATGCGGTGCGCGAAGCCAGATTGAGCAACCGCGACCTGTTCCGCCGCGTCTGCACGCCCCTTGCCGACCGGACGACATTCGTGGCGCCGGGAGACGAAATCGTGCCGGGCATCACCGCCATCGATGCCGCCGGTCATTCTCCAGGGCTGCTGGCCTTCCACGTCGAAAGCGACGGCCAGCAATTGCTCGTCTGGTCGGACGCCTTCCTGCACTCCGTCGTGTCGATCCAGCACCCGGAATGGCATGCAGATCTCGACGACGAGAAGGAGCAGGCCGTCGAGACCCGCAAGCGTCTGCTGACAATGGCTGCCGACCACCGGCTGTTGGTCGCCGGCTATCACATGCCGTTTCCGGGTCTCGAGCACGTCGAGCGGCTGGACGGGAGCTTTCGCTGGCTCCCCGCCAGCTACCAGCTGAATTTCTAGCTATTCCCGCCCTCTATCTGGTGACGAAAACCGTCACCAGTGGCTTCTTGCCCCAGGCCTCGTTGGCGGCGCCGCGCACGGCACGCCGCACCGCTTCCTGCACGAGGTCGAGGTCCTTCCGGCGCTGGCGCGGGATCGAGTCGACCGCGCCGACTGCCGCGTCGATCATCAAATCCTCAAGGTTCTCGCCGCTGGCATCGGCCTCGGCAACGCCGATGGCGACCAGATCAGGATCGCCGGCCAGCTCATATTTGTCGTCGAGCACGACATTGACAGCGACATGGCCGGCAAAGGACAGCTTGCGCCGGTCGCGTATGCCCATCGCCTGGTCGCTGCCGATCAGCCGGCCGTCCTTGTAGATGCGGCCGAACGGCACCTGGTCGATGATGGTGGCAGCACCTGGAGCAAGCCGCAGCATGTCGCCGTCCCGCACCTGCGCCACCTGGCCGATGCCGGACGTCGACATCAGCGAGCCCTGCGCCACCAGATGCGCCGCCTCGCCATGCACGGGAACGCCGATCTGCGGCCGCACCCATTCATACATCTTGCGCAATTCGCTGCGCCGCGGATGGCCGGAAACGTGCACCAGCGCATCGCCGTCCTCGATGATCTTGATGCCGAGATCGATGAGGCGGTTCTTGATCTCGAGGATCGCCTTCTCGTTGCCGGGAATGGTGCGCGAGGAAAACACCACCGTGTCGCCGGCCGTCAGCGACACCGATTTCATCTCCTCGCGCGACAGCTTGGCCAATGCCGCCAGCGGCTCACCCTGGCTGCCGGTGCAGATGATGACCAGGTTTTCGCGCGGGATGAAACCAAAGTCTTCCTCGGCGATGAATTCCGGCAGCCCGTCCATATAGCCGAGCTCGCCCGCCACATCGATGACGCGCTTCAGCGAGCGGCCGAGCACCAGGCACTGGCGGCCGGCATCGCGCGCAGCCCTGGCGATGGAAACGATGCGTCCGACATTGGAGGAGAATGTGGTGACGGCGACACGGCCCTTGGCGCTCTGGATGACGCCCTTGAGCCCCTCGCCCACGGCCACTTCCGAAGGCGACTCGCCTTCCCTGAGCGCATTGGTCGAATCGCAGATCAGTGCCAGCACGCCCTTGTCGCCATACCAGCGAAAGCGCGCCTCGTCGGTCTTCGGCCCGATCGTCGGCTCCGGATCGATCTTCCAGTCTCCGGTATGGATGACGGTGCCGGCCGGCGAAGTGATCGCCAGCGACATCGGCTCGGGGATCGAGTGCGCCACCGGAATGGCCTCGATCTCGAAGGGACCGACGGTGAATTTCTCGCCAGCCCGGTAGATCGTCAGCGGGATCTTTGGCGCGCCTTGCTCGCCCTGCCGCTTGGCCTCCAGCAAGCCTGCGCTAAACGGCGTCATCCAGACCGGCGCCTTCAGCCTCGGCCAGAGGTCGAGCAGCGCGCCATAATGGTCTTCATGGGCATGGGTGATGATGATGCCGCGCAGATTGGCGAGGTTCTCCTCGATGAAGCGCGTGTCGGGCAAGATGAGGTCGACGCCCGGATGCGCCGCGTCGGGAAAGGTGACGCCGACATCGATGATGATCCATTCGCGCGCACTGGCCGGCCCATAGCCGTAGAGGGCGAAGTTCATGCCGATCTCGCCGACACCACCCAGCGGCACGAACACGAGTTCGGCGTTGTCAGCTTTCGCCATGATATTCCCTCTCCTGCCCGGTCAAACCCTGGCGGACGCAACCGCGCCGAAATGTACATCGCCGGCGGCGATCGTCAGAACCGAGCCTTTATCGTCGCGGATCACGAAACGGCAGTCCTCGTCAATGGTCTCGAAGGTACCGCGCACCACATTACCGTCAATCCTGACAGCAACCTCGCCGCCAAGTCCCGCCGCGCGCGCCAGCCAGCGCTGCCTGACGGCCGACAATCCGCGCCCGTCGTTCCACAGCCGCGCATTGTCGCTCCAGGCATCCGACAGCGCCAGAAACAGCGTTTCCGCATCGCATGTGGCGCCCAGCGCGCGCAATGATGTTGCCGGATAAGGCAAATCCTCGGGATAAGCCACCACATTGACGCCGATGCCGACTGCCACCGCGAAACGGCCGCCGTCGAGGATTGCCGATTCCAGCAGGATGCCGGCAAGCTTGGCGCCGGAGGCCAGCACGTCGTTCGGCCATTTCAGCTCGAAGCGGTTCTTGCCCTGGCTTGCGCCGTCGAGGCCGATGGCCACCTTGCCGTTCGGCACGACGGCGTCGAGCGCGTCGGCCAGCGCCAGTCCGGCAACGAAGCCGAGCGTGGCGGCAAGCCGAAGTTCGGCGGTGGTAATGACCAGCAGCGTCGCCGCCAGATTGCCTTCGGGCGTCGCCCAGACCCGGCCGCGCCGGCCCCGCCCGCTTTCCTGTTTTTTGGAAACGACCCAGAGTTTTCCCGGATCGCCTTTCCGCGCATGCTCCAGCGCCAGCGCATTGGTTGAGCCGACCGTGTCATGGGACTCGAGCCGGAACCCTTCCGTCTCAGCGGTTGGAGCCAGCCTGA
This sequence comes from Mesorhizobium sp. P2_C4, assembly GCF_056404575.1. NCBI lineage: Bacteria > Pseudomonadati > Pseudomonadota > Alphaproteobacteria > Hyphomicrobiales > Phyllobacteriaceae > Mesorhizobium > Mesorhizobium sp. P2_C4. The sequence continues at coordinate 94,070 of NZ_JBFUDT010000002.1, forward strand.
ACGTCACCGTCAGAAGAAGGTCTTGGCGGCGGCTTCGGCATAGGTGCCTATCGGCCCGCCGATCAGCACATAGAACAGCACGAAGGCGCCACAGACGCCGAGCACGACACGCAGTTCCGTCGCCATCGGCACGAAGCCACCGACCGGCTCATCGAACCACATGATCTTGATGATGCGCAGGTAGTAATAGGCGCCCACCACCGAGGCCAGCACGCCGATGATCGCCAGCGTGTAGAGATTGGCGTTGATGGCGGCGAGGAACACGTACCACTTCCCCCAGAAGCCGGCGAGCGGCGGAATGCCGGCCAGCGAGAACATCAGGATGGTGAGGATCGTCGCCATGACAGGATTGGTCGAAGACAGGCCGGCAAGATCGCTGATCTGTTCGACATTTCCTTCCTTGCGCCGCATGGCGAGGATGAAGGCGAAGGTGCCGAGCGTCATCACCAGGTAGATCAGCATGTAGATGGCGACGCCGCGCACGCCGGCCTGGCTGTTGGCGGCAAGGCCGACCAGCGCATAGCCCATATGGCCGATGGAGGAATAGGCCATCAGCCGCTTGATGTTGGTCTGGCCGATTGCGGCGAAGGCGCCGAGCGCCATCGAGGCGATCGAGATGAAGACGATGATCTGCTGCCAGTCGGAAGCGATCGGCTTGAACGCGCCCATGGTGACACGCACCAGAAGCGCCATCGCCGCCATTTTCGGCGCTGCCGCCAGGAAAGCCGTCACCGGCGTCGGCGCGCCTTCATAGACGTCGGGCGTCCACATGTGGAACGGTACCGCCGAGATCTTGAAGGCAAGGCCGGCCAGCACGAAGACCAGGCCGAAGACGAGGCCAAGCTGGCGCTCGCCGCTGCCAAGTGCCGTGGCGATCTCCTGGAAGCCGGTGTTGCCGGTGTAGCCGTAGACGAGGCTGATGCCGTAGAGCAGCATGCCCGACGACAGCGCGCCCAGCACGAAGTACTTCAGGCCGGCCTCGGTCGAGCGCAGATTGTCGCGGTTGATCGCCGCCAGCACGTAGATCGCCAGTGATTGCAGTTCGAGGCCGAGATAGAGCCCGATCATGCTGTTGGCCGAGATCATCAGCATCATGCCGAGCGTTGAGAGCAGGATCAGCACCGGATACTCGAATTTGTCGAAATGCTCCGCCTTGGCGAAGCGTATCGACATGATCAGCGTCACTGCCGAGCCGACCAGCGACAGCACCTTCATGAAGCGGGCGAAGGAGTCCTGGACGAAGGCGTTGCCATAGGCACTGCCCTGCCCGGTGGAAAACACCATCCAGGCGCAGGCGACCACCAGGATGACGACGGCAAGAGCGGTCACCGTCGTGGTGGTGTTGGCGCGCGAATAGGCACCCACCATCAACAGCGCCAAAGCGCCGATGGCGAGGATCAGCTCTGGCGTCGAGAGCGACAGGCTGGAGAGAAGGTCTGGCGTCATGGTTCGCAAAACCCTTGGGTTAATTCGCTGCCGCGGTCTGCGCGGAGCCGATGGATGCGGTGACATTGGTGACGAGCGTCTTGACCGATTCGGCCGTCGCGTCGAAGACCGGCGCCGGGTAGACGCCGAAGAAGATGACCAGCACGACCAGTGGGTAGATGATCACCTTCTCGCGCGTCGACAGGTCAAGCAGGCCCTTCAGGCTTTCCTTGGTCAGCGCGCCGAAGATCACCCGGCGGTAGAGCCAGAGCGCATAGGCCGCCGACAGGACGACGCCGGTGGCCGCGAAGAACGCCACCCAGGTGTTGACCCGGAACACGCCCAGCATGGTCAGGAACTCGCCGACAAAGCCGCTGGTGCCGGGCAGGCCGACATTGGCCATGGTGAAGACCATCAGCACGGTGGCGTATTTCGGCATGTTGTTGACCAGCCCGCCATAGGCGTCGATCTCGCGCGTGTGCATGCGGTCGTAGATGACGCCGACGCACAGGAACAGCGCGCCGGAGACGAGGCCGTGCGACAGCATCTGGAAGATCGCGCCCTGCACGCCTTCCTGGTTCATCGCGAAGATGCCCATGGTGACAAAGCCCATATGGGCGACCGACGAATAGGCGATCAGCTTCTTCATGTCCTCCTGCATCAGCGCCACAAGCGAGGTGTAGATGATGGCGACGACGGACAGCGTGAAGACGAGCGGCGCGAACATTTCCGACGCGAGCGGGAACATCGGCAGCGAGAAGCGCAGGAAGCCGTACCCGCCCATTTTCAGCAGGATGGCAGCCAGGATCACCGAACCGGCGGTCGGCGCCTCCACGTGGGCGTCCGGCAGCCAGGTGTGCACCGGCCACATCGGCATCTTCACCGCGAAGGAGGCGAAGAAGGCCAGCCACAGCCAGGTCTGCATGCTGGCCGGGAATTGGTGGGTCAGCAGCGTCGGGATGTCGGTGGTGCCGGACTGGTAGAACATCGCCATGATGGCGAGCAGCATCAGCACCGAGCCGGCCAGCGTATAGAGGAAGAACTTGAACGAGGCGTAGACGCGCCTTTTACCGCCCCAGACGCCGATGATGATGAACATCGGGATCAGACCGGCTTCGAAGAAGACGTAGAACAGCACGATATCAAGCGCGCAGAACACGCCTATCATCAGCGTTTCGAGCAGCAGGAAGGCGATCATATAGGCCTTGACCCGCTTCTCGATCGATTCCCACGAGGCCAGGATGCAGAGCGGCATCAGGAAGGTGGTCAGGATGACGAACAGCATCGAGATGCCGTCGACGCCCATATGGTAGGAGATGCCGGAATCCAGCCAGGCGAACTTCTCGACGAACTGGAAGCCGGCCTGCGAATTGTCGAAGCCGGCCCAGATGGAGAGCGAGACCAGGAAGGTGATGCTCGTCGTCCATAGCGCGATGGCGCGGATGTTGCGGCGCGCATTCGGGCTGTCGTCATTGATCGGCAGGATGAACAGCACACCAACCAGCGGCAGGAAGGTAACGAGCGAGAGGATTGGCCAGCTGGTCATCAGAGCATCATCCAGGTGACGAGTGCGGCAACGCCAATCAGCATGGCGAAGGCATAGTGATAGAGGTAGCCGGTCTGCAGCTTGACGACGCGGTTGGTGACATCGACGACACGCGCTGAAACGCCATCGGGACCAAGGCCATCAATGATCGTTCCGTCGCCGGTCTTCCACAGGAAGTGACCGAGCGCCTTTGCCGGCCGCACGAACAGGAAGTCGTAGAGCTCGTCGAAATACCATTTGTTGAGCAGGAAGGCGTAGAGCAGGCGATGGTTGGCGGCGACGCTCCGGGGCAATTCCGGCGAGCGGATGTAGAATTTCCACGCCATCGCAAAGCCGATCAGCATGGCGACGAACGGCGCCAGTTCCACCCACAGCGGCAATTCATGGATTTCGTGCAGGATGTGGTTGTCCGGCAGCGTGAACAGCGACGCCTTCCAGAACTCGGCATAGCCCTCGCCGATGAAGGCGCCATGGAAGATCACGCCGGCAAACAGCGCGCCTGCCGCCAGGAAGAACAGCGGCACCAGCATCACCGGCGGCGATTCATGGACATGATGCATGACCTCGTGGCTCGCCCGCGGCTCGCCGTGGAAGGTCATGAAGATCAGACGCCAGGAATAGAAGCTGGTGAAGCAGGCGGCGATGACCAGCAGAATGAAGGCGAGGCCGGCGACCGAATTGTGCCCGGCAAAGGCAGCCTCGATGATGGCGTCCTTGGAGAAGAAGCCGGCGGTGCCGATGACCGTCACCGGTATGCCGACGCCGGTCAGCGCCAGCGTGCCGATCACCATCATCCAGTAGGTCTTCGGAATGAGCGCCTTGAGGCCGCCCATATTGCGCATGTCCTGCTCGTCGGAGACGGCATGGATGACGGAGCCGGAGCCTAGGAACAGCAGCGCCTTGAAGAAAGCATGCGTGAACAGATGGAAGATCGCCGCGCCATAGGCGCCGAGGCCGAGCGCCACGAACATGTAGCCGAGCTGCGAACAGGTCGAATAGGCGATGACGCGCTTGATGTCGTTCTGGACGAGGCCGACCGTCGCCGCGAAGAAGGCGGTGAAGGCGCCGATGAAGGTGACCACCGTCAGCGCCGAATGCGACAGCTCAAACAGCGGCGACAGCCGCGCCAGCATGAACACGCCGGCCGTCACCATGGTGGCGGCATGGATGAGTGCCGAGACCGGCGTCGGGCCTTCCATGGCGTCCGGAAGCCAGGTGTGCAGTGGCACCTGCGCCGACTTGCCCATGGCGCCCATGAACAGCAGCAGGCAGACGATGGTCATCGCCGACTGCTTGTCGAGCGCATAGCCGAGGAAGGTCAGCACGGCGGCCCCTTCCGGTGCGCCTTCGGCGGGGATGAACGTCGCCGCATTGGCGAAGATGGTGCCGAGATTGACCGAGCCGAACAGCACGAAGACGCCGAAAATGCCGAGCGCGAAGCCGAAGTCGCCGACGCGGTTGACGACGAAGGCCTTGATCGCAGCGGCATTGGCCGACGGCTTCTTGTACCAGAAGCCGATCAGCAGATAGGAGGCGAGACCGACGCCTTCCCAGCCGAAGAACATCTGCACCAGATTGTCGGCCGTCACCAGCATCAGCATGGCGAAGGTGAACAGCGACAGATAGGCGAAGAAGCGCGGCCGGTTCGGGTCATGGTGCATGTAGCCGATCGAATAGATGTGGACCAGCGCCGACACCGTGTTGACCACCACCAGCATGACCACTGTCAGCGTGTCGATCCGAAGCGCCCATGAGGCTTCAAGCCCGCCGGACTGGATCCAGCGCATCACCGGCACGGTGAACACCTCTCCGTCGCCGAAGCCGACGGAGAAGAAGGCGACCCACGACAGCACGGCAGATATCACCAGGAAACCGGAGGTGATGTATTCCGACGCCTTGGCGCCGAGCGACGAGCCGAACAGGCCGACGATCAGGAAGCCGAGCAGTGGAAGGAAGACGATGACCTGATACATGGTGGTTCCCGTCAACCCTTCATCATGTTCACGTCTTCGACCGCGATCGAGCCGCGGTTGCGGAAGAAGACGACGAGAATGGCAAGACCGATTGCCGCTTCAGCCGCCGCGACCGTCAGCACGAACAGCGCGAACACCTGCCCGACGAGATCGCCGAGTGCCGCCGAGAAGGCGACGAAATTGATGTTGACCGCAAGCAGGATCAGCTCGATCGACATCAGGATGACGATGATGTTCTTGCGGTTGAGGAAGATACCGAACACGCCGAGCGTGAACAGGATCGCCGATACGGTCAGATAATGTGCGATGCCGACGACCATCTCAGAGTCCCTCGCCTGTCTTGACCTTGCGGATTTCCATGCCGGTCGCCGGCGTGCGGCCGACCTGGGCTGCGATCGACTGCCGCTTGACGCCCGGCTTGTGGCGCAGCGTCAGCACGATGGCGCCGATCATGGCGACCAGCAGCACGAGGCCTGAAATCTGGAAGTAGTAGAGATAGTCGGTATAGAGGATGTCGCCGAGCGCGGCCGTGTTTGTCCGCGTGGCAAGATCGGGAATCGGTTTCGAAACCGTCGACGCCAGCTGCGGCGCAAATGTATAGCCGCCGAGCACGACGATCAGCTCTGCCGCCAGGATCAGCCCGACCAGCGCCCCGATCGGCGCATATTGCAAAGCGCCTTCCTTCATCTCAGCGAAGTCGACGTCGAGCATCATGACGACGAACAGGAACAGCACCATCACCGCGCCGACATAGACGACGAGCAGGATCATCGCCAGGAACTCGGCCCCGGTCAGCATGAACAGGCCGGCGGCATTGAAGAAGGTCAGGATCAGGAACAGCACCGAATGCACGGGGTTGCGCGACGAAATGACCATGAACGCCGACGCCACCGCGACAAAGGCGAAGAGGTAGAAAAAGGCCGCCTCTAGTCCACTCAGCATGGGTTCCCCCGGGTTCCTGTCCGAAACAGGACGCTCGTCCTGTTCGATATTTGCGACCGCCTCCGGTCGGCAAGTTGCGTGTTCCTTAGACGAGGCCCCTCGCCCCGTCCATGCGTCAAATGTCAGCGATAGGGCGAGTCCAGCGAGATGTTGCGCGCCAGTTCGCGCTCCCACCGGTCGCCGTTCGCCAAAAGCTTGTCCTTGTCGTAATAGAGCTCCTCGCGCGTCTCCGTCGCGAACTCGAAATTCGGCCCCTCGACGATGGCATCGACCGGGCAGGCTTCCTGGCAGAAGCCGCAATAGATGCACTTCACCATATCGATGTCGTAGCGCACGGTGCGGCGCGTGCCGTCATTGCGGCGCGGGCCGGCCTCGATGGTGATGGCCTGCGCCGGGCAGATCGCCTCGCACAATTTGCAGGCGATGCAGCGTTCCTCGCCATTGGGATAACGGCGCAGCGCGTGCTCGCCACGGAAGCGCGGGCTGGTCGGCCCCTTCTCGTGCGGATAGTTGATCGTCTCCTTCGGCGCGAAGAACTGGCGCATCGACAGGAAGAAGGCGCTGACGAAATCCTGCAGCAGCAGCGATTTTGCGGCTTGAGTTAGTGCACCCATTTGCCGCTCCCAAACACCACCAACGCAACGACCGCGAACATGACGCCCAATATGAGCGGGTAAGCCACAACGAAGCGCTTGACGAAATGCTCGTCCATTTGCTTCTCCTCAACGGATAGGGGAACGCCAAAAAAACTAGTTTGCCTTTTCCGGTATTGCTCAAGTGGGGCCCCAGAGCGCGACAGAAGCCACCCCACTAGGACTCCAAAACCGCCGCCTAACAGCAAGACTACCAAATCGCCCATCACGCAAACCCCGTGATCTTGAGGAAGGCTGCGGTGGCGACCACCATGAACAGCGAGATCGGCAGGAAGACCTTCCACCCCAGCCGCATCAACTGGTCGTAGCGGTAGCGCGGTACGAACGCCTTCACCATCGAGATGCCGAAGAACACAAAGCAGACCTTCAGCACGAACCAGATGACGCCCGGCACCCACGTGAACGGCGCGAAATCGAAGGGCGGCAGCCAGCCGCCGAGGAAGAGAATGGTGGCCAGCGCGCACATCAGCACGATGGCGACATATTCGCCGAGGAAAAACAGCAGGAACGGCGTCGACGAATATTCGACCATGTGGCCGGCGACCAGTTCCGATTCGGCTTCCACCAGATCGAAAGGCGGCCGGTTCGTCTCGGCCAGCGCCGAGATGAAGAAGATGATGAACATCGGGAACAGCGCTAGCCAGTTCCAGTCGAGGAACGTGTTGGGCAGGCCAAGCCGCGTGCCAAGCCCGTCATGCTGCGACAGCACGATATCGGTGAGGTTGAGCGAGCCTGCGGTAAGCAGCACGGTGACGATGACGAAACCGATCGAGACTTCGTAGGACACCATCTGCGCCGCCGAGCGCAACGCGCCGAGGAACGGATACTTCGAATTGGACGCCCAGCCGCCCATGATCACGCCATAGACCTCGAGCGAGGAGATGGCGAAGACATAGAGGATGCCGACATTGACGTTGGCGATGGCCCAGCCATCATTAACCGGGATGACCGCCCAGGCCGAGATCGCCAGCACAGCGGAAACCAATGGCGCCAGCAGGAAGACGCCCTTGTTGGCGCCGGACGGTATAACCGGCTCCTTGAAGACGAATTTCAACAGGTCGGCGAAAGCCTGCAGCGTGCCCCACGGGCCGACCACGTTCGGTCCGCGGCGCAACTGCACCGCCGCCCAGATCTTGCGGTCGGCGTAGAGGATGTAGGCGACGAAGATCAAAAGCACGACGATCAGCACGACCGACTTCAGCAGGATGATCAGCGCCGGCAGCACGTAGATGGAGAAGAAGGTGTCCATGTCTATTCCGCCGCCTGCCTGAAGCCGTTTTTCGCCAGCGCCGAGCATTCCGCCATCACGGCCGAGGCCCGCGCGATCGGGTTGGTCAGGTAGAAATCCTTGACCGGCGAGGTGAACGTACCCTTGTTCAGCCGCCCGCCGAGCTTCGCCACTTTGGCGATGTCGTCAGCGTTTCCGGCCGCGACCTGGTCGATGCGGGCGAGATGCGGGTGGTCGCCATAGAGCTTGGCGCGCAATTGCGGCAGCGAATCGAACGGCAGCTTCTTGCCCAGCACATCCGACAGTGCCCTGAGGATAGCCCAGTCCTCGCGCGCATCGCCCGGCGCGAAGCCGGCGCGGTTGGTCTGCTGCACGCGTCCCTCGGTGTTGACATAGGTGCCCGACTTCTCGGTGTAGGCAGCACCCGGCAGGATGACGTTGGCGCGGTGCGCGCCCTGATCGCCATGCGTGCCGACATAGACGACGAAAGCGCCGCCGGTCTTGGCCATGTCGATCTCGTCGGCGCCGAGCAGGAACAGCACGTCCATCTCGCCCAGCATGCCGGCGACATTCTTGCCGCCCTCGCCCGGGACGAAGCCGAGATCGAGGCCGCCGACGCGTCCGGCCGCATTGTGCAGCACGGCAAAGCCGTTCCAGTCGGCACGAGCAGCGTTGACGGCGGCAGCGAGCCTGGCCGCCTGGCCAAGCACGGCCGCGCCATCCGAGCGCGCCAGCGCGCCCTGGCCGACGATGATCAGCGGATGCGTCGCCTTCTTCAGCACCTGGAAGAACTTGCCATTGCCGTCAGCCAAATCCTTAAGCGATTCCGGTCCGGCACCCAGCTGTTCGTAATCGTAGCGGGTGTCGCCGATCTCGCCGATGACGCCGACCGGCAGATTGCCGATGCGCCAACGCTTGCGGATGCGGGTGTTGAGCACGGACGCCTCGAAGCGCGGATTGGCGCCGATGATCAGCACCGCGTCGGCCTGCTCGATGCCTTCGATGGTCGGGTTGAAGATGTAGCTGGCGCGGCCGAGCGACGGATCGAGTGCTGCTCCGTCCTGACGGCAATCGGTGTTCTTCGAGCCGAGCGCGGCCATAAGCTGCTTCAGCGCATAGATTTCTTCAACAGCGGCAAGATCGCCTGATATGGCGCCGATCTTCTCGGGCGCCGCCTTCGACACCGCGTTTTTGATCGCCGCAAATGCCTCGGCCCAGTTCGCCGGAACGAGCTTGCCGTCCTTGCGCACATAGGGGCGGTCGAGACGCTGCGTGCGCAAACCGTCCCAGATGAAGCGGGTCTTGTCGGAAATCCACTCCTCGTTCACCGCCTCGTTGACGCGCGGCAGGATGCGCATCACTTCGCGGCCTCTCGAATCGACGCGGATCGCCGAGCCGACGGCGTCCATCACGTCGATGGATTCGGTCTTGGTCAGCTCCCACGGCCGTGCCTGGAAGGCAAAGGGCTTCGAGGTCAGCGCGCCGACCGGGCAAAGGTCGATGACATTGCCCTGCAGTTCCGAGGTCATCGCGCTTTCGAGATAGGTGGTGATTTCGGCATCCTCGCCGCGGCCGATCAGGCCGAGCTCGGAAATGCCGGCAACCTCGGTGGTGAAGCGGACGCAGCGCGTGCAGTGGATGCAGCGGTTCATCACCGTCTTGACCAGCGGCCCGATATATTTGTCCTCGACCGCCCGCTTGTTCTCTTTGTAGCGCGAGGAATCGACGCCGAAGGCCATCGCCTGGTCCTGCAGGTCGCACTCGCCACCCTGGTCGCAGATCGGGCAATCGAGCGGATGGTTGATCAAAAGGAATTCCATGACGCCTTCGCGGGCCTTCTTGACCATCGGCGTGTTGGTGAAGATTTCCGGTGCCTCGCCGTTCGGACCGGGGCGCAAATCGCGCACGCCCATGGCGCAGGAAGCCTGCGGCTTGGGCGGCCCGCCCTTCACCTCGATCAGGCACATGCGGCAATTGCCGGCGATCGACAGCCGCTCATGGAAGCAGAAGCGCGGCACTTCCGCGCCAGCGTCCTCGGCCGCCTGCAGCAGCGTATAGTGGTCGGGTACAGTGATCTCTTTCCCGTCGACCTTGAGCTTTGCCATCAATTGCCCCCGGCGGTTTTCGCCGTCTCATATGCCTGAAAAAGATCGCTCAACCCGATGCCATTGATCATCATGCCGGCGATCTCAGCGTTTTCTATCTTCAATTTGCCCCGCCCCTTACTTCTTGGCCTTGGCGGCCAGCACAAGTGCCGCCGCCTGACGGGCCCACTCATCGCGGCCGATGCGGCCGTTGAGCGACAAATAATCCTCGACCCAGGCGATCTCTTCCGGCGTCCAGGCGGCGACCTGGGAAAATGTCCAGATGCCGAGGCCGTTCAGGACCTTTTCCAGTTTCGGTCCGACGCCCGTTATCGCCTTGAGATCCGACGGCTTGGCCGGCCGGTCCATAGCCTTGGGCTGCCTGAAATCCTCAGGCAGCAGCCCGTTCGCAGCATTGCCGACAACAGCGCTCGTATCGGGTGCTACCGGCGCCTCGCTCACGGTGCGGGCAGCAATATCGGTCACATCCTGGGCGAAGGTCTGCGCCTCGGCAATCAAGGTCTTGGTCGCCGCGCGCGCCTTGGTGGAAGAGCTCGTCGTGGCTTCCGAAAAGTGTTCACTTCTTGCCTCGAAATCATCGACGATCGGCTGGAAAAGCCGCTGCGAGGCCTCGGCAGCACCTGAAAGCGCGCCCATCCATACGCCAAAGGCATGGTTGGCCAGCCCGATGCCGAGCGCCGACATTGCGGCGGCACCCGCGACAGGATGCGCCAAAAGGTTGACGGCGCTGGCCATCTCCTTCGGCATCATCCTGGTCAAATCCTGGTTCATCTTCTCGAACTGGTCCATGTCGGGCATCAACGGGTAGGGTATCGAATACGGCGCCATCGGTATCTCCTGGTCGTTTCTTCGTATGCCCCGCCCCCGGTATGTCAGTTTCGGGCTTTGGCCCGCATTGCAACTTCTTCGACTACTCCGCCGCCACCATCACCGGTTCGGCCCGATGTGCGTTGCGTGAAAACTCGTCGATGCGCCGCTCCACCTCGCCGCGGAAATGCCGCATCAGGCCCTGGATCGGCCATGCCGCCGCGTCGCCCAGCGCGCAGATCGTGTGGCCTTCGACCTGCTTGGTGACGTCGAGCAGCATGTCGATCTCGCGCTTTTGCGCCTCGCCGCGCACCAGCCGCTCCATCACCCGCCACATCCAGCCGGTGCCTTCGCGGCACGGCGTGCACTGGCCACAGCTTTCGTGCTTGTAGAAGTAGGAAAGCCGCGCGATCGCCTTCACGATGTCCGTCGACTTGTCCATGACGATGACTGCCGCCGTGCCGAGGCCCGACTTCAGATCGCGCAGCGCATCGAAATCCATCGGCGCGTCGATGATCTGCTCTGCCGGCACCAGCGGCACAGAAGCGCCGCCCGGAATGACCGCCAAAAGATTGTCCCAGCCGCCACGGATGCCGCCGCAATGCGTCTCGATCAGCTCGCGGAACGGGATCGACATCGCCTCTTCGACGGTGCACGGATTGTTGACGTGGCCGGAGATGCAAAACAGCTTGGTGCCGACATTGTTGGGCCGGCCAAAGGACGAGAACCACGACGCGCCGCGGCGCAGAATGGTCGGCGCGACAGCGATCGATTCGACATTGTTGACCGTCGTCGGGCAGCCATAGAGGCCGACATTGGCCGGGAATGGCGGCTTCAGCCGTGGCTGGCCCTTCTTGCCTTCGAGGCTTTCGAGCAGCGCCGTTTCCTCGCCGCAAATATAGGCTCCGGCGCCGTGATGCATATAGATATCAAAGTCATAGCCGGACGTGTTGTTCTTGCCGATCAGCTTCGCCGCATAGGCCTCGTCGATGGCGCGCTGCAGCGCCTCGCGCTCGCGGATGAACTCGCCGCGCACATAGATGTAGGCGGCGATCGCACCCATGGCGAAGCCGGCGATCAGGCAGCCCTCGACCAGCGTGTGCGGGTCGTGGCGCAGGATATCGCGGTCTTTGCAGGTGCCGGGCTCGGATTCGTCGGCATTGACGACGAGATAGCTCGGCCGGCCGTCGCTCTGCTTGGGCATGAACGACCATTTCAACCCGGTCGGAAAGCCGGCGCCGCCGCGGCCGCGCAAGCCCGAGGCCTTCATCTCGTTGACGATCCACTCGCGCCCTTTGGCGATGATGCCGGGCGTGTTGTCCCAGGCGCCGCGCGAAATCGCGCCGGCCAGCGACTTGTCGAACCGGCCGTAGATGTTGTTGAAGATACGGTCTCTGTCCTGAAGCATTGTTCGTCCCTCAGACCGGCTTCTTGCCGAAGACGCGGATGTATTCGGCGACGCCGCCCTTGGCGAGCGCCTTGGCCTGCTTGACCCAGTCGTCGCGCTCGATGCGGCCGTGGAAGGCGAGATAGCCGTCCATCCACTCGCGCTCGCCCTTCTTCCAGGAAGCGACCTGCGCGAAAGTGAAGATGCCGAGCGTATGCAGGATACCCTCGATCTTCGGCCCGACACCGGAGATCAGCTTGAGATCGTCGACCAGCGCCGGCTTTTCGATTCCGGCCGGGCGGTTCTTGTCCTCGAGCGACGGCTTTGCCGGCTTGGCGCTGGCGCCAGCTTTCGCCGGTGCAGCCTTGGCCTCCGGCGCCTTGAAGGCGGCAGCCGGCTCGGCCTTGGCCTTCGGACCATTGCGCTGCTTAGTGACCTTTTCGACCTCGGGTGCTGCCTTATTGGCGTTGGCGGCCGAATGCAGCGGGGCCGAAACGCTCGCCGCCTTTTCCACAGCCGGGGCAACCTTCGTTGCCGAAGGCGATTTCAGCGCCGGGCTCGTTTCAGGGGCATCGGTCTTCGGCTTGCCGGCATTCGACGGTGCCACGGGTGCAGCAGGCGCCGGGGCTGCCGGTGCAGCAGCCGACGCCGCATCCTGGGCTGCCTTCGCGGCTGCCCTGTCTTCCTTGTCGCGGGTCGTCTTGAGGATTGCCTTTTCGCTCTTCAGCGTCGTCAGACCGGTAATCGGCTCCGACGTGGTGCGGCCGTTCTGCGGTCCCGGCGTCACCGAAGCGCCCTTGCCGGCGCCGTACAGGTCGATGATTTCGGCAAGACGTTCCGGCGTCAGGTCTTCAAACGTATCCTTGAAGATCATCACCATCGGTGCGTTGACGCAGGCGCCGAGGCACTCGACCTCTTCCCACGACAGCGTACCCTTGTCGTTGGTGTGGAACTGGTCGTGATGGATTTTCGACCGGCACACATCCATCAGCGCTTCCGAGCCGCGCAGCATGCAAGGCGTGGTGCCGCAGACCTGGATATGGGCGCGCGTGCCGACCGGGTTCAGCTGGTACTGCGTGTAGAAAGTCGCGACTTCGAGCCCTCGGATATAGGGCATGCCGAGCATGTCGGAGATGGTCTCGATCGCCGCCTTGGTAACCCAGCCTTCCTGCTCCTGCGCTATCATCAGCAGCGGGATGATCGCCGACTGTTCGCGGCCCTTCGGATATTTCTTGATCCATTGCTTGGCCGCTGCCGCATTCGCCCGGTTGAAGGCGAAGGAGGCTGGCTGGACGCTGGCTTCTGCGAGACGGCGGACTGACATTTAGCGATCGACCTCACCAAACACGATGTCGAGGGAGCCGAGGATGGCCGTGACGTCGGCCAGCATGTGGCCGCGGCACAAAAAGTCCATGGCTTGCAGATGCGCGAAACCTGGCGCGCGCAGCTTGCAGCGATAGGGCTTGTTGGAGCCGTCGGAGACCAGATAGACGCCGAATTCGCCTTTCGGCGCCTCGACGGCCGCATAGACCTCGCCGGCGGGCACGCGGTAGCCCTCGGTGTAGAGCTTGAAGTGATGGATCAGCGCTTCCATCGAGCGCTTCATCGCCTGGCGCTTCGGCGGCACAACCTTGCCGTCGAGGTTCGACACCGGGCCGGTGAGTTCCTTGCCGAGCAAAAGGTCGACGCACTGGCGCATGATCTTCGCCGACTGGCGCATCTCTTCCATGCGCACAAGGTAACGGTCGTAGCAGTCGCCGTTCTTGCCGATCGGGATGTCGAAATCCATCTCCGAATAACATTCATAGGGCTGCGACTTGCGCAGATCCCAGGCAGCGCCCGAGCCGCGCACCATGACGCCCGAGAAACCCCAGGCCCAGGCATCGGCCAGCGACACAGTGGCGATATCGACATTGCGCTGCTTGAAGATGCGGTTGGGGGTCAGCAGTTGGTCAAGGTCATCGATCGACTTGAGGAACGGATCGATCCACTTGCCGATATCCTCGACAAGCTTCTGCGGCAGGTCCTGGTGCACGCCGCCGGGCCGGAAATAGGCCGCGTGCATGCGCGAGCCGGAGGCGCGCTCATAAAACACCATCAGCTTTTCGCGTTCGACGAAGCCCCAAAGCGGCGGCGTTAGTGCGCCTACGTCCATCGCCTGCGTCGTGACATTCAGGATGTGCGACATGATGCGCCCCATCTCCGAATAGAGGACCCGGATGAGCTGGCCGCGCTTCGGCACCTCGATGCCGAGCAGCCGCTCGGTGGCGAGTGCAAAGGCATGCTCCTGATTCATCGGCGCGCAATAGTCGAGCCGGTCGAGATAGGGCACCGCCTGCAGATAGGTCTTGTGCTCGATCAGCTTTTCGGTGCCGCGATGCAACAGCCCGATATGCGGATCGACGCGGTCGACGACTTCGCCGTCCAACTCAAGAACCAACCGCAAAACGCCATGCGCGGCGGGATGCTGCGGTCCAAAATTGATGTTGAAATTGCGGACAGAGGTTTCAGCCATTCTGGCGCCTCAATTCGTCTTGGCTTTTTCATCCCCAGGCAGCACGTAGTCGGTGCCTTCCCACGGGGAAAGAAAATCGAAATTGCGGAATTCTTGCTTCAATTCCACCGGCTCGTAGATGACGCGCTTGGCCTCGTCGTCGTAGCGCACTTCGACGAAACCGGTCAGCGGGAAATCCTTGCGCAACGGATGGCCTTCGAAACCGTAGTCGGTGAGGATGCGGCGCAGGTCGGGATGGCCTGAGAACAAAACGCCATAGAGATCGTAGGTCTCGCGCTCGAACCAGTCGGCGCCGGGAAACACGCCGGTGAGCGACGGCACCACCGTTTCCTCGTCGGCCTGAACTTTCAGGCGGATGCGCACATTCTGCTTCGGCGACAAGAGGTGATAGACGACATCGAAGCGCTTGGCGCGCGACGGATAGTCGGCACCGCAGACATCGATGATCGAGATGAACTGGCAGCGCGCATCGTCGCGCAGGAAGGTCACCACCTCGATCAGATTGCCCGGCTCGACAGCAACGGTGAGTTCGCCATAGGCAAAAACCGCTTCGCCGATCCGGCCGGTCAGCTTTTCACTCAGATAAGTCGACAGTTCGCTCAGGGATGCACTCATTGGGCCTACCGTTCGATCGTGCCGGTGCGGCGGATCTTCTTCTGCAGGAGAAGAATGCCGTAGAGCAGCGCTTCCGCGCTTGGCGGGCAGCCGGGCACATAGATGTCGACCGGCACGACGCGGTCGCAGCCGCGCACCACCGAATAGGAATAGTGATAATAGCCGCCGCCATTGGCGCAGGAGCCCATCGAGATGACGTAGCGCGGCTCCGGCATCTGGTCATAGACCTTGCGCAGCGCCGGCGCCATCTTGTTGGTCAGCGTTCCCGCGACGATCATGATGTCGGACTGGCGCGGAGACGCACGCGGCGCAACCCCGAAGCGCTCCGAGTCGTAGCGCGGCATCGAGGTGTGGATCATCTCGACCGCGCAGCAGGCAAGACCGAAGGTCATGAACATCAGCGAGCCGCTTCGCGCCCAGGTGATCAACGCCTCGGTCGAGGTGACCAGAAAGCCCTTGTCGGCCAGCTCGTTGTTGATTTCGAGGAAGAACGGATCGTCAGACCCCACCGGCCGGCCGGTGTTAGGATCAATCAGGCCCTTGGGCTTCGGCGCGACGAGCGTACCGGAACTGTCGCTCAATCCCATTCCAGAGCTCCTTTTTTCCATTCATAGGCAAAGCCGATGGTCAGCACCGCCAAAAACACCATCATCGACCAGAAACCGAGCATGCCGATTTTCGAGAACGACACCGCCCACGGAAACAGGAAGGCCACTTCCAGATCGAAGATGATGAACAGGATCGACACCAGGTAGAAGCGGATGTCGAATTTCATGCGGGCATCGTCGAACGAGTTGAAGCCGCACTCATAGGCGGAAAGCTTTTCCGGATCGGGATTGCGGTAGGCCACCAGGAACGGCGCCACAAGCAGCGCCAGGCCTACGACCAGCGCCACGCCGATGAACAGGACGATGGGCAGATACGAACTCAAAAGTGCGGTCATGCAGCAGCTTTCCGTTGGCGGCCAATCCACTCTGATTACAGCAACGAACCCTAATGCGGAAGCGTGACAGTTTAACCGCTGAACCGTTTTAAGTGCCTATGCTGCAACGCGGCGAGGGTTAGCGCAGCGCTTTCGGCGAAGCAAGTCAAACCTTGTTCAAAACACGGTGCTGGACGGCACTTAGGAAGAAACTGGTCCGTTCCGCTCCTGTTTGATTTCCTTCACTTTCTACTCCACTTTTCTCTCCTGACATCGATCTCGCCAAAACCCTGTTAGCATGAGGCGGAATCACCGGCTCCTTTTGCTCGAAAATCATCAGAGTCCTGTCTCCCATGAAGGAAAAGATCTCGCTCGCCATGGCCCGCCGCATCGCGCTGGCGGCTCAAGGCTTCAACGATGCCCGCCCCGCCGGCACACCCGACCGCCGCCACTTCGCCCGCGTGCTTTCCCGCATTGGCCTGCTGCAGATCGATTCCGTCAGCGCCGTGGTGCGTGCCCACTACATGCCGCTCTATTCCCGCCTCGGCCCCTACCCGCTGGCTTTGCTCGACAACGCCGCCATGACCCGCAAGCGCACGGTCTTCGAGTATTGGGCGCACGAGGCCTCCTTCCTGCCGGTCGAGACATACCCGCTGATGCGCTGGCGCATGCAGCGAGCCGAGAGCGGCGGCGAGATGTATCTGGGCCTGGCCAAATGGGGTCGCGAACACGCCGCCTATATCGAAGAGATCTATCGCCAGGTCGTTGACCGGGGTCCGATTGCTGCCTCGGCGCTCGAGGGCCAGAAAGGCTCTGGCGGCTGGTGGGGCTGGAGCCACGCCAAACACGCCTTCGAATGGCTGTTCTGGGCAGGCCGCATCACCACGGCGTCGCGGCGCGGTTTCGAACGGTTCTATGATCTGCCCGAACGCGTGCTGCCACAAGCAATCCTCGACTTGGCCGTTCCCGCCGCCGAGGACGCACACCGCGAATTGCTGCGCATTTCCGCCCGCGCCCATGGCATCGCGACATCAGGCGACCTGCGCGACTACTTCCGCCTTTCCCCCGCCGATATGAAGGGCCGCCTCGAGGAACTGGTCGAGACCGGCGAACTTTTGCCCATGCGCGTCGAGGGCTGGGACAAACCAGCCTATCTCCATAGGGACGCCCGTTTGCCGCGCCGGATCGAGGCACGTGCCTTGCTGGCGCCCTTCGATCCGGTCGTCTTCGAGCGGACGCGCACCGAAAACCTGTTCAACTTCCGCTACCGCATCGAGATCTACACGCCGGCCGAAAAACGCCAGTACGGCTACTACGTGCTGCCGTTCCTGCTTGGCGACAGGATCGTCGCCCGCGTCGACCTCAAAGCCGACCGCCCCGCCAGCGTGCTGCGCGTCCATGCCACTTACGCCGAACCCGGCGCACAGGCCGAAACCGCAGCAGAACTGTTCGAAGAATTGAAGCTGATGCAGGGCTGGCTCGGCCTTGAGCGTATCGAAGTGACACCCGCCGGCGATCTCGGGCAGCCGCTCGCCGACATCGCCGCGTCGTAGACGTGCGTTGACACGCCTGCATACACAAGCCTAAATCCGGTCCAGACGGTCTCTTCTCTTCAAAGGGAGGAGCCAAGAGGGAATGCGGTGCGGGATGAAAATCTCAAATCCGCGGCTGTCCCCGCAACTGTAAGCGAAGAGCCTGGGCCGAAAACCACTGGGTAACACCGGGAAGGCGGCACCCAAGGCGATGACCCGCGAGCCAGGAGACCTGCCGTCTAGGACATAAAGTATCCGATCGCCTGGCGGGTTTTCCGGGCAAGGAGCCTGATTTGGAACGCGACAGCAGTTTTTCGGCTGAAACAGCGGATATTTTGTCCGGCGACAGTGATGCCTTGGCCGGCGTCACTGTCATCGTCTGCGCCTCGTGCCGCGACGAGACCGGCTCCGACGCCCATCCCCGCGCCGGCGAACTGCTCGCGCAAGACACGCGCCGCGCCGCATCGGGCGAAGATATCCGCATCCACACCGTCGAATGCCTCGGCAATTGCAAGCGGCGCCTCAGCGCCGCCATCCTGCGTGACGGCTGTTGGAGCTATGTCTTCGGCGACCTGACCTTGACCAGCGGCGCCGACCTCGTTGCTGGCGCCAAACTCTTCGCCACCTCGACCGACGGCCTGATCCCGTGGCGCGGCCGCCCCGATAGCCTCAAGCGCGGCCTCGTCGCCCGCATTCCTCCCCTCGACCTGCTGAAGGACTGATCATGAACGCTTCCGTTTCCCGAGTTCCCTGCACCGTCGTCACCGGCTTCCTCGGCGCCGGCAAGACGACGCTGGTCCGCCATCTCCTGGAGAACGCCGGCGGCAAGCGCATTGCCATCATCGTCAACGAGTTTGGCGACATCGGCATTGACGGCGAGATCCTCAAAGGCTGCGGCATCGACACCTGCCCGGAGGAAAACATCGTCGAACTGGCCAATGGCTGCATCTGCTGCACCGTCGCCGACGATTTCGTGCCGGCGCTCGACCAGATCCTCGCATTGACGCCGAAGGTCGACCACATCCTGATCGAAACCTCGGGCCTGGCGCTGCCCAAGCCGCTGGTCCAAGCTTTCCAGTGGCCGAGCGTGAAGAGCCGCGTCACCGTCGACGGCGTCATTGCCGTGGTCGACGGGCCGGCGCTGGCCGAAGGCCGCGTCGCCAACGACATGGACGCCCTGCAGGCGCAGCGCGCTCAGGACGAGACGCTGGACCATGACGACCCGGTCGAGGAAGTGTTCGAGGACCAGATCGCCTGCGCCGACCTGATCATCCTGTCGAAGAGCGATTTGATGGACGCCGCCGGTTCGGCCCGCGCCAACGCCATCATCACCGAACACTCCGCCCGCGCCGTTAAAATCGTGCCGACATCGCATGGCAAGGTCGACCCCTCAGTACTGCTCGGCCTCGGCCTCGCCGTCGAGGAAGACATAGAGAACCGCAAGTCGCATCATGACGGCGCCTTCGACCACGAGCATGACGACTTCGACACCTTCATCGTCGACATTGCCTCGATCGCCAATCCCGATGAGCTGGCAAAGCGCGTCGCCATTGCGGCCGAAGAAGAAAACGTGCTGCGCGTCAAAGGCTTCGTCGAGGTCGGCGGCAAGCCGATGCGGCTTTTGCTGCAGGCCGTCGGCCCGCGCGTCAATCACTATTACGATCGCGCCTGGACCGCTCAAGACGACCGCCGCTCGCGCCTCGTCGTCATCGGCCTGAAGGGGCTGAACCGCCCGGCGATCGAGCGTATACTCGCCGGCTGATCTCAGGCACGAGCCGCGATGCACATCCTCACCACCACATCCGCCTCGCTCGACGATCTCGCCGAGCCTGTCGATCTCCGGCAGACGCCGGCGGATGTCGTTGCGCTGTCCTTTACCGACAGCGATCTCGCCGGACTGGCGGCGGCATGGAAGGCCGACGCGGCACGCTTGCCATCGATGCGGCTCGCGGCACTGCGCGACCTGCGCCATCCGATGTCCGTCGACCTGTGGGTCGACAGCGTTGCCCGCCACGCCAAGGTCATTCTGGTTCGCATCCTCGGCGGCTACGAGTGGTGGCGTTATGGCTGCGACCAGCTCGCCTCGACCGCCCGCGCCCGCGGCATCAAACTGGCGCTGCTGCCGGGCGAGAGCCACGATGAGGATCTGCGCCTGATCGAATCCTCGACGCTGCCGCGCGGGGAGCTCGATGCATTGCTTGGCTATTTCCGCGAGGGCGGCCCTGCGAACATGACCGCGCTGGTGCACAGGCTGGCAGGGTTGGCTGGGCAGGATGCGGCTGTCCTAGAGCCGGTAAGCGTGCCTAAAGCGGGCTACTACGAGCTGAGCCATGGCGTCGTCCCCCTCCCCCTCGAAGTAGAGGGAAAGGTCGTGCCGATCCTCTTCTACCGCTCGATGCTGCTGGCCGCCGACGTCGCGCCGATCGATGCCCTTTTTGAAGCGCTGCGGCAACGCGGCCTCACCCCGGCCCCCATCTTCGTCTCCAGCCTGAAAGACCCGGCATCCCTCGCCTTCGTGGAAACCGCGCTGGCCTCCCTGAACCCCGCCGCCATCATCACCGCGACAGCCTTCGCCTCCGGCGCCGAACCCGGCGTCGAAACCCTGTTCGACCGCGCCGGCGTGCCTGTCTTCCAGGTCATCGTCGCCACCACCCGCCGCGACGTCTGGGACAAGAACCAGCGCGGCCTGGCGCCCGCCGACCTCGCCATGCATGTCGTGCTGCCCGAACTCGACGGCCGCATCCTCGCGGGCGCGATTTCCTTCAAGGGTGAAAGCGAGACCGACCCGGCGCTGGCTTTTCGCTCCTTTGCCAATCGGCCAGAGCCCGACCGCGTGGCGCAGGTGGCAAACCGCGTTGCGGCCTTCATCAAGCTCCAACAGACGCCACGCGCGACGCGCAAGCTCGCCATCCTGATCCCCGACTATCCAAGCGCCCCCGGCCGCACCGGTTATGCCGTCGGGCTCGACGTGCCATCCAGCGTGCTGGCGATGCTGCATGACCTGAAGGAGCAGGGCTATGCGGTTGAAGGGATTCCGCAAACGCCGCGGGAATTGCTCGATTTGTTGGAGCGAAGCGGCGACGAGTTGGGGCTTGCGGAGTATCTCGCCCTTTCGAAGGAGCTGCCGACGGCGGCAATTGCTGCGGTAGATGCCGCATGGGGCAAGGCGGAAGAGGCAGGTTTGCGCGAGGCGCCCCCCTCTGTCCTGCCGGACATCTCCCCCACTTGGGGGGAGATTGGCAGCTCCGCTGCCGGCTCCCTTCCTGCAACGTTTGAGATTGGCGAAAGCGCCGATGACGGCCCAATCTCCCCCCTCGCGGGGGAGATGTCCGGCAGGACAGAGGGGGGCGCGACAGAACGCCGGCCTTCGCCGCGCGCTGGCGAAAAACACTTCCCTTTCCGAGCCGCCACCTTCGGCAACATCACCGTAGCCCTCGCCCCCGATCGCGGCCGCTCCGCCGACCGCCGCGCCGACTATCACGACCCGACGCTCCCCCCACGCCATGCGCTGATCGCCTTTGGTCTCTGGTTGCAAAAATCCCTCGGCGTGCAGGCCCTCATCCATGTCGGCGCCCATGGCACGCTGGAATGGCTGCCCGGCAAGACCGTTGCACTCTCGGAAAACTGCTTTCCCGAGATCGTCACCGGCCCACTGCCCGTCATCTATCCCTTCATCGTCTCCAATCCCGGCGAGGCCGCACAGGCCAAGCGGCGCATTGCCGCCGTCACCCTTGGCCATCTGCCGCCGCCGCTGGCCGGCGCCGGGCTGGACGAAAACCAGCACAGGCTCGAGCGGCTGGTCGACGAGTATGCCCAGGCCGACGGGCTCGACCGCCGCCGCCGCGACCGTCTGGCCAAGCTGATCGTCGAGACGGCGCAAAAGACCGGACTTGCCTCGGAGGCCGGCGTTGCCAAGAGCGATGCGCCCGACGAAGCGCTGCGCCGCATCGACGCCTGGCTCTGCGACCTCAAAGATTTCGCCATCAAGGACGGCCTGCACATCTATGGCCGCGCGCCCGACGACGAGCCCGACGCGATGCGCCGGCAAAGTGCTGCAGCCGAGAAGTCGGCCCTGCTTGCCGCGCTCGACGGCCGCCACGTCAGGGCCGGCCCGGCCGGCGCGCCGGCGCGCGGCCGCTCCGACGTGCTGCCCACCGGCCGCAACCTGTTCGCATCGGACCCGCGCACCATGCCGACCCCGACAGCCTACGATCTCGGCAGAGCGGCGGCGGAAGAGGTCGTGCGCGGCTACATGCAGTCGCATGGCGACTGGCCGCGCTCGCTGGTCATCGACCTCTGGGGCTCGGCCTCGCTGCGCACCGGCGGCGAGGAGATCGCGCAAGGCCTGGCGCTGATGGGCTGCCGGCCGCAATGGGATTCGGCGACCGGTCGCATCACCGGCATTGAGGTGCTGCCGCCGGCCGCTCTCGGACGGCCGCGCGTCGATGTAACCTGGCGCATATCGGGCCTGTTCCGCGACATGTTCCCGACCCAGATCGCGCTGATCGATGCCGCCGCCAGCGCCGTCGCCACACGCGACGAGGAGGATTCGGAAAACCCCCTGGCGGCCCGGACCCGCACGGATGGCAAGATCAGCCCGCGCATTTTCGGCACCTCGCCCGGCACCTACGGCGCCGGCGTCGAGGATCTTTTGGCAAGCGGCGACTGGGGCGCGCGAGAAGAAATCGGCCGCGCCTATCTCAATGCCACGTCGCATGCCTATGGCGGCGCCGAGGGCGAAGGCGTTTCAGCGCCCGGCGCCTTCGAAACCCGCATCGCCGAGGCTGATCTTCTCGTCCACACCGGCGACGACCCCGGCCGCGACATCCTCGAAGGCTCCGCCGACGTCGCCTTCATCGGCGGCTTTTCGGCAGCCCTGGCCGCCCTCGGCAGGAATGCCGACGTCATCGTACTCGACACCACCGATCCGCAAAAGCCGAGGCCGCGCTCGGTTGGCGAGGCAGTGGCCCGCGTCGTGCGTGCTCGCGCGGTCAATCCCCGCTTCATATCAGGTCAGATGCGCCACGGCCCGCGCGGCGCTTCCGAATTCGCCGAAACAGTCGACCGTCTCATCGGCTTCGCCGAAACCACGCATGCCATTTCGGGCACGCTGATCGAGGCCGTGCATGACGCCTATCTCGGCGACGCGGAAGTGCGCGCCTTCATCCTGCGCGAGAACCCTGCCGCCGCAAAAGTCATTGCCGAGCGCTTTCTATCAGCGCGGCGGCGCGGCCTCTGGCATCCCTTGCGCAATTCCATCGACGACGATTTGGCGGCACTGATTGCCGAGGCCCAGGCGTTAGGGGTGGCGGCATGAACGCCTTCTCGCGCCGCGGCGCCTGCCCCGCACTCTCCGCGCCGATGCAGACCGGCGATGGGCTGCTGGTGCGGCTCAACCCGGTAGCGGGAGGACTTTCGCCGAAGCTTTTGATCGGGTTAGCCGAATCCGCCCTGCGGCACGGCAACGGCATCATGGAAGTCACCGCGCGTGGCAGTTTGCAGATCCGCGGGCTGACAACCGAAAGCGCAGCGCTGCTGGCGGCTGAGGTGAATGCGCTGGGCATTGCAGTACGCACCGGCGTGCCGGTAGAGACCGGGCCGCTGGCCGGGCTAGATCCGCACGAGATAGCCGATCCGCGACCGTTGGCTGAGCGGATCAGGATGGCGGTCGTGGAAGCCGGGCTGACGGCAAGATTGGGACCGAAGGTTTCGGTGGTTGTCGACGGCGGTGGGCAACTGACGATGGATGCGGTGACGGCCGATGTGCGGCTTTGTGCGGTGCGCACCGATGCGGGAATTCGGTGGCGGGTGTCTGTCGCTGGTGACGGGCAGAATGCAAGGCCGCTCGCCACGGTGGGAGACGATGCAGCGCGCGATATCACTGTGGCTGCCGTGAGGATGGTTGCCGAGAAGGGCCGTGAGGCACACACAAGGGATTTGTCGGAACGGCAGTTGGCTTCTCTCGCAGGTTGGCACTCCGTCACGCCCCCCTCTGTCCTGCCGGACATCTCCCCCACGGGTGGGGAGATCGGCAGCTTGGACGCCGGCGCTCCAATTGCAACGTCGGTGATTGGCGAAGGCCGAGATGAGAGTTCAATCTCCCCCCTTGTGGGGGAGATGTCCGGCAGGACAGAGGGGGGCGCGAAGGAACTCCGGCCTATCGGAACCTTTGACCTCGCCAACAACGCCACCGCCCTCGGCATCAGCCTGCCCTACGGCAGCATGCCGGCCGACAAGCTCATCGCCCTCGCCCAGCACGCGCTGACCCTCGGTACCACCGAAATCCGCCTCGCCCCAGGCCGAGCCTTGCTTTTCCTCGGCCAGTCACCCGCCGCCAGTCAGCCCCTTCAGGATACCGCCACCGCCCTCGGCTTCGTGACCACCCCCACCGATCCCCGCACACGCATCGCCGCGTGCCCCGGCACACCCGCCTGCGCCTCTGGCCGCATCGCAACGCGCGACATCGCCGAGTCGATCGCTGCTGAAAACGCCGACGTGCTCGACTTCACCCTGCACATTTCCGGCTGTGCCAAGGGCTGCGCTCACCCGGGCCCGGCCGCACTCACACTGGTCGGCGGCGAAAACGGAGCCGGACTTGTCGTGAACGCGACGGCAAAGGCCCTTCCTGCCGGCTACAGGCCGGGCTATGACGCCGCGCGCGGCGTCAGCCGCGTCGCAGCAGCGATCCGCCGCGCACGACTTTCAGGCGAAACCGCCGCCGCTTGCCTGACAAGGCTTGGCGCGGCCGGTGTCGCCGAACTCTACCGACAGGAATGAACATGGCCGCCTACGACTACATCCATGACGGCAACGCGATCTACGAGCGCTCTTTCGCCATCATTCGCGCCGAGGCCGATCTGTCGCGCTTCTCCGACGCCGAGGCCGATGTCGCCATTCGCATGATCCATGCCTGCGGCCAGGTAGAAGCCGCGCGACACTTCGCTTTCTCCAGCGACTTCGTCGCCGCCGCGCGCGCTGCACTTTCGGCCGGTGCGCCGATCTTCTGCGACGCCGAGATGGTTTCGCATGGAGTCACCCGCGCCCGCCTGCCGGCCGGCAACGAGGTGATCTGCACGCTGCGTGACCCGCGCACGCATGACATCGCCAAGGAGATCGGCAACACCCGCTCGGCCGCGGCCATCGACCTCTGGGGCGAGCGCATGGCCGGTTCGGTCGTCGCCATCGGCAATGCGCCGACCGCGCTCTTCTACCTCCTGGAAAAACTGCGCGACGGCGGCCCCAAACCGGCGGCCATCATCGGCATGCCGGTCGGTTTCGTCGGCGCCGCCGAATCGAAGGATGCGCTGGCCGAGAACTCCTATGGCGTGCCCTATGCCATCGTGCGCGGCAGGCTGGGCGGCAGCGCCATGACCGCCGCTGCCCTCAACGCATTGGCGAGGCCGGGCCTGTGAACGCGGCTGTTAAAGAAGGTTTGGCCAAGGGACGTCTCGTCGGCGTCGGCACTGGTCCCGGCGACCCCGAACTGCTGACGCTGAAGGCCGCGCGGGCCTTGGCCGAGGCCGACGTCGTCGCCTATTTCGCCAAGCGCGGCAACAACAGCAACGCGCGCGCCATCGTCGAAGCGCAGTTCCGCCCCGGCATGACCGAACTGCCGTTGCTCTATCCCGTCACCACCGAAATCGACAAGGACCACGACGACTACCGCTCGCAGATCACGGCCTTCTATGAAGAGTCAGCCGAAAAGGTCGCCGAGCACCTCGACGCCGGCCGGATGGTCGCGGTCCTCTCGGAAGGCGATCCGCTGTTCTACGGCTCCTACATGCATTTGCATGTCCGGCTGGCGCACCGTTTCCCCACAGAGGTCATTCCCGGCGTTACCGCCATGTCGGGCTGCTGGTCGGCAACCGGCCTGCCGATCGTCCAGGGCGACGACGTGCTGACCGTGCTGCCGGGCACGATGAGCGAGTTCGAACTAACGCGCCGCCTCGCCGATACCGATGCCGCCGTCATCATGAAGGTCGGCCGCAACCTGCCCAAGATCAGGCGGGCCCTGGAAGCGACCAGCAAATTGTCGCGCGCGGTCTATGTCGAGCGCGGCACCATGCCGGGCAGCGTCTCGATGCGGCTTGCCGACAAGCCGGACGACAAGGCGCCCTATTTCGCCATTGTGCTGGTGGCCGGTTGGTCCGGCCGCCCGCCGGTATCGGGGGGCGAGGCATGAGCGGCCGCGTCACCGTGATAGGCCTGGGACCCGGCAATGCCGACCAGGTCACGCCGGAAGCCAGCCGCGCTGTCGCGCAAGCAAAATTCTTCTATGGCTACAAGCCCTATCTCGACCGCCTTGAGCTGCGCCCGGACCAGACCCGCGTCGCCTCCGACAATCGCGAGGAGCTTGCACGGTCGAAGGATGCGCTGACAAAAGCTGCGCAAGGCCACGACGTCGCCGTTGTCTCGGGCGGCGATCCCGGCGTCTTCGCCATGGCAGCTGCCGTCTGCGAGGCGATCGAGGCTGGTCCGGCCGAATGGCGCGCCGTCGATGTCGCTGTCGTGCCGGGCATCACCGCCATGCTCGCCGTCGCCGCCCGCATCGGCGCGCCGCTCGGCCATGATTTCTGCGCCATCTCGCTGTCCGACAATTTGAAGCCCTGGGAGCTGATCGAACTGCGCCTGCTGGCGGCAGCCGGCGCCGGCTTCGTCATCGCGCTCTACAACCCGATCAGCAAGGCGCGCCCCTGGCAGCTTGGCCGCGCGTTCGAATGCCTCACCGCGATCCTGCCGGGCACCACGCCGGTGATCTTCGGCCGTGCCGCAGGCCGCCCGGACGAGCGCATCGAGGTCTATCTGCTGGCCGATGTCGAGGCTGAAAAGGCCGACATGGCGACCTGCATCATCATCGGCTCGCCGGAAACCAGGATCATCAAGCGCGGCGACAGGCCGGCGCTGGTCTACACGCCGCGGTCGGCAGCGGGCCCAAGAAAATGATCGACCATCGCGGCAAGCGCTTCGACGGATTCGGCGGAGGGAACGTCCGGCAAGGCCGGTCGGCGGACCATCACCACGTCGATGCCCAGCGCGCGCGCCGCGGCGATCTTGCCGTAGGTCGCCGCGCCGCCGCTGTTCTTGGAGACGACGACATCGATGCGATGGCTTTCGAGCAGCGCGCGCTCATCGGCCTCCCGAAACGGCCCGCGCGCCAGCAGATATCTGGCGTCGGGCACCGCCAGCTTCGGCTCGACTGGATCGACGCTGCGGATCAAGTAATGATGCTGCGGTGCCGCCTCGAAGGCGGCGACCTCTTGCCGGCCGAGCGAAAGGAAGACGCGAAGCGGCACAATCCCGAGTATCTTGGCCGCGCCGAAGAAGCTGTCGACCGAGATCCAGCGGTCGCCTTCGACCTGCTCCCAGCCAGGGCGTCTGAGCGCAACGATCGGCGTGCCCGTCTGGCGCGCCGCCTCGGCGGCGTTAGCCGAAATCTGGGCCGCATAGGGATGCGTGGCGTCGATCAGCAGGTCGATGCGCATGTCGTTGAGGTAAGCCGCCAACCCGCCAGCGCCACCAAAGCCGCCGACCCTTGTCGGCACATTTTGCGCGACAGGATTTTCGGTGCGGCCGGCCAGCGACAGCGTGATCGACAGATCATCGCGCGCAGCCAGTTTTCCCGCCAATTGCCGGGCTTCGGTGGTTCCGCCAAGGATCAGAATGCGGTGGGTCATCATGCCTGCTGAAGGTCATTCGCGCCCCGCCTGGCTCACTGTCGTCGGCATCGGCGAGGACGGTTTAGCGGGTCTCGGCGACGAGGCCAAGCGGCGCATTGCCAGGGCCGAAGTGATCTTCGGCGGCAAGCGCCACCTCGCTTTGGTCGCATCCTTCGCCAAAGGCGAGGCACGGCCTTGGCCCATCCCTTTCGATGCCGAAATGCACGACGTGCTGGCGCTTGCGGGCAAAAAGGTCTGCGTGCTCGCCTCCGGCGATCCGTTCTTCCACGGTGTCGGCGTCACCCTCGCCCGCAAGGTGAAGGCGCAGGACATGCACGTCATCCCGGCGCCATCGGCGATTTCGCTGGCCGCTTCCCGCCTCGGCTGGGCGCTGCAGGACATCGAGACCGTCTCGCTGCACGGCCGCCCGCTCGACCTGATCAGGCCGTTGCTGCAGCCTTGCGCCCGTATTCTCGCCCTGACCTCCGACGCCGAGGCGCCGGCGGCGATCGCCCGCCTGCTGGCCGAACTCGACTTCGGCGCCTCGCAGCTGACGGTTCTGGAGGCTTTGGGCGGCCCAAATGAGAAGTTGCGTTCGAGCCGCGCCGACGCCTTCGACCTCACAAACATCAATCCGCTCAACGTTCTGGCCATCGAAATTGAATCAAGTCCGCAAGCACGAATCCTTCCGCTGACATCGGGCCTTGCCGATCATCTGTTCGAGCATGATGGCCAGATCACCAAGCGCGAAGTGCGCGCCATCACGCTGTCGGCGCTGGCCCCCCGGCGCGGCGAATTGCTGTGGGACATCGGCGCCGGCTCCGGATCGATCGGCATCGAATGGATGCTGGCTCATCCCTCGATGCGCGCGGTTGCCATCGAGGCCGACCCGACCCGCGCCGCCCGTATTGGCCGCAACGCCACCACCTCAGGCGTTCCCGGCCTTGTCGTGGTGGAAGGCAGCGCACCGAAGGCTCTTGCCGGCTTGCCAACGCCCGACGCGATCTTCATCGGTGGCGGCGGCAGTGATTCAGGCGTGCTGAACGCCGCCATCAAGGCGCTGCGCGCCGGCGGCCGCCTCGTCGCCAATGCTGTGACGCTGGAAATGGAAACCTTGCTGCTTGCCCGCCATGCGTCGCTCGGCGGCGATCTCACCCGCATCGCGGTCTCGCGCGTGACGCCGGTCGGCTCGATGCAGGCCTGGCGGCCGGCGATGCCGGTCACCCAATGGAGCTGGGTGAAACCATGATGGTCGCGGGCATCGGCAGCCGGAAGGGTGTCAGCGTTGAAGACGTGCTTGCGGCGATTGAAACCGCGCTCGAAGTGCATGGGCTGACGATGACGGCGCTTTCGGCGCTGGCCACCGCCACTCTCAAGCGCGACGAAGACGCAATCTTTGCCGCAGGCCGCGAGCTCGACCTTCCGGTTATCGTTGTCGAAGACGAGGCGCTCAAGGTGGCCTCATCGGGCACACTCAGCCGTTCCGACCTATCGCAGGCGCAAGCCGGCACGCCATCGGTTTCCGAGGCTTCCGCCCTTGCCGTCGCCGGCGCCGGTGCAAGGCTGCTTGGCCCTCGCACCGTGCTCGGCTCGGTCACCTGCGCCATCGCCATCAGCGGAGATGCGCCATGACCGTCCATTTCATCGGCGCCGGTCCCGGTGCCGCAGACCTGATCACCCTGCGCGGCGCGAGGCTGCTGGCAAGCTGCCCGGTCTGCCTGCATGCCGGCTCGATCGTCGCGCCTGAATTGCTGCAGCACTGCGCACCCGGCACCAAGCTGATCGACACCGCGCCGATGTCGCTCGACGAGATCGAGGCGGAATATGTTGCGGCCCACAAAGCCGGCCAGGATGTCGCCCGCCTGCATTCCGGCGACCTGTCGGTGTGGAGCGCCGTTGCTGAGCAGATCCGCCGGCTGGAAAAGCACGGCATCCCCTACACACTGACGCCGGGCGTGCCCTCCTTCGCTGCTGCCGCCGCCGCACTGCGCCGCGAACTGACCATTCCTGAAGTCGCGCAAAGCCTGGTGCTGACCCGCATCTCCGGCCGCGCCTCAAAAATGCCGCCCGGTGAAACGCTGGCCGGTTTCGGCCGCACTGGCGCGACGCTCGCCATTCATCTGGCCATCCATGCTATCGACCGCGTCGTCACCGAGCTGACGCCTCTCTATGGCGCCGATTGCCCGGTTGCAGTGGTCTTCCGCGCCTCCTGGCCGGACGAGCGCGTGCTGACCGGCACGCTGGCGACCATCGAAGCTCTGCTCGCCGCCGATCCGATGGAGCGCACGGCGATCATCTTCGTCGGCCGTTCGCTGGCGGCGGAAGGTTTTGGCGAGAGTTCACTTTACGACGCCCACTATCAGCGGCGTTTTCGCGGACGGGACGGATTGTGAGCGGCAGCGCCAAAAACAACGGCGGAAACGCCACGGTCGAGCAGGCACTGGCCCGGCTGAACTTCAAGCCGCGCCAGCTGGAATCTGGCCATGTCTGGCTGACCGGCGCCGGCCCCGGCGATCCCGGCTGCCTGACGCTGGAAGTGCTGGCAGCGCTTGGACAGTGCGACGCCCTCGTCTACGACGCACTGGTCTCGCCTGACGTCGTCGCCGTGGCCGAAGGCGCGGAGCTGTTCTATGCCGGCAAGCGCGGCGGAAAACCGTCGATGAAGCAGGACGACATCACCGCTTTGCTGGTCCGGCTGGCGCGCGAAGGCCGCCGCGTCGTCAGGCTGAAGGGTGGCGATCCCTACATTTTCGGCCGCGGCGGCGAAGAAGCTTTGGCGCTGGCGCGTGAAAGTATCCCGTTTCGCGTCCTGCCCGGTCTCACCTCGGGTCTGAGTGCGCTGGCCGCGACCGGCATTCCGGCCACCATGCGCGGCATCAACAAGGCGGTGATCCTGGCCACCGGCCATGCCGCCGGCACCGATGACGACCTCGATTGGGCGGCAATCGCCCACACCGGTCAGCCGGTAGTGATCTATATGGGGATGGCCAATCTGCCGGTTATCGCAGCCTCCCTGCTCGAGGGCGGGCTGGCGCCGTCGACGCCGGCAGCGGTGATCGTCGCTGCAACCACACCGCAGGAGCGCATCGTCGTCGCCACGCTCGCCACCATCGCCGAGCAAGCCGCGGCGGCCGGGCTGGCCTCGCCGGCGCTCATCGTCGTCGGTGGCATTGTCGCCATGCGCGCGGCACTGGCGGGCGAACCATGACCCGCGCCATCATCATCGGCGCGCCGCGCTCCGGTTCGGGCAAGACCAGCGTCACCATCGGCATTTTGCGCGCGCTCGCCCGGCGCGGCCTGAAGGTGCGCGGCGCCAAGTCTGGCCCCGACTATATCGATCCCGGTTTCCACACCGCCGCCACCGGCCTGTCCGGAGTCAACCTCGACAGCTGGGCGATGTCGCCGGCATTGCTCAACGCGCTGGCCGGCAACGCCACCGAGGATGCCGACTTCGTCTTCCTCGAAAGCGCCATGGGCCTGTTCGACGGCATTCCCGCCGCTCCGGGCCGCACCGGCTCGGCCGCCGACCTCGCGCGCCTCTATGGCCTGCCGGTGCTGCTGGTGCTCGATGTCTCGGGCCAGTCGACCACGGCGGCGGCCGTAGCCAAGGGTTTTGCCACCTACGATCCGAATGTGCGCATGGCAGGCGTGGTGCTCAACCGCCTCGGCAGCGAACGCCACCGCAAACTGTGCAGCGAGGCCATCGAGGCACTCGGCCTGCCGGTCGTCGGTGCCATCCTGCGCGATCCCTCGCTGAACCTGCCCGAGCGCCATCTCGGCCTCGTCCAGGCCGGTGAGTACGACAACCTGATGGCGCATCTCGACCGTCTGGCCGACATGGTCGAAAAGTCACTCGACCTCGACGCCATCATGGCGCTGGCAGCGCCCTTTACGCCGGCGCCGGGCAGTTTCGGCGACGCCTTGCCGCCGCCCGGCCAGCGCATCGCTCTGGCCGAAGACGCCGCCTTCACCTTCCTCTATCCGCATGTCGCCGCGCATTGGCGCCAGGCCGGAGCAGAAATCGTCCCCTTCTCGCCGCTCGCCGACGAACCACCCGATAACAGCTGCGATGTCTGCTGGCTGCCCGGCGGCTATCCCGAGCTTCACGCCGGCAAACTCGCTGCTGCTGCAAATTTCCGCTCCGGCATGGCACGCTTTGCCGCGACGAAGCCGGTGCATGGCGAGTGCGGCGGCTTCATGGTTCTGGGGGAAGCGCTGGAAGACGCGTCTGCCGAGACGCACAAAATGCTCGGCCTGCTCGGCCATTCCACCAGTTTTGCCAAGCGCAAGATGAACCTCGGTTATCGGGAGGCTACGCTGCGCGCCGACTGCCCGCTCGGATCAAAGGGCGCGCTGATCCGCGGCCATGAATTCCACTATGCGCAGATGATTGCGACCGGCAATGACGAGCCGCTGGCCGACCTCGCCGATGGCCAGGGCAATCCGATCGGCGCCTCCGGCTATCGGCGCGGCCCTGTCAGCGGCACGTTCTTCCATGCCATTGCGAGGGGCCAATGAAGCTCCCGAACATGAACCTTTCGCCGCGGCAGGTCGTTGACGACATCGCGCTTTGCCTGGTCTTCTTCACCCGGCTGCCGCTGCCCGTCTTCGACTTTCGCGGCCGCAGCCTTGCCGCCGCGATCTGGGCCGCACCGGTCGCCGGCCTCGTCGTCGGCCTGATCGGCGCGGTCGTCTACGCCACGGCGGAAAGGTTTGGCCTCGCCATGGGGCCGGCGACGGCACTTGCGCTGACCGCAACCTTGCTCACCACCGGCTGCCTGCACGAGGACGGGCTTTCCGATGTCGCCGACGGCTTTGGCGGCGGCAAGTCACGCGGCCGCAAACTGGAAATCATGCATGACAGCCGCATCGGCGCCTATGGCGCATCGGCACTTGGCCTGTCGCTGCTGATCCGCTGGAGCGCGCTTTCGCAATTCGCCGATCCCAACCAGGCCCTGTTCGCCCTCCTGGCCGCACACGCGGCCTCGCGCGGCCTGCTCGGCGCCTTCATGCACCTGCTGCACCCCGCGCGGTCCGATGGCCTCTCAGCCGGCGCCGGCACCGTCTCGCGGGAAACCGCCATAGCCGGCGCCGTGCTCGGCGCGGTACCACTCCTCTTGCTCGGGCTCGGCGGCGCGGTTTTCGCGCTCATCCTGCTCGGCCTACTGTTTTTCGCCTTCCGCGCGCTCTGCCTCAGCCAGATCGACGGCCAGACCGGCGATACGGTCGGCGCGCTGCAACAGTTGGCCGAGATCGCAATCCTGCTCGTCGCTTCCGTTTCCCTGTCCTGACTCTCTTTCGGAGACTTTGCCCCCATGCCCTTCAAATCGCTCGAAGACCTGCGCGCCGCTTGCCTTGACCTGCCCGCCGGCAGCGAAACCGCAGCCAATGCCGTCGCCCGCCGCCAGGACACGCTGACCAAGCCGCAAGGCAGCCTTGGCCGGCTGGAGACCATCGCCGCCTGGCTCGCCCGCTGGCAGGGCCGCGACATGCCGAAGCTTGACCGCGTGAAAGTCTTCGTCTTCGCCGGCAACCATGGCGTCACCGCGCAAGGCGTGTCGGCCTTCCCGTCTGAGGTCACCGTGCAGATGGTGGCGAATTTCGCCGGCGGCGGCGCCGCCATCAACCAGCTCGCCCGCATCGCCGGCGCCGAACTTGACGTCATTCCGCTCGACCTCGACCATCCAACAGGCGACTTCACGCAAACGCCGGCGATGGACGACAAGGCGTTCCTCGCCGCCGTCTCGGCCGGCTATGACGCGGTGACGAAAGACATCGACCTCGTCTGCTTCGGCGAGATGGGCATCGGCAACACCACGCCGGCCGCAGCCATATCGGCTGCTCTGTTCGGCGGCGGCGCAGAGAAATGGACCGGGCGCGGCACCGGCGTCGACGATGCCGGCCTCAAGCGAAAGGTCACCGCCATCGAAGCCGGCCTCAAGCGCCACGCAGGCGCCCTGGCAGACCCGCTCGGCATCGCCGCAGCGCTCGGCGGCCGTGAACTCGCCGCCATCTTCGGCGCCACGCTGGCCGCCCGCCATCTCGGCGTGCCTGTGCTGCTCGACGGTTTCGTCTGCACCGCAGCTGCAGCACCGCTGGCGAAGCTTCACCCGGCCGGTCTCGCCCACACGCTCGCCGCCCATGTCTCGGCCGAATCAGGCCACCGCCGCCTGCTCGAAGCGCTCGAACTGCCGCCGCTGCTCGACCTCGGCATGCGGCTCGGCGAAGGCTCCGGCGCCTGCCTCGCCGTCAACATCGTCCGCTCGGCGCTGGAATGCCACGCCCGCATGGCAAGTTTTGCCGAGGCTGGTGTTTCGGAGAAGTAATCGGACAAGTCCTGAGGTGTCGCATCAGGATGCGGCACCTCGGCGATACGCGGTCTCGACAAAGTCAAAACCGGCTCATGTCGCCGTTCTTCTAAGGTCTTTCCACCAAATCCGGGAGATCTTTGGTGGGTGCGCACAGGATTGAACTGTGGACCCGCTGATTAAGAGTCAGCTGCTCTACCAACTGAGCTACGCACCCACTCGACCGGCAAAACCGGTGTTGGCGGGCATATAGCCGCCGATACCGGTCATGTCCAGCCCTGCCGGAATCATTTCCCGACAAATCGCTGAAGTGCCGCAGATGGTCAGACGAACAGCTTGCCCTCCGCCACCTTGATGGCATGGCCGCCGATGCGCGCCGAGGCCAGTTTTCCGCCTTCGACAGTGAGTTCGAGGCGGATTCGCGAGGGACGGCCCATCTCCAGGCCCTGCTCGATCCACAGCTGCGAAATACCGTCCGTCGGGGCGTCGAAATGCATGATGGCGCCGGCGAAGGCGGCGGCCGCCGAACCGGTCGCCGGATCTTCGTAGGAAGGGGTGCCCGGCACGATCATGCGGACATGGAAGGCGCTTTCGTGGTTCACCGTCTCGCGGCAATAGACATACGG
The DNA here is from genome assembly GCF_056404575.1 of Mesorhizobium sp. P2_C4. Lineage (NCBI taxonomy): Bacteria > Pseudomonadati > Pseudomonadota > Alphaproteobacteria > Hyphomicrobiales > Phyllobacteriaceae > Mesorhizobium > Mesorhizobium sp. P2_C4. The sequence continues at coordinate 128,310 of NZ_JBFUDT010000002.1, forward strand.
GCTGGCGAAGGCCCATTCGCTCTTGCGCGGCGCCAGTTCCGACCACGCCTGGTTGTCCAGCTTAATCCGCGCCGCCGCTTCCAGATTGGCGACGGGGATGGTCACATAGGGCACGCCGGCCGACCAGAACGACACCCGGTGATTCTCGAAGCCGATCTCATGCGGCGCCAGGCCAAGGGCGGCGCCAATCGCCACCGGATCGGCGGACAATTCCAGCGGTTCCGGCAGTTTGGCCAGGTCGAATTCGGCAAAGGTGGCGCCATCGTGTTTGCTGACGGCGCAGCGCACCGGGCCGATATTCTCTTCCAGCACAAAGATGCCGGCGCCGCCCTCGCCTGCCAGCTCGGCGAGCGCGATCGCCGAACCCACGGTCGGATGACCGGCAAACGGCATTTCGTAATCGGGCGTGAAGATGCGGATACGGTTTCGGTGCTTGGGATTGTCCGGCGGCAACACGAAGACCGATTCGGACAGGTTGAACTCGCGCGCGATGGCCTGCATGGCGGCGGTATCCAGCCCCTTGCTGTTGAGCACGACGGCCAGCGGATTGCCGGCCAGCCGATCGGTGGTGAACACGTCGTAGAGCAAGTAATTGCGGGTCCGCATTGTCGAAAGCCTTCTGCCTCAAATCCCAACATGGGCGAAATTTAATTTGATATTCGAACCAGTAAGCCTGATCTGTGCACTGATAGGGACATCGCGCATTATAGGGGTCCGGCGTGGACCAGATTGTCAATCTGCCAAAGACGGAATCGGATTCCGCCATCGAGACGGCGCTCGGCCTTGATCACACAGGGCGGCGCAAGACACGTCGCCGTGGCTGGCTCTATGGCCTGTTGGCGCTGATCGTCATCGCCGCAAGCCTCGCCTCCTACCAATGGTATGCCGGCTCCCCCGCCAAGATCGACTACACCACGGTGCCGGCCGCCATTGCCGATCTCACCGTCGCGGTCTCGGCCACAGGCACGTTGCAGCCCCTCACCCAGGTCGATATTTCCAGCCAGCTGTCGGGCGTCGTCCGCTCGGTCTCGGTCAACGAGAACCAGCAGGTCAAGAAGGGCGACGTGCTGGCCGCGCTCGACACCACCAAGCTGGAGGTGCAGATCGAACGGGCGCAAGCGTCCGCCAAGGCAGCCGGCGCCAATGTCGAGGACGCCACAGTCACGTTGAAGGAGAACGAAAGCGCGCTCACCCGCGCGGCCGAGCTGACCAGGCGCGGCATGGCGACCGACCAGTCGCTCGAAGCCGCAACCGCGACGCGCGACCGCTCCAAGGCGGCGCTGGATAGCGCTGAGGCCAATCTCGCCATCGCCAATGCCGATCTGAAATCACAGCAGACGGACCTCGCCAACAGCACCATCTATGCCCCGATCGACGGCATCGTGCTGACGCGTTCGGTCGATCCCGGCCAGACCGTCGCCTCCTCGCTGCAGGCGCCGGTGCTGTTCATCATCGCCGCCGATCTCAGGAACATGGAGCTGGTGGCGGCGGTCGACGAGGCCGACATTGGCGCGGTCAAGACCGGCCAGCATGCCCGCTTCACCGTCGATGCCTTCCCCGATCGGCCGTTCGACGCCGAGATCCGCGACATCTCCTTTGCCTCGGTGACCACCGACGGCGTCGTCACCTACAATGCGCGGCTCGAGGTCGACAACAACGAGCTTCTGTTGCGGCCCGGCATGACCGCCACTGTCTCGGTCGTCACCAGGCAGGCCAAGGGCGTGCTCACCGTGCCGTCCACCGCCTTCCGCTATCGCCCGGCGCAGCAGGCCGCCCGCACATGGAGCCTGAGCGACCTGTTCACCGGCCGCATGGGCCGTCCGGGCGGCAATCGGCAGCGCCAGCAGCCGACACCGCCCACCGACGGCTCGCGCACGCTCTATGTGCTGGAGAACGGTCGGCCGCGCGCGGTCAACGTCAAGATCGGTTCCACCGACGGCGAACTGACCGAGATCACGTCAGGCCTTGGCGAAGGCGCACTGGTCATCACCGCGTCGCAGCAGCGGAGCTAAGGCCGTGGCGGCCGGCGCGACCCTCATCAGCTTCGACAAGGTCTGGAAGACCTATGGCCAGGGCGAGGCCAGGGTGCATGCGCTGGCCGGTGTCGACCTCGCCATCCGCCGCGGAGAATTCGTCGCCATCATGGGTCCATCAGGCTCCGGCAAATCGACGGCGATGAACATCATCGGCTGCCTCGACACGCCGACGGCGGGAACCTACGCCTTCATGGGCGTCGATGCCGGCCGGCTCGACCGCAACCGCCGCGCCTTGCTGCGCAATCTCTATGTCGGCTTCGTCTTCCAGGGTTACAATCTCCTGCCACGCACCACGGCGGCGGAAAATGTCGAGCTGCCGTTGATCTATCGTGGTGTCGCCGCCCGCGAGCGTCGCGATCTCGCCATGCAGGCGCTGGCGCAGGTCGGGCTCGTCGGCCGCGAGCACCATACGCCGGCCGAACTCTCCGGCGGCCAACAGCAGCGCGTGGCGATCGCCCGCGCCATCGTCACCAGGCCGACGCTGCTCGTCGCCGACGAGCCGACCGGCAATCTCGACACCGCCCGCACGCACGAGATCATGGAACTGTTGACGCGCCTCAACACCGAGCTTGGCCTGACCATCGCCATGGTCACGCACGAGGCCGATGTCGCCGGCTATGCCGAGCGCACGATCCGCTTCCTCGACGGCCATGTCGCCTCTGACACGATGAAATTTGAGGTGGCGTAACCATGCTCTGGGAAACTGTCCGCCTCTCGCTGATCTCCATTCGCCGCAACGTGCTGCGCTCGTTCCTGACGTTGCTCGGCATCGTCATCGGCGTCGCCGCCGTCATCGCCATGCTGACCATCGGCTCTGGCACCACCGAAAAGGTCAAGGCCGACATCTCCAAGCTCGGCAGCAATCTCCTAGTCGTCCGCTCCGGGAGACCCGCAGGCCCCGGCGGACCCGGTGGGCTCGACCAGATCGTCCGGCCGCTGGCCGAAAAGGACCTTGCCGCGCTAGTCGCGCATCTCACCGGCGCCCGCGCCATTTCGCCGGCCTCGCAAAAGCAGGTCCGCGTCATCTTCGGCACTGAGAGCCTGACCTCGGGCGTCACGGGCACCGACAGCGCCTATCTCGACGCCCGCGACTGGAAGCTGGTTTCGGGACGGCCGTTCAGCGATTCCGAGACACGCTCGGGCACCGGCGTGTGCCTGATCGGCGAGACGGTGCGCCAGCAATTCTTCGGCGCCGGCGATCCCGAAGGCGAGATCATCCGCGTCAACCGCACCTCCTGCAAGATCATCGGCCTGCTCGAGCCGAAGGGCTATACCGGCTTCGGCCAGGACCAGGACAATGTCGTGCTGATGCCGCTTGCCGCCTACCAGCGCCGCATCGCCGGCAATCGCGACATCGACAACATCTACGTCGCCGCCGACGACACGACGCCGACCAGCGAATTGCAGACCCGCGTCGAGGATATTTTGCGCGACACGCGCCGCATCACGCCCGACCGCGAGGACGATTTCTCGATCCGCGACATGACCCAGATCGCCGACGCAATGGCCAGCGCCACCACCACCATGACCGGCATGCTGGGTGCTGTGGCCGGCGTCAGCCTGCTGGTCGGCGGCATCGGTATCATGAACATCATGCTGGTCTCGGTGACCGAGCGCACCCGCGAGATCGGCATCAGGCTGGCCATCGGCGCGCACGAGAAACACATACTCATCCAGTTCCTGGTCGAAGCGACGGTTCTGTCCCTACTCGGCGGCATCATCGGCATCCTGATCGGCCTGGCGCTGGCGGGTCTCGCCTCGGTAACGCTGACCATCCCGTTCGCGCCAAGCCCGGCGGTCATCCTGCTCGCCGTCGGTTTTTCCGCGCTGATCGGCATGGTGTTCGGCTTCTTCCCGGCACTGCGCGGCGCCAGGCTCGATCCGATCGACGCGCTGCGGCACGAGTAAGCCGAGGCCAGCTCGACGGGGACCTCCATCCACAAGCTTGGGATGTTTGCTGTCGCCGTCCGATCAGCGACCGGTCAACGCTGCTCCATGCGTGGACGACTTCATGACCCTCCCCCGCCCGCGCCCAGGGCGACGAGAAGTTCATCCAGTTGCTCGAACTGCTCGCCCATCGCATCCGCCGCCCCGGTCCCGGCAGCGTCGAGAGCTTCCTTCGAGGGATAGAGTTCGTGCAGGACCAGCAGCGTCTTGCCACCCTTTTCCTCGAAGGTCACCGTGGTGACGGGTCCAACGTCACCACCTTCGTCATTGGTCCAGACGATGCGCGAGTGCGGTATCACTTCGACATACCTGCCGAAGAACTCGTCAGAGTTTGAGGCATCGTGGCCGAACACCAGACGGTACGTGCCACCGGTACGAGCATCCATCTCGCAGGAACGCAGGAACATGCCCATCGACTTCGGCGCCCACCACCGCATGAACAGCTCGGGCTTGGTCCACGCCTCGAACACGATGCGCGCCGGGCCGTTGACGGTTCGCGTAACGACCAGCTCTCGCTCGGACTTCCGTTCGACCGTCGTGCGGTTGTTCATGGGCTCACTCTCTCTTCTGGCGTCCATCGGCTTTCTCCTTCTGTTTCAATTCCTCGACAACCTTGTCCAACTCGTCGAAGCGTGCGTCCCAGACCTGGCGATACCTCTCGATCCATGCCGCCTCTTCCTCCAGTCGGCGCAGGCCGAGCTTGCAGGTCCGAACGCGCCCGACCTTTTCCGTGGTGACGAGCCCCGCCTGCTCCAAGACGCCGACATGCTTCTTCATGCCCGTGAGGGTCATGTGGAACTTCTCGGCGAGCTCCGTGATCGAAGCATCGGAACGTCCGAGCTGCTCCAGAACGCCGCGTCGGGTGGTGTCCGAGAGCGCGGCGAACGAAGTATCGAGATGGGGGCGATGATACTGAACCATGTGGTTCAGTATCTAGCAGACGGATTGGCGGCATGCAAGGGGAGGCCGAGCGCGTGCTGCGTTGCCGGCCGCCTTCGCTCGCAAATCGACACCATTTCGATGCAGATTCGATCGACTTGGCGATCTCCAGGCCCTAAGGCAAGATATCTCTGGTCAGGGGCGAACAACGCATGAGCAAGAAGGCACGACTGATCTTGGTGATGTTCATCATCGAGGCCGCATTGGCAGGCCTCTGGTGGTATCTTGCCGGCTACGGCATGGCCAATCCCGATCGCGTCCATGCCGATTTCCAGCAGGTCGTCGGCCAGACGATGGGAATGGCGATGGGCGGGTTGCTCGGTCTCGGCGTTATTTTGTTCTTTGTCGCCGCTCGCAACGACCGCAAGGCGGCGCAGAACAAGGGGCAAGGCTGACCGTCAGCCACATCTGAACAGGGGACAAGCGGTCTGTCAAAACGGCAGCCGCGCGTTCTCTTTGACCTCCTTCATGACGAAGAAAGTCCGGGTTTGCCGAACGCCGGGTAACGCGATCAGCTTTTGCCCGTGCAGCTTGTTGAAATCCGCCATGTCGCGAACTCTTATCTTCAACAGATAGTCGAAGTCGCCCGCCACGAGATTGCAATCCAGCACTTCCTTAAGTTCGTTCACGGCCGCCTCGAAGGCAGCGAAGCTGTCAGGCGTTGAACGGTCGAGCACGACGCCGACCATGACCAGAGCGCCAAGTCCGACTGCAACGGGCGCGATCTCCGCCCTGACTCCGGTGATGTAGCCTTCATCGAACAGGCGTTGTGTGCGCCGATGGCAGGTGGCTGCGCTGACATTCACCCGGGCCGCCAGATCGGCATTGGTCAGCCGTCCCTCGGCCTGAAGGGCGCGCAGGATCTTGAGATCGATGCGGTCGAGAGCTTCGGTGGAAGATTCTTCCATTTTTAGGCGCTCAAGTGGACGAACAGGCCAATCATACTGCAACTGTATGGGATGTGTGCAAATTTCATAAGCAAGTTCGAGAGCACCTTTCGCATGAGTTCGCACATAATGAGCCCATAGAAAACGACCACGGAGGAGACTAATATGATGTCGCTTCTCGCAAAGTTTGAACGTTATCCGCTGACCTTCGGCCCGACGCCTATCGAGCATCTGCCACGGCTGAGCGCGGCGTTGGGCGGGAAAGTACAGGTTTACGCAAAGCGTGATGATTGCAATTCCGGGCTCGCCATGGGCGGGAACAAGCTACGAAAGCTCGAATACATCGTGCCTGACGCTATTCGCTCCGGCGCCGACACGCTGGTGTCGATTGGCGGCGTCCAGTCGAACCATACGCGCATGGTCGCCGCGACGGCCGCCAAGATCGGCATGAAATGCGTGGTGATCCAAGAGAAGTGGGTGCCCCACTATGATGCGGTCTACGATCGGGTCGGAAACATCCTGATGACACGTCTGATGGGGGCGGACTGCCGGCTCGTCGACGACGGCTTCGACATCGGCATCCGCAAGAGCTGGGAGGACGCGATCCAGTCGGTGAAGGACGCAGGCGGCAAGCCCTATCCGATCCCGGCCGGCGCCTCCGTGCACAAATTCGGCGGGCTGGGCTATGTCGGCTTCGCCGAGGAGGTCGCAAGGCAGGAGGCCGAGCTCGGCTTCATCTTCGACTACATAATCGTCTGCGTCGTGACCGGTTCGACGCAGGCCGGCATGATCGTTGGCTTCGCCGCACAAGACCGCGCCGACCGGGTGATTGGCATCGACGCCTCCGGGACATTGGACCAGACTCGCGCGCAGGTCCGCCGCATCGTCGACGACACTGCCGCCCTCGTCGGGCTCGGCCGCGCCGTCCGCGACGACGAAATCGTGATCAATCCCGACTATGCCTATCCGGCCTATGGCGTTCCGTCGGAAGCCACGAATGACGCGATCCGGTTGGCGGCCCGCACGGAGGCCATGATCACCGATCCGGTGTACGAGGGGAAGTCGATGCAGGGCCTGATCGATCTTACCAGAAAAGGCTTCTTCCCCGAGGGCGCCAGAGTTCTCTACGCCCATCTCGGCGGCGCCCCGGCCATCAACGGCTACAGCTATTACTACAAGGACGATGGCGCCAGCCTTCCGGGCCGGCCGAAACAAGCGGTGGTCCCAGTGGTTGAACCTCGCATCCCGGAGAGTTCGCAATACGACGCGCTGCCGCCGCTCTTTCCGTAGTTCGGTTTCGATTCAGGCGATCAACCTGACGACGGGTCACTGATCGGCGACATCACAGGTCAGGGTCCTGTTCACCACTCGCAAAATGCCACTCGATCAGCGGCCTCATGTGCGGCGATAGCCCGTCCGGCAAGTCGGCGGCATGGCGGACGATCACCGGCCCCTCGATCTCCGGATCCGTCTCGGTCGCGACGAAGGCATTGATGCGCCGGGCGATCTCATCGGCCGGCTCGTCGACGTGATAGCGGCGGAAGAGGACCGTGCCGGTCGCGGTCGACAGCGTATGGTAGCGCTTGCCGCGCGCAGCTGTCGTCAAGTCAAGCCCGGTCTCCTCGCGCACTTCGCGGATCATGTTGAAATCGACGTCGACAACGCCGTCGCGAAAATCGATCGGCTCGAACGATCCGGCGGCGAAGTAGACACTGCCGGCACCCACCGTGTGCTGGCCCATGCGGATCGCCACCAGCGCATTGTCGCTAGCGACCAGCATGGCGTGGCCATAGGCATGCTCGGCGCCGGTCCCCTGCCGGTTCTTGCGCCACAGCATGAAGGTCGAGTACTTGACCGCGTGGCACCGCCCGGCAAGACGGTTGTCGCGCCAGGCGAGTGCCGAAAGCAGCACCACGGTGCCGTCGAATAGTGCCGGTTTGGCCGCTGTCTCATGCCGCCAGTTGTCGGCAATGGCTTGCGCATTGTCGCGCTCGAAAGGATGCGGGCCGGGGTCGAGCCGGACGTCGACTTCGTCGACCGGCAGGATGACATTGCGCGGCAGGTCGAAGCTCACGTTCAGACCATGTCCAGGGTGATCGCCACCGGGCAATGATCGGACGCCTTCGGCCGGTCCCAGCCGGCGCGCGGAAAGCGCTCCACCGCCTGTCCCGCCGGAAATATGGTGCGCCAGGGTTGGCCGTTGCGGATGATGTCGGGAACCGCCGTCGCGTTGCTTGCGGCGAGCCCCTTCGACAACAGGATATAGTCGAGCTGGCACAGATGCCGCTCTTCCGGTCCGCGTGTGTGGTAAAAGCTCCAGCGGTCCATTTCCGGCCGCCGCTCGACGACGTTTTCGCAAAAGCCGCCGGCGGTCAGCACGTTGAGGCAGGACTGGCTCTCGTCGATTACCGTGAAGCGGTAGCCATCGATATTGTCGCCCTCGATCTTCACCCGTTGCCGGTAGTCGTTCATGTCGCCGCAGATCGCCCAGCGCTTGTCGGCGGCGTGGTCCTTGCTGAAACGCTCTTCGATAATGCGGCGTACCGCTTGCGCCTCGGCGATGCGCACCGGCATCGTCGCCTCGCGCCCATCGAGACCGTTGCGCGGCGAGCCCATCGATTTGAAATGCACGAGGTAAAGCGTCAGTGGCACGCCGCCCACGGTCACGTCGATTTCCAGGCAGTCGCGCCGGAAGATGCGCTCATTGGCCTGGTTTCCCAGTGCCGCCAGCTCCGGCGTGTGGAGGCCGAACTGCTCGAACGTGACGTAGGCATGGCTGGTCATGCGCACGAATTCGATCGGCTGGCCCTGCGCGGTCTCGTTGCGCATCATCACGGCAACGTCGATGCCGCGCGAATCATTGCCGGCGGTTGTGTATTTCTGCCGGTAGCCCTGCCCCACCATCTTGAACAGATAGCCGTATTCGAAGGCCTTCAGCGCCTCGATATTGTCGACCTCCTGCATGCAGATGATGTCCGCGCGCGTTGCAGCTATGGCCAGCGCCGTCAGCTGACGTGTGTCGTCGGACTGCGCGATGGCGCGAGCCTGCTCGAGCATCTTGTATTCGGCCTCGCTCTGGATATCGAAAAGCGCCAGCGTGCGGTCTTCGTTGAGCTGGTTGCGGTAGCCGGAGAAATCGAACCTGTTCATCAGGTTTTCGACGTTGAAGGTGGCAAGGCGCAGCGACATGACCGTGACCTTTGCCTGCACGCGGGCACGAAGACAAGCGGGCACGAAGACAAGGGGGCCTGCTTCCATGCCCGTCATGGTTGATGGAACCTTTCCGTTCATCCTCCGTTCAGACGAGAAGTTCCATCAATAGGGTTCTTCCCCGGGGTATTCTGGGCGTGGGGCCTGTATCTCTAGGAGAGTGCGATGAACTCGCTCTTTTTGTCTTCTGTCCGGTCCGGGGTAATGACCCTCGGTCTTTTGGCGAGCCTGACGGCCCCATCCCTGGCCGGGCCTATCCTGCAACCCGATCTATCGGTCCCGGCCAATGCCGCGGCGCCGGAAATCACACCTGTCCGCGACGAGTGGGCCGGCAACGGCCCCAACAGCCAAATCGAGGAGGATTGGCGCTGGCGCCGTCACGATGGCCGTCGGTGGTCCAACAATTTTGGCGAGCGCCGTTTCACCCGGTCGAACGATTGGGACAATGGCAACTGGGACAACGGCAACGACGACTGGCGCTGGCGGCGCCACCACCATCGCCGTCATTTCAACGATTCCTCGATCTATTTCGGCCTCGGCCTCGGAATACCTGCCTACCAGTACTACAACAACTATCAGTATGTTGAGCCGGCACCGCGCCGCCACTATCGGACGCAGCGGCTTTCAAGCGCCCATGTTCAGTGGTGCTACGATCGCTACCGGTCGTATCGCGCCTGGGACAACAGCTTCCAGCCTTACAACGGCCCGCGCCAGCAGTGCTGGTCGCCCTATAGCTGAGCAGGCAGCCTGGCGAACTCCCTACGGCGCCGCGCATCGCGGCGCCGTTTTCGTCAACAGGCACCAGAAAATCCGCGCAGCATCATCGACGCTAACGCTATGTTTATCCGGCAGGTCTATCGATCTGTCGATCAAACCGCTCCCCATGCGACGATCGCCCGGGATTTTTGTGCGATGGCCGACGACGAACACAGAGACAAACGCAGGCAGCGCGTCCTCAAGGGCGCGACGATCCTGACCGGTCTGACCAATTCCGAGGTCAAGTGCACGGTGCGCAACATGCATGCCGGCGGCGCCGAGCTGAAAGTGGCGATAGACGCGCGCGTGCCGGACGAATTCCTGCTCTACGTGCCAACCGACGGCATCGGCTACAAGGCCGTGGTCCGCTGGCGCCGCGACGACCGCATCGGGGTGGTGTTCGCCGGCACCGAGCCAAAACCTCACTGGCATTACGGCTGAGCGCCCGGGAAGCGCGGTCGTTGCAGCCGGAGAACGCGCTTTTAGCCCGGCGGCAGGATTTTCAGCGTCTGCTCGTCAAACAAGGGTTCGTCCTGGCCGACGCGAACAAACAGCAGTCTGCTGGGTTCGGATGATTGCAGCTCGAAATACTGGATGCCGTCGGGGGCTTCACCCCATTCGCCGCAAGGCGGCTCGCCAACCTCATCGGGATTGGCGAGCGCCTTCAACTCCTTGGCATAGGCGGCGTTGGGGCTGAAAGTGTACCGGGTGACGCCCGCGGGCGTGGTCCCTTCAGTGTAGCGAATGAGCTCGCAGTGGTTGGCGATAGCCTTGTCGGTCTTTTCCTGGAATATGCGCTGCAATGCAGCCTTTGCGGTTTCGCTGGGCCGGACGTCGAAGACCTCGACCAGCGGATCGGCCGCGCCGCCATCGCTGTATTTGATGGCTAGTGCCGTGCCGACAAACTCGAAATGGATCTGGCGAAAGCCGAAATCGCAGCGCTGCACCCAGGCGGCAAGCCCGACGCCCTGGTCCGCCAGCCTCTCCCAGGCGCATTTGTCGACAGGCGGGCGCGATGGCTTGCCTTTGGCGGCATGCGCCCCGCCAGACATGGCCACAAGCGCCAGCAGGGCAAAAATCCGGGCGAACAATCTCATGCTTCTATTCATCGCTGCATCCAGTCAAAGTGAAGGCATCCCAGGCCGCGCTGTCGGGATTGGCATTGGCAAAGTCGGGCCATTCGACAAAGGTCGCACCGAAGTCGGGCAACAACAGCCCGGTCGGCGCCGGCGACGCGTCGTGGGCGTTCAATTGCTCGGCGCCCCCTGCGTTCAAGGTATAGACCTGCCCTTCCCACACCCGGCAGAGTCCGCTGCCATCCTCGCGGCCGGCGTCACGGTCATCGTCCGTGCAGGGATGGCGGATCGTGCCCAGCGGAAAAGAATTCTTGCCATTGGTCCAGGTGATGTCGGAAGGTAAACGAATATCGGTATTGGGCACCGTCAGAGAGAACACCTCGGTGGTCAATGCCGCCGGCTCGTTGGCGATGGGCCGGAACTGCATGGTCGCCCCCGAGCGCGGTTCGCGATAGGTAGCGTGGCTCAACAGACATTCTTTTGCATTCGCGACCTGCAACAGGCTGAGCATGCTCAGAACGATGACGCCTGTCTTGCGGATGATCATTGATTTCCCCCGTGAAGCATCAAGCGTGTAGCATCCGACCAGGGTCGTGGCCAAAGGGAAAGAAAATCCGGCGATGCAGCGTCTGATGGTGATGATCTCGATAGGCGCATTTCTCAGCGGCCCTGCCCTCGGCGCCGAGCCCTATGTCGGCACCTGGTCCCGCGATAGACTGAACTGCACAGCTGCCGCCGATGTCCAGCGCCAGACCGTCTACACTCTGTACCGGAAAGCCCTTTCGGCTCCCGATCTCGGCTGCGAAAAGGCGAAATTCCGCAAGGACGCCACAGGCTGGCTGGTGCGGGCGAGCCAGTGCTACGGCTCCGATCCATCGGCCGAAGAGCCGTTCTCCCGTGTCATTCATATCGTTACCGACGGGGCGATGCTGCGGTTGACCTGGCCTGGCTTCGACAGCGGACCGCTGGTCCGATGCTGAAGACAGTCGATCCTAGATAAACCCGACGAGCAGTGCTGCTCCGCCAAGGAAGCCGGCAGCGCAGACCCAGAGAATCCAGAGACCCCATACCTTGCATTCGAGCACGGCGGCGGCGGGATTTGAGGGATCATAGTGCACGTCGACCTTGCTGCCCTCGATGTAGCGCTTCGAATGGCCGCCGACGAGGCTTGGCAGCGTGGCCGTCAGTGTTGCACCGAAGGCGACGCGATCGGCGCTGTAGCGCTGGCCGGCGACGCTATAGCTGTAGACGATGCGAGATTTGAAGACCGTGCGCCAGGAGCGGTAACTGCTGCTGCGAGTTTGAAATTCCTGCAGGCCGGACGTGTCGATGCGTCCCGCAGTGACAGGCCATTTGGCCGCCTGTTCGGCCAGCGACTTCTGGGCAAAGCCCATGCGCAGGATGAACAATCCCATAACAAGCAACAGCACCGCGGCGCCAAGATTCTGCGGCTTGGGCAAATGCGGCCCGATCGCATCCAGCGCACCGCCAACGGAGAAGACCAGCACAAGCGCGCCAACCACCAGCCCTGCCGAGAGCGTGGCCATGAACTTGAACGCGCCTTCAGGCATGGTGCGCTCGATCACGGCCTTGGCCGGGTCGCGTGGGTTGTAAAAAACGGTAACTGCGGCCCCCTTGGGAAACCGCGCGAGGGTTTCAGGCACCTCGAAATTTCCGAGATTCTCCTGCACGCTGTAATGCGAACTTTGAAATGACTTGCCGCCCACCTTGTACTGGAAGGTGATCGCCGGAAAATTGCGGATCTCGGTCGAACCCCTGCTGTCCGAGCCGGATCCCGAACTGGTCACCTCGCGCGCCTCTACCCGTGACGAGATGATCTTGCCCGGCGTCGGCAACCATCGGCTGACCGCCTGCACCTCGCGCCACTTCAACAACGTCACAAGGCTGAGCCCACCGGCAACCAGGCATGCGAACCCGATCAGCAAAAACTTGATATCCAACACTCACCCCCTGGCACTGCCTGCCCAGGACCAATCGTGATGTCGATTGGTCCTACCCTGCACACGCATAGCACGGATGGTGAGAACGACGCGTCTGTTCAAAAAACCTTGGAGAGATCGCGCCCAGAGCATGATCCCGAAAAGTGGGGACCGGTTTTCTCGGACAAAAACGGGAACCGTTTTGTCCAGAGATCATACTCAAACAAAGAGATAGAGCCCCATCCCGATGCCATCGGGATGGAACAGGCTCTAGTCGACGAATTCGACGCCGACAAGCGTCATCGAGCGCCAGCACACGCGCGCCGCACGAATCCGTTCGGCACCGTTGACCGCCAACTCGAACCCGGAGGGCACGCCGGTTGCATCGCCGAAGCTCAGCAGCGTCCCATTTTCGGACTCATTGCGCACGACGCCTTCCATCGTGCCAAAGCCTCTGTTGAAGCGCAGCGTGGCGCCCTTGAGCGCACGTCGCCGCTGTTCTGAACGGCGCTCGTCGAAAAACGCCTTGCCGCCGACTGTTATGTTCATCGTTTCGGTCCCATTGTCCTTGAGAGCGACGTTGCGAGTTTCGTGCCAGTACATTTGTACCGGAATGGCACAACCAGGACGCGAAAAAAGCCGGCGGATCGCTCCGCCGGCTTTTCCATACGATCGTAAAATCGCGAATTAATTCTTGGCCTTGTCGACCAGCTTGTTCTTGGAAATCCACGGCATCATCGCGCGCAGCTTGGCGCCGACTTCCTCGATCTGGTGGCTGTCATTGTTGCGGCGGATGCCCTTGAAGCGCGACATGCCGGCGCGGTATTCCTGCATCCATTCCGAAGTGAACTTGCCGGTCTGGATGTCCTTCAGCACGCGCTTCATCTCGGCCTTGGTGTCGGCGGTGATGATGCGCGGACCCGAGACATACTCGCCCCATTCGGCGGTGTTCGAGATCGAGTAGTTCATGTTGGCGATGCCGCCTTCATAGATCAGGTCGACGATCAGCTTGACCTCGTGCAGGCACTCGAAATAGGCCATCTCCGGCGCGTAGCCGGCTTCCACCAGCGTCTCGAAACCGGCACGGATCAGCTCGACCAGGCCACCGCACAGCACCACCTGCTCACCGAACAGATCGGTTTCGCACTCCTCGCGGAAATTGGTCTCGATGATGCCCGAACGGCCGCCGCCGACGCCGCAGGCGTAGGACAGAGCGAGGTCGAGCGCGTTGCCCGAGGCGTCCTGGTTGACGGCGACCAGGCACGGCACGCCGCCGCCCTTCTGGTATTCGCCGCGCACCGTATGGCCAGGGCCTTTCGGCGCGATCATGACGACGTCGACGGTCGACTTCGGCTCGATCAGGCCGAAATGCACGTTGAGGCCGTGGGCGAAGGCGATCGCCGCGCCGTCACGAATGTTCGGCGCGATCTCGTTTTTGTAGATGTCGGCCTGCAATTCGTCAGGCGTCGCCATCATCATCAGGTCGGCCCATTTGGCGGCTTCCGCCACGCTCATCACCTTGAGACCGTCGGCCTCGACCTTCTTGGCGGTCGCCGAGCCGGCCTTGAGGCCGATGGCGATCTCCTTGGCGCCGGAATCCTTGAGGTTGAGCGCATGCGCCCGGCCCTGGCTGCCATAGCCGATGATGGCGACCTTCTTGCCCTTGATCAGGTTGAGATCGGCGTCGCGATCGTAATAAACACGCATCTTTTGCTTCCTTCCCGTTTGAAGATCAGAGGCCTTGCGGCCCGGTTTTTGCTCCGTAGAGAGCGAGAAACTGCTGCGTCGCCCGGGCGGCATCGCCGCCGATTGCCGCGTCAGTCGATTCCAGCCGGTCGCCGAGCAGCAGACGGATCTGCACATCGCGGGCGACCAGCCCGAAAAAAGTCCGGAACGCCGTTTCGGCATCCGTAAAGTCGAGCACCCCGGCTTGCTTGCCGGCCTCCAGCACCGGCTTCAGCCGCCTGGCCAGCGCGAAGCGGCCATTCTCCAGCACGATGGCGCCGAGATCGTCCTTGCCGGAACCGGCATGACCAACCGCCACGCGGTTGAGCGCGATCGAGGTGTCGCTCGAAATCACCTTGAGCCAGTCGCAGGCGAAGCGCTCGAGGCTCGCCGTCAGCGAGGCGAGATCGAGACCCTTGCGGTCGACCTGTGCCACGCGCACTTTCGAGGCCTGCCACTGCACGGTCGCCGTCAACAGCCCGTCGCGGTCGCCAAACCATTTGTAGAGCGTTTCCTTGGAACAGCTTGCCCGCCGCGCCACGGCGGTCATGGTCAAATGATCGCCCTCCTCGACCAGCAGGCGCAACGCCGCGTCCAGCACGGCCTGCTGCCGTTCTGTCAGCGCTTCGCTGCTGTCGATGTCGGCGCTTGCCTGCAACAAAACTTCTTCCTGCCCGATGATGTCTGGAGGTCTCGCCCAGAGGCGTACCGTACGTTACGGTTCGGCATATTGCGCAATCCGACGATCCACGCAAGAGCCGATAAGGAAAAAATCGTCGATGCCAGGCGCACAATGCCCGTTCGGGCCTTGGCTCAGTCGCCTGCGGGTGGAAGGCGCAGCCGTCCAAGCAAGCCCGACAAGGTGTCGAGTTCATCCTGTGAAAGCCTGGCGCCGACCAGCTCAGTGATCGACTTTCCGTAGACAGTCCACATCTTACGACGCGTCTCGCGGCCCTTGGCGGTGATGCGAATGGTCTGGCCGCGGCCGTCATCGGCAACCCTGAGCTTCTCGACCAGCCCGTCGGCCTCGAGCCGCGCCAATAGCCGCGAGATGTTGTACTGCGCAAACAAGGTGCGCTCGATCAGCTGGAACGGCCGCAGCCCACCCTCGCCCGCCTCGGCAAGCTCATGCAGCACGTCGTACCAGGCAAGCGGCGGCAGGCCGCCGGCCTTCAGCGCCTCTTCAGCGCTTTCCACTAGCTGGCGTGAAACCCGCATGAGGCGGGCCCAGCCCTTGACGGCCGCGGGCGAAGGCATGGCTTTTTCTGTCATCGCAGTATCCTAGTCGATAGATGCAATTGCATCAAGCTTGACGATCGATGCATATGCATCTATATAGATGCAATTGCATTAACTCGAAGGGCAATTCCGATGAAACACGAAATCTGCAAACTCGCCGACATCCCGCAAACAGGCAGCCTGATCGCGCCGTTCTTCGGCCGCGAGGTGCATGTCTATCGCAGCGGCGACCGCATCCGCGCCGCCGCCAATGTCTGTCTGCACTTCGGCGGGCCGCTCGACTGCAAGGACGGCAAGCTCGTCTGCCAGTGGCACGGTGCCTCGTTCGATATGGAAAGCGGCGACCGCCTCGAAGGCCCGGCGCCCAAAACCTCCCGGCTGATGTTCCTCTCCACCCGCGTCGAGGACGGCGCCTTGAACTATGTCTGGGGAGAATGAGATGACCGACAAGCTCATCCTCGTCAGCCATCATCTTTGCCCCTATGTGCAGCGCGCCGCGATTTCACTGGCCGAGAAGGGCGTGCCGTTCGAACGCATCACCATCGATCTGGCCAACAAGCCGGCCTGGTTCAAGGCGATGTCGCCGCTCGGCAAGGTGCCGCTGCTGATCGTCCGGCATGACGGCGACGAAACGGTGATTTTCGAATCGGCTGTTATCCTCGAATTCCTCGAGGAAACACAGGCCAACCCGCTCCACCCTGCCGACCCCTATGCCCGCGCCCGGCACCGCGCCTGGGTCGAATTCGGCTCGGCAACCCTGAACGCCATCGGCCGCTTCTATTCGGCGCCGACGCAAGGATCTCTGCTTGCCGAAAGCGAAGCGCTGTCGGCGATGTTCGATCGTCTTGAAGCCGAACTGGCGGATGGTATCGATCGGTCAGGGCCATGGTTCGCCGGCGAGCACTTTTCACTCGTCGATGCGGTCTATGGCCCGGTCTTCCGCTATTTCGACGCCTTCGACCGCATCGGCGATTTCGGCATCCTGAGCGGCAAGCCGCTTGTCCAGGCCTGGCGCAAGGCATTGGCCGAACGCCAGTCCGTGAAGAACGCCGTCGCCCCCGACTATCCGCAGCGCCTTGATGCCTTCCTGCTGGCCAAAGGCTCGCAGCTGTCGGCCCTCATTCGCCGAAACGATCCGGCCACCGCGCTTCAACGAGCCCGATCCGCCTGAACGGATCGATCACGGTTCCGGCCACCATCGAGGCGAGCAACTGTGGCGCCGGCGGGATTTTTGCGATGGTCGCCACCAGCCTGTCGCGGATGAAGGGCAGCGCCACGGAGTCCGACTGATAAAATGGCGTGAAGGCCAGCGACAGCGCCTGGAAGATGCGCACATGCCAGCGCCGCGCCCTTACATAGGCCTCCAGAGCGGCATCGACACTGTTGTGCCGTGCAAGCGCATGGCTGAGCGCGGCGGCGTCGAGCAGCGCCATGTTGGCGCCTTGCCCCAGTTGCGGGCTGGTCGAATGTGCCGCGTCGCCGATGACCGCCAATCGCCGGCCGGCCGGCAGCTTCATCGTGTGATGGCCGTAGCGCGCCAGCGAAAGCTGGTCGAAACTGTCGATCTGGCTGGTGAAAGCCTCGCTTTCAGGCCACAGCCGGACCACCCTTTCCGTCCAGGCGTCCAGGCCGCGGGCGCGCACGTCATCGACGTCCGCCGGCTTGAGACTCCAGAAGAAGGCCGCCATCTTTTCAGCACCCGGCTCCGGCCGGCCGATCGGCAGCACACCAACCATCACGCTGGCTCTGTCGTAGCGCTGCAGCAGCGCGTGCTCATCAAAACCCTCGCCCCGCCAACCGAGCGAGGCCCAGAACGCGCCATAGATGAGCGGTCGCGGCTCACCCGAGCCTTTCACGCGCTGCCGCAGTCTCGAGCGCGAGCCGCTGGCATC
This sequence comes from Mesorhizobium sp. P2_C4, assembly GCF_056404575.1. Classification (NCBI taxonomy): domain Bacteria; kingdom Pseudomonadati; phylum Pseudomonadota; class Alphaproteobacteria; order Hyphomicrobiales; family Phyllobacteriaceae; genus Mesorhizobium; species Mesorhizobium sp. P2_C4. The sequence goes on from NZ_JBFUDT010000002.1 coordinate 145,957, forward strand.
GACGACGAGGTCGAACGGCCCTGCCCTTCGCCCATTGCCGCAGATCAGCGTTGCCCGCTCACCGGTTTCCAGCATCTCGATCTCGACCCCGGTTTCGATGGTGATCGCTTCGCGCAGGGCGGCACGGAAAAGCACACCGAACAGGGCCGCCCGATGCACCGCCAGCCCGAAACGGCGGCCACGCTGCGCATCGTAGCGAACGTCGAGCACGGTGCGGCCGGTACTGGCGTCCGCGCCATGGAGCCGATCGATGCGGCTGCCCAGCGCCAGGATGTCGTCGAGCAGGCCGAGATCGGCAAGCACCGTCAGCCCTGTCGGCTGCAGGATCAGCCCGGAACCGACCGGCTTCGGCTCCTCGAAGCGCTCGAAGACGGTGATCCGGTGCCCGGCGCGCTGCAGATAGAGCGCGGCGGCCAATCCGGCCGGCCCGGCGCCGGCAATCGCGATGTCGAGAGAAATGCCCATTGCCCGCCGAGTCTTGCCCCACCCGGACAATCCTTCAGCGGTGTCGCCAAATCAAGTTGCGGTCTGGACTTTCACGCTTGGTCGGTATCAAAAACAGCCCGTGCGTTGCGCACTGCATCGTGGTTGAGCTCGGCCCACTGGATCAGCTGATGCAAGGCGCCGAACATCGAGCGCCCGAGATCGGTGAGGCTGTATTCGACGCTTGGCGGTTTGGTTGGGAACACCTGGCGATGCACATAGCCGTCGCGCTGCAGATCGTGCAGCGTCTGGGTGAGCATGCGCTGTGAGATATCGGGCACCAGGCGGCGCAACTCGCCGAAGCGATAGGTTTTTTCGGCAAGCGCCATCATCAACAGCGAACTCCATCGGCTGCTGATACCCTGGATCACATCGCGCACCGGACAATCGGCAAGATTTCCGCCGCCGCTCTGCGCCTTGTAGATCTCGAGTTTCGACTTCAGATTGACGATGCTGCTGTCCACGCCTGGTTCCTTGCCTGTGCCTACCTCCCGTAAAACTGCCTTCTTTACGGGGGTCGGTCAATTCCTATTTTAGTGCTGGTCTCTTTTTGAGACTGGCATATAGGCACTCGCCGCTTCGGCGCAACGACAGGATCTCCCAATGACCGAAACCCTTCTCGTCACCGGCGCCGCCGGCCAGCTCGGCCGCGGCGTCATCAATCATCTCCTGGACACGCACAAGGTTGCGCCGGCGAACATCATCGCCACCACCCGCAATCCCGAAAGCCTCACCGATCTGGCGGCGCGCGGCGTCGTTGTCAGGGCCGCCGACTTCAACGACGCAGCCTCGCTGGAAAGCGCATTCAAGGGCGCTGACAGGGTGCTGATCATTTCGACCGGCGATCTCGACATCAAAACCGGCAGGCGTCTGAAGCAGCATGAGACGGCTGTGGCCGCTGCGAAGCAGGCGGGCGTTTCCCATCTGCTCTACACCTCGATGCCCAATCCGGAGCCGGGTTCACCGGTGCTGTTTGCCGGCGACCACTACGGCACCGAGCAGGCGATCAAGGCCAGCGGCATAGCCCATACGATCTTCCGCAACGGCTGGTACCAGGAGAACCTGTTTCTGGCGCTGCCGCACGCCATTGCCTCGGGACAATGGTACACGTCCGCAGGCGACGGCCGCGTCGCCCATGGCGCGCGCGACGACATGGCAGCAGCCATCGCCGCCGGCCTGGCTTCCGGCTCGACCGACAGCAAGACCTACACGCTGACCGGCCCACAAGCCTACACGACGGCCGAGATCGCCGCCCTGGTCAGCGAAGTCACCGGCAAGAAGCTGGAAGTCATCCAACTGCCCGAAGAGGCCCTGATCGAAGGCGTGAAAGCGGCCGGCGTTCCCGAGGAGTTCGCCAGCGTCATCGTTTCCTTCGACACCAACACGCGCTCAGGCCGCATCGACTTGGTGACGGACGCGGTTGAGACGTTGTCCGGCAGGAAGCCGCAAACGCTGAAGCAGTTCCTCGAGGCCAACAAGGTCGCCTTGGCCGGCTGAAGCCTGCGCTGCGGGGTGCCGAAGTTCGGCTCCCCGCACCACTATTTCGATGTCTTGGTCAACCCCAGTCGGATCAGGCTTTCGCCGGTTGCAACGATGGCCTCTTCCCGCGAGCGCGGCGCCCAGCCGAGCATCCGCATGGCCTTGGCCCCCGTCGCGTTCCTCGCCTTGCCCAGTTCCGTCACGATCTGGGCTGCTTGCCCGTCGAATAGTCCGACGATCCTCACCAGCCAATCCGGCAGCACCCGCGTCGGAACGCGCGACGCCGCATTGCCCAGCCGGGCCTTCAGCGTTTGTGCAATCTCCAGCATCGTCATGAAATCGCCGCTGATGGCCAGGAACCGCTCGCCCTTGGCCAGCGGATTGGTCATGGCACGCACATGCAGGTCCGCCACGTCCCGGACGTCGACCACGCCGAACAGCATGCGCGGCAGACCCGGCATTGCGCCGTCCATCAAGCGTCCTATGAACTCCGTGGAGGTCGAATGATCCGGTCCCAGGACCGGTCCGAAGATCCCGACCGGATTGACGACCGCCAGCTCCAAGGCGCCGCCTTGACCGGCAATGAAATCCCAGGCTGCGCGTTCGGCCAAGGTCTTCGACTTCACATAGGCGCTCACCTTTTCCGCCAGATTGGTCCAGTTCTCCTCAGTGAACGGACGGCCGGCAACCGGCGCCTGGCCATAGCCGACGGCGGCGAAGGACGAGGTGAGCACGACGCGCTTGACGCCGGCATCGCCTGCGGCCCGCAGCACGCGCATTGCCCCTTCGCGAGCCGGGATGATCAGATCGTCTTCATGCCTGGGCATATCGGGCGGGAACGGCGAAGCGACATGAAGGATGTAGTCGCATCCGGCGACGGCTTCCGGCCAACCCGTGTCGGTCGTCAGATCGGCATAGGCGAATGAAAGCGCTTCGCCGGGCTCGGTACCGCCGACCTTCAACATGGCGAGAACATCGGCTTCGCGCTTGGCTGAGCGCACCGTCGTGCGCACGCGGTAGCCCGCATTCAGCAGAGCCAGGATGCAGTGAGCGCCGAGGAAGCCGGAGCCACCGGTAACAAGCACCAATTCGCCGCTCATGCCCGCCCCCTCAAAAACTATTTGTTCGAGACCCTCAGATCGCCACCTGCGTTCCGATCTCGACCACACGTCCGGTCGGGATCTGGAAATACTCCGTCGCATCGGCCGCCGTGCGCGCCAGGCCGATGAACAGCCTGTCTTGCCACACCGGCATGCCGGAATTCGGCGACGCTTTCAGCGAGCGCCGCGACAGGAAGAACGACGTCGTCATGATGTCGAACTTCCAGCCCTGCTTGCGGCAGATCGCCAGCGCGCGCGGAATGTTGGGCTGTTCCATATAGCCGAAGGTCAGCGTCACCCGCATGAACAGCTCGTTGACCGTCTCCATCTTGACGCGGTCGCTGTCGGGCACCACGGGCTGCGGCGCCGTGACCACCGAAAGGATGACGTTCTGCTCATGCAGCACCTTGTAGTGCTTCAGGCTGTGCATCAATGCGGTCGGCGCGCTTTGCGGGTCGCTGGTCAGGAACACGGCCGTGCCGGACACTAGCTGCGGCTTCTTCTTCAGCAGATTGCCGGCGAGGAAATCGAGCGGGATCTCGTTCCTGCGCGTTTTGTCGAACAGATAGCGGCTGCCGCGCACCCAGGTCGCCATGGCGAGAACGATGGTGAAGGCCACTGCAAGCGAAGCCCAGCCGCCTTCGAACACCTTGACGATGTTGGAGGCAAAGAAGCCGACATCGATGAAGGCGAACAACGCCGTCAGGCTGATGGACAGCCAGGACGGCCATTTCCAGATCCGCGACATCACGACATAGAGCAGCACCGTCGTCACCAGCATGTTGCCGGTCACCGAGATGCCGTAGGCCGAGGCCAGTTTGCTGGATTCGCCGAAGCCGACCACCAGCAGCATCACCACCAGCGCCAGCAAAAGGTTGACGCGCGGCATGTAGATCTGGCCGGACTGCTTTTCCGACGTGTGCAGGATTTCCAGGCGCGGCAGCATATTGAGCTGCACCGCCTGCCGGGTCAGCGAGAAAGCGCCCGAAATCACCGCCTGGCTGGCGATGACGGTGGCGGCGGTCGCCAGCACCACCATCGGGATCAGCGTCCAGCCTTCGTTCATCTCGAAGAACGGATGGCCGACGACGCCGCCGTTGGCCAGCACGAAGGCGCCTTGGCCGACATAGTTGAGCAGCAGGCAGGGAAACACGATCGACAGCCAGGCAAGCACGATCGGCTTGCGCCCGAAATGGCCGAGATCGGCATACAGCGCCTCGGCGCCGGTGACGGCCAGGAAGATGGCGCCGATGGTGACGAAAGCGACGTCGGGCGAATGGATCAGGAACGCCACGATGTAATGCGGGCTGATGGCCAGCAGGATTTCAGGATCGCCGATGATGTGGTTGAGGCCGGACAGGCCGATGGCCAGGAACCAGACCGCCGTGACCGGGCCGAAGACCAGCGCCACGCCGCCGGTGCCGAAACGCTGCACCGCGAACACTATGGCGAGGATCAGCAGTGTCAGCGGCACCACATAAGGCTGGAACGCAGGGGTGACGACATTCATGCCTTCGACCGCCGAAAGCACCGAGATCGCCGGCGTGATGACGGCGTCGCCGTAAAACAGCGACGCGCCGACCATGCCGATGCCGAGGATCAACGCCGAGCGTGTCGGGAAACTGCCGCGCGCCAGCGCCATCAGCGACAGCACGCCGCCCTCGCCGCGGTTGTCGGCCCTGAGCACGAACATGATGTATTTGATGGTGACGATGATCGTCAACGACCAGATGATCAGCGACAGCACGCCGAGGATATCGCCTCGTTCGGCGACATTGCCGCCGGCCGAAGCATGCAATGCCTCGCGGAACGCATAGATCGGGCTGGTGCCGATATCGCCATAGACCACGCCGAGCGCGCCCAGCATCAACACCTTGGTGCTATGCTGTTCGATCTCTGGATGGCTCGATTGTTCGACGGGTTCTGCCTCACTACCAGTATTGGTAAGGGCCATGGACGACACTCCGATAAGCGCGCGGTGCTCTACGCTTGCTGCGATGCAATATCAAGTGCCCTCACGTAATGGCTGTCATACCGTAACGCCAGGGTTTCTCCCTCTACCACCCGCAGGCTTTCAGAAACCGCCCCACCGTGCCGGCCATGCCATACTCCAACGCATCGGCTGTCAACCCATGCCCGATTGACACTTCGGCCAAGGCCGGGATGCGCTTTGCCAGTGCCGGCAAGTTGTTCACCACCAGATCGTGCCCGGCATTGACCTGGAGCCCGACGGCAAGCGCTGCGTCAGCGGTTTTTCCCAATTTTTCCAGCTCCTTGGCCGCCCTGGCGGAATCGGAATGGCAGCTGCCATAGGGACCCGTGTAGAGCTCGATCCGGTCGGCGCCGGTATCACGCGCCGCCGTTATGCCTTCGGGATGCGAGTCGGAAAACAGCGACACGCGAATACCCGCCTTTTTCAAGCGTTTGACGATGGGCGTGAGGAACGCAGCCTCGGCGACAAAGTTCCAGCCATGGTCGGAGGTCGCCTGCGCCGGATCGTCTGGCACCAGCGTCACCTGTTCGGGCTGGTGCCTTTCCACCAGCGCCAGAAAATCTTCGTTCGGATAACCCTCGATGTTGAACTCCGCCTTGGGGAATTCGTCGTCGATCAGCGCCCTGATCTCCGGCAGGTCGGAGTGCCGCGTGTGCCGCTCGTCGGGGCGCGGATGCACCGTCAGCCCATGCGCGCCGGCGGCAAGTGCGAGGCGCCCGAGCCCGATCACGCTCGGCCATGGCAGGTCGCGCCGGTTGCGCAGCATGGCGATGGCATTGAGATTGACGGAAAGCTTTGCGGGCATGGCTTCGGGTCCGGTTCTTTTAGCAGCGCATCTATACTGCCTTTGATGGGAACAGACAGGGGGTTTCGGGTGTTCCAGTCGGGTATGTGCCCTGCAAGCTGAGGACAGCCATGAATTTTCTGGGCGTCGCGTCCGCTACCTGACGATGGTCAGCCGCTCGGCGGCGCGGGTGATGGCGGTGTAGAGCCAGCGCTGGCGGGTTTCCTTGAACGCCCAGCTTTCGTCGAAAAGCACGATCTCGTTCCATTGCGAGCCCTGCGCCTTGTGCACGGTCAGCGCATAGCCATAGTCGAAATCGTCAAACCGCTTCTTCTGTTGCCAGGGAATATCGGCGTCCGGATCCTCGAACGCCGACTTGAGCAGCTTGATCTTGGCAACGCCGCGGTCCGGATCGTCCTCTTCCGGCGACACCAGCAAATTGATGCCGGGCTTCACCGTCTCGCGCGACGAGGTCATCACCTTCCACAGCGAGCCGTTGAGCAGCCCCTTGGCCGGATCGTTGCGCAGGCAGACCAACTTGTCGCCGGCCTGCGGATAGTCGGCGTTGAAGCCCTTCAGTTCGCGCAGGCGCTGATTGTAGCGACGGCGCGTGCGGTTGGTGCCGACCAGCACCTGGTCCGCCTTCAGCACCAGCTCCTGGGTGACGTCTTCCTTGCCGATCACTTGCGCGGTGCCATAGTCGCCGCGCATGAACTCGCGGCCCTCGCGCACGTCGAGCGCCAATCGCAGGATCGGGTTGTCGCGCGCCTGGCGGTGGATTTCGGTGAGCAGAATGTCCGGCTCATGGTCGGTGAAGAAGCCGCCGCCGGAGATCGGCGGCAACTGGCCGGGATCGCCGAGCACGAGGATCGGCGTGCCGAAACTCATCAGGTCGCGGCCAAGCTGCTCGTCGACCATCGAGCATTCATCGATGACGACCAGTTTGGCGCGCGAGATCGGGCTTTGCCGGTTGAGCGAAAAGGTCGGCGTCATCGAGGTCTTGCCGGTAACCTCGTCCGACACAGATTCCTCGCCCTTGGGCCTGTAGATCAGCGAATGGATGGTGCGGGCATTGACCGCGCCCTTGGAACGCAGCACCTGCGCCGCCTTACCTGTGAAGGCGGCAAACTGCACCTGGCCGTCGACATGCTCGGCAAAATAGCGCGCCAAGGTCGTCTTGCCGGTGCCGGCATAGCCGAACAGCCGGAACAGTTGCGGCTGGCCGACCTTGAGCCAGCGGGCAACCGCCTGCAGCGCCTCATCCTGTTGGGGAGAGAATTCCATCAGCGCGAGAGACCGGATTCGCAAGGGAAAGACAAGTCGCCTGCCACCATAGATATTATCGGAGACGACCGCAGCGCCTCAAAGTCAGGCTATCAGGCGCAGATGAGAACGTAAAGGGAACAAACAATCGAGCCGCGACGACCTGTCCGGCCGGACCGCTACGATCTTCGGTCGACTTGGGCATGACCTTCGGTCGGCCCGGGGTCGTTCTCCAGCAGGATCGGCTTGCCATGCGGCGTCGCATGCGCGGCGCGCTCCCAGGCGGCGGCAAGTGTGTCGACGTCACCCTTGCCGGCGACGCCTTTGGCCGCCAGCAGTGTTTCCAGCGCCGCCAGCCAGTGCTCGTAGTAATCGTGGCCGTCTGCCGCGGCGCCCAGCTGCTTGACCTCGGCGGACAAGGCGTCCGCCCACTCGGTCCACGAAAACAGGCCTTTGTCGTGCAGCGCTATTGTCATGGCGAAAGCCTCCGCTTGCCATGGCTCGGCGAAGACCGGCGCATCCACGCCTCCAGGCAAACCGGCAGCGGTTGAGTTCACCTCATGCCGGCTCAAGATAGCTCTCCCAGGCATCGATCGAGACGGTCAGCGTCGGGTCGGCCCCCTCGCCCCAGATTTCCGAACCATCAAAGACCACCGTATAGACCCATTGCGGATTTTCGCCCTGCCCGCGCGCATTGCTGTCGGGAAAGACAAAACCGTCGCGCACGGCCTCGATGACGCCTTGCTTGCCGCGCGCATAGCGCGGCAGCCGCGTGTGGCCGGTCGGATTGAAGTTCTTGGTGCGCACGGGCTGCCCAGCTTTGAATCGCGCCGGCGTCGCAACCGGCCGGTCGCACGGCCCGCCCTTGGCCAGCACCGCCGGCACGTTTTCCGCCTTCAGCACCCGTTTGGGTGTCGCGGCGGGATCGACCGCCTTGCCAGCTGCGAGATCGCGCTCACTGATGAAGCCATGCCGCTTGAGCAGCACCTCCAGCGCCTTGATCCAGATCTGGTAATAGCTGGAGGCATAATAGACGGCCGGATGCAGCGATTCCCTGGCATGCCGGCTCTCATCGATGTTCCAGGCGCCCATGGCGCCGGCAGTGAGCGTCACGCCAAGCGCCCGCCTCTGCCATGCGGCATGGAAATAGGGTTCGTCCGTTTCAGGCGCGACTGGCCCAAAACCCATCTGCCCGCCGAGATCGTGCGGGCCGTTCATGCCGGCTCTCGCGCCAGCGCCGTGCCGATCATCGCGTCGCGGGTCACCAGATCGGCCAGCCGCTCCTCGCTCCAGCCTTCGGTACCCTCGGGCCGCATCGGCACCACGAGATAGCGCAGCTCGGCAGTCGAATCCCAGACGCGGATCTTTTTCGCCGCCGGCAATGTCAGCCCGAATTCCTCGAGCACGCCGCGCGGATCGATCACCGCGCGCGAGCGATAGGGCGGCGCCTTGTACCAGACCGGCGGCAGGCCGAGCACCGACCACGGATAGCAGGAGCACAGCGTGCAGACGACGAGATTGTGGGTCTCATCGCTGTTGAACACCGCCTGCATGTGCTCGCCTTGCCGGCCGGTATAGCTCAGCGATTCGATCGCCGCCGTCGCATCGCGCTTCAGCCAGGCGGCGAAGTCGGCGTCGACCCACGCCTTGGCCACCACCCTGGCGCCGTTGCGGGGGCCGATTTTCGTCTCGTAGGTGTCGACGATGACGTCGATCGCCGCCGGATCGATCAGCCCCTTCTGGGTGAGGATCGTTTCCAGCGCGCGCACCCGCGCGGCAAAGGGGTCGAGTTCGTTGTCGTGGTCATGATCGTGTGCCATGGCCGCAAATTACGGTCGCGGGCGCAAGGCCGCAAGCACGACGGCTTGGTCCAGGACCGTCGCTATTCGGCGGCGGCCCTTTGCGGTTCGTCCAATGGCTCTTCCTTGGCGTCGAACAGCGAAGGCTGGTCGACGGCCTCGACCGGAAGCGGCTCGCCGCCCTGGCGCCGCGTCCACAGGCCAAGCAGCCAGCCGGAGAAGCGTTCCATGTAGACATAGATGACCGGCGTCACGAACAGGGTCAGCGCCTGCGAGGCGACGAGACCGCCGACCACTGCCACGCCGAGCGGCTGGCGCAGTTCGGCGCTGGCGCCGGTGCCTAGCGCGATCGGGATGGTGCCCATCAGCGCGGCCAAAGTCGTCATCATGATCGGCCGGAAACGCATGATGCAGGCTTTGTGGATAGAGTCGATCGGCGGCATTCCATCTCGTCGCAGCTCCAGCGCGACATCGATCATCATGATGCCGTTCTTCTTGACGATGCCGATCAGCATCAGGATGCCGATGACGGCAATCACCGACAGGTCCATCCCCGCCAGCCGCAGCGCGACCAGCGCGCCCAGCACCGCCGAAGGCAGGCCGGTCAGGATGGTGAGCGGATGGATGAAGCTCTCGTAGAGGATGCCGAGCACGATGTAGATGGTGAGGATGGCGCCGCCGATCAGCAGCCCCTGGTTGGCCAGCGAATCCTGGAACGTCTTGGCCGTACCCGCGAAACTGGTCGAGATCGTCGTCGGCAGCCCGATCTTGTCCTTCAGCGCGTTGATATGCGTGACGCTGTCGCCAAGCGCCACGCCCTGCGGCAGATTGTAGGAGATGGTCACCGCCGGAAGCTGGCCAAGCTGGTTGACGGTCAACGCGCCGGCGGTTCGATCGACACGCGCAAAGGCGCCAAGCGGCACCAGGCTGCCACTGGCCGTCCTCACCTGGATGGCCAGCATCCTTTCAGGCGACCACTCGATCTTCGGATCGAGCTCCATGACCACCTGATAGCTGTCGGCCGACCCAAAAATGGTCGAGACCTGCTGGGTGCCGAAACCGCCATACAGGCTGGAGCGCAGCGTATCGGTGTCGATGCCGAGCGTTGCCGCCTTGTCGCGGTCGACCACCAATGTCGCTTGCAGCGCGTTGTTCTGCAGATCGTTGGTGACGTCGGTGAAGGCGGTGTGGTCCGCGGCCATCGCGTCCGACAGTTTTTGCGCCCAGATATCGGTCGCACCGGTGTCGAGGCCCTGCACGACGAGCTGATAGGCACTGGCGGAAGACCGCGATCCCAGGCGCAAGTTCTGCACCGGCTGCATATAGGCCTCGATGCCCGGCACATTGGCGAGCTGCTTGCGCAGGTCCGCCTGCACCTTCTCGATATTGGGGCGCTGATCCTTGCCCTTCAGCTGCACATAGAGCTGGCCCTGGTTCAACGCGTTGCCGCCGCTGCCGGCCGACCACGCCACATGCGAGACATAGGGCGAATGCGAAAAGACATTCGCCACCTGCCCCTGCAGCTTCACCATGGCGTCGAACGAGATGTCCTGGCGGGCGATCGTCGTCACCGAAATCTGGCCGATATCCTCTTGCGGGAAGAAGCCCTTCGGCGAAATCTGGATCAGCCAGACCGACGCTGCCGCCGTGCCGATGAAGACCAGGAAAACCAGAAAATTATGGCGCAGGCAGAAGGTCAGCAGCCAGTCATAGGCGCGGGTGACGAAGTCATGCTTGCGACCTTCGCCATGCGCGGCGTCGCGCTCGGCCTTCGACACCGACAGCAGCCGCGAGCACAGCATCGGGGTCAGCGTCAGCGACACGAACATCGACGCCAGGATGGCGACCGTCACCACCACCGCGAACTCGTTGAAGATGCGTCCGATCACCCCGCCCATCAAAAGCACGGGGATGAACACCGCCACCAGCGAGATCGAGATCGAGATGATGGTGAAGCCGATTTCGCGCGCGCCCTTCAGCGCCGCTTCCATGGCCGAGAGCCCGTCCTCCTCCATGTGGCGGAAGATGTTTTCCAGCATGACGATGGCGTCGTCGACGACGAGGCCGACCGCCAGCGTCAGCCCCATCAACGAGATGTTGTCGATGGAAAAGCCGGACAGGAACATCACGCCAAGCGTGGCGATCAGCGAGATCGGCACCGCCACCGCCGGGATGATCGTCGCCGTCACCCGGCGCAGGAACAGGAAGATCACCATAACCACCAGCGCGATGGTGAGCAGCAGCGTGAACTGCACGTCATCGACCGCAGCGCGGATCGAGGTCGAGCGGTCGTTGAGCAGCTTGATGCTGGCCGCCGCCGGCATCTGCTCCTCGAAGGACGGCAGCATCGCCTTGACGCGGTCGACCACCTCGACGGTGTTGGCGTCGGGCTGGCGCTGCACGGCCAGGATGACCGCGCGGGTGCCGTCATACCAGCTTGCCGTCGTTGTCGTCTGCACCGAATCGATGACGCGCGTCACCTCGCCGAGCCGCACCGGATGGCCGTTCTTGGTGGCGATGATCAGATTGGAAAAGCCCGCGGCATTGGTCAGCTGCGTGTTGGCCGTGATCGTCAGCTGCTGCTGATCGTTCTGCAGCACGCCAAGCGGGGTGTTGCTGTTGGCCGAGGCGATGGCCGTCTGCAGCTGGTCGATCGAGATGCCACGCGCGGCAAGCGCCGTCGGATCGATCTGGATGCGCACGGCATATTTCTGCTGGCCGAAGATCGAAACCTGCGCCACGCCGTCGAGCGTCGACAGCGACGGCGAGATCACGTTCTCGGCGAAGGCATCGAGATCGGTCAGCGGAACCGTGTCGCTGACCAGCGACATCAAAAGGATCGGCGCATCGGCCGGATTGACCTTGCGATAGCTCGGCGGGCTGGTCATCTCCGGCGGCAATTGCCGCTGCGTGCGCGCGATCGCCGCCTGCACGTCCGCCGCCGCGGCATCGATGTCGCGGTCGAGCACGAACTGGATGGCGATCGAGGTCGAGCCGAGGGAATTGGTGGTCGAGATCGAATCGATGCCGGCGATGGTGGAGAACTGCTTGATCAGCGGCGTTGCCACCGAGGTCGCCATGGTTTCCGGCGAGGCGCCCGGCAGCGACGCCGAGACATTGACCACCGGAAACTCGGCGCTCGGCAAGGCCGCCACCGGCAGGAACTTGTAGGCAAACAGCCCGCCCAGAACGAGCGCGAACGACATCAGCAGCGTGGCAACGGGCCTGCGTATGCAGAATTCGGAAATCATGGACGCGCCCCGCCGGCCTTGTCGGCCCCACCGGCTTTTTCGGCTTCCGCGACCTTCGGCGCCGCCTGGTCATCAGCGGCAGTCGCCTTGCCTTCGTGGACAGCGGCGCCATTCTTCAGCCTGGTCTGGCCCTCGACAACGACACGCTCGCCGCTCTTCAGACCCTGGCTGATGGCGCTGTTGCCGCCTTCGGTCAGCGCCACCTGCACGGGCCGCATCTCCACCGTGCTGTCGGCCTTGATCACATATACGAACGGCCCTTTCTGGCTGGGCTGAACCGCAACGGTCGGTACGGACGTCATCTGCGGCATGGTGCCGGCATCGAGCACGACATTCACATACTGCCCCGGCCACAGCGACAGATCGGCATTCGGTATGCTCGCCCGCGTTGCGATCGTGCCGGAGGCGGTGTCGACGCTGGAATCGACGAAGTCGAGCGTGCCCTTGCCGATCGGCGTCGGATTGCCGTCCTTGGTCAGCGTCACCCCGCCCACCAGCGGCGTCGCCAGCGCCTTGTGCAGCAAGGCGAGATCGCTTTCGGGAAGATTGAAGTTCACCTGCAGCGGGTCCATTTCGGTGATCGTGACCAGCGGCGTAGCGGTGCTGCTGTTGCCGTTGCTGGTGGTGACGAGATCGCCGACCGCGACGTTGACCGCGCCAAGCCGGCCGGAAATCGGCGCCGTGATGGTGGCAAAGCCGAGCTGCACCATATCGGCATCGAGCGTCGCCTTGTCGGCGTCGACCGTGGCTGCCGCCGCCTTTTGCGCCGCGACCGCCTGATCGTAGGTTTGCTGCGTGCCGGCCTGCTTGGCGACGAGGTCCTTGGCGCGCTGAAGATCCGACTGCGAGCTGGCGAGCAGCGCCTGGTCCTTGGCCAGCGTAGCCTGGTCCTTGGCGAGCTGCGCCTTCAGCGCCCGATCGTCCAGTGAGAGCAGGACATCGCCAGCCTTGACCATCTGCCCGTCCTTGACGGCGATCGACACGATCTGGCTGGAGACCCGGGCGTTGATGCTGACGACGGCGGGAGACGAGACAAATCCGATGGCATAGCGCCGGATCGGGAAATCGGCCGTCGAGGCGGTGGCGGCAAGCACCGAGGTTGAACGCGCGGCGTTTGCCCCCGCGACTGGCTTGTCCGCGGCCGCCGTCTGCTTGCCTGCCAGCATTTGCTGAAGACTGCCCATGGCGGTGGGCGAAACATAGAGCCAGCCTGCAACGAGGCAGGCCACGGCCACCACCGCCAGAACGATCTTTCCACGCATCGACAACATGCCTTCTTTATCCGACACGCCGAACCCGGTGGTCGCATTCTAGCGTAACTCGCAAGCTCCTGCCGCGATTTCGCCGAATAGATAGGACGCGCCTTTGTCGGAAAAGGGCCAAAACACGGCATTACGAAGATTTAATGTGCACTGCACAATGGATGTGCAGCCGGCTCATGATCCCGGGCCGACGCCTGTCGTGGGCCTCGGTAGCTGGTCTCTAAGCCTTGCCCAGATGCTTTGGCCAGAATCCCTGATGGACTTCGGCGGCTTCGTCTTCGAGGTTGGGGCCAACCACAGTGACGATGCGCGCGCCGGTTTGCAGCACCGCCCGGCTCGGCACGTTCAAGCCAATTCCAGCGATCTCGCCAAGCCGCGCCTCGGAGCACGCAAAAACCATACGCCCGATACCCGACCAGTAAATCGCCCCGGCGCACATCGCGCACGGCTCCGTGCTGGTATAGAGTGTGCAGTCAGCGAGAAAAGCAGTGTCGTAGTGCTGCGCCGCCAGTTTGACCAGGTTCATCTCGGCGTGGTTCGTCATATCGTGGCCCGTGAAGACGCTGTTTTCGGCGCGCAAGATTACTTCGCCGTCCCTCACCAGCAGCGAGCCAAACGGTTCGTCGCCGCGTTCCATTGCGGATTTCGAGAGCGCAATCGCCTCGCGTAGAAACGGCTCGTGGCTTTCCATCCGAGTCCCCCAAAAAGGCTAGAGCGGTATGATTTTGTCTTGAATCAGGGGGATTTCCAAGGGGCTGCAAATCAGATTCAAGTCGGCGATCTGCATCGCCGCATCCGTCATCTTCCGGCTCTAATCAATGCACCCTTAGCGCAGCATCGGCCACAGCGTCGCCGCCAACAACACACCCATGGCGATGTTGAACCATTTCAGCCGCACCGGATCCGACAGAAATCCGCGCAGCGCCGTGCCGAAACCGGCCCACACCGACACGCTTGGCAGGTTGACGATGGTGAAGGCGATGGCGACCAGCGCCACCGACAGAAACGGGTGCTCGGGATTGGCATAGACGGCCATGGCGGTGATCGCCATCACCCACGCCTTCGGATTGACCCACTGGAATGCCGCCGCATCGATGAAGCGCATCGGCTGCGCCTCTGCCTCGCCCTTGCTGCTGAGCGAGCGCGACATGGCGATCTTCCAGGCGAGATAAAGCAGATAGACGCCGCCGGCGATCTTCAATCCCGTATGCAACACCGGAAACGCCGTCAGCACCGCGCCCAGCCCGAAGCCGACGGCAAGCAACAGCACGAGAAACCCCATGCTGATGCCGAGCATGTGCGGCACCGTCCTGACGATGCCGAAATTGACGCCCGAGGCCAGCAGCATGAGGTTGTTCGGCCCCGGCGTGATCGAGGTCACGAACGCGTAGACCAACAGGGCAAGGAATGCGTCGAGGGACATGCTATCCTCCCAGATACGTCAGCTATATTGTCCTTTTACGCCAGACGCACAAAGGGCCACAGCCGGCCCGCAGCGGGGCCAGCTGAGGCGCGAGGCTTATGGCCTACATGCCCTGCGCGCCGCGGTTCAATGCCGCCACGCCGGTGCGGCAGATTTCGACCAGGCCGAGCGGCTTCATGATGGCGATGAACTGGTCGATCTTGGAACCCTTGCCTGTAATCTCGAAGATGAAATGCTCGGTGTTGGCGTCGATGACGCTGGCGCGGAAAGCGTCGGCGAGTCTGAGCGCTTCGACACGGGCTTCGCCGGTGCCGGCGACCTTGACCAGCGCCAGTTCGCGCTCCAGCGGCCGCTCCTGGCCGAGCTCGTGCGAGCGCACGGTGAGGTCGACGACTCGGTGCACCGGCACGATGCGTTCGAGCTGGTGCTTGATCTGCTCCAGCACATGCGGCGTGCCGCGCGTCACGATGGTGATGCGCGACAGGTGCTTTTCATGCTCGGTCTCGGAGACGGTCAGGCTCTCGATGTTGTAGCCGCGGCCAGAAAACAGGCCGATGACCCGGGCCAGCACGCCCGGCTCGTTGTCGACCAGCACGGAAAGCGTGTGGTTCTCCGGCTTTTCCGTTTCCTTGGCGATGAAATAGGCCGAGCCGGTCGGCTGTAGCTGTGCGTTCATGACATGAATCTCGATTTCAAACTTTTGAGCTAGTTCTCTGTTTGCGCACGGCTTCTCTAAACAAGCCCTGCCTCAGCTTGTTGGCTACACCAGTTCCCTGCCCTTGGCGTCGATGGCGTTGGCCACCGCCTCGTCGGTGGCTTCATCCGGCAACAGCATCTCGTTATGCGCCTTGCCAGACGGGATCATCGGGAAGCAATTGGCGAGCGTTGCCACGCGGCAGTCGAAGATCACCGGCTTCTTCACCGCGATCATCTCCTTGATGGCATCGTCCAACTCGTCGGGCTTTTCGCAGCGAATGCCGTGGCCGCCATAGGCCTCCGCCAGCTTGACGAAATCAGGCATCGCTTCGGTGTAGGAATGCGACAGCCGGTTGCCGTGCAGCAGCTGCTGCCACTGCCGCACCATGCCCATATACTGGTTGTTGAGGATGAAGATCTTGATCGGCGCATTGTGCTGCACCGCCGCGCTCATCTCCTGGATCGTCATCTGCACCGAGGCGTCGCCGGCAATGTCGATGACCAGCGCGTCGGGATGCGCGATCTGCACGCCGAGTGCCGCCGGCAGGCCATAGCCCATCGTGCCCAGTCCGCCGGAGGTCATCCAGCGGTTCGGCTTCTCGAAATGATAGTGCTGCGCCGCCCACATCTGGTGCTGGCCGACCTCGGTGGTGATGTAGGTGTCCATATGCTTGGTCAGTTCATAGAGCCGCTGGACGGCATATTGCGGCATGATCACGTCGTGGTTCATCTTGTAGGCGAGCGAATCCCGCGCACGCCATTTGGCGATCTGCTCCCACCACGGGTGCAGCGCCTTCTTGTCGGACTTGGCGGTCGCCCGCCACAGCCGCACCATATCCTCCAGCACCCGGCCGACATCGCCGATGATCGGCACTTCGGTGTGGACGTTCTTGTTGATCGACGACGGATCGATGTCGATGTGGATCTTCTTCGAGTTCGGCGAGAACGCGGTCAGCCGGCCGGTGATGCGGTCGTCGAAGCGCGCGCCGATGCAGATCATGACGTCGCAATCATGCATCGCCATGTTGGCTTCATAGGTGCCGTGCATGCCCAGCATGCCCATCCAGTTCTTGCCCGATGCCGGATAGGCGCCGAGACCCATCAGCGTCGAGGTGATGGGAAAGCCGGTGAGGTCGACCAGCTCGCGCAGTAGATGGCTTGCCTCCGGGCCGGAATTGATGACGCCGCCGCCCGAATAGATGATCGGCTTTTTGGCGCCGGCCATCAGATCGACCGCCGCCTTGATCTTTTCCAGGTCGCCCTGGACCTTCGGCTGGTAGCTGGTGCGCGGCGCCGTCTGCGGCGGCACGTAGATGCCCCTGGCGAACTGCACGTCCTTCGGAATGTCGACCACGACCGGACCGGGACGGCCGGTGGTGGCGACATGGAAGGCCTCATGAATGGTGGCGGCGAGCTCGTTGACGTCCTTCACCAGCCAGTTGTGCTTGGTGCAGGGACGCGTGATGCCGACGGTATCGCACTCCTGAAACGCGTCGGAGCCGATCAGCGAGGTCGGCACCTGCCCGGTCAGGCAGACCAGCGGGATCGAATCCATCAGCGCATCCTGCAGCGGCGTCACCGCATTGGTGGCGCCCGGCCCAGAGGTCACCAGCATGACGCCGGCCTTGCCGGTCGAGCGCGCATAGCCTTCGGCCGCATGGCCTGCGCCCTGCTCGTGGCGGACCAGGATGTGCTCGACCTCGTCCTGCTGGAAAATCTCGTCGTAGATCGGAAGCACGGCGCCGCCGGGATAGCCGAAAATATGCTTGACGCCATTGTCCTTCAGCGCCTGCACCACCATTTCGGCGCCCGTCATTTCGCGCCGTTCGTTCTGTCCGTTGCTCATCGGTCTGGTCCCGTACTGTCGCCATCTGGGCGTTGTTTAGTCGTGTTTCAGGCAATAAAAAAGGCCCCCGAGGGAGCCTGTGTCTTGCGCATGGGAGGTTTCCGCCCGGCGGTTACACCGCCTTGCCCACGCGCTTTCCTACTACGAGAATGAGTGCCTTTTTCATGGTGGCGGACAATAGGATTGGTTTTGCGCCGCTGTCAACGGCGAATATGCACGTCCTCGGCCTGTCCGGACGCGCAGATCATATCAGGTTCAATCAACTTGCCGCGAGGAGCCGTTGGTAGCGCAGCGGTACTGCTTGTGGCTGGCAGGCCCTCCCGGCAGTCATCCGGTCTATATGGTGTCACTGCGCCTTCATCGAAGCGGAAACACATGGGCTGCCCCCGCCAGCGTCAGGCGCGTTTGCTAAAGTCGCGAACAACCCGCTGCAGCAGCGGCACATAATCGCGGAACGCCCGCGTCTTCATGTTGGCAACCTTGCCGCCCTCGTCCCAGATGCGCACCCGCACCGCTTCCTCATGGAACGGGTTCTTGCGAAACTCGGCGACTTCCTCGGCGTCCATCGGCCCGCCTTGTAGAGAGAGCGTATGGACCGAAGCCTGCGACAGCCTGGAGAAATAGGTCGGGTCGGTGGCGCAGAGATAGCGTTTGGCGGACACATGCAGCCTGACGCATTCGACGATGACCGGCGGGAAGAACGGCGCCAGCACCTCGCCGCCGGCCTCGTCATGGTGCTTGTCCTCGACATCGTCGGGTGAATAGGTGCCGAACTCGCTGGTGTAGTGGCCGATGTCGTGCAGCAGGGCCGCCGCGACCAGCACGTCGGGCGCGCCGTCCTGCTCGGCCAGCCAGGCGCCTTGCAGCATATGCTCGGACATCGTCACCGGCTCACCGAGATAGGACTCGGCGCCGCGCCTTTCAAAGATGTCGGCGATGAATTCGACGATGGTGTCGGTGGTCGGTTGTTGCTTGCTCATTCGGCTGCTTCCTTGAACCCGTGTTCGATCGCGGCAAGGGTCGACAGCAGCCCGTCCTTGTCGGCGTAGCATCCTTGCAGCCAGCGCTTGCCGGTTCCCGAAAACGCCTTGCGCGCATGCATGACGCGGGTGTTGTCGACGATGAAGGCCTGTCCAGGTTCGAGCTTGAAGGTCACCTCGAAGGCGGGATCCTCGATCAGTTCGGCGAAACGCCGATAGGCGGAATAGTAGGCTTCCATATCGGCGAACGGCACGTCGGTGGTGGCGGCAAGCGAGCGGTTGTTGAAACGGATGGCGATCAGTTCGCCGTCCGGGCCGAGCTCGATCATCGGTCGCTTCGACTGAAGCCGCACGCCCGAG
This sequence comes from Mesorhizobium sp. P2_C4, assembly GCF_056404575.1. Taxonomy (NCBI): domain Bacteria; kingdom Pseudomonadati; phylum Pseudomonadota; class Alphaproteobacteria; order Hyphomicrobiales; family Phyllobacteriaceae; genus Mesorhizobium; species Mesorhizobium sp. P2_C4. The sequence continues at coordinate 164,676 of NZ_JBFUDT010000002.1, forward strand.
GAGCCGGCATACTCGAAACGGGCCGGACATGAACTCAGCAGACGAAACCCCTCGGGGTTCTCGGCCTGCAACGCGGCGGCAACGGCGAAACCGTCGACGACGCTCGATTCACCGCCCTCGACGGTGTTTTCGATGCAGGCCAAGACCTGCAGCGTCGGCACCGGATCGCGATAGGGATTGTCGGTATGCGCCTGCAGGCCGAGATTGGTGTAGGCGAGATTGCTTGGATTGACCTCGGCGCGCACCTCGAACCAGCGCCCGTAATTGGTCTCCCTGATGTAGCCGAACAGGTCGACGACTTTGCACAGGGCTCCCGATTCGGCCGGCAGCCCATCCATGACGGCAAAGCCGTAGCTCCTGACCGCCGCCAGCCAGCCTGCGAGCACCGCGGGATGGCGAGCCGCTGCAGGGTAGCCGGCAAGCGGCAGCGTGTCCTGCATCGTCGCCTTGGTCCAGCGCCTGATGACGTCGCCGGTCCAGCCTGCCGTGTCAGGTGGCTCACGGTCATAGCCGTTTGCGCTGAGCCACGCGGACGGGAATGTCACGTCCTTGCCTTCGGGCAGGAAACGCAGCCGCAGGTCGCCGTGTTCGATCGTGGCTTGGCCGATCCGCGTCTCCGCCGGAATGTCGAGAATGGTGATCAGCCGCTGGCCGTTGCCAGGGCTGCGCGTCTTGTCGTCGAGCGCGTTGTCGCGCAGCCAGATCGCATGAAAGCGGGCATGCTTGCCGCCGCTCCAGCCGAGTTCAACCGTTCGCCCGTCGTCGGCGATCTCCACATTGGTCAGCATGATTGGGTTCCCTGCCTGGCTTCCACCCTTGCACCGTGATCCCCGCGCATGCATAATTCAAATTATCATTTTTCGACCTTAGGCCATAGAAATTTTATGACTGGCTTCCGATCAGAGAAACTGCCCCCGCTCGACTGGCTACGCAGTTTCGAGGCCGCCGCGCGGCTGTCCAATTTCACCGCCGCGGCCGCCGAGCTTGGCCTCACCCAGGCGGCCGTCAGCCAGCATGTCCGCTCGCTCGAAGACCGGCTCAGACAGCCGCTGTTTATCCGCCTGGCGCGCGGCGTCGAATTGACCCCGGAAGGCGCCGCCTACCTGCCGCATCTGCAGTCGGCCTTCGCCGTGATCGGCAACAGCACGCGGGACCTGTTCGAACCCAAGACGATCCAGAGCGTGACGATACGCTCGCCGATTTCGTTTGCCGTGCTGATGATCGCGCCGATCCTGCCTGAAATGGCCAAAAGCCTGCCCTTCGTCCAGCTGCAGATCGAGACCATCCACACGCCCGCCGACTATGGCGAACGCTCCGGCGTGCTCGACATCCGCTTCGGCAATGGCTCTTTCGCCGGGCGGCAGGCGGATCGCCTGACCCGGGAGACATTGATCCCGATGGCGGCGCCCAGCCTTGCCAAAACCTCGGACTGGACGCAGCTGCCGATGCTGGGCGTCGTCGGCGCGCGCGAAATGTGGGGCGAATGGTTTGCTGCCGCCCGCATGACGCTGGCGATCGGTCCCATGCACAAATTCGACAGTTTCGTCACCGCGCTGGCAGCGGCAAAGCATGGCGCCGGCATGGTGCTCGGCTCACGCCCGCTGGCCGACGCGGCACTGCGCGACGGATCGCTCGTGACGCTGTCGGATTTCGCCCTGTCGAGCGGCGCCGGCCATTGTCTGACCGCTCCTTCCGGCGCCCATCTCAGCCGCGCGGAAGACGATGTCCGTCACTGGTTCGCGACAGTGTTCGCTCAACGCATGAGCGATCACCCCTCACATTGATCCCGGCAGGGTCAGTCTCCCTCGATTTTCCCGATAAGTCGCTGAAAACGCGCCAAACTATTTGACGACGTGACGCGGCGCATAGTTTGCCGCGATACTGCGCAAGGCCGGACGTCAAGCTTCGGCAGGTTCCGCTCATCCCAGGCGGCCACGAAAAATTGCGGAGGAAATTTGATGCTCGACAAGGCCCCCAACAAGAAGCTTTCCGACCTGCTCGACCGCTTCGGCGCGGCACTTGCCGCCGGCGACATCGACAAGGCAGTCGCGTGTTTTCAGGAGGATTGCTACTGGCGCGACCTGGTGACCTTCACCTGGAACATCAAGACCATGGAGGGCCGTGACCAGGTGCGCGCCATGCTGATGAGCCAGCTGGCGAAGACAAAGCCATCGAATTGGGAAATTGCCAAAGGCGAAGACGCCAGCGAAAGCGACGGGCTGCTGGAGGGCTGGATCAGCTTCGAAACAGAGGTCGCGCGTGGCTTCGGCCATATCCGGCTCAAGGCCGGCAAGATCTGGACGCTGCTCACCACCATGGTCGAACTGAAAGGCCATGAGGAACCGGCCGGCTTCGACCGCCCGCTCGGCGCCAAGCACGGTCATGGCAAGAACCGTCCAACCTGGAAGGAGGAGCGCGAGAAGGAAGCCGCCGAGCTCGGCTTCAAGACCCAGCCCCATACGCTCATCATTGGCGGCGGCCAGGGCGGCATCGCGCTCGGCGCCCGGCTGCGGCAGCTCGGCGTTCCCACAATCATCGTCGAGAAGAACGAGCGCGCCGGCGACAGCTGGCGCAAGCGCTACAAGTCGCTCTGCCTGCACGACCCGGTCTGGTACGACCATCTGCCCTATATCGATTTTCCGAAGAATTGGCCGGTCTTCTCGCCCAAGGACAAGATCGGCGACTGGCTGGAAATGTACACCAAGGTCATGGAGCTGAATTACTGGTCCTCGACCGAGGCCAAAAGCGCCACCTATGACGACAAGAAGAAGGAATGGACCGTCATTGTCCGCCGCGATGGCAAGGACATCACGCTGAAGCCGAAGCAGCTGGTGCTGGCCACCGGACAATCCGGCAAGGCCAACATGCCGACCTTCAAGGGCATGGACAGCTTCAAGGGCGATCAGCATCATTCATCGAAGCATCCCGGCCCCGACGCCTATGCCGGCAAGAAGGCCGTCGTCATCGGTTCGAACAATTCCGCCCATGACATCGCCGCCGCACTTTGGGAAGCCGGCGCCGATGTCACCATGGTGCAGCGCTCGACCACCCATATCGCCAGATCCGACACGCTGATGGAAATCGGCCTGGGGTCGCTTTACTCGGAAAAGGCGGTGCAGAGCGGCATGACCACCGCCAAGGCCGACCTCATCTTTGCCTCCCTGCCCTACAAGATCCTGCACGAGTTCCAGATCCCGGCCTATGCCGAGATGAAGAAGCGCGACGCCAAGTTCTACAAGGGCCTGGAAAAGGCCGGCTTCATGCTCGACTGGGGTGACGACGAGTCCGGTCTGTTCATGAAGTATCTCCGGCGCGGCTCGGGCTACTATATCGATGTCGGCGCCTCCGACCTGATCATCGACGGTTCGATCAAGCTGAAAAGCGGTGTCGACGTCAACGAGATCAAGGAGCATTCGGTGCTGCTCTCCGACGGCTCGGAACTGCCGGCCGATCTCATCGTCTACGCCACCGGCTATGGCTCGATGAATGGCTGGGCGGCCGACCTGATCTCCAGGGACGTCGCCGACAAGGTCGGCAAATGCTGGGGCCTCGGTTCCAACACCACCAAGGATCCGGGCCCGTGGGAGGGCGAGTTGCGCAACATGTGGAAGCCGACGCAGCAGGAGGCGCTGTGGTTCCACGGCGGCAATCTGCACCAGTCACGCCACTATTCGCAGTTCCTTTCGTTGCAGCTGAAGGCGCGCCATGAAGGCATCGCGACGCCGGTCTACGGGCTGCAGCAGGTGCATCACAAGGGGTAGCGCAGTCGTCACCGAGGCTGGCCGATGCGTTTCCAGTAGATGAGCGTGCCGGTCAGCCCGCCATGCGGCTTCAAGGCAAAATCCGGTATTTCGCCGGTGAGCGTGAAGCCGAGTTTTTCGTAGAGACCGGAAGCCCCCTCCTCGCTCGCTGTGTCCAGCACCAGCAAACTGCGGCCTTTCTCGACGGCAAGGTCTTCCGCAGCCCGCATCAGCCGGGTCGCAATGCCTTTGCCGCGATGGTCGACACGGGTCATCAGCTTGGCGATTTCGGCCCGGTGCGGCTGGTTGGGCGGGAAGTCGAGCAGCAAGGTCACGGTGCCGACGAGAGCATCGTCCTGCCACGCGCCCAGCACCGCTCTCTCACCTCTCTCTGCAGCCATGAGAGACTTGTCCCAAAAGGCTCCCGCCGCTTGCCTCGATAAAGGATGCATGAAGCTGACCGATCCGCCGGCCGCAACCGTCTCGATCAGTATCTCGACCAGCATTTCATGCGTCGCGGCAGCGCCGGTCAGAGCTTTGATTTCGATGGAGCCCATGCGTGCCATATCCCTTGCCGCCCTCAATCCAGACGACTGACCCGGCGTCGCTTTCGCGTCGCCTTGATCGCAGCGATGCGATCGGTGTCCTGCGGCTGCAGATGCAGCCCGCGTTCGAGGATTTCGAGCGTGTACTCCTCATAGGTCAGGCCCAGCCGCTCAGCCTTTTCCATCCGCATCAGCATCACTTCGCGGCTCGGCGCCTTCCACGCCTTGGCGTGCGCGGCCTGCCAAGCGAGGAAGATGTAAGGGTCGCCCTTGCCCCATGGCGGCCCTTTGTAGTCGTCGAGCGGCGGCCCTCCATTGTCGGAGCGTTTGGGACGGCGTGCCATGCGTTCAGCCTCTCACCAGCGCGACCAGATAGTCGGCGGCGTCCGGCCCGACAGCGTGGAAGGTGCAGTCGGACGGCGCCCCGAGCGCCAGGCAGTCGCCAGGCTCGAGATTGTGCACGACGTCGCCCTCGGCGAATTCAAGCCGGCCGGAGATCAACCACATCTGCTGTTTGATGAATGCGTAGGATGCCGCCGGAAAGCTTACCTTGGCGCCGGCCGGCAACTGCACCCTGACCAGCTCGAGCGGCATGTCCGACACCGGCGATAAATGCCGGCGGACATAGCCCGTGGCGGGATCGCGCCACAGCGGCTGGTCGCTTTCGCGAAGCAGGCCGCCGCCTTGCAGTTCCGCCCGCGCGATGAGCGTGGAAAGCGTCATGCCGAAAGCTGCCGCGATGCGCACGAGCAGTGCCGCGGTCGGGCTCGTCTTGCCGCGTTCTATTGTACTCAGCATGGCTTTCGACACATCGGAACGGTCGGCGAGCTCAGCCAGGGACCAGTCCCGCAAAGTCCTTTCGGCGTGTATTCTTCGGCCGATGGTCGAGGAGATATCATTCGTTATATCAGTCATTCGTCCAATATATCGAATTCATGAGGCAAGAAAAGAGGTCGATCGAGTCAATTTTCACTGATCGCTTAACGCCACCTACACCATCCGACCACACCCCACCTTAACCCCATCTGCGTAGGGTCGACGCTCAGGGAAATGGGGATCGGCTATTGATGTTCGTCGAACGCGAAGCCTCTGTCGGAGAACCGACATCGCAGGAGCGCCGCCAAGCGGAGCAGAACGACAAGCGCATTCTGGGCAATGTCGTGCAATGCGATGGCGCGCGCGCCACCATCAGCGCCTATGCCGACGACATCGAAGGCGCCATCACCGGTCTGTGGACGGTCGGCAAGATGATCTCCATCAATCTCGGCACGTCGCGAACCGTCGGCCTGGTCTATGAGATCGGCAAGTCGGATCGTGCCTGGAGCAATGAGGGCCAGAACCCGATCGAAGTCAGCGTCGAGCTCATCGGCGAGGTCCGCGACGGCGCCGAGCCCGGCGCCAAACCGGTTTTCGACCGCGGCATCACGACCTATCCGCATATCGGCGCCATTGCTCACCGCATCCGCAGCCGCGACCTGCAGGCGGTCTACGATCTCGCCGGGCGTCATTCGATCACCATCGGCACCCTGTCGCAGGACGAGGCGATCGACGCCAACATCGCCATCGACGATACGCTGGCACGCCATTTCGCCATTGTCGGCACCACCGGCGTCGGCAAATCCACCGCGGTCTCGCTGCTGTTGCGCAAGTCGATCGCCGCCCGGCCCGACCTGCGTATCCTCATCCTCGACCCGCACAATGAATTCGCTGCATCGCTGCCTGAATACTGCGTCAGGGTCGATTCAAAGACGCTGGACCTGCCCTTCTGGATGTTCAGGCTCGAGGAATTCGCCGAAGTGCTGTTTCGCGGGCGCGAGACTGTGCCGGAGGAAGTCGACGTCCTGCGTGACCTGATCCCGGCCGCCAAGAATCTGTACCGCAATCCGAATTCGGGCGCCTACATCAAGCGTGGCAGCGATGCGCTGACCGCAGACACACCCGTGCCCTATCGCATGGTCGATCTCATCAAGCAGATCGACGAGCGCATGGGATTGCTGGAAAGCAAGAACGATCGCCCGACGCTGAAATCGCTGAAGACGCGCATCGAATCAGCGGCATCCGATCCGCGCTACCGCTTCATGTTCAATTCGCGCCTGATCGAGGACACCATCCACGAGACGATCGGCAATATTTTCCGCGTCCCACACCACGGCCGCCCGGTGACCTGCTTCGAGATGGCGGGCATGCCGTCCGAAGTGGTCAACTCCGTCTGTTCGGTGCTGGCGCGTCTGGCCTTCGACCTTGCTCTGTGGAGCGAAGGACGGCTGAAGCTGCTGTTGCTGTGCGAGGAAGCGCATCGCTACATGCCGGCCGATCCTCGCCTCGGCTTCGCGCCGACCAGGCATGCGCTGTCGCGCATCGCCAAGGAAGGCCGCAAATATGGCTGCTATCTCGGTGTCGTCACCCAGCGACCGGGCGAACTCGACCCAACCATCCTGTCGCAGTGCTCCACTTTCTTCGCCATGCGGCTGGCCAATGAACAGGACCAGGCGATCATCCGCTCGGCGATCGCCGATTCCTCGGCCTCGACGCTGGCGTTCCTGTCGTCCATGGGCCAGCGTGAAGCCATCGCCTTCGGTGAAGGTGTGGCGACCACCATGCGGCTGAAATTCGAGAAACTGTCACAAGAACTGATCCCAGGCACCGCCAAGCGCGACGACCTGGAGTCCGAAACCGGCGGCGACGTCGATCTGGCCGCGATCGTCGAGCGGCTGCGCAACGTGCCAAAGGCGCAATCTGCGATGGCCTTTGCCGAAGTCGTCGATTCGGGCCGGCAGGCCGGCGATCCCGACTACCGCAAGCCGCCCGCGACGCGCATCCAGCCGGACGACGATTTCGACTTGCGCTACGGCCTCAAGCCCGCAACCTTCGGCCTGCGCCCGCAAAACGATTAGTCTTCTGCGTCCAACTCTCTGAAAGCGCTCTGGCGGCCAACCGACAAGCCGCGACTTTCAGGTTGCGGCCTCGTTGGCTCGCTTGGGTAAATCCCGTCAGGAAATTCGTCAGGCTGAGTCGGTTGGTGTCGACTTCGAGAACCGGAGCGGAGCGGACTTTTTGGGTCCGTGAGCACCGGAAGCGCAGAAGTCGGCATCAAACGGCCAGCATCACGAATTTAGTGACGGGATTTCAGGCGGAGACGCGATTGCGTCCCTGCCTCTTCGCCTCGTAAAGCTGGCGGTCGGCGCGGCGGTAAAAATCCTCGGCCGTTTCCTTGCGGTCCCAGACCGCCAGGCCGACACTGGTGGTGACCTTCAGGCGGACATTGCCCGACAGCACCGACATGTTGGCAACCGCCTTGCGGATGCGCTCGGCGAATTTGGCCAGAAGCTCGGCGTCCATATTGGGCGTGACCACTGCGAACTCCTCACCACCCAGCCGCGCCACCACATCGTGATAGCGTGTGATGCCCTTCAGGCAACCGGCAACGGCTCTCAGCACCTCATCGCCGACATCGTGGCCATGGGTGTCGTTGACCTGCTTGAAATGGTCGAGGTCAAGGATCATCAGCCCGACGGGCTTTTCGATGCGACGGAATTCCTCGAGATATTCCTTTAGCGCATCGTCGAAATAGCGCCGGTTCTGCATACCCGTCAGGCCGTCGGTCAGCGCTGCATGCTCCAACGAATCCGAACGGGCGCTGAGCGAGACCGTCATGGCACGCAGCTTGCCCTCTTCCGCCGCCTGCCTGCGGATCATCGGATAGATGAAGAAAATACCAAAGAACAATGCGGTCGCCAGAAGCACGCCGGTCGCCAGCAACAGCTTGTTGAGATAGGCGATCTCCTCGGCCTTCGAAGGCGTATGGACCTCCTCGGCAAAGGCTTGCAGAAGTCCATAGGCATGAAGCGTCACCAGGCCCGCGGCGAGGATCACGAAGATAAAGACGAAAAATGCGGATTCCGCCTTGTGGAAACGCATCTGCTCCCCGTTGGAAAAGTGCCCGCAGACCTTATCGCATGCAGGGCCTTACGGAGCGTTAATTAGGACAACCTCGACGGGAAATCTACAATTAACGTCAACTTTTAAGATTGGCTGGGAAGCGTCGGTTCAGATGGCGATTTCCGAGATGTCGCCGGGCAGCAATCTGCGCCACTGCGGGCCCAACTGGTGCCTGAACCAGGTCGCCTGCCGCTTGGCATATTGACGTGTCGCGATCTTGGCCCGTTCGATGGCATCGGCAAAGCTCAGATCCCCGGCCATCGCCGCCTGCAGTTCGCGCACGCCGATCGCCTTCATCGCCGGCAGATCCGGATCGAGGCCGAGCGCTGCCAGCTGCTTGACCTCATCCAGCGCACCCTGGTCGAGCATACGGTCGAACCGCGCCTCGATGCGTTCCACCAGGGCCGCCCGGTCCGGCTCGATGACCAGGAATCTTGCGCTGTCGCGGTCGATCAGCGGCCGGCCGCGCGCCGCCTGCCATTCCCGGATGGAGCGGCCCGACGCGTCGAGCACTTCGAGCGCGCGCACGATGCGCTGACCGTCGGTCGGCTTCAGCGTCATGGCAACCGCCGAATCCTCATGCAGCAGGATGCGGTGCAGCTTGGCCGAGCCTTGCTCCTTGAGTTCGTAGCGCCAACGGTCGCGGACCGACTGCGGAATATCCGGCATTTCCGAAATGCCTTCCGCCAGCGCCCGGAAATAAAGCCCGGTGCCACCGACGAAAATCACTGGCCGTTCGAAGAACGTGCCATCTGGTCGCCCGGAAAGCGTCCCGTCGTCGATCAGCTTCATCACGTCGCGCAGCCAGGCACCGGTGGAGTAGGCGGTGGATGGAGGAACGTGGCCGTAAAGAAAGTGCGGCGCGCGGGCGAGTTCGGCTGCGCGCGGCCGCGCCGTCAGCACGTCGAGCACCGAATAGCCCTGCATGGAATCGGTGTTGACGATGACCCCGCCCTTGCGCTCGGCGATATCGAGCGCCAGCGCCGACTTGCCGCTGGCGGTTGGCCCGGCTATCAGGATCGCGTTCTTCACGCGGCCCTCGCCCGCCTGCTCGCCGGAATTTTCAATGCCCCCGATCTCCACACGCTTGATCGCCACGCTTGTGTCCCATCCCGCCCGCCGCTCATTGTCGGCCTCGCTTGCGAATATGGCGTCACGGTCGGCCGGCGCAAGCGCTGTTCGCTGGCTGGCCGAAGGCATCGCTTGCGATCTCGTCCTGCCCGAAGCGGCCAAAGCCGCCGAAACGACCGCCAGCCTGCGCGCCGCGCTGGCTTCCGAACCGGTCGACCTGATCGTCCAGCAAGCTGACGGCAGGCGAAAAAAGATTCTCATCGCCGACATGGATTCGACCATGATCGACCAGGAGTGCATCGACGAGCTCGCCGATGAGATCGGCGTCAAGGATCGCGTCGCCGCCATCACGGCGCGCTCGATGAATGGCGAGATCGCTTTCGAACCGGCTCTGCGCGAGCGGGTGGCGTTGCTGAAAGGTCTCGACGCCGCCGTGGTCGACCGCATCATCGCCAATCGCCTGACACTGGCCTCCGGCGGCCGCGCCCTTGTCCAGACGATGCGCGCCAATGGCGCCTGGACAGCCCTTGTGTCCGGTGGCTTCGAAATCTTCACCTCTCGCATCGCCGCCATGCTCGGTTTTCAGGAAAACCGCGCCAACCGCCTGATCGAGGAGAGCGGCCGCTTTGCCGGGCTGGTCGCCGAGCCGATCCTTGGCCGCGCCGCCAAGGCCGACGCGCTCATCGAAATCTCGGCCCGCCTCGGTCTGGCGCCTGCCGATGCCATCGCCGTCGGCGACGGCGCCAACGATCTCGACATGATCCGCCTGGCAGGCACCGGTGTCGCCCTGCATGCCAAGCCCACGGTTGCGGCGGAGGCCAAGGTGCGCATCGACCATGCCGACCTGACCGCGCTGCTCTACCTCCAGGGTTATCATCAGGGGGAATTCGCCTCATGAAACCGATGCGCACCGAACGCCTGATCCTGCGCAACTGGGAAGACCGCGACCGCGAACTCTTCCATCGCATCAATTCGGACGAGCAGGTGATGGAATTCTTTCCGTTCCGCCGCGACCGTGCCGAGACGGATGCCAAGATGGACGAATTTCGGGGCTGGATCGCCGAGGACGGCTTTGGTTTTGCCGCCGCCGAGATTGCCGCGACGGGCGAATGCATCGGCTTTGTCGGCCTCTTGGAGACCGATCACGTGCCGTCCATGCCTTCCGATACGATCGAGATCGGCTGGCGGCTGGCGCCGGAATTCTGGGGCAAGGGCTATGTCACCGAGGCCTCCGAAGCCTGGCTCGCCTTTGGCTTCGAAACGCTTGACCGCGACGAAATCGTCTCCTTCGCCGTCGCAACCAACCGCCGTTCGACGGCCGTCATGGAGCGTCTTGGCATGAGCCCTGACCCGGCCCGCGATTTCGACCACCCATCCATCCCTGACAGTCACCCGCATCTCAAGCGGCATGTCCTCTACGCTCTGTCGCGCAAGGACTGGCAGGCACGAAAAAGGGCGGCTCGCTAGCCGCCCTTTTCATTCGAAATCAGATCGTTGCAGGCCTGACCGGACTCAATCCATCCGGATGGTCACAAACCGCAATTCGCCGGTCTTCGACGCCAGCATCAGCAGCGCGTTCTTGCGCCCCTGCTCCTTCAACGCGCCGATCCGGTCCATGACGTCTTTCGGGGTCGCGACCGATTCCTGCGCGATCTCGGTGATCACCTCGCCGGCCTGGATGCCGCGTTCGGCTGCAGCCGAATCCTTGGTGACGTCGGTGATGACGACGCCCGAGACATCGGCAGCGATGCCGAACTTGGTGCGCGTCTCGTCATTGAGTTCGCCGACGGTCATGCCGAGCACCGAAGCCGTCGAAACCGCAGGCGCCTTGTCGCCGCCCTTGTCCTCGTCGGTGGTGCCGTCTTCGCCGCTGGCGAGCTTCTCGCCGTCCTCGAGCCGACCGAGCGTCACCTTCACCGTCTGCTCGACGCCCTTGCGCACGATGATCACGTCCACCGCCTTGCCGACCGGGCTTTCCGCAACGACACGCGGCAGATCGCGCATTTCATGAATGTCCTTGCCGTCGAACTTGATGATGACGTCGCCGGCCAGGATGGTGCCGTTGTCGACCGGTCCGCCCTTGATGACACCGGCGACCAGCGCACCCTTGGCCGTCGCCATGCCGAGGCTTTCGGCGATGTCGTCTGTCACCGGCTGGATGCGCACGCCAAGCCAGCCGCGCCGCGTCTCGCCGAACTGGCGAAGTTGGTCGACGACGCCCGAAGCAAGCTGCGAGGGAATCGAGAAGCCGATGCCGATCGAGCCACCCGACGGCGAGATGATCGCCGTGTTGATGCCGATGACCTCGCCCGAGCTGTTGAACAGCGGTCCGCCGGAATTGCCGCGATTGATCGCTGCATCGGTCTGGATGAAATCGTCATAGGGTCCCGAATTGATGTCGCGGTTGCGCGCCGAGACGATGCCGACCGTCACAGTGCCGCCGAGGCCGAACGGATTGCCGATCGCCATCACCCAGTCGCCGACACGCATCTTGTTGGAATCGCCGAACTTCACCGCTGTCAGCTTGTGCCCCTTCGGATCGACCTTCAGCACGGCAACGTCGGTCTTGGTGTCGGTGCCGACCAGCGTCGCCTTCAGCGTAATGCCATCGGAGAAATTCACCTCGATGTCGTCGGCGTCGGCAATGACGTGGTTGTTAGTGACGACGATGCCTTGCTCGGCATCGACCACGAAGCCGGAGCCCAGCGACTGCACTTTCTGCGCGCCGCCATCCTTGTCGCCGCCACGGTTCTTGAAGAAATCGTCGAAGAAATCCTGGAAGGGCGAACCCTCGGGAAGCTGAGGCATCGGCACCGCGCCCGGGCCTTCCGTGCCCTTCACCGTCTGCGAGGTCGAAATGTTGACCACCGCGCCAAGCAGGCCCTCGGCAAGGTCGGCGACCGAAGCAGGCCCGTCCGCGGCCACTGTCGGAGTCACGAAGGACGGGACGGCAACGGCGCCGACGAGAAGTGCGGCTGCGCCGGCGATGAACGTCCGCCTCGCTGCGCGCAGAAGGGTGTTGGATGTCATCGAGAAGCCTCCCGGTGTTTGAAAAAGTAAAGCGCGTCGGCAAATGCCGCGTCGCGCCATGTTGGCAAAAAATACGGCACGTTTGCGGCTATGACTACCGGCAGAGGATAAATCCTCCGTTACAGCCAGCCACGCGCCAGCCAGACGATGCCGACACCGATGGCGATCGCGGCCAGCCCGGCAATGCGCAGCGCATTCTCCGGCATCGACAGCACCTCACCAGCAAGTTTTTTGGCGAAGTTCGGAAACCCGCCATAGACCAGGCCCTCGATGACGAGGACCAGGCCTATTGCCGCGAGGAAATCCTGCACCGGCCGCTACTGGCCGGTGCTTGGTTGTGTTGCCGGTGCAGCGGGAGCTGCCGGCGGCGCCGTCGGTGCTGCCTTGCCGTCAGGGTCGCGGAAGAAGCGGAAGAACTCCGAGTTCGGCGACAGCACCATCGTCGTGCCGCTATTGTCCAGTGCCGTGCCATAGGCGCTCATCGACCGGTAGAAATCGAAGAAGGCCGGATCGCGTTTGAAGGCATCGGCGAAGGTGGCGCTGCGCTGGGCTTCACCCTCACCGCGCAGGATCTCCGATTCCTTCTGCGCCTCGGCAACGATCTCCACCACCTCGCGGTCGGCGCGGGCGGTGATGCGCTGCGCGGCCTCTTTGCCGCGCGCCCTGAGCCGCTCGGCCTCGGCCAGACGTTCGGCCTTCATGCGGTCGAATGTCTGCTGCGAAACCTCGGCCGTCAGGTCGGTCCGGCGGATGCGCACATCCTCGATCTGCAGGCCGAGCGAGGTGGCGTCGGGCCTGAGCTGATCGCGCACTTCGCGCATCATCACCGCACGCTCTTCCGAGAGCGCCGCCTCGAAGTCGCGCAGACCGTAGACACGGCGCAGTGCCGCATCGAGACGCGTCCGCAACCGTGCCTCGGCCAGTCCGATCTGACCGGATACGGCGGCGCGGAACACCCGCGGATCCGAGATACGGTAGGCGATGAAAGCATCGACCTCATAGAACTTGCCGCCCGAAACCTGGACGCGGATGTTATCGAGATCGAAGCGCAGCACCCGGTTTTCGATCAGCTGCACGCTGTCGGCATCGAAGAAGGCGAAAGGCGCCTTGAAATAGATGCCGGGTTCATTCTTGACGTCGACGATCTCGCCGAAGCGCAGCACCAGCGCCTGCTGGCGTGCGTTGACCACGAAGACCGACGAATAGATCAGGAACAGGATGACCGCGGCGACGACCGCGAGGATGGGGAGACGGTTCGCCATCACTGGGCTGCTCCCGTGGTCGCACCCAGGACAGAAGGCGCCGGCGCCTTCTGCTGCAGTGCCGGCAGCGGCAGGTAGGGAACGACCCCTTGCCCGTTGCCCTGTTCGACAATGACCTTGCTTGAGTCTTTCAGGACCTTCTCCATAGTTTCCAGATAAAGCCGCTTGCGCGTCACATCCGGCGCCTTGGCGTATTCGTCATAGACCGAGATGAAGCGCTGCGCCTCGCCTTCGGCCTCCTGCACGACACGGTTCTTGTAGGCGGCAGCGTCCTCGCGGACCTGCGCCGCCGCGCCGCGCGCCTGGCCCAGCTTCTGGTTGGAATACTGGTTGGCCTGCTCGACGAACTTGTCCTCGTCCTGTTCGGCGCGCTGCACCTCGTCGAACGCGTCGGCGACATCGCGCGGCGGCGCCGCGTCCTCGATCGAAACCGCGTTGACGTTCAGGCCGGCCTTGTAGCCGTCCAGCGTCGTCTGGATGATTTCACGCACCGATGCCGCAATGCCCTGGCGGTCGTCGCGGAAGATGTCCTGCGCCGGTCGCCGGCCGACGGCTTCACGCATGGCGCTTTCAGCGACCTGCTGCAGCATACCTTCGGGATCGGAGACGTCGAACAAATAGGCCCGCGGATCGGAAACCTGGTAGGCCACCGAGAACTGCACGTTGACGATGTTCTGGTCGCCCGAGAGCATCAGACCGTTGCCGCTGGTGTTGCCGCCACCGATATCGACGAGCTGCTCGGCGATGTTGGCGGTCTCGACCGTTTCGATCGGCCACCAGTGGAAATGCAGGCCGGGCTGCGAGAGTTCGGCCTTCGGCTTGCCGAAGCGCAACTCCACCGCAACCTCATCGGGCTGCACGGTATAGACCGCCTTGAACGCCCACAGCACGACCAATGCGGCCGCGATCAGTGCGAAGACCGCGGGGCTGGCGCCGCCACCACCCGGCAGTGCGCGCCGGAGCCTGTCCTGGCCGCGCCGGATGATGTCTTCAAGATCGGGAGGCGAGCCCTGCGGACCGCTCGGTCCCTTTGGTCCCTGCCCCCAGGGCCCCTGATTGTTGCCGCCGCCGCCGCCCCATGGGCCGCCGCCACCGCCGCTTTTGTCGTTCCAGGGCATGAATGTCCTTTCGCTTGGAATTCCCTCGACGCCGGCGTTGCGGCGCAAAATCCAGTAGTTCTTCTATAGGGATGCGCGGGCGCGCTTTCAACGCGATCCGCTGCCGAGCGCGTCCGTTTTGGACCGTTCGCGACCCTTTATCGCCTTCAATGCACGTCGCGGCGTCGCTCGTAAACCGAATAGCGCGTCGCGTGGCTGTCCTTTTCACCCGCCGGAACGTCCTGCGAACTGACCAGGCGCCACAAATCCGGGTCGATGTCAGGGAAATGCGCGTCGCCATCGACACTGGCCAGCACATGGGTGACGTGCAGCCGGTCGGCCAGCGGCAACGCCTGCGCATAGATCTCGCCGCCGCCGACGACGCAGATCTCGTCGGCGCCGGCCATGCAGCGCCCGCGCACCGTCGCCAGCTTGATTGCTTCGTCGAGCGAATGCGCGATTTCGATACCCTCGGCGCGCCAGACCTTGTCGCGGGTCACCACAATGTTCAGCCTGCCCGGCAATGGCCGGCCGATGCCCTCATAGGTCTTGCGGCCCATGATGATCGGCTTGCCCATCGTGTCGGCCTTGAAGCGCTTGAGATCCGTGGAAAGCCGCCACGGCAAGCCGCCATCGCGCCCGATCACGCCATTCTCGGCGATGGCAACATAGATCGCGATGTCCATCAGCCGCCGTTCCCGCCATCGCTGTCCGACGGATCGAGGATCAGGATGTCGATGTCATGCTCGGGATAGAAATCATTGGCCGTCATCTCGAATGTCGTCGCCCCGACTTTTCTGACGTTATCGCCACAGAACGAGATCAGGGCCTTCGGATTGCCCTTGTCGACGGTCAGCTTGAACTTGCCGATGGTGCCCGCCGCCCAGTTGCCGCCGGTGGTCAGGACATAGGCGATGCGGCTCTCGAAATATTTCGGATAGCCGTCGGGATCGTCCTTGGCCGCCTTGCGCACCGCATTCTCGAAATTGTTGTCCATGCAATAGCGGGGCTTGTAGGCCGCGTACTGGCCCTGGAACTGGCCGTCATAGAAAAAACTGACCGAGGATGTCCCGCCGACGCTCGGCTTGTAGCGGTGGGAAACCTTGACCGCCTTGTTGGCTGGGAAGGTTGAACGCCACCAATAGGTCGAACGCAGTTGCCAGAACGGCGCGTAGATGGGTTTCGCGCCTGCGTCGTCGTCGGACGAGTCCTGGATGATGATGCCGCGGTTGACCCAGTCGTCGGCAACGGCTTGCGGCAGTTTTGCCAGCGCCGCCTTGGCCGCGTCCCCAAATGGATTGAACGGCACGTTTTGCGCCTTCAAATCGGCGCCGATGTCGATGCCAAGCGCAAACACTTTTTGCTCCAGTTGCGGCTTTGCCGCCACGCCGTCGATCGTCACCTCAAAGCCGAGGAAATTGTCGCTCTGATTTTCAGGGATCGCCGGGCTCTCCTCGGGATCGCCCGAGATGTCGGGCATCGGGAAGGCAACGATCGCGTCGACATCCTTGTCGGTGTTGTTGCGGAAGACATAGTCGACCGTCACCTTTTCCGGCGAGATGTAGAGGTCCTCGCTTTCCATCGCCACCGCGTCGCTGCGCGACAGGATCAGCCCGCCGGTGCCGAGTTCGGCGACCGAATCATTGGCCAATGCAGGTGCGGCAGAAAGCGCCAGCGCCGCGGTCAGGATGGTGCGAAACATGGAAGCCCCCTCGGCAAGAATGCCGTGGCGACACTAGACGTTTCAATGTGGCGTTTCAAAGCCCTTCAGCATGCTCGCGAAGGCTTGCGCACATCTCATGGCTGTCTGGACACTGACGTTGCGATCGGGCAGGAGTTCGCCCATGCGCAAGCTTCTCGTCATCGGCATCGGCGCCGGCAATCCCGACCATATGACGGTCCAGGCCATCGACGGCCTGAACCGGGCGGACGTCCTGTTTATCCCCGACAAAGGCGCGAAAAAGAACGACCTCGCCGAATTGCGGCGCCATATCTGCGACCGTTTCGTCACCAACCCGAACTCGCGCCGGGTCGAGTTCGACGTGCCGGTGCGCGCCGAGCCGGCGCCGTCCTACCGCTCGACCGTTGACGACTGGCACGAGGCGATCGCCGAAATTTACGAAGGCCTGATCCGCGACGAGCTTGCCGAAGACGGTTGCGGCGCTTTCCTGATCTGGGGTGATCCCTCGCTCTACGACAGCGCGCTGCGCATTCTCGAGCGGGTGCGCCTGAGGGGCAATGTAGCGTTCGAGTTGGAAGTCATTCCCGGCATCACCGCTGTCCAGGCCCTGGCCGCCGGCCATAAAATGGCACTGAACCGCATCGGCGATTCCATCCTGGTCACCACCGGCCGTCGCCTGACCGAAGAAGGCATGCCGCAGAATGCCGGCAGCACCGTCGTCATGCTCGACGGCAAATGCGCCTTCAACACGCTGGCCGACAAGGACCTCATCATCCACTGGGGCGCCTATCTCGGCACACCGGACGAAATCCTCATCTCCGGCCGCCTCGGCGATGTCGGCGCCGAGATCGAGCGAACCCGCGAAGAAGCCCGCCGAAAGAACGGCTGGATCATGGACACCTACCTGCTGCGCAAGCCAGGTGAAGACGACTAGGCCCTACTGCCCTACTGCCCTATTGCCTCAAGCCGCATCAATCTCCGCCTGCAGTGCCTCCATATGCGTCGCCGCCGCGGACGTCGCCGCCCGCTCGATAGCGCGGAAGCGGCTGACCACGGCAAGCCCGACAGACGTTAGTTGGGCGCCGCCGCCCTTGCGGCCGCCGGTTTGTGCTGCGACCAGCGGCTTGCCGAACACCCGGTTCATGTCCTCGACCAGGTCCCAGGCGTGCTTGTAGGACATCTCCATGCCGCGCGCCGCGGCCGAGATCGAGCCGAAGGCCGCGATCTGCTCGAGAAGCTCGATCTTGCCCGGCCCGATGCGTCCGTCGGGATCGAGGTTTATGCGCAAGCTCAGCGATGGCATTTCTGGTCCTCCGCAGTCAGATTAGCCCTTCGGCAGTTCTAGCGCTATTCCAAACCGACATAGCGCTATTGTCCTTTGGTCACCCGTCGGCCTCGACGGGCAGGCCGGCGCCGGTATTCGCCCGGTCGAAACTCACCGTCTTGACCACCGCGAAGACTTTTCCACCGAGCCGCAATTTCAGCGTCTGCCGCGACTGCTCGGTGATGCGGGCAAGCACAATGGCGCCATCGCAGTCGATGCCAATTTCGACCGCGGGCCCCTCGCCCGGCTTTATCGCAATGATGGTGCCCGGCAAAATGTTGAGTGCGCTGAGCCCCACCGGCTGCTCGGTGGCGATCATGACATCGCGGGCGCGGATACGGACGCGCACCGGCGCACCGGCCGCCATTGCCAGCCGCGGCACGCGGATCTCGCCCGCTGCCGAGCCAAGCACAGTCATGCCGAACGCCTCGTCGTGGCGCAGCACGCTGGTGTCCAGCACGGCGCCACCCTCGCCGCGCTCCTCAGCCGGCAGCAGATCGAGCCGCTGCATGATCGCCCCGGTCGGGCCGGAAGCCACGACCTGGCCATGCGCCAGCACCACCACGTCGCTTGCCAGCCGCGCCACCTCGGCAACGGAATGGCTGACATAGACGATCGGGATTTTCGTCTCGTCGCGCAGCCGCTCGATATAGGGCAGGATCTCGGCCCTACGGGCTTCGTCGAGCGACGCCAGCGGTTCGTCCATCAAAAGCAGTTTTGGACTGGCCAGCAGCGCCCGGCCGATCGCCACGCGCTGTTTCTCGCCGCCGGAAAGCTTTGCCGGCCGCCGGTCGAGCAGATGACGGATCCCAAGCAGGTCGACCACCGCATTGATGTCCGCATAGCGTTCCGCCGTCGGCGTGAACCAGCGGCCGTAGCGCAGATTACCGGCGACGCTCAGATGCGGGAACAGCCGCGCGTCCTGGAACACCATGCCGATCCGCCTTTTGTGCTTCGGCACGAACAGGCCGGCATCCGTATCGACCAGCACGCGGCCATCGATAGCGATGCGGCCCTTGTCCGGCCGGATCAGCCCGGCGATCAGGTCGATCAGCGTCGTCTTGCCGGAGCCCGAGGGCCCGAACAGCGCGGTCAGCCGCCCGGCGCTCTCGAAGCGGGCGTCGATGCCGAAATCGCCGAGGCGATGGCTGATGTCGACGAGAACGCTCATTCGATGTCCATCCGCCGGACGACGCGCCGCGCCAGCACTTCCGAAGCGACCAGTGCCGCCATCGAGATGACGATCGAGATCAACGTCAGCCGCAGCGCGCCGGCGTCACCGCCCGGCACCTGCGTAAAAGTATAAATCGCCGACGGCAGCGTCTGCGTCTCGTTGGGGATATTGGAAACGAAGGTTATGGTCGCGCCGAACTCGCCCATCGCCTTGGCAAACGACAGGATGGCACCGGCAATCAGGCCAGGCAGGATCAGCGGCAGCGTGATGGTGGCGAACACCCACAAAGGATTGGCGCCAAGCGTTCCCGCCGCCGCTTCCAGCTTGCGATCGACAGCCTCGATCGACAGCCGGATCGCCCTTACCATCAGCGGAAAGCCCATGACGCCGCAGGCCAGTGCGGCGCCCGTCCAGCGAAACGAGAAGACAATGCCGAAATGTTCGGCGAGAAAGGCGCCCGCCGGGCCGCGCTTGCCGAAGGTCAGCAGCAGCAAATAGCCGGTCACTACCGGCGGCAGTATCAGCGGCAGGTGCACCAGCCCGTTGAGCAAGGTCTTGCCCCAGAATTGGCCGCGGGCCAGCACCAGCGCGATCAAGATGCCGGGCGGCAGGCTGGCGAGCATCGCCACCGTTGCCACCTTGATCGACAGCCGGACCGCATTCCATTCGTCGGGAGTGAGGTCCAGCAGCCAGTTCATGCGTCAGGCGTTGCCTTAATTGCTCGGCGCCAGGATCGTGAAGCCCTGTGCCTTGAACAGTTCGGCCGCCTTGGCGGACTCAAGACACTTCAGGAATGCCGGCGTATCCTTGTCCTTGGAATCGGCCGTCTGGGCAACCGGATAGATGATCGGCGGATGCGAATCCTCCGGGAAGGTGCCGACCACCTTCACACCTTTGTCGGCATGCGCGTCGGTGGCGTAGACGATGCCGAGCGCGGCTTCGCCGGTCGAGACCAGCTTGAGTGCCGCGCGCACATTCTCGGCCTGCGCCACCTTGCCCTCGACCGAGGACCAGACGCCGAGCGATTCAAGTGCGGCCTTGCCGTATTTGCCGGCCGGCACCGCCTTGAAATCGCCCATGGCGAGCTTGCCGTCGCCGATGAGCTTGGCGAGGTCGAAACCTTTCTCGATCTTGGTTTCGGCCTTCGAATCCTTCGGCGCCACCAGCACGATCTGGTTGCCGAGCAGCTTCACTTCAGTGTCGGGTTTGGTCAGCTTCTTGTCGGAAAGATACTTCATCCAGTCGAGATCGGCCGAGATGAACACATCGGCCGGCGCGCCACCTTCGATCTGCTTGGCCAGCGCCGAGCTTGCCGCATAGGAAATGGTCGCCGCTTCGCCGACATCGGCCTCGCAGGCCTTGTTGACGGCGTCGAGGCCGTCCTTGAGGCTCGCCGCGGCAAAAACCAAGACCTTGTCTCCCGCATGCGCTGCCGGCACAGCAGCCGCCAGCATGGCCGCAAAACCACCGATCGCAATCGCCCTCAATCCGAAATCTTTGCGCGTCAGCATGAAACTCTCCCTGGGTTTGAAATCCGATCAGCTCGCAGCCTGCCGACCGATATATCCGTATGAACATAACAAGGGAAGGCTTTTGCTCCACGTCGCCGTTGTATCTTGAAGCTGTCGCGGCCTACGATGATTTCGGTCGGATACAGCGAAATGAAGATCGAAGGAGACGTCCTCATGAAAATCAGCGCCCGCAACATCCTCAAGGGAACGATCGTTGAAATCGTCAAAGGAGCCACCACCTCGCATGTCAGGATCGACATTGGCGGCGTCGCCGTCGTCACCGCCTCGATCACCAACGAGGCCGTCGCCGACCTCGAGCTCGAAAAGGGCAAGCAGGCCTATGCCGTGATCAAGGCCTCGGACGTCATGGTCGGAATCGAATGATCGGCTCGTATAGTGGCCTAAACCGCGATCGGCGCCTTGATCGTCGCGTCGGCGAGGTAGTTCTCGAGCCGGAAATCCTCGAAGCGGAAGGCAAAGAGATCCTTCACCTCGGGATTGATCCAAAGCGTCGGCAGCGCCTTGGGCGTGCGCCGCAACTGTTCGCGCGCCTGCTCGAAATGGTTAGAGTAGAGATGCGCGTCGCCAAGCGTATGGATGAAGTCACCCGGCTTCAGCCCCGTCACTTGCGCCACCATCAAGGTGAGCAGCGCGTAGGACGCGATGTTGAACGGCACGCCGAGAAAGATGTCGGCTGAACGCTGGTAGAGCTGGCAGGAGAGCTTGCCTTCCGAGACGTAGAACTGGAACAGGCAGTGGCAGGGCGGCAGCGCCATGGCTTCCACCTCGGCCGGGTTCCACGCTGAAACGATCAGCCGCCGCGAATTAGGGTTCTTGCGTATCTCCTTGAGAAGATTTGCAATCTGGTCGATCCCGCCGCCATGGCCATCCGGCCACGAGCGCCACTGTTTGCCATAGACAGGACCAAGGTCGCCGTTCTCGTCGGCCCATTCGTCCCAGATGGAAACGCCGTGGTCGGTCAGGTATTTGATGTTGGTGTCGCCGGCCAGGAACCACAAAAGCTCATGCACGATCGACTTCAGGTGCAGCTTCTTGGTGGTGGTGACCGGAAAGCCGCGCGCCAGATCGAAGCGCATCTGGTAGCCGAACACCCCACGCGTGCCGGTGCCGGTGCGGTCGCCGCGATCGGCGCCGTTTTCCAGCACATGCTTCAACAGGTCGAGATATTGGCGCATCGGTTTCGCCTCGATTCGGGGTTGCCGGTGATCATAGCCGAATCCGGCAACAGAAGCAGGCGCGAAATTCGCGCCGGCGTCTGCATCTTATAGGGTGTTCGTCAGAGGGAGCCGAGCTTGCCCAAATCCTTGGCGACCAGATAGTAGAAGGTCACCCGGCTCTTGGTGTTGTCGGCCGCCATCGCCTTGCAGACCTTTTCGATCGAGGCATCAGCCTTGCTGCCGTCGGTGATGCCGAGCTTCTTGGAAACCCAACCCGCCTTGACGCGATCGAGTTCCTTGGGATCGGTGCACGACACCAGCGAGGAATCGCGGTTCCTCAGCGCGATGCCCAGATGCTTGACGATCTTGGCGACCGCGTCGGCGCTCGCCGCGGCGTCGTATTTCTTCACGTCTGCGAGATAGTCGGCCATCAAATTTCCCCACGTCGGCGCCACGGATCCGATCGATGAGGGCTGTGGCGCGCTGCCGCAACTTGTGCGCTAGGTCGTCAACTCCTCACCGCCGCAAAGCTTCGGTTGAGACCGTTTGCAAGTTCGTGTCGCCGTTGGGGCACAGTTTGACGCGGGCACAAAGCATCAATGCGGCCTTTCATTTTTTGCGATGGCCCCCTATATTCGTTTTGTCGGCTTGACCGACTATGGCGATAAATGGGCGATGAAATAAGCCGTTCGGACCCGGGGGCGGTACCCGGCGCCTCCACCAAGAACCGCTCTGTCATTTAGAGCGGCTGTTGATGGGGGCGAAATAGGATCGACGAAGGTGTAAAGATCGTACTTTTGCCCGGCATGGTACCACCGTCATCGGGCTAAACCTGTAGTTGCAAATGACAACTATGCGGAAGCACGTCTCGCCGCGTAAGCGGTGCGATAGCTTCAATTCAAGCCCTAGAGGTTCGCACTTCTAGGCGGGGTTCGGAGGTACCTGGCAACAGAAACCTCCACTTCTCCCCTCTCCTCATGTGTTTTCGCTGCGGCCCGAAGCTATTTCGGAGCGGCATGCATTATTTGGCGAAGCGTTTGGCGCCGGCGACACAGAGGACCACCGCGGCGGTGACGGCGACCATGGCCCAGCTCACGGCTTCATGCAGCAAGGTCGCAGCGAGCGTCAGTCCGAAAAACGGCTGCAGCAGCTGCAATTGCCCGACGGCGGCAATGCCGCCCTGGGCAAGCCCCCTGTACCAGAAGATAAAGCCGATCAGCATGCTGAACAGGGAGACGTAGGCAAGACCGATCCAGGCCGCCTGCCCCGTTCCCGCGAACGAATTTGGCATGATGAAGATGGCCAGCGTTGCCATGATCGGCAACGAGATAACCAGCGCCCAGGAAATCACCTGCCAGCCGCCGAGCGTCCGCGACAGCTTTGCGCCTTCGGCATAGCCAAGACCACAAACGACGACGGCCGCGAGCATCAGCATGTCGCCGACCGGCGACACAGAAGAACTCTGCGTTAGTGCAAATCCGGCAACAAGGCTGCTGCCGAGGCATGAGAACAGCCAGAAGGCCGGACGCGGCCGCTCGCCGCCGCGTATCACCCCGAAAATCGCTGTCGCCAGTGGCAGCAGGCCGATGAAGACAATAGAATGCGCCGAGGTGACATGCTTGAGCGCCAGCGCCGTCAGCAGAGGAAAACCGACGACGACGCCAAGCGCGACGACGATCAGTGAAACGACATCGCCTGCTCCCGGCCACTTCTCGCGGAAAGCCAGCAACAGACAGAGTGCCAGCACGCCGGCGATGCCCGCGCGGGCAGCGGTGAGGAACACCGGGTCGAAGGCGGCCACCGCCACCCGTGTCGCCGGCAACGATCCGCTGAAGATCAGCACCCCGAGAAAGCCGTTGATCCAGCCGCTGGTCGCCTTGTCCATCACACCTGTCCTGTTTCGTCGCCAGTATCGGTTGCGTCGAGCCGATTTCTAAGAGACAGTGCATGACAGTTTTGGCGAACTGTCATGGCTGCAGGAGCAGTACGGATGGACACCAGGCTGGATAATCCGAACGATGCCGGCACGCTAGTCGGGCGTGTTATGGCGGCGATACGGCAACGCATCCTCGGACGAACGCTGGCGCCTGGCGCGAAACTGCCTTCCATCCGCGGCTTTGCCAAAGTCATGGACGTTTCGAAGTCGACCGTGGTCGAAGCCTATGACCGGCTCGTCGCCGAGGGCGTCGTCCAGTCGCGGCGCGGTTCGGGTTTCTATGTCGCCGGCCACCTGCCGCCCTTGGCTCTCGCCGAAATCGGTCCGCGGCTTGATCGCGCAGTGGATCCGTTCTGGGTGTCTCGGCAATCGCTGGAAGCCGGCGGCGACACAATGAAGCCGGGCTGCGGATGGCTGCCCACCGCATGGATGCCGCAAGCCGATCTGCGCCGGTCGCTGCGCGGCCTTGCCCGCGCCGATGCGACTGTTTTGACTGACTACGGCACGCCGCTTGGCCTTCTGCCGCTGCGCCAGCTTCTATCGCGGCGCATGGCGGAGCGCGGCATCGAGGCAGCACCCGACCAGATCATGCTGACGGAGTCCGGCACGCAGGCAATCGACCTGCTGTGCCGGTTCCTGCTCGAGCCGGGCGACACGGTGCTTGTCGACGACCCCTGCTATTTCAATTTTCTTGCCTTGCTGCGCGCGCATCGCGCCAAGGTCGTCAGTGTTCCCTACACGCAATCAGGCCCCGACATGGAGCTGTTCGGGCAAGCGCTGAGCGAGCATCGGCCGCGCCTCTACATCACCAATTCGGCGATCCACAATCCGACCGGGGCGACGCTCTCGCCTGTCATCGCGCACCGGCTTCTGAAGCTCGCCGAGCAATCGGGGCTGACCATTATCGAGGACGATATTTTCGCCGACTTCGAACATGAGCCGGCGCCGCGTCTGGCCGCGTTTGACGGGCTCGACCGGGTGATCCACATCGGCAGTTTTTCCAAGACGCTGTCGGCGGCGACGCGGTGCGGCTTCATCGCCGCGCGGCGCGACTGGACCGACGGGCTGATCGACCTGAAAATCGCCACCTCATTCGGCGGCGGCCCGATTGCCGCCGAGCTTGTCCTCGGCATTCTCAGGGATGGAACCTATCGCAAGCACATCAACAGCCTGCGCGATCGCCTGTCCCGCGCCATGGCGGAAACCGGCGCGCGGTTGAAAGCCATGGGCATCAAGCCATGGATCGAGCCAAGGAGCGGCATGTTCCTGTGGTGCACGCTGCCCGAGGGCCTGGACGCCGCCGATATTGCGCGCCGGGCATTGGCTGAAAACATCGTGCTGGCGCCGGGAAATGCCTTCAGCCTCGCACAATCCGCCACAGGGTTTCTGCGCTTCAACGTTGCCCAATCATCGGATCCACGCATCTTCTCGGTGCTTGAAAGGGCGATGCAGGGTTGAAATGCGCATGAAAAAGGCCGGGACTGACCCGGCCTTTTTCGAGCTCGGTGGTGGGACTTATTCTGCCGGCGCTTCAACGGCGTCGCGCGAACGGCCAAGCGTCACTTTCGCAAGCGTGAACGAGATCACTGCGCAAAGCGTGATGCCGGCCACCATCGGCAGCGGCGTGCCGTCGAAGAACACGCCGGCGACCCCCATGGCGACCGCGCCGATGGCGAAGTGCAGCGTGCCCATCAGCGCCGACGCCGTGCCGGCGATCTCGCCATGCTCTTCCATGGCCAGCACCGACGTGGTCGGGATGACGAGGCCGAGGAAGCCGTAGCCGACGAACAGCAGCGCGGCCATCACGTCGAGCTGGTCGACGCCGGTTGCCATCACCGCGAACAGCACCACCATGGTCGTCGCATAGCCGGTCACCGCGACCCGCACCACACGCCGCAGCCCGAAGCGCTCGGCCAGCAATCCGGTCAGCTGCGACATGCCGATGAAGGCAACCGCGTTGATCGAGAAGAACACGCTGTAGACCGAAGGCGACAGCCCATAATGGTCGATCAGGATGAAGGACGAGCTTGAGAGATAGACGAAGAAGCTGGCAATGCCGAAGCCGGCGATCGCCACCAGGCCCAGGAAGTTGCGGTCGCCCATCAGCAAACGGTAACCGGCAAGCGCGGTGCCGAAGGAGGAACCGACGCGTTCTTCCGCCGGCCGCGTCTCCTTGAGCGACGTCGCCAACAGGATGGTGGCGAGCAGCGCCGCACCCGTCACCGTCCAGAACACGGCGCGCCAGCCGAAATTCTCGATGATCTGGCTGCCGGTCAATGGCGCCAGGATCGGCGACACCGAAAACACCAGCATCAGCAAGGACATCAGCTTGGCGGCTTCATTGCCGGTGTGTAGGTCGCGCACGATGGCGCGCGGCACCGCCATGCCGGCGCTGGCGCCAAGCCCTTGCAGGAAGCGGAAGGCGATCAGCCATTCGATGGTCGGCGCCATTGCCGAGCCGATGCCGCCGACCATGAACAGAGCAAGGCCGCCATAGAGCGGCAGCTTGCGGCCAACCATGTCGGAAATCGGCCCGACGACGATCTGGCCGAAACCCATGGACAGGAAGAAGATCAACAGGCTCATCTGCACGGCAGCGGTGCCGGCGTGCAGATCCTGGCCTATCGAGGGCAGCGCGGGAAGGTACATGTCGACGGCGAAGGGGCCGATGGCGGACAACAGGCCGAGCACGACCGCGATGCGGAGGAATTTGGGACTCATGATAATGGCTTCTTTCAAATTCTGGTTGCCACCGCAGAGCGGAGTCTAACCTTAGGACGTTCCATCCCTCGAAATTCCGACTCTCCAGGAGCCAATTCTATCGTCTTGGAGCGAAATCTCATTGTGTTATGTCCACAAATTTAGACAGCCTTGTCTAATTCGTCAATCACCTCTATATAGATTTTGATGAAGCTGCACGTCTCTCCTGACATTTTCCCGCCACGCGGCCATGAGGCCAAGCGCATATCGATTGTTGATGCTGCAGCTTCGGTGTTTTGCCGGGAAGGCTTTGCCGGTGCCAATATCGACCTGATCGCGGTCGAGGCCGGTGTCTCGCGCCAGACCGTCTACAATCATCATGGCGACAAGGAGAGGCTGTTCGTTGCCGTCGTGCGCGATCTGACCGAGCGCTGCAATGCCGGCATTTTCGCCACCTTCGCCAGCTTCCCCGACCAGCCAGGGGATCTCGAGGCCGACCTGATCGGCTTTGCCGTGCGCATGAACCGCAATTGCATCTGCAACCGCGATGGAAAATTCCTGCGCAAGCTGATCCAGACCGAAGGCGAGCGCTATCCCGAGCTTTTTGCCGAGTGGCGCGATCAGGGGCCAGGCAGGACATGGCCCGCACTTGCCGCCCGTTTCGCCCGCCTCGCCCATGCCGGGCATCTGACGATAGACGATCCCGATGTCGCGGCGCGCCAGTTTCTGGCGCTGGCCAACGCCGAACTGCAGACAACCTTCATGCTCGGCGGCTCGCCTGGCGATGACGAGGTGCTGCAGTCCGCAACCAACGGCGTGCGCACGTTCCTGCGCGCTTTCGGCAAGCGGCAGACGGTCCGCGCCGACAAACACAGCGCGCTGGCCGGCGCCTGAGCGATCAAATCGGCGGTATCGCCCCCTCGCTTCTGCGTGGTCGGTCGCTATATCCGGTTTACGCCGCCCTCAAGCTTGATTACAGCTATGCGGACGATTCAACGGAACCCGACCGCCACATGGCCGACGACCACATCCGCTACGACATTCTGGCCCAGGAGGCGTTGCGCGGCGTCATGCGCAAGGTCCTGGCCGAGGTCGCGCGCACCGGCCTGCCAGGCAACCATCATTTCTTCATCACCTTCCTCACCGGGGCACCGGGCGTGCGCGTGTCGTCGCGCCTGCGCGAGCGCTATCCCGAACAGATGACCATCGTCATCCAGTTCCAGTACTGGGACCTAAAAGTGACCGACACCGGCTTCGAAGTCGGCTTGTCCTTCTCCGACGTGCCGGAAAAGCTGGAAATCCCGTTCTCGGCCGTGCGCGGCTTCTATGACCCGTCCGTCAACTTCGAACTCGAATTCGACGTCAAGACGGACACGCCCGCCGAGGACGAACCAACGGCCAAGCCTGCTCCAGAGCCGCTCGCCATCGTCACCGAAAAAAAGCCGGAGACGAAGAAGAAGGCTGCCGCCGAGGCCGAAAAGAAGGCTGCCGTGGCCGACGCCGCCGCCGGTAAGAGCGCCGATGTCGTCTCGCTCGACGCCTTCCGCAAGAAGTGACCTGACGGGTCGTCGCGAAAGAGATGGCCGACATCGTCAATCTTCGCCAGGCGCGCAAGCAGAAGGCGCGGATTGAGAAGGACCGTCTGGCCAGCCAGAACCGGGCGTTGCACGGCCGCTCCAAGGCCGAACGCGAGCATGACCGTCTGAGCGCCGACAAGGCCGAAAAGTTCGTCGCCGGTCATCGCCGCGACAAGTCCGGCGACCCGGATTAGGCAGCGAACCGAAAATTGTTCAGCGGTTTTCGGATAAATCCGATGCTTGAACAAAGAGACAGGAGCGAACGTGAGCCCCGTCGAAAAACGTTCGGTTACCATTCGCGGCCACCGCACCAGCTATTCGCTTGAAAAGCCGTTTTACGACGACCTCGTCATCATAGCGGCTGCGCGAAAACTGACATTGGCGGCGCTGGTGGCTGAAATCGACGAAACCCGTCCACGCGACGCCAACCTGTCCTCGGCGCTCAGGCTCTGTGTGCTGGACTGGGCAAAGCGCGGGATGAGAGCCTAGCCGCCACCCAGCGACTTCAGCAGATTGTCGACCGAGAACGGGTTGGCCTTCGGCTTCGGCGGGGCCGGCGGTGGATTGTCGTTGACGCCGGGGAGTGATCGGTCGACCTTTGGCGCCTGCTCCGCAGCCTTGCGTTCGGCTTCGAGCTTAGCCTTTTCCTGCGACGCGATGCGCATCGCATCTTCCGCCTTCTTGCGCTCCTGCTCTTCAGCCTTCGCTGCTTCCTCGGCAGCCTGCTGCTCGGCCTGAGCCTCTGCATCGGCATCTGCCTTGGCCTTTGCGTCTGCTTCCGCCTGGGCTTTCGCCTCGGCCGCAGCCTTTGCTTCGGCGTCGGCCTTGGCCTTTGCGTCGGCCTCGGCCTGAGCCTTGGCTTCGGCTTCCGCTTTCGCCCTTGCGTCCGCTTCAGCCTGCAACCGCGCCGCCTCCTCCTGCTTGCGCAATTCCTCTGCCGCTCTGTCGCGTTCAGTCTGCAGCGCCGCGTAGTAGCGCACCTCGCGCCGCAGCCGCTGTTTTTCAAGCAGTGCCGCCTGCATCGCCTCGACCCGCTGCTGTTCCTTCTCCAGCGCACGCTGGGTCAGGAACTGCGCCAGCGGTTCGCTGTCGAACTGCCGTTTCGCCGCGCCGAATGGTCCGTCTACGCTGAAATTCATCGTCGGTTCGGAGCCGACCAGCGCCTCGTCGCCAGGCCTGTAGGCGATCGAGCCCTTTGCAGCGACTGTGCCGGCATTCAGGTCCGCTGTGACGTCGGCGGACAAGGTCGCCTGCGGATTTTCGAGTTTGACCGGCGGTGCCCTGAGCATGCCGCCGGCAATCGCGAAGGCAACATCCGTGTCCTGCGCCGGAAAGCTGCCATCCCCTGCAATCTGCGGTGCAAAATCGGTGGTCTTGGCGGCGTCGATATCCCGTCCGATCGCATCGGCCTTGGCAATGAAGGCGCCGAAGGCATCAGGATTGACGCCGGCAATGATCAGGCCTTTCAGCGCTGCCGTGCCGGAGCCGGACACCGCCGCCACCATTCCATCGACCGATTTGCCGCTGGTCGAAAGCGACGTGGAGAAATCACCACTTCCAGTCATTCCGGCGTCCGGCAGCACGGTGGCGAGATCGGCGCTCGACAGTTTCATCTGACCGGTGAAAAGCCCGGTGCCGTCAGTGTTCTTCAATTCGAACAGCCCCGTCAGGGCACCACCCAGGAGCTTGGCCTTGAGGTCCGAAACGCGGATGCCTTCCTGGTCGAGCTTCAGCGTAAAGGCCGCATCATAGGCCGTGGCGAACGAGCCGGCGGCAAGTGCGGCCGTGGTCAGGTCGAGGTCGGCGGTAAACGGCAGGCTGGACTTCTGGCTGAAAGGCGCCGTCGGCCAGGCCCCGCCTTCACCAAGGAAAGCCTGGTCGCCGAATAGCGTCACCGCCATCGGGTCGAGGTCCAGTTCGTCGAGCGTCAGCGCGCCGGCAAGATGCGGCAGCCCGTCCTTCACATCGATGTTGAGGTCACCGGCAACCGCCGCTTCGTTGATGGCGCCGCTGAGCCCGCTGAGCACCAGCAGGCCATTGCCGAAATCGGCGTCGGCCGCCATTGACGTCGACATGCCCGCCCCCATGCCCGGCAGCCCGACGCCGGCCGTCATTAGCCAGGGCTCGATGTCGGTGGCCTCGAGGCTGACCTTGCCCTTGGCGGTGGCCCCCTGCGGCGTATCGGCGACAGTCCCGTCGAAGCCGGCCTTGAAGTCGTCGGCGGCAAGACTGACGCTGGTCGCCAGGCCGCCGCCAAGCGTGCCTTTGGCCGAGACATCCGTGGTTGCCTGGCCGAGCATGCCGAGCGGCAGCGCCGGAAAACCATAGAGCGCCATCAGTGCCGTGGCGTCAGGGTTTTTGGCATTGAAGGTCAGTGTCATCGGCGCATCGAGAAGCCGATCGGCCGCCCCCTTGCCGGACAGCGACGCCGAAAAAGCCGAGCCACCGGCCTTGCCTTGCCCGCTGACCGCGAGCCCCGTGGTGCCGTCGCCATTGTCGGCGGCACTTGCCACCAGATCGATGCGCGCGTCTTGGAACAGGTCGGGGTACGCCGCCGCGCGCGCCGAGAGCCCCTTCAGCATGGCATTGTCAGGATAGTGCTGCGCGGCCACATCGATCAACGGCTTGAGGTCGACAGCGACCACCGAGGCATCGAGCTTGCCGGTCGGGCTCTCCGGAAAATCCTTGATCCGGCCGGTGGCGCTGATCGAAGCGCCAGCCAGCCCGCCGAGCGAAAGCCGGTCGATTTCGAGCAGACCGTCACGCAGTCTCAACGCCGTATCGACTGTATCGGCGGTCAACCCGCCGGCACTGATCGGCCCCGCCTTGATCTGGAAATCGAGATCGCGGTCGGAAAAACGGTTGGCGCCCTTGTCGCTGACGAAGATCGAGGCAAAGGCCGCCAGACCATCGACGTCGAGTTCGCCGCCCTGCAGCCGCATCAGCACTGACGGCTTGGCATCGTCTGGCTGGCTGGAATCGATGCGGCCGGAAAATTTCGCCTTGCCGAGGATGAGTTCGAGATCGCTGAAGGCCTGGCGCTTCTCCGAGAGATCGACCTTGGCCTTGAAGCCGGCAGCGGGCAGCAGTCTGATCGCCTCGTCGACATCCTTCGACAGCCAGGCGGCAAAGCCGGAAGGTTGCGCCACGGCCAGCAGCAGCGAGCCGGTGAAGTTGAAGTTCTCCTCGACGCTGAGCAGGCCATTGGCCTCCAGCGTGGCGCGGCCGGGCAGCGTCGCAGCGAGCGACTTCACCGACCAGCCGCCATCGGTCGGTTCGGCGGAAAGATGCACGTCGCGAACCGTCGTGTCGCCGGCCACCACCGCCGGCAGCTTGACCTCGACGGTGCCGGGTATGCTCGGCTTCGGCAAATCGAGCAGCGCCTGCTCGAGGGCCGCGACGCGCTTGGACAGCGTCAGTCCGGTGCCGGCGGCGGCACCGACAGCCTCATCGAACTGCACCTGCGCGCCATTGGCCTCGATCGAAAAGCGCGGCTTCAGCCCAAGGTCGACGCTTGCCTTGCCGTCGGCGGTGTAGGGATTGTCGAGCGGCCCGGTCTCGAAGCGGAATTCATCGACACCGAGTTTTTGGTGGTCGAGCGAAAACTTGCCGTTCAACCGGAAGCCAGGATCCGGCTTGCCGGCGCTGACCTTGACCGTTTCGCCATCGGTGCCGCGCAGCTCAGCCGAATTCTTGTCGGCACCTGAAATCTTGAACTGGCCCGAATAGACCGCGGCCCCTTTGACGATACCTGCATTGCCGTCGCTCTCGATGACCACGGGATAGGCAGCCGGATCGGCCTTGAGTCGGAGCCGCATCTGCCCGGTGCCGTCGGCCTTGCCGGTGGAAGCGGTGATCGCGGTGCGCAACCCGTCGAGCCGCAGTGATCCATCCATCCGCCATGGCCCGGCCAGCGACTTGGCCGAGATCGTCGAATTGATCTCGGAAATGAGATGGCTGCGCCCGCCGGCGGCATGGCTCAACGCAATCTCTCCTTCCGTCACCGTCAACTTCTCGATCGAGATCTGGTTGAGGTCGAAGGGCGAGGACGGCCGCATCGCCCAGTCGACGGTGCCGTCGGCGGCGATGTCGATGGTCGCCTTCGGCCGCACCAGCCGCATGTCGAAGATCAGCACCTCGCCGCGCAGGAAGGGCGCGAGTTCCGCATCCATCGAAAACGTCTCGACGGTCATTGCCGGCTGGCCGTCTGGGCCGCCGGCGACGGTGACGTTCGAAAACGTCACCGAGGGAAATGGCAACAGCCTCGCCGTCGCATCGCCCTCGACCGTGACCTTGCGGCCCAGAACCGCGCTCGCCTCGCGTTCGAACTCGGCGCGGTAGCCGGTCCAGTCGATAAAATACGGCACCACCAGCGCCGCACACAGCACCAGCACGAAAAGGCCACCGAAGATCACGAACAGGCGTGCGAGCATCAGCTCCAGTTGGGTTGGTTGAAAACCAGCCGCACTCTACCCGCATCAGCGTGTCGATAAAGAGGCAATTTCCTCAGCAAACACATTGCGGTTGGCCTGAGGCGGTGCGCCCGATCACCGACGTCCGATCGTCTCTATCAACGCCGTTAGAACAGCTCCCTCATGGAGGTTCGCCGAAAAGCCCTCGGCGATGAATTCCAGCGTCGAATCGTGGAACGTCAGGATGAAGTGCCGATAGCCGGAAAACAGCTCCGGTGTATGAGATGAGTGAACCCGATTTGCCTTTTCCAGGGACCCGATCCAGGAAGAATTGAGGACTTCGAACGCGGAATACGGCCGCAGTCCCAGCCCATACAAGCGGTGCCCGTGAATGGCTTCGTCGTTTGGCAGGCCGAATTGAAATACCAGATAAGGATCCGCCGTCAGGATGGCGATCGACTGACCGCGTGTCGCGGACGAAATCGAGCGCGGATTCGTGCCGTCGAATGACGGATCCGCGCTGTGGGCAATATAGGCGATGAGCAGCCTGCCCTCATCGGCAAAGACATGCGGCAAAGGCGCGCCGGCGGACGACAGCGGCACGTCGATCGGCAACAATGCCTCTGATGCCGGCATCTAACAGGCCTCCCTCCGCATCGACGCAGCTATTGCCATCCGCGATCCTTCACCATCGCGCCATGGCCCTTTGGCGATATTCGTTCAGCAGCACGACCATCTCCTCGGGCGACAATGTCCAGCCCTTGGGCAATGCGGCTTCGGCCCCCAGGCTTTTGGTGACGCTGCGCATGACGGAGCTTTTCTTGACCCCCGGTGCAAAATTGTAGCCGATCATATCGCCGATTCTGCGCCGACGATGGACGACGAAGAAGCCTTCGATATCCTTCCAGGGGACCAGCTTGGGCGATCGAACCAGACCGCCGCCGAGACTGAAACCTTGTCCGTTCAGCACCAGAATCTGCGGGCGCACAAGCTGCCAGGCAAATACCAACGCGCCCAGCCCGAAAAAGGCCATACACAACCAAAGGCCGGCGGTGTCGCCGTCCTTGGAGACGTAAATCAGGAAAGCGCAGGCCAGGACAAAGAAAAGGCTGGCCGACAGCAACAACAGTGTCTTGCCGCGCGATGCCCTTATGATCAGGGGCTCCATAGTCTCCCTCCCGTACCGCATTGCCGCTCCTCACATTTCGGCTACGCAGGTAATATCTTGCCCGGGTTCATGATGTCTTGCGGATCGAGCGCTTTTTTGATGGAACGCATGATGTCGACGCCATGGCCGAGTTCATGGCGCAGGAAGCCGATCTTGCCCTGGCCGATGCCGTGTTCGCCGGTGCAGGTGCCGTCCATAGCGATCGCCCGCATGTTCAGCCGCGCGACGAATTTTTCCGCCAGCGCGATCTCTTGTGGGTTCTCGACGTCCATCAGCACCAGCACATGGAAATTGCCGTCGCCGGCATGGCCGACGATCGGCGCGATCAGGCCCATCTCGGCAATATCGGCCTCGGTCTCGGTGACGCATTCGGCAAAGCGCGAGATCGGCACGCAGACATCGGTCGACAGGCCCTTGGCGCCGG
This sequence comes from Mesorhizobium sp. P2_C4, assembly GCF_056404575.1. Taxonomy (NCBI): domain Bacteria; kingdom Pseudomonadati; phylum Pseudomonadota; class Alphaproteobacteria; order Hyphomicrobiales; family Phyllobacteriaceae; genus Mesorhizobium; species Mesorhizobium sp. P2_C4. Next base: position 198,445 of record NZ_JBFUDT010000002.1, read on the forward strand.
GCCGCAGCGTCAGCGACGACCAGTAGGCGTCATGCCTGGCCTTCCACAGTTTCGTCCGCTCCTCGGCGACGCTGGTCCACAGGAATGGTCCGCCGCCATTTTCTTGCGCAATCATGCCGAAGGTTTCCGCCTGCTCGGCAACGCCGGCATCGCTGCCGTGGAATTCGACGAACAGGCACGGGCTCTCGGGATAATCGAGCTTGGAATAGTTCTTCATCGCCCGCATCTGCAGCGCATTGACCAGCTCGATGCGCGCTACCGGAATGCCCATCTGGATCGTCGCGATGACCGCATTGCAGGCAGCCTCGACGCTCGGAAACGGGCAGACACCGCCGGAGATCGCCTGCGGAATGCCTTGCAGCTTCAAGGTCAGCGACGTGATGATGCCGAGCGTGCCTTCCGAGCCGACCAACAGCCGGGTCAGATCATAACCGGCCGAGCTCTTTTTCGCCCGCTTGCCGGTGGTCACCGTCTCGCCATCGGCCATCACGGCCGTCAGCGACAAAACGTTTTCGCGCATGGTGCCGTAGCGCACCGCATTGGTGCCGGACGCGCGCGTCGCGGCCATGCCGCCGAGCGAAGCATTGGCGCCCGGGTCGATCGGAAAGAACAGGCCGGTGTCGCGCAGATGCCGGTTCAAATCCTCGCGCGTCACGCCGGGTTCGACGGTGCAATCGAGATCTTGCGGATTGACCGCGAGGATGCGGTTCATCCGCGACGTATCGACCGAGATGCCGCCGCCGGGCGCGTTGGTGTGACCCTCCAGCGAGGAGCCGACGCCAAAGGCGATCACCGGCACGCGATGCGCGGCGCAGGCGCGCACAATCTCCTGCACCTCTTCAGTCGTCTCCGGAAAGGCGACGCCATCCGGCGCCTGCGTCGGGATATAGGTGGTGGTGTGCGCATGCTGGGCGCGGATTGCCTGGCCGGTCTGGAAGCGCTCGCCAAGCTGCTGCTTGAGGATGCCAAGCACGGCCGCGATGCCTTCTTCGTTGCGCTCGACCGGATTGAGGTCGCTCAGAGCCATGAATTCCTCCGCGAATGGACCAGCGTCCACGCTTGTTATGCATCTATGGATGCGTAGTCTCACCAGCCACGCTCTGTCCAGCAAAGACGAAAAGGAACCTCTTCCATGCCCACCCCCGCCCCCTTCGTCTCAAAACCCATGGACATCGAGAAGGACTGGATCGACTACAACGGCCATCTCAACATGGCCTATTACAACGTGCTGTTCGATCGCTGCTCCGACGAAGCCTTCGAGGCGATGGGCATGGGGCTGGACTATGTGAAAGAGCGGCGGCTGACCATCTACACGGCCGAAGTCCACGTCTGCTACGTCCAGGAACTGCATCTCGACCACAAGGTCATCGTCTCCTTCCAGCTCATCGACCATGATGAGAAGCGGCTCAGGGCCTATCAGGAAATCCGGCATGTCGATGGCTGGCTTGCCGCCACCTCCGAGACGCTGTCGCTGCATGTCGACATGTCCGGCCCCAAGGTGGCGCCCTTTCCCGCCGATGTGCTGGCCAAGGTCGAGGCCATGCGCGCCGCCCATGCCGTGCTGCCAATGCCGGAGCGCGCCGGCCGCTCGATCGGTATTCGCCGCAAGACATCTTGAACCCCGAGCCGACCGCCGTTAACCTTACCGGGGTTTTAACGTGAACAAGCGAATTGAGGCGTTGAACGACTCAGCGCGGCGGTAGAAACCGTTCGCATCGGGGTTGCGATGCGGGCGGCAGGGCGGAAGCCGGTTCGAGGGAAGTGCATGAAAACCGACATCAAGGTCGAGGTCGACAGGCTGGCCGCCGATCCGCGCATCACCGATTATGATTTCTGGCGCTCGTTGAAGAACGTCAACAACGAGATCTTTCACATCGCCAACAGCAACGAGCCGATTCCGTTCGACATGATCCGCTGGCGCGCCATCCTGAAACAGGCGCGGATGAAGCGCGGCCGCGCCTGAGAACCACCACCTTTAGAATCAGCGGCCTTTGACCACGGCTTCCAGCGGCGAGCGTGCCACCACCGGCGACGACTGGATGATCGCCGTGTTGGTCATCGCATAGGGGATGATGCGGTCGATCACCCGCTCGAGCTCGCCTACCGAGCCGACATGCGCCAGCGCGATGAAACAATCCTCGCCGGTCACCCGGTCGCATTGCGCGATTTCCGGCAGGTCGCGGATGATCTCCGCCACGACAGCCAATTGCCCCGGCACCGGCCTGATCCGCAGCCATGCGGACAACTTCATGCCAAGGGCGGCCGGGTTGATCCGCACCGTATAGGCCTCGATGACGCCGCTCTCCTGCAACCGCTTGATGCGCTCGGCCACACTTGGCGCCGAAAGGCTGACCGCGCGTGCCAGTTCCGCGGTGCTGATGCGCGCATCCTTTTCCAGCAAGCGCAGAATCCTCAGATCCGCCGCATCCAGTTCGGGAGTTTGATTTCGAAGGCGTTTCACGGAAAAATCCTTGCATCCAGATAGAACACAACTGTTTCAGCCAACAGTTGCCCATATAAATCGCGGAAATCGCCTGCGATACTGATCGCATGGATGATCAAACGCAAGCACCCATCGCCAGCCGCTTTGGCTATGCAAACCTGGCAAGCTCGCTGCCGCCGCATGTCTGGTTCGGTGTCAGCGCCGTATTCCACTATCTCGGGCCGGCTTTCGCCGTGCTGCTGTTTCCGCATGTCGGCGTGCTTGGCATGGCATGGCTCCGCATCGCCACCGCCGCCTTTGTCTTTGCGCCGCTGACGCGGCCCCGGACGGTCTTTGCCCGCGCCGACCGGCGGACCCGGTTGCTGCTTCTGGCTTTCGGCGCTTGCCTGGCGGTGATGAACTGCTCGTTCTATCTCGCACTCGACCGTCTGCCGATCTCACTGGTCGCGGCCATCGAATTCGTCGGCACCATCGGTGTCGCGCTCATCGGCCTCAGGAGCCCACGCAATCTCGCCGCCCTTGCCGTCGCCGTCACCGGCACCTTGCTCCTGATCGACGTCAAATGGTCAAGCGATCCGATCGGCCTGTTCTGGGCTTTTCTCAACGGCGCGCTGTTCGTTGGCTACATCGTGCTTGGCCACCGCGTCGCCCGTGCCGGCGCCGGCGACGGCATCGCCGGCCTGGGTGCGGCCATGGCGGTCGCCTTTCTCGTCGTGCTGCCGGTCGGTTTCACCGATGCGCTGCCGGCCTTTTTCTCACCGCCACTGCTGCTCGCCGCCATCGGCGTCGGCATCTGCTCGTCGGTCATTCCCTATATCTGCGACCAGCTCGCAATGTCGCGTCTGCCGCGTTCCAGCTTCGCTCTGATGCTGTCGCTGCTGCCGGTTACCGCAACGCTGATCGGCATCGTCGTGCTCGGCCAGATTCCGAGCCTCAGCGACTGTATCGGCATCGCGCTGGTGGTCGCCGGCGTCGCCTTCCACAAGCCGGCGCCCGGTTGATACGGATCGACTAGGCCAGTTTCTCCTTGAGGAACGCGATCGTCCGCCCCCAGGCGAGATCCGCAGCCTTCTTGTCGTAGCGCGCGGCCGATGTGTCGTTGTTGAAGGCGTGGTTGACGCCGTCATAAACATAGACAGTGTATTCGACATGCGCCGCGTCGAGCTCTTTCTTGAAGGCATCGATGCCGGCATTGGTGCGTTCATCGAGGCCGGCGTAGTGCAGCAACAAGGCCGCCTTGATCTTCGACACATCGGCCGCCTTGGGCTGCATGCCATAGTAGGCAACGCCGGCTGCCAGATCGGGCGCGTTGACGGCCAGCGTGTTGACCGTACCGCCGCCCCAGCAGAAGCCGACGGCGCCAACCTTGCCATTGCCGTCCTTGTCGGCCTTGAGGAAAGCGACTGTTGCGACGGCATTGGCCGCTGTCCGCGCCGGGTCCAGTTTGGCGAACAGGTCGCGCACCTTGTCCTCGTCGCCTGGCGTGCCGCCGAGCGGCGACAGGAAATCCGGCGCCAGCGCCACGAACCCTTCCAGCGCCACGCGTCGCGCCACGTCGCGAATATGCGGGTTGAGCCCCCTGTTTTCATGCACGACGATGACCGTGCCGAGCTTGTCGGTCTGCGCCACCGGCTTGACCAGATAGCCCTTCATCTCACTACTGCCGCCGGCATAGGTGATGTCCTCGCCCTTCACCCGCGGATCGTCATCGGCGACGATCGCCGCCTGCGCGGAATTGGCGGCAAGCAGCGGCGCAATCGCGGCGGCCGCGGCACCCGATCCGGCCAGCCTTGTCAGCTGTTCCATGAAGCGGCGGCGGTCGAGCGTCAGATGCGTGTATTCGTCATAAGCATCGATCATCGCCTGGGTAATGGCAGGCTTGGTGCTGGCGGTTTCCGTCATGATGCGCTCCTCGAGTTCGGACATGCCTGCTGCGCAAGATAGGGGCGAGGTCCGCATGGTCCAGTCACGGGTGAGTGAGACGCCGCGTGAAAAGACCGGCGCGTTGCCCTTGTTGCCGATCTTGTACAAGCCTATGGACCGGTGAAGCGATATCCGTAAGGTGACGCTTCGAGAAACAGACGAATTTATGCGCTGAGATGGGCGTCGGGGTGGCATGCTTGCACGCAAGGTGGGTAAATGGCGCACGCTCGGGCTGATGGCCCGTTTCGCGGCTGAACCGCTGACTGCAGCGCGTGACGCGCACCGGGTTTTGGGCCCTTTCATTCGCGCCGAATACCCCCATTCGACGACGGCAAAACCCAGGCGTGTCTTCATGATCGCCGATGCCGGGCTCTATCGGACCATGCTGTCCGACACCGAGACCTGGCGCAACGTGCAGATCAGTGCGACCAGCAAGCGATCGGGCGCCTCGAACCGGCTTTCCTACGGCATGACGCGGCTGCGCGGCGAGCGCCATGAGCACTACCGCAAACTCTTCGCACCGCCGTTGAAACGCCCCGCCGTCATGGCGATGAGCCCCGAAATGGCCAGGATCGCCGCCGAACAAGTTGCAACCTGGCCTGTCAGTACGCCCTTCGAATTGACCGAAGCCGCCAAGACCATGGCCAAGCACCTGGCAATCGGCCTTCTCTTTGGCGACGACCACGCACGCGCCATGCCGATCGCCGAGATGATCGCGCGTGCCATGCAGGCAAGCTGGATCCTTCCCACCCCGGCCTACTTCCGCTGGTTGCGGGAGGCCGAGGGCCAGGAACGCGCCATCCTGTCATGGGCCGAGGAAAAACGCGGCAACAAGGATGCGCAGGACATCCTCTCGATCCTGGTCAACAACACCGATGAAAAGGGCAATCCGCCTGCTGTCGAATTGATCGGCGGCATCGTCAGCTTCGTCTTCGGCGCCGCCTATGACACCTGCCAGAACGCGCTGGCCTGGACGCTGATCCTGCTGACCCAGCATCCCGACGCGATGGCGGAGTTGGTCGCCGAAATCGACGCCGCCACCGGCGGCCAGCCCGCGACCATGGACAGGATCGGCACGCTGCCTGTGCTCGATGCCACGATCCGGGAGGCCATGCGGCTGTTTCCGCCGGTGCCGCTGCAAATGCGCAAGGCGACACGCCCGACGACTTTGGGGGATGAGCGGATCGCCAAGGGCGAACTTGTGCTGATCAGCGCCATGACCATCAATCGCGATCCCGAACTCTACCCAAACCCCGACAGTTTTCAGCCCGGACGCTGGGCGACGATCAAGCCATCGCCGTTTCAATACACTGTCTTCGGCGCCGGCGGCCACATGTGCCCGGGCGTCACCTTCGGCATGCAGATGATGAAGATCGCGCTCGCGACCATCCTGTCGACGCGCACCGTGGAACTGGCGCCGAAGGCGCGGATCGCCTATCGAACCCGCGTAACGCTGGCGCCGATCGGCAACGTCGAGGTGATCATGCGCCAGCGCGGCCAATCCGTTCGCCCCGGACGGGCTGTCGGCCGCTTTCTCGAACTGGTCGACCTTCCCGCATTGACATAAGGACTGCCGATGACCGCGCAGCAGAAAATGGTCCGCATCTACGATCGGGTCATGAAAAGCAGCAAGCAGCGCCGCTACTATGGCGGCAGCGGCTTCTACAATTTCGGCTATTGGGCGACGGGCGCCACATCGCAGCGCGAGGCCAGCGAAGCGCTTGTCGACACATTGCTGGCGCGGCTGCCGAACAAGACCGGCAGCATCCTGGATGTTGCCTGCGGGCTCGGCGCGTCGACGAAGCGCTTGCTGCGCTCCTACCCGCCGGAGATGGTCACCGCCATCAACATCTCCGACGCCCAGGTCGCAACGGCGCGCCAGAACGCGCCGGGTGCAACGGTGCTCCGGATGGATGCGGTCAAGCTCGCCTTTGCCGATGCAAGTTTTGACGCGGTGATCTGTGTGGAAGCAGCTTTCCATTTCGACACACGCGCGGCATTCCTCGCGGAAGCGTTTCGCGTTCTCAAGCCGGGCGGCGGGCTGGTTCTCTCCGATATTCTGTTTCGCGGCTTCACATCGTCGATCTCGGATCGGCTGGGCGTTCCGAAAGCCAATCTCGTGCCCGATATCGCGGCCTATCGGACACTCTTAGCAGCTGCCGGCTTTCAGGACGTCAAGGTGGAAGACGCAACCGACGATTGCCTCGGTGGCTTCCGCCGCAGCCTCGTCGCCTGGCCGGCATCGGAACGAAGAAAAGGCGCCATGAGCCTGAAGTCCGCCCTCGGCACGGCCGCCGTCTGCCGGCTGATTGCGGGTTACTTCGGCGCGGTCAGCAAGGCCTACCTGCTGGTGTCGGCGAAAAAGCCCTGACACGAAGGCCTTAATCACATTTTGGTCATTTCCGACAATCTTGATGCTGCTGCCACAATATAAAGGGAAGCTGCCGGTGGCGGTTTCGTGCCTGCGCTGCAGTTGCGCCCATTCCGACCAAGAAGGAACAACGCCTATGACCTTCCCCACCCCGATCCTCGCCGGTGCGTTCATGCTTGCCGGCGCCGCCTTGCTGGCGCTGCGGTCCGCTGCTTTGGCTGCGACGAAGCGATCGATGGTCAAGGTCCGCAGCAACCGGCCCCGGCCCGCTGGCCGCCGCTCGAAAACCAACGACTGAAACCCAAGGCTGAGGTCAAGACCATGGACGCCCAGGACATCGTGACCACCGTCTCCCAGAAGGCCGGTCTTGATCAGGCAACGACGGAAAAGGTCGTCGGCACCATTTTTTCGGTGCTCGAGCATGAGGCGGAGGGCACCAGCGTCTCCTCGTTCTTCGCCAAAATTCCCGGGGCCGATGCCCTCGCCCGGAAATACGACGTCATGGCTGCCGGCGGCACCAGCGGCGGCGGCTTTCTGTCGTCGCTGCAAGGGGCGCTCGGCGGTGTGCTTGGCGAAAAGGCCGGCGCGCTGATCAACGGCGTCGCCGCGCTCAAGGCATCCGGCCTCGACATGGCGCAGATCCAGAAGGCCGGCACGACCCTGATCCAGCAGGCGAAAGCCGCCGCCGGCCCCGATTTGACCAACCAGGTGCTCAGCTCGGTGCCCAGCCTGAAGAGCCATCTCGGGCTCTGATCCCGCCTTCCCTCCCGCTTACACCTAAGCGCATCGCGCCGCCGTCTTAGTCGGCTGCGCGCAGCCGTTATCGTCGCTGAGCGGCCGGTGAAGGCTGGCTGGTCAGCCCGAAGCGGGCGATCCTTTGCGATCAGGGTGGTGCCTGCCGAACTGTCGCCCCGTCAGGCGGTCGCCTGACGCACTGTGCCCGCAATTACTTCGGCAGCGTATAGGCCATCACATAGTCGCCCGGCTTGGTGCCGACCGAGCCATGGCCGCCGGCAACGATGACCACGAACTGGCGGCCATCGGCGACCGTGTAGGTCATCGGCGTCGACTGGCCGCCGGCCGGCAGCCGCGTCTGCCAGATCTGCCTGCCTGATGTCAGGTCATAGGCGCGAAGATAGTCGTCGACCGCGGCTCCCAGGAAGGCGACGCCACCGGCGGTGATCATCGGCCCGCCAATGCCGGGAACGCCGACCTTGAGCGGCAGCGGCAACGGCGTCATGTCGTAGACGGTGCCGTTGCGGTGTTTGTAGATGATCTTGCCGGTCCTCAGATCGGCGCCGGCGACATAGCCCCAGGGCGGCGCCTGGCACGGAATGCCGAGCGGCGACAGGAACGGTCCCATCACCACCGCATAGGGCGCGCCCTCATTGCGATTGAGCCCCTGTTCGCTGCCTTTGGTGTCGCTGGGCGGCGGCACGTCCGCGCGCGGCACGAGCCTGGATGTGAACGCCAGATAGGTCGGCATGCCGAACATCACCTGCCGCACCGGATCGACCGCGACGCCACCCCAGTTGAAGGTGCCGAAATTGCCGGGATAGATCAGCGAACCTTGCACGGAAGGCGGCGTGTAGCGCCCTTCATAGCGCAGTTTCCTGAGTTCGATCCGGCAGGCCAGCTGGTCGAACATGGTGATGCCCCACATGTCGGCGCCGGTCAGCGGCTTCGGATTGAAGGAGAGATCCGAGGCTGGCTGTGTCGGCGAGGCCTGGTCGCCCTCGACCGCGCCGCCGGGCGCCGGCACTTCCTTGACCGGAACGATCGGCTCGCCCGTGCGCCGGTCGAGCACATAGAGATCGCCCTGTTTGGTCGGCCCGACCAGCGCCGGCACCACGCCACCAGCGGTGGTGATGTCGACCAGCGTCGGCTGCGCCGGCACGTCCATGTCCCAGAGGTCGTGATGCACGGTCTGCCGCACCCAGCGCAATTGCCCGGTGGCGAGATCGAGCGCGGTGATGGAGGACGAAAACTTCTCGACATTGGCGCTGCGGCCCATGCCGAGCTGGTCCGGCGTCTGGTTGCCGAGCGGCACGTAGATGAGGCCGAGCTTCTCGTCGGCGCTCGCCGTCGACCACATGTTGGGTGAGTTGTTGGTGTAGGTCTGGCCCGCCGCCAGCGGCGTCGTCTGGTCCGGATTGCCGGAATCCCAGTTCCACACCAGAGCGCCGGTGTCGACGTCGAAGGCGCGGATGACCCCGGACGGCTCCTGCGTCGAATAATTGTCGTTGACCGCGCCGCCGACGATGATCTTGCCGCCCGCTATCAGCGGCGCCGAGGTCGAATAATAATAGCCCGACTTCGGGTAAGGCATGTTGGCGAGCAGGTTGAGCGTTCCGCCCTCCGCGAAGGACGGGCAGACCTGGCCGTTGGCGGCGTCGAGCGCGATCAGTCGCGCGTCGGATGTCGGCAGATAGACGCGCGTCGCGCAAGCCTGGCCGGCGGCGATCTTGGCGTCGGCATAATAGGATACGCCGCGGCAGGTCTGGTGCTGGCGATCCTTGTCGAGCTTGATCTTGGGATCGAAGCGCCATTTCTCCTTGCCGGTCGCGGCATCGATGGCGATGGCAAAATTGTGCGGCGTGCATATGTAGAGCGCGTCGCCGATCTTCAGTGGCGTCACCTGATAGGTCGTCTCGCTAATGTCGTCGGGTCCTTTCACGTCGCCGGTGCGGTAGGTCCAGGCCGGCTGCAGCGTGGCGACGTTGTCCGCGGTGATCTGGTCGAGCGGCGAATAGCGCTGGCCATATTGCGTGCGACCATAGAAGTGCCATTCGCCTGACGGCACATTGCCGCCGAGATCAGCGGTCGGGGTCACCTTGTCGCTGCTGAGTTCGCCGGCAATGTCCTTTGGATCGGCGGTCATCGAATAGCCAGCGACGGCAAGCGAGGCCAGCACCGCCAGAATGAGCGGCGCCCGCCCGTCGGGGCCGGTAAGGTTCCGCCGTGCCCACGGTGTCAGCAGCCACAGCGCCAGAAGCACGATGACGCCGCCGCGCGGGCCGAGTTCCCACCAGTCGAAGCCGATTTCCCAGACCGCCCAGCACAGCGTCGCAATGACGATCGCCGCGTAGAGCCACAGCGCCATGGATTTGCGCCTGTAGAGCAGCCCGGCTGCGATCAGGAAGGCGATGCCTGTGATGACGTAGTACCAGCTGCCGCCCAGCATCGCCAACCGGATGCCGCCGCCGCCAATCGCCAGTCCGATAACAGCCAGAATGAGGGCGGTAAGGACGGTTGCCATGACGACACTCCTTCGGGCGCAACAGGCGAGCGGCCTAAAACCGCCACCATGAAATGGAAACGTACCCCGCTTCCGATTCTATTTCATCCGCGGCCGCAGTTTTCCGCCCGCCGCTACGCGCTGTCAAATCAGGAGAGGCTAATGCTCTTTGGATGCAGCCCCTACAGCTCGTGCCTGCCCTTGAGCCTGGATTCGCGCCTGCCATTCTTCTGTCCCTCACCGGGCAATGCTATGCTTTGCCGATGAAAGCCGATGCCGCCTCGCTGCTCGAACAGGCCCGCAACGCCTATGGGCGGCGCGCATGGGCGGATGCATTCGAACTTTTGCAGGCGACGGACGAGATCGCGCCGCTAGGCCCGGAAGACCTGGAACGGCTGCTCTGGTCGGCGGGCATGCTGGACCGCGATGAGGACACCTTCGCCGCCGGCGCGCGTCTCTACGACATGTATATCGAAGCCGGCCGTGACGACCTCGCGGCCTACTGGGCGTTCTTCCGTGGCTTCCGTCTTTTCGCGTTGGGCGAGGAAGGCCACGCAACGGCCATGATCCAGCAGGCGCAACGCCTGGCGGATGGCTTCGGCCGCGAGTGTGCGGCGCATGGCTACCTGGTGTTGCTGGCCGCGCAAAAGGAGCTCATGACCGGCAATGATCCGGCATCGGCAGTGCTGGCAGGACAGGCGCTGGCGGTCGGCGAACGCTGTTGCGACGCCGACCTGATCGCCTTCGCCAGATGCTATCTCGGCCGTGCCCTGGTGCGGCAAGGCCGCATCGAGGAAGGCATCGCCTCACTCGACGAAGCCATGCTGCCGGCTGCCGAAGGCAAGCTCTCGCCCATTGTCACCGGCCTCATCTACTGCAACGTCATCGCTGCATGCCGACAGGTCTATGCGCTCGACCGGTCACGCGAATGGACCGACGCGCTATCGGACTGGTGCGGAGCACAGCCGCAGCTGGTTCAGTTCCACGGCATCTGCATGCTGCACCGCGCCGAGATCCTGGAGTTGAACGGCGCCTGGCAGGAATCGATTGCCGAGGCGCGGCGCGCGACGCTGTCGCTGGCGCATGCGATCGGCAATGAGATGGCGGCTGGAGCAGCCTACCAGGAGGCTGAAATCCATCGGCTGCGCGGCGAAGTCACCGCCGCCGAGAAGCTTTACCGTTCCGCCAGCCGGCTCGGCCTCGAACCGCAGCCGGGCATGGCGCTGCTGCGCCTTGCGCAGGGCCATGCCGAGCAGGCGGCGGCAACCATTCGCCGCGTGCTGGCCACGACCAAGGCCCCGCTGAGCCGGGCCCGCCTGCTGCCGGCGCTGGTCGAGATCATGATCGCGGCCGGCGCTATCGAGGAGGCGCGCGAGGCCTGCGGGGAATTGCAGGCGATCTCCAACCGCTTCGCCACCGACATTCTTGCCGCGATGGCCTCGCAGGCGAAAGGCGAAATCGAACTGGTGGAAGACAGCCCGGCGGCAGCGCTCGGACATTTCCGTGCCGCGCTGACAACCTGGCAGCGCGCCGGCGCCCCCTATCTGGAGGCACGTCTGCGCATGCTGGCCGGGCAGGCCTGCCGCAGGCTTGGCGACGAGGACGGCGCCGGGCTTGAATTCGATGCCGCCCGGGCGGTTTTCACCGAACTTGGCGCCGCGCCCGACCTCGCGAGCGTCACGGCGCTGATCGGACCAAGCAATTCGCGTCCGCACGGCCTGACCCGGCGCGAGATCGAGGTGCTTGGCCTTGTCGCCACCGGCAAGACCAACAGGCTGATCGCAACCGAATTGGGCCTCAGCGAAAAGACCGTCGACCGGCATTTGAGCAACATATTCGACAAGCTGGCGGTCAACTCGCGCGCCGGAGCGACCGCTTACGCCTTCCAGAACGGCCTGGTGTGACGCCACGGCATGGGGGGAAATACCCATGCCTTTTCTTTTGTCTCGTGAGGGATCCCCCCGAAGCGCCGCCGTGCCGGTTCGCTATTTTCGCTCCATGACTGACGAAACCGCGTGGAGACGATGATGAACCCGACTTCGATATCTGGCCCGACTTCAATCCGCGCGGCGAAACCGCATAGCCGCCGTGTCGGCATCACCGAGACCAGGGCGCGCGCCGGCGCGCTGCTGGAACAAGGGGTGGCATTCATGACACTGGAGGCCGGCGCGCTGCAGGCAGTCGCAAGCCAGGCGCCGATCGGCGACGACATGCGACCGGTGCCGAGAGAGGAACATGTCGATGTCGTCGTCATCGGCGCTGGCCAGAATGGCCTTTCCGTCGGCTATCACCTCGCCCGCAAAGGCGTGAACTTCGTCATCCTGGAGGCGCGCGAGCGCGTCGGTGACATCTGGCGCTCGCGCTGGGATTCGCTGCGCCTGTTCACACCGGCGCGCTTCGACGGCCTGATCGGCATGCCCTTCCCCGCCGCCCGCTACTCGTTCCCGACCAAGGACGAGATGGCCGACTATCTTGAAACCTATGCAAGAAGGTTTTCCCTGCCGGTGCGCACCGGCGTCAAGGTCGACGAGGTGATCCGCATCGACGGTCACTATGTCGTGACGGCTGGTCGGACCCGGTACATCGCCCGTCACGTCGTGGCCGCGGCCTCGAGCTACCAGAAGCCGAAGATCCCGGATTTCGCCGCCTCGCTCGATCCGTCGATCCGGCAATTCCATTCGGTCGCCTACAAGAATCCCGAGCAGCTCAAGCCGGGCAGCGTGCTGCTGGTCGGCGCCAGCAATTCCGGCGCGGAAATCGCCATCGACATCGCTTCTGCCCACCAGGTCTGGCTGGCCGGACGGCATCCCGGCAACATCCCGGTCGCCTACAATGGCTATCTCGCGATGCGTCTGATCCTGCCTGTCGTCTTCCGCTTTGTCTTCCACCGGCTGCTCACGGTCGACACGCCGATGGGCCGCAAGGCAAAGCCTGGGCAGCTCGCCCATGGCCTGCCGCTGATCCGGGTCAAGCCTCGGGACCTGGATGCCGCCGGCGTGCGCCGGGTCGCCCGGGTCGCCGGGGTCCGCGACGGCAAACCGCTGCTCGACGACGGCCAAACCCTCGACGTCTCGAACGTCATCTGGTGCACCGGTTTCCGGGCAGGACTGGACTGGATCAAGCTGCCGATCTTCGACGACAACGGCCGGGTGAAGCAGTATCGCGGCGCTGTGGAGGGCGAACCCGGCCTCTATGTCTGCGGCCTGCACTTCCAGCACTCGACCTCCTCCACCATGATCCACGGCGCGGCACGCGATGCCGGCTATGTCGCCGACAAGATCAGCGAGCGGATGCGGGCGGCCGCGCGGTAAGGCCGGGCGGGAGGGTTTTGCACAGCTTGCCGGGCGCCGGGGCGACAATATTCGCACGGCGCCTGGGAATCTGGCTTCCAAACCAGAACAAAACGTAGACACTTCTGGCCTTTCGCCGCCGAATCACTACATTCGGGGGCGATGTCCGGCTTTTCGGAAGACATGCCCTTTTTTGACGAACCGAATGCGCGGCCGATGGCCCCGTCGGGCATAGCCGCGCGCGCCATGGCTGCCCGCAGCGGCCACAACAATGCGCCCGATTATCTGAACGGCCTCAACCCCGAGCAGCGGCTGGCGGTGGAAACCACCGAAGGCCCGGTTCTGGTGCTGGCCGGCGCCGGCACCGGCAAGACGCGTGTCTTGACCACCCGCATCGCCCACATCCTCGCCACGGGAAAAGCCTTCCCCTCGCAGATCCTCGCCGTCACCTTCACCAACAAGGCCGCGCGCGAGATGAAGCAGCGCATTGGCCTCCTGGTCGGCGAAGCGGTGGAAGGCATGCCCTGGCTCGGCACCTTCCACTCGATCGGCGTCAAGCTGCTGCGTCGTCACGCCGAACTCGCCGGGCTCAGATCCGATTTCACCATCCTCGACACCGACGATGTCGTGCGCCTGATCAAGCAGCTCATCCAGGCCGAAGGTCTCGACGACAAGCGCTGGCCGGCCAAGCAGTTCGCGCAGATGATCGACGGCTGGAAGAACAAGGGGCTTGGCCCCGCCGATATTCCCGAGGGCGACGCCCGCGCCTTCGCCAACGGCAAGGGCCGCGAACTCTACAAGGCCTATCAGGAGCGGCTGAAGACGCTGAACGCCTGCGACTTCGGCGATCTGCTTTGCCACCCGATCCGCATCTTCCGCGCCAATCCGGATGTGCTGAAGGAGTATCACAAGCGCTTCAAATACATCCTCGTCGACGAATATCAGGACACCAACACGGCGCAATACATGTGGCTGCGGCTGCTGGCGCAGCGGCCAAGCGGGCCACAACCGACAAGTGGTCCACAACCGCCAAGAAGTGGCGCTCCAGGTGGCCGCGTTCCAAATCCTAGCCCGTCCAGGACTCCCGATCGAACTGAGGCGGGCAGCTACAAACCTGCGGCGCCTAAAGATGATCCTTCGGAAGAAGGTAACTACGTCAGGCCAAACACCTCTTACGGCTGGGATGTTCCGGCCGAAGGCCGCAAGCCCGACCGGGCGTCCGAGCCGTTGCGAGGCCCCCGCGGAGGGCCCGTGCCGGCAGGCGCGGAACAGCCCGTGAGCGATAACAGAGTCAACATCTGCTGCGTCGGCGACGACGACCAATCGATCTACGGCTGGCGCGGCGCTGAGGTCGACAACATCCTGCGCTTCGACAAGGATTTTCCCGGCGCCACCATCATCCGGCTGGAGCGGAACTATCGCTCCACCGCGCATATCCTCGGCACCGCCTCGCATCTCATCGCCCACAATGAGGGCCGCTTCGGCAAGACGCTGTTCACCGAAAAGATCGCCGAAGACGACGAGAAGGTGCATGTCCATGCCGCCTGGGATTCCGAGGAGGAGGCGCGTGCCGTCGGCGAGACCATCGAGTCCTACCAGCGTGCCAAGCAAAATCTCAACGACATGGCTATCCTTGTCCGCGCCTCCTTCCAGATGCGCGAGTTCGAAGACCGTTTCGTCACGCTCGGCCTCAACTACCGTGTCATCGGCGGCCCGCGCTTCTACGAGCGCATGGAGATCCGTGACGCCTTGGCTTTCTTCCGCGTCGTCGCGCAAGGCGCCGACGACCTCGCCTTCGAGCGCATCGTCAATGTGCCCAAGCGCGGCCTTGGCGAAGCCACCATCCGCCAGATCCACGACACCGCGCGCGCATTGCGCATCCCGATGCTGGAGGCGGCGACGAAACTCGCCGAAAGCGACGAGCTGAAGCCGAAGCCGCGCGCGGCACTGCGTGAAGTCGCCGCCAATTTCGAGCGCTGGCAGAAGGCGCTGGAAACCACGCCACACACCGAACTCGCCGAGACCATTCTCGAGGAGAGCGGCTACACCGACATGTGGAAGAACGACCGCTCAGTGGAAGCGCCGGGCCGGCTTGAAAACCTGAAAGAACTGATCCGCTCAATGGAGGAGTACGAATCGCTGCGCTCCTTCCTCGAACATGTCGCGCTGGTCATGGACGCCGAGCAGAACGCCGAGCTCGACGCCGTCAACATCATGACGCTGCATTCGGCCAAGGGCCTCGAATTCGAGACCGTTTTTCTCCCCGGCTGGGAGGAAGGCCTGTTTCCGCATCAGCGCGCGCTCGACGAGGGCGGCCGCTCTGGTCTGGAAGAAGAGCGCCGCCTCGCCTATGTCGGCCTGACCCGCGCCAAGAAGAACCTGCACCTCTGGTTCGTCTCCAACCGCCGCATCCACGGGCTCTGGCAATCGACCATTCCGTCACGCTTCCTCGACGAATTGCCGGAAGCCCATGTCGAGGTCGCCGAAAGCGGCAACAGCTACGGCGGCTATGGCAATTCCTATGGCGGCGGTTCCTTTGCCTCCGGTCGCGGCGGCCAAGGGGCAGGAAGACAGAACCCCTATGGCGCCTCGCGCTTCGACAATGTCGGCGCCAACACGGAAAAATCCGGCGCCTTCTCCAACACCTATGCGACGCCGGGCTGGCAGCGCGCGCAAGCCAATCGCACTGAGGCGACCGACCGCAACTGGGGCTCGCGCTCCGGCCACCAGGTCGAGCGCATCGGCTATGGCGAGACGGACTCGGGCTATGGCGCCGGCCGCACCTCGGTCAAAGGCCGCACCATCGACGGCGAGCTGGTCGCCAAATCCGTCGCCGACACACCGTCGGCCTTCAGCGTCGGCGACCGCGTCTTCCACCAGAAATTCGGCAACGGCAACATTGCGGCCATCGAAGGCAACAAGCTGACCATCGACTTCGACAAGGCCGGCCAGAAACGTGTGCTGGACGGGTTTGTCGCGGCGGTGTGAGCGTCCGCTCGTCCCGTTGTCCTACAAGCGACCACTTTGTCATTCTCTGGCGGAGCCCTCCTCGCCTTCGTCATCCACGGGCGAAGCACCTTCGTCATCCACGGGCAAAGCAGGAGCGAAGCTCCGTCGCGGAGACCCGAGGATCCGTGCCGTGACCTCGGCCTTGGAACGCAGCGGAACAGAATTCAGCACCGTGGTGACGCGTTTGAGTCGCGGCATGGATCCTCGGGTCTGCGCTGCGTCGCTACGCTCCTTGCTCCGCCCGTGGATGACGAAGCGACGGGCGTCTGCCCCCAATCGTCAAGGCATGCGGTCCGTCAACGAAATAGCTCTCACCTGTACCTTGCCTGGTTCCACTTATGCCCGAGCAGCGACAGGATGATGATCAGACCGTTGAAGAACTGGACGTAGAAGCCGCTCAAGCCCGCCGCCACGACGCCGGTCTGGATGAACGACACGGTGACCGCGCCGATGGCGCCGCCGACCACGGTGCCGATGCCGCCCCAGGTCGGCGTTCCCCCGACGAACACCGATGCCAGCACCGGCAGCAGATAGCCGTCGCCCGAGGTCGGCCACCAGGTGAAGTTGATCATCACCGAAAATGTTCCCGCGATCGCAGCACCGATGCCGACGAAGACGAAGACTTTCACCCGCACCCGCTTGACGTCGATGCCCATCTGCTGGGCGCTGTCAGGATTGTCACCGACCACTTTCACCTGCGCGCCGAAGCGATGCCTGTTGTAGAGTAGCGCCGACAGCACGACGAAGGCGATGGCCCAGAAGATCTGCACCGGGATGCCGTAGATCTGGCTGGAGAAGATCTTGTAGGCCCAGCTGTCGGCAAGGCTGGTCAGCGCCGTCGACCTGCCCTCGTTGATGATCTGGATCAGGCCGCGCAGCAGGAAATTCATACCGAGCGTGGCGATCAGCGACGACAGCCCGCCATAGACCACCAGCGAGCCCACCAGAAAGCCGAGCAGCATGCCGGTGACGAGTGCGGCGGCGATGCCCAGGAACGGATCGTAGCCGGCCTGCACCACCAGCGCGAAGACCCATGAGGCAAAGCCCATGGTCGCCGGAAACGACAGGTCGATCTCGCCGCAAGTGACGACGAAGACCAGCGGCACCACCACGAACAGCGCCACCGGCAACGTGGTCAGCACCGAACTGTAGAGATACCAGGTGGTGAAGACGGCCGGGTTGGCGGCCATGAACACCGCCATCATCACCACGAACACGCCGAGCGTGCCGAGCGAAGCGCGGTTGTCGAGGATGAAGCCGCGCATCCAGTTATCGGATGGGTGCTTCCACTCTTTCTGGGGGTTGCCCTGGCGGGGAATGCCGGCGGGCTCGTGCAGATCGGGCTCCATGGTCTTGCTCATCGTGTTGCCTGCTCCGCCTCGCCAGCGTCGTGCAATCCGGCCAGTCCGCCCGGATGCGCGACGTCTTCCATGAAGTTGATGAGATCTTCGGCCGACTTGACCTCGCGCCGGTCGGCGCTGAGCGCGACCTTGCCGCGATCGATCACCACGAAACGATCGGCGATGTCGAAGACATGATGAATGTTATGGCCGATGAACAGGATCGAGCGGCCGCTCGCCCGCACCTGGCGCACGAAATGAAACACCTTGGCGGTTTCGGTCAGCGACAGCGCCGTCGTCGGCTCGTCGAGGATGATCAGGTCCGCCTGCTTGTAGATGGCGCGCGCAATCGCCACGCCCTGGCGCTCGCCGCCCGACAGCTGGCCGACGATCGACTGCGGCGTGAACACTTTCGAGGTGAAGCCGATCTCGCGCATCAACCGGCTGGCCTCCTCGATTTCCTTGTTGACCTTCAGCCAGCCCATGAAGCCGGTGAGCTCCCGGCCCATGAAGATGTTGCGCACGATGGTCTGCTGCACGGCCAGCGCCCGGTCCTGGAACACCGTCTCGATGCCGGCCTCGCGTGAGCGCGCCGCACTCCAGCCGGTCACCGGCTTGCCGCGGATGAGGATCTCGCCGCTGGTCGGCTTGACCACGCCCGACAGGATCTTGATCAGTGTCGACTTGCCGGCGCCATTGTCGCCGATCAGGCCGACCACCTCGCCGCGGTCGACGCTGAGATTGACCCCGCCCAGCGCATAGACCTGGCCATAGGATTTCTTGATGTCGCGCAGTTCGATGATGCGTTCGGCCATCGTATCCTCGCTTGATTGTCGCTTGCCGGCCTCTTTGCCGGCGGTCCCGCCGGCCGGGCGAAATCCCGGCCGGCAGCCTTGGGAGGTCAGCGCAGCGCCTGCTTGGCGAGTTCGGCGACGATCTCGTAATTGTCAGGCGTGACGAAGCCGGCGCCGGTGTCGACATTCATCGGCGCCAGACCCAGCACCAATTGCTGACAAAGGCTGAGGATCGGCAGATAGCCTTGCATGAAAGGCTGCTGGTCGGCCGTCAGCTGTACCCAGCCGCCCTTGAAGGCCTCGACGATCTGCGGGCTGGTGTCGAAGCCGAAGTTGAAGATGTCGCCCGCCTTCTTGCCTGCGGCCTGCATGTAGGTCGGCACATTGCCGAGCATCTGCCCGCCGGGATAGCCGACCGCCTTGACGCCGGGATTGTTGAGCAACGCGGCGGTGATCACCGGGATCGCCAGGTTCGGATCGGCTGCCCATTCAGTTTGAGAGTTGATCTGAACGACATCGACGCCGGCCTCTTTCAGTGCCGCGACCGTCCCACGCTCACGTGCGCCGCGGCTCTCGTTTTCGAACGGGCCGATCATGATCGCCTTGTCGCCGGATTTCAGCCCGGCCAGCTTGAACGCCTCGGCGCCGAGCGCGCGGCCCTGCTGCTCCTGCTGGGCGCCGACATAGCCGCCGCCGAACGCCGCCGTCACCGTCGGCACCGGCACGTTCTGGTACATCATCTTGATGCCGTCCTTATGCGCCTGTTCGGCGAGCGGCATGATCGCGGCGTCGCCCGGATGGCCCATCATGGCGATGCCGCCAGGCTTGACCGCGACCGCTTCGCGCAATTGCTGCACCATCTTTTCGACGTCCCAGCCGGAGAAGATGTAATCGACCTTCGGCCCGAGATCGGCCTCGGCCTGCTTGGCGCCATTATAGACGATGGTGCCGAAGGCGTCGCCCTCGGCGCCGCCGACGAAGAAGCGGATGTGGACGTCCTTGCACCATTTGGCGTCGAGCGCCTGCGCGGGCAAGGTCGAGATCGCAGCGGCGAGCGCCGTGGCGGCAGCCACGACGGTCGAGCGCAGAAGTGTCCTTCTCATCGTCATGCTCATGCACTTATCCTCCCTTTGTTCCCTCGCAAGCCGAGGGGTTTCTACGATCGGCAATACGCCGCAATCTTGGCTGGCCGGCACCTCCCGCCGGCCCGCACTCACACCGGATTCGGCAAGAAGCTGGCACCTCCCCGGCATTGCTTGAGATAGTCCAGCGCCCGCACCTGGCCGGTGATTTCGAGATCGTCGCGATAGACCGGATCGTGCCAGCCTTCGATGTCGATGGCGCCCTTGTAACCGGCCAGCCGCAATTCGCTGATCACCCGCGTCCAGTCGCTGTCGCCGAAGCCCGGCGTGCGCATCTGCACGAAGGGCAACCGGCCGAACACGCCGTGTTCGCGGATCACGTCCCAGCGCACCGTCGCGTCCTTGCCGTGCACATGGAAGATGCGCGGCGCCCATTTGCGGATCTGCGGCATGGGGTCGATCAAATAGACGAGCTGGTGGCAGGGCTCCCACTCGAGGCCGAGATTATCGTTGGGCAATTCGTTGAACATCAGCTCCCAGGCATCCGGATTGTGGGCGATGTTCCAGTCGCCCGCCGCCCAGTTGCCGTCCATGGCGCAGTTCTCGAAGGCGATGCGCACGCCCTTGTCGGCGGCGCGCCTGGCCAGTGGCCCCCAAACCTCCTTGAAGCGCGGCAGGCTTTCCGGCAGCGGCTTGCCGCGAAGGCGGCCGGTGAAACCACTGACCGTGGAGGCGCCGAACAGATGCGCGTTGTCGATCACCGTTTCCCAGGCTTTGAGCACACCGCGATCGACATCGCCGCTTTCCAGTGGGTTGCCGAACACGCCAAGCGAGGACACCGTGACGTCGGAATCGCCGATTGCCTCGGCAATCTCACCGGCAAGCCGCGGCAAATCCTTGCCGCCCAGCGTCTGCCAGAAGAAAGGCTGGATGCTCTCGAAGCCGAGCGGCAGGATCGCCTTGATATAGGCGGCCGGGTCTTCGAGATTGGCCCGCACCATGGTGCCGATCCTGATGTCGAGAAGCGGGTTTGGCATCATTGCTGTTCCTGTGAAGTGATCGCCACCCGGCGCCCGGTTTCGGCGCTCTCGATGGCGCCAAAAACCATGGCCAGGCTTTTGATGTTGTCGGAGCCGCGCGTTTCCGGCTCGGTGCCGGTCTCGATGGCGCGCATGAAATCCTGGATGATGCCGAGATGGCCCCCAATGCAGTCGTCGGGATCAAGCGGCGGCACGGCGATCGGCTCCATTTTGTCGAACAGGCCCTCGCGAACCGGCAACACAACTTCCGCCTTCAGCCCGTCCTCGCCGTCCCAGACCAGGCTGCCGCGCTCGGCGACGATCCGCCACGCGCTCTCCCAGCTGGTGCGGAAGCCGGCGGCGCACCAGCTGCCGGCATAGGTGAACCGCTTGCCGCCGCCGAGATCGAAGATGGCGCTTGCCGACGATCCCTGCCGGTACCAGGAATTGGCCGGCTCCCATTCCTGGCAGTAGACGCCGGCCGGTTCGCCGGCGACCATGTAGCGGGCGGCATCAAACGTGTGGATCGCCATGTCGAGCAGCAGCACATGCGCCATCTCTTCGCGAAAACCGCCGAAATGCGGCGCAACGAAGAAGTCAGCATGGATACTGGTTGGCGCGCCGATGGCGCCGGAATCAAGAAAGCGCCTGATGCGCCTGACATTGGCGACATAGCGCCGGTTCTGCACGACGGCATGGATGCGCCCGGCACTGCGCGCCGCCTCGACAATGGCACGTGCATTCTCCGGACTGTCGGCGAGCGGCTTTTCCGTCAGCAGATGGCAATTATGGGCAAAGGCGGAGAACGCAACGTCACGCCGCGCGGCGGGAACAACGACGTCGAAGACGGCATCAGGGCGGGTCTGGTCGAGCACCGCGTCGAGACTGGTGCCGATGACGGCACCGGTGAGGTCGTATTCGCGCGCCCTCGCCTTCGCCCTGTCGGCGTCAAGGTCGACAAGGCCGACAATGGCGAGCCCGGCAACCTGCCTGGCTGCATCAAGCCAGGCTTTGCTCATAGCTCCGCAACCGACCAGGACGACGTTGATCATCCAGCACTCCTCCCTCGCGGTCCCTCCAGACCGGTCGTCACGGCATTCACGGCTTGACCGTAAACGTTTTTCCGTAAACGTTTACGAGAACACACCCGATGGCGTAGAATGTCAATCGCCCGTTCGTAAAAATCGTCTTATCGCCTTGGCCTGAGCGGCCGCCGGTGATAGCGAGAGTTGGGGGAGAACTGTCCTTTGGCGTCCAGCATTCACGACCTTGCCCGTCACCTGAACATTTCGATCGGCACCGTGTCGCGGGCGCTGAACGGCCGCGCCGACGTCAATGCCGACACGCGCCAGCGCGTGCTGGCGGCGGCCAAGACGCTGAACTATTCGCCGAACCAGTCCGGCCGCAGTCTGCGTCAGGGCGCCACCCACTCGATCGCCTTCATGCTGCAGCCGCATCCGGGCGACCAGCAATATGGCGAGCCGTTCTTCATTCCGTTCCTGATCGGACTGCAAGCCAAGCTCGCCGAAAGCGGGCTCGACCTGACCGTGGTGATGGGCGCGCCCGGCGATTATCAGTCGGAACGTCTGCGCCGTGTCGTCGAGACGCGCCGCGCCGATGCGGTGGTGCTGGCCTGGACGCGGCGCGAAGACGAGAGAATCGACTATCTGACCCAGGCCGGCTTCCCCTTCGCCACACTCGGCCGCAGCCGCTCCGGCGCCAAATCCTATCCCAGCCTCGACCTCGACTTCGAAAAGGCCGGCGCCGAGGCGGTCGACCGGCTGGTGGCGCGCGGCCACCGCCGCATCGCCGCCATCCGCCCGTCGCTCGACCTCAATTTCGGCTATCTGTTTCTCGACGGCTATCGCAAGGCCCTGCGGCGGCATGGCATCGAGGTCGACCCCGCGCTGATCGCCTCCGGCTTCATCAACGAGGCCGGCGGCTACGACGTGACACCGCAGGTCATGCGCGCCAAGCCGACCGCCATCATCTTCAACAATGACGCGATGGCGCTCGGCGGCTGCAAGGCGCTGGCCGAGATGGGCATCAAGCCCGGCCACGACATGGCGGTGACCGTCATCGTCGACACGCCGCTCTGCCGCTATTTCTCACCAGCGCTGACCGCCTTCCGCCCGGCGCTGGAGCCGATGGGACAAAGGCTTGCCGAGATTCTGCTGGCCTCGATTCCGGCCTTCGCCGGCCCGGACGGCCCGCGCATCATCCGCGAGGTCTGGCCGCTGGAGCTGGTGGCAAGGGATAGCGATTGAGGCGGCGCGGTGGGGCCAGATTGGCCGCCAGTCGGCATCAATCCACCTTCTTCTCGCCCTTCTCGCCAGCCTTGACGATATCGCCCGTCGTGAACAGGATTTCCTTCAGTTCCGCCCGCCAGTCCTTCTTCTGGCGCAGCAGGAATTCCAGATCCATGCCGAAATGCTTGAACTCCTCGCCTTGCGCATTCTTCATGATCGCCTTGGCCTGAGGGTCTTTTTCCACCGACATGCGCTGTTCGTACCAGCCGATCGCCTCCGCCTCCTCGATCAGCGAAGTGATCATGCGGGCAAAGGTCCGCACCTTCTGCGACAACTCTTCCGGTGGCTCGTGATATTGATCGAAACCCATTTTGTCCCTTCCTGATCCCATAGCCCGGCCGATCAAGCGAAGCGGCACCTGGGCTTCGTTGCAACGGATCAGAACGGAGAATGGTTCCGACCGCAGGCGAGCGCCGCCCCTGTCACGCAACTATCATCTTCGCGTCCTAGACCGCTTGTCGAACGAGGGCTCGCGGCATCGTCCGATGCGACGTGGAGCGCTTTCGGGTTTCGGCCGCTCCGGCTTTGTCGCAAAGAGGATAATCATGAAAAATCTGCACCGAACCGTGTCGCTCGGCGTCGCGCTGGCGCTGTTCACCGCCTTGACGCCGGCGCTGGCCGATGGCACCGCCACCGTCGGCGGCGTCAGCTTCGTCAACAAGGGTCTGGTCGGCGTCGGCCGCATCCCGGCCAGCCTGAAGGACAAGTTCGGCGAGACCTTCGGCTCCGGCTCCGGCATGTCGATCGACACCGCTAGCTGGACGCATGGCGCCGACGGCTACAAGGGCTCACTGTGGCTGCTGCCTGACCGCGGCTACAACGTCGTCGGCACCACCGACTACCGGCCGCGCCTCAACACAATCGGCATCGAGTTTGCGCCGGTAGCACCCGGTGCCGCTCCTGCTGCCGGACAGGAACAGACCGGTGTCAAGGCGACGCTCGCCGACACCATGCTTTTGACTGACGACAAGGGCGCTGACGCCACCGGCCTCGACCCGCTCAACGGTGTGCGCGCGGCCGCCGGCGACCTGCCGATCCTGCCCGAAGCCAATGGTAAGCTGGCGCTCGACAACGAGGCGATCGCGCGGCTGCCCGACGGCACCATGTTCATCTCCGACGAATACGGCCCCAATATCTACCGCTTCGCCGCCGACGGACACCTTTTGTCGGCCACGCAGCCGCCGGCGGCCCTCGTGCCGATGCGCCATGGCACGCCCAATTTCGCTTCCGACAATCCAGGCCCGGGTGCCGCCGAGCCCGATCCAAAAGATCCCGAGACCGGCCGCCAGAACAACCAGGGTCTCGAAGGCATGGCGCTGACGTCGGACGGCAAGTTCCTGATCGCCGTGCTGCAATCGGCGCCGCGGCAGGATGGCGGCGATTCCGGCTCGACGCGCCAGAACACCCGCGCCCTGGTCTATGACGCCTCCGACCTCGCCCATCTGAAACTGGCGCATGAGTATATCGTGCCGCTGCCGGTATTCACCGACGCCAAGGGCAAGACCAAGATCGCCGCGCAAAGCGAGATCGTGGCGCTGTCCGACCAGACGTTCTTGATGATCACGCGCGACAGCAACAACGGCCAGGGGGTGAAGGGCGACACCTCGCTTCTGCGCCTGATCAACATCGTCGATCTGTCCGCGGCAACCGACATTGCTGGCAGCGCTTTTGACGCCGCCGACAAACCGGTGGCGCCCAAGGGCGTGCTTGATCCCTCGGTGACGCCAGCCAAGCTGACGCCGTTCATCGACATCAACGACAAGGGCGAGCTCGGTCGCTTCGGCCTGCACAATGGCGCGCCCAACGACAAGAACAACCTCTCGGAGAAGTGGGAGGCGATGTCGGTGGTCAGCGTGCTCGACCCAAAACTTCCCGACGACTACTTCCTCTTCGTCGCCAATGACAACGACTTCCTCACCCAGGACGGTTTCCAGGTCGGGGCGCCTTACAAGGCCGAGGACGGCGCCGATGTCGACACCATGTTCCTGGTCTATCAGGTCACGCTGCCCGGCCTCGCCAAGAAGTAGTCGCATACAATAGACAAAAAAGCGGACGCGCCCGGCGCGTCCGCTTTTTTTGTCGGCGACCAGCGGACCGCCGTCGCCCTACTTCAAGATCTCCGCATCCCTTGGCACGCCTGCATCGATCGGCTCGGCGGTCTTGTTCGACACAGCGGTGATCTTGCCGGCCGCCGACAGGTTCGGCCGCACGAAGACCTGCGTGACGCCGTTGACGCGGCTGTAGAGGTCGATGATGTCCTGGTTCATGAAGCGCACGCAGCCGGACGACGCGTTCTTGCCGATGGAATCCCACTCCGGCGTGCCGTGCAGCCGGTACATCGTGTCCTTGCCGTCGCGAAACAGATAGAGCGCCCGAGCGCCCAGCGGGCTCTGCGGTCCCGGCGGCATGCCATCCTTGTACTTCGCCAGTTCCGGCCGGCGCTGGATCATTTCCGGCGGCGGCGTCCACACCGGCCACTTCTTGCGCGCCTGAACGACAGCGTTGCCGGTCCATCCAAAACCGGCCTTGCCGAGGCTGACGCCATAGCGCATCGCCTTGCCGCCGTCGCGCACCAGGTAGAGGAAATGCTCCGACGTATCGACGACGATGGTGCCCGGCTTTTCTCCGGTCGGATCGTCCACGATCTGGCGCACGAACTTCGGATCGAGCTTGGATATCGGGATGGCCGGCAGCGCAAAACCCTCGTCTGTGCGCGCCGCATACATGCTCGCGGCATCGCCCAGAGCCGGTTCGGGCGCCGGAGCGGGTGTTGGCGGCGTCACCACCTCGGTGGTGGTGCACGCCGAAAGCGCCACAGAGACTGCGCCGATAGCGGATGCACCGAGAAACGCGCGCCGGTTCAGGCGCTCAAAAAGCAGCGGATTGTCAGACATTATCCCCCCGGCTTGTCCATTGGATATCGCAAGAATGCGGCCCCACGCCGCGACGACCAATATCCCATTCCGCAGGCTTTGAGAACATGATTAGCTCACAGCACGCCAAGCGGGATTTTCCGGCACCGGATCGACCTGTCTCGTTAAATCGGCAATCATCGCCCGTCGGACTTGAGACAAGCCTTCGCCGAGCAGCCCACCATGGACGAAAAAATGCCCACGCGCCGGCGCACCGGCGACCTGACCAGCGGCCCGATCCCGCGCACGCTGCTTCTGTTCGCCTTGCCGGTGCTCGGCTCCAACGTGCTGCAATCGCTGAACGGTTCGATCAACGCCGTCTGGGTCGGCCGCTTCCTCGGTGAATCCGCGCTGACCGCGACGTCCAACGCCAATCTTGTGCTGTTCCTGATCCTCGGCACGGTGTTCGGCATCGGCATGGCGGCGACCATCCTGGTGGCGCAGTCGGTCGGCGCCCGCGACCTGCCGGAGGCCCGCCGCATTGTCGGCACCAGCGCCACCTTCTTCTTCGCTGTTTCAGTGATCTTCGCGGTCTGCGGTTGGATCTGGGTCGACGCCATCCTCAACACGCTCGGCACGCCGGCCGACGCGCTGCCGCTCGCCCGCTCCTATCTGCGCATCATCTTCGTCGCCGTGCCGATGATGAACCTTTTGTCCTTCGTCATGACGGTGCTGCGCGGCGCCGGCGATTCGCGCACCCCGTTTTTCTTCATGGCGCTCGCCGTCGTGCTCGACATCGTCTTGAACCCGCTGCTCATCCGCGGCATCGGCCCCTTCCCCGAACTCGGCATTGCCGGCTCGGCCACCTCGACGCTGATCGGCCAGACGGTGAGCGTGATCGCCATCCTCGTCGTGCTCTATGCGCGCAAGCACCCGCTGCGGTTGGCCGGCGCCAACCTGGCTTTGCTGCGGCCGGATCCGACGCTGCTGCGCATCGTCGTCTTCAAGGGCGTGCCGATGGGCCTGCAGATGATCGTCATCTCGGCGGCAGCGCTGACCGTGATGGGCATGGTCAACTCCTACGGCTCGCAGGTGGCGGCCGCCTACGGCATCGCCGCGCAGCTGTGGACCTATATCCAGATGCCGGCGCTGGCCATTGGTGCGGCGGTGTCCTCGATGGCGGCGCAAAATGTCGGCGCCGGACGCTGGGACCGGATCGGCCGCATCGCCGCTTCCGGCGTCGGCTTCAATCTCGTGCTGACCGGCGCCCTGGTCGCGGTGCTGTTCGTCTTCGACCGCTCCGTGCTCAGCCTGTTCCTCTCCAGCGACAGCACCGCAGTCGACATCGCCGCCCACATCAACAAGATTGCCTCCTGGTCGTTCATCCTGTTCGGCATCACCATCGTGCTGTTCGCCACCGTGCGCGCCACCGGCGCTGTGATGCCACCGCTGATTATCCTGGTGATTTCGGTGCTTATCGTGCGCACCGGCTTTGCCTATTTCATGCGCGGCGTGATCGGCGAGGAAGCGCTGTGGTGGAGCTTTCCGGCGGGATCGATCACCTCGCTGCTTTTGGCCGCCGGCTACTACCGCTTCGGCCGCTGGCGCATCATGCACATGATCGAGGACAGGCCGGCAGCAGGCGAGCCGCCGGACACCGGCCTTGGCGTGCCGCGCCAGCGCGCCAACATGACGCCGGAGACACCGAACGGCTGAAGGTTTTGGCGCGCCCGCCTGTTCGCCCAGCCATATGGCGGGTAGCCGCACGTCCCGCCATCGCATAGATATCACCCGACAACCGGGGGAGGAATCATGGGCAAAGGCCGGGTCGAGGCATTCACCGATGGCGTCGTCGCCATCATCATCACCATCATGGTGCTGGAACTGAAAGTGCCGCATGGCGAGGATCTTTCCGCGCTGGCGCCGCTGTGGCCGATCTTCTTCAGCTATGTCTTGTCCTTCATCAATGTCGGCATTTACTGGAACAATCTGCACAACATGTTCCACACCGTGCAGCGCGTTGACGGCCGCGTGCTGTGGGCAAATCTTAACCTCCTGTTCTGGCTGTCGCTGATTCCGGCAACGACGGCCTTCATGGGCGAGAATCATTTCGCGCCGGTACCTGTCGCCGTCTATGGCGTCGACCTCGTGCTCTGTGGGGTCGCCTACAGGGTTCTTGTGACCAAGCTGCACCATCTGCATGGCAACGAAACAGCCTTCGCCAAGGCGTTGGGCAGTGACCGCAAGGGCAAGATTTCGGTAGCGCTATACATAGCTGCGGTGCTGCTGACCTTCGTCAACCAGTGGATCGGCGTCGCGATCTACTTTCTGGTGGCTGCCGTCTGGTTCGTGCCGGATACGCGGTTTTCGCGAGTGATCGAAAAGTAGCGGGCGCTACTTGCGCATCGCCTTTAGCTTTTCGGCGACCGACGCGGCAAGGTCGGCATAGCGCTCCTCCAGCCGCTCGGCCGCCTTGATGATCGAAAAATCATGGCCGAATTTCTCCAGCGCCATGCGCAGTTTCTCGACGAACTCGGCCTGCTTTTCGAGCGCCGAAAACAGCGTCTTCACCTGCGCCTCGCTGATTTCGGGATTGGCAAGCATTTGCGGCACCTCGCGACCCATCTGGTCGCCGGTGGCGGTCTGCTCCTTCAAGATCGCGACCCAGTCGGTCAATCGGCAGGCTCCCTATTCAGCCGCAACATGCGCAGCCGTCGCGGACGCGGTCAACCCGAACACGCTGGACGGCCTTGCATGAAGCGCATCCCGCGCTAAGTTCGGCGCGACCCAAACCAAGGAAAAAATCATGACCGCCGATGCCGAGATCCAGACCGCTCTGCCCGCCCTTAGCCCAGGCAACGTCGCCGTCATCACCGGCGGCGCCAGCGGCATCGGCCTTGCAGCCGCCAAGCGGCTGGCGGCGATGGGCATGAAGATCGTGCTCGCCGATATCGCCGGCGCACGCCTCGACGAGGCTGGCCGTGCCGTCGCCGCGATTGCCGGCAACGATGCAGTACTTGCCATTGCCACCGACGTTGCGAAGGCCGACGACCTCGACCGGCTGGCCGAAAAGACATTCGCCGCCTTCGGCGATGTGTCGCTGCTGATGAACAATGCCGGCGTCGGCAACAATCCCGGCAAACCCTGGGAAAACCGCGGCGCCTGGAAGCAGTTGCTGGACATCAATTTCTGGGGCGTCGTTCATGGCGTCGAGGCCTTTGCACCGCGCATGCTGGCATCGGGAAAACCTGGCCTGATCGTCAACACCGGCTCCAAGCAGGGCATCACCACGCCGCCCGGCAACCTCGCCTACAACGTCTCCAAATCAGGCGTGAAAACCTTCACCGAAGGTCTGGCGCACGCGTTGCGCAACGAACCCGGCGCCAAAATCAGTGCGCATCTGCTGATCCCGGGCTTCACCTTCACCGGCCTGACCGAAGGTGCCACGGAAAAGCCGGCCGGCGCCTGGACCGGCGAACAGGTCATCGACTTCATGCTGGCCTCGCTGCCGCGCGGCGACTTCTACATTCTGTGCCCAGACAACGAGGCAGTGCGGCCGATGGACGAGAAACGCATGGCCTGGGCGATCGGCGACATCATCGAAAACCGCCCTGCTCTGTCGCGCTGGCACCCTGATTACAAGGATGCTTTCGCGGCCTTCATGAAAGGCTGACGATCAAGCCGCCTGCTTTTTCGCGCCGCGCTTCTGCGCCACGGCCTTCTTGGCGGCCATGTCGGCAATCTCCCGGTCATGCCGCTTGGCCGCGCGT
Source organism: Mesorhizobium sp. P2_C4 (assembly GCF_056404575.1). NCBI lineage: Bacteria > Pseudomonadati > Pseudomonadota > Alphaproteobacteria > Hyphomicrobiales > Phyllobacteriaceae > Mesorhizobium > Mesorhizobium sp. P2_C4. The sequence continues at coordinate 227,885 of NZ_JBFUDT010000002.1, forward strand.
TCGCAGCGGTCGCGAATCTCCTCGACCTCGGATTCGGTCAGGTGCTCGATGCCGATGAAATGATTGTGGCCTTCGCCGACCCGGATCAGTTCGTCGAGCTTGGCCTGAATCGCCGCACCATCGCGGTTCTGCGTGTTCTGGATCAAGAACACCATCAGGAAGGTGATGATCGTCGTGCCGGTGTTGATGACCAGCTGCCAGGTGTCGGAAAAGCCGAACAGCGGCCCGCTGGCTGCCCAGACCACGACAATCAGGCAGCAGGCGGCAAAGGTCAGCGGCAGGCCGGCAAGATGGGCGACCTTGTTGGCGACCTGGGTGAAAAGCTTCTCGAACATCGGAAATCCCTGGCTGGCGGCAACGAGGTGACCCCGGACCGGGATCATCTCGCGCCGGGGAGAAACAACCGGCGGCCGCTCCGGGTTCCCTTCCAGAAGGGATTTCGTGAACAATCCTATGCACGCCTGACGAACTCAGGAGGCGTCGTTTTCCCAGCGGTCGAGGAAAGCCTTGATCGGCATCGCCTGCATATCAGGGACGGCCTTGGCCAGTTTTTCCGGCGCCCAGTCCCACCAGGCGAGGGTTTCGATCCGCGCCGCAATGTCGGTTGCAAAACGCTGGCGCAATGGCGCGGCCGGAACGCCAGCGACAATCGCATAGGCCGCCACATCATGTGTCACCACCGCATTGGCACCGACGATCGCGCCATTGCCGATGCTCACACCGGGCATGATCACCGCGCCATGGCCGATCCAGACATCGTGGCCGATGCTGACCGCCTTTGCCTGCCGCCGCTCCTTGAACGCCGTGTCGACGCCCAGCCAGCGGAAATATTCGTTGGGCCGATAGCTGACCTTGTGCTGGGTCACCCGTTCGATCGGATGCTCCAGCGCATTGATGCGGCTGTTGGCGGCAATCGAACAGAATTTGCCGATCGTCGTATAGATCGCTTCCGAATGACGCTCGAAATAGGAGAAATCACCGACCGTCACTTCGCGCAGGACGACGCGCTCGCCGATCGAGGCGTAGCGCCCGAGCTTGCACGCCTTCAGTTCCGCGGTCGGATGAATGCGCGGTTCGGGGTCTTTCAGGACAAGATTTTCCGGACGGTCCATGCGGGCGATTTACGCCCGACCGATTGGTCCCGCAAGCGGGACCAATCGTCCGTCGGCTTTTGCCAGGTCTTATTTCGGCTTGCCGCTGGTCCACACCACATTCTGGCCGTAGAGCGGCACGGTGGTGACCGACATTTTGGCCGACCCATCCTGCACCTGGCGTGAATGCGACAAATAGATCAGCGTCTCATTGGCCTTGTCGTAGATGCGGTTCACCACCTGCTTCTTCCAGATCAGGCTGATGCCTTGCTTGAACACTTCCTCGCCGGCCTCGCTCATGTCGATATCGCCGATGGTGATCGGGCCGGTCTGGCGGCAAGAGATCGAGGAATCCGAAGGGTCTTCGAACCAGTTGCCCTTCTGCAAGCGGTCGATGACGCCGCGATCGAAGTAGGAGACATGGCAGGTGACGCCCTCGACCTTCGGGTCCTTGATCGCCTCGACGATGATGTCGTTGCCGACCCAGTCGACGCCGACCTTGCCGACTTCCTCGGCGACCGCCGCACCAGAGCCAACGACAAGGCATGCGGCCAACGCGCCGCCGATCAGTTTTCGCCCAATCAGTCCTTGCAAGACAGCCTCCTGCGGTTCGAGTTTCGCCGACCTCAGGTGGGGCGGACAATCCGGCTTTGCAAGCTAGGCCCGGCCGAACGCGAGCATCCGCCGCAGCACATCGCTCCTGAGGACAAAATGCTGAACCAGCGCGCCTGCTGTGTGCAACAGCACGATATAGAGCAGGATGTTCTTGCCCAGCACATGCACCAGCCCTGCCCCCGGCACGTCAAGGAACCAAGCGGCGCCGCCCGAAAGCGGCACGATGAAGATCAGCCCATAGATGACAAAATGCGTCGCCTTGGCCAGCAGCCGCAGCGCCGGGTGCTCCATCCCCGAAACCGGCGGAACGCCGCGTGTCGTCCTCAGCCAGAACCGCCAGCTGGCCAGACCCAGCACAGCGAGGCCGAGCACGACATGCATATAGGCCAGCGGCACATCGCCGGGTGACGCCTCCTGGCCCCGGCGCAAGGCGCGCCAGACATGCTCCATGCCGTCATGGGCGAGGAACTGCACCAGGATCAGCACGGCGATGCTGCAGTGCAGCCAGATCTGGGTCTTGGAATAGAAGGCAACAGGCGTATCCGGCATTGGCTGGTTCCACTGCAAAAGCGCAGACTATCAAAATAGGCAGGGGCCCAAACCGTTCAAATTACGATTTGGTAAGCCGGTATCGACGACCGGTTGCGGCAACGCGACATCTTTGCGTGCGCGCTGGCAACCCGCTAAGAGTGTTCGCCGAATGGTGCTGATCCAGCACCCAATGAAAATCACGACGGACAATCCCTGATGATGCGTTCAATTCTGGTCGGCATTCTCGTCCTGATGGCGGCGGGCATCGGCTGGCTCACCTTCGACTGGTACCGCGGGCACTATGGCGGCGAGCCGTTCGGCGCCGCCTTCACGCTGGTCGACCAGAAGGGCGCGCCGATCACCGAAGCCGCCTTCAGAGGCCATCCCAGCGTTGTCTTCTTCGGCTTCACCCATTGCCCGGAAGTCTGTCCGACCACGCTGTTCGAACTGGCCGGCTGGCTGAAGACGATGGGCGACGACGGCAAGACCCTGCATGCCTATTTCGTCTCCGTCGATCCGGAGCGCGACACGCCCGAACTCATGAACACCTATGTCAGCAATTTCTCCGACCGCATTGTCGGCATCTCAGGCGATCCCGACAAGGTCCACGCCATGGCCAAGTCTTTCGGCATCTATTGGAAAAAGGTTGATACGGGCGACGGCGATTACACGATGGATCACACCGCCTCGGTGTTGCTGCTCAACGCCAAGGGTGAGTTCTCCGGCACCATCGCCTATGGCGAAAGCCCGGAGACCGCCATTGCCAAGCTGAAGCGGCTGGCGGCGGAAGGCTGACCAAAACCATGACCCAGACGCGGCTTCACTTCACCGCCGGCAAGATCGACGCTGACCGCATCTTTGCGGCGCTTGAGGCGGCCTTCGAGGATGACGGCCTGCCGATCGCCGTGTTGGAGGTCGACGAGGACCTCGACATCCACGAAGTGTCGCTCTACGCCACCAACGATGACGTCGATGCCGTCGCGGCGCGCGTCAACGACATTCTCGCCGGCCTCGCTCTGTCGAAGCCGATCGAGCGCGAATCCCTGCCCGACATCGACTGGGTGGCGCACTCGCTCGAAGGACTGAAGCCGGTACGCGCCGGCCGCTTCTTCGTCCATGGCGGGCACGACCGCCGGAAGCGCCACAGCGGTGAACTCGCCATCGAGATCGAGGCGGGGCTGGCCTTCGGCACCGGCCATCACGGCACCACCGCCGGCTGCCTCGAAATGCTTGAACAGGTCGTGCGGCGCGAACACCCGCGCAACGCACTCGACCTTGGCACGGGCAGCGCGGTGCTGGCCATCGCCGTTGCCAAGCTGGCGCATATTCCGGTGCTGGCGACCGACATCGACCCGATCGCTGTCAAGGTCGCCGCCGCCAACGCCCGCCTCAACCACGTCAAATCGCTGGTGGAAACGGTGACGGCGCCGGGCTTCCACCACCCGATCTTTGCCGCGCGCGCGCCCTTCGATCTCATCGTCGCCAACATACTGGCGCGGCCGCTGATGCGGCTGGCGCCTGAGATGGCCAGGCATATCAACCTCGGCGGCTCGATCGTGTTGTCGGGCATCCTCGACCGCCAGCGCGACGCCGTGGTTTCGGCCTATGTCGGCCAGCAGTTTCGCCATGTCAGGACCTCGCACCGCGAGGGCTGGGTGACGATCCACCTCAAGCGCTGATCTGGACCAAATCAGACCTATGGATTGCCGGTCTGGAGCGTCCGGAAATCGATTCCGGTTTTCGGGCTCATGCGTTACGCTCGCCGCCAAGCACCCGAGGAGGCCATCATGTTCCAGACCTTCGATTCCGCTGGCGACCCCGCAGTGGGCAAGCCGCACGTGGCGCTGCTGCGCCAATGGCTGGCGGCCAACGGGCTGGATGGCTTCATCGTGCCGCGCGCCGATGAACACCAGGGCGAATACGTTGCCGACCGCTCGGCGCGGCTGAAATGGCTGACCGGCTTCAGCGGCTCGGCCGGCGTCGCCATCGTGCTTGCCGACCGCGCCTTCATGTTTGTCGACGGGCGCTACACGCTGCAGGTGCGCCACGAGGTTGATCTCGACATCTTTTCGATCGAAAGCCTGGTCGACAACCCGCCTGCCGTCTGGATCAAGGACAATCTCGGCAAGGGCGCGCGGCTCGGGTTCGACCCGTGGCTGCACACGCTGGGCGAGGTCAAGGGGCTGAACGCCGCGGCCGAACAATCGGGCGCAACCTTGGTGCCGCTCGACAGGAACCCGATCGACATCGTCTGGAAGGATCAGCCCGAGCCGCCGCTGGCGCCGGTCGAGATTCACCCGATCGGCTTTGCCGGCGAGTTCGCGAAGGACAAGCTGGCGCGGCTGGCCACAGCAATCGCCAAGGATGGCGCCACCCATGCCGTGCTGACCGATCCCTCTTCCATCGCCTGGGCGTTCAATATCCGCGGCGGCGACGTGCCGCACACGCCGCTGGCGCTCGGCTTCGCCATGCTCGCCGCCGATGGCTCGCACCAGATTTTCATGGACCGGCGCAAGTTCTCGCGCACCGTCGCCGCCTATCTCACCCAGCTCGCCGATCTGCATGAGCCCGGCGAATTCGAGGCGGCGGTCGTGGCCCTTGCCAATAGCGGCGCCAGGATCGCGCTCGACCCGGTGCTGGCGGCGGAAAGACTGAAAATGCTGATCGAGGACAATGGCGGCACCGTCATTGCGGCAGCCGACCCCGCCCGCATTCCGCGCGCCACCAAGAACCAGGCCGAAATCGCCGGCAGCCGCGCTGCGCACCGCCGCGATGGTGCGGCTATTGCCAAGCTTCTGTGCTGGCTGGAACGGCAAAAGCCCGGCAAGCTCGACGAGATCGCCGTCGTCACGAGGCTTGAGGAAACGCGCCGCGCCACCGGCGAGGAAACCCAGATGCCGCTGCGCGACATCTCCTTCGATACCATTTCCGGCGCTGGCCCGAACGGCGCTATCATGCACTACCGCGTGTCCCGCGCCACCAGCCGCAAACTGGCGAATGGCGAGCTGTTCCTGCTCGATTCCGGCGGCCAATACCAGGACGGCACCACCGACATCACCCGCACCGTACCGATCGGCAAGCCGACCTACGAGATGCGCGAGCGCTTCACGCTGGTGCTGAAGGGCATGATCGGCATTTCCATGCTGCGCTTTCCCCCGGGCACGCGCGGCTCCGAGATCGACGCTGTGGCGCGCATGGCGTTGTGGAAGCACGGTTGCGACTTCGCCCACGGCACCGGCCATGGCGTCGGTTCCTATCTCGCCGTGCACGAGGGGCCGCAGCGTATCGCCCGGACCGGCACTGAAAAGCTGCTCGCCGGCATGATGCTGTCCAACGAGCCCGGCTACTACAAGGAAGGTTCCTACGGCATCCGCATCGAGAACCTTGTCCTGGTGACGCCGGCCGAGGCGGTTGAAGGCGGCGACATCGCCATGCACGGCTTCGAGACGCTAACGCTGGCGCCGATTGACGTCAGGCTGATACGCACCGACCTGTTGACGCGCGACGAACTGCATTGGCTCGATGAATACCATGCGCGGGTACTGGCCGAGATCGGGCCGATGCTCGACGGCGAGACGCTGGCCTGGCTGGAAAAGGCAACCGCACCGCTGCCGCACGATCAGAAGATCTGAGGTGAGCCTCTTTCTCCCCGTTCTACGGGGAGAAATGCCCGGCAGGGCAATGAGGGGCAGCGCCAGCGGTCCAAAACCAATCGCGCCGGCAGAATTCCTATCCGACGAACTGCCGCGCCAGGATCAGCACCGCCGCCCCGGCCAAGAACATCACCATCAGCCCGCCGCGCAACGACACAATCGCGGCAACGATCAGCGCTGCCCATTCCGCCGGTCCGGCGCCGAGCGCCGCCGGTGCCACCAGCGTCGTCAGCACCGCCGCCGGCACGGCGTTTAGCCCGGCCTCGACGCGCGGATGGATATTGTCGAAGCGCGAGATGACCAGATGGCCGCCAATGCGGGTGAGATAGGTGGCGACCGCGCCGGCGATGATGATCCAGAAGGTCGCGCTCATGGCCGTGCCTCGACGCCGCTGTGATGGGGCGGCAGGATGACGGCGAGCAGCACGCCGGCAATCGCACCAATGGAAACGTGCCATGGCGACCCCACCGTCTTGTAGGCGATGATCGAGGCAGCGGCACTCGCGATGACCACCGGCAGCCACAGAGGCCGCTTGCGAAAACCCATGACCAGGCCGAGGAAGTAGATCGGCAGCAGGAAATCGATGCCGAGCGCGTGCGTGTCGGGAATGAGCTTGCCAAACACCGCACCCAGCGCGCTCTCGATCACCCACAACACATAGACCGGCAGGCCAAGCCCCATATACCAGGCGAAGCCAACGGTCTCGCCGGTTTCGGCCTTGCGCTCGGCCACCGCGAACTGCGGATCGGTGAGCACGAAATAGCCGAGCGCCTGCTGAATGACAGGCCAATGCGCGATGCGGCGGCCGATGCCTGCGGAGTAGAGCACATGGCGAAAGTTCACCGCGAAGATTGACAGCACGATCAGCCATGGCGCGACATGCTGGCCGAACAGTTCGATACCGACCATCTGGCTGGCACCGCCGAAGATCAGCGCGCTCATCAAAGTAGCTTCGAGAACGGAAAGGCCATTGTCGACGGCAATGGCGCCGAACAGCAGCGCAAACGGCGCCGCGGCGACGACAACCGGCATCGACAGCCGCACGCCGCCCCAGAACTCGCTGGCTGCAGAATTATCGCTCAGGGTCTCTACTGACATGTCACATTCCTAGATTGCGCTGATATGTAGGTTCCAGCGGCTGAAAAGTCAGACGAATTCATTTGAGCCAACAGATCAGCGAAACTGATGTCACGGGTCGCAAAAGCAAGGGGTTGTGGGATGATCGTTTATGATTTCACCGGCAGGCACGCGGTCGTCACCGGGGCCGGCGGCGGGATGGGCGAAGCGATTGCGCTGGCGCTGCTCGAAGCAGGCGCCTCGGTCACCGCCATCGACATCAAGCCGCGTCCGGCAGCATTTGCCTCCTACGACGACCGGCTCACCTTCTCTCAGGGCGATCTCACCGACGCTGGCTTTGTCGAGCAGACCATCGGCGCGGCCGGCCGTCAGCGCGGCGGCATCGACTATCTCGCCAATGTCGCCGGTGTGCTGTGGTTCGGCCGCGACAGATCGGCACTGGAGATGGATCTCGACGTCTGGGACCAGGTCTTCGCCATCAACCTGAAATCCTTCGTGCACACGGCGCGGTCGGTGGTTCCCCATATGCGCTCGGGCGGACGCGGCGGCGCCATGGTGCATTTCTCGACCATCCAGTGGTATCGCGGCGACCCGAAGCCGCAGGATGCCTACCAGGCATCGAAGGCCGGCGTCTGCGCCCTTTCGAAATCGCTGGCCATGCAGCTTGCGAGCGAGGGCATCCGCTCCAACGCCATCTGTCCGGGTATGGCGCTTACCCCCTTGCAGGCGCGCTGGGATACCGAGGAGAAGCGTGCGGCGGTTGCCGACTACACGCCGCTCGGCCGCATCGGCACGCCGCAGGACATGGCCAATGCCGCGCTGTTCCTGCTCTCCGACGCGGCGAGCTACATCACCGGAATTGAACTCGCCGTCGATGGCGGGCTTTTGATGCGGATGTAGACTAATGCATGTCGCCCAAAGTGCGCTGCGGTTTTGGGACAACGACATGCATCAAAACAAAGACTTAAAGCGCGTTGCCTGAATCCGCCTTGACGCGACGCGCTTTAACTCCCCGAAACCTTGCCCTGGATCGCCCTGCCCCAGTCGAGCAGCGGCCTGGCGCGCAAGGTGAAATCGACGAGTTCGTCGACCAGGGCCGGCGCATGGATACCGGCCGGATCGATCGCATGCCGGACGGCGAAATAGCGGTTGCGAAGAGCAGCCACAAGATCGGCCTCGGTGACATGCTCGAAACCACGTGGCGTGCGCTTCATGCGGTCTTCCGTATCGAGTTCGAGGCCGTTTTTCTTCAGCGACGCGATCAAACCGCGGAATTCGGCAGGCTTTGTCGCAATGGCCTTGCGCATCGCCAGCAGCAGCACCGGATCCGGGTTCCACCAGGCAATGCCGGCAAAGCAGCGATCGAGGCCGAAGTAGACGAAGAAAACGCCCTGCTCCATCTTGGTGCCGTCGGGCGACAGGATGGCCGACAGATGCCGATTGTAGGGCCGCTTGTCCTTGGCGAAGCGCACATCGCGGTTGATGCGGAACAGCGATTTCTTGCGATCGCCGCGCAAGCCGAGCCCCACTGCTGCGAAGCGCTCCGTCAGCGTCTCCACCAGATCGCAGAGCGGCTCATGCAGCTCGCTGTCGTAAAGCGCGCGGTTCTCCTGGAACCATTCGCGGCTCTGGTGGAAGTCGAGCGCCTTCAGAAACGGAAGGGCTTTTTGCCCAAACCCTTTGAACGCGTTGGCCATCACGCCTTGCCGACCCGTTGCAACCAGGTGTCCTCGTCGATGACTTCGACGCCGAGTTCACCGGCAAGCTTCAATTTGGAGCCGGCACCAGGCCCGGCCACCAGCAGATCGGTCTTCGCCGACACCGAACCTGCCACCTTGGCGCCGAGCCGTTCCGCCATCGCCTTGGCTTCGGAGCGTGTCATCTTTTCCAGGGAGCCGGTGAAAACGATGGTCTTGCCGGCAACCTCGCTGTCGGCCGAGACGGTGACGATGTAGGGCTTCGGCTTGACCTGCGCGAGCAGCGCGTCAAGCACGTCGTCATTGCGCTCATTGCCGAAGAAATCGCGCAGCGCGTCTATCACGGTGTCGCCAATGCCGTTGACCGACGGGAAAACGCTGTGCGGATCGGCGGCCACAGCCGTCTCCTTGCCGACGCGGATCAACTCCTCGATGTTCGAGAACGTCCGGGCAAGCACGGCCGCCGTCGTTTCGCCGATATGGCGAATGCCGAGCGCGAAGATGAAGCGGTCGAGTTCCGGTTCGCGGCGCGAATCGATGGCGGCGAAAAGCTTGTCTAGGCCTTCGTAGTTGCGGTCCTCGACACTGCGCACATTCTTGCGTGTCTTGCCAGACGCGGCCTCGCGCTGCCTCGCCTGCTCCTCGCGCCGCTCGGCCAGCGCCTTGGTGACAGCCGGACGGCGGTCCCTGAGCGTAAAGATATCGGCGGCTGTCTTGATCAATCCGGCATTGAAGAAAGTGTCTATGTTCTCCGCACCAAGGCCTTCGATGTCCATGGCGCCGCGTGACACGAAGTGGCGCAACTTTTCCACCGCCTGCGCGGCGCAGATCAACTCGCCCGTGCAGCGCCGGCGCGAATCTTCCTTGCCGGTCTTCTCGTTGATCTCGCGCGTCGCCGGCGAGCCGCAGACCGGACAAATGTGCGGGAATTCATAAGGCACGGCATCGGCCGGACGCTTGTCGATGACGACGCTGACGATCTGCGGAATGACGTCGCCTGCCCGCTGGATCACCACGGTGTCGCCGATGCGCACGTCGATGCCGTCGCGGATCGGTTGGCCGGTGCTGTCGAGGCCCTTGATGTAGTCCTCGTTGTGAAGCGTGACGTTTTCGACCACGACGCCGCCGACCGTGACCGGCGCCAGCCGCGCAACCGGCGCCAGCGTGCCGGTACGACCGACCTGGATGTCGATCTTCTGCACCGTCGTCGTCGCCTGTTCGGCCGGAAATTTGTGGGCGATGGCCCAGCGCGGTTCGCCGGTGACGAACCCCCATCGGCGCTGCAATTCCAGTTGGTCGACCTTGTAGACGACGCCGTCTATATCGTAGCCAAGCGATGAGCGCTGAGCCTCGATGAGGCGATACTGCGCGACCAGATCCTCGACCGACTTCGCTCGCACCATCAGCGGGCTGATCTGGAATCCCCAATCCCTGAATTTCTGTACGGACTCGTACTGTGTGGGCGCCGGATCTTCCGTCGTGTAGCCCCAGGCATAGGCGAAGAACCTGAGGTTGCGGCTGGCGGTGACCGAGGCATCCTTCTGGCGCAGCGAGCCGGCAGCCGTATTCCGCGGATTGACGTAATCCTGGCCGCCAACCGCTGCCGACCGCGCCTTCAGCGCCTCAAACTCCGCATAGGTCATGTAGACCTCGCCGCGTATCTCGATCGTGTCGGGCCAGCCAGATCCTTTCAGGGTCTTCGGGATGTCGGCAATTGTCCTGAGATTGGCGGTGATGTCCTCGCCGACAGCGCCGTCGCCGCGCGTTGCGCCCTGCACGAACACGCCGCCTTCATAGCGCAGCGAGGCCGACAGCCCGTCGATCTTCGGCTCGGCCGTGAAGGCGATGTCGAGATCCTTGTCGCGGTCGAAAAACCGCCGGCCACGCTCGAGGAAATCGGTGACGTCCTCGTCGGTATAGGCCTTGGCGAGGCTGAGCATCGGCACCGCATGGCGCACCTTGGCAAAGCCTTCCGCCGGCGCAGCACCTACCCGGCGCGACGGCGAATCCTCGCGCACCAGATCGGGAAAACGTTCCTCGATGGCAAGGTTGCGCCGCCGCAGCGCATCGTATTCCGCGTCCGTGATCGTCGGCGCGTCCTCGGCATGATAGCGGCGGTCGTGGCCGGCGATCTCCTCCGCCAGCCGCGCAAGCTCATCCGCGGCATCGCTTTCGCTCAACGATTCGATTGGTTTTTCAGACATGCGCTGCGGTCCTCGAATTGGCTGGCCACTATAAATCAGGATTTGCCGGGAGGGAGATAGCCTGTGGAGAAATCATTCCTGAACAGTAGGATACAGCCATCTGCTGACTCAGATTGAAACATGGGGAATTAGACACCCTAGGATGTGTCGAGATTCAGGTCGGGCCAAGTCGAGAAGGATGGCCTACGGGTAATGGGTCAGGTTGAAATTCAGGCCGCCCGATCCATCTCAGCGCTTGTGCCCTGACGGGTTGATAGCTGAGACATATCTTTCCTCGATCCATATCGAATGCATGTAGGCTGGTTCTCCAAAGACCTCGCCGACTTCTACTCCAGCAGGTTTGTCCCTGAAACATTCGTGATGCTTACAACCTCGAACTTTCTTCCGACACACCCAAGGAAGAGCTCCTTGGTTCGCATCTCCTCATCGTCCTGAAGATGATCGGGGACACCCTCTACGATCACCATGGTACCCGTCGAAATCATTACGATGTCTCCAACAGCGAGAGCTTACCGCGCGCTCACTTTGTAAGGCCCGCGCACCATCGGCTTTTCTGCTTCCTAGGCGGCAGCAATGTTCTCGCGCAGGAGCCGCTCGGCCGCCGCGCGGGCTTCGTCGGTGATGGTGGCGCCGGCAAGCATGCGGGCGATCTCTTCCTGCCGCGCCGCCCGGTCCATCTCGGCAATGCCGGTAGCGACCCGGTCGCTGCCGCCGGATTTGGAAATCAGGAAATGCGTTGCCGCGCGCGCCGCGACTTGCGGCGCATGCGTCACGGAAAGCACCTGCACGCGCTTCGACAGCCGCGCCAGTCGCTGGCCGATGGCGTCGGCAACCGCGCCGCCCACGCCGGTGTCGATCTCATCGAAGACCAAGGTCGGCGCCGAGCCGCGGTCGGCCAGCGCCACCTTCAGCGCCAAGAGGAAGCGCGAAAGCTCGCCGCCGGATGCCACCCTCATCATCGGCCCCGGTCTGGTGCCGGGATTGGTGCGCACCCAGAACTCGACCTGGTCGATACCTTCTTCCATGCGGTTGTCGGCATCGCTTGCCATCTCGACGATGAACTCGGCCCGTTCGAGCTTCAGCGCCGGCAGTTCGGCCATGACGGCCTTGGTCAGTCCGACCGCCGCCGCATGGCGAAGCGACGACAATTGTGCCGCGGAAATATCGAAGGCCTCGCGCGCAGCAGCGGCCTGCTTTTCCAGCGCGTGCAGGCGCTCCTCGCCGGCGTCGAGATCGGCAAGATCGGCGACCATCGTGTCGCGCAGCTGCGCCAGGTCGTCGACCGCCACTGCGTGCTTGCGCGAGGCAGCGCGCAACGAAAACAGCCGCTCTTCGGCCTTCTCCAGCCGTTGCGGATCATATTCGGTGGCGCGAAGTGCCGCTTCAACGCCCGACTGCGCCGCGTCGAGCGACAACATCGCCTCGTCGAGCGATTTGACGACGTCGTCGAGCAGGCCGGGCGCCTCGGTCACCTTGCGCTGCAGCCGCCGCAACAGGCTGGCCAGTTGCGGCAAAGGCGAAGACGGCCCCGAAAGCACGTCCTGCGCATCGTGGATTTCGGAGGCGATCTTTTCCGCCCGCATCATCGAGGCGCGCAGTTCGGCAAGGTCGCTCTCTTCGCCGGGCTGCGGATCGAGCTTGGTCAATTCGGCGACCGCGGCGCGAAGATAGTCCGCCTCGCGCGCCGCCGCCTCGACCTTGGCGCGGTGACGCGTAAATTCCTGCTCGCAATTGCGCCAGTAGCGCCACGCTTCGGCTGTCGCGCGCACCGCGCCGAGATGACCGCCAAAACTATCGAGCAGTTCGCGATGCGCGCCGGGATCGACCAGTGCGCGCTCGTCATGCTGGCCGTGGATCTCGACCAGCGCACGGCCGACATCGCGCATCAATGTGACGCTGGACGGTTGATCGTTGACGAAGACACGCGTGCGGCCGTCCGCCGTCTGCACGCGGCGCAAAATGATGTCGCCGTCGTCCTCGATGGCGTTGTCGACCAGCAGCATGCGGGCGGCATGGTTGCGCGGTACGTCGAACACAGCGATGACCTGACCCTGCACCGCGCCATGGCGCACCAGCGAGGCATCGCCCCGCGCACCAAGCGCCAATGACAACGCATCAAGCAGGATGGATTTGCCGGCGCCGGTTTCGCCGGTCAGCACCGAAAGGCCGGGCTGGAAGTCGATATCCAGCTTCTCGATCAGGACGATATCGCGGATCGACAGTCTGGAAAGCATCAGAACCCGGACCTATTGCCTGTCGCCCAAGAGTGGACCCGGTGTTGGGACAACGACATGCACGAAAACAAAATGCGGCACGCGATCCGTTGGAATCGCAGCGCCGCACTATCTTTTTGTTTTAGCATCGGATCAATCCGAAAAAGCGCCGAACGCGCTTCGGACCAATCTTCTCCGGTCAGGCGCCGGTGATCAGCTTGCCGGCCTTGGATATCCACGATCCGGCATTCTCGCGCGGCGCAAGCCCATTGCTCTGCAGGAGCTTGTAGGAATCCTTGTACCATGGGCTGTCGGGATAGTTGGTGCCAAGCACGGCGGCGGCCGTCTGGGCTTCAGAGGTCAGGCCCATCGCATAGTAGCTTTCGGTAAGACGCGCGAGCGCCTCCTCGACATGGCGGGTGTTGGAATAGTTTTCCACCACATTGCGGAACCGCTTGACGGCGGCGATGTACTCGCGGCGCTCGAGATAGTAGCGGCCGATCTGCATTTCCTTGCCGGCCAGCTGGTCGGTGGCAAAACGGATCTTTTCCTTGGCGTCGTCGACATATTCCGACGTCGGCCAGCGTGTCACCAGATCCTGCATCGTCTGCACGGTCTGGCGCGCTTCCTTCTGATCCTGGGTAACGTCCTTGATCTGCCGGTAGTAGCTCAGGCCGATAATGTACTGAGCGTAAGCGGCATCGTCGGTCGACGGGTAGAGCGTCAGATAGCGCTTGGCCGAGCCGATCGCCTCGTCATAATGGCCTGCCCGGTAATCGGCGAAAGCGCCCATCACCATCGATTTGCGGGCGAATTCCGAATAGGGGTGCTGGCGGTCGACGGCATCGAACTTCTTGCTCGCCTCATCCAGACGGCCGGCATTCAGATTGGCGAGACCCTGATTGTAGAGAACGTCAGCCGGCTCTGTCTGGTCGACATAGGTCGACAGATCGACATCTTTCTCGGACGACATGCAGGCCGACAGGAAGAGCGATGGAACAACCACCGAAAGCGCCAGGAAAACAGCCCGATACGGCGCTTTCGATTGACCAACTCGCTTAAAGAACATGATTGGATTCCGCCCTTTCGGCGTCATTTTTCAGTCGACGGCAGCAGCCATAAACCATAATCGCCTTGCCCGGCAACGCTATCTCCGGCCAATCGCACATTTTTGTGGCGGTTTGACGTTACCCCAAAAGCAATGTGATTTCGCCCATCGGTGATGCATTCATGCAACACCAATCGGCCGCAATATGAGCCTGAAAATCGTTAAGAATCAGATCACCCAGGGCGCAAAGACAGGCCCGGTGACGGCGCTCATCTCGGCGGTGCGGCCGCGCTCGCGGCGCGTGGTTTCGACGACCTCGAAGGCCGAACGGTCGGACAACAGGCGCCGCAACGCTGCCGCGTTCATCCTGTGGCCGCCGCGATAGGAACGGAAGCAGCCGATGAAGCGGGCGCCGGCCAGCGCCAGATCGCCCATGGCATCCATCGTCTTATGGCGGGCGAACTCATTGGGATAGCGCAGGCCGCCGACGTTGATGACGCGGTTGTCGTCGCCGATCACCAGCGAGTTCTCCAGCGACGAGCCGAGCGCATAGCCAGCCGCCCACAGGCGCTCGACATCCTTCATGAAACCGAAGGTGCGGGCCCGCGCGATATCGCGGCGGAAAATGTCGGGGTTGATGTCGGATGCAAAGAGCTGACGGCCGATCGCCGGGCTTTCGAAATCGATCTCGACCTCGAAGCGCGTGCCGCTATAGGGCCTGAATTCAGCCCAGGAGGCACCGTTCTCGATGCGAACCGGCTTGACCACCCTGATATAGCGGCGCTTGACCGGCAGCGTCTCGATGCCTGCCTGGTCTATGGCCTCCACGAACGCCACGGCACTGCCGTCGAGGATCGGAACCTCGTGGCCGTCGATCTCGATGACGATATTGTCGATGCCGAGTCCGAACAGCGTCGCCATCAGATGTTCGACGGTGGCGATATGCTCGCCCGAGGGATCACCCAGCATGGTGCACAGGTCGGTGGCGCCGACTTCGGAAACGAGTGCGCGAAACTCACGGCCCTCGCCGCCATTCAAAAGCTGGAAGACGACACCCGTATCGGGGTCCGCCGGCAGAAAATTGACGGTGACGGGCTTGCCGCTGTGAACGCCGGTACCCGTCAGCGTCGCACGCGATTTAAGTGTCGTCTGATAGTCGTGCAAGACAAACCCCATAGCCCAAACTGCCTACGTCCGCTTCCTCAGCCCCAAGGGCTCGCGGCTCTTGATTTGAACGGCAGGCTGGGCCAACTCCCCGAATCCCGGCACACCGACCTTAGTCTCGGGAAGATAGTGGTCCGGCAGAAAGTCTCCAAATCACGGTTTCTTACTCTCTGTAACCGCGACCAGCAATGCCAACGGTTCTCTAAACCGTTGTTTTGCAATCGTTTTAAAGGTTAACAGGCAAACAGTCTCCTGCTTGCCTGTTAACAATTGTTACGGACCGTTAACGGTCAATTGGCCTGGCGGCGCAAGAATGCCGGAATCTCCAGCTGATCGTCTTCCTGCATTGTCCTGGTCTGCGGCGACAGCCGGCCCTGATCGTCCAACTGGCCGCGGCGCGGTGCGTAGAGCTGCGGGTCCTGGCTGGCAAGGCGGCGCATTTCGGGTGCCGCCTGGCGCAGTTTCGGTTCGCGCGGCTGCGCCGGCTGCAACCGGGCAGGCTCCTCTTCGCGTCGCGTCAGGCCGTTGGTCAGCCGCTTGAGCAGCCCCATCGGTCCGCTGTTCTCGTGGTCGGCCGGACGGCTCTTGGCTTCCACTTCGGCCTTGACCACCGGCGGAAAATCCTCGACGCGCGGCATGCGCTGGGGTGCCGCGGCAACCGGCTGCGGCATTTCACGCTGCGGCGCAGGCTGCATCACCTGCTGGACCATTGGCTGCGGCTGGGCCGGCGGCGCCTGGAAGATCTTGCTCTGCGGCCGGAAGTCGTCGGCCTGGGCAACCGGCACTGGGCGAGCCTGCGCCATCGCCGCGGCATTGGCCTCGGCAAGCTGGATGGCCTCGGCAACCGGGTCGGCCGCGCGTGGCTCATAGATCGCCTGCTGGACGGGCGGACGGCTGTCGGTGACCGGCACGGCCGGGCGGCTGACCGGCTTCTGCGGCGCCGCGCGGATGGAGATCGGCGCAGAAGCGATTTCAGCCGCCGATTTGTCGATGCCGGTGGCGACCACCGAAACCCGGATCACGCCTTCGAGTTCCTCGTCGAAGGTGGCGCCGAGAATGATGTTGGCGTCCTGGTCGACTTCTTCGCGGATGCGGGTTGCGGCTTCGTCGACCTCGAACAGGGTCAGGTCGCGGCCACCGGTGATCGAGATCAGCAGGCCCTTGGCGCCCTTCATCGAGGTTTCGTCGAGCAGCGGGTTGGCGATCGCGGCCTCGGCGGCGGCCATCGCACGGCCCTCGCCCGAAGCTTCGCCGGTGCCCATCATCGCCTTGCCCATCTCGCGCATGACCGAACGGACGTCGGCGAAGTCGAGGTTGATCAGGCCTTCCTTGACCATCAGGTCGGTGATGCAGGCAACACCGGAATAGAGCACCTGGTCGGCCATGGCGAAGGCGTCGGCGAAGGTGGTCTTGTCGTTGGCCAGCCGGAACAGGTTCTGGTTGGGGATGACGATCAGCGTATCGACGCATTTCTGCAGCTCCTCGATGCCGAGGTCTGCCGTCTTCATGCGGCGCTGGCCTTCGAAATGGAACGGCTTGGTGACGACGCCGACGGTGAGGATGCCCTTTTCGCGGGCAGCGCGGGCAACGACCGGAGCCGCACCCGTGCCGGTGCCGCCGCCCATGCCGGCGGTGACGAAGCACATATGCGTGTTGGAGAGATGATCGATGATCTCATCAATGCACTCCTCGGCCGCCGCGCGCCCGACTTCGGGCTGCGACCCGGCGCCGAGACCCTCGGTGACATGCGCGCCGAGCTGAATCAGCCGATCGGCCTTCGACATGGTCAGTGCCTGCGCGTCGGTGTTGGCGACGACGAACTCGACACCGCGCAAACCGGCGGTGATCATGTTGTTGACGGCGTTGCCGCCACCGCCGCCGACACCGAACACGGTGATGCGCGGCTTGAGCTCGGTGATGTCCGGCTTTTGCAGATTGATGGTCATTGTCTCCGTCCTTTGCCTTTCCCGCCGCTTCGCCGCCGCGGCCGCCTATGGGGCTGTCCCCGTCAATTTTAGAAACTGTCTCTCAACCACTGACTCATTCGGTGCAGTTTTCCGCCCGTTCCAGTCATCCTGAGGCCGGAAATACCTTTCGCGGGACGGCTCTCGAAGCTCGCCATCTGCGGATAGATCAGAAGCCCGACCGGGGTCGAGAAAGCCGGCCCCTTGGCAGCTTCGGGCAGGCCTGCCACGCCGAGCGGACGGCCGATGCGTACATTGCGCCCCAGAATGCGGCGCGCCGCCTCCGGCAAGCCGGCAAGCTGGCTGGCGCCGCCGGTGAGCACGACGCGCTTGCCCACCGCATTGCCGTAGCTCGATTTGTTCAGCCGGTCGCGCAACAGTTCCAGCGTTTCGTCGATACGGGCGCGGATGATGCGCGTCATCACCGAACGCGGTATCTGCAACGGCACGTCGCCATCCTCGCCGATCGGCTGGATCGAAACCAGGTCGCGGTCGTCGGCACTGCCGGGCAGCGCCGAGCCATGCATGACTTTCAGCCGCTCGGCGGCGTCGAGCGAGGTCGACAGGCCCTTGGCCATGTCCAGCGTGACGTGATTCCCGCCGATGGCGATGGCGTCGGCATGAACGAACTTGCCTTCCGAAAACACCGAGATGGTCGTGGTGCCGCCGCCCATGTCGATGCAGGCCGCGCCCATTTCGAGTTCGTCATCGACCAGCGCGGCAAGCCCGCTGGCATAGGGTGTCGCCACCATGCGCTCGACCGACAGATGCGAGCGGTTGATGCAGAGCTCCAGGTTGCGCAAGGGGGCTGCGTCGCCGGTCAGTACATGCATGTCGACGCCAAGCTGATCGCCGACCATGCCGCGCGGATCGCGCACACCGCGCTCGGCATCCAGCGAAAAGCCGACGGGAAGCGAATGGATCACCTCGCGCTCTGTCCTCAGCGCCTGCTTGGCACCGGCGGCGAGCACGCGCTTGATGTCGGCCTCGTCGGCCTCGTGGCCGCCAAGGTTGATGGTGGCCGAGAAAGTTTCGCTCTTCAGCCGGCCGGCCGTCATGTTGACGATGAGGGAATCGACTGTCAGCCCCGCCATACGTTCGGCGGCATCGACGGCAAGGCGGATGGCGTGCTCGGCGCGATCCAGATCGACGACGACCCCGGATTTCACGCCTTGCGACTTCTGGTGGCCGATGCCGATCACCTGAACGCGGTGCGAACGCCCGCGCAACAGATTGCCGTCATCGCGTGGCTTGAGCTTCGCCACCATGCAGCAGACCTTGCTCGAGCCGACATCCAGCACGGTCAGCGTGCCGGACCGGCGCGAGGAGGCATCGCTGTTGCCGCCAAGCCAGCTCATATCTTCGTCTCCGGCTTGCGCTTCAGGCTTTGCGGCTTTTCGTTGAGCGCGGCTTCGCGCTGCGTCGCCGCTTCCGGCGTCAACTCGACGACCAGGCGGTCGGACAGGCGCATGTCGACGGCGGCGATGTCGCGCGTCAGAAGCCCGTTGTTGTGGTCCATCCTGACGAGATCGGCGATCGCCTGGTCTTCGTCATCTTCGGGAAGCTTGACCGTGATGCCGTTTTCCAGCTTCAGGTCCCAACGCCGTTCGCCGATGCGGATGTAGCCTTTGACCCGCGCCGCAAGCTCGGGATATTTCTTGATCTTGACCAGAAAGTCAGGCGCCTTCGCCGGTGCGCCGGTGCCGATGATCAGCGGCAGCAATGCCTGCTTGCCGCCCGAGAATGGCGCGATCACGGCGCCGGACCGCTCGATGACGGAAAGCTCGCTGCCTTGCTGCCAGAGCGCGAACGGCTGGCGCTCCTCGACGCGCACCTCCAGCGTATGCGGATAGACCTTGCGCACCGCGGCGACTTCGACCCAGGGCAACGTACCAATGCGCTCGCGCGCGGCCTCTGCGTCAAAACCGATCAGCGACGTCCAGCCGTCAAGCTCTAGCCTGTCCAGAATGTCGATCTCGGATGTTTCGCGGTTGCCGACCACCTTGATCTGGTCGACGGCAAAACCGGTGCGGGCGGTGATGCTCTGGACGATCTCATCGGAGTCGCCCGAGAGATAGGCGCCGTAGGCGCAACTGGAGGCGATCAGCACGGCCGACATGATGGTGGCGCAAAAACGCGGCGCCTGAACTTCACCGCCGCCAAGGCGCGCCAGCACGCGCACCGGCCGACGAAGCAGGCGCGGCAGCACGAAATGGTCGAACGACAACGGCACGCCGAACAGCGCCGGCCCGGCCGCGCCTGTCTTGCCCTGTCCCCATTTCAACGCAGACACGAAGCGTCCTCCACCATCCAACTCAACAAATCGCCGAACGAGTGTCCCGCTTGCGCGGCGATTTCCGGCACCAAAGACGTCGGCGTCATACCTGGCTGGGTATTGACCTCGAGCCAGACAACCTCGCCGTTTTCGGAGTGACGGTCATCGTAACGGAAGTCCGACCGGGAAACGCCCCGGCAGCCGATAGCTAGGTGAGCCTTGAGCGCCAGTGTCTGTATTTTTTGGTAAATATTCGGTGAAATTTTTGCAGGGCATTCGTGTTTTGATCCGCCCGCGACGTATTTTGAATCATAGTCGTAGAAGGAATGGCCGGTCGGAATGATTTCGCAGACGCCAAGCGCTACGTCGCCCATCACAGCGCAAGTCAGCTCGCGTCCATGGACGTAGCGCTCGACCATGACGGTGTCGCCATACTTCCATTCGGACGAGCCGATGACCTGCGGCGGATGCGACTGACCCTCATGCACGATGACGACGCCAAAGCTCGACCCCTCATTAACCGGCTTGACCACATAGGGCGGCTTCATCGGATGCTTGTTCTGGATGGCGAAGCGATTGGTCACCTTCGATTCCGCGATCGGAACGCCGGCGGCCTTGGCGATCTTCTTGGCCTGCTCCTTGTTCATGGCAAGCGCCGAAGCGAGCACGCCGGAATGGGTGTAGGGAATGGCGAGATATTCGAGGATGCCCTGAATGGTGCCGTCCTCGCCGAAAGGGCCGTGCAGTGCGTTGAAGACAGCATCAGGCCTGAGCTCGGCAAGCACAGATCCGACGTCGCGCGAAACATCGACGCGGGTGACCTGGTAGCCTTCAGTCTCGAGCGCATCGGCACACGCCTTCCCCGAGGACAGAGACACGGGCCGCTCGGACGAGAATCCTCCCAGCAGAACAGCCACATGCTTACTTTTCATTTCCCGTCATCCCCTAATACGGCGGGCCCGCAACACTGTTTTCGCGACATTGAGTCCGAGTCTTCCGGCAGGTTGCCCCCCAGACGGAAAACGCGAGTGACGCGTCGCAACGACTCAAATCAGGAAACGCTTGAGGGCAGAGAATCAGAGAGTTGATTCGCTGGCAAGTGCTTACGATTCCGAGAGATTCACTTTCCGTGAAAACGACCGTAAAAAGCGCGTTGTTGAGTCTTTGCAGCAACGGTCGTGCGGCTATTTCAGGCCGTTTGAAGTTAAAGTATCACGCGAACTTCAGGTTGCGCTAAAGCAGTAGCCCGAGGAATTCCTGCACCTCATGGCCAGGCCGGAAGTTGCCGATGCGCTTGATCTCCCACTGCAGCCGGATGCCGGATTTTTCGAGCACCCGGGCGCGCACCGTCTCGCCCAGATATTCGAGGTCGTAGCCGGTCGCGGTTCCAGTGTTGATCATGAAGTTGCAATGCATCGGCGACATCTGCGCGCCGCCGATCATCAGCCCGCGGCAGCCGGCCTTGTCGATCTCTTTCCATGCCGACGTGCCGTCCGGATTCTTGAAGGTCGAGCCACCGGTCTTCTCGCGGATCGGCTGCACCGTTTCGCGATGGTTCTGCACGGCATCCATCGCCGCCTTGATCGCTGCCTTGTCTTCCAGGGCCCCTTCGAACACGGCCGACGTGAAGATCAGCCCGGACGGTGCCGCCGAGTGACGATAGGCGTAGCCCATATCGGCATTGCTCAGCGTATGAACGCTGCCCTTGCGGTCGAGCGCCCGCACCTCGACGACGCGCTCGCGCGTCTCAACGCCATTGGCGCCGGCGTTCATCCGCAGCGCGCCACCGACGGCGCCCGGAATGCCATGGTAGAAATGAAAGCCGCCAATGCCCGCCTCATAGGCAAGTGCCGCCACGCGCTTGTCGGGCGTAGCAGCGCCGGCCCTGATCGTCGTCGGGCCGATAATCTCGGCTTCGCCAAAGCCCTTGGCCGAAAGCCGGATGACAAAACCCGGAATGCCGCCGTCGCGCACCAGAAGGTTCGAGCCGACGCCGACGACGGTCAGCGGAATGTCTTCGGGAACCGCCTTCAGGAACGCGGCGAGATCGTCCTCGTCGGCCGGCTGGAACAGAGCCTCGGCGAGCCCGCCGGCGCGAAACCAGGTGATCTT
Organism: Mesorhizobium sp. P2_C4; assembly: GCF_056404575.1. Lineage (NCBI taxonomy): Bacteria > Pseudomonadati > Pseudomonadota > Alphaproteobacteria > Hyphomicrobiales > Phyllobacteriaceae > Mesorhizobium > Mesorhizobium sp. P2_C4. Next base: position 249,529 of record NZ_JBFUDT010000002.1, read on the forward strand.
GTCCATCTCGGCATTGGGCGTGATGCGGCCGCGCAGGCCGGCAAGCCGATCGCCAAGTCCGTCGATCAAGGCCTGGCCGCGCATCATGAGACCGTTCCGCCAAGATCCTTGGGCAGCGCATAGGCCCATTGGGTGATGTTGCCGGCGCCGAGGAAGACGACGAAATCGCCGGGCTTGGCCAGATCGCGTATGACGGGCGCAATCGTGGCAGGACCTTCGATGTAGCGCGCGTCGCGATGGCCGCCGGAGCGGATGCGCGACACCAGCGCCTCGGAGGTCACCCCGTCGATCGGCTCCTCGCCGGCCGCATAGACCGGCGCCACCATCACCGTGTCGGCATCGTTGAAGCAGACGGAGAACTCGTCGAACAGATCATGCAGCCGGGTGAAGCGGTGCGGCTGGGCAATGGCGATGACGCGGCCGTCAGTGGCGCTGCGCGCCGCCTTCAGCACTGCGGTGATCTCCACTGGATGATGGCCATAATCGTCGAACACCTCGACGCCATTCCACGAACCGGTATGGGTGAAGCGTCGCTTGACGCCGGCGAAGGACGACAGGCCTTTCTTGATCGCCTCCGAGGAAAGGCCGAGCTCATGCGCGACCGCGATCGCCGCCGTCGCGTTGGAGACATTGTGGCGACCGGGCATCGGCAAGCGCAGGCCGGCGATCGTAATCGGGCCACGGCCCTTGCGGTCGCGGATCACCACGTCGAACTCCGAGATCGCACCCGCCATGCGGTGGTTGGTGAAGCGCACATCGGCCTGAGCGTTCTCACCATAGGTGATGACGCGGCGGTCCTCGATACGGCTGACCAGCGCCTGCACTTCCGGGTGGTCGGTGCACATGACGCCAAAGCCGTAGAACGGCACGTTCTCGACGAACTGGCGAAAGGCCTCGCGCACCTTGTCGAAACTACCGTAGTGATCGAGATGTTCGGGATCGATGTTGGTGACGACGGCAATCTCGGCCGGCAGCTTCAGGAAAGTGCCGTCGCTCTCGTCGGCCTCGACCACCATCCATTCGCCGTCGCCCATGCGGGCGTTGGTGCCATAGGCATTGATGATGCCGCCATTGATCACCGTCGGGTCGAGCCCGCCGGCTTCCAGCAGCGTCGCCACCATCGAGGTCGTCGTCGTCTTGCCATGCGTGCCGCCGATGGCGACAGCCTGCCGGAAGCGCATCAATTCGGCCAGCATTTCGGCGCGACGCACAATCGGCAGCAGCTTTTCACGCGCGGCCTTCAGTTCCGGATTGGATTTCTTGATCGCGGTCGACACGACCACCACTTCGGCGTCGCCGATGTTCTCGGCCTTGTGACCGACGAAGCACTCGATGCCCTTGTCGCGCAGCCGCTGCACATTGGCGCTGTCGGCCTGGTCGGAGCCTTGCACCTTGTAGCCAAGATTGTGCAGCACCTCGGCGATGCCGCTCATGCCGATGCCGCCAATGCCGATGAAATGCACAAGGCCGATCGTCTCCGGCATCTTCATGCGTGCGTCCCCTTCCTGAATTCCGAAACGGTTTTCCTGGACGCAATAGCCTCTGTCAGATCGGCGAGCAACCGCGCCGCGTCCGGTTTTCCAGCCGATCTGGCGGCCGCCGCCATGGCAGCCAGCCGGGCCGGATCCTGCATCAACCCGCCGATCAAGCTAGCGATGCGCTCGGGCGACAGTGTGGACTGCTGATGCACTTCCGCCCCGCCTGCCGCAGCAAGGGCCGCAGCATTGGCCGCCTGGTCATGATCGAGCGCATGCGGATACGGTACCAGCAGCGCCGGCCGGCCGATCACGGCGATTTCCGACACAGTGGACGCACCGGAGCGCGACATCACCAGCTGTGCTGCCGCCATGCGCGCCGCCATATCGGTGAAGAACGGCGACACTTGCACGTCGACGCCAAGCGCCGCATAGGCCGTCTTCACCCGCGCCACGTCGTCGGCACGCGCCTGTTGGGTAATCACCAGCCGCTTGCGCAGCCCTTCCGGCAGCAACGCGATAGCCGCCGGCACCGCATCAGAAAAGAACTGCGCGCCCTGGCTGCCGCCGAACACCAGCAGTCGGAATGGTTCTTCCCCGACCGATGCGGCGTAGGGCATCTTTGCGGCTTCCAGAACTTGCGGCCGGACCGGATTGCCGGTCGTCACCGTCTTGGCGCCTGCCGCACTTGCATCTTCGGGCAAAAAGCCGCCGGCGATGGCGTCGACACGGGCAGCCAGCGCCCGGTTGGCCCGACCCATCACCGCGTTCTGCTCATGGATCAGCGTCGGCACCTTGCGCCTTGTCGCCGCATAGAGCGGCGGCAGCGTCGGGTAGCCGCCGAAACCGACGACGGCGTCGGGCTTGATCCTGCCGATAATGGCTGAGGCCTGCCGCACCCCGCGCCAGATCTTCCAGAAGGCGGCGAGCACCGCCACCGGGTTCTTCGAACCCATGGTCGCCGACTGGATCGGATGGACGGCTGCCGCCGGGAAATGGCCGGCAAAGCGCTCGGCGCGGTCGTCGGTGGCCAGATGCACCTTCCAGCCGCGCTCGTTCAGCTCGTGCGCCAGTGCCTCGGCCGGGAACAGATGCCCGCCCGTGCCGCCAGCCGCCAGAAGGATCACGCCCTTCGACATCTCACTCCGCCGGCATGGCGCGTTGCGACAGGGCAAAGCCCATCTGCTTGCGCTTTTCCGGCCGCCTGCGCGTCAGCGCCAGCACCATACCCATCGAGATGGCAATGGCGATCTGCGAGGAGCCGCCATAGGAGATGAACGGCAGCGTCATGCCCTTGGCCGGCATCAGCTGCAAATTGACAGCCATGTTGATGACCGACTGCAGGCCAAAGACGGTGACCAGGCCGCCAACGGCATAGCGGGTGAAATCGTCGTGCTCCTTCAGTGCGGTACTCAGGCCGCGCAGCACGATAAAGGCGAAGATCGACATGATGAAGAAGCACATGATCAGTCCGAATTCCTCGCCGGCGACCGAAAAGACGAAGTCGGCGTGGCTGTCCGGGATCACCCGCTTGACAGTGCCCTCGCCCGGTCCGACGCCGAACCAGCCGCCATTGATCAGCGCTTCGCGGCCCATGTCGACCTGGAACGTGTCACCCTCGCCAGTGACGAACTTGTCGATGCGAGCGGCGACGTGCGGAAACACCGAATAGGCGGCGAACACGCCGCCGAGGCCGGCGGCGCCGAGTGCGATGATCCACATCCACGGCAGACCGGCCATGAAGAACATCACGCCCCAGGTGCCGAGCACAAGCATGGTCTGGCCGAGATCGGGCTGCGCCACCAAAAGCGAAATGACCAGCGCCAAAAGCAGCATGGCGAACAGATTGCCCGGAATATCGGGCTGGCGCTTGTGTTCGGCAAACAGCCAGGCGCACATGATGACGAAGGCGGGTTTCAGGAATTCGGAGGGCTGGATCGACAGGCCGGCAAACGACACCCAGCGCCGCGCGCCTTTCACCTCGACGCCGACATAGAGAACCACCACCATCAGCACCAGCATGATGCACAGCATGACCAGCGCCATGCGCCGGATCTGCCGGGATTCGAGGAAGGAGACGGCCAGCATCACGCCGAGTGCCGGCACGGTGAAGATGATCTGCCTGGTCGCGAAGTGGAAACTGTCGAGGCCGATGCGTTCGGCCACCGCCGGGCTCGCCGCGAAGGAGAGCACGATGCCGAGCCCCATCAGCGACAGGAACGCCGCCAGGAACCAGCGATCGATGGTCCACCACCAGGTCGCTACCGGACTTTTGTCGAGACGGCTTTGCATTATCGTGCCCCTCCGATGGGTTTCACGCCCTCGATAGCATTCGCAGCTTGCCTGAAGGCTTCGCCGCGCACTTCGAAATTCTTGAACTGGTCGAAACTGGCGCAGGCGGGCGAGAGCAGCACCACCACCTCGCCGCTGTCGTCATTTACCGCATCGCGCGCCGCGTGCTCGACCGCGGCGGCAAGCGTGCCCGATATTTCGTAAGGCACAGCTTCGCCCAGCGTCGCCGAGAAGGCGGGGGCCGCCTCGCCGATCAGATAGGCCCTGGCGATGCGCGGGAAGAAGCCGCGCAAGGGTTCGATGCCGCCCTCCTTGGGCAGGCCGCCGGCGATCCAGTAGATGCGCGGAAAGCTCGACAGGGCCGGTGCCGCCGCGTCGGCGTTGGTCGCCTTGGAATCGTTGACGAACAGGACATGGTCCTTGCGGCCGACCTGCTCCATGCGGTGCGCCAGTCCGGGAAAGCTCTCCAATCCCGACTGGATCTCGCCGAGGTCCAGCCCGACCTTGAGGCAGGCAGCGACAGCGGCCAGCGCGTTTTGCGCATTGTGCTGGCCGCGCAGCGAGCCGATGCCTTCGAGAAAGGCAACGCGGCTGTAGCGGCCGTGCACGGCTTCCATCAGATTGGAGCCGTCGGCGAAGTAGCCGTCGGTCAGCGGCAGGCGCTTGGAAATGCGGATCACCTGCTTGCCCGCCCGCTCCAGCCTGTCGGCGATCTGGGCGCACCAGGAATCGTCGATGCCGACGACGGCCGTCTCGCTGCCGGCCACCAGCCGCTCCTTGATCGAAGCGTAGTGCTGCATGGTGCCGTGCCGGTCGAGATGGTCGGGCGTCAGGTTGAGCAGGATGCCGGCCGTCGGGTTGATCGAGGGCGCGAGATCAATCTGGTAGGACGAGCACTCGACCACATAGTGCCGGTCAGGCTGCGGCGGATCGAGCGTCATGATCGCGCGACCGATATTGCCGCCCATCTGCGTATCGCGCCCGGCCGATTTGAGAATATGCGCGGTCAGCGCCGTCGTCGTCGACTTGCCGTTGGTGCCGGTGATGGCAATGAACGGTGCTGTCGGCGCACGGGCGATGCGTTCGCGGCAGAATAGCTCGATGTCGCCGATCACCTCGACGCCGGCGCCACGCGCCAACTCGACCGTCCAGTGCGGCTTCGGATGCGTCAGCGGCACGCCGGGCGACAGCACGAAGGCCGAAAACCCCGCCCAATCGGCGCCGCGCAGGTCGGCGGTCGCAATGCCGAGCGCTGCTGCCTTGCCGACGCTGTCGGGATTGTCGTCCCAGGCAAGAACATCCGCCCCACCCTCGATCAGCGCGCGCGCTGTGGCGATCCCCGAGCCGCCGAGCCCGAAGAGCGAAACACGCTTGCCTGCGAAGGATGCGGCGGGGATCAAGCGATCTCCTATCTCAGCTTGAGGGTCGACAGGCCGACCAGTGCCAGGATCACGGCGATAATCCAGAAGCGGATCACCACCTGGCTTTCGGTCCATCCGAGCTTTTCGAAATGATGGTGGATCGGCGCCATCAGGAACACGCGCTTGCCGGTCATCTTGAAGTAGCCGACCTGGATGATGACCGACAGGATTTCGACGACAAACAGGCCGCCGACGATGACCAGCACGATCTCATGCTTGGTCGCCACCGCAACCGTGCCGATCAGCCCGCCCATCGCCAGCGAACCGGTGTCGCCCATGAAGATCGCGGCAGGCGGTGCATTGAACCACAGGAAGCCGAGGCCGGCGCCGATCACCGAGCCGAGAACCACCGCCAGCTCGCCGGTACCGGGGACGAAATGGATCTGCAGATATTCGGCGAACACGGCATTGCCGGAGAGATAGGCGATGACGCCGAAGGATGCCGCCGCAATCATGATCGGCACGATCGCCAACCCGTCGAGGCCGTCGGTCAGGTTCACCGCATTGCCGGCGCCGACGATGACGAAACAGGAGAACGGAACGAAGAACCAGCCGAGATTGACGATGAATTCCTTGGCGAAGGGAAAGGTCAGCGACGACGAGAACGGCGCCTGGCCGTTGTGCATGATCACCCAGGCGGCAATGCCGGCGATGACAAATTCCAGCGCCAGCCGCGCCTTGCCGGAAAAGCCGAGATGCGACTGCTTGGTCACCTTGAGATAGTCGTCGTAGAAACCGATGGAGCCGAAGCCCAGCGTCACCAGCAGCACCACCCAGACATAGATGCTGGAAAGGTTCGCCCACAACAGCGACGAGCCGACGATGCCGCACAGGATCATCAGCCCGCCCATGGTCGGCGTACCGGCCTTCTTGAAGTGGGTTTGCGGCCCGTCGGCACGGATCGGCTGGCCCTTGCCTTGCCGCAACCTGAGCGAATTGATGATGGTCGGTCCAAAAATGAAAACGATCAGCGCCGAGGTGATCAGCGCCCCGCCGGTACGAAAAGTGATGTAGCGGAAGACGTTGAAGACAGAGACTTTGTCCGCAAAATCAACGAGCAATGTAAACATGCGATTCCGTCCCCCGGACCCGACCCCTAGGTCTGTTTGCTGGTTGTGGCTTCCGCCGGAAATTTGCCGAGCAGCGCGTCGACCAGCTTTGAAAAACCGATGCCCTTCGACGATTTGATCATGACCACGTCGCCGGCCTTCAATGCCGACAACAGCACCGGCTTCAAATCTTCGGCGCCGGCGCGATATTCCGTCTTGATGTCGTCGGGCAAGATGTCGGCCAGCGCCTGCATTTCCGGGCCGCCGAGAAAGACCGTGCGCGTCTCGGTGCCGACGATGAGGTCGGCCAGCGCTGCATGCAGCTTTGCCGAATGGCCGCCGAGTTCCAGCATGTCGCCGAGCACGGCGATGCGCCGGCCTTCGCCCGTGACAGGCGTCGCATTGAGCAGCGCCATCGCCGCGTCCATCGACGCCGGATTGGCGTTGTAGCTCTCGTCGATCAGCGTGATCGGCCCCTTGGGGTGGCGCAGCACATGGCGCTTGCCACGGCCGCGTTCCGCCGAAAGATCGGCCAGCGCCGAGGCCACCTTGGCAAGGTCGGCGCCAACCAGATGCGCCGCACCCAGCACCGCCAGCACATTCTGCACCATGTGGCGGCCTGGCGCGCCGATGCTGGCGGCAACCTCGTGGCCATCGACCCTGGCGATGATGTCGGAATGATCGGCATGCAGCACGCATTTGGCCAGCTTGAAGGTCGAGCGTGCGTTTTCGCCAAAGCCGAAGACGTGCTCGACGCCGGCAGAGCGCGCCATTTTGTCCAACAGCTTCCAGCGTGGATCGTCGCGGTTGAGCACGGCCGCGCCGTCGGGCTCGATCCCTTCGAATATCTCGGCCTTGGCCCTGGCGATCTCGTCCAGATTTTTGAAGAAACCAAGATGGGCTGCCGCGATCAGCGTGACGATGGCGACATGTGGCCGTACCATCTTGACCAGCGGCCGGATTTCGCCGGGATGGTTCATGCCGATCTCGAACACGGCATAGTCGCAATCCTCGGGCATCCGCGCCAGCGTCAGCGGCACGCCCCAGTGATTGTTGAACGACTGCGCCGATGCATGCACCTTGCCGACGGCGGACAGCACATGGCGCAACGCTTCCTTGGTGGTGGTCTTGCCGGCGGAGCCAGTCACGGCGATGATTTTGGCGTTCGAACGCGCGCGCGCCGCGACGCCGAGCTTTTCCAGCGCCGCCAGCACATCCTCGACGACGATCATCGGCGCCGTCAGCCGCCCGAGCGACGGCAATTTGCCTTCGGCCACGACCAGCACGCCAGCGCCGGCCTTGATCGCCGCGGTCGCGAAATCATGACCATCCATCGCCTCGCCCTTGATGGCGAAGAAGGCATCGCCCGGCTGCAGGCTGCGGCTGTCGATCGAAATGCCGGAAATGCCTTCCGGCATCGGGCCAAGCGGCCGTCCGTCCATGGCGGCGACCAGCGCGTCGGCGGTCCACAGGAAACTCATGCGGCGCGCTCCCGCAGCGCCGCGCGCACTTCCTCATGATCGGAGAAGTGCAACGTCTCAGCACCGATGGTCTGGCCTTCCTCGTGGCCCTTTCCGGCCACGATCAGCGTGTCGCCGGCGTGCAGCATGGCCACCGCTTCGTGGATCGCCTGGCGCCGGTCGCCGATCTCGATGGCGCCGGGCGCGGCAGCAAGGATCGCGGCGCGGATCGTTTCCGGCACTTCCGAGCGCGGATTGTCGTCGGTGACGATGACGACATCGGCAAGCCGGGTGGCGATCTCGCCCATGATCGGCCTTTTGCCGCGGTCGCGGTCGCCGCCGCAGCCGAACACGACGATGACGCGGCCGGTGGTGAACGGCCGCACCGAGGCCAGCACATTTTCCAGCGCATCCGGCTTGTGCGCATAATCAACATAGACCGGCGCGCCATGGGCGGTGGTGCCGACAAGGTCGAGCCGGCCCGGCGCACCCTTCAGTTTTTCCAATGCCATCAAGGCTTTGGCGGCAGGTGTTCCAGTCGAAATGGCGAGACCGGCCGAAACCAGCGCATTGGAAATCTGGAAATCGCCGGCCAGCGGCAGGTCGACCTCATACAAAATGCCATCGGCTTCGACCTCGGCACGCTGGCGATGGCGCTCGTGCTCGACCCGCTTCAGCCGCAGGAAATCGCCGTGCCGGCCGACCGTCAGCACGGTCAGTCCTGCCGCCTGTGCCGCGCGAACCGTCGGCTCCGACCACGGGTCGTCGGCGAAGATCACCGCCGGCGCCCCCTTGGGCAGCAGCGTATCGAACAGGCGCAGTTTGGCGCGATGATAGTCCTCGACCGTCGGATGATAGTCCATGTGGTCGCGGCCGAGATTGGTGAAACCGCCGGCGGCGAGCTTCACACCGTCGAGGCGGCGCTGGTCGAGACCGTGGCTGGAGGCTTCCATCGACGCGTGGGTGACGCCGGCATCGGCCAATTCCCTGAGCAACTGGTGCAGCGCCACCGGATCGGGCGTGGTCAACGAGCCATATTCGTTGCGGCCCGGCGCCACCACGCCGGTGGTGCCGATGGAAGCGGCGGCAAAGCCCGCCTGCTCCCAGATCTGCCTGGTGAAGGCGGCGACCGAGGTCTTGCCGCTGGTGCCGGTCACTGCGACCATGGTTTGCGGTTGCCCGCCAAAGAAGCGAGCGGCACTCAGCGCCAGCGCAAGGCGGGGATCATCGACGGAAAGAACCGGGATCGGCAGGCCGGCAACGGCACTGCCCTTGCCCGCCACGATCGCCGCCGCGCCCCGGCTGGCGGCGTCGGCGGCGTAGACCGCGCCATCCGCCTTGGTTCCCGCGAGCGCGAAAAAGACCACGCCCGGTCTTGCCTGGCGCGAATCCGACGTAATCTCGGTAACCTCCATGTCGGGGGAAGCTGTTCCCTCGATAGGCAGGATACCGGCTAGATCTTTCAGCTGCATCGAGTTCCGTTCATTGCAACAAAATAGCGCGCAGTTGCCGGCGCGCCCCAAGAATCACTGATAGGACACCAGCGTTGCACCATTTTCATGGCTGAAATCTGGCTTCACGCCAAGCATCGAAGCCGAACGGCGGATGATGTTCGCAACAATTGGCGCCGCATTCGAGCCTGCGGTGGCACCCATGCCGGGTTTTTCCGGCTTCGGCTCGTCGATAATCGACAAAACGATGTATTGCGGATCGTCCATCGGGAAGGAAGCGACGAAGGCGTTGAAACGCACCGTCGACGAGTAGCGGCCGTTGATGACCTTCTCGGCCGTTCCGGTCTTGCCGCCGACGCGATAGCCAGGAACCCTGGCGTTTTTGCCAGAACCCTTCTCGGCGTTGAGCGAATAGAGATAGCGCATGCCTTCGACGGTCTTTTCGTTGACCACTTTCTTGGCCACCGTCATCGCCTGCTCTTGCGTGCGTGGCAGGAAAGTCGGCTCGATCAGATAGCCGCCATTCATCAGCGCGGCGCAACCGACCGCCGTCTGCAGCGGCGTCGTCGACACGCCATGACCAAAGGCGATGGTGATCGAGTTCACCTTCTTCCACACCTTGGGCTCGGTCGGGCGCGCGACTTCCGGCAGTTCGGTCTGCATCTTCTCGAGAATGCCCATGCGATGCAGGAATTCGCGGTGGCCCTCGATGCCCACCACATCGGCTTCCCTGGCCGAGCCGATGTTGGAGGAATAGATGAACACCTCCGGCACGCTCAGCACCCGGTTCTTGCCGTGGAAGTCATGAATGGTCTGGTGGCCGATCTGGATCGGATGCGAGGCATCGAACCGGCTTTCCATCGTCACCTTGCCGGAATCGAGCGCCATGGCGGTGGTGAAGCTCTTGAAGGTCGACCCCATTTCGTAGAGGCCGGCCGACATGCGGTTCAGCCGGTCCTTGTCCTGCGCATTGTAGGGATTGTTGGGGTCGAAATCCGGCACCGAGGCCATCGCCACCACTTCGCCGGTCTTGACGTTGAGCACCACGGCGCCGGCGGCGATGGCATGATATTTTTCCATGCCGTTGGCAATCTCGTCGCGCACGATGTGCTGGACGCGCAGATCGACCGAAAGCTGCACCGGCTTCAAATCCTTGGCTATCGCCAGGCCCGAGGCCTGAAGGTCGCTCAGCCCCTGCTCGTCAATATACTTCTCCATGCCGGAGATGCCCTGATTGTCGATGTTGGTGAGGCCGACAATGTAGGACGAGGTTTCGCCGGCCGGATAGAACCGGCGCTTTTCGGTGCGAAAGCCAAAACCGGGAATGCCAAGCTGCATAATGTCGGCCTGCTGCTTGGGCGTCAGCTGCCGCTGCAGCCAGACGAAGCCGGCGCCGCTCTTCAGTTTGTGGTAAGTCTGCTCGTAGTCGATCTCGGGAAGCACCGTCGACAGCTTTTCGATCGCCTCATCGGCGTCGACGATGCGGCGCGGTTCGGCAAACAGCGACGCGGTCTTGATGTCCGTGGCCAGCACTTCGCCATTGCGGTCGACGATATCGGGCCGCGACGCCGTCACCCGGCTCTGCGGACCACCCGACAGGTCGGGGTTCTGGAAGCCGAGATAGACAAGCCGCCCGGCGATGGTCGAATAGATGCCGAAGAACACCGCCATCGTCATCACGATGCGGGTCTTGGCCTTGCCGCCGGTCGCCTTGCGGGCGCCGTCGACGACGATCGAGCCGTCTTCGCCCGATTTTGCGCGACGCTTCAGCAGCCTGCCCATCGTTGGCAATTTGGCGATCATTGAACGATGCCTCCGGTCACCACCGGGTCCTTGCCACCAGAGGGCCCCTTGCCGGAATTATCGGCCATGCCGCCCAGCCGCTGTGACGAAAGGTCCTCGATGTTGACCGGCTTTGCCGGCAACTCATCGAGCCCAACGATCTGGCGTGCATTGACCGGCTCGAGCGCGAGCTGCGATTTGTAGAGTTCAGCGAGCTTCTGCAGGCGCGAAGGCTGGGTGAGCAGGCTCCAGTCGGCCTTGAGCAGGTCGATCGTATCCTCCTCGTAGCGAATCTGCGCCTCGATCTTCTGCACCGACGCCAATTGTTCCTCGGCCTCGCGCTTGGTCTTGTAGGTCAGAGCCGCGGCCGAAACCATGACGGCGATCAGGACTATGTCGCTGGTACGAAACACGTGCTCACCTCTCTCTCGGCCGATCGATGCCGGGAAGCTTTGGAAGGCCGAAAATGGAAAAATCACCGGCGCGCGCCGGCGCCTCGGTGCGGATCGCAGCCCGCAGCCTTGCCGAGCGCGCCCGCGGATTGGCTGATGTCTCGGCGTCGCCAGGCGTCACGCCGCCACCGGCCTTGCCGAACGTCGCCAGGCGCGTATGCGCTTCGGGCAGGTGCCGCGAGCCGGTCGCGGCATCGGCGCGGTCGGCGATGAAACGCTTGACGATGCGATCTTCCAGCGAATGGAACGTCACCACCACAAGCCGCCCGCCCGGCTTCAGCGCGCGTTCGGCCGCAAACAGCGCCTTGGCCAGTTCGCCCAGTTCATCATTGACGAAAATGCGCAGCGCCTGGAAGACGCGGGTTGCCGGATGGATCTTGTCCTTGGGCGCACGGCCGATATGCGTTTCGATGGCGTCGGCGAGGTCCAGCGTGCGCTCGAACGGATGTTTTTCGCGACGGCTCTCGATCATGCGCGCAATGCGGCCGGCATGGCGCTCTTCGCCGAGGAAGCCGAAGATGCGGGCAAGGTCGCCCATCTTGAAGGAGTTGACGACGTCGGCGGCGCTGAGGCCCGCCTGGGCCATGCGCATGTCGAGTGGCCCGTCAGAGCGGAACGAAAAGCCGCGCTCCGCCTGGTCGATCTGCATTGAGGAGACGCCGATATCGAGCACCACCCCGTCGGCGCTTTTAACCTGCTCGTCCAACGTCGAGAACGGAGCCTGGACAAGCTTGAGCCTGCCGCCCGACTGCTGTTCGAGGGCGCGTCCTGCCGCAATGGCATCCGGATCGCGGTCGATGGCCACGACCGACGCGCCGGTTGCCAGGATCGCCTTGGTGTAGCCACCGGCGCCGAACGTGCCGTCGACGATCACATCGCCGGGTTTTGGCGCAAGCGCCTCCAGCACTTCGGCAAGGAGGACCGGAATGTGACGGGTCGGTCCGCCAACGGCGCTGGTATCATCGCCGTGACCCGCCATCATTCCGGCCGCTCCCCAGGCTTCGTCCCCTGCCGAAGCTGCAAAAGCCGGGCGCGCGCCTGCGCCCCATAGGCGGCAAGCTGTCCCGGCTCCCAGATCTGAAAGAAATTGCCGCGGCCGACAAAGGCCACTTCCGCCGAAATGCCGGTGTGCTCGCGGATGAAGTCGCTCATCGTGATGCGACCGTCCTGGTCGAGCTTCAGGAACGTTCCGTCGCCATGGCAGAAGAACGACATGTCGTCCGCCGTCTGCAAAAAAGGGTCTTCCAGCGCAATGCGCTGTTCGTAGCGATCGAGCAGGTCGAGCCCGCCGACATCCATCGCCGGGACATCCAGGCAGCGCAGCGCATAGAGTTCCGAATAGCCGCGCTTCTGCACGACCGCGCGGAAATGCGCCGGAACGGAGACCCGTCCCTTCGCATCGATCCTGTTCACCGCGCTTGACAGAAACCGGTCCATTACGCGTTACAGCCGCTTCCGCCGCCGCACCCCTTTCCATCTTGTCGTCCGCGCCGCCGCTGCGCGTCCCCTGCCGAAACTTTGCTTCATTTCCAAAGGCGAAACCCCGCAAACGCACAGCCGCCTCGGCTGCCCGATTGGCGTACGCTTCACCCTGACGCGGAACGAAGGCTTTGGTATCGAAATGGGATATCATGGGGCACTATGGGCGTCAACGGGAACAAGCTTCACAAACGCACGCGCCACAACCGCTGAGAGCAGCTTTGACGGCACTCCCGTCTTTATCCTCCATTAAGCCTAACGAAGCGTTTAGAGCCGCCTGGCCCAAGCGGACGGCGCTTGCTGCAAGCCGTAGCCAGACGCTAGGGTCGGCCGCATTCCCCGGCCAAGAAACAAGGTTTGAAAATCGATGTCCGAAACCGCCAGGTCACGCGCTGCGGCCCTTCCCCATCTGCGTCGCGACAGACTTGCCATGGGCGACCCGATTCCGCTGCCCTTGACCATGGCCGCGATTTTTCACGCGCCCGGCGACGCCACCGGCTTTGATCAGTACGGCCGCTTCTCGAACCCGACCTGGGATGCGGTCGAGCATATGCTGGCGCATCTGGAAGATGCGCCATGCGTCGCCTTCCCCTCCGGAATGGCCGCGATCTCGGCGGTGTTTTTTGGCCTGCTCAAGGCCGGCGACCGGATCCTTCTGCCTTCGGATGGTTATCACACCACCAGGGCGCTGGCGGAGCGCTACCTCAAATCGTTCGGCATCAGCTACGACGTCCGGCCGACATCGACCTTCCTCGATGGTGGTTTCGACGGCTATCGCCTCGCCTTCGTCGAAACCCCCGCCAATCCCGGGTTGGACATCTGCGACATTGCGGCTGTCGCCGAAGCCGCTCACAGCGCAGGCGCGCTCCTCGTCGTCGACAACACGACGATGACGCCGTTCGGCCAGCGCCCGCTCGATCTCGGCGCCGATATCGTCATTGCCGCCGACACCAAGGCGCCCAACGGCCATTCCGACGTGCTGTTCGGCCATGTCGCCAGCCGCAATGCCGACATCATCGCCGCCGTGACCGACTGGCGTGAGACTTCCGGCGCCATTCCCGGACCGTTCGAAGCGTGGCTGGTGCATCGCGGCCTCGAAACGCTGGATGTGCGTTTCGACCGCATGTGTTCTTCCGCCGAAGTGATAGCGCGGCGGCTGAAAGACCACGGCGCGGTCAGCGGCCTGCGCTACCCCGGCCTGGAAGGCGATCCATCGCACAATCTCGCCCGCGCCCAGATGGAGCGCTTCGGCTTCCTCATCTCCTTCGTGCTGGCTTCTGAGGACAAGGCAGAGGATTTCATCAACAATTGCGTGCTGATGCAGGCAGCTACATCCTTCGGCGGCGTCCACACCTCGGCTGAACGGCGATCGAAAAGAGGCGACGCCGTCGCGCCCGGCTTCGTTCGCCTGTCGGTCGGATGCGAGCCGGTGGAAGAGCTTTGGCAGGCGATCGAGGCGTCGCTGGAGACGATCGGCGGCTAAGCCGACCGCTTAGGTGATTTCGTCGGCGTCGATCTTTCGCCTGCCGTGCAAGACACGAACAATCTCAATCGCGTCTTCGCGGACACGGTACAGAATGAGATATTCGCCGACGATCAGATGGCGGATACCGGGTGCGATATCGTCACGCGCAGCGCCTGAATGTGGATAAGTTGCCAGTTGCTGCCAGCGGGCTTCAATCCGGTCGAGCAACCGATCGGCTGCAGCCTCGCTGTCGCGCGCAACATGCAGCCAGATCGCGATCAGGTCATCTTCAGTGCGCGTATTGCGGACGATAGGCAGCAAACTCATGCTGCGTCGTCGCCTCTCAACCGTCTGCGTGCTTCGGCCTTGATCTCATCCATCGACGCAAACCGTCCCGGCCCGCTGTCGATCCCCTCCTGCACCAATTTGCGCAGCTCCTCGACCGTGTAGCCGAGCAGATCGCGCCGGTCTTTCCATTGCCGCAAAGCGTCGCGGATCACCTCGCTGGCAGAGGCATATTCCCCGGCGGCGACCACGTCGTCGACCGCCGCCGCCAGTTCCGGTGACAACGTGATACTGCGCTTGTCGACATGGCCCATGATGGCCTCCTGACGCTATCTATTCGAGCATGGTACGATTTAATCGCACCAATTTCAACAAAACCCGTCATCTCCAGGCCAAGTTGCTTCAGTTTCTGAAGCGGCTGAATCAACAGTCGCGCCCGAAGACGCAACCTGCTGATATCAGCCGATTTCACTGCAATATCGTGGAAAAAATTGCCAGCTGGCCTGTAAGCCGGGTTCTGTATGGCCCTCGCCCCTTGCGGCGCGAGAACGTGGCGGCCATTCATCTTGGGCGCATGTTGCCATGCGCCTCACGCAACCTACCCGAACGGTGAGCCGGAAACAGCCCTCGAGGGTTTCCCCTCGCACCGTCCCTATTCGGTCTTGCTCCCGGTGGGGTTTACCGTGCCGCTCCTGTTGCCAGTCGCGCGGTGGGCTCTTACCCCACCCTTTCACCCTTGCCGCGGATCCCGGCGGCCTTGCGGACGCCGGATGGCCGTGGCGGTTTGCTTTCTGTGGCACTTTCCCTGGGGTCGCCCCCGCCGGCCATTAACCGGCACCGTGTCTCCATGGAGCCCGGACTTTCCTCACCCGCAGCCTTTCGACTTTGCGGGTGCGGCCGCCTGGCCAGCTGGCAAGGCGTATAAAGAGGTTCAGGCTCGAAAACGCAAACGAAAAAGCCGGCAATCAACGCCGGCTCTCATTTCCCTCGCAATCAGAGCGCAGCCATCTGCACCTTGACCTTGCCGCAATAGGCGGCCGACACCGGGTTCATCCGCTTGGCGGCGTGGCCGGCATTGTATTTCAGGATGGTGCCGCAGGTCGTGCCGCCGCCAAGATCCTGCGCCATGGCGAGGTATTTCATGCCGTATTTGATGTTTGTGTCCGGATCGAACAGGCCCTTGACCGAGCCGCTATAGCCCATCATCCGCGCCGTTGCCGGCTTGATCTGCATCAGGCCGATCTCGCCGGCGCTGCCGACCAGATTCGGCCGATAGTTGCTTTCGACGGTGATGACCGCCTTGGCGAGCGACACCGGCACACCGTAGCTTGCGGCATAGCGCGCGACGATCGCCGCGTATTGCCCACCGCCGGCCATCTGCGATACCGACATCGACATCGCTGCGTTCTTCACGCCGATCGACGCCGTTGTCATCCGATCGACCGCCTTCCGGTTGTGCTTGGTATGCCGCCTGGAGCCCGACTTCTTGGTTTTTACTGCAGCCGCCTTTTCCACCTTGGCGATGTTGGTTCTTTTCAGCTTTACAGCATGGCTCGCTTTCGGCGTGGCGGTCTTGCCGGATGCTGCAATGAAACCCTGGTCTGCCCTCTGGCTCAACGGCGCGCCATTGGCCGCACCGATGGCAAAAGTCATTACGCCGGCAGCAACAGCTGCCGTTACAACGGTCAATTTCTGCATGTGGTCCTGTTCTGTCTGAACCGCGCGAAGATCTTCACGCAGCAACACCTAATCAATATCGGAACATCCGGGAGGATAGATGCCCGATAACTTGCACGAGCTGCCTTTGACGGCCGAATTGGCGTCAAACAAGGCAGGGCAAGTCACTTTGAGTGACAGGTTGTAATTTAATGGTCTGGAAAAAGCCTACTTGAACAAAACGGTCCTGGCCGAAGCCAGCAGTTTTTGCAGCGTGCGGATTGTCGAGCCGTCGGCCACGCCATCGACCATGCGTGGCCGGAAATGGCGTTGAAAAGCCTCGACCACGATTTCGGTCTGCCGGTCGAAAACGCCTGATATGTCCACGCCATAACCGTAGAGCGCCAGCATAGATTGCAGCGCCTCGACCTCGGCGCCCGCATCGCCGGCCTTCAGCACAGCACCACGCCTGATCGGCGCCGCCTTGACGATATGGCCGACACCGGCGGCAAAAAGGACCTGCCACGGGAATTTCTCGCCCGGATCGACCTTGCGGCCCGGCGCCACGTCGGAATGGGCGAGTATCCGCTGGGCCGGGATGGCATGGCGCCGGATGATCCCCTTGCACAGGCCGATCACCGCATCGATCTGGCGTCGGGGAAAACCGGGATAGCCGAGCGTATGTCCCGGATTGACGATCTCGATGCCGACCGAACACGAGTTGATGTCGGCGCGTCCGAACCACGAACCCTTGCCGGCGTGCCATGCGCGATCGCTCTCGCGCACCATCTGTACAAGGCGGCCATCCTCGTGAACGAGATAGTGCGAGGAGACCTCACTGGCCGGATCGCATAGCCATGCTTCGGCACCAGCGCCTGTCGCCATGCCGGTATAGTGCAGCACGATCATGTCGGGTCTGAGCGTCTCGCGCCGCGGGCCGAAATTCGGCGATACTCTTACCTCGGCGCTTGGCTCGTCGGGCAGGAAGCCGCTCATGCGTGCCTGAGGCCCCGCTCGATCATCTCATAGGCCGTATTGATGGCCGCAAGCCTCGTCGTTGCGATCTTGATGAACTCCTGTGGCAGGCCGCGCGCGATCAGCCGGTCCGGATGATTGTCCGAAACCAGCTTGCGATAGCGCTTCCTGACTTCCTCGAACGTCTTTCCCCGCTCGATGCCGAGCACCACATAGGGATCGGCGGCGCCAAGATTGACGTGCCGCGCCAGGATGCTTTCGTAATGCGTCTCGTCGATCTTGAAGATCTCTGCGATCCGGTGGAGGAACAGGCCTTCGTGCTCGTGGATCAGGCCGTCGGCCTTGGCGATGTGGAACAGCCCGTCGAGTATGTCCTCCAGCATCATGCAGTTCGCATGGCCCGAACCGCACAGCTGCGCCATGCGCTCGGCATAGGTCTCGAATCCGGCGACATCGCGCTTGGCCAGGTCGTAGAGCCGCGCCACATTGCGCGTCTGCTCCCTCGGCACCTCGAATATTTCCTGGAAGGCGCGCACCTCGTCCTGGGTGACGATACCATCGGCCTTGGCCATCTTGGCCGACAGCGCGATCATCGCCACCGAGAAGGCAACGCGGCGGCGCAGATCCGCATCGCCGGAGAAAACCGTGCGCACGGCCTCCACCACTTCGGCGACGCCCGAAGTGGCCGAAGAGGAAACACGGGTGATGAACTCGCCGAGGCGATCCCAAATCGACATGATGGCTTATTAGGGCCGCCGGCCACTGCTATCAAGCGAAGACAGTGCCGCAGGCCGCGCCAGCCGGCTCACGAAGAGGTCACCAGCTCGACCGCAACCGCGCTGGACCGCCAGGTATCACAAGGAAAAGGCCGGCATAAGCCGGCCTCCTCCCTACTCGTCAGACGAACTTAGTTCGTCACACTGCTACTGCGCAGGGGCAGCAGGAGCCGGTGTTGCCGGAGCCGGTTCAGCAGGCTTCGTTGCATCCGGAGCAGCTGGCTGCAGCGGCTGGTCTGCGGCCGGCGGGTTGGTGCTCTGGGTGGTGGTGGTGTCCGTGCCGTTGTCGCTGCACGCGGCAACGCCGAGCAGGGCCAGGGCGGAAATCGACGCGAGAATGAGCTTTTTCATAAAATCTCTCCTTCAGTACACGCTCACATTGCCGTGAGCGGTCGAGGGGAAAATGCGCCAGCAGGCCATGAGTTTCGTAACGTTGCGTTTCCGCATGTAACATCAAGCGCTTGACCGTTGCCGCCCAAGCCATTGCGAACTAACAGATGGCATCGATGAAAATGCCGGGGACATGCCGTATGAACGCACAATGGGATTTCTGGATTGATCGCGGCGGCACCTTCACCGATGTCATCGGCCGCGATCCGCAAGGCGGCCTGCATCCCAGAAAACTCTTGTCGGAAAATCCCGAGGCCTATACCGACGCCGCCATCCAGGGCATTCGTGACCTGCTCGGCCTTCAATCCGGCGCTCCCATCCCCCCGGGCCTGATCGGCGACGTCAAGATGGGCACCACGGTGGCCACCAATGCGCTGCTGGAGCGCAAGGGCGACCGCGTGCTGCTGCTCATCACCAAAGGATTTCGCGACGCGCTGAAGATCGCCTATCAGGCGCGGCCCGATATCTTTGCCAAGGAAATCATCCTTCCCGAGCAGCTCTATGAGCGCGTCATCGAGATCGACGAGCGGGTGCAGGCCGACGGCAGTGTCGAACGACTGCTCGACATCGCCGCCTGCCGCCCGGCGATCGAGCAGGCGAAGACCGACGGCATCGATGCGGTAGCGATCGTCTTCATGCATGCGTGGAAATATCCCGACCACGAGAAGGCGGTGGCAAAGGTCTGCCGAAAGCTCGGGTTCGGCCAGGTCTCGGTCAGCCATGAGGTCTCGCCATTGATCAAGCTGGTCGGCCGTGGCGACACCACGGTGGTCGACGCCTATCTGTCGCCGATCCTGTCGAGGTATGTGCAAAGGGTGGCGGGGGAAATTGGTCCGTCCCCTCACCTGATGTTCATGATGT
Source organism: Mesorhizobium sp. P2_C4 (assembly GCF_056404575.1). Classification (NCBI taxonomy): domain Bacteria; kingdom Pseudomonadati; phylum Pseudomonadota; class Alphaproteobacteria; order Hyphomicrobiales; family Phyllobacteriaceae; genus Mesorhizobium; species Mesorhizobium sp. P2_C4. Next base: position 268,798 of record NZ_JBFUDT010000002.1, read on the forward strand.
CGTCGGGCGGCCTCACCGCCGCCGACATGTTCCAGGGCAAGGACGCGCTGTTGTCGGGACCCGCCGGTGGCGTCGTCGGCATGGTCGAAACGGCAAGACTCGCCGGCTTCGAAAAAGTCATCGGCTTCGACATGGGCGGCACCTCGACCGATGTCGCGCACTATGACGGCGAGTATGAGCGCGCCTTCGACACCGAAGTCGCCGGCGTGCGCATCCGCGCGCCGATGATGCGCATCCACACTGTCGCCGCCGGCGGCGGTTCGATCCTGCACTACGAGGCCGGCCGTTTTCGCGCAGGGCCGGACTCCGCCGGGGCGAATCCTGGTCCAGCCGCCTACCGCCGCGGCGGCCCGCTGGCCGTTACCGACGCCAACGTCATGCTCGGCAAGCTGCAGCCGGATTTCTTCCCGGCCATTTTCGGACCCGGCCAGAACGAAGTTCTCGACGTCGAGACGGTGCGCACAAAGTTCACGGCGCTCGCCGGCGAGATCGGTGATGGCCGGACGCCCGAGGCCGTCGCCGAAGGCTTCGTCACCATCGCCGTCGAAAACATGGCCAACGCCATCAAGAAGATTTCCGTGCAGCGCGGCTATGACGTCACCGAGTATCTTCTCAACTGCTTTGGCGGCGCCGGTGGCCAGCATGCCTGCCTGGTTGCCGACGCGCTCGGCATGGAAGCGGTGCTGATCCACCCCTTCTCCGGCCTGCTCTCTGCCTATGGCATCGGCCTGTCCTCGGTGTTCGCCTCGCGCCAGCAGGCGCTGCTGAAGCCACTTGCCGAAGAGTCCAGAACCGAGATCGGCAGCCTCATTGCCGCCTTGAGGAAAGCGGTCATCGCCGAGCTCGCCGCGCAAGGCATCGCCGAGAACACGGTTGCCGCGAGACCGGTGCTGCACATTCGCTATGACGGCACCGACACGACACTGCCGGTGAATTTCGAGGGAGACTCGATTTTCCAGGCCAAGCGCGATTTCGAAGCCGCCCACAAGGCGCAGTTCGGCTTCGTCTATGACGACAAGCCGATGATCATCGAGACCATCGGCGTCGAAGGTACCGACACCGGCGGCACCGGCCGTGACGAAAGCGATTCAGTTGTTGAGGACATCGTCGCAAGTCCTTCCCAGACTCGGAAAATCTTTGCCGACGGTATCTGGCACGATGCCGGCATCTTCCCCCGCGAAGTGCTCAAGCCCGGGCACAAGGTCGCCGGCCCTGCCCTGATCATCGAGCCGAACCAGACCATCGTCGTCGAGCCGGGCTGGCAGGCCGAGATCACCGCCAGGAACCATGTGCTCCTGCGCCGCATCGAAGAGAAGCAGCGGCAGGCAGCGCTCGGCACCAAGGCAGATCCGGTGATGCTGGAAGTCTTCAACAACCTCTTCATGTCGATCGCCGAACAGATGGGCGTGACGCTGCAGAACACCGCCTATTCGGTGAACATCAAGGAACGGCTGGATTTCTCCTGCGCTGTCTTCGACCGCACCGGTGCGCTGGTCGCCAATGCGCCGCACATGCCGGTCCATCTCGGCTCCATGGACCGCTCGGTGGAAACCATCATCCGTCTGAACTCCGGCGACATCCATCCCGGCGACGTCTTTGCCCTGAACGCCCCCTACAATGGCGGCACGCACCTGCCCGACATTACCGTGGTGACGCCGGTCTTCGATGACGTCCAAAAGGAAATCCTCTTCTGGGCGGCGTCGCGCGGCCACCACGCCGATATCGGCGGCACAGCACCCGGCTCGATGACGCCGCTGGCCACCACGGTCGACGAGGAAGGCGTTCTGTTCGACAATTTCCGCATCGTCGATCGTGGAAAATTCCGCGAGACGGAACTGCACACGCTGCTCACCGACCACCGCTGGCCGGCCCGCAACCCGCACCAGAACATCGCCGACCTCAAGGCGCAGATCGCCGCCAACGAAAAGGGCGTCGCCGAATTGCGCAAGATGGTCGCGCATTTCGGTCTCGGCGTGGTCGAGGCCTATATGGGCCATGTCCAGGACAATGCCGCCGAAAGCGTGCGCCGCGTGCTGGAGCGGCTGCCGGACTCGTCGCAATATGAGTACCCGACCGACACCGGCCAGGTCATCAAGGTGAAGATATCGGTCGACCGGCAAAAGCGCGAGGCAACGGTCGACTTCACCGGCACATCACCGGTGATGAAGAACAATTTCAACGCGCCGGAGCCGGTCGCCCGCGCCGCCGTGCTCTATGTCTTCCGCGTCATGGTCGAGGACATGATCCCGATGAATGCCGGGTGCCTGAGGCCGATCAACATCATCATCCCTGACGGCTGCATGCTGAAGCCGGCCTACCCGGCCGCCGTCGTCGCCGGCAATGTCGAGACCTCACAGCATGTCACCAACGCGCTGTTCGGCGCCATGGGCGCGATGGCCAACGCGCAAGGCACGATGAACAACCTCACCTTCGGCAACGAGCAGTACCAGTATTACGAGACGATCTGCTCGGGCTCGCCGGCCGGACAGATGAACTCCGGCCGTGGTTTTGCTGGCACTTCCGGCGTCCACACCCACATGACCAATTCGCGCCTCACCGATCCGGAAGTGCTGGAATTGCGTTTTCCCGTCCTGCTCGAGGATTTCCACATCCGCGAGGGTTCTGGCGGCAAGGGCAAATGGAGCGCCGGCGATGGCACCAAACGCACCATCCGCTTCCTCGAAAAGATGGAATGCGCCATCCTGTCCTCGCATCGCAACCGCCCGCCGCAAGGCCTCGACGGCGGCGGAGATGGCGAGGTCGGCTCGACCAAGGTCCGCCGCAAGAACGGCCAGGTCGACATGCTGAAGGCCTGTGACCAGACCGTGCTCGACGCCGGTGACGCCGTCATCCTGACGACACCGACGCCAGGCGGGTTTGGTCGGCGATGACGGGTGCTTGCTAGACGCCTTTTGGCGGGCAATGGTGCGGCAAGTCAGGAGGCGGGTAGATGAGCCAAAGCGAACACGAAGAGGCGACGGATGTCGCGTCGATCGAACTGTTCTTTGACCTTGTCTTCGTGTTCGTCATCACCCAGTTCACGCAGCTTATCGAAGAAGCCCACTCGTTGGGCGACATTCTTTTGGTTTTGCTGGTGTTGGTGCCGGTCTGGTGGATGTACGCAGCTTTCAGCTGGCTGACCAACAATGCCGGTGAGAGTACGCTGCTGCGTCTGATCCTGATCGCCGCGATGGCAGGGTTTCTGGTGATGGCAATCGCCATTCCCGATGTCTTCGGCGACGGCGCGCTCGTCTTCGGCTTCTCCTATCTCTTTGTCGTCATCCTGCATCTGTTCGGCTTTGCCTGGCGCGGTCGCCATGGCGCGGCGCGCGCCATCCTGGCCACCATGCCGATCAATCTCGGCGCATCCGCGCTGTTGATCGGCGTTGCCCTGGTGGACAAGCCATGGAAGTGGCCGCTGCTTGTCGCCACGACCCTCATCTTTGTTTTCCAGATCTTCCGCATGATCACCACGCACGAGCAGCGTTTCGCTCTGAGTGCCGGCCACTTCGCCGAGCGGCACCGGCTGATCGTCATCATCGCGCTTGGTGAGTCGATCGTAGCTGTCGCGGTGGGTACTGGCGGCAACGCCCACCTAACCGAAATCGGCGGGCTTGCAGGTTTGGCGCTGGCTCTGGCGCTGGTCGCGGCACTGTGGTGGAGCTATTTCGACCGCGAAGACCAGCGCGCCGAAGACCATTTCGTCAATGCCGCGCCCGACATGCGCACCCGCATGGCTCTTCTCGGCTACTGGGGCGGCCACCTCGTCTTGCTGTTCGGCATCATCCTGGTTTCGGCCGGCATCCGGGAATTGCTCGATACAGGCCATGACGCCTCGTCGCATGCGCCGTGGCTGCTCAGTGCCGGCATCTCGGTGTTCATGGTTGGCGAGATGCTCTTTCGGGCAATGCTGGGCATTCGTCCCTTGCTGAACAAGCTTGTCGCCGCGGTGCTTGCGCTGGCGCTTGGCCTGATCGGCTCGGCATGGCCGCCAATGGTCTTTCTGGCCATGGCCACCGCGCTCGTCATCGGTGTAGCCGCGGCCGAACGGCGATTCCAGGTGCGATAGCTCCAACCCTGGCATTTGCATTGCCCGCTGCCACTGTCATGCACCTGTCATCAGCCGGCGCTACCCGCTTGCGCCAAAGCAAATGGGGAATCAGCGGCATGACGGACGTTTCCGGAGAACTGGTTTTTCGCCGCGGCAAGGAAGTTGGAAAAGCCGTCTACCAGAACCGCCCACTGTCGAAGGCCGGCCTCTCCGAACGGCTTTTTGCCTTGCTGTTCTCCGGCCTCGTCTATCCGCAGATCTGGGAAGACCCCGATGTCGACATGGACGCGATGCAGCTTGGCAAGGGCCACCGCGTCGTCACCATCGCTTCCGGCGGCTGCAACATCCTCGCCTATCTCACGCGGTCACCGGAGCGGGTCGACGCCGTCGATCTCAACGCCGCCCACATCGCGTTGAACCGCATGAAGCTCGAGGCGGTGCGCCATCTGCCCTCACAGGGCGACCTGTTCCGCTTCTTCGGCGCCGCTGACACCCGTCACAATTCGGAAGCCTACGACCGCTTCATCGCCCCGCATCTCGACCCGGTCAGCCGTCACTATTGGGAGCGCCGCAGCTGGCGCGGCCGTCGCCGCATCGCCGTCTTCGACCGGAATTTCTACCAGACCGGCCTGCTCGGCCTGTTCATCGCCATGGGCCACCGCACGGCCAAATTCTTCGGCGTCAACCCTGCCGGCATCATGGAAGCCAAAAGCATCGCCGACCAGCGCCGCTTCTTCAACGAGGAACTGGCCCCGGTCTTCGAAAAGAAGCTGCTGAAATGGGCGACGTCGCGCAAAGCCTCGCTGTTCGGCCTCGGCATTCCGCCGGCGCAATATGATTCACTGATCACCTCGGGCGACGGCAGCATGGCCAGCGTGCTGAAAGCCCGGCTCGAAAAGCTGGCTTGCGACTTTCCGCTGGAGAAGAACTATTTCGCCTGGCAGGCTTTTGCCCGCCGCTACCCGAACCCCGGTGAAGCCGCCCTGCCCGCCTACCTCGAAGAGCGCAACTACAAGACGATCCGCAACAACATCGATGGCGTTGCCATCCACCACGCCAATCTGATCGAGTTCCTGGCCGGCAAGGACGCCGGTTCCGTCGACCGCTTCGTCCTGCTCGACGCGCAGGACTGGATGACAGACGACCAGCTCAATGCGCTGTGGGCAGAAATCACCCGCACCGCGTCCACCGGAGCGCGTGTCATCTTCCGCACCGCCGCCGAACCCAGCCTGTTGCCCGGCCGCGTCTCGAATTCGCTGCTTGATCAGTGGCGCTATGAGGACGAGGCCTCACGCGAGTTTTCGGCGCGCGACCGCTCAGCTATCTATGGCGGCTTCCATCTCTATGTGAAGCAGACGGCATGAGTACCACCGAGTTGCCGGCCAGCCATGCCGAGCTGATGGACGGCGTCTACCGCTGGCAGCGCCACATCTACGACCTGACCCGCAAATACTATCTGCTCGGCCGTGACCAGATGATATCAGGGCTGGAGGTGCCTGCCGGTGGCACGGTGCTGGAACTCGGCTGCGGCACGGGCCGCAACATCATCCTCGCCGCCCGCCGCTACCCCGACGCCCGCTTCTTCGGCCTCGATATTTCGGCCGAGATGCTGGAGACAGCCGGCGCTGCCATTGCCCGCGAAGGCCTGTCCGGTGCTGTTGTGCTGGCACGCGGCGACGCCACCGATTTCAATGCGAAGGCTCTGTTCGGCCTCGAGCGCTTCGACCGCATTTTCGTCTCGTATTCGCTGTCGATGATTCCCGGCTGGGAGAAGACGGTGTCCGCAGCGCTCGCCGCGCTCGCGCCCGGCGGCGAGCTGCATGTCGTCGACTTCGGCCAGCAGGAAGGCTTGCCACGCTGGTTCCGCTCACTGCTGCGCGGCTGGCTCCGGAAGTTCCATGTCGCGCCGCGCGAAACGTTGCGCGAGGTTCTCGAATCGGACTCTGCAAGAATCGGTGCAAGCCTCCGATTCCAAAAGCTTTATCGTGGCTATACGTGGCTCGCTGTCATTGGGCGCGCAAGCAACCAGGGCAGCGCCGGTTGAGGCCTGGGCGGCTGTCCAGGACAATCGACGCAACGCCTGAAAAGTGGTACATCGGCCCCGTCTCTATTTCCCTCAAGGAGGAGAACATGAGTGCGCGGGGACTCTTTTCGTTAGCTGCTTGCATGATTTTCTTGAGCTCGTCTGCAATGAGCAACTCGAGCCTGGATGTGCCAACCAGGTTGAATATTTCATACCCTAGCAATACCGAACAACAAAGCCGGCAGACAAACCAATTTCTTCAGACTGCACAGCAGGATGTCTGCTGTCCTGGCGGTTATCCCTGGTATCGCAATTCAACAAACACGTGCTACGGCAGCTATGAAGATTGCCACGATACCGATGGCGGAGGCTGGTCCTGCAGACAGGTCAACGCCTGCTAGGATCATGACCCACTAAATCGCGTGCTAGTGTAGCGCTTTGACCAGCGCCGCCACCATCGTCTGCGGCCGGTAGCCGAGCTTGGCCGGCGTCAGCCCCAGCCGCACCACCACCAGCTGCTCGGACGGGATGATGGCAACCGTCTGCCCATCATGGCCCTCCATCCAGTAGGTATCCTTGGGCAGGCCTGAGGCAATTCCGGCGCCGGGGCTTTCCTCATCGCCCGGGCCCTCGATCCAAAGCTGGCCCTTGCCGTAGACTTTAGAGGCCAGCGCCGGCTCCCGCATCCAGTCGACGAAGCCGGCCGGCAGGATTTCGTTGCCGTTCCAGACCCCGCCCTGCAGCAGGAACTGACCGAAGCGCGCCCAGTCATGCGCCGTGGCGTAGAAGTAGGATGAGCCGACGAATGTGCCCTGCTCGTCGGTTTCCAGCACGGCGCTGTGCATGCCGAGCGGCTCGAACAGCGCCTTTCCTGGCCAGGCCAGCGCCTTGTCCTTGTCGCCGATCGCGTCCTGCCACAGCCGCGACAGCATCACCGCCGTACCGCTGGAATAGGAGAACACCTTGCCGACCTCGCCGGCGAGCGGCTTGGATTCGGCGAACCCCGACATGTCAGGTTCGAGATAGAGCATGCGTGTGACGTCGGCGACGTCGCCATAGTCCTCGTTGAACTCCAGCCCGCTCGACATCGCCATCATGTCGGCAAGGCTGATAGCGGCGCGGCCATCTGCCTTCCAGGGCGCGAACAGCCCCTTGTCGGTGACAGTCATCTTGCCGTCCTTGACCAGCGTGCCGACGATCGCCGCATTCACCGTCTTGGTCATCGACCAGCCGAGCAGCGGCGTCTTTTGCGAAAAACCGTCGCCATAGCGCTCGGCAACGATATGACCGTTTTTCACCACCACCACGGCCCGCATCCCGGTGCCCGTCTCGCCCGGATCGTCGAGAATTTTGGCCACCTCGGGATCCTGTGAGCTGTCGACCCGCTCGCCCTCCGGCCACAAGACGTCCTGCTTTTTGGCGGCCGGTTCGACATGGATCGATGTCCGCCGCGCCTTGGTAACGTTTCCGTCGGGAACCGAGGCACAGCCGAGACCATCGCGGGAAACCGCAATGCCCTTGCCGAGCACGCCGAACAGGCCCGCCGAGACCGTCCCCCTATTCTTGTCCACAGACACCCGCATCAGCCTGAGCAACGGGTGACCAGGCGCCTGGACATCGACGGCCAACACATCGTTGGCATCGCGTCCGGCGATAAAGACGTTCGAGCAGACGATCTTGGCCGAATAGCCCGAGCCGACGCGGATCAGTTCCGGCGGCGCCAGATAGAGCCAGGCAAACAGCGCAGCGATCGCCAGCACGACCAGACCGAGCAGCCATTTGACGACTTTTACGACCATCCGCATCTTTTCCGTCCCCGCTTTTCGGCTGCCCAATGGTTTCCGGCTCGATTTATGTCATCGATTTGCCGCCATTGCTTCGGCAAAATCGGGGTTCTTGTCGAGCGCCGTCAACCTGTTATCAACCATGATCGGCGATCACTGGAGAATCGGGCGATGCTGTGGGGCGATCGTCTGAGGGCTGGTCCGTGTCGACCAAGGCACCGTGGGGCCACCGCAACAACAACCCAACAGCGACCGGCTGATTCCGGCTCGGAAGATGCGATGCGCCGTTTCGCGGCCCTCATCACGTTGACGCTGCTGGCTGCATGCTCGACCGTCGGCGACCTCGTGCCGGTCATGTCCTCGTCCAGCAGCCCGACGGTTGCGGTGAGAGCCCCGCGCTTCGACGATTCCAAGCCGCATGAATGGGACAGCGGCGCGCCGTGGAACTATGCCGTTCACGGCACCGACGTTTCCAAATACCAGACCTCGGTCGACTGGCCGGCGGCCAAGGCCAGCGGCATTTCCTTCGCCTTCATCAAGGCGACCGAAGGCGGCGACCGCTTCGACGAGTATTTCAACGAGCATTGGGCGCGCACGAAAGCCAACGGGATTCCGCGCGCGGCCTATCATTTCTTCTATTTCTGCACGCCCGCCGCCACGCAGGCGCGCTGGTTCATCGAGAACGTGCCCGTTGACCGTTCGGCGATGCCGCCGGTTCTCGACATGGAATGGAACCCGAAATCGCCGACCTGCCGGTTGCGCCCGGACTCGGCCACGGTGCGCGCTGAGATGACCACCTTCCTCGAAATCGTCGAAAGGCACTATGGCAAGAAGCCGATCATCTACACTTCGGTCGACTTCTTCGACGACAACGACCTGTCGACCTTTCGCGGCTATCCCTACTGGCTGCGCTCCGTCGCCGGCCATCCGCGCCAAAAATACGGCAGCCACCCCTTCACTTTCTGGCAATACACCGGAACCGGCATCGTTCCGGGCATGACCGGCAAGACCGACATCAACGTTTTCAACGGCTCGGAAGCCGCCTGGAACAAGTGGCTGCGGCAGAACACCCGTTGACACCGGGTTCAACGGCAGCACCACCTTCAAAAAGGGGCTGCGGCAGAAGAACCGTTGACACCGGTGCAACGGCAGCGAAGCCGCCCGAAACAAGTGGCTGCGGCAGAACAACCGTTGACACCGGCGCTCCCGCCTGCTTTTCGACAGCCAACAACCCACGTCTACAACCGCTGGTGATCTTGTCTCGAAAGGATGGCGATGCGACTGCGCTTTGAAATTCTCTCGGCGCTGTTGCTGACGGCCTCGGCCCTGCCGTCGCAGGCGCAGCAATGCGGCGGCGATTTCGAGGCGTGGAAGCAAGGCGTGGCGGTGGAAGCCAAGGCGGCCGGCGTCGGTGCTGCCGGTCTCGACGCCCTGGAAGCCGCTGTTATCGATGACAAGGTGCTGGCGCGCGACCGTGCCCAAGGCGTCTTTTCCCAGACCTTCATCGAATTCTCCAACCGCATGATTGCGCCCTACCGGCTGAAGCAGGGCGCGGCCAAGCTGAAGAAATACGCCGATGTCTTTGCCCGCGCCGACCAGCAGTTCGGCGTCCAGGCGCCGATCATCGCCGCCTTCTGGGCGTTGGAAACCGACTTCGGCACCGTGCAAGGTGACTTCCACACGCTGGATGCGCTGGTCACGCTGTCGCATGACTGCCGCCGCCCCGAACTGTTCCGGCCGCAGATCGTGCCGCTGCTGACGCTGATCGACCACGGCGTCGTGCCGGCCGACGTCAAGGGCGCCTGGGCCGGCGAAATCGGCCAGACGCAGATGCTGCCGTCCGACTATCTGGCCCGCGGCGTCGACGGCGACGGCGACGGGATCGTCGACCTGCGCGGCAGCGCGCCCGATGTCATCATGACCACCGCCAGCAAGATTCTGTCGCGCGGCTGGAAACGTGACCAGCCCTGGATCGAGGAGGTGCGCGTCCCCGAAGACATGCCGTGGGGCCAGACCGGCCGCACCAACAAGCTGCCGCTGTCGCAGTGGGCGCAGTGGGGCGTCACCAATCCCGACGGCACGCCGCTTATCGACAACGGCCTGAAGGCCGGCCTGGCCCTGCCTATGGGCCGCAAGGGCCCCGCCTTCCTCGCCTATGACAATTTCGATGTTTATCTCGAGTGGAACCAGTCCTTCACCTACGCGCTCACCGCCGCCAACCTCGCCGCCCGGCTGGCAGGGGCAAAGCAGTTCGACCCGCGCAATCCGGAAACCGGCCTCAACGGCGACCAGATGAAGGAACTGCAGACCAAGCTCGAGGCCAAAGGCTACGACGTCGGCACGGTCGACGGCATCCTGGGCACCAACACCCGCGAAGCCATCCGCAAGGAACAGATGCGGCTAGGCCTGCCGGTCGATGGCTGGCCGACGCCGGAGCTGTTGGCTAGGCTGTAGCGCCTCTTCCCTTCTCCCGCAGGGGGAGAAAGGAAGAATCCCTAATCCGCCATCGTCTCCAAACTCGCAAACCCTTGCGGCGCATCGCCTTCGTCGAAGGGCGTCGTCACCTCGACGAAGGTGTCGGGATAAAAGCCGTTGAAGCGGGTTCTGAGCGACAGCGAATAGGCGCCGATATGGCCGATCTCGATCCAGTCGCCGGTGTCGACGGTTTCCGGCAGCCAGAAAGGCCGCGACAGGATGTCGACGGAATCGCAGGTCGCGCCGCACACCTTGAACGGCACGATGTTCTTCTCCTCGCCATTGCGCGAGCGGATCGCCGGGTCGGGAATGAAGCGGGCCGGCAGTGTGATCTTGCCGGTCCATGAATCCGACAGCGATGCCCAGATGCCGTCATTGATGTAAAGCCGCTTGCCCTTGCGCAGCAGCACGCGCACGATCAGCGACAGGCAGCGCGCCACGATCACCCGGCCGGGCTCCGCCACCAGCGGCATCTGGTCGAACTGGTATTCCTTTATGTCGCCCGCCAGCCGCGACATGATCTGGCCGATCGACGGCATCTCGATCTGCTTGCGGTTGGGGTCGTGGCCGTACTCGGCCGGAAAGCCGCCACCGACATCGAGCCCGGCAATGTCGAAGGAGACGCGGTTGCGCACCCAGTCGGCCGAGGCCAGCGCCCGCTCGAACGTGTCGGGGTCCTCGATCTGGCTGCCGACATGGAAGCACAGGCCGACCTTGTAGCCGGTGCGGTTGAGCCGCTCGGCGAGTTCCACCGCATAGGCCGGGCCGGCGCCGAATTTCTTCGACAGTTCGTAGGCGGCCGAGCCTTTGGTCTGGATGCGCACGAAGACGCTGATGGCACCCGGATCGATGTCGAGCGCCCGCACCACCCTGGTCAGTTTGGTGATCTCGTCCTCATGGTCGAGCGAGATGACGCGGATACCGTATTTCTCCAGCGCCAGCTTGATGTCCGACTGCGCCTTGACCGGATGCATGTAGAGCATCTCGGCATCGGGCGAGACGGCGCGCACGGCGGCGAACTCGCCCGGCGAGGCGACATCGAAGGCGGTGACGCCGGCCTCGACCAGCGCCTTTAGCACGATCTGTTCGCCATTGGTCTTGACCGCATAGGCGGTCTTGCCGGGAAACATGCCCATGAATTGCCTGGCGTCCGCCTGCAGCACCTGCGGGCGGAAGCAGTAGATCGGATCGTCGGGACGAAGCGCCAGTGCCGCCTCGCGGGCATTTTCGAATCGCTGCATGGACGAATCCTCAATCAGGGGCTGCGCACAATTAATCCAAGCTAGCGGCTAATGAAAACAATTCTGTGTCTCGCGCTCCTGACGCGGCGGCACTACGCCAGTTCTGGGGAATGCTACGCCAGCGATCAGGTTTCGGGTGGCTCTTGTCATCGAAGTCTTTATCGCTTCAGCCTGACTGGCTGGCATTCGGACCCGTCTGGGAGGACCACATGGCAATAGCGACGACAACGCCCACAGCACGCGGGCCGATGGTGCTCAAGGACTGGGCGCAGCTCCTGCTGCTTGGCGCCATCTGGGGCGGCTCGTTCTTCTTTGCCCGCATCGCGGTTGGCGAGTTGCACCCGCTTGTGCTGGTGTTGTTTCGTGTCGCCATCGCGGCAATAGCGCTTCAGCTCTATCTGGGCCTGCGCGGCCCTTCCTTCCGTCTTGCGTTACCGCATGCCGGCCTGTTCTTTCTGCTGGCGCTGACCAACAACATCATCCCCTTCTCGCTGATCTTTGCCGGCCAGACCGAGCTTGGCGCCGGCGTCGCCTCGGTGCTCAATGCGACGACGCCGTTCTGGACGCTGATCCTCGCCAATGCGCTGACATCCGACGAAAAGCTGTCCTGGAACAAGGTCGCCGGCATCGTGCTCGGCATTGCCGGCACCGCGGTGATGATCGGCCCCGGCGTGCTTGCCGGGCTCGGCGGCCCGGTCTGGGCCAAATTCGCGCTGATCGGCGCCTCGCTGTCCTATGCCGTCGCCCTGATGGTCGCCCGCCGTTTCAAGGGCGTGCCCTCGCCGGTCATCGCCACCGGACAATTGACGGCATCGACCATCATTATGATCCCGGTCGTGCTCTTCACCTACGGTCCGGCGGGACTGTTCTCGGCCTCGCCACCGGTATGGGCGGCGGTGTTTGCGCTGGCGCTGCTGTCCACCGCCTTCGCCTACATCCTCTATTTCAACCTCGTTGCCTCGGCCGGCGCCACCAACGCCTCGCTGGTCACGCTCATCGTGCCGGCCAGCGCCATCCTCCTCGGTTTCCTGTTCCTGGGTGAACGGCTCGAACTGTTCGAACTCGGCGGCATGGCGTTGATCGCGTTCGGTCTCGTCACCATCGACGGCCGCCTGTTCGGCCGACGGTAGCGCTGTCATGCCGCCGTTCGGCCGCGGCTTTGCCACATTTTATTCACAGGTCTGAAGCCGGCTTTTGCCGAAGAGTTTCAATGCTTAACGGCAAATGGCAGGTCGCAAATTCCACAATTTCGTCGCAATGCAGCATATTTTCCGCTTGCCTGTTGCACAAATGACCCTAGACTCCGGTCAATAGCTCTTTAAGAGGAGGCTATGACATGGGACTGACAAGGCCAATCAACGCATTGATGATTTGTGCTGCGTTCGCATTCATCGGAGCCCTCATTATGGGCTTTCTTCCATAAGACCGCTGGAGCGGGGGAAGACCAGCACTAAATAGTCCAAATCATTGAAAAGGCCGGGTTTTCACCCGGCCTTTTTGCATTCTTGAGGTGCAGCGGAGCCTTAAGCAGCCGCCGATCCCGCCGTCTCCGCCTCATGCGAGCGGATGCCGATCATGTGGCAGATGGCGAACACCAGATCGGCCCGGTTCATCGTGTAGAAATGGAAATCGCCGACGCCGCGTTCGACCAGGTCGAGCACCTGCTCGGCCGCCACCGCGGAGGCCACCAGCGCATGCGTCTGCGGGTCCTTCTGCAGCCCCTCGAAGCGCTCGGCCAGCCATGCCGGCACCAGCGCGCCGCAGCGCGACGAGAAATTGGCGACCTGGGTGAAATTGTGCACGGGCAATATGCCCGGCACGATCGGGATGTAGATGCCGGCCCGCCGCGCCCGCTCGACATAGCGCTCATAAAGATCGTTGTCGAAGAAGAATTGGGTGATCGCGCGCGTCGCGCCATTGTCGACCTTGCGCTTCAGCATGTCGATATCAGTGGCGAAGTCCGGGCTTTCCGGATGCTTTTCCGGATAGGCGGAGACCGAAATGTCGAAATCGCCGGCGTTCTTCAGTGCCCCGACCAGCTCGGCGCCATTGGCATAGCCGTCCGCGTGCGGCCGGTAGGCGGCGCCGACGCCTTCTGCCGGATCGCCACGCAAGGCGACGAAGCGCTTCACGCCCATGTCGGCGAATTCCTGGATGACGGCGTCGACCTCATGACGCGCCGCATCGACGCAAGTCATGTGCGCCGCCGGCGTCAGGCTGGTCTCCTTCAGAATGCGGCTGATCGTGCGGGCCGTGCGCTCGCGCGTCGAGCCGCCGGCGCCATAGGTCACCGAGACGAATTTCGGCTTCAGCGGCTCCAGCCGGGTGACGGTGTCCCACAGCCTGGCTTCCATCTCATCATTCTTCGGCGGGAAGAACTCGAACGACACCCTGACCTTGTCGCCAATGTCGGGACGGCGGGAAAAGCGGAACTGGTTCATCAGGCGATTTCCCCCATCGGGTAAGCTTGGGCGGGTTGGCTGTCATTGGAAGGCTCGGCGATCAGCATGCGGCGGTCGCGGCCGAGCCAGAGTTTTACGGTCAGCTTGGCCTCGTTGCCGCCGCGCGGTTCGAACTCTTGGGCATCTTCAAGGTCGAGCCCGGCCTCGGAAAACCACTCTGCGATCTGCCGGTCGGAAAAGCCGAGCCGCATATGGGCGTGCTGGTCGCGAAGAAATTCCAGCGCATGCGGCGCGAAATCGACGATCACCAGCCGGCCGGCCGGCCGCAGCAGCCTCGCCGCCTCGCGGATGGCGCGGGCGGGATCGTCAAGATAGTGCAGCACCTGATGGATGGTGACGAGATCGAAGGCGTCGCGCTCGACCGGCGGTGCGAAAATATCGCCTTGCCGCACCTGGGCGTTCGACACGCCCGCCTTGTCGAGATTGGCGCGCGCCACAGTCAGCATCTCGCGCGACATGTCGATGCCGACGCCGCGCCGGTAGAGCGGCGAAAAGATCTCGAGCAGCCGCCCGGTGCCGGTGCCGAGATCGAGCATCGACTGGAACGGCCGCTTGCCGACGAGCTTGATGAGAGCGGCTTCGACGGCACGGTCCGCCACATGCAGCGAACGGATGTGGTCCCAGCTGGCGGCGTTTTCGGAAAAATACTCGGCGGCGCGGTCCTGCCGCTTGCGCTTGACCGACGCCAGCCGCTCGAGATCGCGTTCGACCTGCGGATCGGCGCCCCGTATGCCGGAGACGAGCCGCAGCACGAAATCACGTGCCGAATCGGTATCCGACAGCCGGAAGAAGGCCCACGAGCCCTCCTGGTAGCGGCCGATCAGCCCGGCTTCGAGCAGTAGCTTCAGGTGGCGCGACACGCGCGGCTGCGACTGGCCGAGGATTTCGGTGAGATCGGAAACCGTGAGGTCGCCACGCGACAGCAGCGCCAATATGCGCAGCCGGCTGGATTCGGCCGCCGCCTTTAACGTATCCACCATCGTATCGAGCGCGACATGCATTGGCGTATTCTCTTTGAAAAAGATATAAACATATGTTTATGTCGATTTTCACCGCCTTGCAAGACCTATGTCGCTGCTGGACAAGAAAATGCCGCTGGCGTGATCCCCACGCTCAAGCACCGCTTTTCGGTCACGATCGGTGGGAACATGTGATAGAGGCGAAAACCATGTTCGAGACCCGCACTGGCGAAAAGCTTCTGGAAACCGATCCGGCCGACATGCCGCCAGACGGCCATGTCGTCTTCATCGGCCGCATCGCCTCGCCATGGACCTCGCGCGAGACTTGCCCGAAGAACATGAACGCGGCGCGGGAAACGGGACGGGCGGCATTCCTCACAATCGAGGCGCCCTATCGTCCCGGCCTGCTTGCCTTGGAACGCGCCAGCCACATCGTTATCCTATCGTGGTTGCACCACGCGCCGCGGACTCTGATTGTGCAAAACCCCCGCCATGCGGCTGAACCGAAAGGCGTTTTCTCGTTGCGCTCCCCTGCCCGGCCGAACCCGGTCGGGCTGCATATAGCCAGGCTGATCGCCGTCGACATCGACAGCGGGCGCATCGATATCGACGCCATCGATGTGCTCGACGGCACGCCGGTCATCGACATCAAGCCCTATTTCGCCTCGACCGATGCGTTTGCCGAGGCGACCATTGCCGGGCGCGACGAACCCAGTCGCGGTGAACAGTGAGCGCGCCGACCGGCCGCCGCCGCGCCATCGCCAAGGCATTGACAGCGCTTCTGCCGCTGGCGCCCTATGCCGACATGGAGAAAATCCGCACCGACGCCGGTTCGGTGCATATGAAGACCTTGCCGCCGAGCATTGCCGTTTGGCTGGCGACAACGGCGCATATCCGCCATGTGCACACCGACTACGAAAAGCTGCTGGCCGAGGGCTATGACCGCGACTCAGCGCGCTTCTTCGTCATCGAACAGACCAACATCGTGCTGACCCGCTGGCGCGCCACGCGTCTGCTCGACTCCGACGACGAGGAAGAATAGCGCGAGGCGCCGCTATTTCCGTGTCAGGACGGCGACGGCGTTATAGGGCTGGCCGTCTGCCTGGCCAACCCAGGTCCAGGACAGGTTCCCCTTAAAAAACCTGACGGTGATCGCGCCGCCATCGATGCACTTGTCCTGGCCATAGGTAATGCTCTCGCGGTATTCGGCGGACGTGTCGTCCCTGGAAATCTGGGCCAGCGATCCGCCGCAGCTGAGCGACGGATAATCGATCGACGCACCGCTGTCGTTGATCGTCATGGCGATCGACCAGTCGGCGCCGGTGGCGCCGGCCGGGCTTTGATGGCCACTGCCGACCCAGGTCCCGGTCAGCGACGGCACATTGACCACGCAAGGCAGGTTCTGGAAGATCGGCGTTAGCTCGCTGCCCGTTTTCTCGCAACGGTATGTCTGGCCGCTTTGGCACAGTTCCTCGCCCTCTCGTGCGCACTGGGCAAAGGCTTCGCCAGTGGCAACGAAGACCCCCATTGCCAAGATGATGGCTCGAAATCCCGCTTGCATGCCCTCGTCCCCCTCCGGCTACGTTCGCCCGAGAATTGTAGGCCAATCCCAATGCATCAGCCAGATCGTCATTGCCAGATCGCCATTGAAGGACAACCAGCGCAATGCGGGTGGCTCTATGCCTTCCGCCAGATGCGAATAGCCTGATCGGGGCGCGTTGAGCGACGGCAAGGGAAGATCGTCATGAGCCAGAACATTGCAGTGCCAGCCGCAGACCCGCTGCCGCCGCTTTCCGAACGTCACATCGATCCGCACGCCTATCCCGACGGCGTCGCCTTCCTCGACGGCCAGTATTTGCCGATGTCGCAAGCCAAGATCTCGGTGCTGGATTGGGGCTTTCTGCATTCCGATGCCACCTACGACACGGTGCATGTCTGGGATGGCCGTTTCTTTCGTCTCGACCTGCATCTCGAACGCTTCTTCGGCGGCTTGCAAAAACTGCGCATGACGATCCCGTTCGACCGCGATGGCGTCAGCGAAATCCTGCACAATTGCGTGGCGCTGTCGGGCCATCGCGCCGCCTATGTCGAGATGCTGTGCACGCGCGGCGCCTCGCCGGCCTTCAGCCGCGACCCGCGCCAGGCGGTCAACCGCTTCATGGCCTTCGCCGTCCCCTTCGGTTCGGTCGCCAATGCCGAGCAGTTGCAGCGCGGCCTGCGTGTTGCCATCAGCGACAAGGTGCGTATTCCGCCGGCCTCGATCGACCCGGCGATCAAGAACTATCACTGGCTCGATCTGGTGCGCGGCCTCTACGACGCCTACGACCATGGCGCCGAGACGGCGCTGCTCCTCGATTTCAACGGCAATGTCGCCGAAGGCCCAGGCTTCAACGTCTTTTGCGTCAAGGACGGCAGACTGTTGACGCCGGCCGTCGGCGTGCTGCCCGGCATCACAAGGCGCACTGTCTTCGACCTCTGCGCCGAAGCTGGACTTGCCGCCACCGCGGCCGACGTCAGCGTCGCCGCGCTGCATCAGGCCGATGAGGTCTTCATCACCTCGACCGCCGGCGGCATCATGCCGGTCACGGTCATCGACGACGCCCCGGTGGCGGACGGCAAGGTCGGCGCGATCACCAGCCGACTGATGGCGCTCTATTGGCAGAAGCATGACGACCCTACCTGGTCGAGCCAGGTACACTACCCCTGACCGATCCCTTGCCAGACGCCTTGCCCGCCCCACATCAACAAAATGTGCGTCGATCTTGGATGCTCTGACGTCGCTTCATATATGAGCGAAACGGAGAAGCCTCCGTTTAGACCATGATCCCAAAAAGTGGAATCCGGTTTTTGGAAAACATCATGGTCAGGCAAGAACTCTAGATCATTGAGAATTGGTGGATCATGACAAGCAAGGTTTGGTTTATTACCGGATCGTCGAAAGGTTTTGGCCGCGTCTGGGCGGAAGCGGCACTCGCCCGTGGCGACCGGGTCGCGGCAACGGCCCGTGACACCGGAACGCTTTCCGATCTGATCGAAAAATATGGCGACAGGATCGCCGCGATAAAGCTCGACGTCACCGACAAGGCGGCTGTCGATGCCGCGATTGCCGAGGCGCACAAACGCTTTGGCCGGCTCGACGTCGTCATCAACAATGCCGGCTACGGCCATTTCGGCGCCATCGAGGAAGTCAGCGAACAGGAAGCCCGCGACCAGATCGAAACCAACGTGTTCGGCGCGCTGTGGGTTACCCAGGCTGCGCTGCCGATCATGCGGGCGCAACGTTCCGGCCACATCATCCAGATTTCGTCGATCGGCGGCGTCAACGCCTTTGCCTCGCTTGGCCTCTACCACGCTTCGAAATGGGCGCTGGAAGCCTTCAGCCAGTCGCTCAACATCGAAGTCGCGGAATTCGGCATCCACGTCACGCTGGTCGAGCCCGGTGGTTTTTCCACCGACTGGTCCGGCGCCTCGGCCAAAGTTTCCAAACCGATCGAGGCCTACGCGCCCGCCCGCGCCAAGATGGCCGAGCGCCGCGCCAATTCGGTCGCCGGCGATCCCGAGGCCACCGGTCCGGCAATGCTGGCCATCGTCGACGCCGCCGAGCCGCCGCTCCGCGTGTTCTTCGGCGATGGTGGCCTGCCAATGACCAAGCAGGAATACGCCAATCGCATCGCCACCTGGGAAAAGTGGGATCATGTCTCCGACATGGCGCAGGGCGCGAAGAAGAACCGCAAGGCCGCCTGAGGCAATGTCGCTACGCCGCCCAGGCGGCGTAGCCCCTGCCCTGCTAAGCCTGATAGATCCACTGCTCCGGCACGCGCACGGAGATCTCCTCGCCGTTAGTGATCATACCTGGCTTCTCGACCCAGGCGACGAGACCGCGCAGCCGCTTGGCGGATTTGGGAAAGAGCAGCGCACCGGCTTCGACGTCTGCCATTCCCGCATTTTCGGCGATCGATCGGCCGGCGATGCGGCATGGCCCGTTCTGCGCGTCGACCTTGATGGTGACGCCACCTCTAAAGAACAGCAGCGTGCCTGAAGGCAGCATGGAGAGGTTCGGCACCCCTTCGATCACGAGATTGGCGCCGATCCACTCCGGCTTGATCTCCGCCAGTCCCATGCGTTCGGCTACGATCGCCAGCTCGTCGGCCGCCACTATCGACAGCTGCCGCTCGTTGCGCATTTCGGTGCCGCGTGGATACCAGGGCTCGCGCCCGCCCGAGCGTCGCGTCGCGCCGGCGTGGAAATCGCCTGATATGCCGTCGAAGCCAAGCTGCAATTCCTCCACCGGACGCGTCTCAAAGTGATCCAATGGCGCGACGTAGAGGGCGGAGACTTTGGCGGCGAGCTTTCGCCCCGGGATGATTTCGACCGGCTTTTCAGCTTCCGGAAACAGATCCAGCATGGCTTCATTCCTTGGATGATGCGCCTTGGTTTTGCCCCTCCACCGGCCACGCCGCAAGAGCGGTTCGGGCCAAACTGCGCAACTCTTCGGTCGAAGCACCGTCTCGCGCCTGGATCGACATGCCATTCATGACGCCGGCCAGATATTTGGCGAACCCCTCGACGGAGAGGTTTTCCGGCAGATCGCCCTTTGCCCGCCCCATCGCCAGCCGCTCCGCAATCGCCGCTTCGCTCGCCTTGCGGAAGTTTCTGAGTTCATCCGCAATGTTCTGCGCCTGCGGCGAGGCAGCAAGCGCGCCGCGGACAAACAGGCAGCCGCCAGGCTTGCCCGGCCTGGAATACGCCTCCGCCGCGCCGAGCAGCAACCGCCGGACCGCTTCCTGCGTCGAGACCGGCGCGCTCAGCGCCTCCAGCGCAAAGCCTATCTCGGTCTGGTGGTAGCGCGCGAGCGCCTTGCGGAACAATGTCTCCTTGTCGGTGAAGGCACTGTAGATCTGCGGCGGCGTCAGCCCCATCGCCTCGCGCAGCATGGCCAGCGACGTCGCTTCATAGCCATGCTCCCAGAACAGATGCATCGCCGCATCGAGCGCCCGGTCGGGATCGAACGCACGTGGTCGGCCACTGCGGGACTTTTCAAAATTATTCATAGCGATCGATACGAAACCTGTTGACGGCTCTCCAGCTATAACGTATCGATTGATATGAAACATGGCAAGAGAGCTTCACCAGGGCCATGTCGTTCAAATGGAGGAGAGACCCGAATGCCAATCACCGTGACCGCACCGGAAGGCGTACTGACGCCAGCCGGAGAACGCGAAATCCTGCCGCGCCTCAGCGCTGCTCTCATCGAAGCCTCCGGCGCCACCGGCAATTCATTCTTCACCGCGATCGTCGGCGGCACCGTCCATGTCCTGCCGCTTCGTCACATCTACGCCGGTGGCGCCAATCGGCCCGTCGTCATGGTCGAGTTGAAGCTGCCGAACATCGGCCTCAGCTCAATCGAAGCCCGAAGCGCCTTCATCACAGCTGCCGCAGGGATTGTCGCCGAACTCTGCGTGCCGGATCACAAGCCTGAAGACACCTGGATCAACATCGTCAACGCACCGGACGGCGGCTGGGGCATCGGCAACAGGCAATACTCGGGCGACGCGCTGATCGCCGCTGCGACCGCCGCAGCGATGTGATGCGGCTCTCCCCTTCGCTGTTCTTCACCACGGATTGCGAGCCGGCACTGGCCTTCTATGAACAGTGCGGCCTCGGCCGGGCAACGATCCTGCTGCGCTGGGGCGACAACAACATGCCGGTGCGGACCGAAGCCATGCGCGGAAAAGTTCTGCACGCGCGATTCGAAGGTCCGGGTGTGCTGTTTCATGCCTCAGACAATGACGATGCGGAGCCGATGAAAGGCTCCGCCATGATGCTGGAGTTCGACGACCTGGCCGCGATGCAGGAGCTTTTCAGCCGCATGGCGGCAGGCGGCCGGATCACGGTGCCCCTGGCGCGACAATATTGGGGAACCAGCTTCGGCATGCTCGTCGACGCCTTTGGCGTGCAGTGGATGTTCTCCGGCGGCTGAGCGCGGATCACGATCTTCTTACCTGAACCAGTTCCGTATGGCGCCGCATTGCCGCCGTGCTGCGCAGGCTTCATGGTGAGACAGGTCTTTGGAGGTCTCTATGCGCCCCGGTTCGGCAATTGTGCTGGTTTGGCTGATCTGGGCGGCGTCATGGATAGCTGCCGCTTTCTGGTCCGACCGGGTCGAGAAGCGCGCTGGTTTTCGCGCCGAGGCGCCTTACCGGGCCGTGCTGGTGATCGGCACCATTCTGTTCTTCATTCCGGCACACAATTATGCCGGATGGCTTCGCCTCTGGACCCCGGACCGGGCCGAAGCTTGGATCTGCGTCGCGCTGATTGCAATCGGCCTCGCCTTCTGCTGGTGGGCGCGCTTGCATCTCGGCCGGCTGTGGTCGGGCACGGTCACAGCCAAGGCCGAGCATCGTGTCGTCGATACCGGTCCCTACGGCCTCGTCCGTCACCCGATCTACACCGGGCTGCTGTTGGCGATCCTCGCCACCATGGTGGCGAAAGGCACGGTCTGGGGCGTCGCCGGCGCTGCCCTTCTCACCATTGGTATCGTTATGAAGGCAAGGCTTGAGGAGCGCTTCCTGCGCGGCGAGCTCGGAACAGCCTATGACGACTATGCCAGGCGGGTGCCGATGCTGGTGCCGTTCGCGCCGGCCTGACGCGGCAAAACGCGCGGACGCCAGCTCAGTTTGAATTCCTTGCCACACTGCTTTGCTGGAAGTGTTCGACGGCCCCGTCAATTTGAAGCCAATCATGTTTCGACTGCTCAAAAACCGATCTGACGGGCGACGGGTATTTGGGGTCTGCCAGCGCGCCGACGGCAACGCCGATCAGCGACGGCAGCCTGTCGGCCTTCCAATAGACCGTTGAGCCGCAGTTTGGACAAAAGTAGCTGTGGACCTTGCCGCCGCTGGCCGCATCGCGGGTGAACTCTTTAGCGGTTCCGGAAATGGCCACGGCGTCGGCCGGATAAAAAGCGCCGACGCCAAATGGCGCGCCGGTTCTGCGTTGGCAGTCGAGACAATGACAGGCGATAACCAGTTCTGATGCTTGTGGAAGCGTCAGGGTGAGATTGCCGCAACTGCATCGGGCGTCAAGCATTGGAAACCTCCGTTTTCTAGAGCGAGATCTGTGTTGATTTCAAACCGAGACACTCCCGAACACAGGGTGTGTTGAGGTTAGGCGGAATGGGGAGTGGAGGACGGGCGCGAAGCGACCAGGCTGGTCGAGAACCCTGACGAAGCGGACAGAAGCGCGGGGCGCCGCCGTCTGCAGGCTGGCTGAATATCGACCTGCTTAGAGCATTCTCAGCAACGCGCCGCCAATAGAATACCCCGCGCCAAACGCGCAGATCAAGCCGAAATCGCCGGGCTTCATGTCGGCGTGGTTCTCCGAGAGCGCAATGATGGCGCCAGCGCCAGCGGTGTTGCCGAGCCGCTCCAGCACCATCGGCGCGCGGTCGTGGTCGACCTCATGGCCGAAGGCCAGTTTCAGGATCATGGCGTTCATGCGGGCATTGGCCTGATGTAGCCAGAAGCGCCGGATGGCTTGCGGTGTCAGCCCGTGCTCGCCCAAGAATTCGACGATGAATTTGTGCCCGGCAACGGTGACTTCCTTGAACACCTTGTTGCCGACCTGTTTGATCAGATTGCCCTCCAGGTTGATCATATAGGGATCGTCCTGGGCGGTGCGGGTGTGATAGCCGAGATTGGTGCGGATGTTGTTGGACATCTGCGTCCAGGTGCGCGTGTCCAGAACCTCGAAACGGCCCGGCCGCCTCTCGCCCTTGGCGAGCCCTTCGACGACCATCGACACCGAAGCATCGCCGAAGATGAAATGCGTCTGCCGGTCGCGGAAATTGAGATGGCCGGTGATGATTTCGGGCGTCGTTATCAGCACCCGTTTGTGCGCCCCTGCCCGCACCAGATTGACCGCGATGTGCAAGGCCGCTGCCGCCGACGAGCAGCCGAGCCCCATGTCGAAGCCGGCACCCTTTGTGCCCAGCGCTTCCTGCATCTCGATGGCGATCGCCGGATAGGGCCGCTGGTGATGCGAGGCCGAGCAGATCACCAGATCGATACCCGCAGCCTTCAGCCCGGCATGGTCGAGCGCTTTCCGTGCCGAGGCAATGCCGAACTCGGCCTCCAGCGACAGTGCATCGTCGGGCCGCGCCGGAATGCGTGGCGTCATACGCGTCGGGTCGAGAATGCCTTCCCGCTCGATCACATGCCGGGTCTGGACGCCCGAGGCATGGACGATGAAGGCGCTGTCCGATTTCGAGAGCGGCGGCTCATCGGTGCCCTCGCGGCGCGCATTTTCGATGTCGACCCAGGCATTGAAGCTGTCGACCAGTTCTTCATTGGTGATCTTGGGTTCGGGGATTTCGACGCCGATGCCGCTGATGATGACGCGATGCATTTCCAGTCCGTCCCATGCGCAGGCGTTGCGGCTTCATGTGGGCGTCGAAAATGCCCGGCGCAACACTTTTCTCACCCCGGCGGTCTACGCCAACTCAAACCAAATGTCGGCTGAACCTCACCAGGCGCAGAGCTTGGTGTTGGTCTGCGGATTGTTCCAGCACGCGCCGTCGTCGCGGCTGCGCACGAATTGCCCCGGCAGCGGCACATTGCGGCGGCCGAGATTGATATAGCCATAGGCAAAGCCCGGTCCGTCGACTTCAAGCACATAGGTCGGATATCCCGGCGCCGAAATGCGGAAACTGCCGGTGCTGTCCACCGCCCTGTAGTTGCAGGAGAAATAGCCATCGTCGCTGGTGAAGCAGCGCGCCCGCTTGGCTTCAGCCGACATCGAGAAAGCTAGCATGGCAGTCACGCATACGCTGCCGCCGAGAAGTATTTTGCTCAGTGTCATCATCCACCTCCTGCCGCGCGGCAATTGATCGCGATCTCGAAGCGACGAAATGCGCATGGTGGCGAAATCGGGTCAAGCGTCCCGGCCCGGCGTAGCTAATCGTTTCTAAGCGGCCTGCTTGGCAACAATGAAGAGCCGGGGAAAGCGCAGCAGCGCCTTGCCGTTCGCCGTCTTCGGATAGGCTTTGGCGATCTTCGCCGTGTAGGCTTCGAGGAACATCTTGCGCTCGTCCGTTTCAAGCGGATCGAGGAACGGCTTCAGCCCTGTGGCCTTCACCCATTCGACGATGGCCTCGGCATCGGCCAGCGGATGGTTGTAGGCGGTGTGCCAGATATCGAGCCGTTCGGAGAATGGCGACAACAAATCATAGTAAAACGACACCGGCGGCAGCGGCCCGCGTGCCGCACCGGCCATCTTCCCGGCGAACGGCATTTCGGCCGCCGTCTCGCGCATCAGCTGGTGCGAGGGCTCGCCGAGATTGTCCGGCATCTGGATGGCGAGCGCGCCGCCCGGCGCCAAAAAACCCATCAGCCGCTGAAAGACCGCGGGATGCTCCGGCAGCCACTGGAACACCGCATTGGCGAAGATCACATTGACCGGCTCGGCCGGCTGCCACTCGGACGCATCAGCCAGATCGAAGGTAACGCTCGGCAGGCGCGCCCTTGCCTTTTCGATCATGTCTGGCGAGGTGTCGAAGCCGCTCACCTGCGCATCCGGCCAGCGCTCGACCAGCAATTCGGTCGAATTGCCCGGCCCGCAGCCGATATCGACGACCCGGCGCGGAAAATCCACCGGCACCTGCGCCACCAGATCGCGCGCCGGCCGCGTGCGCTCATCCTCGAACTTCAGATATTGGGCGGCGGACCAATCAGCCATTTCAGCTCCTCAAATCATTCGAGAACCCGCCCCCAAATCAGTGCCTTACCGCGTCAGCCTCTTATACGTCATGCGGTGCGGATTGACGGCATCCGGGCCGAGGCGGCGGATCTTGTCCTGCTCGTAATCCTCGAAATTGCCCTCGAACCATTCGACATGGCTGTCGCCTTCGAAGGCGAGGATATGCGTCGCCAGGCGGTCGAGGAACATGCGATCGTGCGAGATGATGACGGCGCAGCCGCCAAAATTTTCCAGCGCGTCTTCGAGTGCGGCCAGCGTTTCGGTATCGAGATCGTTGGTCGGTTCGTCGAGCAGCAGCACATTGCCGCCGGTCTTCAGCATCTTTGCCAGATGCACGCGGTTGCGCTGGCCGCCGGAGAGGTTGCCGACCTTCTGCTGCTGGTCGCCGCCACGGAAGTTGAACGACGCGCAATAGGCGCGCGTGTTGGCCTCGAACTTGCCGAGCTTGACCACTTCGGCGCCGCCGGAAATCTCTTCCCACACCGTCTTTGACGGATCGAGCGCATCGCGGCTCTGGTCGACATAGCCAAGCTTGACGGTCTCGCCGATGCGGACCGAGCCGCCATCGGGCTTCTCCTGGCCGGTGATCATGCGAAACAGCGTCGTCTTGCCGGCGCCGTTCGGACCGATGACGCCGACGATGCCGCCGGGCGGCAGCTTGAACTCCAGGCCGTCGATCAACAGCGTATCGCCAAAACCCTTCGACAGGCCTTCGGCCTCGATCACCACATTGCCGAGCCGCTCGCCATGCGGAATGACGATCTGCGTATCGCTTGGTCGCCGCTTGTCGGCTGCATCCAGAAGATCCTGGAACGCCTGGATACGCGCCTTGGACTTGGTCTGGCGGGCCTTCGGGCTCGACTGGATCCACTCGCGCTCGCGGCCGATGGCGCGCTGGCGGGCGTCGTCCTCACGGCCTTCCTGCTTGAGGCGCTTGGCCTTGGCTTCGAGGTATTTGGTGTAGTTGCCCTCATAGGGAATGCCGCGGCCGCGGTCGAGCTCGAGGATCCAGCCGGTGACATTGTCGAGGAAGTAGCGATCGTGGGTGATGATCATCACCGCGCCCGGATAGGCGCGCAGATGCTTTTCCAGCCACGCCGTCGTTTCGGCGTCGAGATGGTTGGTCGGCTCGTCGAGCAGCAGCAGGTCGGGCTGGCGCAGCAGCAGCTGGCAGAGCGCGACGCGGCGGCGCTCGCCGCCCGACAGCTTGGTGACTTCCGAATCCTTGGGCGGGCAGCCGAGTGCTTCCATCGCCATCTCGACCTGCTGTTCGAGATCCCACAGGTTCAGCCGGTCCATCTCGTCCTGGAGCTTGGCCGACTCGTCGGCCGTCTCGTCGGAATAGTTCATCATCAATTCGTTGTAGCGCTCGATGATGGCGGTCTTGGCGGCAACGCCTTCCATGATGTTTTCGAACACGGTCTTCTTCGGATCGAGCGCCGGCTCCTGCGCCAGATAGCCGACGGTGGCGCCTTCGGCCAGCCACGCTTCGCCGTTCCATTCCTTGTCGAGCCCGGCCATGATCTTGAGGATCGTCGACTTGCCCGAGCCGTTGGGGCCGAGGATGCCGATCTTGGCGTCGGGATAGAAGGAGAGATGGATGTTTTCGAGCACCTTCTTGGTGCCATAGGCCTTGTTGAGGCCGGCCATGTGATAGATGAACTGGCGTGCCACGCGCGCTTTTCCTTGATCAGAATGGATGGAAGTTGCGCGCTATGTAGGCGATGCCGTGCCGAACGGCAATCGCTTTTGGCGCTTTGAAGCTTTCCCCAGGCTGGAAGCGCCCATCTTGCCAGCGAAGTTTTCGGATCGCTACCAGACCGGGCGAAAGCAGCGGTTAAGGATTCGTCGTCAAAACGGTATCGGATGGGAATCGCCGGCACGTGGCGATTTCCGCAGAGATCGGGATCGACGGCATTGCTGAACAGTTTCCTGCTCCTTGCCGAAGCAATTCTCTACTTCGGCGTCATGGTCTCGCTCTTCCGTTTCAGGCACCGCATCGGCCTTGGCGTCTTCGTCTGTGCGCTTGGCGTCATGCATTTCCTGGAAACCTACCTTGCCAGCGTTTTCTATGTCGCTTTGCCCTTCGGCATGGTGTCGCCGGGCTCCGCGGTGCTGTTTTCCGGCAAGCTGGTGATGCTGCTGCTGCTTTACATCAAGGAGGACGCGGCCACCGTCCGGCAGCCGATCTACGGCCTGTTGCTCGGCAATGCGCTGATGATCGGGCTTGTGTTGATCCTGCGCCTGCATGCGATTTCGCCGCTTCCCGACGGCAAGCTCCCGGACATCGGCTTCATCGATGAGATGGGCTGGCTGATGGTGTGGGGCACGTCGCTGCTGTTCATCGACGCCATCCTGATCATCCTGCTTTATGAAAAGCTTGGGCGTTATCTTCGCCAGGCGCTTTTCACCCGCATCCTGATCTCCGTCGCTTGCGTGCTGACCTTCGACCAGGCGGGATTTTTCACCGCGCTGCATTTCGTCGCCGGAGCACCGATTGCTGTTTTCTTCGGCGGCTGGTTCGCCAAGATGGCGGCAGCGCTGACCTACAGCGCGATGCTTGTCGCCTATCTGCGCTGGTTCGAAGCGCGGCAGATCGCGGTGCCGCGCGGACTTTCCGACATCTTCGACACGCTGACCTATCGCGAGCGCTATGAGGCGCTGGTCAAGCATGTCGGTCGCGACGGCCTCACCGGCCTCTTGCATCGCGGCAGCTTCGAAACCGACGGCGAAACCGCCGTAGCGGTCAGTTTGCGCATGGCCAAGCCGCTCAGCCTGCTGATAATCGATGTCGACCACTTCAAATCGATCAACGACCGCTTCGGCCATGCCGAGGGCGACAAGGTCCTGAAAACCATTGCCACGGTGCTGACCGAGACTGTGGGCGCCGAGGGCCAGGTGTTCCGGATCGGCGGCGAGGAATTCGCCATTCTCTGCGCCCGGCCGCATCCGCTCGCCAGGTTGCTGGGCGAAAGCGTCAGGCACGCGGTCAAGGCATCCGCTATCACCAGAAAGTTCGACCTGACCGTCAGCGCCGGCGTTTCCACCGTCAGTGACAGCACGCAACGCCTTGCCGATCTTTTTGCCCTTGCCGACCAGCGCCTCTACAAGGCCAAGCTGACCGGACGCGACCGTGTCATCGGCGAACCCAACGCCGACAGGCTCGACGCATGGAATCGCTCAGAACAGGGCATCGGCGGATAGGTCTTCAGCGAGCCGTGCGGCCTCTGGCAGCTGACGATCAGCCCTGCTTTTTCCGTTGCAAGGCGCCGATCGCGACCGAAACCGCCATCAGCGCGATCGCCAGCCATTTCAGCGCGGTGATGATCGGTCCGGCATTGATGTCGTAGGCAATGAACAGAAGAATGCCCGGCACCAGCAGGCCGCACATGACGAGCATGATGCGATTGATCTGCCAGGACACTTTTGCCGCAAGAGCCTCGTCGCCAGGTGCGGCGACCAATGCTGCACGTATGGCTTTCGAGGCGACGAGCGCGCTTGAAAGGCGCATCGAAATCGGCAGGCCGAGCCCGATGATCAGGAACGCGCAGGCCGCCAGCAGCAGCGAAAACTTGAGCGCGCTGGTCTCGGCGGGCACCGGAAACAGAAGTGTTGCCAGCGGCAGGAAGACGCAGAAAATGCCAAGCGCGGTGATGGCGATGAAGATCGCGGCATTGACCCAAGTGAACAGCTGGTAGGTGCCGGCGCCGATCGGCGCGGCGAGTGTTCGCATCCGCGTCCATTCCGGCTCGGTGTAGGAAAACCCCGGCCATTCCATGCGGCCGTCCCGGATTGCGATCATGCCCCTGGCCCAGAACGCCAGCCGCGCCAGCGCGCCGCTCGTCATGCCACTCATCGCCACCCCCATCGAATGCTCAAACCATACCATCGCGTCGCGGCAAAGCGACTGTCGACCCGCCCATGCTTGAATCCGCCTCGCTTACTGGAATCCTGCTGCGTCGACGCCACCCTTGGGGCAACCGGCCTTGGTCGTCGGCGCGGAGGCCAGCATCAGGTCGCCCAAAGAACTGTTCGGACCAATCGGACCGGTCAGGCCCAGCGTCAACTCGCCGATCAGCCGTCTGCCGCTCGAAGGATCGACAAGGCAGGAGACACGAACCCGCTCACCCGCCCCGGCGCCGAAAGCGCTGTCGAAAGCGCTGCGGATCGCATCCGAGGTCAGCTGCTTGCCGACGTTTTTGGTGAACAGGTCGCGCACCGGCGAAGCGTTGACCGCGCGCATCAGGTTCAAGGCGTCGGCAAAATACTCCTGCTGGCTCTTGCCGTAGCAGGTGCCGTGCTTGATCCACTCATGCCGCTCGAGCTTGGAAGCCGTGCCAGGCATCACCTGGTCAAGCTCGGCTCGCGTAGTCGCATCGAGATCGACCGCCGGCAGTTCCTTCCAGTGAGCAGGATTGTCGTTGGCCTTGTCGCTTGCCGGCACCTGGCAATAGAAATTTCCGTTCGGCTGCGGCCACAGCCCATGCAAGGTGAAATGCGTCGCGTCGAAACCGGTCTTCGTCTGCGCCTGGCATTCGGGCTTGCTGGATTTGGTTTCGCAAAAAGCCGGCTGCCAGCTCAGCGCGAAGACATATTCGGGCTTTCCCGAGGCCGCCGCCTTGCCCTGGTCGGCCGGCGCAGCCGGCACGGTCGCCGCGCTGCCGCCGGAGACATGGCCGCAGCTGATCTTCACCCAGCGGCGCTCCGGATCGGCGCCGGGCACACGGATGAGATAGTGCGTCGGCGCATCCTTGTTGCCCGCCAAGAGATCGTAGCTCTGCCCGGCAGCGGTCGATACATTGCCGGGGTTCTTGCCACTCTTGATGCCTTGCGTCGCCGGACAGGCGGCATCGGCCACGAAGGAGCCGCTCATCTTCACATCGGCTTGCGCCAAGCCTGTGCCAGCCAGGGCAAGAAACACCGCACACCATATCGCCGATATACGCATTCCAGCACTCCTAACGATTCAGTCGGGCAACCTAGAACTTGCGACATGTCAGAATTACGATTTCTTTCGGCTGTCGCAAAAACAATCGCCACTGCGCCTGTCGGTCATACCTCACGAATGGTTGATCAGGAATCGCCCGCCTCCGCCCGAACCGTGACATCCCTTGACGTTGATCGTGCCGTCGCCCAACAGTCGCCGACGGGAGCGAGACATGCCATTTGACAAGCAGACGACGCTGGCCTCACCGACCGGGGCCGCGCTCAACCTCTATGTGAAGCACGCGACAGGCGTTGCGCGCGCCGTCGTCCAGATCAATCACGGGCTGGCCGAGCACGCCGCGCGCTATGCCCGCTTCGCCGATTTCCTTGCCGAGCGCGGCTACCACGTCTACGCGCATGACCATCGCGGCCACGGCGCCACCACGGCGCCCGACGCGCCGCTTGGCAGGTTCGCCGAGACGCAGGGTGGCGCCAAGGTCGTTGCCGATGTCGTGGCCGTCCACGATCTCATCGCCAAGGAACAGCCTAGCCTGCCGGTCATTGTCTTTGGCCATTCCATGGGCGCGTCGGTGGCGCTCAATTTCGTCCTGCGCCACTCCGCCCGCATCCATGCCGCCGCCATCTGGAACGGCAATTTCTCCGCCGGTCTGCTCGGCCAGGTGGCGCTGGCCGTTCTCGCCTGGGAGAAATTCAGGCTGGGCTCCGACGTGCCGTCGCGCGTGTTGCCCAGACTGACCTTTCAGGCCTGGGGCAAGGCCGTGCCCAACCACCGCACACCGTTCGACTGGCTGTCGCACGACGAGGCCGAGGTGGCCAAGTACATTGCCGACCCGTTGTGCGGCTGGAATGCGTCGGTGTCGATGTGGCAGGACATCGTCCAGATGGCGCTCAACGGCGGCAGCAACCGCAATTTCGCGACCGTGCGGCGCGACCTGTTCGTCAATCTGGTTGGTGGTGAGAAGGACCCGTCCACGGATGGCGGCAAGGCGGTCAGCCATCTCACTGGCCGCATGCACATGATGGGCTTTTCGAATCTCGTTTCAAAGGTTTACGCCGAGACCCGCCACGAAAGCCTCAACGAGGTGAATCGAGACATCATCATGGACGAATTCGCCGTCTGGGCCGACGGCGTGGTGAAGCGATGATGGCTTGGCCCAGCGCAAGGGTCGTGACAGCGGCGATATGGGTTGATAGAGGCTGCGCTTTCGACCAATCACGGTGATCCATGACTGAGCCTCCGCTGAAGGGCATCCGCGTCATCGAACTGGCCCGCATCCTTGCCGGGCCGTGGGCGGGACAATTGCTCGCCGATCTCGGCGCCGACGTCATCAAGGTCGAGAGCCCGGATGGTGGCGACGACACCCGAAAATGGGGCCCGCCCTTCGTGATGAGCCATGACGGCGAGAACCTGTCGGCCGCCTATTATCATTCCTGCAATCGCGGCAAGCGCTCCATCGCTGTCGACTTCTCGACGCCGGAAGGCGCCGAGACCGTACGCCGGCTGGTGGCGACGGCCGACGTGCTGATCGAAAACTTCAAGCTCGGCGGCTTGAAGAAATACGGGCTCGACCATGACAGCCTGCGCAAGATCAACCCGCGCCTCGTCTATTGCTCGATCACCGGCTTCGGTCAGAATGGACCCTACGCGCCCCGCGCCGGCTATGACTTCATCATCCAGGCCATGGCCGGGATGATGTCGATCACCGGCGAGGCCGGCCGCGAGCCGCAAAAGGCCGGCGTCGCCATTTCGGACATCTTTACCGGCCTCTATTCGGTCATCGCCATCCAGGCAGCCCTTCGCCATGCCGAGAAAACCGGCGAAGGCCAGCACATCGACATGGCATTGTTCGACACCCAGATCTCGGCCCTTGGCAACCAGAACCTCAACTATCTCGTGTCGGGCAAATCGCCGGTGCAGATGGGCAATGCGCATATGAACATCGCGCCATATGAAGTGGTGCCGGTCAGGGATGGCCACATCATCCTGGCGGTTGGCAATGACGGCCAGTTCGCCAAATTCTGCTCCGCCGTCGGGCTCGACGACCTGCCAGCGAACCCCGATTTCGCCACCAATCCGGCCCGGGTCGCCAACCGGGCAAAACTGCGCGAACGCATGATCGAGGCGCTGAAGATTTTTGATCGCGACCCGCTGCTGGCAAAGCTGGAAGCAGCA
This sequence comes from Mesorhizobium sp. P2_C4, assembly GCF_056404575.1. Lineage (NCBI taxonomy): Bacteria > Pseudomonadati > Pseudomonadota > Alphaproteobacteria > Hyphomicrobiales > Phyllobacteriaceae > Mesorhizobium > Mesorhizobium sp. P2_C4. The sequence continues at coordinate 300,669 of NZ_JBFUDT010000002.1, forward strand.
AGCGTGCCGGCCAGTCCGATCAACAATATCGGCCAGATGTTTGCCGATCCGCAGACCATCGCGCGCGGCATGCGGCTCGATCTCGACGATGGCCATGGCAATCTTTTGCCCTCGGTGCGCGCGCCGATGGTGATGTCCGGAACACCGCTGGTCTATGAGCGCCCTTCGCCGCGACTGGGCGAACACACCGAAGAGATTCTTGCTGAGCTGGAGAGATCAGGAAAATGAAGACTGGCGGACAACTGATCGTCGACGCGCTCGAAGCCAACGGCACCGACCGCATCTACTGCGTGCCCGGCGAATCCTACCTCGCCGTGCTCGATGCGCTGCATGACTCTGAGATCCGTACCATCGTCTGCCGCCAGGAAGGCGGCGCTGCGATGATGGCGGATTGCCATGGCCGCCTGACCGGCAAGCCCGGCATCTGCTTCGTCACCCGCGGCCCCGGCGCCACCAACGCCTCGGCCGGCATCCACATCGCCATGCAGGATTCGATACCGGTCATCCTGTTCATCGGCCAGGTCGCCAGCCACGCCAAGGAGCGCGAGGCTTTCCAGGAGGTTGATTACAAGCGCTTTTTCGGCGACATCGCCAAATGGGTGGTCGAAATCGACGACGCTTCGCGCATTCCCGAGTTCGTCACCCGAGCCTTTGCGGTGGCGACGTCAGGTCGTCCCGGCCCGGTGGTCATCTCGCTGCCGGAAGACATGCTGACCAGCCTGGTCGAAGCACCCGCCGCCTTGCCGCACACGCCGGTCGAAACCCGGCCGGGCGAAGCCGAACTCGACACGCTGGAAAAGCTGCTGAACAAGGCCAAGCGCCCCTTCGTCATTCTTGGCGGCACACGCTGGGATGCAGAAGCCGTCGCGCAAATACGCACGATCGCCGAGGCCTGGTCGCTGCCGGTCGGCTGCTCCTTCCGCCGCCAGATGCTGTTCGACCACCTCCACCCGAACTATGCGGGCGATGTCGGTATCGGCATCAATCCAAAGCTGGCGACAGCGATCAAGCAGGCCGATCTCGTGCTGCTCATCGGCGGCCGCATGGGCGAGATGCCTTCCTCCGACTACACGCTTCTGAAGAGCCCCTACCCCGACCAGACGCTGGTGCATGTCCATGCCGATGCCGGCGAACTCGGCCGCGTCTATCGGCCAACGCTGGCGATCAATGCCTCACCTACCGCCTTCGTCGAAGCTTTTGCCAGGCGCAAGCCTTCCGGCGAACCGGCATGGGCGACTGAGACGCCGAAACTGCACGCCGCCTATCTCGATTGGTCGACGCCGCCCGAAAGCGGCCCCGGCTCCGTCCAGATGGGACCGATCATGAATTATCTGGAAAAGATGCTGCCCGAGGACGCCATTCTTACGAATGGTGCCGGCAACTACGCCACCTGGGTGCATCGCTTCCACCGCTTCCGCCGCTTCGCCACGCAAGGCGCGCCGACCTCGGGCTCGATGGGTTACGGCACACCGGCGGCGGTCGCCGCGAAAGAGCTGTTCCCGGACCGCGACGTGATTGCATTCGCCGGCGACGGCTGCTTCCTAATGAACGGACAGGAATTCGCCACCGCCGTGCAATACGAGCTGCCGATCATCGTCATCGTCGTCAACAACGGCATCTACGGCACCATCCGCATGCATCAGGAGCGCGAATATCCCGGCCGCGTCGTCGCCACGGATCTTAAGAATCCCGACTTCGCGGCTTTGGCCCGCGCCTATGGCGGTCATGGCGAGACGGTCGAGAAGACAGCCGATTTCGCTGCGGCCTTCGAACGCGCGCGCGCCAGCGGCAAGCCGGCGATCGTCGAAATCCGGCTCGATCCGGAAGCCATCACGCCGACCCGGACGATGACGCAAATCCGCGACAAGGCCTGAAGCCACAAAAGGGGCGGTCGACCGCCCCTTTTTGTCGACCCGTCTTACCTTACTTCGCCGCCTCGATCTGCCCGCGAATCTCGCCGTCCTTGTTGGCGGCGGTGTGGACATTGACATAATATTTGCCGGCCTCCAGATCAGCAGCCTGGGCATCGGTCAACGTCTCCGATCCCTTGATCGGGCTCTTGAGCTTCTTGAACGGGATTACGGGAGGTGCGTTTTCACCCATCGCCGCCGGACCGTGAATGTGCGCGGCTATCGCCGGCCCGCTGAGGCCGGAGTATTTGACGTTCCAGCTGAGCTTCTTCTTGGCGGTGTCGAAGGTGAATGTGGCGGTTCCCTTGCCCTTGGTGGCGACCGGCGGGCTCTGTTGGCTGCCATCGAGCGTCGCCTTGTACTTCACAATATCGGCCATGGCCGGCGATGCGAACAGCAGGGCTGTCGAAACAGCGAACGCCGAAAGCACCGGCAAGGATTGAATATGCATGAAGGACCTCCGTTTGATTGACGCATCCACCGCGGCTCCCCGGCGCGCGGATGCTTCACTGCAACGGCTGAACGACGCGATGTATCCCGGCACACGCAGATGTTACCGCAGCCACGAAAAGGGGCGGTCGCCAGCCCCTTTTTTGATGTCCGCGAAGCCAACAATCAGACCGCCGCCAACGCCTGCGTCAGGTCGGCGATCAGATCGTCCGGGTGCTCGACGCCGATAGACAGCCTGACCGTCGTCTCCAGCACGCCGATGCGCTGGCGCACGTCGAAGGGAATGCCCGAATGGGTCATGGCCGCCGGGTGGCTGGCCAGCGATTCCGTTCCGCCGAGGCTCACCGCCAGCTTGAATATCTGCAGCCCGTTGAGAAAGGCGAAAGCCGCTTTCTGGCCGCCGCGAATGTCGAACGAGAACGTCGAGCCGGCGCCGGTGCACTGTGCGAGATAGGCGCGGCCCGCTTGCGTGTCCTCGCCCAGGAACGGCAGGTAATGCACCTTCTCGACCTTGGCATGATCGCGCAGGAATTCGGCGACCATGCGCGCATTGTCGTTGGCGCGCTCCATGCGGATCGACAGTGTTTCCAGCGAACGGCCGAGCATCCAGCAGGAGTGTGGATCGAGCTGCGTGCCGATCGCGCCGCGCAGCGCCTTGATCGGCTTGGTGACCGCCTTGCTGCCCATGGCGGCACCAGCAATCAGGTCGGAATGGCCGCCGACATATTTGGTCAGCGAATAGACGGAGACATCGGCGCCGTGTTCGATGGGCCGCTGGAACACCGGGCCGAGCAACGTGTTGTCGCAGACGATGATCGGCGTCGACCCTTGGCCCGCTCCGATCTCGTCGGCGATCTTCCGCATCAGCGCGATATCGACCAGGCTGTTGGTCGGATTTGACGGCGTCTCGATCAGGATGACCGAGACGCGGCCTTTCGCGACGGCTGCTTCGGCAGCCTCGCGCACCGCCGTCTCGTCGACACCGTCCGCGAAGCCGACAGCACCGATGCCGAAGCCGGAAAGCGTGCGCGTCAACAGCGTCTCGGTGCCGCCATAGAGCGGCTGTGAATGCAGGATGACATCGCCCGGGCGGGCATAGGCAAGCAATGTCGTGGCGATCGCCGACATGCCTGAAGAAAACAGGATGCAGGCGTCCGTCCCCTCATAGATCGCCAGCCGGTCCTCGACGATCTCTGAGTTGGGATGATTGAAGCGCGAATAGACCAGGCCGGACGCCGTGCCGCTCGGCGGCTCCTTGCGGCCCGAGGTGTAGTCGAAGAAGTCGCGGCCCTCTTCCGCCGACTTGAACACGAAGGTCGAGGTCAGGAACACCGGCGGCTTGACGGCGCCTTCCGACAGTTGCGGATCGAAGCCATAGCTCAGCATCAGCGTCTCCGGATGGAGCTTGTGGTTGCCGATATGGGTTTTCGACGGGCGTGGCGCGGGCATGGCTTTTTCCTACGTTCTGGAGGGGTCTCGCGCGGCAATTTATGCGATCCCAATCCACCAGTCCTTGCTATTTTCGGCCTCGCATGGCTGCATCTCGGCAACAAATTGCCGGGAGTGAGCAAAAGTGCAGCAGAAGATAGCCGACGATTTCGACCGCAAGATCCTGAATGAACTGCGGGCCGACGCGCGCATCACCAACAACGAGCTTGCCGAGCGTATCGGCCTGTCGCCGTCGCCTTGCCTCAGGCGTGTGCGGCGGCTGGAGGAAACCGGTGTCATCAGAGGCTATACCACCCTGGTCGACCCCGCCGCCTTCGGTTGGAGCATGGTTGCCATAGCCACCGTCCGGCTCAGCCGCCAGAACGAGGACGAGATCGTCATGTTCGAGGACGCGATCCGCGGCTGGGAAGAGGTGCTGGAATGCCACCTCGTCACCGGTTCGCGCGACTATGTGCTGAAGGTGGTGACCGGCAGCCTCGAAGAGTACGAGCGCTTCATCAAGGCAAAGATCGCGCGGCTGAAATGCGTCGCCTCGATCGAGACCAGCTTCGTTATGAACACCATAAAGGAACGGCGCCTCTGACACTTGGCCAGAGGCGCCGTTTTCAAGACAAGATAGTCCGTAGGCTTATTTGATCGCCTTGTCGGTGATGGCGGTCGTGTAGGCGCCGGTCGGCTCCTTGGTGATGATCTTCTGGTCGAGCAGCGCCTTGGCGGTGCGCTCGTAGGTCGCCGGATCGAGCTTGCCGTCGGCATTGTCGACCAGCTTGGCGACTTCGCCCATCATGCGCTTCTGATGGTTCTCGTCCTGGCCGCCATTGTCCATGACGATGCCTGCCGCTTCGTCATTGTTGTCGACGGCATATTTCCAGCCCTTCATCGAGGCGCGCACGAAACGCACCATCTTGTCTTCGAAGGCCGGATCCTTGAGCTTGTCTTCCGAGGCATAGAGCCCGTCTTCGAGCAGGTCGTTGCCCATCGCCGAGTAGTTGAACACGGTCAGCTGATCCGGCTTGTAGCCGGCGTCGATGAGCTGCCAGTACTCGTTGTAGGTCATGACCGAGATGCAATCCGCCTGCTTCTGGATCAGCGGCTGCACGTCAAAGCTCTGCTTCAGCACGGTAACGCCATCGGCGCCGCCTTCGGTCTTCAGGCCAAGCTTGTTCATCCAGGCGTAGAACGGATACTCGTTGCCGAAGAACCAGACGCCGAGCGTATGGCCCTTGAAGTCGGCTTCGGTCTTGATCGGGCCGTCCTTCGGGCAGACCAGCTCCATGCCGGCCTTCTTGAACGGCTGTGCGATGTTGACCAGCGGCACGCCCTTTTCGCGTGCGGCCAGCGCTCCGCCCATCCAGTCGACGATGACGTCGGCGCCACCACCGGCGATCACCTGCTCCGGCGCGATGTCGGGACCGCCCGGCTTGATGTCGACGTCGAGGCCTTCGGCCTCATAAAAGCCCTTGGCCTTGGCGACATAGTAGCCGGCGAACTGGGCCTGCGTGACCCATTTCAGCTGCAACGTCACCTTGTCGGCGGCCATTGCCTGGAACGCGGCAAGCGACATTGCGCCGGCCAGAACAGGAATAATCAGTTTTTTCATGTTTTTACCCTCTGAAGTTAACCCTAAACCCACCGCCCCTATCCACCACGGACAGAGGGATGCCAAAACGTGACGGCTCTCTCGAAAAGAGCGACCACGCCATAAAAGACCGAACCCGCAAGTGCTGCAACTGCGATTTCGGCCCAGACCATGTCGATGTTCATCCGCCCGACCTCAGTCGAAATACGGAATCCCATGCCGACCACCGGCGTACCGAAGAACTCGGCGACGATGGCGCCGATCAGCGCCAGCGTCGAATTGATCTTCAGCGCGTTGAAGATGAAGGGAGCGGCGGCCGGCAACCTGAGCTTGAACAGCGTCTGCCAGTAGCCCGACGCATAGGTGCGCATCAGGTCGCGCTCCATATGGCCGGAAGCGGCAAGCCCTGCGACCGTGTTCACCAGCATCGGGAAGAAGGTCATGATGATGACCACCGCCGCCTTGGACGGCCAGTCGAAGCCGAACCACATCACCATGATCGGAGCGACGCCGATGATCGGCAGTGCCGAGACCATATTGCCGATCGGCAGCAGGCCGCGGCGCAGGAACGGCACCCGGTCGGCCGCGATGGCCACGAGGAAGCCTGTGCCGCTGCCCACGACATAGCCGAAGATTACCGCCTTGAAGATGGTCTGCCGCACGTCGGCGCCGAGCACCGGCAGCGAACCAGCGATGCGCGCGCCGATGGCGCTCGGCGGCGGCAGCAGGATGAAAGGAATGCCGGCGCCGCGTGTGATCGCTTCCCAGAGGATCAGGATCCAGGCGCCGAAGATGGCAGGGATGATCAGGCGAAGTGCCGTCTTCGCCCAATTCGCGACAGGGCGCAGGGACGACAGCACCGCCACGCAACGCCATCCCAGAAGCCACGCAGCGGCGAGCACCAGGAAATACGGTGCCAGTGCCGTGCCTTCGAACCCGTTTATTCCCGTGATCAACAGCCAGGCGGTGAGATGCGCGCCGACGAACAGCACCAGAGCCTCGACTATGGACGGCAGCTTGGTCATCGAGACAAACGCTGCGATCACAAGCAAGCCGTACATCAGCCCCTTCGTCACCAGATAGGGATAGTCGAAGGATGCTTCGGGTTGCGCCAACGCCGCCGCTTCCGGCTTCGACATCGCGCCAAGCGCGAATGCAATCAGGCACAGGAGGATCGCCAGCACCGTCTGCCAGGAGGGTTTCAGCCAGTTCATGCCGGCCTCCCGCCCATGGCGCGGTCGACGATGCGGCCGGCGATGCCGACCACCATGACCAGCAGTGCCGCCACCACCGAACCGGCAACCAGCGCCGACCAGATGTCGATGGACTGGCTGTAATAGGCGCCGGCGAGCAGTTTGGCGCCGATGCCGGCGACCGCACCCGTCGGCAGTTCGCCGACAATGGCGCCGACCAGGCTTGCCGCCACCGCAACCTTCATCGAGGTGAACAGGAACGGCACCGATGCCGGCACGCGCAACTTCCAGAAGGTCTGCGATGCGCTGGCATTGTAGGTGTGCATCAGGTCGAGATGCATGAGTTCGGGCGAGCGCAGGCCTTTCACCATGCCGACGGTCACCGGGAAGAACGACAGATAGGTCGAGATCATCGCCTTCGGGATCAGCCCCGTAATGCCGACCGCCGCCAGCACGACAATGATCATCGGCGCCACCGCCAGGATGGGAATGGTCTGCGAAGCGATGATCCATGGCATCAGGCTGCGGTCGAGCGTCGCCACATGCACGATGCCGACAGCGATGATGATGCCGAGCGCGGTGCCGAAGGCGAAGCCGAGCAGCGTCGACGACAGCGTCACCCAGGCGTTGTAGACGAGGCTGCGGTTCGAGGTGATGGGCCGCAGGAACGTGTTCTCGAAGAAGTTCACCGCCACCTGATGCGGCGCCGGCAGCGTCGGCTTCGGCTGCGACAGCGTTTTGCCGATGAGTTCGCTGAAGGTGGAGGTCTCATTGGCACGGCGGTCCAGATCGCGCTGGAACGGTGCGTTGAGGATGACGGCCATGACGTACCAGAGGACGACCACGCCCAAGAGGATCGAAGTCACGGGGATGAGCTTGTCGCGGAAGGAGTCCATCTAGCGGGCCTCAGGCGCCTGGCGCCCTCCTCTCCCCAACGAGGAGAGGGTGGCCGGAGCGAAGCGGAGGTCGACCACCTTCGCGTTCGTCATCCTAGGGCGGAGCGACGCGAAGCGTCGCGCAGACCCTAGGATCCATGCCGTGACGTGGGCCGAGGGGCCAAAACGGCGGAGAAGGGCTTCCAACCGCGGTCGCGCGAAGAGTGCCGTGTTCCGCACCGTTGCCGAGCGTACAGGTAACGGCATGGATCCTAGGGTCTGCGCCGCGTCGCTTCGCTCCTTGCTTCGCCCTAGGATGACGAATCCGCGGGCGGCTTCGCGCTTGCTCCGCCCCAGGATGACGAAGGCGCGGTCGACCGTTCGCTTGTCAGTCCCCTCAATCATCATAGCTATGCCCTGCCCGCAGCCCGTCACGCACGCGGGCTGCGATCGCCAGAAACTCCGGCGTCTCGCGGATGTCGAGTGGCCTAACCTTCGGTAGCGTCGATTCGATGATGTCGCTGACCCGGCCCGGCCGCGGCGACATGACGACGATACGGGTCGACAGATAGACTGCCTCGGGAATGGAATGGGTGACGAAGCAGATGGTCTTGTTCGTCCGCCCCCACAATTCCAGCAATTGCTCATTGAGGTGGTCGCGTACGATCTCGTCGAGCGCGCCGAACGGCTCGTCCATCAGCAGAAGATCGGCATCGAAGGCGAGCGCGCGTGCGATCGAGGCGCGCTGCTGCATGCCGCCGGAAAGCTGCCAGGGATATTTCTTCTCGAAGCCTGAGAGGTTGACGAGGTCGAGCGTGCGCTTGATCCGCTCGGTCTGCTCCGCCTTGGACAGGCCCATGATCTCCAGCGGCAGCGCCACATTGCGCTCGATCGTGCGCCACGGGAAGAGGGCGGCAGCCTGGAAGACATAGCCGTAGGCGCGTTTCTCGCGCGCCTGCTCGGGCGTCATGCCGTTGACGGAGATCGTCCCCGAGGTCGGCTTCTCCAGGTCCGCGATGACGCGCAGCAAGGTGGTCTTGCCGCAGCCGGACGGACCGATGAAGGAGACGAATTCACCCTTGCCGATGGTCAGGTCGACATTGGACAGCGCCTGCACCGGACCGTCATTGGTCTGGAAGGTCAGGCCGAGTTTGCTTGCCGAAACGACGGCTGGCGAAGTCCCTGTCATCGGCTGCAGCCTGCCGTTTCCCGCCGCTGCGGCGCGGACTGAAATCCGATTGATTTTGCCCCGGTGTTGCTTTCCACTCGCCTTGCCCCATCAGATAGACGCCCGGAGTTACCCCGATGTCGCCCAAACCCACCTGTCATCTTATCCGTCCTGAAAGCGCTTACCAAGGTAAGCAGGGATTGACCTATCTCGCCGGCATTGCCACGGAGTCGGTCGGCTCCTCCGGCATCTGCATGCATGTGCTGACCATGCCGCCCGGCGCCCGCGCCAAGGCGCATCTGCATGAGAACCATGAAACGGCGATCTATGTGCTCTCCGGCGAAGTCCATACCTGGTATGGCGATCGGCTCGAGAACCACATCGTCGTCAAGGCCGGCGACCTCTTCTACATTCCCGCCGGCGTACCGCATCTGCCGGCCAATCTGAGCAACGCCCCCTCCTCGGCTGTCATTGCCCGCACCGATCCCAACGAACAGGAGAGCGTCGTCCTGCTGCCGGAACTGGATGCGCTGGTCGCCTGAGGCCAGGGCAGAAGCCCTCATCGGCATCGGGATACTTCCCCCATGACATTGCCGTCGGCATCGGTGATTACCAGTTTCTTGGCGTTCTTCGGGCTGCGCGTGATCGTGAAATCGGTTGGCGACTGACCGTCTTCGCCTTCCGCTTCGCACTGCGCCTTAATGGCAAGCGAGCCATCGGGTTTCGCCTGCTTGTCGCTGAAGGTGCAGGCGCTGGCCGCGGTGATCAAATCGGTGTTTGTCAACAGCAGCATATCCTCGGCATAGACTTGCTGGCCGTTCTTGTTGATGCAGCCTGACTTGTTGCCATAGGGCTTTGACAGGTCGATCGCCGCTGCCGAAGCCGACCCCGCCCCCAGCACGACCATCATCGAAATGGACAGACCAAAACCGCGCAAGCTCATCCCCCTGGCGCCCAAATTCACGAACATGATTGCAATGGTCCCATTTCTTCAAGGCCGGGAATGGTGACGAAGAAACCGTCCTCACCCCTATTGGTGACCACAATTGTTTCGGTCGTCGTCCCCGCCTCCCCCTCCGCGGAACAGGTTGCATCAAGCGATTGGGCACCCGGAACCGAGGTCAATCGCTGCTCGAACCGGCAACCACTGCCATAGGTCTCGATGCCTTCGGCGGTCAGAACGATATAGGCGTCGCTGTCCTGATAGCCGGCCTTGACGCCGGCACAGCCGACATCATTGCCCCAGGAGCCAGCCAGCACGCCAGCCGCACTCGCCGGACCGGCGGCCATGGTTGCTACCACCAGTGAGATGAGCGCTGCCTTGCTGGCCAAGCTCAAACCCCGGTCGCCGGAATGCCTGTACGCTCAACCTTGCGCGGCGCAGAAATTTCCTTCCAGGTCGACAGCGCCCGGTTGACCGCCGCATTCGGCTCGCGGCCGACGAATTCGCCATGGCCGGGCTTGGCCTTGACCTCGGCTTCCTGGATCGACAGTTCGCCGCGCGAGAACACGAAGCGCGGCAGGCCGGTCACCTCAAAACCTTCGAAGACGTTATAGTCGATCACCGATTGCTGCTTCTTGGCCGAAATCGTCTTCTTGCGCTTCGGATCCCAGACGACGAGATCGGCGTCAGCCCCTTCGACGATGGCGCCCTTCTTCGGATACATGTTGAGGATTTTCGCGATGTTGGTCGAGGTCACCGCGACGAACTCGTTCATCGTCAGCCGGCCGGTGTTGACACCAGTCGTCCACAGCACCGGCATGCGGTCCTCGAGCCCGCCGGTGCCGTTGGGGATCTTGGTGAAATCGCCGACGCCGTTGCGTTTCTGCTTGGTGGTGAAAGCGCAATGGTCGGTCGCCACCACTTGCAGCGATCCCGCCTGCAGGCCGGCCCACAGCGAATCCTGGTGCAATTTGTTGCGGAAGGGCGGGCTCATCACGCGGCGTGCCGCATGGTCCCAGTCCTTGTTGAAATACTCGCTCTCGTCGAGCGTCAGATGCTGGATCAGCGGCTCGCCGAACACGCGCATGCCCTTCTGCCGCGCCCGCCGTATGGCTTCGTGCGCCTGCTCGCAAGAGACATGCACGATATAGAGTGGCACGCCGGCCATGTCCGCGATCATGATGGCGCGATTGGCGGCCTCGCCTTCCACTTCCGGCGGCCGCGAATAGGCGTGCCCCTCAGGGCCGTTGTTGCCGGCGGCCAGCAGTTTTTGCGAGAGTGCCGCCACCACGTCGCCATTCTCAGCATGCACCAGCGGCAGCGCGCCGAGGTCGGCACAGCGCTGGAACGACGCATACATCTCGTCGTCGTCGACCATCAGCGCGCCTTTGTAGGCCATGAAATGCTTGAACGAGGTGATGCCCTTGTCGACGACGGTCGCCATCTCGTCGAACACCTGCTTGCCCCACCAGGTGATTGCCATGTGGAAGGAATAGTCGCAGGCAGCCTTCGAGGTCTTGTTGTCCCACATCTGCAAGGCTTCAAGCAGCGACTGTTGTGGCGAAGGCAGGCAGAAATCGACCACCATCGTGGTGCCGCCGGCAAGGGCGGCGCGGGTGCCGGATTCGAAATCGTCGGCCGAATAGGTGCCCATGAACGGCATTTCGAGATGGGTGTGCGGATCGATGCCGCCCGGCATGATGTAGCAGCCGGTGGCGTCGAACTCATGGTCGCCGTGCAGATTGGAGCCGATGGCGACAATCTTGCCGTGCTGCATCAGCAAATCGGCCTTCCACGTACGGTCGGCGGTGACGATGGTGCCGTTCTTGATGACTTTCGACATTTCTTGTTCCCCTGTTCTCTTCGCGCTTCTTTGCGAGCGGCGTTGGAATCCAGATTTCTAAGCTCACTCCACGATGATGGCCGTCTCCACCACCGCGTGGAACAGAACGTCGGCGCCGGCGCCGGCCCACTCCTTGGAGATGTCCTCAGCCTCGTTGTGTGACAACCCATCAACGCAGGGGCACATCACCATGGCTGTCGGCGCAACGCGGTTGATCCAGCAGGCGTCATGGCCGGCGCCGGAGACGATGTTGCGATGCGTATAGCCGAGCCGATCGGCGGCATCGCGGATCGCCTTGACGCAGCCGGCATCGAAGGTCACCGGGTCGAAATGGCCGACCTGCTCGATCTTATACTGGATGTCGAGCGCCTCGCAGACCGTGTCAATGCCCTCGCGGATGCGGCCGTCCATGGCGTCGAGCACTTCCTTTTCCGGTGAACGGATGTCGACGGTGAAGACGGTGCGGCCGGCAATGATGTTGCGCGAGTTCGGATAGACCTCCATGTGGCCGACAGCACCCACGGCATCCGGCTGATAGTCCATGGCGATCTCGTGCACCAGCTCGATGACGCGGGCCATGCCGAGACCGGCATTGCGGCGCTTGGGCATCGGCGTCGATCCGGTATGCGCCTCCTTGCCGGTCAGCGTGACCTGCAGCCATTTCAGCCCCTGGCCGTGGGTGACGACGCCGATATCGATGCCCTCGTCCTCGAGGATCGGCCCCTGCTCGATATGCAGTTCGAAGAAAGCGTGGATCTTGCGATCGCCGACCTTCTCGGTGCCCTTCCAGCCGATGCGCTCCAGCTCTTCGCCGAATTTCTTGCCCTGCTTGTCGACATGTTGGTAGACGTCGGCCTGGTCGAGCACACCGGCGAACACACCGGATGCCATCATCGCCGGGGCGAAGCGCGAACCTTCCTCATTCGTCCAATTCGTCACGACGATCGGATGCTTGGTCTTGATGCCGAGATCGTTGAGCGAACGCACCACTTCCAGCCCGCCGAGCACGCCGAGCACGCCGTCATACTTGCCGCCGGTCGGCTGCGTATCGAGATGGCTGCCGACATAGACCGGCGGCAGGCTGGGGTCGGTGCCTTCCCTACGGGCAAACATCGTGCCCATCTCGTCAAGGCCCATTTCGAGCCCTGCCGCCTCGCACCAGCGCTTGAACAGGTGTCGGCCCTCGCCGTCCTCGTCGGTCACGGTCTGGCGATTGTTGCCACCGGCAACGCCGGGGCCGATCTTCGCCATCTCCATGATGGAATCCCACAAACGGTCTGAATTGATTCGCAGATTCTCGCCGGGTGCGGCCATTCAAGATCCTCTCATTTCATTCACGCAAAAGGCGGCGGTTCCCGACGCCGCCCTTTGCTACGGTCAAGTCCTAGTCGACCGCTCTCAGCACTTCACGCACATGGTCGATCAATTCGTTGATCTGGCCCTTGGTGATGATCAGCGGCGGCGACAGTGCGATGATGTCGCCGGTGGTGCGGATCAGTGCCCCGCGCTCGAACGCCTTGACGAAGGCCGAGAAGGCACGCTTGGTCGGGCTGCCCGGGATGGGCGCCAGCTCGATCGCGCCGATCAGGCCGATGTTTCTGATGTCGATGACGTTCGGCTCGCCCTTCAGCGAATGCAGCGCGTCTTCCCAATAGGGCGCCAGTTCCTCGCCGCGGGTCAGCAGCCCCTCTTCCTTGTAGGTGTCGAGCGTGCCGAGTGCGGCAGCGCAGGCGATCGGATTGCCCGAATAGGTGTAGCCGTGGAAGAACTCGATCATGTGCTCGGGGCCGGTCATGAAGGCGTCGTGGATCTCCTTCTTGACGAACACGGCGCCCATCGGGATGACGCCGTTGGAGACGCCCTTGGCGGTGGTCATGATGTCGGGCGTGACGCCGAAATAGTCGGCGGCGAACGGCGTGCCGAGGCGGCCGAAGCCGGTGATGACCTCGTCGAAGATCAGCAAGATGCCGTGCTTGGTGCAGATTTCGCGCAACTTCTGCAGATAACCCTTCGGCGGCAGGATGACACCGGTGGAACCGGCGACCGGCTCGACGATGACAGCGGCGATGGTCGAGGCGTCATGCAGGGCGACGATGCGCTCCAGCTCGTTGGCCAGCTCCGCGCCATGCTCGGGCACACCCTTGGTGAATGCGTTTTTCTCCGGCAGATGCGTGTGCGGCATATGGTCGACGCCGCCGAGCAGCGTGCCGAACATCTTGCGGTTGCTGACGATGCCACCGACCGAGATGCCGCCGAAATTGACGCCGTGATAACCGCGTTCGCGACCGATCAGGCGGGTGCGGGCGCCCTCGCCCCGGGCGCGATGATAGGCGATCGCCATCTTCAGCGCCGTGTCGACCGATTCCGAACCGGAATTGGTGAAGAACACATGGTCCATGCCCTTCGGCGCGATGTCGACCAGGCGGTTCGCCAGTTCGAACACGATCGGGTGACCCATCTGGAAGGCCGGCGCATAGTCGAGCTCGGCTGCCTGATGCTGGATCGCCTCGGTGATCTTCGGCCGGCAATGGCCGGCATTGACGCACCAGAGACCCGCAGTGCCGTCGAGCACCTTGCGCCCGTCGCTCGTCGTGTAATGCATGTCCTTGGCGGACACCATCATGCGCGGCGCCTGCTTGAACTGCCGGTTTGCCGTGAACGGCATCCAGAATGCGCTGAGATCGTTCGGCGTGACTTTCAGCCGGTTGGACATGACCAAGACTTCCCCTTGTAACCTGTTTCGCTGCGGCCAACGCTTGGTCTTTGTTGCGATTTCGTGCTACGCAAATTTTTGACCGATTGGACAAACGTTAGCACCGCCCTGTCGGCGGTCAAGGGATTACTAGCGGAAATGCGGCATCTGAAGTGCGCTCCACAGGTCAGAGAAAAACTGGTCCAGAGAATTGGTCCAGATTGCCCTGCAGCCCAAGGTCTGCCGGGGTGAGCGCCGATATGGACATCCCTGCCCCGCGCCGCACCCGCATCCAGCAGGAAAAGCGCGAACTCATCCTGGAGGCGGCGCTCGAGGTCTTCTCCACCAATGGGTTTCGCGGCTCCACCATCGACCAGATCGCCGAAGCCGCCGGCATGTCGAAACCGAACCTGCTTTATTATTTCCGCCGCAAGGAAGATATCCACGAGACGCTGATGGAGCGGTTGCTCGCGACCTGGCTGGCGCCGCTGCGCGAACTCGACGATATCGGCGATCCCTTGACCGAATTGCGCAGCTACATCAGGCGCAAGCTCGAAATGGCGCGCGATTTTCCTAGGGAGAGCCGGCTGTTCGCCAACGAGATCCTGCAAGGCGCGCCGCGCATCATGCCGCTGCTGGAAGGTGAGCTGAAGACGCTGGTCGATGAGAAGGCTGGCGTCATCAAGGGCTGGATGCGCGCCGGCAAGATCGCCAAGACCGATCCCTGGCACCTGATCTTCTCGATCTGGGCAACGACCCAGCACTATGCCGATTTCGATGTCCAGGTCCGTGCCGTACTCGGCGCCGACCGCGGCGGCGACGGCCGCTTCGAGGATGCCGCAAGGTTTCTCGAACAGTTGTTCATCGACGGGCTGAAGCCGAAGGGCTGACAGTTCACGCGCTGCGCCGCTCGGCCGGCAGCGCATCCACCAATGCCTGCAGTTTGGCGATCGAGTTCTGCTCGACGAGCGGCGTGTAGACGATCAGCCTCATGTCCGAGCCGTCATCGATCGACAGGCTCATATGCTCGAATGTCATGGCGCCAGCGCTCGGATGCCGGACATGTTTCACTCCCGAAAATCGGCGCGCCACGTCGCGTTGCGGCCACCAGTCGCGGAACTCCGGGCTGGAGCGCGTCATCAGCGCGATCAGCCGCTCGAAATCCGCATCGCCGACATAGCGGGCGCTTTCCGCCCGGAACGAGGCCAGCACGGTGCGCGCCAGTTGCTCCCAGTTGGCCAGCAGGCGCCGATGGTGCGGATTGGTGAACACCATATGGACGATGTTGCGGGCGTCGCCCTCCAGCAAGCCATAGTCGCCGAACACCGCCACTGCCGCCGGATTCCAGGCCAGCACGTCCCAGCGCCGCCCGACGACATAGGCCGGTTGCAGCACCAGGGTTTGCAGCATGTGCAGCAAGGGGCCGTCGACCTTTTCCGGCGCGACCGTGCGACGCTCCGGCAATTGACGGCCGGCGAGAATGAACAGGTGCCGCTTCTCGGCCGCGTCCAGGCGCAGCGCCTCGCTGAGCGCCGCCAGCACCTCGACCGACGGCCGGACCTCACGCCCCTGCTCTAGCCATGTGTACCAGGTGGTGCCGACGCCGGCGATCATCGCCACTTCTTCGCGACGCAGGCCTGGCGTGCGTCGCCGCATGCCGGTTGCGATGCCTATGGCCGACGGCGTCAGCCTTTCGCGGCGCGAGCGCAGGAAGGCGCCAAGCTCGCGCCGGCGGCTGTCTTCAGCAGAGTGTGTCGGGGACTCCATGAACCTATTATAGCAGTATTGATACCAGGATAAAGTTTGAACTGTTTGGCATGCGTCAAACGCTCCATCTTGCGCTCAGAGCGATGGAGGCTCTGAGCATGGACCTGAAAGACAAGACAATCCTCATCACCGGATCGACCGACGGCGTCGGCCGCGTCGTTGCGCAAAGGCTCGGCGCTGGAGGCGCCCGCGTCCTGGTGCATGGCCGCGATGCGACGCGCGGCAAGGCCGTCGTCGCCGAGATCGAAGCCGCCGGCGGCAGGACCGAGTTTCTCGCCGCCGATCTTTCCTCACTTGCCGAGGTTCGCCGCCTCGCCGAGGCCGTGCGCGGAAAAACCAGCCGGCTCGACGTCCTCATCAACAATGCCGGCATCGGCACCGCCGGCACCAAGCGACAGGTCAGCGCTGACGGCTACGAGCTGCGCTTTGCCGTCAACTACCTCGCCGGCTTCCTGCTCACCAGTGAGCTACTGCCACTACTCAAGGCCAGCGCGCCTTCACGCATCGTCAACGTCGCTTCGGCCGGACAGCAGGCGATCGACTTCGGCGATGTCATGCTTACCCGTTCCTATGACGGTGTGCGCGCCTACTGCCAGAGCAAGCTGGCGCAGATCCTGTTCACCATCGACCTGACCGAGCAACTGAAAGGCACCGGCGTTACCGTCAACAGCTTGCATCCGGCCAGCTACATGAACACCACCATGGTCCGCCAGGCCGGCGTGACGCCGTGGAGTTCGGTCGAGACCGGTGCCGACGCCATCGTCAACCTTGCGACATCGCCTGATCTCGAAGGACGCAGCGGCCTCTATTTCGACGGCCTCAAAGAATCCCGCGCCGATGCGCAGGCCTATGACGCCAAGGCCAGGCAGCAATTGCGCACTTTGAGCATGGACTTCGTCGGCCTCGCCTCCGCACCATCGAAGGAACAGCATTCATGACCAAGACAATACAGCACACCGTCATCGTCGGCGGCTCATCCGGCATCGGCCTCGCCACAGCACAAAAACTGCTTGGCCCCGAGATGAAGGTGACCATCACCGGCCGCAACCAGGAAAAGCTCAACAGCGCCTGGAAGAGCCTTAACGGCGCTGCCGAGAAGGCTGCTTTCGATGCCTCGAACCCGGACGAGGTCAGCCGGTTCTTCGAGCGCCTCGGCCGCTTCGATCACCTTGTTCTGGCCGCCAGCGGGGGCAAGGGACTTGGTCCATTTCCAACCCTCGATCTCGCCGACATTGCAGGCGGCGTCGACGAAAAGGTCCGGCCGCAACTGTCCTGTCTGCAGGCAGCTTTGCCGACCTTGAGCAGGAATGGATCGGTGACCTTCATCTCGGCGGTATCGGCCCAGCTTGCGATGCCGGGCGTCGCCGGTATCGCCGCCATCAACGGCATGCTTTTGACCGTGGTGCCTATCCTGGCCGTGGAACTAAAGCCGCTGCGGGTCAATGTCGTGGCGCCCGGCGTCATTGACACGCCGTGGTGGGATTTCCTGCCCGACGAGCAGCGGCAAGCGATCTTTGCCGACTATGCCGGCAAGACCCCAGTTGGCCGCGTCGGCCGCGCCGAGGACGTGGCCGATGCCATCGCCTTCCTGGTTTCAAATGGCTTCGTCACCGGCCAGGTGCTGACCTGCGATGGCGGCCTGAGATTTGCGGCTTAGAGCCGCGCAAGATGGCGACGGTCGCAAGGCCGCCGCCAGTTTTGTCAAACAGACTGCGCGATCAGCGTCAGAAAACCACCGCCCAGCGCGACATTGCCGACAAAGCCGTTGATGCGTGCGGCGCGGTCCGGACCCTGATGATCCCAGAAATTGTGGAACATCGGCGTGGCAACGATGAGGAACACGACCAGTACCGCCGCGGCGATTGCCGTCCAGAGGCCTGCGATCACCAGCACACCGGCGGCGACCTGCAGGACAATGCCGGCCCACAGCGCCAACCGCGCCTGCGGCACGCCGCGCGCCGCCATCAGCTGGGTCAGGAAGGCGGCGTTCTGGACGTTGCGCAGGCCGGCAAAGACAAAGGCGCCGCCAAGCAACAGGCGGCCGAGAAACAACAAGGTCGAAGGCAAATCGACAGGCATCAAACTCTCCCTTTAAAACAGTTGGAGCGCCGCCTCCCTCGACGGCGCTCCAAACACGAACGGTTTCTCAGGCGGCCTTGGCCGCCGGCATCGGATGAATGGCCTGGAACGGGATGCAGAGCCGGTTCCAGGTGTTGATCATGCCGAGCGCTACCGACAACTTGACCAGTTCCTCTTCCGAGAAATGCTCGAGCGTCTTGGCATAGAGCTCGTCCGAGACGCCGCCATCGGCGATCTTCGTCACCGCTTCGGTCCAGGCGAAGGCGGCGCGCTCGCGTTCGGAAAACAGCGGCGATTCCTTCCAGGCCGAAACCAGGTAGAGACGCGTCTCGGTTTCGCCGTCGCGCCTGGCCTCACGGCTGTGCATCTCGACGCAGTAGGAGCAGCCATTGATCTGCGACGCCCTGAGCTTGATCAGGTGCAGCAGGCCCACTTCGAGCCCGCACTCGTCCACCGCCTTGTTGAGCGCCGACACCGCCTTCATGATTTCCGGTGCCTTGGCGAAAAATTGCAACCTCTGTTTCATCGTCTTTCCTTTCACGTATGTCTGGGGGGCTAAATTTGCTTGGTCGAAGCGGATTTCTGCGGCCGCTGGTGGCGCGCGACGAAGGCACAACTGGCGGCAATCGATCTCGGATCGCCTTCTGCCGCGTAAGAGGCCACGATGTCGGACAGCTTTGTTTCAGCGAGAGCGGCACGATAGGCGCGCTCCGCCTTCAGCATCGCGGCGTTGATGCCGCACAGTTTCACATAGGCCGATGCGTCGAGCTTAACCGGCCCGTTGCGGCGGATTTCGCCGCAGCGAAAAGCCGGCTCGCGGCCTTCCACCGCCAGCACGATATCAAGCAGCGTAATGCGCTCGGCCTGCCGCGCCAGCCGGTAGCCGCCGGCCGGCCCCGGCACTGATTCCAGGATACGCGCCGCGCTGAGCTGATTGAGATGCTTCAAGAGATAGCTTGGCGACAGGCCGAAACACTCCGCAAGAGCGGCGCCCGGCATGGTGCCGTTGCCTTCCACACTGGCCAGCGTGGCCGCACAATGGATGGCCGCTTCGACGCCCTCGCCCAGCTTCATGGGATCGATCTCCAATTCATGGATATATCCTATCGTGGATAATTTTTATCTGCAATAGGAAAATGAAAAACGGCGCCCGAAGGCGCCGCTTTTTCATCGAATGCCGTACCTATTCCGCCGCCACCTTGGCCATCGGATTGTTCGGGTGCGTCGTCCAGTTGGCATAGATCGGCGACACCGCCTTGCCGGTGCGCTGGTCCATCACGCCGACGGCTAGCGGTTCCATGGTGATGCAGTTCTCGACCGGGCAGACATTGACGCACAAATTGCAGCCGACGCATTCCGCCTCGATCACTTCAAAGTGCCTCTTGCCGTCGACCATGTTGGTGATCGCCTGATGCGAGGTGTCCTCGCAGGCGATATGGCAGCGGCCGCATTTGATGCAGGCGTCCTGGTCGATATGTGCCTTGGCGATATAGTTGAGGTTGAGATACTGCCAGTCGGTGACGTTGGGCGTGGCGCGGCCGATGATGTCGTCGAGCGACGCATGGCCCTTCTCGTCCATCCAGTTTTCCAGGCCGGCGATCATCTCCTGCACGATCTTGAAGCCATAGGTCATCGCCGCCGTGCACACCTGCACATTGCCGGCGCCCAGAGCCATGAATTCAGCTGCATCGCGCCAGGTGGTGATGCCGCCAATGCCGGAGATCGGCAGACCATGCGTTTCCGGATCACGGGCGATCTCTGCCACCATGTTCATGGCGATCGGCTTCACCGCCGGGCCGCAATAGCCGCCATGCGAGCCCTTGCCGTCGATGGTCGGCTCTGGCGCAAAGCTGTCGAGATTGACGCCAGTGATCGAATTGATGGTGTTGATCAGCGATACCGCATCGGTGCCGCCGGAAAGTGCTGCGCGCGCCGGCTTGCGCACATCGGTGATGTTGGGCGTCAGCTTGGTGATAACAGGCATGCGGGTGTTGGCCTTGCACCAGCGCACCACCATTTCGATGTATTCCGGCACCTGGCCGACAGCGGCGCCCATGCCGCGTTCCGACATGCCGTGCGGACAGCCGAAATTGAGCTCGATGCCGTCGGCTTCGGTCTCCTCGACCACCGGCAGGATCGCCTTCCAGGCATCCTCCACGCAAGGCACCATCAGCGAGACGACGATGGCGCGGTCGGGCCAGTCCTTCTTGACCTGCTTGATCTCGCGCAGATTGACCTGCAGGTCGCGGTCGGTGATCAGCTCGATGTTGTTAAGGCCGAGCAGGCGGCGGTCGGCACCCCAGATCGCGCCATAGCGCGGGCCGTTGACATTGACCACCGGCGGGCCTTCCTCGCCCAGCGTCTTCCACACCACGCCGCCCCACCCCGCCTTGAAGGCGCGGATGACGTTGTAGGCCTTGTCGGTCGGCGGCGCCGAGGCCAGCCAGAATGGATTGGGCGATTTGATACCGACGAAATTGTTGCGGATGTCTGCCATGCTCATGCCCTCCCGTTCGAGGTCAGTGCCCGGTTGATCGATTCAGCCGCGTCGCGGCCTTGCGCCACGGCCGAGACAGTGAGGTCGTCACCGCCGAAGATGCAGTCGCCGCCGGCCCAGACATTGGCGAGCGAGGTGCGGCCTTCGGCGTCAACCCTGATGCGGCCGGCTTCGAGCGCGATCTCAGCGCCGCTGCCGTTGAGCGCTGCCGGCACAAAGCTCTGGCCGATGGCCTTGAACACCTGGTCGGCGACCAGCGTCAACCGCTCGCCGGTGCCGGCAAGCTTGTCGCCGTTCATCGCCGTGTATTCGAGTTCGATGCCCGACACCTTGCCGCCCTCGGCGATAACCCGCTTCGGCTGCAGCCAGTGGCGGATGGTGACGCCATTGGCAGCAGCCAGATCCTGTTCGAACCCGGAGGCATTCATGTGTTCCTGGCCGCGCCGGTAGCAGATCGTCACTTCCTCGGCGCCGAGCAGCTTCGACTGCACGGCGGCGTCGATCGCCGTCATGCCGCCGCCGATGACGACGACGCGCCGGCCGACCGGCAGGCCGGAGAGATCGCTGGCCTGACGCAGCTCCGAAATGAACTCCACGGCGTTGGTGACGCCATCGGCGTCCTCGCCATCGGCGCGCAGCGCATTGACGCCGCCAAGCCCCATGCCGAGAAACACCGCGTCGTAATTCCGGGTCAGGTCCGACAGCTGGTAGTCGCGGCCGAGCACCTTGCCGTTCTGGATGTCGATGCCGCCGACGGCAGTGACATAATCGACCTCCGCCTGGGCGAAATTGTCGATGCTCTTGTAGGCGGCGATGCCGTATTCATTGAGGCCGCCGGCCTTCGGGCGGGCTTCGAGGATGGTCACGTCGTGGCCATGGCGCGCGAGCCTGTGCGCGGCAGCAAGCCCGGCCGGTCCGGCACCGACCACGGCGACTGTCTTGCCGGTCGAGGCGGCGCGCGGATAAAACTGCTTGTTCTCGGCCATGGCGACATCGGTGGCGTAGCGCTGCAGCCGGCCGATCTGCACCGGCTTGCCTTCGGCGACTTCGCGCACGCAGACCTCTTCGCACAGTGTCTCGGTCGGGCAGACACGGGCGCACATGCCGCCCAGAATGTTCTGGTCGAAAATCGTCTTGGCCGAGCCGATCGGGTTGCCGGTCGAGATCTGACGGATGAACAGCGGAATGTCGATCGAGGTCGGGCATGCGTTCATGCACGGCGCATCGTAGCAGAAGTAGCAGCGGTCGGATTCGACCAGCGCCTCGTGATGATCGAGCGGCGGATGCAGGTCGGAGAAATTGTCGGCATATTGCTCTGGCGAAAGCCGGCCGCCGGCAATGCCCTCTTTGAACTGGCCTTCTGGCATCGTCAGTTCCCCTTGTTTTCGTTTTGGGGAAGGCTAGCACGTTTTATTTTTTTATCAATTGGTCAATTTTCGACGCAAGCCTCTGAAAAGCTTCAGTAATAACATGATTTTTTTACTCATGTTATGCGGTTACAGCGCGGAAGAAAGGCCTGACGCGAGAGCGTGGCCATGGACCGACCTGATCTCGTCCGCGACGAGCTCCTGCAGCCGCCAAAGATTGCGGTCACGGATGCCGAATTCTTCGAGATGGCTGACCGTGTTGTAGAGATACTCGGCGCCGGACCCGACATGCCCGCAGGCTCTGGCCAGCACCTTGGCCACCTTTTCCAGTGGCTGGTTAAGCGACGTTCCCCTGCCGGTCACACCGACCCAGAAGCCCAGCGCCCGCAATGGCCCTTGTGCCGTGCGCATGGGAAGCCATCTAACCGAGCCGATACTCTCGTGATCGTCGACCTCACGCCGCAACAGTCTTTCGATCTGGGCCGGCTTTTCGCCGTCCGGCAGGCGGTAGATCACGCCGTCGCATCGCCCACCCTTTTCGAGCGCCATCATCAGCCCCGGCTGCTCGGTGCTGCCGCGCCAGCGCTGGATGTCGAGACAAAACGACCGATGCCAGCCGAAGGCGGTGGCGCGCTGCCGTTCGACGGACTCGAAGGCCGGCTTCCAGATCAGCGAGCCATAGGCGAATACCCACAGAGGTCCCTCGTCTGCTTCATCGGCCAGCCGCAAGGCAAGCGCCCGGTAGTCCTCATCGTTCAACTGCGTCCAGCTGCCATCGGGACCGGGATCGGCCTCCTGCCGATGGCACAGTGCGACAAGCTCCGACGTGAGCGACATTTGACGATGCATGGAACGACAACCCCCGTCGCTGCAGGAAAGTGCAAAAGTCCAAGCCGCGCAAGCCGTGGAACTCTTGTGAACGCACCGTCACTACCGTCATTATTGTGCAGCCGGTGTCGGATTAGTGTCGCCAAGATCGTCCTCGGATGGATCACGCATGATCGACGCTTGGAAACCATGAGGAGACCGACAATGCCAAAGTCCCCGATGCCCTTCTTCTGGTACGAGTTGATGACCACCGATCTCGATGCCGCCGAGGCGTTTTACACTACGGTGGTCGGCTGGAGGGCCGAGCCCTTCGACAAGGCGCCCGGCATGCCGCGCTACATCGTGGTGAATTCTGGCGAGCGTGGCGTCGGCGGGCTGATGACGATGCCCGAGGATGCCGCCAAGATGGGCATGCCGCCGGCCTGGGTCGGCTACATCCACACCAAGGACGCGGATGCCTCGACCAAAGCGTTGAAGGCCGCCGGCGGGGCTGTTCATCGCCAACCCGACGACATTCCCGGCGTCGGCCGCTTCTCCGTCGTCGCCGATCCGCAAGGCGCGACGTTCATGTTCCTGCAGCCCAATGGTCCCGACCAGCCCATCGTTCCGGCCACCACATCAGGCCATGTCGGCTGGCATGAGCTCTATGCCTCGGACCGGGAGGCGGCCTTCGACTTCTATTCCGGCCAGTTCGGCTGGATCAGCGCCGGCAATTTCGACCTCGGCGAGATGGGCATGTATCAGACTTTTGCGGCCGGCCCTGAATCCGGCGGCGGCATCATGAACAAGCCTGAGCAGCTTCCAGTACCGGTGTGGCTGTTCTACTTCAATGTCGATGCCATCGACGCCGCCGCCAAGCGCGTCACCGACAATGGCGGCAAGATCGTCATGGGTCCGATGCCGGTGCCGACTGGCCAATGGATCGCCCAGTGCGCCGATCCGCAAGGCGCCTATTTCGCGCTGATCGCACCGGGGCGCTGATCCCGCCCGATACTGTCACCCCTGACCAGCTCTCATCGCGCCGACGGGTGCGATGAGAGGGCGCCAGCGAGTCATTCCGGCGCCAGCACCGCGACCTTGATGCTCTCGTCCTTGGCGCCGCTGAGCTGAATCGCGGCCGGACCGGCGGCCAGCTTGAAGCGCACGCTCTTGCGGATGCCGGGACAGGTCTTCACTCCGCTAAAACCTGATGACTTCATGGCATGGCCGTCCTGAACGACGTCGATCCAGGCCTCTCCGGACAGGGTGATCTGGAGCTCGCCTTCCGGTGGCACGGTCACGCTTGCCGTCGCGCCGAATGTGCCGGCCGCCGGTGCACGTTCCGGTGGCACGTCAAAGCTGATCGTGTCGACCGGCACCAGCGCCAGATCTGCAGCCTCGCCGGCCGCAAGGGACGCGCCGGACTGCGCGGCCGACGCTGCCGGAAACAATGCCTGCTCGCGTGTCACCGGCCATTTGAAGGCAGCACAGCCGGCGTCGGCGGCCATGGCGACGCTGGTGCCTGCAAGGATTGCGAACAGGCTGATGACGACTTTTTTCATGGCAGGGAACCCACATGGTTTGGAGTGTTGTCTACGCATTGGTACAACCATAGCGGTATGAATGCAACCATAGAGAGAAAGATGTGGAAGGTCAAATTGGGGATAAATCACCGATTGTTGATGGCAGGGCAAGGGAAGTGAATGGTCCATTGCCGGGCGATAATCTATGGCCGGACTGGGCGGGTTTAAAATGGAGTTTTTGATGAAGCTTTTTGACGGCATGGCCAGATTTCAACCGCAGGCTCTGGGCATGCTCCGCATCGTGACGGCACTGCAATTCGTCGAGCACGGCACCCAGAAACTGTTCAATTTCCCTGTCAGCGACCATGCCGGCGCCCTGACCGGGCTGACGCTGACCGCGGGCATTCTCGAATTCGCCGGCGGCATCCTGCTGGCGCTCTGGCTGTTGACCCGGCCGATCGCGTTCCTGCTGGCCGGCGAGATGGCCATTGCCTATTTCATGGCGCACTACCCGCGCGACTTCTTCCCGGTCAACAACAGCGGCGATTCGGCGATCTCCTTCTGTTTCATCTTCCTCTATCTGGTGTTTGCCGGCGCCGGCGCTTTCGCGCTCGACAACCGCCGCAGCGCTTGACGCCTTGAAGCGGATGCGCGCTTCAGGCGCGCATCCGCTCGAAATTGGCGTCGAACAGCGGCGTCGGCTGCATGCGCGCGGCATGGCGCTTGCCCAAAAGTTCGATCTCGAAACCGTCGGTCTCGTCGGCAATCTCCTTTGGCACATAGCCGAGAGCGACGGACACCTTCGAATGGTGCGCATAGCCGCCTGACGTAACCCAGCCGCGCACGGCGCCGTCGAACCAGATCGGCTCATCACCGATGACATCGGCATCGATTGCTTCGACGACGAAGGCGCGCAACCTGAGCCTGCCGCCTTGCTTGCGCTCGGTGAGTGCTGCCTGCTTGCCGATGAAGTCGGCCGCCTTGCCATAGGCGATAAAGCGGTCGAGCCCGGCTTCGAGTGGCCCGTAGATCGGTCGATACTCGCGCGCCCACGAGCCGTAATTCTTCTCCAGCCTGAGCGCATTGAGCGCCCGCGAACCGAACAGGCCGATGCCGAATTCCTCGCCCGCAGCCATCAGCGCCAGATACGCAGCGCGCTGATATTCCGGCGCCACCCAGATCTCGTAGCCGAGATCGCCGGTGTAGCTGACGCGACCGATCAGGCACGGCGCCATGCCGATGTCTATTTTTGCGACCACCATGAACGGGAACACGGCATTGGAGATATCCGCGCGGGTGACTTTCGCCAGCACCTCCCGCGCCTTCGGGCCGGCGATTGCCAGACCAGTCAGCTTTTGCGCCAGCGCTTCGATCCGAGCCGAGCCGTCGGCAGGCAGATGCGCCTCGAACCAGCGCATGTGATATTGCTCGGCGACACCGGAGCCGGCGATGAACCATTCACCGTCGCCAATATTGGCCAGGGTAAAGTCACCGATCAGCCGGCCGTCTTCCTTCAGCATCGGCGCCAGCGTCATGCGGCCTGGCTTGGGCAGCTTGCAGGCAAAAATCCGGTCGAGCCAAGCGGCTGCCCCCTCGCCCGTCACCCTGTATTTGGCAAAGTTCGAAATCTCCGCCAGGCCGACGCCATCACGGACAGTCGCGACTTCCTTCGCGACATGGATGAAGTCGCTGGACCGACGCCACGAGAACTCGTCCTTGACGCCCTCGGGCGCATACCAGAGCGGCACTTCGAGCCCGTAGGAGACGCCCCATTGCGCGCCCTTGGCCGACAGCAGATCGTAAATCGGCGTCGTCTTCAGCTGCCGTCCGGCGGGCAGTTCCTCATTGGGGAAGCGGATCGAGAAGCGGCGCGAATAATTCTCGCGCACCTTGGCGTTGGTGTAGGCCATCGTCGCCCAGTCGCCGTAGCGCGAGACATCCATTGCCCAGATGTCGGCGCCGGGATCGCCCTCGATCATCCAGTTCGACAGCGCCAGTCCGACACCGCCGCCCTGTGAAAAGCCGGCCATGACACCACAGGCGACCCAGAAACCAGGAAGGCCGCGCACCGGCCCGACCAGCGGATTGCCGTCGGGAGCGAAGGTGAAGGGCCCGTTGATGATCTGCTTGATGCCGGTGTTCTGAAAGGCCGGGAAATGCCGGAAGCCAACTTCGAGCGACGGCGCGATGCGGTCGATGTCCGGCTCCAGCAGTTCGTGGCCGAAATTCCACGGCGTGGAGAATTCGGACCATGGCTTGTTGGCCTTCTCATAGGTGCCCATCAGCATGCCGCCGCGTTCCTGACGCAGATAGAGCTCGCCGTCGAAATCGACCGCGTGGATGATCTCGGTGCCGGTCTTTTGGTTCCAGGCGGCGACCTCCGGCATGTCCTCGGTGATCAGATACATGTGCTCCATCGCCAGCACCGGCAGTTCCAGCCCGACCATGCGGCCGACCTCGCGCGCCCACAGGCCGCCGGCATTGACGACATGCTCGGCCACCACCTCGCCCTTGTTGGTGATAACGCGCCACATCCCGTCGGCGCGCCGCACGATGTCCTCGACCTTGGTGAAGCGCTCCACTTCCGCCCCAAGCTTGCGCGCGGCCTTGGCATAGGCATGGGTGACGCCGGACGGGTCGAGATGGCCGTCCTCCTTGTTGCGCACCGCACCGACGAACTGTTTCGGGTCGAGCAGCGGCATCAGTTCGGCCGCCTCGTTGGGCGAGATTTCCTCGAGATCGATGCCGAGATAGCGCCCCTTGGCGACCACGCCGCGCAACCAGTCGAGCCGCGCTTCAGTTGCCGCCAGCAAAACGCCGCCGGTCAGGTGCACGCCGGTCGCCTGCCCCGACAGCTCCTCGATCTCCTTGTAGAGCGAGATCGTGTATTTCTGCAGCTTGGCGACGTTGGGATCGCCATTGATCGTATGCATGCCGCCGGCCGCGTGCCAGGTCGAGCCCGAGGTCAGCTCGTCGCGCTCCAGAAGCACCACGTCGGTCCAGCCATGGCGTGCCAGATGGAACAGCACGGAGCATCCGACGACGCCACCGCCAATGACCACGACCTTTGCATGCGATTTCATGGATTTTTCTCTGATATCAGTGGGTTGGATGGATGAGATGAATCAGGATGGGAAGCATCACGGCTCGCCTTGCCCGATCGCTCGCTTGCGCCTGGCCACATAGGCCTCCAGCGCCTCGCGCACGGCGATGTCCATCACCGGCTCGACATAGTCTTCCAGCGCCTTCTTCCACAGCCGCGTCGCCCGTGCCGTGGCGTCGAGCCCACCGGCTTCCTGCCACGCCTCGTAATTCTGCCAGTTGGACAGCATCGGTTGGTAGAAGGCGGTGGCGTAGCGCTCCAGCGTGTGCGGCTCGCCAAAGAAGTGACCGCCGGTCGGCACCGCGCCCAAGGCCTCGACGGCAAGTTCCGCCTCGTTGACTTCGATCGGGCGCAAGAACTCCATCATGTGCTGGATCATTTCGACATCGATGATGAATTTTTCGAACGACGCCGTCAGCCCGCCCTCCTGCCAGCCGGCGGCGTGATAGACGAGGTTGCCGTGGCCGAGCACCGCGCCCCACAACGCCATCAGCGTCTCATAGGCGCCTTGCGCGTCGGCGGCGTTGGAGGCCGAGCCCGGCGTCGTGCGGTAGGGCAAATTGTAGCGCCGCGCCAACTGCCCCGACGCGATGTTGGCCTTGGTGTTCTCCGGCGTGCCGAAGGCCGGCGCGCCCGACTTCATGTCGACATTGGAGGTGAAGGCGCCATACATCACCGGCGCGCCAGGGTGTACCAGTTGCGTCAGCACCACGCCGAACAGCGCCTCGGCATTCTGCTGCGCCAATGCGCCGGCCAGCGTCACCGGGCTCATCGCCCCCATCAGGGTGAACGGCGTCACCGCCACCGACTGGCCGAACTCGGCCATGGTCATCAGCCCCTCGGCCATCATCTCGTCGAAGCGGCGCGGCGAGTTGACGGAGATGATGGTGGTGATGCCGGGATCGTCGCGCATCTGATCAAGCGTCAGTCCGCGCGAAATCGCCATCATCTCGATGCCGTCCAGCGCCCTGCCCCGGCCGATCGCCGAGACATGGAAGCTTTTGTCGGTCAGCGTCAGATTGGTGAAATAGGTGTCGAGATGGCGCGCATTGGCCGGCAGTTCCACCGGCGCGCAAACCTGGTTGCCGAGCATGTGGATGCAGTTGAAATGCTGCGCCAGCCGGGTGAGGTCCGCATAGTCGCGCAAATTGCCGGCGCGCCGCCCGCGTTCCATGTCATGCACATTGGGTGGCCCGGCAACGAGCGTAAAATTGATGGTGTTGCCGCCGAGATGGACGGCATGGGCCGGGTTGCGTGGCGTCAACGTATAGCTGGCGTGCGTCGTCTTCAGCGCCGCTTCGACCATGCCGCGATCGATGCGGACATTCGCCGTCGCATGATCGACCATGGCCCCCGCTTTCTCGAACAGCGACAGCGCGCGCTGAGACATCACCTCGATGCCGAAATTCTCCAGAATGTGCATCGACGCCTGGTGGATTGCTTCGATCTGGTCGACTGAGAGCATCGCCATCGGCGGATAGGGATTGGTCACGCGCCGGAGCGGCAGCTGTGGGATGGCGGCGGGGCCTCTGTTGCTGGTTCGCTCGGCGCCGCGCTTGCGTCTCGGTTCATTCATGCCCGGCATCAAAGCCCTGGCAGGTCGGCCAAGCTGTCAGAAATACGCCATTCGCAGGCGTGATTTTAGCCAAGGCGGCATTTTAGGGATATCGATCCGACAAAAACGCCAAAAAAGGTCGGAATATTGATATCTGGCCTGCTCGACCGAAGGCGCTCCACAGGCGGTTAACAAACGCGGCAAGATTCCCTTTATGTTTTCGGCCTATTCGTCTTCTCATGGTCAGGTCGAGTTTTAGTAAAATTGTAGCTGTTTGCGTGCTGCTGGCGCTGTCGGCCTGCGCGACGCCGCCAAGCCATATCAATGATGTCTGCGCCGTCTTCGACCAGAACGATGGCTGGTTCGACAACTGGCAGGCGGCGGCCGAGCGTGCCGAGCAGAAATACGGCATACCGGTTCCGGTGCTGATGGCGACAGTGCGCAAGGAATCCGGCTTCAAGAGCAACGCCAGGCCGCCGCGCACCAAGCTCCTGGGCTTCATTCCGTGGACGCATGTCTCCAGCGCCACCGGCTTCTCGCAGGCGCTGGACGGCACATGGTCGCAATATCAAAGCGAGACCGGCAACTGGGCGGCGCGGCGGACGAAATTTGCCGATGCGGTCGATTTCGTCGGCTGGTACCACTCCAAGACCGCGGACACCTTTGGCGTCGCCCGCAACGACACCTACAATCTGTACCTGGCCTACTACCTCGGCTGGACCGCCTATCAGCGCGGCAACCGCGGCGACGCCGGCGTCCAAAGCTATGCCCGGGCCACCGAAAAGATGGCCCGCGACTATGCCGATCAGCTAAGACAATGCGGCAACTAGCACCTTCCCGGTTTAGTGCCGCCTTGTCGTATCTTTCGGCTTCTTGACACCGGTTTCGGAAGCCTCGTCGACCACTTTGAGGCGACGGACTCGCATCCCAGCCTGGCCCTGCTCCACGGCATCGCCGATCTCGTCCGCTGCCGCGGTCGACGATTTGCCACGCGGCCGTTTGGGCGCCGCTCCTGTCGAAGCCGGGCTTGAGCCATGCGGTGCGTCTTCCGGCACGCCTTCATGGGCTGCATGTTCCTTGTCGAACTTGATCACCGGCTCCATCTTCGCCAGCACGTCGTCGGCCAACCAGCACAGGCTCATATGGCCGTCGCCGAGATTCTTCACCGGCGGCACCTTGGTCTCGCACAGATTGTCCGGCACCAGCTTCTTGTAGCCGCAGCGGGTCTGGAACGGACAGCCTGAGGGCGGGTTCATCGCCGAGGGGATGTCGCCCTCCAGCACGATGTGCCGTTTGACCACGCTGGTATCGGCGATCGGGATCGCCGACAGCAACGCCTCGGTATAGGGGTGATAGGGCGGCGAGAAGATCTGGTCGGTCGTGCCTTGCTCGACGATATAGCCGAGATACATGACGACGACGCGGTCGGCGATGTAGCGCACGACAGACAGATCGTGGCTGATGAACAGCATCGTCGTCTTGTTCTTGCGCTGGATGTCCATCAGCAGCTCGGTCACCGCCGCCTGCACCGACACGTCGAGTGCCGACACCGGCTCGTCGGCAACCACCACCTTGGCATCGCCGGCAAAGGCCCGCGCCACGCCGATGCGCTGTTTCTGGCCGCCGGAAAGCTGGCGCGGCTTGCGGGTTTCGAATGCCCGCGGCAGCTTCACCAGGTCGAGCAGTTCCAGCATGCGCTTGCGGCGGTCGGCCACCGTGTTACCGACATTGAACTTTTCCAGCGTGCGGATGATCTGCGAGCCGACCGAATGGCTGGGGTTCAGCGTGTCGAACGGATTCTGGAACACCATCTGGATCGACGACACCGTTTCCACGCTGCGCTTCTCGATGCCGGTCGACTGGATCTCCTTGTTGCCGAGCGTCACGCTGCCGGAGCTTGCCGTCTCCAGGCCGAGCAGCACCTTGGCCAGCGTCGACTTTCCGCAACCGGATTCGCCGACGATGGCGACGGTCTCGGATTCGCGCGCGATGAACGAGATGGTCTCGTTGGCCTTGACGACGCGGCCTTCGCTCGAACCGAACACCTCGCTGCCGCCGACTTTGTAGTATTTCCTCAAATCCTCGACCTTGAGCACCGGCGCGCCGGGCACGACCTTCTCATTGACCTTCTTGGCGCCGGGCGGCAGCGCTTCCCAGTCGATCTCGTTGAAGCGAACGCAGCGCGAAAAATGGCCTTCGTGGCCCGCGACTTCGATCATCGGGATTTCGGCGGCGTTGCAGACGCCCTCAACGAAATGGTGGCAGCGCGGACCGAAATTGCAGCCCTTGGGCCGCTCATGCGGCAGCGGCAATTGCCCAGGAATGGAGATCAGCGGTCGCGAATTCTTGTCGGCGCCCGGCAGCGGGATCGAGCGGAACAGGCCTTGCGTGTAGGGATGGCGCATCCGGTCGAAGACGTCCTTGATCTTGCCTGTCTCCACCGCTTCGCCCGAATACATCACCGTGATGCGGTCGCAGGTCTCAAGGATCAGGCCGAGATTGTGCGAGACGAAGATCATCGACGTGCCGAACTTCTCGCCGAGACCTTTGACCAGGTCGACGATGCCCGCCTCCACGGTCACGTCGAGCGCCGTCGTCGGCTCGTCGAGCAAAAGCAGCGCCGGCTTCGACAGCAGCGCCATGGCAATGACGATGCGCTGCTGCTGGCCGCCGGAAAGCTGGTGCGGGTAGGAGCGCATCATGCGCTCGGGATCGGGCAGCTTGACCGAGCGCACCATGTCCAGCGCGCGCGTATAGGCCTCTTCCTTCGACACCTTGTCGTGGATCAGCGGCACTTCCATCAATTGCTGGCCGACCTTCATCGCCGGGTTGAGGCTGGCCATCGGCTCCTGGTAGATCATGGCGATCTTGTTGCCGCGGATGGCGCGCAGCTCCTCGTCGGAGAGCTCGCCCATGTCCTTGCCCTGGAACTTGATCTTGCCGCCGACGATCTTACCGATGTTGGAGAGGTCGCGCATGATGCCCAGCGACACGGTCGACTTGCCGCAGCCGGATTCACCGACGATGCCCATCGCCTCGCCGGGCATGACCGTGCAGGAAAAATCCATGACGGCCGGTATCTCGCCCTTGCGGGTGAAGAAGGAGATCGAAAGGTTCTCGATCTCGATGATCGGCGCAGCGTTTGGCCCATTGCTCGGCTTGCCGGGATTTCGAACTGCCTCATTCATGGGTCGCTCCAATCCAATTTCTTTCAGGCGCGTCGGGTCGAAACCCGCAGATCAGTCTTTCATCGATTGTTCGCGCAGCGAGTCGGCGAGCAGGTTCAGGCCCAGCACGAACGACATCAGCGCAATCGTCGGCGGCAGCGCCGGATGGATGAAGGAGCGCAGCAGCCGGCTGGCGTCCTTGATCGCGGTGCCCCAGTCAGGGCTTTCCGGCGCCAGGCCGAGGCCGAAATAACCGAGCGTGCCGAGCAGGATGGTGGTGTAACCGATGCGCAGGCAGGCATCGACGATCAGCGGCCCACGCGCATTGGGCAGAATCTCCCACAGCATGATGTACCAGGGCGATTCACCGCGCGTCTGCGCCGCCGCCACATAGTCGCGGGTCTTGATGTCCATGACCAGGCCACGCACGATGCGGAACACGCCGGGGCTTGAGGCGAACACCACCGCCACGAAGATGTTAAGCTGGTTGGGATCGATGTGGATGATCTTGAACGGATCGGCATCGAAGACCAGGCCGAGATAGACCCAGCCGCCGATGATCAGCGTCAGCCCCAGAAGGATGTAGAGGCGGTCGGGCCGGTTCTTGTAGCGCGTCCAGAACAGCACGGAAAAGAAGATGATCGGGAACATGAAGAACAGGCCGGCCATGCCGTAAGGGATGGGCGTGTCCATGATGCCCGGCGTCACCAGGAGGTAGAACAGCAGGATCACCGGGAAGGCCAGCACCAGATTGGCGAGGAACGACAGCACGGTGTCGATCTTGCCGCCATAGTAGCCGGCCGGCAGGCCAAGCGTGATGCCGACCATCAGCGCAAAACCCGTCGCCGCCGGTGCGATGATCAGCACGATCTGGCTGCCATAGACCATGCGGGAAAACACGTCGCGGGCGAGCTTGTCGCCGCCGAACAGATAGGCGAGCCCCGACTGCGGCTCGATCGCACCCGGCAGCATGTCCTTCATGATCGGAATCTGGGCCAGCGGATCGAAGGGCGAGATGGTCGATGCGAAGATCGCCGTGAACAGCCAGAACAGGCAGATGCCGACGCCGACAATGCCGACGCCGCTGTCGAACAGCTGGCCGTAAAGGCCGAGCCTTTTCTTGTAGGCGAAGCTCGCCCCCATCACCAGGACGAGTCCGATCCAGACCGGCCAGAAACGCGCCAGCACGCCAAGCACGACATTGAAGCCGCTGAGATATTCGACCTGCATCCGCCCGACCCCCTACTGAACTCTGATACGCGGATTGAGAAACGCGTAGCCGACATCGGAAATGAGCTGGGTGATCAGGACGATGAACACCGAAACCAGCGAACAACCGAGCAAAAGATCGATGTCGTTGTTACCGGCCGCCTCGACCAGCGTGTAGCCAAAGCCCTGATAGCGGAACATCACCTCGACGATGACGACGCCGGTGAGCAGCCAGGGAAACTGCAGCATGATGACCGTAAACGGCGCGATCAGTGCGTTGCGCAGCGCATGCTTGACCACCACGCTGCCGAAGGAGAGCCCTTTCAGCCGGGCCGTGCGGATATATTGCTGCGTCATCACCTCGACCATCGAGGCGCGCGTCATGCGGGCGATATAGCCGATACCGTAGATCGCCAGCGTCATCACCGGCAGCGTGAAATTGTAGAAGGTGATGCCCTGGCTTGCCGAGGCGGCCGAGCCGTTCAGCCAGCCGAGCCACGAGGCGAAGATGACGGTAAAGATGACGCCCGACACATATTCGGGCGTCGCCGTCGAGGCGATTGAGGCCACGGACAGCGTACGGTCGGTTCGCGAGCCCTCACGCATGCCGGCAAGAATACCGATCAACAGTGATATCGGCACCATGACCAACAGCACACAGAGCATCAGGATGCCGGTGGCGCTCAACGCCGGAAACAGCTTCGACGCCACATTGGTCTTGAACTTGGTCGAGCAGCCGAAATCGCCTTGCAGGATGCCGGAGAAGGTTGGCACCAGCGGATCATTGCAGAAGGAGAAACGCTGCGCGGGCTTGCCCGTCGCCGGGTCCGTCACCGGCTGCTTGGGCATCAGGCCGAGCCATTGGCCGTAGCGAACGAAGAAGTTCTGGCGGTAGCCATGTTCGGCGAGCCAGTTTTCCAGCTGCTCCGCGGAGGTGTGCATCTCGGTCTGGCTGATCGCCAGTTTCTTCAAATTCGGATCGAGATTGATCAGGAAGAAGACGATCATCGTCAGGCACAGCATCGTCAATGCCATGGTGCCGAGACGCCTGATAACGAAAGAAAGCATGGCGGTCCCCTGCCGGTCTGGTTGGGGTTGGAGCCTGCCGGAAAACCACCTCAGCCGCGATAGCGGAACTGGCTGTCAAACAGGCCCTCGGATGCAATCAACCCTGTTTTATTGCACGACTTCGCCTCAGGCGTCCGCAACTTTTTGCTGCGCCGACTTCCGGTTTGGATTCATGCAAGCAGTAAGGGGGAAGGGACGAACCGCCCCTTCCCCGATTGGTGCGATCACGCCTGGTCGAGCCAGATCTTGCCGTAGTCGCGCTCGAACGTCGGATGCATCTTGTAGTTCTTAACGGCGGCAACCGAGTGGCTGTAGAGCTTGCGCCAGTAAGGCTGGATGATGATGCCGGAATCCTGCAGGATCTGCTCGATGTCCTTCATCATGTCCTTGCGCTTGGCCGCGTCGGCGACCGAAAGCGCGGCGTTGAGCTTGGCGTCCCAATCGGGGTTCGACCATGCACACTCGTTCCAGGCCTCACCGGTGCGATAGGCCAGCGCCAGAACCTGGACGCCGAGCGGGCGCATGTTCCAGTTGGTCATCGACAGCGGATACTTCAGCCAGTCGTTCCAGAACGTCGAGCCCGGCAGCACCGTACGCTTCACCTTGATGCCAGCGTCACGCAGCTGCGCAGCGATGGAATCGCCGGTATTCTTGTGCCAGTCCTCGTCGACCGTGATCAGTTCGTGCTCGAAGTCGGCCTGGCCGGCTTCCGCCATCAGGGCCTTCGCCTTGGCCGGATCACGGGTGAGCTTCGGCAGCTCGTAATATTCCGGATGGATCTGGCAGACATGGTGGTTTTCGGCGACCGAACCGGCATTGCCGTAGCCGAGCTGGAGAACGACATTGTTGTCGACGCCGAGCTGCAGTGCCTTGCGCACCTTCTCGTTGTCGTAAGGCTTGTTGTTGACGTTGGTGCGGCAGACGATGGTCGAGGCGGTGACGACTTCGGACTTGACCAGGTTCATGCCATCGAGGATCGACACATAGTCGGCCGACGTCTCGAAATTGGTGTGCACTTCACCCGCCTCGAAGGCGCTGACCATGGCGGCCGGATCGGTGCCGTAGTCGATGAATTCGATGCCGTCGAGATAGACGTCACCGTCCCACCACTTGTTGTCGGCGCGGCGCTTGTAGACCACTTTCTGGCCGACATCGTAGGAGACGAGCTCGAACGGACCGGTACCAATCGGGCAGGCTTTGAAATCGCCGCCCTTTTCGTCGAAGGTCTTGTGGACGACGAGAGCGACGTAGTCGCAAATGCCGGGAATGATCGAGATGTCGGGCTTGGTCAGCGACAGCTTGACGGTCATGTCGTCGACCTTGGTCACCGCGCCTTCACGCAGCTTGCCGGTCTTGTCGTCGAATAGCGTGCCAAGACGGCCAGGCATGGAATTGCCTTCGGCAGCCTTTTCGCCCCAACGGTTGAAATTGTGCACGACGTCGTCGGCGGTGAACGCATCGCCATTGTGCCAGGTCACGCCCTTGCGCACATGCAGCACATATTCGGTGGCATCGTCATTCACATCCCAGCTCTCGAGCAGATAGGGGCGGAACGTGTATTCGGTGGTGTACTTAACCAGCGGCTCGAGCGCCTGGCGCTCGGCATTGGCGATTTCAGACCAGTCGGACTTGCGCGGATCCTTGGGATCCTTGACCCACTGGGCGACCTTCAGGATGCCGCCCTTCTTGGGAGCATCTTCGGCGCGCGCCTCGGTCGGCACT
The DNA here is from genome assembly GCF_056404575.1 of Mesorhizobium sp. P2_C4. Taxonomy (NCBI): domain Bacteria; kingdom Pseudomonadati; phylum Pseudomonadota; class Alphaproteobacteria; order Hyphomicrobiales; family Phyllobacteriaceae; genus Mesorhizobium; species Mesorhizobium sp. P2_C4. Next base: position 336,635 of record NZ_JBFUDT010000002.1, read on the forward strand.
GCCAGGCCGAGCATTCCATAGGCCATTGCCGTCGATGCGCCGAAAACGCTGGCCAGGGCCAGGAACTCGCGACGATCCACCGTGCCTGCCTTGGCGTCTTCAGCCATCGCCAGGATGTGATCCGGAACGCGATCACCATTGCTCTTGTAAATTGTCATCACTAACTCCCATTGTTGGCTTTCTGCCTTTTAACATTCCGCATCCGCGCCGCGATGTCAAAGACGGCGTGGACTGAGAACATGTTGGAGAATGTGCAACTTTGGAAGGGGAGCGGTTCGCGTGATAACGACAGTCTTGGCGCAAAATTGCTACTGCGCCGCAGATTTCGTTCGAATCTCCGCAGCCGATTAAACTAAGCCATTCGCGCGGCTTAGAAGAGCGCCAGCCACTCTCGAAAGATGGTGCCAAGCGGGCCACGCCCAGGAGGTCTCAACCACCAGTGCCTCAATACTCGCGTTCGTAGAAGATGCCGCCCTTGGCTTCGCCGGCATCATTGGCCTCGCCGCGCAATTTGACGCCGCGCCCGACATTGAGATCGATCGTCGCCTTGCCCGAACCCGGCTTGTCGCCCTTCTGGATCGTCACATAGGTGCGGTCGTTCAGGTACTTGCCCGCCGAGACCGATGTGCCGCCCTTGTCGTCCGTGGTCACGTCGAGATCGTCGACGCCGATGGCGCTGCGCAGGTTTTCGAGCAGCGAGGTTGAGCCGCCAATGCCGGCCAATTGCCCCGCGGCTTCGGCCAGCTGGGCGATCTGCAGCGGTGACAGGTTCGACATCGAGCGGCCGAAGATCAGTTGCGCCAGCACCTCGTCCTCCGGCAGCGCCGGCACTGACGAGAAGGTGAATTTCGGATTGGTCGCCTCGCCCGACACCAGAATGGTGACGGTGGTGCTGGTCGTCGTCGTGGTGGCAGTCAGGTTGAGGTAAGGCACCAGCGAGCCGGAGAAGCCGACCGTGCCTTCGGTGAACGTCAGCCGCTTGCCGAGGATCGACAGCCGCCCGCGCTGCAAGGTGAAGGTGCCGACCGCTTGCGGCGACGATGCCGGGCCGGTCAGCTTGAGCGATCCGCCAAGCTCGGCATCGACGCCCCTGCCCTGGATGAAGATCTGGTTCGGCGCGTGGATGGTGACATCGAGGTTGAGGCCGCTGCCACCGCTGCTGCCTGCGGCCGCCGGCCGCAGCGCCTTGTCTTGCGCACGCACCGTGCCCGGCGCGTTCTTGTGCTTGACGTCGAGCGCCGCCAGTGAACCCGGCAGCTTTTCGGGAACGGTGATGACGGTCTTGGCCAGATTGATGGTGCCGGAAATCACCGGCGCCGAGGTCAGCGGTCCCTTGATGGTCAGGTCGCCGCCGAGATTGGCGGTGACCACCCTGCCGTCGGTGTAGCGGCCATCGACCAGCTTGATCGACAGGTCGGCCGGAAACCCTTGCGCCGGGTTGATGCCGACCGTGCCGCTGGCCGACAGGCTGCCGCGTGTCGACAGCGTGCCGGTCAGCCGGTTGATCCTGGCGACACCGCTGCCAATCGAGATATCAGCGGCGATGTCGTTGACGGCAAGACCGGAGCGCGCATCGACCAGGCGAGCGCCGGATGTGTTGATGGTGCCGCCGATCACCGGCGACGTCGCCGGGCCGCGCACCTGGACGTTGACGCTTGCCGTGCCGCTCAGCGACAGGCCCTGCGCGGCTAGCTTGGCGGCCAGGAAGGAAAACGGCACCTTGCCGTTGAAGTCGAGCACCAGCGCCGGCGTGCCCGCTGTCACCACACTGCCGCCGCCCTTGAGGCCGAGCCCGGCGCCATCGCTGATATCGGCGTTGAAGGCGAGCTTCTTGCCGGCAAACGTTCCCGACGACGAGACGCTCATGCCGCCAAGGCCGGCGCCGCGGGTCTGCGACGTCTGCACCCCGCTGGCATCGATGTTGAAGGTGATCGCCGGGTTGGCCGGCGCGCCCGTCACCTTTACGGTCCCGGAAATCGAACCGGCGGCTTGCAGGCCCGGCGAAAAACTGTTGGCCAGCGAGGCCGGCACCCTGGACAGCGTGGCGTTGAGGTCGAGCGCCTGGCCGACCTTGCCCGTCACCGTCGCCGTGCCGCCGCCAAGGTTGAGCACGAGCCTGTCCAATGTCGTCGCGCCGTTGGCGATGGTCACCGTCGAGGCCTGGGAGATCGCCGCCTTGATCCCCTGCACCGTGGCCTGGCCGGAGGCCAGCTCGATCGTCGTCGTGCCGTTGGCCACCTTCACCCGACCCGCAGCCTTGGCCGGAATGCCCTTGACGGTGGCGCCGCCGGAAAAGCCGGTCCAGTCGCCATCGCGCTTGAGATCGACATCGATGCCGCTGATGACGGTGCCGCCGGAGGTGACGCTGTCGGCACGAACCTTTCCGGAGATCACCGGCGCAGCCAGATAATCGGCGATCAGCGCGTCGATCGATACGGTCTTGGCCGAGAGGTCGCCGCGCGAGATCGAGGCCGTCGTCGCCTTGATGGCGACGTTCGGGCCATTGGCTGTCTTCGAGAAGGCAATCGTGCCGCGCACATCGCCTTCCGCCTTTTCCAGCGCCAGCGCCGCCAGCGGGCCGATATCGGGCAAATCGAGCGCAACGGTGCCAACCGGCACGAACGCCTCGTCGAGCGCCAGGTCTCCGGAAATCCTGTTCTTGCCCAGCGACAGCAGCAGCCCGTTGATGGCGCTCTTGCCATCCGCTGTCGCCAGCACCGCGCTGCCTTGCAGGGCCTGTCCCGCGACATTGCCGGTCAGTTGCACATTGGCCGCGGGATTGGCGGCATCGGCCTTGCCGGTGGCGGTCAGCTTCAGCCCGGTGATCTCGCGCGCCGCCACCGAAATCCGGTCGCCGGTCACCGTCAGCGACAGGTCGGGCGCGGCGCCGGCGCCTTGCGCATTCAGCGCGAAGACGATGGCACCCTTGGCATCCTTCGACAACAGCGAGATGTCGGCCAGCGCACCCCTGACATCGGCGGTAACCTTGCCATCGGCGAGGCTGGCCTGCCCGACGGCCGTGAGCGCGCCCGAGGCCAGCGTGACCGGGTTCGCGTTCACATTGCCGTGGGCATCACGCTTCAGCACGGCACTGAGTTGCGTCCGCTCGGCCAGCACGCCGCGCGCCGCTGCCGGCAACGCCGCCGAGAGGGCGTCAGCCTTGAGGTTGAGGTCGATGGCGCCGTCGGCCAGCGAAACGCGCCCATTGAAGGCGCTTTCTAGCGCTGCGCCCTGCACCGAACCACTGTCGATGGTGATGGCATCCGCCGCCAGGCTGCCGGCCACCTTGGCGGTGATCTTGCCGGCGATGAGCGGCGCGATGGTCGGGTTGTCCAGCCCGATCTTCTCCGCCGTCACCGTGCCGGAAATCGGCCCTGTGCGGCTCTTCACGTCGAAGGCATCTGAATGCAGCGCCAGCGTGATGCCCTCGGACTTGGTGAAATTGGTCGAGACTTTGGGCAGAACAGCGGAAATATCCAGCCTCGGCTGCGCAGCCTGCCCGGCGACCCTCGCCGACAACGCCTGCAGCTCGAGCTTGATCGGGCTTTCGGCGCTGCCGAGCGCCAGCGGCAGGCTGGGACCGGTCGAGGCGAGATCGAGGGCGAAATCGCTGGCGCCGTTCGGATTGATGGTGCCGCTCGCCTTGCCGGAAATCTGGGCGCCGGTCAGCGTCGCATGGTCGAGCGCCACCCCGCTCGCCGTCGTGAAACTGCCTGCCGCGTCGACGACGAGCGGCCCGAGCCCCGCCTGGCGGGTCTGGCTGGTCTCGGCGCCTGCCAACTGTGCGTTGAAGCGGATATCGGGATTTGCCGGAGAACCCGAAATCTGCGCCGTGCCGCCGAGCGTGCCGGCGGCCTCGAGGCCGGGCGAGAAGTCATTGGCAAGCGCCGCCGGCAGTTGCGAGACGGTGGCGGCGAGGTCGAGCGCCTGGCCGGCGGTGCCGGACAGCGTCACCGATCCGCCGCCTACATCGAGCGCCAGTCTCTCGATGCTGGTCACACCATTGGCGATGCTCAATGTCGATGGCTGTGCGATTGCTGCCTTGATGCCGCGAACGGTCGCCTCACCCGAAGCGATTTCGACGCTGGTCGTGCCGTCGGCGATCTTCACCCGGCCGGCGGCCGTAGCCGGGATGCCGGCAATGGTGGCGCCGCCGCCAAAGCCGGTCCAGTCGCCGTCGCGCTTCAGGTCGACATTGATACCGCTGACCACGGTGGTTCCCGAGGTGACGCTATCTGCTTTGATGGTGCCGGAGATTGCAGGTGACTTGAGATAGTTGGCGACCAGCGCGTTGACGGCGATGGTCTTTGCCGCCAGTTCGCCGCGCGAAATGGAGGTGCTGGTTGCATCGATCGCCACGGTCGGCGCGCCACCGTCGTTCGAGAAGCGGATGGTGCCCTTCACATCACCCGCCGCCGTCTGCCCAGCAAGCGATGCCAGCGGCCCGATGTCGGGAGCGTCGAGCGTCAGCGTGCCGAGCGGCAGCAGGCCGTCGTCGAGCGCGAGGTCGCCCGAAACCTTGTTGTCGCCCAGCGACACGCTGAGCCCGTTGACCGACCGCTTGCCGTCTGACGTGACCAGCGACGCCTTGATGTCGAGCGGCTGGTCGTTGGCGGAGCCGGTCAGCGAGACATCGGCGGCGGGATTGGCGATATCGGCCTTCCCCGTCGCGGTCAGCTTGATGTCCTTCACGGTGCGGCCCGACGCCGTCAGGCTTTCGCTGTTGGCGGAAACTGAGAAGTCCGGCGCCGTGCGCGGGCCGCTTGCCGTCAGCGCGAAATTGACGCCGCCGGCGACCGGAACGCCAACCATCGGTGACAGCACCGACACATCGCCAAGCGTACCCTTGATGTCGGCCTGGATGTCGGCACCTTGCGCGCTGGCGGTGCCGCTGGCGGTCAGCGATCCCGAGGTCAGTGAGATCGAATTGGCGGCGAAGGAGCCTTGCGGATCGCGGGTCGCGGCCGCTGAGAACTTGACCCGTTCGCCGAGCAGCGAACTGATCTGCGGCGGCAGTGCCGTCGACACCGCATCGGCATTCATCTTGAGCTGCATCGACAGGTCGGCCAGCGCCACGCTGGCGGTCAGCGAAGCGTTAAGCGCATCGCTGCGCAGCGTCCCCTCGTCGAGCGAAATTTGATCCTTGCTGACCGAACCCGCAAGATCGACCGTCAGCTTGCCGGTGACCAGCGGCGCCAGCGTCGCCACATCGGTTTTCAGGGCCGCCGCTACCAGCTTCACGCTGACCGGCCCGCTGCGGTTCTCGATGTCGAAGCCGTCCGAATGGATCTGCGCATCCAGATTGTTGAGCTGCGTGCCACCAGCCACCACCGAGACCAGCGAGACGCCGGCGTCGATCATCGGCGCCTTGCCGTCGCCGAAGGCGCGCGCGGTCGCATTGTTGATCGCCACCATGATCGGCTGCGCCTGGCTGCCGACATTGATCACGATCGGCTGAGCCTTGGCCGCAAGCTCGACCGAAAGATCGCTGGCGCCCTTCGGATCGACCATGCCGGCGGCGGTGCCATGCACCGCGTCGCTGTCGATTGTGGCGCGCTCGATATCGACACCGCCGGCAGCCGTCGCGGTGCCGGCGAGGTCGAAGCTGGTCTTGCCGGCAAACAGCGGCTTCAGATTCTCGGGCAGGAAGCGATCGAATTCGCCGTCGCCCCTGGCCTCGACATGGTTGCCCTTGTCGGTGAGCTGATGGCGGCCGGTGAGTTGGGTGACGATTTGGCCGTCGACCATGAAAGTGCCGACACCGCTCCAGTTGGCCAGCGGTCCCGTGCCGGAGACCACGATGTCGACGGGCGGCGCGTCCGGCAGGTTCAGCAGGTTGGCGATGATGCCGCCGGCTGGTTCCGACGCCTTCAGGTCAAGGTCGAGCTTGTTGTCGGCCGGCGCGAAATGCACCTTGGCGTCGACTTTGCCCTGCTTGCCGTCCCGGCGGGTAACATTGAGGTTGGTCTCGATCGCCAGCGGCGACGCATCGGCCTTGAGCGCGCCCTTGGCAGTCAGTTCGGCAACGCCGGTGCCGGCAAGCGCAGGCCCGAGCGCGATTTCGGGAAGATCGATCTGCTTGATGTCGAGCGACACCGGCAAGGTTGTGGCGCCACCCTGGTCGGGTGGCTGCGTTCCGGCCACCGGCAGCCGCGCCAGCTCGATACGCTCGGCGGCGATGCGGTCGGCGTTGAAATTTTTCGACAGCAGTGCCAAAGGCGACCAGTCGACCGCCACCTTGCGAGCCACCAGCCAGGCGCCCTGGCGATCCTCCAGCACGACATGATCGACGGTCAGCGCGCCGGACCAGATGCCATCGATGCCGCTGACGGTGACCTTGCGATCGTCCGTCGAGGCCATGCGCGAGATGATACCGGCAAGGTTGTCGCGGCCGCGCTCGGTCTTGGTCAGCACGATGAGCGCACCGACCGCCGCCGCAACCACGATGAGCAGCGTGTAGAGGACAATGCGAAGGATGCGCTTGAACATCTTCATGGCTCAGAACGCCTGGCCAATGCCAGCATAGATGCCGAAGTGCGGATCGCCGGGATCGCGGTTGAGCGGCACGGCGGCGTCGATGCGCAGCGGCCCGAACGGCGTCAAATAGCGCAAGCCGACACCGGCGCCGACCTTGACGTCGGAAAAGTCGGGAAACACCTTCGTCGAGACGGTGCCGGCATCGACGAATGGCACGATGCCGATCGTGTCGGTGATGGCGATGCGCATCTCGACCGAAGTCTCGAAGAACGAAAGCCCGCCGATCGGCTGGCCCGTCAAGTCCTTCGGACCGATGCCCTGATAGGCGTAGCCGCGCACCGAGCCGCCGCCGCCGGAGTAGAAGCGCCGGTCGGCCGGAACATTCCCGAGACTGGTGCCGACGATCGAGCCGACGGCGACGCGCTCAGCCAGCACGAACTTCGAAGCCGTATCCAGCGACTGGTAGGCCGACCCCTCGCCCTTCAGCTTGACGAAGGCGGCACCGTTCAAAATGTCGTAGCTCGGCTCGGCATAGGCCAGCACTCTGAAGCCGCCGGTCGGGTTCAGCCGGTTGTCCCTGTTGTCGTAGACATATTGCAGCGGAATGCTGGCGATCAGGTATTTATGCTTGCCGAAAGTGTCGGTGACCCTCGAATAGTCGAGCGCCACCTCCGCCGAAACCGTCTGCTTCTTGGTCAGATCGTAAGACAGGCCGGTGCTGCCTTTGAGCGAGAAATGGTCGTAGGCGTCCGGGTGCTCGAAGACCGTCTTGACGCTGGCGAAGAACTTCGATGCCGGCCCGATCACGCCCGGCTTTTCGAACATGATGCCGGCATTGTAGTTGAGCTGGCTCAGATCATTGCTGCCGATGCCGCTGATCTTGCCGTCAATGCGCAGCTTTTCGGCCCGGCCGAACAGGTTGCGATGGCCCCAATAGCCTTCGAGGCCGAGCCCTTCAGTGTTGGAGACGGTGCCGCCAATGCCGAAATAGCGCGGCTTGCGCTCGCTGACCTGGACGCCGATCGGAATGTTGCCGTCGGCGTCGAGGCTGTCGGCCTCCTTCAATGTCACGCTGTTGAACACTTCCAGGGCCAGCAGCCGGTCGCGCGCATCGTCGATCTCTTCGGGCGAGTACTGGCGGCCGCGCTTCAGTCCGGTCATGTATTCGGTGAAATCGCGGTCGACCTTCTCGGTGCCCTCGACCGTGGTGTCGCCATAGCCGGCGATCGGCCCGGCGGCGACCGTCAGCGTCACGTCGAGCGTCGAGGTCGCGTGGTCGGCGACGATCTGCCGGTCGGTGATCCTCGCCAGCGGCCTGCCTTCCTGTTTCAGTGCCCGCACGATCAGCGCCTCGGCCTTGAGCACCGCGCCCGACCCCGCGTCGCCGCCGGCGATAAGGCCGAAATCGGCGCTCATGAGCCCGGCCGCGTCGCCTTCCAGCCTTATGTTGCCAAGCGTGAATTTCGGGCCCGCGGCAATGCTGATCACAACCGGGATCGGTTGCGGGCCTGAAAACTCAGCATCGGGCGGCAATTCGTCCAGCAGCTTGCCTTGTATGGTGATGGTGACGACGCCCTCGTAGCGGGCGTCGGCATAAAGCGCGGCGACCAGCTGCTCGCGGTCGCTGCGCGCCTTGGCCAGCAGCCCGAGCGAACCCGAAACCGGACGTTCTTCGTCGGCTTTGAGAGCCGAGGCGTTTTCGATCTTCTTGACTAGGTCCTTGTCCGCATCTGGCGCCTCTATGGTCACGGCGTAGCGCAGCGGATCGACGATGTCGGCGTCTTCGTCGTTGGACGAGCCCCACAATTTAATGCCGAATAGCTCGAAAGGGGCCGCATTTCCGCCTTCGGCAACCAACACGGTCGAGCAGGCCAGGGCCAGAATCAGGGCGCGCGAAAGCCGGCGCCGTCGCGCGGTACCCCTAGACATCTGCGTTTCACACGCCTGCATTACTGTTCTAACTTAGTCCCCAAAGCTAAAATTGGAATGAAGTTCTGAAGCGCTCGTAAAGGGGCCACAATCCAATTGTCTGAAATAGTCCGGGCTTGGAATTCACACCTTCTGCGTTTTCGCAAGAAAGCGTGATCCCTGTCCTATGGAGGTACTACCGGTCATCGACCGGAAAGGAAACCGTTGGCAGGCGGCACCTGCCCCGTCCTTGTGTTGACAAGCCTGACTGAAGCTTGAACATGCCGGGACGTAAGCAGTGTCTGGAGGGTGTTATGGCAATGCGCGCGGCGGCTCGTGGTCTGTCGATTCTGATTCTTCTGTTTTTCGCCTGGGGAACTGCCGCGCAAGCGGCCGAAGCACGGCGGGTGGTGACAACCGAAAACTCCGACTATTTCGGTTTCGATCTCAGATCCGACCAGAATGTCAGCCTCGACCAGTGCAAGACCACATGCCTCGGCGATCCCGCCTGCCGCGCCTTCACCTATAACAACAAGGCCAAGTGGTGCTTCCTCAAATCCGACTATAATTCGCTGAAGCCCTTCAGCGGTGCGGTCGCCGGCAAGATCGTCAACATCGATGGCGATCCTGATATCGGCGCGCCGCCGGAACTCACCTTCTTCCCGGGCTGGATGGCCGACCAGGCCCAGCAATACCGCAACAAGCTCACCGATCCGACCTACACCAAGCCAACCGAAGGGCTGACCGCACTGCGGGCGGCGGCCGAACAGTCGGCCCTGACCGGCGACCATCGCTCCGCCATGCAGAAATACGAAGCCGCGGTTTCGGTGTTGCCCGATGACGGCCAGCTCTGGCTCGGACTGGCGCGCGAAACGCTCGCCGTGCAGCCAACGGCCAACACCCCGGAAGCCTATAATTTGCCGGTAAACGCCACCTCGGCCGGCCTCAACGCCTACAAGCTGCTGCGCACCACCAAAACGCGCGCCGAAGCGCTGGCGCTGATCGGTGCCGGCCTCGATCGCCGCGACCTCTACCGGCCGGCCCTGCAGGCCTACGAAGCCAGTCTCGCTCTGGTCAGTTCGCCTGCCGTCCAGGCCGATTATGCCGATCTGAAGGCGCGCAAAGGTTTCCGCATCATTGACCATTCGGTCGATGCCGACACCAGCGCGCCGCGCATCTGCGCGCAGTTTTCCGAGGAACTGGTCAAGACCGGCGTCGACTATGCGCAATTCGTCACCGTCGACAACGCGCCGCCCAAGGGCGTCGAGGCCAAGGACAAGCAGATCTGCGTCGAAGGGCTCGAGCACGGCCAGCACTATGAAGTGACCTTCCGCGCCGGCCTGCCGGCGGCAATAGGCGAAGTCACCGCCGCACCAGTGGTGCTGTCGATCTATGTGCAGGACCGCGCGCCTTCGGCCCGCTTCACCGGCGACAGCTTCGTGCTGCCCGCCGGCGCGCGCCGGGGCATCCCGGTCGTCACCGTCAACATGAACGCCGCGCAGATGAAGCTTTACCGCATCGGAGACCGTTCGCTGGCGCAGCTTCTGTCCGGCTACCAGTTCCTGAAGCAGCTCGACGGCTACGACATTTCCAGCATCGCCGATCAGATGGGCTCGCCGGTCTGGGAAGGCCAGCTCGACATCGTCAATGATCTGAACAAGGACGTCACCACGTCCTTCCCGGTCGACGAGGCTCTGCCGCAGCGCAAGCCCGGCGTCTATGTGCTAACCGCGCAGGCCGTCAACGACAACGGCGACGACTACAATTCGATCGCCACGCAATGGTTCGTCGTCTCCGACATCGGCCTGTCGACCTATACCGGCCAGGACGGGCTGAACGTCTTTGCCCGATCGCTCGGAACCGCCAAGCCGATCGCCGGCGCCGAACTGACGCTGCTCGCCAGAAACAACGAAATCCTCGGCACTGCGACCTCCGACGCCGAAGGCCATGCTGTCTTCAACGCCGGCCTGACGCGCGGCGATGGCGGCATGGTGCCGGCCGTTCTGATGGCCAAGCAGGGCGACAACGACTTCGTCTTCCTCGACATGGGCCGCGCCGGCTTCGACCTGTCCGATCGCGGCGTCACCGGGCGCGCGGCGCCCGGCGCCCTCGACATCTATGCCTGGACCGAGCGTGGCATCTACCGCGCCGGCGAGGACGTCCATGTCGCAGCCCTTGCCCGCGACGGCGCCGCCAAGGCGGTCGAGAACCTGCCGCTGACCTTCATCTTCACCCGTCCCGACGGGGTCGAGAACCGCCGCATCGTCAGCGACGGCGCTTCGGCCGGCGGCCATGCCGTCGACCTGCCGCTCGAACCCAACGCCATGCGCGGCACCTGGACGGTGTCGATCTACACCGATCCCAAGCAGGCGGCCGTTGCCAGCCAGATGTTCCTGGTCGAGGATTTCGTCCCGGATCGCATCGAATTCGACATGACCTCCGACAAGCAGGAGATCGCGCAGGGCGAAACCGCCAACATCAACATTGACGGCCGCTTCCTCTACGGCGCGCCGGCAGCGGGCCTTGCGCTCGAAGGCGAGTTGACGCTGTCGACCGCGCGCGACTGGGACCGTTTCAAGGATTATTCGTTCGGCCTCGCCGACGAGCAGTCGGCGGAGCCGACCGTCACCCCGTTCACCGATCTGCCGGTGGTCGGCGATGACGGCAAGGCGACCTTCCCGGTCTCCGTCGAGCAACTGCCGGCGACCACCAAGCTCGTCGATGCCAAGGTCACGGTGCGCATGCGCGAAACCGGCGGCCGCGCCATCGAGCGCTCGCTGAACATCGGCATCCGCCCGTCCGGCCACATGATCGGCATCCGTCCGGATTTCGAAGACAATGAAGTGCCGCAAGGCGGCACCGCGAAATTCAGCCTGATCGCCGTCGATCCCGACGGCAAGCGCGAGGCGCTGAAAGGCGCGCAGTGGTCGCTGGTCAAGGTCGAACGCAATTACCAGTGGTACCGCTCCAACAACTCCTGGAACTACGAACCGGTGACGTTCACCAAGTCGATCGCCAATGGCCAGATCGATCTCAGCGCCGATGCCGAGGCCACCGTCTCGGTACCGGTCGACTGGGGCCAGTACCGGCTCGAGATCGAGACGGCCGATCCGGAAGGACCGGCGACCAGCTATGAATTCGATGCCGGCTGGTATGTCTCCTCGACCACCACCGAAACACCTGACGGGCTCGAGATCGCTCTCGACAAGGACAGCTATGCGGCGGGCGAAGTGGCCAAGCTCAAGGTCTCGCCGCATTTTGCCGGTGAACTGCTGCTCACCATCGGTGCCGACAAGCTGTTGAAGACCGTCACCGCCAGCGTTCCCGCCGGCGGCAGCACCGTCGATATCCCGGTCGGTGACGACTGGGGTGGCGGCGCCTATATCACCGCAACCCTGTTTAGGCCCGGTGACGCGCAGGAGACGCGCATGCCGGCCCGCGCCATCGGCGTGAAATGGTTGAAGGTCGATCCGGGCTCGAAGAAGCTCGCGGTCACCTTGACGCCGCCGGACAAGACCATGCCGCGCCAGCAGCTGTCGATCCCGGTTTCCGTGGCCGGCGTACAGCCGGGCACCAACGCCTATGTCACGGTCGCTGCCGTCGATGTCGGCATCCTGAACCTCACCAACTACAAGGCGCCGGATCCGGAGGATTGGTTCTTCGGCCAGCGCATGCTCGGCCTTGAAATTCGCGACATCTATGGCCGTCTCATCGACGGTTCGCTGGGCGCCACCGGCAAATTGCGCACCGGCGGCGACGGTGCGGCCATGCAGACACAAGGCAGTCCGCCGACCGAAAAGCTGGTCGCCTTTTTCTCCGGCGTGGTGCAGCTCGACGCCGACGGCAAGGCACGGGTCGACTTCGACATTCCGCAGTTCAACGGCACCGTGCGCGTCATGGCCGTCGCCTGGACCAAGGAAGCGGTCGGCCATGCCCAGACCGATGTGATCGTCCGCGATCCCATAGTGATCACCGCCGGCCTGCCGCGCTTCCTGGCGCCCGGCGATGCCGCCGTCATGCGGCTCGACGTCGCCGACACCGATGGTCCGGCCGGCGACTATGCGCTGTCCATTGACACCACCGGCGATCTCTCGACCGGCGACAAGCCCCTGCCCGCAAAGCTGACGCTGGCCAAGGGCAAGCGGCAGACGCTGACAGTACCGCTGGTGGCCAGGACGGCGGGCAATGCCTCGATCACCATCAAACTCGCCCATGCCGACGGCACCACTGTCGAGCAGACGCTCTATGTGCCGGTGCGCCCGCCGCAACTGCCGGTTACCACCCGCCTGGTGGTCGACCTCAAGGGCAATGGCGGCGCATTGCGCGTCGACAAGGAACTGCTGGCGGCAAGTCTGCTCGACGGCGCGTCCGTCAGCGTCGGCGTTTCGCAGGCTGCTGCCTTCGACGTGCCGTCGCTGTTGATGACGCTCGACCGCTACCCCTATGGCTGCGCCGAGCAGACGACCAGCCGCGCCATGCCGCTTCTCTACGTCAACGAGATGGCCTCGAGCATCGGCATGGCCAGCGACCCCGACCTGCATGATCGCATCCAGACAGCCATCTACAAGGTGCTGAGCTATCAGGCCTCGGCTGGCAGCTTCGGCCTGTGGGGTCCGGGCTCCGGCGATCTGTGGCTCGACTCCTACGTCACCGACTTCCTGACCCGGGCGCGTGAGCAGAAATACGACGTGCCGGCGCTGGCGATGAGCCAGGCGCTGAGCAATCTGCAGAACTCGGTCGGTTACGACCAGGACGTCCAGGATCGCGGCAGCGAGATCGCCTACGCGCTCTACGTGCTGGCCCGCAACAAGAAGGCTTCGGTCGGCGATCTGCGCTACTATGCCGACACCCAGCTCGAAGCCTTTACCAGCCCGATGGCCGTCGGCCAGCTGGCGGCGAGCCTGGCGCTGTACGGCGACACGCAGCGCGCGGAAGCGACCTTCCAGACCGCCCTGCAACTGGCCAAGGCCGCCACCGACTACGACTACTACCGGTCGGACTATGGTTCGCCGCTGCGTGACGGCGCGGCGATACTGGCGCTTGCCGCTGAATCGAAGCCGGTGCCGAAGATCATGCCGGAGCTGATCAAGCTGGTGGCAAGACAACGCGCCGAGGCCCGCTGGACCACCACACAGGACGAATCCTGGATGCTGCTGGCGGCCCGCGCGCTGAGGTCGGGCAATGATTCGATCACGCTGACCGTCAATGGCGCAGCGCATGCCGGCGGCTATTCGAACCAGATCACCGGCACCGACCTGGTCGACAGCCCGCTGACCATCACCAACACCGGCACAACACCGCTGCAGGCGGTCGTCACCACGGTGGCGTCGCCGATCCAGCCTCTGCCGGCCGGCGGCGACGGCTTCACCATCGAGCGCACCTATTACAAGCTCGACGGCACCGAGGCCAACGTCACCGAGGTGACCCAGAACGAACGCTATGTGGTCGTGCTCAAGATCTACGAGCAGAACAGGTGGCCGTCGCGGCTTTTGATCACCGACTTGTTGCCGGCCGGCTTCGAGATCGACAATCCCGGCCTGGTCTCCAGCGCCCAGTTGACGAACTTCTCCTGGCTGGCGCAGACCGACGCTGCCCATCTCGAATTCCGCGACGACCGTTTCGTCGCGGCGTTCAATCCGAACGATGGCGACGGCGATCGTAACATCACGCTCGCCTATGTCGTGCGCGCGGTGACGCCGGGCGTCTATGCCCATCCGGCGGCGACGATCGAAGACATGTACCGGCCGCAATATTCGGCCCGCACCGCCACCGGCATGATGGAGGTCAAGGCGCCGTAAGGCGCCTTGATAGACGTAGCGATGGCGCTGCCCCTCATCCGCCTGCCGGCACCTTCTCCCCGTATAGAGACGGGGAGAAGGGCGCTGCTGCGATCGTCGGTGCCTCTTCTGCAACGTTGGAAGTTGGCGAAAACCTCTGCGCAGGCCCCTTTCTCCCCGTCTCTACACGGGGAGAAATGCCCGGCAGGGCAATGAGGGGCGGCGCCATGCTTTCCAGGAAAATCCTTCGCCGCACCGCCATAACCGCAGCCACCTGCGCCGGAATTCTTGCAATTGCCACCGCTGCGCTCTGGCAACTCGACCGCGCATTCCCGCCACCCCTGCCCGAAAAACTGACGGTCTCCACTGAAGTGCAGGACCGCGACGGCCAGCTGTTGCGGGCCTTCGCCACCCCAGACGGCTACTGGCGGCTTGAGACCCGCCTCGACCAGGTCGACAAGCAGTTCGTCGACATGCTGGTCACCTATGAGGACAAGCGCTTCTGGGACCATGAAGGCGTCGATGTGCTGGCGCTGGCCCGCGCTGCCGGGCAGTTCGTCACCAGCGGCCATATCGTCTCCGGCGGCTCGACACTGTCGATGCAGCTCGCCCGGCTGATCGAACCGCGCGAAAGCCGCAGCCTCGGTTCCAAGATCAAGCAGATGCTGCGTGCCATCCAGATCGAGCGGCGGCTGTCCAAGCGCGAGATCCTCGAACGCTACCTGACGCTTGCCCCCTATGGCGGCAACCTCGAAGGCGTGCGCGCTGCCTCGCTCGCCTATTTCGGCAAGGAGCCGAAGCGGCTGACGGTTTCGGAGGCAGCTTTGCTCGTCGCGCTGCCGCAGCTGCCCGAGAAACGCCGTCCCGACCGCAACCTCGACATCGCCCACGCCGCCCGCGATCGGGTGCTGACCCGCATGGTCTCGGCAGGCCTGCTTGGCGAACGCGAAGCGGCACGTGCCGCGCTCGACGATGTCTCGGGCCTGCGTCGCAAGTTGCCGGCGCTGGCACCGCATGCCGCCTATGCCATGCTGCCCAAGGCTGTCGCCGGCAAGCCGCTGCAACTGACGATCCGCAAAAGCGTGCAGGAAGGGCTGGAACAGGTGGCCAAGGACGCCGCCAGCAAGCTCGGCCCTCGCCTCTCCGTCGCCATGGTGCTGGCCGATGCCCGCACCGGCGACATACTGGGCGAAGTCGGCTCGGCCGATTTCTTCGACGCCAGCCGCTCCGGCTGGATCGACATGACCAAAATCATCCGCTCGCCCGGCTCGACGCTGAAGCCGTTCATCTATGGCCTGGCTTTCGAGCAGGGACTGGTGGCCCAGGAAATGCTGATCGAGGACAGCCCGGTCGATTTCGGGGGCTACCGGCCGAAGAATTTCGACATGGGCTATCAGGGCGACGTCAGCATCCGGCAGGCGCTGCAACTGTCGCTCAACGTGCCGGCAATCCGCGTGCTGGACGCGGTCGGCCCGGCGCGGTTGACGGCGCGTTTCCGCCAGGCCGGCGTCAACCCCGTTCTACCTGTTAACGAGGCGCCGGGCCTGGCCATCGGCCTAGGCGGCGTCGGGGTGACGCTGCGCGACCTGGTCCAGCTCTATACCGGGCTTGCCAATGGCGGCAAGGCGCACTCGCTGCATGACGGCACCGAGCCGGCCAATGCCGAACGCACCACCGCCACCATCCTTGACGATCAGGCCAACTGGCAGATCACCGACATCCTGTCGGGCGTCAAGCCGCCAGAGGGCGCTGCCCAGCGCGGCATCGCCTACAAGACCGGGACGTCCTATGGCTATCGCGATGCCTGGTCGGTCGGCTTCGACGGCCGCTATGTGCTGGGAATCTGGGTCGGCCGCGCCGATGCCGGCGCGGTGCCCGGCCTCTCCGGTTATGTCTCCGCCGCACCCATCCTGTTCGAAGGCTTCGTCCGTTCGGGCCTCGCCGCGGTGCCGCTGCCCAGCCAGCCGGCCGGCGTCGTCAGGCCCAAACGCGAGGACTTGCCGGTGACATTGGCGCGCTTCGGCGCCGGCGCCGACGGGCTGGTGCAGGCGACGCCGACCGAGCCGGCGCCGACGATCATCTTCCCGCCCGACGGCGCCCGCGTCGATCTTGCCACCAATTCGGCCGACGCCTCGCCGCTGGTGCTGAAGCTGCAAGGTGGCCGCGCGCCGTTCCGCTGGCTGGCCAACGGCAAGCCGCTCACCGGCATCGACCGGCGCCGCTCCGCCACCTGGCTGCCTGACGGCGCCGGCTACTCGACGCTGACCGTGATCGACGCGGTGGGACGCGCGGCCAGCGTGAAAGTGTTCGTCGAGTGAAACTGTTCGTTGAATAGAATGCGGCAGGTGATTCAACGCATTGCGTTTTGCGCCCTGCTGCCGCTGACTTTCGCCCTGCCCGCAAGCGCCGATGCCCTCCCCGCCGGCTTTGTCCGCCTCGCCGATGTCGATCCCTCGATCCGGCAGGACATCCGCTATGCCGGCCTCGAAAACTTCCTGCACCGCAAGGCCAGCGGCTATGAGGCTCCCGTGTGCATCCTGACCAGGCAAGCCGCGGAAGCTCTGTCCGGCGTGCAGAAGGCAATCGCCGCTGAGGGGCTGACGCTGGTCGTCTTCGACTGCTACCGCCCGGCGCGTGCCGTTTCCGATATGGGCCAATGGACGAGAGAAGGCGGACCGCCCGACCCGCAATGGTATCCCGCGGTCAAGCGTAAGGACCTCATCGCCAAGGGCTATATCGGCGAACTGTCCACCCATTCGCGCGGCTCGACCGTCGATGTCGCCATCGCGCGAACCGATGCCAAGAGCGCGCCAAAGCCGGCCTGCGGCGCGCCCGATGCCGACACGCTCGACTTCGGCACCGGTTTCGACTGTTTCGACCCGATGAGCGAAACGGCGCACCGCCCGCTTGCTGGGGAAGCGACCGCCAACCGCCAGCGGCTTGTCGAAGCGATGCGCGCCAATGGTTTCAAGAACTATGCGCGCGAATGGTGGCACTTCACGCTGGAAAGCGAGCCGTTTCCGAAGCAGCGCTTCGACTTTCCCGTCACTGCCGAGTGAGCCTTCGGCCGCTGTGACGGCAAAGTTCGCCCGATTCCCTGCGGCCATTGCCGAAGCGCGACCCGTTTCTAGTTAGATCTCTGATCAGCACCGGATCCTCGCGATGGCTACGCGAGGAAAATATTTCCTCATGAGGCTGAGGTTCGGCGAAAAATTGCTTCAATGGGGCAAAAAAGGCAACATTGAATGCATCTAATTTCTATCAATTCGCTAGAGTTCGGCCGTCATCAACGGAGGCGGAAATGACCAAACCTCATTTCAGGAAACTGCTCGGCGCACTGGTCGCCACATCTGTCCAGTTCGGCACGCTCGGTTTCGCGTTTGCCGATACCACCATTCTGAACGTGTCCTATGACCCGACTCGCGAACTCTACAAGGCCTATGACGAGGCCTTCGTCGCCCACTGGAAGGCCGAGACCGGCGAGACGGTCACAATCCAGCAGTCGCATGGCGGATCGGGCGCACAGGCCCGCGCCGTGATCGACGGCCTCGATGCCGATGTGGTGACGCTGGCTCTCGAAGGCGACATCAACGCCATCGTCAACAAGTCGAAGAAGATCAATCCGGACTGGCGCACCAAGTTCGAGAACAATTCGGCCCCCTACACCTCGACCATCATCTTCCTGGTTCGCAAGGGCAACCCGAAGGGCATCCACGACTGGAGCGACCTGATCAAGGACGGTGTCCAGGTGATTACGCCGAACCCGAAGACCTCGGGCGGCGCGCGCTGGAACTATCTCGCTGCCTGGGCCTATGCCAACGCCAATGATGGCGGCGACGAAGCCAAGACCAAGGAATTCGTCGGCAATCTCTACGCCCATGCCCCGGTGCTCGACACCGGCGCGCGCGGCTCGACCGTCACCTTCGCGCAAAAGGGCCTCGGCGACGTGCTGATCGGCTGGGAAAACGACGCCTATCTGGCGCTGAACGAATTCGGCGCCGACAATTTCGAGATCGTCTACCCCCCGACATCGATCCTGGCCGAACCGCCGGTGGCGATTGTCGACGCCAATGTCGACGCCAAGGGCACGCGCAAGGTCGCCGAAGCCTATCTCGGCTGGCTCTATTCCAAGGAAGGGCAGACGATCATCGCCAAGAACCACTATCGTCCGGCCAAGCCGGAACTCGTGGCGCCGGCGGATCTGCCCAAAACACCTGATATCAAGCTGATCTCCATCGACGATCCGCTTTTCGGCGGCTGGAAGAAGGCACAGCCTTACCATTTCGGCGACGGTGGTATATTCGACCAGATCTATAAGCCGGCCCAGTGAGCTAAAATCTAGATCAGGACGATATGACCACAGCACCCGCGCAGGCGGGGTGGCGGTTCAGACAGCCGAGTGTCATTCCGGGTTTCGGACTGACGCTCGGCTTCTCGCTTGCCTACCTCACCCTCATCATCCTCATTCCCTTGTCCGGGCTGGTCTGGCGCTCGGCCGCCCTTGGCTGGCCTGAATTCTGGGCCATTGCCACCGATCGCCGCACCCTCAACGCGCTGGAAATCAGCTTCGGCACCGCCTTCCTCGCGGCTGGCGTCAATGTCGTCTTCGGCACGCTGGTCGCCTGGGTGCTGGTGCGCTACCGCTTTCCCGGCCGGCGCATTGTCGACGCCATGGTCGACCTGCCCTTCGCGCTGCCGACGGCCGTGGCCGGCATTGCGCTGACCACGCTTTACGCACCAAACGGCTGGATCGGCCACCTTTTGATGCCGCTTGGCATCAAGGTCGCCTATACGCCGCTCGGTATCGTCATCGCGCTGGTCTTCATCGGCCTGCCCTTCGTCGTGCGCACCGTGCAGCCGATCATGGAGGAGATCGACAAGGAGGTTGAGGAAGCCGCCGCCACGCTTGGCGCCAGCCGCTTCCAGATCATCACCCGTATCCTGTTTCCGGGCCTGGCGCCGGCCATAATCACCGGCTTTTCGCTGGCCTTTGCGCGCGGCGTCGGCGAATACGGCTCGGTCATCTTCATCGCCGGCAATCTGCCCTACAAATCCGAAATCGCGCCGCTTCTGATCGTCATCCGGCTGGAGGAGTACAACTACCCCGCCGCGACGGCGATCGCGGCGATCATGCTTTTGCTGTCGTTCGTGATGCTTCTTGTCGTCAATCTCGCCCAGTCATGGAGCCGCAAGCGCTATGGCTGATCCCGAAATCAAATCCTACGAGCCGCACCACGAGAGCCAGTCGGCGGCGGTCACCGAAAGCCGCCCGGCGCAAATCGTGCTGATGGCCATCGCCTTCACCTTCCTGGGTATCTTCCTGCTCTTGCCGCTGATCATCGTCTTCCACGAGGCGCTGGCCAAAGGCGTCAGTGCCTATACCGAAGCGCTGGGCGATGCCGACGCCCGCTCGGCGATCCGGCTGACGCTGCTGGTGGCGGCGATCTCGGTGCCACTCAACGTCGTCTTCGGCATTTCCGCCGCCTGGGCGATCGCCAAGTTCGAGTTCAAGGGCAAGGCCTTCCTGACCACGCTCATCGACCTGCCGTTCTCGGTATCGCCGGTCATTTCCGGACTGGTCTATGTGCTTTTGTTCGGCGCTCAAGGCCTGCTCGGCGGCTGGTTGAAGGCGCATGGCATCGCCATCCTGTTTGCCGTGCCCGGCATCGTTCTGGCCACCGTCTTCGTCACCTTCCCCTTCGTCGCGCGCGAATTGATCCCGCTGATGCAGGAACAGGGCAATGGCGACGAAGAGGCGGCACTTTCGCTCGGCGCCAATGGCTGGCAGACCTTCTGGTATGTGACGCTGCCCAACGTCAAATGGGGGCTGCTCTACGGCGTGCTGCTGTGCAATGCCCGCGCCATGGGCGAATTCGGCGCCGTCTCGGTGGTGTCGGGTCACATTCGCGGCCTGACCAACACCATGCCGCTGCATGTCGAAATCCTCTATAACGAGTACAACGCCGTCGGCGCTTTCGCCGTGGCTTCATTGCTTGCGGGCCTGGCGCTGGTGACTCTGGTCTTGAAAACACTGCTCGAGATGCGCTACGGCGCCGAGATCGCCGCGACACGCGGGCATTAGAAGGTTCTGTAAATGGAAGTTCGCGTTGCCAACGTGCGCAAGGAGTTTGAGCGGTTTCCGGCCCTCCATGACGTGTCGCTTGACATCAAGTCCGGTGAGTTGATCGCGCTGCTGGGGCCGTCCGGTTCCGGCAAGACGACGCTGCTCAGGCTGATTGCCGGGCTGGAGCGGCCGACGCGAGGAAAAATCTTCTTCGGCGACGAGGACGCGTCGCAAAAGTCGATCCAGGAGCGCAATGTCGGCTTCGTCTTCCAGCACTATGCGCTGTTCAGGCACATGACGGTCGCCGACAATATCGGTTTCGGCCTGAAAGTCCGGCACGGGCCGACACGGCCGCCGGCGCAGGAAATCCGTCGCCGCGCCTCCGAGCTTCTCGACCTGGTCCAGCTTTCCGGCCTGGAAAAGCGCTATCCGGCGCAGCTTTCGGGCGGCCAGCGCCAGCGCGTGGCATTGGCCCGCGCCATGGCGATCGAGCCCCGGGTGCTCTTGCTGGACGAGCCGTTCGGCGCGCTCGACGCCCAGGTGCGCCGCGAACTGCGCCGCTGGCTGCGCGAGATCCACGACGCCACCGGCCACACCACCGTCTTCGTCACCCACGACCAGGAAGAAGCACTGGAGCTTGCTGACCGCGTCGTGGTGATGAGCCAGGGCCGCATCGAGCAGGTCGGCACCGCCGACGAAATCTACGACACGCCGAACTCGCCCTTCGTCTACGGCTTCATCGGTGAATCGAGCTCGCTTCCTGTCAAGGTCGAGAATGGCGAGGTCTGGATCGCCGACCGCCCGATCGGGCTGGCGGCGCCGCATGCGCCTTCAGGCGACGCATTGCTGTTCTTCCGCCCGCACGATGTCGAACTGCTCGACGGCTGCAGCGGCTGCATTGCCGGCACCGTCGCCGCCAGCCGCCGCGTCGCCGGCACCAGGCGGGTGGAACTCGAAATCGGCGGCGAGCGCCAGCGGGTCGAAATCGAGCTGCCAGTCGACCATCCGGCGGCACAGAAGAGCCGGGTTGCGTTTCGCCCCAAGCGCTGGAAGCTTTTTCCGGCTGCATAGAGCATCATCCGCCGGGAAGACGCAGAAAAGACTCTGGTTGGAAGGAAATCCTACCAGATGACTGTTTCGACAATGCTTTTTCTCGCGACGGCCTGATAAGTCCGGTGCGCATGTCTCGTCGCCAGCGACGCGGCGCGGTTATCTTCAGGCATCAGACGCATTGCATCCGGAGCCTGTTTTCATGAAGCGATTTTTCTTGGGCGTCGTCACCGTCGCCAGCCTTTTCCTCGCATCCTCCCAAGCTTGGTCGGCCGACAAATTGCTCAACGCCTCCTATGATGTCGGCCGCGAACTGTTCGCGCAGGTGAACAAGGCTTTCATAGCCGGACACCCCGGCGTCAGCATCGACCAGTCGCATGCCGGAACGTCGGCGCAGGCGCGCGCCATCGCCGAGGGCCTCGGCGCCGATGTCGTCACCTTCAACCAGGTCACCGACATCGATTTTCTGGTCAAGAAAGGTCTCGTCTCGGCCGACTGGCAGAAGGATTTTCCCGATAACGCCTCGCCCTTCTACTCGCTGCCTTCGTTCCTCGTCCGCGCGGGCAATCCCAAGCACATCAAGGACTGGAACGATCTCGTGCGCGACGACGTGCAGGTGATCTTCCCCAACCCGAAAACCTCTGGCAATGCGCGCTACACCTATCTGGCGGCAACCGCCTACGCCAAGGAGGCGTTCAAGGGCGACGACGCCAAGGTGAAGGAATTCGTCACCAAGCTGTTCAACAACGTGCCGATCTTCGACACCGGTGGCCGCGCTGCCACCACCACCTTCGTGCAGCGCGAGATCGGCGACGTGCTGATCACCTTCGAGTCGGAAACACGTGGCATCCGCAAGGAGTATGGCGACGACAAGTTCGAGCAGGTGACGCCCTCGGTCAGTCTGCTGGCCGAGTTCCCGGTGGCGATCGTCGACAAGGTCGCCGACGAGCACGGCAGCCGCGATCTGGCCAAGACCTATCTCGACTTCCTCTATTCGCCGGAAGGTCAAAACATCGCCGCCGAAAATGGCCTGCGCGCCCGCAACACGGAAGTCGCGGCCAAATACAAGGCCGACTTCCCCGATGTCCGCCTGCTGACGGTGCAGGATGTTTTTGGCGGCTGGGACAAGGTGCAGAAGGAGCATTTCGCCGCCGGCGGCCTGCTCGACCAGGCCTACGGCAGCCGCTAGAAATCACCACCATCCGACCTCAAGGAAAGCCGGCGACTAGCCGGTTTTCTTCGTTCTGGGCGGTCCGAATTGCCAGCGCGACCGGGTTTCGAGGCCCTGTGGTGCAAAACGTTACGAAGAATCAACGCGTTCATGCCTAACGTGCGATCCGGCGGCTTGTTTTCGCGAACGCACGGCGAAAACGTCATCATTTGCACACAAACAGTCGCCAGATGCGAGTGGTTGGGGCTTCATGGGTTGATCAGGGCATGCTGACGAAAAAAGGCAAATACGGCCTCAAGGCCCTCGTGCATCTTTCCGGCCTGCCGGTCGGCCAACTGGCCTTCGTCAACGACATTGCGGTCGCCAACAACATCCCGAAGAAATTCCTCGACGCCATTCTGGGCGAGTTGCGCAATGCCGGTTTCGTCCAGAGCCGCAAGGGCAAGGAAGGCGGCTATCGCCTCGCCCGCCCGGCCTCCGAGATCAAGATCGGCCATGTCGTGCGTGTGCTCGACGGGCCGCTGGCGCCGATCCCTTGCGCCAGCCGCACCCAGTACCAGCGTTGCGAGGATTGCGACGAGGCGACCTGCCAGGTCCGCCACATGATGCTGGAAGTGCGCCAGGCGATCGCCGAGGTGCTGGACAATCGCAGCCTCGCCGCCATGCGCGACGCCGACAATGACGATTTCCCGGTCGAACTGACGTCGCAGATCTAGAGCATGATCCCGAAAAGTGGGAGCCGGTTTTCGCATAAGATCATGCTCCAATACGAATAGTCGCCTCAGACCAGACCGAGCTTGCCGGCAAGCACGACCCGCAGGATGTGGCGCGGCACTTTGAACTCGACGATGCGGCTGCGCGCGAAATCGCGGATCGGCTCGCCATCGGCGGTGGCGCCCGACAGCGCCTGTTCCACGCTCGAACCTTGAATACCTACCGCAATGCTCCATCGGCGCCGATTGCGCCCCTGTGGCAGACGCAGTAAAGCGATTTTCGGATGCGCGCAAAACAGGCTGGACACCGATCGGATGAGGCTGCCGTGGTTCGGACAATCCAGGAGAGCCGGCCGCAAACCGTCATCCGCCGTAGGCTACCACACTGAAATCATCGCCGATGTCCTGGTGCCGGAAAGCGCCGAGTCTGTCCGGTTCTTCAGCCGCAAGATCGTCAAACCCGCAAAGCTGCGCCGCTTTTCCAACAGGGATTTCCGCGAGAGCCTGTTGTTTGCTTTCTATCTCGGTGTCGCCGCAACGCTGCCGGTCAATTGGTGGGCACCGATCTGTGGCTGGGTGTCCAGGCTTCGCCAGAAGCGCCATGTCAGCAAGGATTTTTCACGCTACGAGCCGTCGACGCGGGCCGTGCTTGGCAGCGGCGTCGATGTGCAAAAACTGTTCAGCGCCATGCTTGCCGCGCTTCACCGTCGACGCCTGCTTCTCGCCGCGCATCTGGTCGGCGTCGGCTGGTCGCCGGCCATCCGCCTGGAGGGGCTCGAAGGTCTTCGGGAAGCGCTGAAGCGCGGCCGCGGCGCCATCATCTGGTGCGATCAGTTCACCGCCCAGACGATCATCGGCAAGCGCGCGCTGCATGAGGCCGGCGTCGAGGCCCATCAGGTAAGCGTCCGCTTCCACGGCATCTCCGAGACGACATTCGGCTTGCGTTTTCTCAATCCGCCCATGGTCTGGGTTGAGAACCGTTTCCTGAAAAGCCGCGTCGTGTTCGATCGCAGCGACGCCTATCAGGTGACCACGCGCATGCAGAAGATCCTGAGGGAGAACGGTGTTGTCCTGATGACCAACAACATCCATGCCGGCTCGACATTTGCGGAAGTGGCGCTTGGCGAAAACGGCTGGACCCACCTTGCCTCGGCGCCGGCAAATTTCGCCGCCAGAGGCGGGGCAGCGCTGTTTGCCATGTCGACCTTCGAGACGGTCCCCTTTCGCCAATACCACGCCGTCATCAGCCCGGAACTGCTGCCAACGGCATCTAGGCCGGCGCCGGGTGCCTCGGGCGCCAAGAACATCGAGCTTCAGGCGCACTACATCCTGCTCAAGCGCGACCGCCTGCTTGAGGCCCTCAAGCTTCATCCCGAGCAGATGATGGTATGGTCCGGCCAGGACCGGCTCAGCGAACGACCCGACAATGCCGGGCCGGACGATGATGCCGGCACATCCTCATGAAACCACGCTGCCAAGCAGGCTCACGGCCTCAGTGACGGTCTGGGCCACCGGACGCGTCCCATCGAGGGTCAATGCCCGCTCGTCGGCTGCAGGTGCTTCGAGGATGGCGAACTGGCTGTCGACAAGGCTTGCCGGCATGAAATGCCCCTTGCGGCTACCGACGCGCCGCTTTGCGGTCGCCGGGTTGATCTCCAGATAGACGAAGACGATGCCCTGGCAAAAACCGCGCAGACGCTGGCGATAGCTGCGTTTCAGCGCCGAGCAGGCGGCGACCACGCCCTGCCCGCTGCCGGTCGACGCCGCGATCTGTCGGCCGATGGCGTCGAGCCAGCCTTCGCGCAACGCATCGGTCAGCGGCTCGCCGCTCGCCATGCGCGCGACATTCTCGGGCGGGTGCAGCCGGTCACCTTCGACAAAAATGGCACCAAGCGCCGCGGCCAAAGCTTTGCCGACGACTGATTTGCCACAGCCGGCGACGCCCATGACCACGATGGCAAGCCCCGGCCCGGCACGGCTCGCCCGAGATTGTGCCGCCGCTTCGTCCACGAGCGGATTAGCGGCTTGCCGGTGCACGGCCATAGAGCAGCAGCATGGCGACGATGACGACGCCATAGATGATCTGCCGCCCGGCCTCCGGCATCTGCATGACGGAAAGGATCGACTGCAGCAGCGTGATCAGGATGACGCCGGCCACGGTGCCGAGATAGGAACCGCGCCCGCCGAGGATCGAGGTGCCACCAAGCACCACCGCGGCGATCGACGGCAACAGATAGGCATCGCCCATCGATTGCGCCGCCTTGGAGGCGTAGCCGGCCAGCAGCACCCCGCCGAAGGCTGAGAGCCCGCCGGAAACGGCGAAGGCGATCATCACCACGCGCCGTGTGTCGATGCCGGAGAGGTAGGCTGCGCGCTCGCGATTGCCGATGCCGTAGACGCTGCGGCCGAAGCTGGTGCGGGTCAGCACGAAGACCATCGCAGCTCCGATCAGCGCCCAGATGACGACGGCATTGGGCACGCCCGGAATGGCAAAGCCAGTCGCCAGGTAGCGCATCGCGCCGGTCGCCGAATCCTGCGGCGAGAACCCGCCAGTGTAGACCACCATCAGCCCTTGCGCGACGGCGTTGGTGGCCAGCGTGATGATCATCGAGGGGATGCGCAGATAGGCGACGCCGATGCCATTGACGATGCCGATCGCGACGCCGCACAAAATGCCGAACGGAATCGCCAACGCGACGCCAGTCGGCCCGAAGGCCGCCATCGCACTGGCCATCATGGCGCCCACCGCCACCGACCATGGCACCGAAAGGTCGATCTGGCCGAGCAGGATGACCAGCATCATGCCGGTAGCGATGACGCCGAGGAACGACGCCACCTTGAGCTGCTGCAAGAGATATTCAGGCGACAGGAAACTGCGCGAATAGAGACTGCCCAGGAACAGCAGCAGCACGATGCAGGCAAAGGCCGTGAGCACCGCCGGATCGGCACGGCGAATGAATTTCGGCATACGGCCAGCAATTCCGCCCAATGTCGTCTCGCTCACAGGAACCACTCCAGCCGGTTGCGGACCCTGAACAGGGCGAAGGCGCCGAGGCTGACCGCGATCAGCAGGATAACGCCCTGGAACAGCGGCTGCCAGAGCGGATCGAAATCGAAGACGAAGAGCAGATCGCCGATGGTGCGGAAAGCCAGCGCCCCGAAGATCGCGCCGATGGCGCTGCCCTTGCCTCCGAACAGCGAGACGCCGCCGAGCACGACGGCGGCGATCGAGAACAACGTGTAGGCGTTGCCGCTGGCATAGGCTGCCTCGCCCGTATAGGTGAAGAAGGTCAGGAACAGCCCGCCGATCGCCGCGAGCAGCCCGGCAAGCGCGTAGGCGGCAAACTTGCCACGCCGGATCGGTACGCCGGACATGTAGGCCGCCATTTCCGATGAGCCCGCCGCGTAAGCCGCACGACCGAGCACCGAGCGGCTGAACGGCACCCAGACGATCAGCACCACGGCGAGCAGCACCACCAGGCTGGCCGGCACCACGCCGAACAGACGCCCGGTCAGGGCGTCGGCGAGATCCTCATTGACCGAGCCGCCGGGAAATGGCCGCAGCAACAGCGCGATGCCGAAATAGACGGCACCTGTGGCGATGGTGGCGACGATCGGCTGCAGCCGCCCATAGATGACAATGGCACCGTTGATCGCCCCGCATAGCAGCCCGGTGCCAAGCACGGCGATGACCCCGAAGGCGGTCTCGATGCCGGTGCCAACAACCAGCCACGAAGCCAGGCAATTGGTCAGCGTGAAGATCATGCCGACGGAAAGGTCGATGCCGGCGGTGATCACCACCAGCGTCTGCGCCATAGCCACGAAGGCGAGCAGCACGCCCTTGTTCGAGGCCGTCTGCACCACGTTGGCGGTGAAGCCGGCCGGATGGTTCGAGGTGTAGATGACGAACATGACGATGAAAATGCCGAGCGCCAGCAGCGTTCCGCGCTGTTCGGCCAGCCAGTAGCGCCAATCTTTCACGCGTCCGCTCCCAGGCTCACGGGGCTCTCCTCGCCGTGGATGTTGAGCGCACTTGATATCAGCGCCCGCTCGGTGATTTCGGCGCCGACCAGTTCGCGCTTGACTGCCCCATCATAGAGCACCAGCACACGGTCGCAGCAGCCGATCAGTTCGTCATAGTCGGTCGAATAAAACAGGATCGCCGCACCCGCATCGGCCAGCTTGCGCATCAGCTGATAAAGCTCCTGCTTGGTGCCGACATCGATGCCGCGCGTCGGATCGTTGAGCAGGATGATGCGCGGCTGCCGCATCAGCCATTTGGCGATGACCACCTTCTGCTGGTTGCCTCCGGACAGCGCGCCGACCGGAATGTCGAGGCCTGCCGTCTTGATCGCCAGCAGACCAACCATGTCGTCGATCAAGCGCTGCTCGGCGGCGCGGTCGATGATGCCGGCTTTCGCCAATCGGTCGAGTGCGGCGAAAGATAGGTTCTCGCGCACCGTCATCGGCAGCATCAGGCCTTCGGTCTTGCGGTCTTCCGGGATCAGCGCCATGCCGATCCCGTCATGGCGTGCAGCGGCGGGGCTGGCGATCGCCACCGGCTTGCCGTCGATGAGGATCTGACCGGACAGACCGCGCAGCACACCGAAGAAGGCGAGCAGCAATTCGCGTTGGCCCTGGCCGTCGAGACCGCCAAGACCGACCACCTCGCCTGCCCCGACCGTCAGCGAGACATTGTCCAGCCGGTCGGTCCAGGACAGCTTGCGCGCCTCCAGCACGGGAACGGCGGCAGCTGCAGCGCGCGCGGGCTTCGGCGGGAAAATATGGCTGTATTCGCGTCCGATCATCAGTTCGACGACTTCATTGTCGCTCTTTGTGCCCGCCGCATAGCTGGCGACATTGCGGCCGTTACGGAACACCGTGCACTGGTCGGCGAGTTCCGCGATCTCGTTCATGCGGTGCGAGATGTAGAGCAGCGCCAGCCCTTCTGAGCGCAATCGCTTGAGCACGCTAAAGATCTTGGCGACGTCAGTCGCGGTCAGCGCCGAGGTCGCCTCGTCGAGGATCAGGATGCGCGGCTTGCGTGCCAGCGCCTTGGCGATCTCGACCATCTGTCTTCTTGAAAGGGGCAGATCCTTGACCAGCGCCAGCGGGTGGATGTCGGCGGCGCCGGCGCGCGCCAGCGCTTCCTCGGCGATGTGACGCTGTGCCTTGCGATCGATCATGCCGAACCGTGTCGGCGGGTCGGAAATGACGATGTTGTCGGCGACGCTGAGTTCTGGGACCAGCGACAGCTCCTGGAAGATGCAGACGATACCGGCCTTGTTTGCAGCGCCAGGCGAAGCGAACGTCACCTCGCTGCCATCCAGCATCATGCGGCCTTCATCGGGCGCAACGACGCCCGCCATGACCTTGATCAGCGTCGATTTACCGGCGCCGTTTTCGCCGAGGATGCCGTGAATGCTGCCGGATGAAACCGAAAGCTCGGCCTTTTCCAGCGCCCGCACACCACCATAGCGCTTGGATATGCCTTCCATCCGGAAGAGCGGAACCGCACCGTCCATCGGCCCTCCCAAGGCAGTTTGACGACCAGGAATATGGAGTGGCCGGCGCCGCGGAGATCCCGCGGCGCCGGATACGTTGCCTACTGGTCCGCCTTGGTCTGACCCATGATTTCCTGCGCCGTGAAGTTGATGCCGCAGGTCGGGAAGGAATTGCCGACGAAGAAATTGTCGGACTGGTCGGGGAAATAATCCTGGCCTTCCTTGAAGTTCGGATCCTCGACGATGGCCAGCGGCAGCTTGACCGACTGCGGTACGACCTGCCCCTCGAGTGCCGCGATCGCCGTCTTGATGGCAACCGCCACCTGGGCCGGGCCAGTGCCGGCCGATGAGCATTTCAGCCCGTCCGCCGCGTGGGCCGCGCAGAATTTGCGGAAGCCGTTTTCGGTTTCGCCGCCAAACGGCACGAAGGCATGCTTGGCGTCGATCATCGCCTGCACGATGCCGGTATCGCCACCCTGGCCGGTGATGCCGACAAACGGACCGTTGGTGGCGATGGCGTCAGCCGTGACTTTCTGCGCCGTCGGGTCGTCCCACTTGCCGGCGACTTCGGTGACGTCCCACTTCTTGCCGGAAGCGTCGAAGGCTTCATGGATACCATTGTGGCGGTCGGTGTCGACCGACGTGCCGGCAACGCCGCGCACTTCAAGGATCTTGCCGCCATCGGGTATATGGCTGATCAGCCATTTGCCCCAAAGTTCGCCAAGGCCCTTCTGGTCGACGTTGACGTTGATGGCGTCCTTGGTGTCGAGAATGTTGTCGAAGGCGACCAGCACGACGCCGGCTTCCTTGGCGCGCTTGATCACCGGCGCGAAAGCGGTCGGGTTCTGCGCATTGACGACAATGGCGTCATAGCCGGAATCGATGAAGTTGTTGATCGCCGAAATCTGAGCCGGCACATCCTCGCCGGTCGACACGACCTTGAATTCCTTCAGCTTGGCGGCGACGTCCTTTTGCGCTGCGTAAGCCTTGGCGGTCTGGATCATCTGGATGCGCCAGGTGTTGGCGATATAGCCATTGGCGAGCGCGATCCGGTACGGGCCATCCTTTTTGGGAAACTTGAAGAACTGCGTATCTGCGGCCCAGGGCGCGAAGCAGTCCGGCTCGGCGGCTGGCCCCGGGACGACTTCGGGTCCGGCGGCCATTGCGGCCGAATTGAGCATGACGAATGCAGTGGCGGCAACGATGCCACCAACGAGTGACTTGATCATCGATATTCCTCCCAGTTGCAGTTCTGATTGTTGTTAGTGCTGTGACGTCTTCGCGCGCGTCAGGCCTGGCACCTCCTGCCCAGCTTTACCGCGCCTTTCGGTGGCCTGGCGCCGCCCCGATCCCCTCCCCTTGCTCTCCCGTCAGCGCCGGAAAAACTATCATATTATCCATAATAAACAAGCGTGAGGTGTCGCTTATATATAATAAACAGATTTTACTATTTGTTATAAGCACCTCTCAGCGAAAATGGTAGCGCTACCATTACGCAGTGTAAAGCGTCATTCGCACAGTGGTGAATGCGTGTTCAACGGTCGGTCCTCTCGCGGCGCTTGAGCTCGAAACCGAGATCGACGACCCGCTGCTCTGGCCACTTACCCGCGATTGCCGCGACCAGAAACAGCGACAACGTCGGTGAATTCCACTACCGTTTTCGTCGCAAGCGCGGAACAATACAGGATGTGGAACGGGCGATGGAAAGCGGCATTGATCCAGAACGGGAACACATTTACCGGCGCGGCTACGCAGCTGGCGTGTTCGATATATTGGCAAGCCTCGCACCCCTCCTTTCCGACAACGAGCGCCAGATGGTGGACAAGTGGATCAAGAATGACCTTGCCGCATGGATAAGCGTGACCCTCAATGAAGCGGTTCGGCCTCCCCATTTTCCCATAGGAAACCGCCCAGACGTTCACGGACCCTGGCCCGCGTAGGCATTCCTTGAATACCTCCGCCCAGGTACGATCTCACCGCGATGAGGGTCGAGCCGTCCGGATCAACGGACTCCTCGGTCGAGCTTTCAACGGTCGGTGCTCTCGCGGCGCTTGAGCTCGAAACCGAGATCGACGATCCGCTCTTCCGGCCTGTTGCCGGCGATTGCCGCGAGCGCCATGGCAACCGACCGCCGGCCGATTTCGTAGCGGTGGGTGCGGATGCTGGTGATCGAAGGAAAGGCCGCCTGCATCATGTCGAGATCGTTGAAGCCGACGATGCCGATCGTCTTCGGCACGGCAATCGACGCGCGGTGGCACTCGAACAGCACGCCGAGCGCGATATCGTCATTGTTGCAGAACACCCCGTCGAGCGACGGCATCTTGGCCAGCGCATCGCGAAACAATTCGCGCCCGAGTGTCACGCTGGACAGCAACGGCGTGGTGGTGACCAGCCGCGGGTCGAACAGGCCGGCGGCTTCCATCGCTGCGCGATAGCCGGCGAGGCGCCGCTGCGAGCGCGGGTCCATGCGCGCGCCGATAAAGCCGATGCGGCGGTACCCCTTCTCGATCAGGTGCTCTGTCGCCGCCCGCCCGCCATCGAAATGCGAGAAGCCAACCAGCATGTCGACGGGATCGGGTCCGGTCTCCATCACCTGCACCACCGGGCAGCCGGCGCTCTCCAGCAGTTTTCGCGAGGTTGGCGTCTGGTCGATGCCGGCCACGATCAGTGCAGCCGGGCGCTGCGAGCCGAACAGCTGCAACAGCCTTTCTTCCTCGAGGCCGGAATAATGGGTGTTGCCTAGCTGGATGCGAAACGGGCCATCCGACAGGCTGTCGTAGATGCCGCGCACCACTTCGGCAAAGACGTTGTTGGTAAGCGACGGCACCAGAACGCCAAACACATCGGCCCGCGCCGAGGCGAG
This sequence comes from Mesorhizobium sp. P2_C4, assembly GCF_056404575.1. NCBI lineage: Bacteria > Pseudomonadati > Pseudomonadota > Alphaproteobacteria > Hyphomicrobiales > Phyllobacteriaceae > Mesorhizobium > Mesorhizobium sp. P2_C4. Next base: position 368,162 of record NZ_JBFUDT010000002.1, read on the forward strand.
CGCCCGCGCGTTCGGGTCGGGGACATAGCCGAGTTCGTCGACGGCAGCCTGGATCAGCTTGCGCAGATCCTCGGAGACCCGCTCCGGCTCGCGCAAGGCACGCGACACGGTGATGGCGCCGACGCCGGCCTTGCGCGCCACATCGGCGATGGTCGGACGGCCGCCGCCGCGGCGCGAGCGCGGCTTGATCATGGCCTCGATCCCGGCGCCGTGCCTTTGAAGGCCCGTGGTTGCGAAACGATACCCAGCGTCCTTGCCCCTGCCGCCATACCACTCCAGCCGGCTGTCACCCTCAATCTGGCGTCGCGCAGCATTGCGCCATTGTCAAGTGAACGCACGGCAGTGCCGGTCGCCCTCAGGCCATCGCCAGGGCGCTGCGCCGCGCCTTCCACAGCACCAGCACCATCGCCGCTATGTTCAAAAGGTTCCAGGCAATGCCGTTGAGAAATGCCGCGGCGTAGGAACCGGTCAGATCGTAGATCCAGCCCGACATCCAGCCGCCGATCGCCATGCCGAAGATGGTCGCCATCATGACGATGCCGACGCGCTGGCCGGCTTCCCTGGCCGGCATGTAGTCGCGCACGATAATGGCATAGCAAGGCACGATGCCGCCTTGCGACAGGCCGAAGACCAGGGAGACGACATAGAGCGAGGCAAGCCCGTCGAAGGGGATGTAGAACAGCAGCGACAGGCATTGCAGCACCGAGCCGATCAGCAGGGTTTTGACGCCGCCGATGCGGTCGGCGATGAAGCCCGACGCCAACCGGCTGACGACGCCCGCCGCCAGCATGATCGACAGCATGTCGGCGCCGTGCACCACGCCATAGCCGAGATCCATGCAATAGGCGATGATGTGGACCTGCGGCATCGACATCGCCACGCAGCAGCCGAGGCCGGCAATGACGAGCAGCACCTGCAAGGCCGCCGGCGACAGCGAGATCGGCTGCACGACGCGGCTGCCGGGCGATCCGGGCGCGGCCTCGCGAGGGGCGCCCCGCCGCAACATCAGCACCAATGGCACCATGGTCGCGAGACAGATGAGGCCGATGGTTGCGTAGGTGAAGCGCCAGCCTTCCGCCTTCATCAACATCGGCATGACGGCCGGCCAGATGGCGCCGGCGAGATAGTTGCCGGAGGCCGCCGACGCAACCGCGACCCCGCGGCGGCGGTTGAACCAGTGCGAGATGTCGGCAATCAGCGGACCGAAGATGGCCGATGTGCCGACGCCGATCAGCAGCTGGACAAGGGTGAACTGCAGGATCGATGTGGCCAGCGACGCCAGCAGGAAGCCGCTGCCGAGCGCGATCGCAGCAATCAGCGCCGGGAACCAGTAGCCCATGCGGTCGATGGCGCGGCCGACCAGCACATTGCCGGCGGCAAAGCCGACCATGGTCGCGGTGTAGGGTATCGACGCGGCGGCGCGGTCGACGCCGAATTCGGCCTGCACCGCGGGCAGCACCACGACCACCGCCCACATGCCGACGCCGCCGATCGTCGACAGCAGCATCGAGATGCCGAGCCGCGTCCACGCATAGGTGCTGTCGATGCCGGGGCTGCTCGCCCGGCTGGAGACGGTTGGGGTCAAGGCGTTTCCTGTCCGCAGTTCTGCAAATCGACCGGTTTCGGCGCCACTATCGGCACATTCGAGACGCCGAGCAGCACCACGACCGGCAAATCCGTGGCTCCAGGGATTTCTCCAAAACCATGACCGCAGCGTCCATCGGACGACTGGCATCGAACCTCGTTGATTGGTTCTGCTAAATTTGCCTGAACTGGACCTAGTGACAGGTCCTCTTTGCCGCCAGTTTGCGGGCTCGGCTTTGTGTTTCCCCAAGCCTGCAAAAGTCTGGCGGCATGACGGTCAAGATCGGCATCAACCCCATAACCTGGAGCAACGACGACGTTCCGGCGCTCGGCGGCGACACGCCGCTGGAGACCTGCCTGTCGGAAACCGCGCAGGCCGGTTATCGCGGAACCGAACTTGGCGGCAAATTTCCGCGGCAGAGCGCCACGCTCGGGCCGATCCTGTCTTCCTATGGGCTGGAGCTCGTCTCGGGCTGGTATGACGGCCGCATCCTCGACCGCACCGTCGACGAGGAATTCGCCGCCATCACCCCGCATCTGACGCTGCTGCGCGACCTTGGCGCCAAGCTCGTCGTCTATGCCGACACCTCGCGCGGCCGCCATGACGGCATCTTCGCACCGATCTCCGAGCGCCCGCGCCTCGCCGATGGCGAATGGCAGGCCTATGGCGAGAAACTCACCCGGCTTGCCGACCGCATGGCCGCGTTCGGCGTCGGCATGGCCTTCCACCACCACATGGGAACCATCGTCGAGACCGACAGCGAGATCGGCCGCCTGATGGCGGCGACAGGAGACAGCGTCGGTCTTTTGTTCGACACCGGCCACTGCCTGTTTTCGGGTGGCGACCCGGCTTCCCTGCTCAAACGGCATCTCGACCGCATCGTGCATTTCCATTGCAAGGACGTTCGCCTGCCGGTGCTGGAACAGGCGCGGCGCGAAGACATGAGCTTCATGGTCGCGGTGATGAAGGGGATTTTCACCGTGCCCGGCGACGGTGCGGTCGATTTCCTGCCGTTGCTGAAGCCGCTTGCCAAGCGCGGCTACGAAGGTTGGATCGTCGTCGAGGCCGAGCAGGACCCGGCCAAGGCGCATCCGCTGACCTATGCCAGCAAGGGCTACGCCTCGCTGCTCGAAACCGCCCGCAAGGCCGGCTTCGAGGTCGTGACAAGAGAGATGGCCTGACCAGCGCCGGGGGGCGGATGGTCGGCCGATTGGGCGCGCGCCTCGATGGGGTAGCGACGCGAAAGCGCCCGGCGATCCGCGCCGCCTTGCTCCCGTAGCGGCGCGGATCGCAGAATTCGGGGGCGCCGGTTTTTCGGGCCCGGACTTTCAAGCTTGAGGCAGGCACAAAGCCGTGCCTTGATGTGAGAGCCCCCGATGGAGGAGCGACATGGCTTTCGAGGCTGCACTTGGCATGGAACGGCTTTGCACCATCCGCGAGATCGCCAAAAAGGCGGACCTTGGCGCCGCCACCGTGCACCGCGCCTTGAAGAACAGCCGCGAGGTCCGCCCCGAAACACGGCGCCTCGTGCTCGATACGGTCTGCCTTCTCAACGAGGAAAAGATCGCCCGCGCCGCACGACTTGTCGGAAGCTAGCGCCTTGGCCGACCACATGCGCCTTTCCCTCGATATCATGTCGGTCGACCGCGCCTCGGAAGAACCGATGCACCGGCAGATCTACGGCGCCTTGCGGCGTTTCATCCTCGACGGCCAGATCCCGCAGAACACGTTGCTGCCGTCGACCCGCTCGCTGGCCGAAGATCTGAAGGTCGGACGCAACACGGTCATCGCCGCTTACGACCAGCTGCTCGCCGAAGGTTTCATCGAGGCGCGCGCCGGATCGGGCACCTGGGTGGCGCCAATCCAGCAGAAGCGTCCGCTGGCGTCACTGCGCGCCGGACTCGCCACCCCGCAAAAGCTCTCCCGGCGCGGCCAGACCATCGTCAATGGCCCGCAACCGCCACGCAATGCCGGGGTCATCAATTTCCATCCCGGCGTGCCGGAAACGGCGTCCTTCCCCTTCACCATCTGGTCGAGCCTTCTGGTGCGCAACGCCCGCAGCCGCGACGAGAGCCTGCTCGGCTATCTCTCCTTTGCCGGCCATCCCGGCCTGCGCCAGGCCATTGCGTCGACCATCAGCCTGTCGCGCGGCATCAACTGCACCGCCGACCAGGTGATCGTCGTCACCGGCGCGCAGGCGGCGCTCGATCTTGCCTCGCGCGTGTTGATGGACGAAGGCGACACGGTCTGGATGGAGGAGCCCGGCTATCTCGGCGCCAAGAGCGCCTTCCTCGCCAGCGGCGCCAGGCTGGCGCCGCTCAAGGTCGACCGGCGCGGATGGCATCTGGCCGACCCGGATCTGCCGCCACCGCGGCTAATCTATGTGACACCGTCTTGCCAGTGGCCGTTCGGCACCATCATGCGCATCGAGGAGCGGCTGCAGCTGCTCGATATCGCCGAGCGCAACGGGGCGTGGATCGTCGAGGACGATTATGACGGCGAATACCGGTTTCGCGGCCGGCCGGTGCCGGCGCTGCGCGGGCTCGATCACGCCGACCGCGTCGTCTATATCGGCAGCTTCGGCAAGACGCTGATCCCGGCGCTGCGCATCGGCTATCTCATCGTGCCGCGCGAATTGTCGGTTCCGTTCGACAGGGCGGTCTCGATTACCGGCCAGTTCGCGCCGCTGATCCTGCAGGCGACGGTCAACGACTTCATCACCCAAGGCTATTTCGCCACGCATCTCAAGCGCATGCGCCGCCTCTATGCGCGCCGGCAGGCGAATTTCGTCAAGCTCTGCCAGGAGCATCTGGCCGAATGGCTGACGGTCACCGAAAATGATTCCGGCATGCAATTGCTGGCAAGTTTCGTCCGGCCCTACAGGGACAGCGACGTCGTCGCCGCCGCTGTCAAGGAAGGGCTCGACGTGCAAGGCATTTCCATCAACTACCATTCGAGCGAGCCCGAACACGGCCTGCTGCTGGGTTATGCAGCGATGGACGAACGCCAGATCTTGCGCGCGGTGCTGGCGCTGCGGGCTGCGTTCATAAGGCTCGACCGGAGCTAGTACCTCAGCACAGAACCCTCTGATGAACCGAGGGCGGGGTGACCTGGAAATGGCGCTGTTGAAATACTTTTAGAACGACGCGAACCGAAACTGCATTCCCAGCCCTCTTACCTTTCGAGCGTGCCATTGCGCTTGCAACTTTGGGGGATTTACCGTGCTTTATGTCAAGAATGTACCTGGATGGGAACGCGCGGTTCGTGTCGTTGCCGGTTTGGCCATGATCGCCTGCGGCTTGCTGGGCTTAAGTGGGCTTATCATCGGCTATGCGATTGCTGGCGTCGGCGTCAGCACACTGCTCACCGGCTTCATCGGTTTTTGTCCCATGTGTGCCATGGCGGGCCGCCGCTTGGATGCCGCGAACCGCCGCCTCGACACTGCGAAGTAGGACACCCGCATGTACACGCCGAAGTATGACCTGGCTCTGGTTGACGACGCGCGCAATGGCGACAAGCAAGCCATCTTGGCTTTGCTGGACCTCGCACAGCGAGACATTCGACGCTATGCGCGGCGCAGCTGCAGCGCTTCCGACGACGTTGACGACGTGGTGCAGGAGACATTGTGGCTACTGTACCGCCGCGTCGGAACGCTGCGCGCACTGGGCTCTATATCGGGCTGGCTGCTGGCCGTGGTACGCCGCGAATGTTTGCGCATGGCAATGCGCGCGATGGGAAAGCCGGACAATCTGGACGACGCGTTGCTGAATCCGGCCAACGTGGACCGCCTGGCACATTTATCGCTGGACGAACTCCGGCTTGACCTTTCACGCGCGATCCAATCCCTGCCCGAACACTACCGCGAGGTGATCATACTACGCGATATCGAAGAGATGACGATCGACGAGGTCGCCGCTTCACTGAACCTCACCCGCGAGAGCATCAAGGGTCGACTGCACCGGAGCCGGGCCCTCCTACGCGAATACCTCTTGGATTGATTGAACCACTATGAATTGGCGAGGTAAATTTCTATGAACCCCATGAACCTGTCATCTACCGCCTCGCCCAAGACAATGTTCGCCAGCAATGGTCTTGTCGAACATCTGGTCCGCGGTATTGTCGGCATCAGCGCTTTGAGTTACGCGATATCGATCTCTGTGCCACATCCATTTTATTCGCTGGCCCTGGCTGGCGTGTTGATGGTGGCTTTTCGCGGTTGCCCCATCTGCTGGACGATCGGTCTCGTCGAGACAACCTACCGTAAGTTCAAACGCCACCATGCGGCACCGTGAATGACCATCAGTAACGATACGGCCAAAGAGTCATAATCACTGTGCAGAGCTAATAGTTCACACTATCGAATTTCTGCAGGTCGACAGGCGCTGCCTTGCGCAGCTCGACATCGTCCAGCGAGGCGTTTTCCAGCGCCACGCGCGCCGCCGCATCGATGTTGTGGATCATATCCCTGATATCGGTGTCGCCATGCGCCGGGTTCATGGCGATCATCACCGTGCGGTTGAGGATATCGAGCGAGCCCTTGCCGAGATCGTCGGCATAGGTGAGCCGCAGACCCTTGTTCTCCGGCAGCGTGTAGGGGTTGAGCGCCGGATGGTGGGCGCCCTCATGCATCAGCACCTGATCCCACTGGGTGAAATTGTGCCGGCCGGTCTTGCCGGCAATGACGCTGGGAATGGTCTTCGAAAAAATCTGTGCCGCCTGCTCGTTCGGCAGCAGGTACATCACCTGCGCCGCGCAATCGTCGTCCGGGCTGTTCATCGGCGACGGCGTCAGGCCGAGATTGCCGAGATGGCGGGTACCGGCCAGCACCGCCTTTTTCTCCGCCCGCATCGCCTCGATGATGCCGTCGAGACGGTCGAGCTGGACGTTGAGCATCGCCCCCATCAGTTCCGATGCCCGCGCGCCGATGCCGGCGAAAGGCTTGATGCTGTCGCTGCGGCCCTGCCAGTAGAAATGGCAAGGATCGATGGCGCAACGCGCCCGTTCCGCCACTTTCGGGTCGCTGGTGGCGATGCCGCCACCCTCGCCCGACGTCATGTTCTTGAAATAGTTGAAGGAGTAGGCGCCGGCATGGCCGATCGAGCCAAGCTTGCGGCCCTCATAGCCGCCGCCAATGCCCTGGCAGACATCTTCCAGCACGAGCAGGCCGCGCTTGGCCGCGATGTCCATGATCGCGTTCATGTTGCAGGCCGCACCCCACATATGCACCGGGATGACCGCCTTGGTGCGCGGCCCGATGGCATCGCGCAAGGCGATAGGGTCGATGGTCAGGCTCTCGTCGATGTCGACGATGACCGGAATAGCGCCGACCGACAGCACCGCGGTGGCCGTCGCCATGTAGGTGTGCGCCGGCACCAGCACCTCGTCGCCGGGGCCGATGCCGAGGCCGATCAGGCCGGCGGCAAGCCCGTAGGTGCCGCTGGCCGCCAGCGCAAAATGCTCGACGCCGAGATGCCGGGCATAGCGGGCCTCGAAGCGGTCGCATTCGCTGTCCTTTCCGTAGCGAAACAGCGCGCCCGAGCGGATCACCCTGGCAATGGCTTCGATTTCTTCCTCACCGGCACTGTACATGGCAGCCTCCGTCCCTTGATGGTGTGGACAGCTGTACGCTTGCCGGCACTGTTTGAAAGAACCACTCCGCCGCGATCTGACCAAGCCATCCCGGAGCCGGCGGTGCTGATTGCGGGCAACCGACGAGGCCAAGTATCGCGCCTGGCAGGAAAATCGTACCCATCCGAATTCGGCAAAGTGGCCCTGTCGGAAAGGCCGGTTTGGGCGTTCCATTCCGGCCAGTTGGGCAAACGGTCGGGTTCCATGCAAGACGGGACACACTTTGGAAGACCCGAAGCGTCGTGTTGCCGGCGATCTGGGGGCCGTCCATGAGCGGGCCCGCCTCCGGCCGCAGGATCGTGCTGCACGAAGACGATGTCGGCATGTGCCACGGCGCCAACAGCGCCTTCCTCGAATTGAGCCGGCTGGGCGTGTGCAGTTCGGGCGCGGTGATGGTACCTTGCCCGTGGTTCCTCGAAATGGCCGAAAGTGCCGCCGCCGACCCGAGGCTCGACCTCGGCGTTCACCTGACGCTGAACAGCGAAAAACAGCACTATAAATGGCGGCCGCTGACCGCGCTGTCGCGCGCGGCCGGCCTGACCGACGAATTCGGCTTCTTCTGGCCCGATGTGGCGACGACCCGCCGCAAGGCGGTGCCGCAAGCCGTCGAGACCGAGCTTCGCGCCCAGATCGACACCGCCTATCGCGCCGGCATCGATGTCACCCATCTCGATGCGCATATGGGCGCGGCACTGTCGCCGGAATTCTGCGACATCTACATCAGGCTCGGACTGGAATACCGGTTGCCCGTCCTGTTGACCAAAACGCTGTCGGCCTATTCGCCCAACGACAATCTGGTCGGCGTTACCGAGGAAGCCTTCCAGCGCGGTGTGGCGCAGGCTCGTGCCAGCGGCTTTGTTATCTTCGATGCCGCCATCCAGACGACATGGGGCCGCCCTCGTTCCAGGCCGGTCGAGCCAGCCTACAAGGCGCTGGTCGAGGGCGTGCGCGAAGGCCTGACCTTCTTCTGCTTGCATTTCAATGCGCCGGGCGAACTCGAGCTGATCGAGCCGCGGGCGGCCTATATCCGTACCGAGGAATATGAGCTGTTCCGCGACCAGGGCTTTCGCGATTGGCTGGCCGCACAGCCGCTCGACATCATCGGCATGAAGCCGTTGCGCGAGGAACTGCGCACCGCGCTGTCGGCCGGGCGATCGACAAGAACAGGCCGCGGCAGCGCTGCAGGCGAACAGCAACCGGTATCGGCAAAGGCCCGCAAAGTGGCCAGCCGATCCGCGACGTGAGCCGGGCACGCGACCGGCCAACGTGAGAGAACGGGAACTGTAACGGTGAATGGGAGAATAACATGAAGACTGTTCTGAAAATGGCACTGGGCGCTATTGTCTCGGCGGGCGTGCTGGCAGGAGTGGCGCATGCCGCCGGCCTCAAGGACCCGAAGGATGTTCGCATCACCTTCGTCGTGCATGGCTCGGCCTCCGATCCCTACTGGTCCGTGGTCAAGCGCGGCGTCGATGACGCGGCCGCCCTGACCGGCGCCAAGGTCGAATATTATGCGCCGCAGGTCTTCGACGTGGTCGAGCAGGCAAGGCTTCTCGACGCCGCGATCGCCACCAACCCGGACGGCATCGCCGTCTCGATCGCCGACGCAAATGCGCTCGGCAAATCGGTCAAGGCCGGACTGGCCGCCAACATTCCCATGGTGGTTCTCGATTCCGGCGAAAAGGAAGGCGCCGAGCTCGGCACGACGCTCTATGTCGGCACCGTTTCCGAGTATGATTCCGGCAAGAAGGCCGGCGAGCGGCTCGCCAAGGAAGGCACGCTGAAAGTCGTCTGCATCAACCACGAGGTCGGCAATGTCAGCCTCGACCAGCGCTGCCAGGGCCTCAACGATGGGCTGAAGCCCTCCGGCGGCGGCACCGAGGTTCTGGCCGTGTCGCCCGATCCGGCCGATGTCCAGCGCCGCACCGAAGCCTATCTGTCGGCGCATCCCGACACCCAGGCCGTCTTTGCCCTCGGCGCCACGGCCGCCAATCCCTTGATCCCGCTTTTCCGGCAGAAGGAACTGTTCGGCAAGATCAAGCTCTACACGTTCGACATCAGCCCCGAAGTTCTGGACTCCGTCGTTGCCGGCGAGATGGGCTTCGGCATGGACGCCCAGCAATATCTGATGGGGTACCTCCCGGTCATCTATCTGGTCGAGCACGCCACGCATGGCTTCTGGCCGCAGAACAATTCCTACACCGGCCCGCTGTTCATCGACTCGCCCGACAAGGCCAAGGCGATCCTGGCTTTGGCCAAGGACGGCATCCGCTAGTCAGGCAAACCAAACCAACCGGGGAAGCGCATGATGCCGCCTCCCCGGTGTCTGGTCGACATTGCGAATTGAGCGATTGGGGAGCCTAATGGCGGTCGTGGAAGACAAGGCGATACCTCCAGCTGAGTTGCAGGCGACGGACCGTTTCGGCATGACGTCGAAGCGGGCCGCGGGCGCCGACGAGCGGCTGGCCAGCACCGGCAGGCTGACCCAATGGCTGCGCCGCCCGGAAGCGGGTGCGGCCGGCGGCTTGCTTGCCACCATCATCATCTTTGCGCTGCTGCCGGGCGCGGCGAACCTTTACTCGCTGCAAGGCTCGATGACCTTCCTGACGCTGTCGGCGGAACTCGGTATCGTCGCCACCGCCGCCGCCCTTCTCATCATCGCCGGCGAGTTCGACCTCTCGGTCGGTTCGATGGTCGGCTTCGCCGGCGTCGTCATCGGTCTCACCGTCAAATATTGGGGCCTGCCGCTGTGGGGCGGCATCGCTTGCGCCTTCGCGGTGGCCATCCTCACCGGCTATCTCAACGGCCTGATCGTGGTGAAGACCCGCCTGCCCTCCTTCATCGTCACGCTGGCCTCGCTCTACATCTTGCGCGGGCTGTCGATCGGCATCACCCGCGCCGTTACCGGCCGCACGCAGATCCCCTACATCCTGGAAGGCGCGCCGGATCCGGCGACCGCCGGCCTGTTCAACGGCCATTTGTTCACCGGCCTGTTCCACTGGATGGGAACGCAAGGCTGGATCGCCACCCGCAGCGACGGCATCCCCTTCGTCGTCGGCATCCCGATGTCGATCGTCTGGTGGCTCGGCCTGACAGCACTTGCCGGCTACGTGCTGACCCAGACCAAATACGGCAACTGGATGTTCGCCACCGGCGGCGACCTGATCGCCGCCCGCAACGTCGGCGTGCCGGTCGACCGGGTCAAGATTGCCCTGTTCGTCTATACCGCTTGCGCGGCGACCTTGCTCGCCACCATCCAGGTCATGGAAGCCGGCTCCGCCGACACCACGCGCGGCCTGCTCAAGGAGTTCGAGGCAATCATCGCCGCCGTCATCGGCGGCGTGCTGCTCACCGGCGGCTACGGCACCGTCTATGGCGTGCTGTTCGGCGCGCTGATCTTCGGCCTGGTGCAGATGGGCATCTTCTACACCGGCATCGACACCGACTGGTTCAAGGTCTTCCTCGGCATCGTCATCCTGATGGCGGTGCTGGTCAACAACTACATCCGCCTGAAGGCGCTCGGGCGCGGAGGCGGCAAATGACCGAACTGGCCCAGAGCATCCAGCCAGCCATGGAACTGCGCGGCGTGTCGATGAATTTCGGCTCGGTGCGCGCGTTGCAGGACATCGACATCAAGGTCTATCCGGGTGAGGTGCATTGCCTGCTCGGCGACAACGGCGCCGGCAAGTCAACGCTGATCAAGGTGCTGTCCGGCGTCTACAGGCCGACCAAGGGCCAAATCCTCGTCGACGGCAAGCCGGTCTCCTTCCGCAGCCCGCGCGACGCGCAGGATCTTGGCGTTGCCACCGTCTTCCAGGACCTCGGCATGATCTCGCTGATGTCGATCACCCGCAATTTCTTCCTCGGGCGCGAACCGACGAAGAGCAGCCTGCCCTTCTCGCGCATAGACAAGGAGCGCGCCAACACCATAGCCAGGCAAGCCATGGCCGATATCGGCATCGACGTGCGCGACCCGACACAGGCCGTCGGCACGCTGTCGGGCGGCGAGCGCCAGTCGGTGGCGATTGCGCGCGCCGTGCATTTCGGCGCCCGCGTGCTGATTTTGGACGAGCCGACCTCGGCGCTTGGCGTGCATCAGGCGGCGATGGTGCTGAAGTTCATCATCGAGGCGCGCATGCGTGGTCTCGCCGTCATCTTCATCAGCCACAACATCCACCACGCCTATCCGGTCGGCGACACCTTCACCCTGCTCAATCGTGGCCGCAATCGCGGCACTTACGCCAAGTCGGACATCTCGCGCGACGAGGTGATCTCGATCATGTCGGGCGGCGAAGATTTGAAGGCGGTCGAAGCGGAGATCGCCGGCCTGCTGGCCCAGATCGGCAACCGGCCGTCAGCCGCGCCGTGAGTCCATTTCAGAGAACAATCGCATGAGCAGGATACGCGTCGGGGTGATCGGCGCCGGCATGATTTCGCAGGTCGAGCACATCCCCAATCTGATGCGCCTCAGTGACCTGTTTGAACTCGTCGGGGTCGCCGATCCGTCAAAAATCTCGCGCCAGTTCGTCACCGACACCCATGGCATCGCCAACTTCGAAACGCCCGACCAGCTCTTCGACCAACGTCTCGACGCGGTCGTCATCGGCTCACCCGATCCGCTGCACTATGAGCAAGTTCTGGCAGCATTGGCGCGCGGGCTGCACGTCTTTTGCGAAAAGCCGCTCTGCTATTCGCCGGCGGAAATCGCCGAGATAGTCGCGGCACGCGATGCGGCCAAGAAAGTCATGCAGGTCGGCTATATGAAGCGCTTCGATCCGAGCTACCGGCTGGCGCTTGCCTCATTGCCCGGCACGGCTGGGACGCTGCGTTCGGTCTCGATCGAAGTCAACGATCCCGATGCCTGGCCGTTCATTGCCCATCACCGCTATGTCAGAGGCACCGACATTCCAAAGGAGCTGATTACCGCTGCTGTGGCCAAGCAGAAGCGCCAGGTCGAGCGCGCCGTCGGCATGCCGCTGACCGATCTGGCTTTCCGTGGTTTTACCGGCGCTTACAGCTCCGCCTTGATTCACGATGTGAATGCCGTGCACGGCCTGCTCGATGCGCTCGGCGTGCCGGACGGCAACATCGTCGGCGCGCAGATCTTCGCCAATGGCGACGGCGGCCAGGGCGCTGTCAGGCTGCTCGGCGGCCAGGCGCTATGGACCATGACGCATCTGACGGTGCCAAAGCTTGCCGACTACAAGGAGCGCATCACGCTGTTCTTCGACGATGCCAGCCTTGAGCTCGAATTCCCCTCGCCCTGGCTCAACCACCATCCGACCCGGCTGACGGTGAAGACGTCCGACGGTCATACGCTTTCAAGCAAGGATCTGCGCGCCGGCTATGCCGAGGCCTTCGTCGAAGAAATGCGCGGCTTCTGGGGCGCCATTGTCAATGGCGAGCCGGTGGTCAATCCGCCCGAACACGCCGCGCGCGATCAGGCTTTGCTGATCGGCCTGACCCGACAGCATCTGGCGACATCACCGGCCTGACAGGCAGAGAAAAGGTCCGGTCATCGCCTTGGCATGCAGGTATGCCGAGATCCAGTTCAGGCAGGTCTCACCTGGATATCGGCTTACCGGGACCTGATGACGCCGTCGGTGTTGGCCAACAGCTTGCGCACCGCGTTGCGCGCCGCATCCGGCCGCTGCAGGCGGACGGCCTTCTCGATCGCCTCATGCAGTTTCTGTGCGTGTTGCAGGTCGTCGAGCTCGCGCGTCGTATAGGCGAAGAGATGGTCGAACGCCGATTCGATCAGCACCCCGAGCGGCACCAGCAAATCATTGCCGGACGCCCGCAGGATGGCGAGATGAAAACGCGTATCGGCGCGGGTGCGCTCCTGCAGGTTGGTAGCGTCGCCCATCTCGCGGCAGGCCTGGCTGATCTCAGCCATCTGCGCGTCGGTCCGCCGCATCGCGGCAAAGGCGGTCGCCTCCGGCTCGATGATGTGGCGGAACTCCTGCACGGTTTTCAGGAAAACCTCGCGGTCGGGCGAGGTCGCATACCAGGCGAGCACATCGCGATCGAGCAGGTTCCAGCGCTCTTTCGGCTCGACCCAGCTGCCGATCTTGGGGCGTGATGCCAAAAGGCTTTTCGCCATCAGCATCTTGATCGCCTCGCGCACCGCCGAGCGGCTGACGTTGAAGGTCTCGGACCATTTGGCTTCGTTGGGCAGGATGGTGCCCGGCGGATAGTCGCCGCGCACGATCCTGAGACCAATTTCATTGGCCAGCGACCCATGCACGCTCGACCCCGGCATGCGTGTCGCGTCCGCCCGTCGAACACCCGCGGGGTGCTCGGCAGGCGTCGGCTTGGCAGGCGCTTTTGTCTTTTTCGGCTTCCCGTCCAGCATGCATCCACAAAGTCTGGATTCCGAAAACTGTCAAGCCGGCGAAACGGGCTGGGCCGCAAAGCCCGCTTCTATGCACAGATCAGCATTGGATTGCGGGCGATGCGCTCCCTCTCAGGCCGTCTTGACGTATTTGCGCCAGCTGTGTTCGGGCCGGAAGCCGAGCAAATCACGCGCCTTGCGGTTTGACAGCAGCGTCTCATATTCGCCGAGCTCGGCCTTGACCGGCACATCGGGATAGAACCGCTTCAACAGCTCGGCTGTCGGCAGGTCCGACGAGGTGTCGTCATTGGCCGCGTTGAACACCTGAAAGCCGAGCCCGTCCTTCTCGACCGCGCGCAGCGTGATCTGGCCGAGATCGCGCGCGTCGACATAGCTCCACGCGATGCGCTTGCGGAAACCCGGATCGGCGAACCACTTCGGAAACAGCGAATATTCATGCGGCTCGATGACGTTGCCGATGCGCAAGGCGTAGATGTCGGTGCCGTTGCGCTGCGCAAAGGCGCGCGCCGTGTGCTCGTTGACGACCTTGGACAGCGCATAGCTGTCCATCGGATCGACGTCATACGCTTCGTCGAGCGGGAAATATTTGGGGTCGCGCGGCTCGTTGGCGAACACCACGCCATAGGTCGTCTCGCTGGAAGCGATGATCACCTTGCGGATGCCGAGTTTCACCGCAGCTTCGATGACATTGTAGGTGCCCATCGCGTTGATGCGGAACACCTCGTTGTCGGTGGTGATCATGATGCGCGGGATGGCGGCGAAATGCACCACGGCGTCGACCGGCTGCGGGCGCAGCGACGGATCGAACTCGTGCAGGCCCATATAGCTCGACAGCGCGTTGAACACCTGCCCGCTGTCGGTGATGTCGGTGATCAGCGTGCGCACCTTGGGATTGTCGAGCGGCTTGGTGTCGATGTTGAGCACCTGACAGCCCTGCTCGACCAGATACTGCACGACGTGACGCCCAGCCTTGCCGCTGCCGCCGGTGAACATGATCCGCTTCGTCATTTTGGTCTCCACATCTCGAAGGATTTTTGTGTATTGTCAGACAATATTGCATTCTGCAACCGCATACGGCAAAAACAGCAGGGCAATTATCAATAATCCAGACAGGACGGACGATATGAACACGACTGCCGCGAGCGAGAAGATCGGCTTCATCGGGCTTGGCCTGATGGGGCATGGGATCGCCAAGAACATCGTCGACAAAGGCTATTCCCTGACCTTTCTCGGCCGCAAGAACCGCAAGCCGGCGGAAGATCTGCTTGGCCGGGGTGCAACGGAAGCGTCGACCCCGCGCGACGTCGCCGCGGCCTCCGATATCGTCTTCATCTGCGTCACCGGGTCGCGCGAAGTCGAGGCCATCATTCGCGGCCCCGGCGGCCTCAAGGAGGGCCTGAAGAAGAGCTCGGTGGTCGTCGATTGCTCGACCTCCGATCCGGTATCGACGGTGGCGCTGGCGGCCGAACTGAAGGATATCGGCGTCGACTTTGTCGATGCCCCGCTCAGCCGCACCCCCAAGGAAGCCTGGGAAGGCACGCTCGACGCCATGGTCGGCGCGCCTGATGCGCTTTTTGCCCGCGTGAAGCCTGTCATCGAAACCTGGGCCGGACGCATCGTCCATATTGGCGGCACCGGCGATGGCCATCGCATGAAGCTGCTAAACAATTTCATTTCGCTGGGCTATGCCGCGATTTACTCCGAGGCGCTGGCACTGGCCGAGAAGGTCGGCATTTCGCCGGCGCGTTTCGACAGCGTTATCCGCAACGGCCGCATGGATTGCGGTTTCTACCAGACCTTCATGCGCTGGACGCTGGAAGGCGACCGCGACGCCCACAAATTCTCAATCGCCAACGCCTTCAAGGATCTCACCTATCTGGAATCGATGGCGGGCGCCGCAAGCATCGCCAACCCTCTGGGCAATGCCACCAAGAATTCGTTCGCCGGCGCCCATGCCACCGGTCCCGCCGAACAATTCGTGCCGATGCTGGCGACGCATATCGGCAAGGTCAACGGTGTCGACCTGATGCCCAGCAAGGACGGCAAGAAGCAAACGATTTGAGGGCGCCGACAAGCGTCAGCGTCGCGACCGGCGGACAACGTCGTCGGTGTTCGCGAGCAGCCGGTGCACCGCGTTGCGCGCGGCGGCGGGTTGCTGCAGGCGGATGGCCTTCTCGATCGCCTCATGCAGCGCTTGCGCCCGCCGCTGGTCGCTGGTTTCGCGCGTGACGAAGACAAAGAGGTGGTCGAGCGCCGATTCGATCAGCACGCCGAGCGGCACCAGAAGGTCGTTGCCCGAGGCTCGCAGGATGGCGAGGTGAAAACGCGTGTCGGCGCGCGTGCGCGCCTGCAGGCTTGTCGCCTCCCCCATCTCGCGGCAGGCCTGGCTGATCTCGGCCATCTGCTCTTCCGAGCGCCGCACGGCGGCGAAGGCGGACGCTTCCGGCTCGATGATGTGGCGGAACTCCTGCACGGTGCGCAGGAACGCTTCGCGGTCCGGCGCCGTCGCATACCAGGCGAGCACATCGCGATCGAGCAGGTTCCAGCGCTCCTTCGGCTCGACCCAGCTGCCGATTTTGGGGCGTGATGCCAAAAGGCTTTTCGCCATCAGCATCTTGATCGCCTCGCGCACCGCCGAGCGGCTGACGTCGAACGTCTCAGACCACTTGGCTTCATTGGGCAGGATGGTTCCCGGCGGATAGTCGCCGCGCACGATCCGCAGACCAATCTCGTGGGCCAGCGAGGCATGCACGCTCGAGCCCGGAACCCTCGTAGCATCGGCACGACGAACGGCAGCCGGAAGGCTGGCCAGCGCATCGACCCGGGCGCGTCGCTTTCTTGATTTTTCGTCCGGCATCCACGTTCCAGTGCGTCGGCTATCCGTCGCGGGAGATTGTCCGGAGTTTGTCCGCACCCTGCGAAATCTTCGCCGAAAATACGAAACCATGGGCATGCGAAAGCCGGAGCTGCTGCCCCGACAATGCTGCTTCGTCCATTGTCATTGAAACCGATGTGACGGGGCGCCCGTCAAACGGACGCCCCGAAATCGCGGCCTACTTCTGGATGCAGGTGTCGACTGTATCCTTGGTGCATTCGTCGAGACCGGTGAACACCGGATCGGCGACAGGCTTGCCGGTGATCAGGTCGATCATCACCGACGGCGCCTTGTAGCCCATTTCGAACGGCCGCTGGCCGACGAGTGCGGTGACGAGGCCATCCTTGGCGATCGCCACTTCGTCGCCGATCGTGTCGGCGGCGCCAATGACGAAGTCGTTGCTGGCGATGCGGTCCTTGAGCGGGCCGAACAGGTCGCGATAGGGCTGCGGAGCGCCGAACAACGGCCAGCCGCCCATGATGCCGAACGCATCGAGCTTCGGGTTGGCGGCGAGGATGTCGGTCATCGCCTGCACGCCCTTGGCGCCGTCGTCATTGGTGAACACCGGGCAGCCGGCAACTTCGGTCCAGCCACCTTCGCCGGCCAGCGCCGCGAGGCCTTCCTTGCCCGACAGTGCGTCGCGCATGCCTTGCGCGCGGCGCAGGATGTTGTCGGCCGCAGGATTGCCCTCGATCGTGCAGATCGTGCCGCCGTTCGGCTTGCCCTTCTTGATGTACTCGCCGATCTTGTGACCCATCAGATAGTTGTCGGTGCCGAGATAGGTCTTGCGCAGTGCCGCATCTTCCTTGCTGAGGTCGGCGTCGAGCGTCATGATCGGGATCGTCGGATTGGCGGTCTTGATCGTCTGCGCGATCAGCGGCGCGTTGGACGGCGAAATCGCCATCGCCACGGTATCGGCCTTGCTCAGCATGTCCTGCACGATCTGGGCTTCGCCGGCCTCGTCAGAGGTCGAAGCCGGACCGGTGTAGAAGCATTCGTACTCCGAGCTGGCGTTCTCCTTGTTCCATTTCTCGCAGCCCTGATGGATGGCTTCGAAGAACGGATTGTCGAGACCCTTCACGACGATGACGAGCTGTTTCTTGGCCATCGCCGGCCCGGCGCCCAGCGCCATGACGGCGGCAGCGGCGAGCAATAGTGATTTCCTCATGTCAGTCCTCCCGTTGAAATAGACGGACACGGCGTGCCCGCCACACAGATCAACCCGGATGCGCGATGACAGAGGGTCGTTTTGCGAGCGCTCATGTCTTCAAGCCAGGTCGATAAGTATTTTCAGATGCGGCCTCGAACCGGACAGCAAACAAGCCGTTGCCGAATCCTTGACCCATAACCTCCGACGATCCCTTCATCCGACCGGCATCGGGGATCGACTATTCTCCTCCGATGCTTAGCTAATATCGGCTCGCCGCCAACGTCAATGCTATTTGTCCTACAAAACGGATTTTTAGAAAAAGAAGTGCCCCAATTCGCCCGGCAATTGATTGACGCGCGCCGGCTTTTGCGTAAAAGAACGCTGTCGCCGTTTCCGGGAGGAGCTGGAAAGAGCGAGACTGAGGCAGAATAACTGCCCGGCACAATGGGGAAGGAAAAGGCTGGTGGCGGTTCTCGAACTCACCAATATTTCAAAGCATTTCGGCGCCATCCAGGCGGTCAACGATGTGTCGCTGTCGATCGAGCCCGGCCAGGTGGTTGGCCTGATGGGCGACAACGGCGCCGGCAAGTCGACGCTGGTCAAGATGATCGCCGGCAATTTCCACCCGAGCCACGGCACGATGCAGATGGACGGCAAGCAGTTGATCCTGCACAAGCCGGTGGAAGCACGCCAGCACGGCATCGAGATCGTCCACCAGGACCTGGCGCTATGCAACAATCTGACCGCCGCCGCCAACGTCTATCTCGGCCGTGAACTGCGTCGCGGCGTCGGGCCGTTTCGCATTCTCGACTATGCCGCGATGTACAAGCGCGCCGGCCAGATCTTTGCCGAACTGAAATCGGAAACCCGCCCGCGCGACCTCGTCAAGCAGATGTCCGGCGGCCAGCGCCAGGCCGTGGCAATCGCCCGCACCAGGCTGTCGCAGGCCAAGATCGTGCTGATGGACGAGCCGACGGCGGCGATCTCGGTCAGGCAGGTGGCCGAAGTGCTGAACCTGATCCGCCGGCTGCGCGACCAGGGCATCGCGGTCGTGCTGATCAGCCACCGCATGCCCGATGTCTTCGACGTTGCCGACCGCGTCATCGTCATGCGGCGCGGCCGCAAGGTCGCCGACAAGACGATCGCGTCGAGTTCACCCGAGGAAGTGACCGGGCTGATCACCGGTGCCATCGAGCAAGCCGCATGAGCGCGGCAAATCAGGAATTCGCCACGTTGGCGCGGCTCATCGCCGGCAGGAAAGGTCGATAATGGCTGTCACCCTTGATCAGACGATCGCGCAGAAACAGCACACTATTTTCTCGCGCATATTCGCCAGCCAGACCTTCTGGGTGGTGATCGCCGTCATCCTCGCCTGCATTTTCCTGTCGTTTGCCACCGACGCCTTCGCCACGTCGAAGAACCTCTACAACATCACCCGCAACATCACCTTCGTCGCCATCATCGCGCTCGGCATGACCTTCGTCATCATCACCGGCGGCATCGACCTGTCGGTCGGCTCGGTGCTTTGCCTGTCTTCGATGGTGCTGGCGGTGACCATGCATGCCGGCTACTCGATCGAGATCGGTATTCTTGCCTCGATCGGCACCGCGCTGGCCATCGGCGCCTTCAACGGCATCCTGATCGCGTATCTCGGCTTTCCACCGTTCGTGGTGACGCTCGGCATGCTGTCGATCGCGCGCAGCCTGGCCATGGTTGCGTCCAACAACACCGTCGTCTTCCAGTTCGGACCGGACCACGACAAGCTTCTGGCGCTGGGCGGCGGCGCCTGGGTGTTCGGCATCGCCAATCCGGTGCTCTACATGATCCTGCTGGCGCTGATTACCGGCTTCACGCTGCGTTGGACGAAATTTGGCCGCCACATCTTCGCCATCGGCGGCAATGAGCATGCGGCGACGCTGACCGGCGTTCCGGTGCGCCAGATCAAGGTCGCCGTCTATATGATCTCGGCACTGGCCGCAGGCATTGCCGGCATCATCCAGACCGGCTGGCTGGGCGCCGTCACCACCAATCTCGGCACCGGCATGGAGCTTCAGGTGATTGCCGCCACCGTCATCGGCGGCGCCAACCTGGCCGGCGGCGTCGGCACCGCCTTCGGCGCCATCGTCGGCGCGGCGCTGATCGAAGTGATCCGCAACAGCCTCGGACTGCTCGGCATCAATGCCTTCTGGCAAGGCGTGTTCATCGGCGGCGCCATCCTGCTGGCGGTGCTGTTCGACCGGCTCCGCAACTTCAGGCGCGAAGAATAAAGGCGACGGCGACGGCGCAAGCCGGCCTATCGAAAATCCGCCGCTGTGGCACACAGGAGTCACCGGTCCCGCGCATCTGCCTTGACGCGGGCACGCCGCGCGCCGCACTATCCCCCTGCAGGCGAAGGGAGGCCAGTCGCCTGCGGGAGGATATACCCATGACGGAAGCGATCAGGCTCTATTGGGGCCGGTTCGGACATGTTTCTGTCCTGAATGTCGCCAGCGACTTCGTCACCCATGCCCATGTCGAGGCGCATATCATCATCTGGCTGGAAGGCGCGGCCGGCGAAATGACCATCGGCCGCCAGACGGTGCGGCTCGGCCCCGGCACCGCCGCCGGCATCAATTCCTTCGAACCGCACAGCCATGCTCTGTCGCACGACGGCAGACCGGGCCTGTTCCTCGCTTTCTACATCGATCCGGATTGGGCCCGCCGCCGCCGCGACATGCCTTCGTCCGCGCCGTTGTTTTCGGTACCGGCGATCACGCTGGAGCCGTGGCTGCACCAGGCGGCAGGCAATCTGCTCGATCATCTCAGCGACAATGAGAGCATCGACGACATCGCCAACTACGAGATCGAGCGCTTCATCGACAGTGTGCTCGATGCCGCCGACGCCTCGGCGCCGCAGACGGTGCGCGCCCGCGTCCACACCATGCAGGACTTCCGCGTTCGCAAGGCAATCCAGCTGATGAAAGCCAATGTCTGCGAGCGCATCTGCTTCGACGACGTGGCGCGCAGCGTCGGTCTGTCACGGCCGCATTTCTTTGCCCTGTTCAAGGAACAGACCAATCTGACGCCAAACGTCTATTGGAACACGCTGCGCATGGAGGAAGCGGTACGCCAACTGCAGTGGTCGCAGGAGCCGCTGATTTCGGTCGCCTGCAATCTCGGCTTCACCACGCAAGGCAATTTCTCGCGCTTCTTCCGCGATCACGTTGGTGTCCCGCCGACGCTCTACCGCGAGGCGGCGCGGGCCATCAGCTGAGTCTGGCCCTGCATTTTCAGACGCATCGATAAGCTTTGAAGACTGATTGATAAGCGGCGGCGCTGACGCCGCCCTACCTTGCCGAGCAGCAAAACGCGCAAGGGACCCATCATATGGCGAACGTCACCATCTCCAGCGTCATCGACGCGCCGGTCGAAAAGGTTTGGGCGCGCATACGCGACTTCAACGGCCTGCCGAGCTGGCACCCGCGCATGGTCGAGAGCCATATCGAAGACGGCAAGGGCGCCGAAACCATCGGCTGCGTGCGCAACTTCCAGCTCGCCAGCGGCGCCCGCATCCGCGAAAAACTGCTCGACTTCTCCGACGCGAATTTCCTCGTCAGCTATTCGATTCTCGAGACGCCGCAGCCGCTCACCAACCACAAGGCGACGCTTCAACTGCGGCGAGTGACCGACGGCGACCGCACCTTTGCCGAATGGTCCGCGAGCTTCGACGCCGCGCCGGAAGACGCCGACAAGCTGGTCGAGGGCATGGGCACCAATGTGTTCCAGGGTGGCTTCAACGCCTTAAAGAGCCACTTTTCCGGCCAAGGCTGAGCGCAAACAAGGGAGCCGGCCATGGCGCTTGCACTGCAGACTTTCTCGACGGTGAAGGACGCGAATGCGGCACTGAAATTCCAGGGCACCCGCTATCTCGGCGGGGGTACACTCGTAGTCCGCGCGGCCAATGAAGGCGATGTTTCGGTCTCGAGCCTTGTGCGCCTGACAGACCCCTCGCTGTCGACAATTGCCGTTGCCGGCGGCAACGTCCGCATCGGCGCCTCGGTGACCATGGCCGCGATTGCCCGCCACCCGGATCTGGCGCCGCTGGCCCGCGCCGCGCGCGCTGTCGGCGGCCCGGCCATCCGCAACATGGCGACCGTCGGCGGCAATCTGTTTGCGCCGACGCCCTATGGCGATTTCACTGTCGCACTGCTGGCGCTGAATGCGACGGTCAGCACGGATGACGGCGAGCTGCCGATCGAGGCCTTCCTGGCCAGCCGCGACAAGAGCAAAGCGATCGTCACCGCGGTCGGTTTTGCGATTCCGGCGCAAGGCAGCTTTCGCTTCCTGAAAATCTCCAGGGTCAAGCCGAAAGGCGTCTCGGTGCTCAGCATCGCCGCCGTGCTGGAACAGGCGGCGGATGGCGCCGTCTCCTCGGCGCGGATCGCGCTTGGCTGCATGGCCGACCGGCCGTTGCGCGCTGTCGCCGCTGAAAAGGCGCTGCTCGGCAGGAAATTGACCCGGGAAGGCATCGCGCCCGCCTTGGCTGTCGCCCGCGACGGCACCGCACCGGCCACCGATCCTATCGCCAGCGCCTGGTATCGCAACGAAGTCCTGCCGGTCCATCTCGGCCGGCTTTTGCTTGCCTGAAAAACCCGCTGGGGGGCGCGCGCTTGCCCTGCGGGGCAGGCGCGCAAGGAGGAAACGACATGGCAAAGGTCCCGGTTCAGTTCACGCTCAACGGCAGCGAAACGGCCGAATTCATCGACAGCGGCACCACCCTGCTCAATGCGCTGCGCGACAAGATCGGCGACACCTCGCCGAAAGGCGGCTGCCACCAGGGCACCTGCGGCGCCTGTTCGGTCATCATCGATGGCGAACTCAGGCTGTCCTGCCTGACGCTCGCCGAGACCTGCAACGGCGCCGCCATCACCACCACATCGGGCCTGTCGCAAGGCGGCGTCCTGCACCCGCTGCAGCGCGCTTTCCTCGACGCCTTCGCCACGCAATGCGGCTTCTGCACGCCGGGCATGATCATGGCGGCCAAGGTGCTGCTCGACCACACGCCCAACCCCAGCCGCGACGAGGTTGTCGAAGCGCTGTCGGGCAACATCTGCCGCTGCACCGGTTATGAGCCGATCATCCAGGCGGTGCTGACCGCCGCCCGCGCCAATTCGCAGAACGCGGCCTGAGGGGACAAAGATGGAACTGCGCAAGAATTACTTCGCCGACCAGCGCAAGGACGACCTGCACGAGATCGGCCAGCCCAGGCCGCGTTCGGATTCGCCCAGCCATGTCACCGGCAAGACTGCCTTTTTCGCCGACCGCAACTTTCCCGGCATGCTGCATCTGAAGATGGTGCGCAGCCCGCACCATCATGCCCGTATCCGCTCGATCGACACGTCAGAGGCGGAGAAACATCCGGGCGTGGTCAAGGTGCTGACCGCCAAGGATGTGCCGCACAATGTCTACACCATCCTGATACTGATCCAGATCGGCCCGGAGGACGAGACGGTGCTGGCCGACGGCAAGGTGCGCTGGAAGGGCGAGGCCGTGGTGGCGGTGCTGGCCGAGACCGAGCGTGCGGCGCAAGAAGCCGCCGCCAAGGTCAAAGTCGACTACGAGGTGCTGCCGGCCGTCTTCGACATGGAGGAGGCGCTGAAGCCGGGCGCGCCAGTCGTCAACGAGTATCACGGCCAGAACTATTATCTCTATGACAGCGGCGAGTGCCGAAAAGTGCGCTTCGGCGATGTCGAGGCGGGCTTTGCCGGCGCCGATCACATATTGGAGCAGAGCTACCAGTCCTCGCCCATCGAACACGCGCCGACCGAGACGACCGGCTGCATCGTCGTGCCCGAGGGCAATGACCGCTTCACCTGCTACACCAACACGCAGGCGATGTTCTTCACCCTCGACAACGCCTCGATCATTCTGCAGATGCCCGGCAGCAAATTGCATTTCGTCGGCGGCACCGTCGGCGGCGGTTTTGGCGGCAAGGTCGACGTCATCGTCGAGCCGATCGCCATTCTCGGCGCTAAACTAACCGGACGACCGGTCTGTTTCGTCTACAGCCGCGAAGAGGAGATGCAGATTTCGTCACCACGCGCGGCCGAAAAGGTCGTCATCAAGGATGGCGTCATGCAGGACGGCCGCATCGTCGCGCGAAAAGTCACCGGCTACACCGATGCTGGCGCCTATTCGCGCCACTCGCCCTATGGCGCGCAGAAAGGCGCCGGACACTATCCAGGTCCCTACACCATCCCCAATGTGTGGATCGACACCTATTGCGTCTACACCAACCGCACGCCGTCGTCGGCCATGCGCGGCTTTGGCGTCACCATCGGCGACTTCGCGCTGGAGGTGCAGATGGACAAGCTGGCGCGGCTGATCGGCATGGACCCGCTCGAATTCCGCTTCATCAACGCCTATCGCGACGGTGACATGAAGGCGCATCGCCAGCCGACCGAGGGGGCTGCACTCATCGAATGCATGCAGGAGGCTTCGCGTGCCGCCAACTGGCCCGTGGCTGAAAAATACCTGGCGATGTCCTCCTACATGAAGGGAGCTTGAGATGGCGATCAGGCGCGGACGCGGCGTCGCCGCGATCAATTATCCCACAGGCATGAATCTCGGCGGCGACCCGACTCAGGCGCTGGTGCATTCGACGCCGACGGGCAATTTCATAGTGACACTGTCATCGGTCGATCTCGGCCAGGGCATGAAGCAGATCATGGCGCAGATCTGCGCCGAAACGATCGGCGTGCCGACCGACCGCGTCGTCGTCGACACCGCCGACACCGACACCGGCCCGCACTGCATGGGCACGTTTGCCTCGCGCGGCACACACCGTGCCGGCAACGCCGTCATCCAGGCGGCGAAGGAAGCGCGCCAGGTGATGCTGGAAGTCGCGGCCGAGGAGCTGGAGGTCAACGCTTCCGACCTTGAGACCGACGGCCAGGGCAACATCCTGGTCAAAGGCGCACCGCAAAAGTCGATCTCGATCTTCGACGTCGCTCTGTCGGCGCATTTCAAGCGCGGCCGCTCGATTTCCGGCCGCGGCATGTTCCTGATCCCGCGCTCCTACCCCGAGAAAGAAACCGGCGCGATGAAGCCGTCGACCTGCTATGCCCATGCCTGCACGGTGGCGGAGGTCGAGGTCGACGACGAGACCGGCGAAGTGACAGTGCTGACGGTGAAGAACATCTTTGAGATCGGCCGGGCGCTAAACCCGAAAATGGTCGAACAGCAGCTCGTCGGCGGTTCGTGGATGGGCATCAGCCACGCGCTCTACGAGACCACCGAACCCTACTACCCCAACCGCGACCATGGCGGCACCGACTTCAACCAGTATCTGATGCCGGGGCCGGGCGACCTCGCGCAAACCGAGATCATCGTGCTGGAGCGACCCTCCGCCGACGGACCTTACGGCGCCAAGGGACCGGGCGAGATGTGTGCCAACCCGCAAATCCCCGCGGTCGCCAATGCCGTCTTCGACGCCGTCGGCGTGCGCATCGACACGCTGCCGATCACACCGGAGCGCATTTTGCGCGCGCTGAAGGCGCAAGCGTCAAACTGAGGACCGAAATGCCCGCAACAAGCGCCGAGACTGTCGCGACCTCGCCGGAGGCGGTGGCGCAGCGCCTCGCCGCTTCGCGCTATCTGGCCGATGAAAGCCTGGCGACCGCCATCTTCCTGGCGATCAGGCTGGGCAAGCCATTGCTGCTCGAGGGTGCGCCGGGCGTCGGCAAGACCGAAGCCGCCAAGGCTATCGCCGAGGTGCTTGGCCGCGATCTGGTGCGGCTGCAATGCTACGAAGGCATCGACGCAGCGCATGCGCTCTACGAATGGAACTACCAGCGCCAGCTGCTCGCCATCCGCCATGCCGGCGAGCATGAGGTCGACATCTATGACGATCGCTTCCTCATCGCCCGGCCGCTGCTGCAGGTGCTCAACGCCCCGGAGGAGCGTGTGCTGCTGGTCGACGAGATCGACCGTTCGGACCATGAGTTCGAGGCACTGCTTCTGGAATTCCTGTCCGACTTCCAGATCACCATCCCGGAACGCGGCACGATCCGCGCCGAGGCACAGCCGATCGTCATCCTGACCTCGAACCGCACCCGCGAATTGGCGGAAGCGCTGCGGCGGCGCTGCGTCTACCACTGGATCGGCTATCCCGACGCCGAGCGCGAGGCCGCCATCATCATGCTGCGCGCCGGCGATGTGGCAAAAGCCACGGCACGCGCCGTGGCGTCAGCCGTGCAGACCATCCGCGCCCGCCCGCTGGCCAAGCCGCCCGGCATCGCCGAGGCGGTCGAGTGGGCCAATGCCGCCACCATTCTCGAAAAAGGCGGCAGCCCATGGCCTGAAGCCTTCCGCCGCGCCATCGGTGTGCTGATCAAGGACGAGGAGGACCTGTCCTACATCGCGCCCGAACTCGGCCACATCGTCGAGGAGGCGCTGGCGTGAGCCGCGACTTCGACAATCCCTTCTCCCCGTTCACGGGGAGAAGGTGCCCCGAAGGGGCGGATGAGGGGCGGCGCGAACCGCGAAAGTTAGCGCCGCCCCTCACCTGCCTGCCGGCATCCTCTCCCCGTAAACGGGGCGAGGAGAGCTTGCCCCGCGCGGCCGCGCCTCTGCTGAGCTTCGCCCGCCTATTGCGCCGCCACGCGTTCGCCATCGCACCCGAGCAAGTCTCCAGCTTCATGCAGGCGGTGACGTTGCTCGGGCCGCGCTCGATGGCCGATATCCGCGAGGCCGCCCTCGCCACGCTGGCGCCGCCACCCGACCGCCGCGACGAATTCGAGGCGCATTTCCGGAGCCATTTCTATGGCGACACAGCCGCCGTGGTCGAAGGCGATTCCGACGAGGAAACCCGCATCAAGGATGATGGCGGCGCGAGGCAGGAAGAGATCGAGGTGATCAGCCGGCATGAGGGCGGAGAACTGTCCTCCAGCGCCGAACAGCTGAGCACCCGCGACTTCCAGCGCCATGACGACGGCTTGGCGGCCTTTCGCCGCAAGCTCGCTTCCGCCTTGCCCGCCCGCCGCTCCTTCCGCACCGTGCGCACCCATTGGCGCGGCAAGCTCGACCTGCGCCGGTCGCTGCGCGAAATCGTCAGCGCCGACGGCGACGTGCCCTCGCCGCTGCTGCGCCAGCGGCAGACCGTGCCGCGCAAGCTGCTTATCCTGATCGACGTATCCGGTTCGATGAAGCTGCACACGTCAGATTACCTGAAGCTCGCGCATGCCGCCGTGCAAGGCGCCGACCGCGCCGAGATCTTCACCATCGGCACGCGCCTGACCCGCATCACCGGCGCCCTGCGCATTCGCGACCGCGATCAGGCACTGGCGCGCGCGGCAGCACAGGTCGATGACTGGGACGGCGGCACCCGCATGGGACCGACGCTGCTCGCTTTCCTTTCGGTGCCACGCTTCTCGGCTTTCGCGCGTGGGGCAACGGTCGTAATCCTGTCCGATGCGCTGGAGCGCGGCGACCATGCCGAACTGGAAACAGCGATACGCCGGCTGAGCGCCCGCGCCTTCCGGCTGTCGCTGGCGACGCCACTTGCCAGCGATCCGCGCTTCCGGCCTGCGACGGCAGCCCTTCGCGCCATCCTGCCGCTGCTTGACGATCTAGTCGACGGCTCGTCGCTCAAGGGTCTCACCGATTTCATCCTGTCGCTCGCCCGCCCTGCCCCGGCGGCGGCGACAACCTGGAAGAGGGTTTCGTGATGCACAAAGCCATCGACGCGCATTTCCACATCTGGCGCCAGAAGGACCAGCCCTGGCTAGTCGGGCCGATGGTGCCGCGCATTTTTGGTCCCTACGAGCCGATCCGCCGCGATTATCCGATCGAGGAATTTTTGGCCGACCAGAAGGGCGCCGGCGTCGAGAAGGCCGTCTATGTCCAGACCAACTGGGCGAAGGAGGATTTCGAGAAGGAAGTCGCCTTCCTGCAGAGGACGGCTGACGAGACCGGCTGGCCGAACGCCATCGTCGGCTATACCGACATGACCGTCGACGATATCAGGCCCCAGATCGACCGGCTGATGAAATACAGACTGCTGCGCGGCGTGCGCATGCAGTTGCACTGGCACGAGACGCCGGCCTTCCGCTTCGCCGCCTCGGCCGATCAGGTCATCGACTCCAAGGTACGCGCCAATGTCGCCCGGCTGAAAGACTATGGCCTGTCCTTCGACCTGCAGCTTTTCCCCGCCCAGATGAAGGACGGGCTGGCGCTGGTCGGCGAAAACCTCGAAACCGACTTCATCCTCACCCATGCCGGCATGCTGACCGGCATGGAGCCAGAGACCACCGAGGCCTGGAAAGACGGCCTGCGCACGCTGTCCGCCGCACCCAATTTTTACGCCAAGCTGTCCGGCCTCGGCACCTTCGTCCACCGCAACGACCCGGCGCTGATCGCCTACATTGTCGACAATATGATCGACATTCTGGGCGCCGACCATCTGATGTTCGGCTCGAACTTCCCGGTCGAGAAACTCTGGACCAGCCACGCCGAACTGATCAAGGCGCACCGCGCTGCGGTGGCCAGGCATGGCGCGGCGGCGGAAGCGGATATCTTCTCGAACACGGCGGAGAAAGTATACCGGCCGGCGTGAACCGTCACTTCACCTCAAACTCTGGATCGACCGGAATCTGCATTGCCGTGACCAAATGATTGGTCTGGCCTGCCAGGCCGATGATCGACACCAGTTCCCCATGCTGCGCATCGGTCATGCCCTTGGCCCGCGCCGCCGCCGTGTGCGAGTGGACGCAGTAGGAGCAGCCATTGGCGGTCGACACCGCGATATAGATCATCTCTTTGGTCAGCGGATCGATGGCGCTGTCGGCAACCATCACCACCTTCAGC
This sequence comes from Mesorhizobium sp. P2_C4, assembly GCF_056404575.1. Taxonomy (NCBI): domain Bacteria; kingdom Pseudomonadati; phylum Pseudomonadota; class Alphaproteobacteria; order Hyphomicrobiales; family Phyllobacteriaceae; genus Mesorhizobium; species Mesorhizobium sp. P2_C4. The sequence goes on from NZ_JBFUDT010000002.1 coordinate 396,600, forward strand.
TGTTCCCAGATCCGCTTCAGCGCCGGGGGATCATTGGCCAGCCCGCGCCAGAAATTGTTGACGAAATCGGATTTGCGCGTCGCGCGGATGTCGTCGAACACGGCCTTCACCGCCGGGATCTTTTCCACCTCGGCATCGCTGAGAAGTCTTGTGGTGGCCATGGCATTTTTCCCTTGGTTGAATCGGTGGATCAGGTCGTTGAATCAAGTCTCGAGCAGAGGCGGCTAACCGGCTTTTCTGATTCAGTTTTCGTGCGTATCGGAGCGCACCCTCGACGATTAGCCGAAGCACCTCAGCTTCGTCATCCTAGGGCGGAGCAGGCGCGAAGCGCCGTCGCGGAGACCCTAGGATCCATTCCGTGACGTCTATCGGAGTGCGCAGCGGCACAGAATTCTGCACCGTGGCAGCGCTCCCGAGTCCCGGCATGGATCCTCGGGTCTGCGCTGCGTCGCTACGCTCCTTGCTCCGCCCGTGGATGACGAAATGACGGGCGCCCCGGCTAATCTCCACAGTGTTCGACCCAGCGGCGCACCCATTCGCTTCCTGCCCCACAACCTAATGCACAGCCGCATACATGATCTTCTCCTCCGTAGCCTCCGCCGGCGAAAACTCCTCCACAATACGCCCCTGCCGGCACACCAGAATCCGGTCCGACAAGTTCATGATCTCCGGCAGGTAAGACGAGATGACGACGACGGCCAGGCCCTCATCAGCCAGCCGGTTGATGATCTGGTGGATCTCGGCGATGGCGCCGACATCGACGCCGCGCGTCGGCTCGTCGAGGATGACGATGCGCGGCTGCTGCACCAGCCCTTTGCCGATCACCACCTTCTGCTGGTTGCCGCCGGAGAGTTCGACGACGCGCGCATTGTCGTTGATCGCCTTGATGTTCAGCGTCTTGGTCCATTCGGCCGAGAGCTGCCGCATCTCCTGCTGGTTGATCACCCAGGCCTTTTCGCGCCCCGCCGCCAGCAGCCCGCCGAACAGATTTTCGGCGATGCCCATCGTCTCGAAAATGCCTTCGCTTTTGCGGTCCTCGGTGACGTAGACGATGCCGTCAGCCACCGCTTCGCTCGGCACGAGATAGCGCACAGGCCGGTCGTCCAGTTCGATGGCGCCGCCGCGCAGGAAATCGCGCTTGTAGATGCCGGAGACGATCTTGAACGTTTCGGTGCGGCCGGAGCCGATCAGCCCGAACACACCGGTGATCTGCCCCTCGAAGATCGAGAAGGACGTGTTGCGCACGACATTGCTCATCGAGATGTCCTGCACCGACAGCACCTTCTTGCCCGCCTTGCGCAGCTTGGCCTCGTCGCGCTGGCGGTAGATCTGCCCAGACAGCGTGCGCCCGACCATGGCAGCGACGATCCTGTCGCGGTCGAAGGCAGACGTGTCGTCGGTGATAACCAGCTCGCCGTCGCGCAAAATGGTGATGCGATCGGCAATCAGCAGCGCCTCTTCCAGCGCGTGGCTGATGAAGACGATCGACACGCCATTCGCCTTCAGCCGCCGGATCAGCGCAAAGAAATGCCGCTTCTCCTCCGGCGTCAGCGTCGCCGTCGGCTCGTCGAATATGATGATCTCGGCATTGTGGTGGACGGCGCGCGCGATCTCGACCATCTGCCGCTTGGCCGCTCCCAGCGTAGCCACCATAGCGTTGGGGTCGACGGGAAAGTTCAGCGACTGCAAAAACTGCTGCGCCGAGATGTACGTGCCGCGCAGCCGGTTGAGGAACTTTTCAGTGCCGAGATAGAGGTTCTGCGCCACCGTCATCGACGGCACCAGGCTGGTCTCCTGGAACACCATGGCAATGCCGGCTTCAAGCGCCGCGTGCGGCGACGCGTAGGCGATCTCCTGGCCCTTGTGGAACATCTTGCCCGAACTGGCGTCGACGACCCCGGCGATGATCTTGGTCAGCGTCGATTTTCCGGCACCATTCTCGCCAAGCAGCGCGTGGATCTCGCCCTTGCGCAAGTCGAAGCTGACGTTCTTCACCGCAGGCACGCCGCGATAGGTCTTAGTGACGTTCTCCAGACGGACGATCGGTTCCATCAAAAACCTCCCGACGCGAGGTCGATAGCGAGCACGCAGTCGCCGCCTCTGGAGGCAATGAACAGCTGGCCGCCTTTTTCCACCACGCTGCATATGCCATGCCGCGTGCCGTTGGCGCGGCTGTGCAGGCTGAATTGCGGCTGCAGTTTTTGGTCGAGTTTGACCACCAGCCCATAGGAGCGGCTCGGCGACCATGGCTTGTGGATGCCCATGGTGCGGATGCCGCCGCATTGCAGCGGTTCGAGAAAACTGCGGTTGGACGCCAGCGCCGGCGCGATCCAGTAGGCCGGCGGCACCTGCGCGATCATGTCCTGCCGGTAGTGCGTCTCCTGCAGCACGAATTCGATCAGCCGGTTGCGCGGCGCAAACAGGCTGAGCCAGGCGCCACCATCGGCTGAAGGCGACAGCCGCGAGGGATAACCGGGCAGATGCGTCAGCACCGTCGAGCGGTCGCCCGTCGCGCCGTCAAACCGCACCAGTTGGTGACGCCAGCTTTCGCTGACCAGCATATCCCGACCGATGGGATAAAGCCCGTAGGGGAAAGCAATGTTGGAAGCCACCTTGCGGAAGTCACCGCCCGCAGCATCCCGCCTCCAAAGCGATCCGGACGCGCCCTTCTTCATCAGGTCGGCGGCCCATTGCGACGGCGAATGTTCAGCTGAACCATTGGCCAGCCACAGCGTGCCATCATCGGCATAGGCAAGTGCGGTGATGCAGCTGAGATCAGCCGGCAGCGAGACCTCCTTGCCTGATATCAACAGCTTGCCGCTCTCCAGCCCCACCGTCAGTTCGCCTGACGGGGACAGCGCCAGCGCTGTGATCGGAGACGGAACAGTTTCGACAACCTTGGGCTCGGCGCCGGCAGCAATCGAATAGATTGCGTTGCCGCTGGAGGCCAGCAGCCTGTCGCCGGAGACCAGCAGATTGTCCGGTTCGGTCAGCTCGGCAAACGCCAGCGCGTCGTCCAGCCGCGTGTTCGGGCGAAAGGCGCCGTCGAGCGGCGGGATGGTCACCGCCTTGCCGCGAAACAGGTCGAGCACGGGATCGAGGATCATGGTTTTGCTCCCCAATAGGAAGCCGGGCTGGTCCAGTTCGGGTCGGCGCCTGATATCTTGTAGCGGCCGATGCGGTTGTTGAGGATGCCGCCAACGAACAGAAAACCCTTGTGCTCGCGCATCGAGGTGACCATCGGGTGCGCATCACCCGAGAGGTCGCCCATCGCCTCGACGATGCCGCCAGTCTCGTTGAACTTCACCACGCCACCGGTGTTGATGTTGGGAAACAGCCACTCATCCTGCGGCAGCCGCCGCGTCATGCGCTTGCGCATATCGGGGTGGCGCAACGACAGGTCGAAGCTCGGCGTGCGCATGCCGAGCCAGGCCATCCAGTAATTGCCGTCGGAGGCACGGTTGATGTTGTCGGGATAGCCCGGCATGTCGCGGATGACGCATTCGGCGGTGCCGGCCTTCGGCCCTTCCAGCCAGTAGCGGTGCACGCGGCAGGCCCAGCTTTCGGCCAAGAACAGCGACTTGCCGTCATGCGCCATGCACACACCATTGGTGTAGCGGTAGCCGTCGAGCAACGTCCTGGTCGAACCGTCCTTCGGGTCGTAGACCAGCAGCCGCCCGGTGGCACGGTTTTCGATCGAGTCCAGCGCCCAATCGTGGGCGTCGTAGCGCTTGGTCGAGTCCGTGAAGTAGATGCGCCCGTCAGGTGCGATGTCGCAATCATTGGGATCGCGCAGCCGCGCATCGTCGACGATCGAGGTCCAGGAGCGCGACGTCTCCGCCGACAGGCGTTTCACCTCGCGCTGCGGCGAGACGGAATACAGCCCCATGGCGCCGACGCAGCTGATCAGATTGCCTGCTTTGTCGAAGGCGAGGCCAAGCGGAAAGCCGCCAATATGGGCAAACACTTCCGATTTGACATAGTCCGGGGCGAAGAAGCGGACGATCTCGCCATGGCGGGTGCCGCAGTAGAGATGGTCGTCGCGGTCGAGGATGACGTCTTCCGGTCCCTCCAGTTCACCAAGCCCGATATGGTCGGCGGCCGAAAGCCGGTTGTCGAGTTCGTAGGGCGTGCCCGAACCAGGGGCCGCAGACTGCGTTTCGCCCATCCTGAGATAGACCGGCGCGACATAGACCTCGTTCAGCACCTTGTGGCGGTTCTTCAGCCAGCGAATGTCGATCGTCACCGCCACGGCCAGCATGATGCCGAGCACCATCTGGTTGGTGCCGGTGCCGTAGCCCAGCCGGATCAACCCGTTGGTCATGGTCAAGACGATGATCGCGCCCATCAGCCCCTTGATCACCGAGCCGCGGCCGCCGCCGAGGCTGACGCCGCCGACCACCGCCGCCGTCAGCGCCATGATCTCGAGGTTGAGGCCGGTGCCCGGCCCTGCCCCGCTCAACCGGCAGGCAATGAGAAAGCCGCCGATCGAGGCGCAGAAGCCTGAGAAGACATAGGTCATGAACACGGTGCGGCGCACGCGGATGCCGGCATTGTGCGCCGAGCGCCTGGAGCCGCCGACCGCCAGCACATGCCAGCCCGGTCGCGAACGCGTCAGCGCAATATGGGTGATGATGGCGAGGATGATCGCCAGCCAGACCGAAACGGACAGGCCCCAGAAAGTGCTGTCGCCGATGAAATCCAGCACATCCGATGTCGCCGGGGAAAGCTGCACGTCGGCCGCATAGGTGGTGACGAGGATGTCGAACAGCGCCCGCCCGAAAATGAAGGTGACCAGCGTGGTGAGGAAGGCGCGCAGCCTGAGATAGCCGACGAGATAGCCGTTGATGGCGCCGAAGACGAGGCCGGTGGCGAGCGAAGCGGCCATCGCCAGCCAGATCGACTGTTCGAGAATGAAGAACACGTAGACGGCGGAAAAGCACGACAGCGCGAAGATCGAGCCGACCGACAGGTCGATGCCGCCGCCCAGCATCACCACCGTCATGCCGGTGACCAGCATCGAGAACTCGCCGAGCTGGCGTGTCGATTCCTGCAGCGCCGTCAGCTTGAAGAAGCCGGGAATGATCGAGCCGAAAGTTGCCAGCGTCGCCACCAGCGCCAGGAACGGTATGGCGTTGTCGGTCCAGCGCTTGGTCAGGATCTCGCCGACGACATGGTCGGGCACGAGATTGTAGCGCCAGGACTGGAGGCGTTCGCGAAAGGACATCGGTTGCTGCTATTCCATGAGGGAACGAGGTGGCCGGAGCAATCCGGCCACCTCGTTTGTTTCAGTCGAGAAAGCGCGGCTTACTTCGCCGCCGCTTCGGCCTGCAGCGCCTTCAGGTCCCAGCAGCTGTCTGGCTTGAGGTCGGCCTTGGTCGTCGCCTTTTCCAGCGTGTAGATGTAAGTGTGCGAGGTGCCCGCCGGCTGACCGCTCTGCAGCAGGAACTTGATGAGGGCGTTCATGTCGCCCGACTGGCGGGCAAGGTCGGTCATCACAACCGCGCCATAGGTGCCGTCCTGCAGCTTGTCGCAGTCGGCCGCCTTTTCACCACCGCCGGTGGTGACCAGGAACACCTTGCCGTCCAGCTTGGCATCGCGGATCGCGGCCGAAGCGCCGGTCGCGTCGCCATCCCAGAAGTCGATGATCGAGCAGACGTCGGGGGTCTGCTGCAGCATTGTCGTCGTCACGTTGCGCGAGGTCGTCGGATCCCAGTTGGAGTCGGGCTTGGCGACGACCTTGAAGTCGGGGTGCTTCTCCAGCACCTTCATGATGCCGGCATACTGATAAAGGCTCGAAGAGTTCGCCTGGTCGCCCTGCACCAGACCGATCTTCTTGGAGGAGTTTTCGCCGCAGCCCTTGATCGCCGCTTCGGCCTCGAGCTGGCCAAGCCGATCCCAGTCGCTGCCGACAAAGGCGTCGGCCGGGAAGTTGGCCGGATTGTCGACCAGTATGACATAGGTGCCGGCAGCCTGCGCCTTCTTCATCAACTTGGAATAGGAGTTGAGGTCCGGCGCATGGATGATCAGCACATCCGGCCTGGTGTCCGACGAAATGGCGTCGGTGATCGCCTGCGCGCCGGCGTCGACGACCCAGTTCGGATCGCGGGTCTCGAACACGCCACCCCAGGCGTCGACTTCCGTCTTCAGATAATGTGCCCAGCCCTGCGCCAGGTCGAAGCCCATCGCCAGCGGCACTAGCATGACGCGCTTACCCTTGAGCGCCTGCGCGTAGGCAGCAGGGCCCGGATCGTCGGCGGCGAAAGTCGGTGCCACGAAGGCGGAGACGGCCAGCGCCGTCGCGGCGGCCATGAGGGTCTTGATCAGTTTCATGTCACATCCTCTGTTTTCACTTGTTGCCGGCCGGTCGGCATGACCCGGCCGGGTACCCCGAGCAAGATGGGCTAGCCCATCTGCTCTAAATATCGCCCTGCTGCGCGGTCTGTTCGTCGCGCGGATTGATGATGCCGTCGACGATGATGGCGCCGAGCAGGATCGCCGCCTTGATCAGGTTCTGGTAGAGCAGCGGAATGTCGATGATAGTCATGGCGTTCGACAGGATGCCGATCAGCGCTGCACCGACCAGCACGTTGCGCACGCCGCCGCGCCCGCCCGAAAGGCCGATGCCGCCGATCACCGCCACCAGCACGATGTCGTAGAGCAGCGTCGAGTTGACGACGCGGGTGTTGATCGAATGCAGGCTGGCCGCGGTCAGCAGACCGGCGACCAGGGCGACGAGCGCCGAGACGACATAGCGCAGAACCAGCATCGGCCGCACCGGAATGCCGATGTTGCGCGCCGCCACCGGATTGTCGCCGGCGAAATAGATGTAGCGGCCCCATTTGGCGTAGCGCAGGAACAGAAAGAACAGGAAAGCCAGACCGGCGAAGACGAAGACCTCGACCGGAATGTCGAGGAAGCGCACGCCACCCAGCAGTTCGACCCAATGTCCCCCAGGGACCGGCACGGCATCCTGTGTGATCAATTGCGAGCGCACATAGCCGAAGACGAAGGAGCCGGTAGCCAGCGTCACGAAGATCGCCGGCACGTCGGCATAGGCGACGAGAAAGCCGTTCAGCAATCCGATGGCGAGAACGCCTGCCAGCACATAGGCGAAGGCCAGCCCGTCGGGCGTTCCCGAATTCAGCAGTTGCAGATACCAGGCGACCGACATCGCCATGATCGCCACCGCCGACAGGTCGATGCCGCGGCCGATGATGACGACCGCCATGCCGAGCGCCAAAATGCCCAGCACCGACACCGAGCGCACGATGGCGACGAGATTGTTCGGGTCGATGAACCCCGGCAGGCCGATCGCTGCGGCAGCGAACAGCACGACCGCGATCGCAAAGACAATGCCTTCCTGATTCAGGCGCCTGAAGTTCGGCCAGCCGATCGCGTTCATTGTCTCGCCCCGATGACAGCGCTGCCATCCCGAAAAACCGAAAGCTAATCGGCTCAACACCAACTCGTCAAATGAATCCGCGTTCAGAACCGCGGCTGGCAGCGATAATTGTCGAGTGGACGCATTGATTGCCGAAACTGGCGCAATGCGCGGAAACTCAAGCGTTTTTGGCAATTCATTGCGCCGGGTAAGTTACCGGCGAAAGCTCTGCTCCAAGAGCAATGCAGGAGGCGGAATTTCTGTCTGCGACAGGCAGCAAAGACGCGGTCAATTCTCCGGCGAATGCCCTGAAACCTCGCCGCCGGCGCTCGGCGGCAGCGCCAGAAAACGAAACGAGGCGACGAGCCCGATCGCACCGATGATCAGGAAGGCGATTCGGAAATCGACGAGGTCGAGTGCGGCTCCGCTTCTGGCGATCTGCGACAGGTTGAGGATGGCCGCGGCCACCGCGACGCCGAACAGCATCGCCATCTGTTGCAGCATCGAGGACAGCGTCGCCGCCGAACTGCGTTGTTGCGCCCCGATATCGGCAAAGGCCAGCGTGTTGAGCGCGGTGAACTGCATCGAGCGCGACAGGCCGGCGATCAGCATCAGCACCACCACCAGCACTTGCGGCGTCTGCGGCGAGATCGCCGCGCAGGCCATGATCGCCAATGAGGCGATCACCCCGTTGATGACCAGCACCGAACGGAATCCGAAGCGCCGCAGCGTCGGCGTCGTCACCGCCTTCATGCCGAGATTGCCGAGGAAATAGGCGAGGATCATCATGCCGGCATCGACCGGGCTCAAGCCAAAGCCGAGCTGGAACAGCAGCGGCAGCAGGAACGGCGTGGCGTTGATCGCCACCCGGAAGATCGTGCCGGCGGCAAGCGTCGAGATGGCGAAGGTCAGCACCTTGAAGGCCGAGAGGTCGAGCAGCGGATGCGGCGCGCGACGCAGATGCCGCACCGCCAGCCAGCCGACGAGGATGCCGGCAGCAAGCAGCGCTACCGTCGGCAAGATGCCGTCTTCGGGATGGGCAATGCGCTCGAGGCCGTAGAGCAGTGCGGCGAGCCCTACCGACGTCAGCACAAACCCTGGCCAGTCGAGCGGCCTGGTTTCGGCTTCGCGGTCGCCGGGAATGAACCGGGCGACCAGCGCCAGTCCTGCCACCCCGAGCGGGATGTTGATGAAGAAATTCCAGTGCCAGGACAGATAGGTGGTGATGAAGCCGCCAAGCACCGGCCCGACCACCGGCGCAAACAAAGCCGGCCAGGTGATCAGCGCGGTGGCATTGATCAGCTCGGATTTCGACGCGTTGCGCAGCACCAGAATGCGACCCACCGGCGTCATCAGCGCGCTGCCCAGGCCTTGCACGGCGCGCGCCGCGACGAACTGGGTCAGATTCTGCGAGACGCCGCAGACGACCGAGGCCAGCGTGAACAGCGCGATGGCGATGAGGAAAATGTTGCGCGCGCCAAACCGGTCGGCGAGCCAGCCGGACAGCGGCACGAACACCGCCATGGTCAGCATGTAGACGGTGATGCCGATGCTCATCGCCACCGCCGGCACGCCAAAGGACTGGCCCATCTGCGGCAGCGAGGTCGAGATGATCGTCGAATCCAGCAGCTGCATGAAGAAGGCAACGGCGACGATCAGCGCCACGCGCCGCGCCTGGCGTGCCGGCATTGTTGCCGGGGGCGAGGCTTGGTTTTCGGGGATGGCCGTCATGACGCGTCGGTTTGAACAGTATTTGGGCAATGTCGTCCAGACACTGCGCCAACAAACTTTCGTGTCACGTCGCGGCCTGTTATGGAATGAATGGGCTGCCTGGGAACCGCGCACGCATGAAGCCTGTCTATATCGATTATCTCAATGCCCTCGATATCGAAGCCCTCGATATGACCGATGCCGAGATCATCGACGCGGTCGAGGCTGGCCTCGTCGCCCAGGGCAACGGCCAGACGGTGATCGAGCCCCGCGTTCATCTTGAGCCGGACCCGTCCTTCCACGGCCATTTCAACGTCCTGCGCGGCTACGTCGCGCCGCTCGACACGGCCGGTGTCAAGATCGTCGGCGACTATGTCGACAATTACCTGCACGGCCTGCCCTCCGAGTTCGGCATCCTCAATCTGTTCGATCCGCGCACCGGCACGCCGCGCGCCATTCTCGACGCCACCGTCATCACCGATATGCGCACCGGCGCCGTCACCGCCATCGGCGCCAAACACCTGGCCAGAAAGAAATCCAAGGTTCTTGGCCATATCGGCGCGCGCGGCACCGCCTACTGGAATGTGCGGCTGCTCGACCATCTCTTCGATTTCGACGAAATCCGCGTGCATTCGCGCCGGCCGGAAAGCCGCGACGAGTTTGCCACCAAACTGACCGCCGATTTCGGCAAGAAGGTCACGGCGGTGGCTGACTGGAAGAGCTGCGTCGAAGGCGCCGACATCGTCGTCGAGGCCTCGCGGCTGCCGGAACCGCAGCCATTGCTGAAGACCGAATGGATCAAGCCGGGCGCGCTGGTCGTGCCCTATGGTACGATGAGCGCGGTGGAGCTATCCTTGACCGACATCATGCAGAAAATGGTCGTCGACGATTGGGGTCAGTGCAAGGGCGGCAAGTTCGGCTCGCTGCGCGCGCATGTCGAGACCGGACGGCTGAGCGAAAAGACGCTGCATGCCGAACTCGGCCAGATCGCCGCCGGGCTGAAACCGGGACGACAGAGCGACGGCGAAACGATCCTGTTCTGGCATCGCGGCCTGTCGCTCTCCGACATTGCGCTGGGCAAGGCAATGTTGGCCAAGGCGCAGGCGCAAGGCATCGGCCAGCGGCTGCGTTTCGCATGAACGCGCTCGTCCTCACCGGAGCCGGCATCAGCATCGAGGATGTCGCCAGCGTTGCTCGCGGCGGCCGTAAGGTCGAGGTAGCGCCCGCTGCTATCGAGCGACTCGACAAGGCGCGCAAAGTGCTCGACCAGGCCGCTGCTGCCGGCGAGCCAATCTATGGGCTGAACACCGGGCTCGGCGCCAATCTCGGCACGTCGGTCAACGGCGACGCCAGCGCCTTCCAGCGCCAGCTTCTGGAAGGACGCAGCGGAGCGGTTGGCGACTCGCTGCCGCAGGAAATCGTGCGCGCGACGATGCTGGCCCGCGCGGCTATGCTTTCGGCTGGCGGTTCGGGCATTTCGGTAGGGGTCTTCGCCGCGCTCGTCGAAGCGCTCAATGCCGGCGTCTATCCGGTGATGCCATCGCTGGGTTCGATCGGCGCCGGCGATCTGGTGTTGATGGCAACGCTAGGCCGCATGCTGACCGGCGACGGTGAAGCCGATTTTCAGGGCCGGCGCATGCCGTCGGCCAAGGCGCTGATGCTGGCCCGCCTGACCCCGATCAGCCTGGCGTCCAAGGACGGACTATCGCTGATCAACGCTTCCGCCGTGTCCACCGGCAGCGGCGCGCTGGCGGTCGCCGACGCATTGTCTGCCTTGATGCAACAGCAGCAGGCCGGCGCGCTGACCATGGAAGCCATCGGCGCCAACCAGACGATCCTCGATCCCCGCCTTCACGCGGCGCGGCCGGCCGCCTGCCAGCAGGTCGCGGCCAAGGAGTTGCGCGAATTGCTGGCGCGAAACGAGGTGCCGGCACCGACAACGCTGCAGGACCCGCTGTCGATCCGCTGCATGCCCTCGATCCATGGCGCGCTGATCCATGCGATCGATCAGGCGAGGCAAGCCGTCGAGATCGAACTCAACGCCGCCGCCGACAACCCGCTGGTGCTGGGCGACGACGAACTGGTGCTGTCGACCGGCAATTTCCACACCGCGTCGCTGGCGCTGGCCTTCGAGACGCTTGGCCTGGCCATCGCTCAAACGGCTGCCGCCTGTGCCGCCCGCTTCATCCAGCTCACCGGCTCGGGCCGCAACGGCCTGCCCAAATATCTCTCCCCGGCCGGCGGCGCCTCGGCCGGTTTCGTGCCGCTGCAAAAGACGGTGACGGCGATCCTGGCCGCCATTCGCCACAAGGCCAATCCGGTGATGCTCGATTTCTTGGCCGTCTCCGAAGGCGTCGAGGACCACGCGACACAAACCCTTTTCGCCATTTCGAAGTGCGCCGAGATGATAGGACTGTGGCGGCGGCTGATTGCCCTGGAATTGATGGCCGCGGCACAAGCGGTCGACCTGCGTGAAGGACTGACGCTGGCGCCGGCTACCGGCGTGATCCATGCGGCGGTACGCGTGCTCGTCCAGCCGCTCAGGGAAGACCGGCCGCTCGGCATCGACGCCGAGACGCTCTACGCCACCCTCGCCAACGGCAGCTGGCAGGCGTAGCCGGTCGGCCGCGCTTCCTTCAAGCCACCCCATCGACCTTGTTCAGAAACAGGCGAAGCTGCTGTGGGTCCATGTGCACGACATGCCGGTCTTCGGGATAGGCCAGGCTGTTGACGTCGGCGACATATTCGGAGAACGCGGCGATGCGCTCCGCTTGCAAACGATCATATTCGGCGGCGAAATTGCGATAGACCTTGGAGTGGCGGGGCATGTGGCCCCGGTTCTGGCCAAGAATGTCGTCGGCGAACAGGTACTGCGCATCGCAGCCTGTGCCGGCGCCCATCGACAGCATGATCAGCGACGTCCGCTCGGAGATTGCCTTGGCCACCTCGACCGGCACCACCTCGATCTCGGTGCCGACGGCGCCGGCGGCCTCATACTGCTTCACCGCCTCGAAGATCTGCATCGCGGTGTCGGCGGTCTTGCCGACCGCCTTGAAGCCGCCGGTCCAGGTCGCGCGCGACGGGATGAGGCCGACATGGCCGATCACCGGGATAGCGTCGTCGGCCAGCCGCTTGACGGTGGCAAAACCGGCGCTGCAATAGACCGCGTCGGCGCTCGCCTTGTAGAGCCGAAACGCCCAACGGATAAAATCGTCGGCGGTGCCGATCTCATAAAAATTCTCGCCCGGCATGGTGAACAGGCTGGGCGCCGCATCACGATACGCGGGGTTGAGCATCAGCTCCGGCGGCACCGAAACAATGTCGACCCCTGCCCGCTCGGCAGCCTCGGCCTCGTCCATCGTCAGCACGCGCAGCATGGTCAGCTGACGCTTGCCCTTCATGGCGCGCAAATCCGCCACCGTCGGTCTTTTCCGGCTCATCGATCGTGCTTCCTTGTGTTGCGGCTACTGCAGGCCCGTCAGCTGATCTCTACCATCACTTTGCCAGCCTCGACCTTGACTTCATAGGTCCTGAGATTGACGCAGACAGGCGCGCCCTTGGCCGCACCTGTCTTGTAGTTGAAGCGGCCATTGTGCTTGGGGCATTCGATGATGTCGTCCATCACCAGCCCATCGGCCAGATGCGTCTTCTCATGCGTGCAGAACCCGTCAGTGGCAAAGAACTCGTCGTCCGGCGAGCGATAGATCGCGAAGCTGCGGCCGCTATGGTCGAAGCGGATGACATCCTCTTCGTCGACATCGCCCACGGCGCACGCTTGAACCCACTCGGCCATTCTTGTCTCCTGCTGAGGCCGGTAGCCTATTCCGCCGCCGCCGACATGTTCAATTCGTGGAATTCGCCCCGATAGGGCCGCGCCGTCGCCGGCAGTTCGCGCTTGAGGAAATAGTCCTGGTATTTGAGCTGCTTAAGCATCACCGGCCAGACCTCGCGATAGGCATGCCACATCGACGGGTTCGGCTCCGGCAAATCGTGCTTGATCAATTCATGCAGCCGGGGCAGCGCATGATAGGGCACCATCGGGAACATGTGATGCTCCACATGGTAGTTCATGTTCCAGTAGATGAACCGGCTGATCGGGTTCATGTAGACGGTGCGGGTGTTGAGCCGGTGGTCGACGACATTGTCGGCCAGGCCGATATGCTGCAGCAGGCCGGTCAGCACCATGTGCCAGCTGCCATAGAGGCGCGGCAGGCCGATGATCATCAAAGGTAGGAACGACCACATAGTGAGCGCCAGCGCGATCGTCGTGAAATAGATGGCGACATGCCAGCGCGCGGCGGTGACAGCTTTCGCCTGCTCCATCTCGGGAACATAGCTCTTCTCGTCATCTGACAGCTTGCCGAACGCCTGGCGCATCAGCGCCGGCAGCGAATAGCGGAAATCCAGGACACCCGTGAAGGCAAGCGCGGCGCGCAGCAGGTCCGGCGGGCGCATCACCGCAATCTCGGCGTCGCGGCCGACGATGATCGTGTCGGTGTGGTGGCGGGCGTGGCTCCAGCGCCAGGTCACCGGATTGCGCACCACCATGAAGCTGGCGATCTGATAGATCAAATCGTTCATCCAGCGCGTCCGGAAGGCTGTGCCATGGCCGCATTCGTGCCAGCGCGAGTCGCTGGAGGAGCCGTAGAGCAAACCATAGACGAAGAAGAACGGCACGCACCACCATGTGCCCCAGAACCAGATGCCGCCGGCGGCGGAACCCAGTATGGCTGATATCCAGATGATGGTGTCGCGGATCGCCGGGCCGTCCGAGCGCTGCATCAACTCCTTCATCGCCTTGCGCGAGACATCGGTGTGATACCATTCGGCCGAGGCCAGCCCGGTTTCGATCGCCCGGCGCGTGCTCTCGCCGACCAGGCTGTAGTCGCGCTTTTTCTCCGTCACATCGACCTCCGATTTCCGGCCCGCCAGCCGAAGTTTTGCATCCGGGTCATGCCCTGCCCGCCAATTTTGGGAAATTGCCCGACGGCTTCGGGTAATCCTCGCGCGGCTGCTGCGCGATGGCAGCGATCCGGCGCTCGGCAGCGGTGATCTCGTCGGCGCCGTCGAGCACGCGGAACACCGCATCGTAGGAGCGGCTTTCGCCATGCTCCAGCCAGATCATCTCGCCGCGTTCCCGGGCCGCGAGATTGCCGAGCACATGATGCGTCGAGGGCTCGATGCCCAGCGCATACTGGCCGGCCTGGAAATTCTGCCACTGATAGGCGCAAGGCAACTGGTCCTTGCGCGTCACCACTTCGAAGCCGAGGCCGAGCCGGTCGTTGACCACCGCCACCGGCACCTCGCTGGCGGCATTGGCCGCCATTTCATGCTGCCAGACCTGCTCGCTGAACCCAAGTTGCGGCGCCGGCATCGTGCGGTAGCCGACCTTCTGTGCCTCATAGCGCTCCCCGGCATGTCCGGCCCACACCACGTCCTTGATCGGCGCCAGATAGCGCGACCCCTCGTCGAGCAAGGGATGGCTGACATTGATGTGATAGAAATACATATGCGGCGTGCGGTTGAAGCCGTGATTGACGACGCGGTCTGAAAGCCGGATTTCGTTGCCGCCGACATCGGCCTCGATGCGGCGTAGCAGATGCAGATCCTCGCCGAACACCGTCGACTGCTGGACGATCGCCTCCGCCCACAGCACGCAGCGGTCGCCGTCCCAGGCCTCACCATGACCGGTCAGCCGCGCCGGGATGGTGCCGACGCGGCCATGCAGCGAATGCACCACGCTCTTTTTGCCGGGGTAGTTATAGGTGTCGGCCGGCACTTCATCGCGGCCGAGAATGTGGTCGAGCCCGCAGGTCAAAAGCAGGCCGGAAAACGACCGCGCCCAGGCAAGGCCTTGTTCACCTTCATAATCATGCAAACCGGGATGACGAAAGCCGCTCGGCGAATGCCAGCCGATCGCCTGGCCCCTGTAGTCGCAATCGGCGATATCGAGCGCCCGGTCGACCAGCGCCGTGAAGCGCAAGCCGGACCCGGTGCGGAATTCGAGCATGCGGATGCCGCGCTCGACGCCGTCGCCGAGCGTCATCAGCCGCACACCGGCAAACTGCGACAGCATGCCGGAACGTTCGCTGACCTGCCGGCGCGAAAGCGTCTTGCCGTAAAGCTCTACCATCTGCCGGCCGCTTCTCTCACTTGGCTGTGGCGATGCGCCGCCGCAAAGCGGCGACGCAAGGTGTGTTGGTGTCAAAGGCCGTTGGCGCGGAACTTGTCGTCGAGGAATTTCTTGGCGCGCGGCACGTCGTCTTCCGAGAGATGCTCGATGATCACGGGAATGTTCGGGTTCTTCTGCGCCAGGCGCTGCAGATAGAGATCGTAGTTGAGCGAGCCTGTGCCCGGTGCGTTGAGCACCATTTCGCCGACACCGCGGAAGGTGTGCGAGGCGAGCGCGTCATCATCGCCGATATCGGCGTGCTTCTCGCTCTTGTCGTCGCCGGCGCGCGCGACATCCTTGGCATGCGCAATCTTGACCTTGTCGGCCAGCGTGTCGAACACCTGGTTCAGCACCTTGTCCATCTGGTCGATGTTGTGGCTCTCGAAATAGTTGGTCGGATCCATCAGCAGGCCGAGACCGGGATGGTCGACCTGCGCGAACATGCGCACCGTTTCCTCGACCGAGCCGACAACGTTGTTGACATAGGTTTCGAGCAGGAACATCGAGCCGTGGTCGTAGGCTTCCTGCGCCAGCTCGGCGATCACCTTGCGGCACATCTCGAAGCCCTCTTCGGACTTGTTCTTGGGGTCGCTCATCCACTCGCTCTCGGTGTTGTAGGTGCCGGTCTCCGAGATCACGTAGGCGCTGCCCAGCTGGCGGGCATTGCGGATGATTTCCTTCAGCCGTTCGACATTCGCCTTGCGGTGCGCGAGGTCGGGATGAATGACATTGGTGTAGCCCGAGATGCAGCAGATCGGCAGGTCGTAGCCACGAAACGTATCGCGGACTTTTTTCGCCTTGTCCTTGGTGATCTGCCCGGCCGACAGGTCGATATCCTTGAAGTGCAGGTCGAGCTGCACGGTGTTGAAGCCGTGGCCGCGAATTTTCTTCGCCGTCTCTTCGAGCCCGTAGGGGAAGTACCCCGTAAAAATCCCGGATTGCATCATGGCGTGAAGTCCTCCCTGTAGGCGATTCAGTTGATTGAAGTTGTCGAGATTTCGGAAAGCTTGACCGTGCGGCCCTTGTCGATCGAGCGGTAGCCGGCTTCGACCAGCGCCATGGTCTTGACGTTGTCGGCGACCGACAGCGCCGGCGGCGTACCAGTCTTCACCGCGTGCTGGAGCTGCTCCATGACGCCGATGAAGGCATGCGGGAACCACATCGTGTCCCAGCTGGGCGTCACCCATCTGCCGTGGGTGGTCTCGGTCGAGGCGTAGGTCAGCGTCGAGGCGGCGCCCGTCGGCCAGCCGATCGTGCCCTTGGCGACGCCTTTGGTGCCGTCGACGCGCCAGTTGATGTGCTGGTCGTCCTTGTAGCCATCCCCACGCGGACCGGACCAGACATCCTCCAGCGAGACAGCGAGGACGCCGGAGGGAAAGCGCAACGTCGACACGGTTATGCCGTCCGAATGGTCGAAGCGCGTGCGCGGGTCCTTGCGGGTCAGCGTGGTGATCTCGTCGGGATCGCCGAACAGGAAGCGCAGCACGTCGAGATGGTGCACGCTCATATTGGCCAGCGTCAGCCGGTCGTAGTGCTCGAGAAAAGTCTGCCAGTGCGGGATGGCGTGCATGTCGATCTGCGCGAAGACGATGTCGCCCAGCGCGCCGCTGTCCATGATCTGCTTCAAGACGCGCATCGACTGGTCGTAGCGCATGTTCTGGTTGACCGAGAGGATCTTGCCGGCCTTGGCCGCTTCGTCGCGCAGCTCGATCGCATCCTTGAGCGACAGCGCCAGCGGCTTCTGCGCCAGGATCGCCTTGATGTGCTTCTGCTTCAGCGCATGGCGGATCAGCGCCGGCTGCTGGTCCGGCGGAAAGGCAAGATCGATGATCTCGACATTTGTATCCTCGATCAGCTGTTCCGGCGTGTCGTGGACGGTCGGAATGCTCCAGCGCTTTGCCACCTTCTCGGCGCTGGCCTTGGTGCGCGAGGCGATCGCCACCACGGGAAAGCCGGCCTCCTTGTA
Organism: Mesorhizobium sp. P2_C4; assembly: GCF_056404575.1. NCBI lineage: Bacteria > Pseudomonadati > Pseudomonadota > Alphaproteobacteria > Hyphomicrobiales > Phyllobacteriaceae > Mesorhizobium > Mesorhizobium sp. P2_C4. The sequence continues at coordinate 413,832 of NZ_JBFUDT010000002.1, forward strand.
GGCGGCCAGATGGCATTCGGCCATGATCATGCCGGCGCCGACGCAGCCGATCCTGTATTCCTTCGTGCGGACCTTCACGTCCGGCTCGAAGCCATTGCTTGCCATCTGGTCCTCCCGAAATTCTTCTCTGAGCGTCGCCGTCATCGTGCCAGCGCTCCCCCGCCCTGTCCGAAATAATGCACGCGGGCCGGCTCGCAGGATATCGCCACCATCGCGTCCGGCCGGATGTCGGGCTGGCCGCGCAGCAATGCCCGCAGGCGTGCCTGCCCGGCGGCCAGCGTCACCACCGTGTAGCCGCCGAGCGGCTCGACCTCGAACACCCGTGCCGGGCGGCCTTCCCCGCCATCCGACCATGGCCCCACCTTGATGTCTTCCGGCCTGAGGCCGATCTCGACTGCATCGCCCGGGGCCATTCTATCGGCGATGCGGATCGTGCCTTCCGCCGCCTCGACGCCACCGGCGCCGCGCACCGATTTCAGGATGTTCATCATCGGCGAGCCGAGCAGTCGCGCCACATAGGTGCTCGCCGGGCGGTCGTAGATCTCGGCAGGCGCGCCGATCTGCCGGATCTTGCCGTTCTCAAGAATGGCGATGCGGTCGGCGACCGACATCGCCTCCTCCTGGTCGTGCGTGACATAGATCAGCGTCTTGCCGAGCTCGCGCTGGATGCGCTTCAGCTCGACGCGCGTCTCCTCGCGCAGCCGGGCATCAAGCGCCGATATCGGGTCGTCCATCAGGTAGGCGGAGGGATCGCGCACCAGGGCGCGGGCGATCGCCACGCGCTGCCGCTCACCGCCTGAAAGCTGCGCCGGCGGCTTGTGCAGGATATGGCCGATATGCAGTTTCGCGGCGACGTCGGCGACGCGCTTTTTGATCTGGAGCTCGGCGACCCCGCGCTCGACCAGCGGGAAGCGCACATTGTCGAGCGCACTCATATGCGGGAACAGAGCCAGGTTCTGGAACACCATGGCGACGTTGCGCTCGGCCGGCGACACCGCATTGACCGGCTTGCCGCCGATCAGGATCTCGCCCACATCCGGCGTTTCGAGACCAAGCACCAGCCGCAATATCGTCGACTTGCCCGACAGCGGCGGGCCGAAGAAGCAAAAAAACTCGTTGTCGTTGACCGTGAACGAGGCGTCGTCGACGGCCAGTGTTTTGCGGTAGCGTTTGGTCACATTGCGGAAGACGATATCGGCCATGATATCAATCCGCTTTCATGGCAAGGCCGGTGGCGGCGTCGAAGATGCGCACCGACTGCGCGACCGGCGCGAGGATGGCGGTCTGCCCGATCGCCAGACCGACATCATTGTCGAACACCGCCTTCACCGCGTTCTCACCCTCGCCGAGATGGACGATGGTGCGCGCACCGATCCGCTCAACGAAGGTCACCGGCATCGACAGGCCCGGGCCGTGCGGCATCAGTGTCACCTGCTCCGGGCGAAAGCCGTAAAACACTTCGCCGCGCGCACGGCGCACGGAAGCGGCAATATCGTCCGGCAGCGGCGGCGTGGCGCCGAGCGGACCGAGGTCGACGACCAGTCCGCGATCGCTTTCCGCCAGCCAGCCCTTGAGCAGGTTCATGCCCGGCGCGCCGATGAAGCGGGCAACGAACAGATTGGCCGGATTGTTGTAGACCTCGAGCGGCGTGCCGACCTGCTGCAGCACGCCGTGGTCCATGACGGCGATGCGGTCGGCCATTGTCATGGCTTCGAGCTGGTCGTGGGTGACATAGACCATGGTCTGCTTGAACTGGCGCTGCAGCTGCTTCAGTTCGGTGCGCATGACAGCCCGGAAGGCGGCGTCGACATTGGACAGCGGCTCGTCGAGCAGGAAGATCGCCGGCTCCATGATCGCCGAGCGGCCGATCGCCACCCGCTGCAGGATGTTGACCGACAGCCGGTCGGCCTTGCGGTCGAGCAGCGGCGTCAGTTGCAGCATCTCGGCAATCGCGCCGACGCGACGGTCGATCTCCGCCCGCGCAACGCCGCGCATCTTCGGTCCGTAGCTAAGGTTCTGGCGCACCGTCATATGGGTGAAGATGGCGTAGTTCTGGAAGACGAAGCCGACGCCGCGCCGGCCCATCGGCACGCCGGCCATGTCGCGTTCGCCAAACAGGATCTTGCCGCCGGTCGGCTCTTCCATGCCGGCGATCATGTTCATAGTCGTCGACTTGCCGCAGCCGGAAGGGCCGAGCAGCGCCATGAACTCGCCATCGGCGATGGCCAAGTCCATCGTCTTCAGCGCGGTGAAGTCGCCGAACTTCTTGACCAGGTTCTGCAAATGGATGGCGCTCATGCCGGCACCTCTCCTGTCCGCGCCATGCGCTTCATGGCAAACACCGCGGCGATCGACAGCACGATCAGGATGGCCAGCGCGATTGCCGCGACGTAGCCCCAGATCAGGTCCTGCGTGGTGAGCTTGTAGATGTAGACGGAGATGGTTTCGGTGGCGACGCCGGGGCCGCCGCCGGTCATGATGTAGAGCGTGTCGAAGATCTTGAAGTTCTCGATCACCCTGATCGCCAGCGCGATGATGATGATCGTCTTCATCTTTGGCAGTACTATGGTGACGAAGCGCTGCCACGGATTGGCGCCGAGCAGCGTCGCCGCCTTGATCTGGTCCTCAGGCACGCCGACGAGGCCGGCCAGCAAGATGAGGAACATCAGCGGCGTCCATTGCCAGATGTCAGCGACCATGACGGCAAACAGCGCCAGTGTCGGGTCCGACAGCCAGGCGATGGTCACGGGAGAACCGGTGAGCGACGACAAAATGTCGTTCACCGGACCTCCCGACTGGAACAGCATGAAGAACATGTAGCCGGCCACCGCCGGCACCACCATCATCGGCATCAGCAGGATCGAATAGAACACGCGCTTGCCCGGAAACTCGTCGGCAAACAGCGTCGCCAGCGCCAGTCCAAGCAGGAATTCGACCGGCACGCAGACGACCATGACGATGGCCGTGCGCTTCAGTGCGCTCCAGAAGCGTGTATCGGCGGCAAGGTCGGTGTAATTGGCAAAACTGTTCCACATCGACCAGGCGTTCCACCAGCCGAGGCCGGACAGCGGCGACCAGTCGGTGACACTGATGTAGAGCTGCATCAGCAGCGGGAAGACGGAGATGAACAGCACCAGGATCTGCGCCGGCAGCGTCAGCCGGAAGCCGAGTTTTGCACCATCGTCCCGCTGGGCCGGCTTTGCCTGGACGGCGTTCATGTCGTCCTCCGAAATTGTCGCAGCCACAGCGCTCATTGCTTGAGCGCCCCGAAAGTCAGGCCGCGCACCAGATGGCGCTGGATGGCGATGCCCATGATGACGGGCGGCACGGCGGCGATCAGGCCGAGCGCTGCCTTGGCGCCGTAGAGCTGTCCGGTCATCGAGGACGACAACGAAGCCATATAGACCGGGATCGTCACCCATTCGCGCGTCGTCAGAAGCAGCGCGATCAGATAATCCGACCAGTTGAGGATGAAGACGAAGAGCGCGGCACTCGCCAGCGGCGCGCGCATCATCGGCAGCGTGATGCGTGTGAAGACGCGCCACCGCGAACAACCCTCGACCAGTGCCGCCTCCTCGATCTCGCGCGGCATATCGTCAAAGAAGGTCTTCATCAGCCAGAAGGCGAAAGGCAGCGTGACGATGCCATAGATCAGCGACAGCCCCCACCAGCTGTCGGTGAAATTGAGGAAGGCCCACATGATCATGACAGGTGTCATCACAGCCATCGGCGGAAACAGCCTGAGCTGGATCAGCGCCAGCGGCAGGTTCTGGCCCGAGCCGAAGCGTGACAGCCCGTAGGCGGCGGCAGTGCCGGCCGACATGGCGATCGCTGTTCCGAACGTGGCCGACAGCAGCGACGACAGGATCGGCTTCAGCGCGTTGCGGTCGAGCGCGACGATGAGATTGTTGGTGGACTCGCCAAAGACGAAACGGAAATTGCTGAGCGTCGGGTTTTTCGGCCACCATGTCAGCTCGGCGCCGGTGGCCGACCATTCGGCGATCGGCTTGAACGCCATCGACACCATCCACAGGATCGGGATCAACGTCACCGCCATCGCCGCGACGATCGCGGCATAGCGGAATATCTCGAAGGGAATGGAACGCTTCATCTGGCTGCTTTGCTGGTGGCGTCGTTTAGCGGAGGGGAGGAGCGGCAAGCCCCTCCCCTCCATCGCGATCCCGGGAGGAGGATCAGCTGATCGGATCGAGAACGGTCGGCCAGGCCTCCTTGTTGGTCTTGATGGCTTCAAGCAGCTTGTCCTCGCCGATGCGGCGGGCAATCTTCTTCCACTCGCTCTCGGTGTCGGCCATTGCCTGCTCTGCGGTCTTGGCCTTGGTCAGCGATGCCATCAGGTTTTCGTCCAGCGCATTGTGGAAGGCGGTGGCGCCGGGATAGTTGATGGTCGGCACAGTGCGGGCGACCGTCTCGCGCACGACGTCCATGTGGTAGGCGTGATAGGTCTGGCGAACCAGCGGGTCGGAGAAGTCCGACAGCCGGAACGGATCGAAATAGCCGCCCGGATTGGCCGTCATCCAGGCGTAGATACGGGCGGAGCCCAACCATTGCAGCAGGAGATACGCGACCTCCTGGTTTTTCGACTGCGACGAGACCATGCCGGTCAGCGAGAACCAGAGCACCGAGCGGCTGATCAGCTTGCCGCCGATCTCGCGGCCGGGCGGCAGCATAGAACCGATCTTGCCGGTGACCTGCGAGTCCTTGTTGCCGGCATTGTCGAGGAATTTCGGCAGGTTGGAGAAGGCGCAGGTCATCGCCGCTCCGCCCTTGGCGAAGTTGCCGTACTGTTCGGGCCAACCCCACGAGATCGCGTCCGGCGAATGATGCGCCAGCGAGGCGATGTATTCATTGGTGGCGGCGATGCCCTGTTCCGAGTTGATCAGCGGCTTGCCGTCATCGCCGAACAGGAACTGGTTGGGCGACGCCATCGAGACATAGCGCTGGTACCAGTTGGTGTACCCCCAGCCCTGGTTGCGCAGGTCGGTCGAGCCGAACAGGCCCTTGTCCGGGCGCTGGAAGAAGGCGGCGATGTCGCCGTGCTGTTTCCAGGTTTTCGGCGGCGCCAGATCGTAGCCGTTTTTGTCCTTGAACGCCTTCTTCTCGGCTTCGTCGCCGAACAGATCGGTGCGGTAGACCCAGGTCTGGAAATCACCATCCAGCGACACGCCATAGGTCGCGCCGCGATATTTGTTGAGCAGCGACACGCCCTTGGCGCCATCGACATAGCCGGTCTTGGGATCGTCCCACTCCGGCTTGTACTGCGCGACGAAGTCGTCGAGCTTGGCGATGCCGCCGGTTTCGGCGAGGTCGCCGAGGCGGTTCCACTCCGTCGAGTAGATGTCGTAGGCCCCACCCTTGGTGGAGATGTCCTGCATCGTCTTGGTGAATTCCTGACCGTTCGGCAGCCCGACGATTTCGATCGGAATGCCGGTTTCCTTTTCCCACAAATCCTTGATCGACGGCGCGCCGGCCGGGAAAGGCTGCGTCAACTGGCCGATCGAGCCATCCGACAGGCCAAGCACGATCTTGGCCGGTGCCTTGCCGGCGCCCTTCAGCGCCTTGGCCGCCTCGATGGCGCGGCCTTCCGGCGTGTCTGCGCCATACTGATAGCGCTCGGCGCCATCGAAGCCGGTCGGGCCGCCGATCATGCCCGGCGCCAGCGCGTCGGCCGCAAAGGCGCGGCCGGGACGAATGAATTGCGGTGCGATACCTGCCGCAGCCACGAATACGGCCGCCTTTCCACCGGACGCCAGCAAACGGCGCCGCGACATGCGGATCAAATCAGACATTGAAAACTCCTCCCTCAAGGCCTTGTTCCTCCATGGCCTCGATGATTGATATTGACGGCACTATGCAAAGGCTGTCAACATCATAAATAATCAAAGAACATCATAACATCGCAGATAGGGAGAGAAAATGCCTTACACCGACCACCATCCGCCGCTCCCGATGCCTGTATTTGATGGGAAAACACAGTGCGATCCACATTTGCAACGGGGCCGCGTGATTTGGTTTAGCGCAATGGCTTGCGCATCGGCCAAGGCCGGTTACATCATTTCCCATCAGAATCGCGGATCGACATGAATCCTTGTCCTAGTCCGGTTGCGCAATTTTGATGCTTTTGGTGAGGTGATCGACCGTGCGGTCCACGCTGACAGACATAGCCCGGGAAGCCGGTGTTTCCCCGGCCACGGTCGATCGTGTGCTCAACAACCGTGCCGGCGTGCGGGCGCGCACCCGCGAGGTCGTGCTCGAAACGGCACAGCGGCTTGGCTACATCGCGGAGAATTCGAACAGCCCGGCCCCGCGCAGCGTCTTCTCCGGCGACGTCATCCGGCTCGACTTCGCGCTGCCGGCCGGCACCAACTCCTTCATCAAGATGCTGCATCGCCACATCGAGGCGCAGGCGCAGGCGCGGCCCGATCTCGACGTCCATGTCTCCACCATCGAGGGCTTCAATCCAGACCGGCTTGCCCGGCTGCTGCAGGAGTTGCGCGGCCAGACGCAAGGCGTCGGCGTCATCGCGCTCGACCATCCGACGGTTCGCGAGGCGATCCGCTCGCTGTCGGCGAACGACATCAAGGTCGTCACCATCGCTTCCGACATCCAGCATGTGCCCAGGGTCGCCTATATCGGCATCGACAACCGCGCCGCCGGGCGGCTGGCCGGCTATCTGCTCAACCGCTTCATGGGCTCAGGGCGACCGGGCAAGGTGGCGCTGTTTGCCGGCTCTCTGTCCTATCGCGGCCATGAGGAACGCGAGATGGGCTTTCGCCACATATTGACGGAGGAATCGCCCAACCTGCAGATCGTCGAAATGCGTGAAATGCTCGACGACCGCGAGAAAGCCTATTCGGAGGCCTCCGCCCTTTTGGAGCGGCATCCGGATCTCGCCGCGATCTACAATGTCGGCGCCGGCAACACCGGCATTGCCCGCGCGCTGAAGGAGCGCGGCCGCGAGCACTCGACCGTCTTTCTCGGCCATGAGGTGACGGACGGCACCAAGGACCTGCTGCTCGACGGCACCCTCGACGCGGTCATCGACCAGAACCCGCGCGTCGAGGCGCGCGAGGCGCTCAACACGCTGACTCATGCGGTGAAAGGCCTGCCCTATGAACTACACCAGCCCCGGCTGCAGGTGATCTTCCGGGAAAACATCCCGGAGATTTGAGTTTGGAAGGCTCGGCCTGACGCAGTCTATCCTGCGATCAGCACCGTGCTCTCCGGCGACCAGCGCAACACCACGTCCTGCCCCTCGGCCAATCGTTCGATGCCGGTGTTCTGGACGATGACCTTGAGCATCTGTCCGGCCCGTTCGACGAAGTAGGTGCTGTTGTTGCCGGCAAAGATGCGCTTGGACACTTGCCCCTTGAGCATGTTGGCGTTGACCGCATCCGGCGCACCCGCATCGGCGGCGATGCGGATGCGTTCAGGCCGCACGGCGCAGCTGGCCTTGGCCCCGGCGGCAAGCCTCGCGCCCGCCCCCGCCGCGATCGCCGTGCCGTCAGGCAAGCGGATGCCATTGCCGGTGGCGTCGCCGCGAAAGATGTTGGCGTCGCCGAGGAAGGTGGCGGCGAACTCGCTCTTCGGGCTGTCGTAGATGTCTTCCGGCGGCCCCTCCTGCACCAGCCGGCCGTCGCGCAAGATGCCGATGCGGTCACTCATCGTCAGCGCTTCTTCCTGGTCGTGGGTGACGAAGATGGTGGTGATGCCGATTTCGCGCTGGATGCGTTTCAGTTCGATCTGCATGTCGACACGCAGCGCCTTGTCGAGCGCGCCGAGCGGCTCGTCCAGCAGCAGCACGCGCGGCTTGGTGACGATGGCGCGGGCCAGTGCGACGCGCTGGCGCTGGCCACCGGAGAGCTGGTGCGGGCGGCGGACGCCGAGCTTGCCGAGTTGGACCAGATCGAGCGCGCGCTGCACCTCCGTCGCGATCGTCGCTTTTGCCTCGCCGCGCACCGACAGGCCGAAGGCGACGTTGTCGGCAACGCTCATATTGGGGAACAGCGCATAGTTCTGAAACACCATGCCGATGCGCCGTTTCTCCACAGGCACCCGTTCGACGCTCTCACCGCCGATGGCGATGCGGCCGGTATCGGGAAAGTCGAAGCCGGCGATCTGCCTGAGCAGCGTGGTCTTGCCGCTGCCGGAAGGGCCAAGCAGTGCATAAAAACCGCCATCGGCGAAATCGATGGACACATCGTCCAACGCCTTGTGGGCGCCAAAGCTGCGAGAGACATTCGATACCTGCACGCCGGCCATTATTTCTCTCCGCCGAATTTGAAGAACCGTGCCGTGAGCAGCATGAGTGCCATCGACACGACAATGATGATGGTCGAGACCGCGTTGATCTCGGGCGTGAAACCTTTGCGGATCGCGGCATAGATTTCGACCGGAAGCGTCGTCTCGCCCGGTGTCGACAGGAAATAGGACACCACGAACTGGTCGAACGACACGGCGAAAGCGAACAGCCCGCCGGCGATGACGCCGGGCATGATCCACGGCAAGGTCACACGCCGCGTCACTTGCCACTGGTTGGCGCCAAGCGAGCGCGCCGCCTCTTCCAGTTCCGGCGCAAAGGTCTGCAGCCGGGCCGAAACGACGACGATGACGTAGGGCAGCGCCAGCGCGACATGGCCGAGCAGGATCGCATGCAGGCCGCGGCCGATGCCGACGCCGAAGAAGAAGATCAGCATCGCCGTGCCGGTGATCAGCCACGGAATGGCGATCGGTGGAAACAGCAGCGCCTGCAGGATTTTCTTGCCGCGAAATTCATAGCGAAACAGCGCCAGCGACGCCGCCGAGCCGAGCACCGTGCAGATGATTGTGGTGATGATGGCGATCTCGACACTGTTCCAGGTCGCGGCGATGATCTGGTCGTTCTGCCACAGCGAGGCGTACCATTCCGTCGTCCATTCAAACGGCAATTGGTAGAAGGGCGAGACGTTGAACGACATCAGCGCCATGATGATGATCGGCAGATAGAGGAAGGAGAGCAGCAGTCCGATGTAGAAGCGGCCAAGCCCTTCGAGGATGCGGGTCGTCTTCATCACGCGGCCCTCTTCAGCACCGGCGAGGCCACCGCCAGGATGACCAGCACGACGGCCAGCAGGATGAAGGACAGGGCAGCGCCCAGCGGCCAGTTGAACACGGCGACGAACTGGTCCTCGATCACCGTGCCGTAGAAGGTGCCGGTGCGGCCGCCGAGGATGCGCGGCTCCATGAACGAGCCGACGACGGGTACGAAGATCAGTGCCGAGCCCGCCACCAGGCCGGGCATCGAGAGTGGGATGATCACCCGCCTCAGCACCTGCAACCGCGAGGCGCCGAGCGAGCGGCCGGCCTCGATCAGCGAGTCGTCGATGGCCTGCAGCGTGAGATAACAGGTCAGCACCATGTAGGGCACGTAGGAGTGCACCAGCCCGATGATGACGGCCGGATAGGAATACATCAGATCGATGTTGATCTTGAATGGCAGCACGGCATTGAGCGCGGTGTCGAGAATGCCGCCTTCGCGCAAAACCATCGCCCAGGAGAAGATGCGCACCAGCCCGTTCGACCAGAACGGCAGGATGACCAGCAGGAAGATCGCCTCGCGGCTGCGGCCTTTCAGCACCTTGGCCAAGACATAGGCGGCGGGGTAGCCGATGATGACGCACCATAGCGTCACTTCGAGGCCAAGCCGCAGCGAAGCGAACAGCAGCGTCAGATAAAGGCTTTGCGAGAAAAAGGCGGCGTAGTTGCCAAGCGTGAAAGCCCATGGCTTGCCCGACAGCGGCAGCTCGGTCATGAACGAGAAGAAGACCATGGCCGAGAGCGGCAGAAAGATCGCCACCGTCAGCCAGAGATAGGCCGGCGCAAGCAGCGGCAGAGCCGATCTCAGCCCGCTGCGCGACGCGACCGCGCCCTGTACTGCCATGATACCCTCCTCCCAAGGATTGAAGGACCAGCCGGCGCGAACCGCCGGCTGATCCGGACGCGCGCTTTACTTCACGTCGACCTTGAGCTGCTGCCAGAGCGCCAGATAGGCTTCGCGCTGGGCGTCGGTGACCGGCGCCTGGAACTGGATGCGCTTGGCGACCTCTGGATCGCCCATCACCTTGCGATTGAAGGCATCTTCCGGAAGCGCCGCGACAGCCTTGGTGTTGGCCGAGACCGGGGCGCCGACCTTAGTGACCCATTCGACATAGAATTTCGGGTCGATCATCCAGTTGATGAAGGCTTCGGCGCCTGCGACGTTCTTGGAGCCGGCCGGGATGGAAAAGGCATCGAGCCAGGCGACGGCGCCTTCCTGCGGCACGACCAGCGAGACCGGCAGTTTGAAATGCGTCTTGGCGCGGTCGGCCGAGCCGCTCCAATAGGTGCCGATGTCGATCTGGTTGGAGGCGACCATCTGGTTCCAGTCGTTCTCCGAGCTCCAGAACGTCTTGATCTGCGGCATCAGCGAGGTCAGCTTGGTCTTGACCGCATCCATATCCTTGATGTCGTTGATGTTCTGGCCGGTGGCGATCGCCCCGAACTGCACCGCCTCGACGGCGTCGTCACGGATGACGACACGGCCCTTGTGGGCGGGATCCCACATCTCGGCAATCGAGGTCGGCGGCTTGTCGAAGGACTTTTCGTTGATGGCAAGCGCAGTCAGACCCCAGACCCACGGCACGCCATAGACCTTGCCGTCATGGTCGAGCATCGGCGAACCGGATTTGTCCGAGCTGATATCGGCATAGTTCGGCAGCTTCGACACGTCGATCGGCTGGATCAGCTTTTCCGCCATCGCCTGGTCGTTGAAGGCGGCGTTGATCATGACGACGTCGTAGAGGCCCGGATTGGTCCGTATCTTGGTCAACATTTCCTGTTCGGAATTGAAGAAGTCGTTGACGACCTTGTTGCCGGTCGCCTTTTCGAAAGCCGCGACGGCCCACGGCTCGTCGGTGCCGTAACCCTTCCAGTTGAGCACGTGCACTTCGTCGGCCCTGGCGGCAAACGCCAGTGCCGAGGTGAAGACGGCGGTCGCCGTCAAGAGAGCAGTCAGTTCAGGCATGCGCATGGTTTTGTTCCTCTCTTTGTTTGCCCGGTTCCGGGCTTTTTAGGCATTGGCCTTCTGGTTCTGGCCATGCTCCGCGGCCTGGCTCAGGAATGTCTGGATCTCTTGGTCGCTCGGCGCTGACGAGCCGCCATGGCGGGTGACCGAAAGGGCCGCCGCCGCATTGGCGTAGCGCGCCGCCTCGAAGGGCGGCATGCCGCGCGACAGCGCGCTGACGAAAGCGCCGATATGGGTGTCGCCGGCACCATTGGTGTCGACGGCGGCGACCTTGAAGCCGGGAATGATTTGTGTGCCGCCATCAGCCAGCCGCACGAAGCAGCCCTTGGCGCCGGCGCGGATGACGACGCCCGCTGCCCTGGGGCAGTGGTCGGCCAGCAGCCTTGCCGCCAGCATCTCGACATCGCCCGCACCGGCGATCTCGGCCGCTTCCGCGGTGTTGCAGCTCAGCCATGTCGTGCGGCCAAGCACCCGCGACAGGATCGGACGCGGAATATCTGAAATGACCGGCGTCGGATCGAAGACGAAAGGAATGTTTCCCGGCAGCGCCTCGATCCAGTCGGTCAGCGCCTCGCGGCTTCCGGAATAGCTCAGCGTATAGCCGGAGGTGAACACCCAGTCCCCTGGCGCGGCCGACACCGGTTCCATCATGTCGAGGCTGAGCACGCTCTCCGCACCTGGCCACGACACGAAGGTGCGCTCGGCATCGCTCGAGATCATGGCCACGCAATTGCCGCTGTCCATCAGCGGCGATGGCGGCGTCAGTGTCTCGATGCCTTCAGCAGCAAAGGCGGCGCGCAAAAAGTCGCCGTTCGGCCCGCTGCCCAACTGGCCGCCGAAGACGACCGTCATGCCGGTGCGGCTGGCCGCAACCATCATGTTGAAGCCGCCGCCGGCGACCTGGGCAAAGCTCGATGCCGTCTTCTCCATGCCCGGCGCCGGCAGAGCGTCGATGCGGTAGACATAGTCGACCACCGCACTGCCGATATGGACCAGACGCCCGCTCATGCCGCCGCATCCTTGCCGGTTTTCGCCAGCCGCGCCGCTATCAGGTCGCCGGCAAGCACGCGGACCTCCGAGAGGTCGATGCCCCTGAGCTTGGCGATGTGCTGTTGCGGCAGCTTGGAGAAGCCTGTGCAGGCGCCGGCCATGCCGGCTGCGATGGCGCCGATCGTGTCTGTGTCGCCGCCGAGATTGGCGCTGATGACCGCCGCTTGCCACGGATCGCCACCCGATATCTCCAGCACCGCAAAGGCGGCGGGGACCGATTCCTGACTGGCGACGCCGGTGCCGACGAGATCGACGATCAGCCGGATGCCATCAGAAACGGATTTGCCGCGGACCAGGTCTCTGGCCCACGCAATGCGCGCGGCGATATCGCCGCCGGTGGTCCAGTGGCCGAGCGCCGCGCCGCGCGTCGCCGCCAGAACGGCCTGATCCGAAGCCGAGTGCCAGTCGCCGCCGGCAACGCCGCAGCTGACGACGGCCGCAACCGCAGCCGCCGAAGCAATGGCGATCGAAGTGTTGTGCGTGGCACGGCAGGTTTCCGCCGCCTTGGCGACCAGCTCGTCGAGCGGCGCCAGTGGCATCATGATGCCGACCGGCGCGATGCGCATGGCCGCACCATTGGTGTCGCCGCTGCGCCCCGCCTCCTCGGGCAGCACACCATCATTGATGGCGTCGATGGCGCGCTTGGTCGAGGGTCCCAAAAGGTCGTAGCTGCCGCGCGCCTTGACATCGCGCTCCCAGTCGAGCAGCGCGTTGACCCAGCGCCTGTGGTCGAATTGATCGCCAGAATCGACAAGTATGCGGCCGAGCAGCAGCGCCTGTTCGGTATCGTCGGTGATGGTTCCCGATGCCATGCCCTTCGACACCGGATGGTCGGCGACGGGTGCTACGAAATCCTCGACATGGCCATAGAGTTCGGCGATGCGGGCCGGCGACAGAAGCTGCGTCGGCATGCCGAGCGCATCGCCGATCGCGCCGCCGATGAGCGCGCCCATCGCCCGGTCGATCATCGTGGCGGAAGCGGTGTCCGGCATCGCCTCAAAATTCCATATGCAGCGCGAAATGCGCCGGGTTGAGCAGGCTGGTGACATATTCGATCGGCCGCCCGTCGGCGGCGCGCGTCAGCCGGCGGCCGCGCAGGAAAGGCGTGCCCAGCGGGCAGGACAGGATGGCGGCGTCCTCGGCATTCAGCATTTCGATATCGACCCATTCCTCGCCATGATCGGGCACCAGACCGGCGTCGCGCAGCGTCTGGTGCAGAGACCCTTCGCGCAGACCGCGCAGCGGCACATCTTCCAGTTCGGATGACAGCGGCAGACGGCTGCGCTCGATGGAGATGGCATGGCCGTCATCGGCGTTGGTGCGGACACGATCGACGGCGATGAAGAACGGGTTTTCGATGCCGAGCCGCGCGGCGAGATCGACATCCTCGATGACCTCGAGCCGCAAGGTGCGGGTCTGGGCATTGGCGCCGGCATTGGCCAGTGCGCGCGACCAGCCGATGCTGTCATCGACCGGCATGCCGTCGAAAGTGACGAAGGAGCCGATGCCGACCTTGGTGGTGATCAGCCCGCGGCTCGACAGTTCCTCAAGGCCTTTGCGGACGGTGTTGCGGCTGACGGAAAAGCGCTGGACGAGTTCGTTCTCGCTCTGCAGGCGGTCGCCGAAGCCGAGCACGCCGGAGCGTATCTCCTGCTCGAGAACGGTCGCGATCTGTTCGGGCTTGCCCGTTCCGGGAGACAACAGAGCCGCGCGACGTTTCATATTGATACCTGTTCAATATACCTGTTCAGTCCTGTTCAATAGCTGATGTGAACGGCGACGTCAATTGCGTGTCGCCGCGAAAAGATAGGTGGTCCTTTTTGGTTGGCGTCGGCCGCTTTCCACTCCGGATCGAGCGCATGGGTGAGGTCGCGGATCGCATCCGTGCGAGATGCTTCTTCGATCTGGGCGTGGCTCATACATTAAAGTTGACTATAACCATCATGTTTTAATATGTGACGGCTTCGAACTGGTTCGCCAGCTGGCGCATCAGGCTCGATTTGGCACTGGCAGACAGGCTCGGAGGCAGAGCGTGACGGAAGCATCGGCAAGCGGACTGACCTGCGAGGCGCGCCTGAACCTGCGTCACCTGCCGCATTACATCGACCGCATCAGCGACAGGCTGCAAAGCTTCGAGGCCGATGCGACGCAGGACGGCCAGCGGCTCGATTTCCGCTTCGCCTTCGGCGACGCCTCCTTCGACATGGACCGGCTGGTGATGCGAGCCAGTGCCGCCGACCGCGATGGCCTCGCCCGCATCAAGGATCTGCTCGCCACCGCCGTCGAGGTCTATGCCAAAGACGAAAATCCGGAGATCGTCTGGACTGGCGATCTCGCCGGCGAGACCCGCCTCGCCCAGTTTCGCGAGATGGTGGTGACCGATGTCACCGACCTCACCCTGCATATGCGCCGCATCCGCCTTGCCGGCGAGGATCTCTCCCGTTTCGCCAAGTTCGGCGGCATGCACATCCGTATGCTGTTCCCGACCAGGCAGGTGCCCGATCCGCTCTGGCCGGTGCTCGGCGGCAATGGCTTGCCGGTCTGGCCATCAGACGACAGGCGCCCGGTGGCGCGCGTCTACACCATCCGCAGGCTGGACGTGGACAAGGGCGTTGTCGATGTCGACTTCCTCATCTATCCCGGCGACTGCGTCGGCTCGGCCTGGGCCGCACAAGCAGCACCCGGCATGAAAATCGGCATTATGGGTCCGGTCGGCCGTCCGGTGCGGCAGGCCTCATGGTATCTGATGGGCGCCGACGAAACCGGCCTGCCGGCGCTGGCGCGACTGCTGGAGACGCTGCCCGCCGAGACCAAAGGCGTTGCCTTCGTCGAGGTCGCCGATGATGGCGAACGACAGGAGATCGAAAACGCCACCGGCATCGAATTGCACTGGCTGGCGAGAAACGGCGTGCCGGCCGGCACCGATGAGAGACTGGCGCGCGCTGTTCAGTCGGTGGCATGGCCGCACACCGGTTCGGCCTTCGGCTGGTTTGCGGCGGAAGCGGCAGCAGCAAAAATCGTTCGCGAACATTGGCGCGGCACGCTGGCGCTCAGTCGCGACGAAACACTGGCTGCCGCCTATTGGCGACGTGGTGCAGCGGGATTGATGGCCAACTGATCTCGCTTCGTCACACGAAGAAAAACTCCTCGATGCGCTGTTTTGCAACGAGCAGTGCCGGCAGGATCTCTTTCTCCATCTCCTTCACGGAAAACCGCGCCGACTGGGTCGAAACATTGATCGCTGCCACGGTTCGCCCGGTGCGGTCGGTGATCGGCACGGCGATCGAGCGCAGGCCGAGTTCCAGCTCTTCATCGACGATGGCGAAACCATCCGCCCTCGCCTTGGCAATGGCTTCGGCGAGCGACCGCCTGTCGGTGATCGTCTTCGGTGTGCGTCTGTCGATCTTTGCCTGGGCGACGAATGTTTGCAGTTCGTTGGGCGCGAGACCGGCAAGCAGGATCCGCCCCATCGAGGTGCAATGCGCCGGCAGCCTGGTGCCGACATCAAGCGATACGCTGAGGATGCGCCGGCCCGGAACACGCGCGACATAGACGACGTCTTCACCCGACAGCACCGCGGCGTTGCAGGCCTCGTCGAATTGCCCAGCCACCGCGCGCAGGATGGGTGCCGCGAATGTCCACAGCGAAGCACCGCCGAGCCAGGTGCGCGCGACAGTCAGCAGGCGCGGCGACAGCGAAAACAGCCGGCCGGACTGTGTCGCATAGCCGGTGGCCACCAGCGTCAGCAGGAACCGGCGCGCCCCGGCGCGGGTCAGTCCCGCCTCCTCCGCCATTTCGGTCAGCGTCATGCCGGCGGGATGCCTGGCCAGTATCTCCATGACCGCAAGCCCGCGCTCGAGTGAACCGACATGATCACGCGAAGCGCCCTCATCGTCCATGCAGCCTCCGAAATCCCAGGATTGACTCGACATCAATGCTCGTCGTAAAAGTATCTCATACAAAACATTTGTTCGCAATACGAACTTTTGGGACGTTGGAGTTCCTGCGATGGTCAAATTCCTGCCGCTCAGCCAGGCCGTGGCCGAAAACCTGCATGATGGCGATGCGGTTGCCTTCGAGGGCTTTACCCATCTGATCCCGACGGCAGCCGCGCATGAAGCCATCCGCCAGGGTTTTCGCGACCTGACATTGATCCGCATGACCCCGGACCTGATCTACGACCAGATGATCGGCATGGGCATGGCGAAGAAGATCATCTTCTCCTATGTCGGCAATCCCGGCGTCGGCCTGTTGCGGCGCGCCCGCGACGCCATCGAGAACGGTTTTCCGCGCACCATCGAGATCGAGGAGCACAGCCATGCCGGCATGGCCAATGCCTATGAGGCGGGTGCGGCCGGCCTGCCCTGCGCCATGTTCCGCGGCTATCGTGGCGCCGGCCTGGCGGCGGTCAATCCGAACATCAAGTCGGTCACTTGCCCGTTCACCGGCGAGGTGCTGGCGGCTGTCCCTTCGATCCGTCCCGATGTCACCTTCATCCACGCCCAGAAGGCCGACAAGAAAGGCAATGTGCTGGTCGAGGGTATCATCGGCATCCAGAAGGAAGCCGTGCTGGCGGCCAGGCGCGCGGTGGTCACGGTGGAGGAAGTGGTCGACAATTTCGACGATCTGCACCCCAACCTGACTGTGCTGCCGCGCTGGACGATCGCTGCGATTTCCGTCGTGCCCGGCGGCTCGCACCCATCCTACGCCCATGGCTATTATGCGCGCGACAATGCCGCGTATCTGGAATGGGACGAGATCGCCGCCGACCGTGAAAAATTCCAGGCGTGGATGCAGGCGAACGTCATCGAGAAGAGCGCCGACGATTTCGCGGCCCGCGTCGAACATCTGAGGAAAGCGGCATGAGCGACAATCAGAGTTTCACCCCCAACGAGATGATGACGATCGCCGCCAGTCGGGCGCTTGGGAATGACGATGTCTGTTTCGTCGGCATCGGCGCCCCGTCCGCGGCCTGCAATGTGGCGCGGCTGACACACGCGCCCGACATCACGCTGATCTATGAAAGCGGCACCATCGGCACCGCGCCCGACGTGCTGCCGCTGTCGATCGGCGACGGCGAACTCTGCGAGACCGCCGTCACCACCGTCGCGGTCCCGGAAATGTTCCGCTACTGGCTGCAAGGCGGCCGTATCTCGATCGGTTTTCTCGGTGCCGCCCAGCTCGACAAGTTCGGCAACATCAACACCACGGTCATCGGCGATTACTTTCACCCCAAGACCCGGCTTCCCGGCGGCGGCGGCGCGCCAGAGATCGCGACATCGTCGAAGGAGGTCTACATCACCATGGCGCAGACCAAACGCGGCATGGTCGAGAAGATCGACTTCTTCACCTCCTTCGGCCATGGCGAGGGCGGCGATCATCGAAAACGTCTCGGCATCGATACGGCTGGACCGACGCTGCTGATCACCGACCTCGCCATCTGGAAACCGGACCCTGTGACCAAGGAATTCACGGTGGTGTCGCTGCATCCCGGCGTGTCGCGCCTTGAGGTGCAGGAGACCTGTGGCTGGGTCGTAAAGTTCGCCGAGGCGCTTGACGAAACACCGGCGCCAAGCGAACTCGAACTGAAGACATTGCGCGACCTGCAGGCCCGCACCAAGGCGGCGCATGAGGGGACCGGAAAAGCAAAGGCTGCATGACATGGCCGAGGCCTATATCTGCGACTATATCCGCACACCGATCGGCCGCTTCGGCGGATCCTTGTCATCGGTCCGCGCCGACGACCTCGGCGCGATACCCCTGAGGGCACTGGTCGAGCGCAATTCAGGCATTGACTGGCAGGCGGTCGACGACATCGTCTATGGCTGCGCCAACCAGGCCGGCGAGGACAACCGCAACGTGGCGCGCATGTCCCTGTTGCTCGCCGGCCTGCCCCAGGACATCTCCGGCTCGACCGTCAACCGCCTGTGCGGCTCCGGCATGGATGCCATCATCATCGCCGCGCGCGCCATCAAATCCGGCGAAGCCGAGCTGATGATAGCAGGCGGCGTCGAGTCGATGAGCCGCGCGCCTTTCGTCATGCCGAAGGCCGACACGGCGTTTTCGCGCAATGCCGAGATTTACGACACCACGATCGGCTGGCGTTTCGTCAACCCGCTGATGAAGAAACAGTATGGCGTCGATTCGATGCCGGAAACCGGCGAGAATGTCGCCGAGGATTTTTCCGTGTCGCGCGCCGACCAGGATGCCTTCGCCGTGCGCAGCCAGGACAAGGCGGTCGCCGCGCAAGCCAATGGCCGGCTGGCGAAAGAGATCACGCCGGTGACGATCCCGCAGCGCAAGGGCGATCCGGTGATCGTCGGCAAGGACGAGCATCCCCGCGCGGGTACGACAGTCGAGTCGCTGGCCAAGCTGCCGACGCCGTTCCGGCAAGGAGGCACCGTCACCGCCGGCAATGCCTCTGGGGTCAATGACGGCGCAGCGGCGCTGATCGTCGCTTCGGAAGCAGCCGTGAAGAAATACGGCCTGACACCGATCGCCCGCATCCTCGGTGGTGCCGCCGCTGGTGTGGCACCGCGCATCATGGGCATCGGCCCGGCGCCGGCGACGCAGAAACTCTGCGCGCGGCTCGGCCTGACGCCAAACCAGTTCGATGTCATCGAGCTCAACGAAGCTTTTGCCTCCCAGGGCATCGCCGTGCTGCGCCAGCTCGGCATCGCCGAGGACGCCGAGCACGTCAACCCGAATGGCGGCGCCATCGCGCTCGGCCATCCGCTCGGCATGTCGGGCGCGCGCATATCAGGCACGGCGGCGTTGGAGCTGCGCGAACGCAGCGCCAGATACGCGCTGGCCACCATGTGCATCGGCGTCGGCCAGGGCATTGCGATCGCGCTCGAAAGAGTGTGAGAACTTCTCAGTAAGGAAGGCCGACATAATTCTCGGCAAGTGCTGTCGATGCAGCTTGCGAATGCACGAGATAGTCGAGCTCGGCTTCCTGGATGCGCTGGCCGAAGTCGCCGGTGTCGGGGAAGCGGTGCAGAATGGTCGTCATCCACCAGGAAAAGCGCACCGCCTTCCACACCCGCGCCAGCGCCTTGCCGGAATAGGCCTCGATACCAGCGCGTGATTTCTCCAGATAGAATTCGCGAAGCCCGGCAAAGAGATAGCGTACGTCGCTGGCGGCGAGGTTGAGGCCTTTGGCTCCGGTCGGCGGCACGATGTGGGCGGCGTCGCCGACCAGGAAAAGCCGGCCGAAGCGCAGCGGCTCGGCGACGAAGGAGCGCAACGGCGCGATCGATTTCTCGAAGGACGGCCCGGTGACGACTGCTTCCGCCGTCTGCCGCGGCAGGCGGCGGCGCAATTCATCCCAGAAGCGGTCGTCGGACCACGCCTCGACACGGTCGTCGAGCGGACATTGCACATAGTAGCGGCTGCGGTGCGTCGACCGCATCGAGCACAGCGCAAAGCCGCGCTCGTGGTTGGCATAGACCAACTCATGATCGGCCGGCGGCACTTCGGCCAGCACGCCGAGCCAGCCGAATGGATACTGCCGCTCGAAAGTCTTCAGCGCGCCCTCAGGTACCGATTTGCGGCTGACGCCGTGATAGCCGTCACAGCCGGCAATGAAGTCGCAGTCAATGCGATGGGTGACGCCGTCCTTGTCGTAAGTTGCGAACGGCGCATCACCATCGAAACCGTGCAGTGCGACGTTTGCCGCCTCGTAGACGGTGGTCAGCCCAGCCGCATCGCGCTTGTCCATCAGATCATGCGTTACTTCGGTCTGGCCATAGACGGTGACGTGCTTGCCGCCGGTCAACGCCGTCAGGTCGATGCGGTGCAGGCGACCGTCGAAAGCGAGCGAGATGCCGGCATGCGGAAGCCCCTCGGCATGCAGCCTGGCGGCCGCTTCTGCCTGCTCGAGCAACTCGACAGTGCCTTGTTCGAGCACACCGGCGCGCACGCGGGAAAGCACATGCTCGCGGCTTGAACGCTCGAGGATGATGGTCTCGACACCGATGCCGGCCAACAACTGCCCGAGCAGCAGGCCGGACGGTCCCGAACCGACGATGACAACTTGTGTACGCATCAGTGTCTCAGGTTTTCGATCTGCGCGGCCAGTTCAGCGGCGAGCCGCAGCGCGGCGGCCGTCGCCACGACCATTTGCGGCAGCAGCAGCCATTCGAGCGTCCAGGCCGTGCCCGACCGCTCCTGCTCATGCACCAGCGCCTGATGCATGCCGGACAGCTGCGTAGCGTTGAAGCGGGCAAGCGCCACCAGCGCCTCGGCCTTCACCGGGTTCTGCTTGTGCGGCATGGCCGACGAGCCGCCGCCGCCGGAAAGCGCGATCTCCGCGCCGCCTTGCGCCATCAGCGCAATGTCCTGCCCGAACTTGCCGAGGCTGCCGGTCACCAGCGACAGCCAGTTGGCGAAGTCTGCCAGCGTGTCGCGCTGGCTTTGCCATTGCGGCGCATCGCCAAGGCCGAGCCTGGCAGCGAGAGCCGCGCGCACGGCTGGCCCCCTGTCACCAAGCTTTTCCAGCGTGCCTGCGGCACCGCCGAACTGCACGACGAGCAGGATCCCGGACTGGTCTGACAATCTTTGCTGGTGTCGCTGCAGCGGCGCCAGCCATGCCTTGACGCGATCCGACACTCGAATAGGGATCGCCGGCTGCATGCGCGTCATCCCGGTCAGCGCCCTGCCCCCGAAACGCTCATCGAGCCCCGAAAGGCGTACGATGTTTTCGGTCAGAAGCAGACTGAGATGCTCGACCACAGACTTCAGCCGCAACACCAGCGCCGTATCGATGACATCCTGGCTGGTGGCGCCGAAATGAACCGAGGCGCCATGCGCTTCGCCGACCGCCATCCGGATCTGGCGCACCAGTTCCGGAACCATGACGCCATCCTTCGCCACGCCCGCACGCAGCAAGCCTGTGTCCGGCCTGAACGACGAAAGTGCCGCGACGATCGCTGCGGCGGCGTCCCTGCCGACAACGCCGTTTTCCGCTTCCGCTTGCGCCAGCGCGCGCTCGAACGCTAGCATCGCGGCGATTTCCGCCTCGACGGAAAAATGCCTGGCGGTCTCCTCGTCGCCGAGAAGGCTGGAGAGCAGCGGATGATCGAAAGGCGATACGGTCATGTGGTCAGGTCAACTGTCGAAGAAGACCGTCTCCTTGTCGCCCTGGAGGTGGACATCAAAGACGTAGATATTGCCCTGGCGCTCGGCGATCAGCGTCGGCACGCGAACGCGGTGCTCGATGCGCGCCAGGATCGGATCTTGTGCATTGGCCTGCGCCTCGTCGGAAAAATACAGCCGCGTCTGCAAGCCGACGTTGATGCCGCGGGCAACGATCCACAGGCTGATATGCGGCGCCATCAGGCGCCCGCCCCGGTACGGCACACGACCGGGCTTGATCGTTTCGAACACGCACAGGCCGGTTTCCATGTCGGTCGGGCAGCGGCCCCAGCCGAAAAAGTTTGGATCGGCGGCGCCGCGCATTTCGGCCGGCGAATTGTAGAGCCCGTCGGCATCGGCTTGCCAGATTTCGATCAGCGCATCCTTGAGCGGCGTGCCGGTGCCGTCGAACACCCGGATGCGCAGGCCGATCCGCTCGCCTTTGGTCTTCTCGTTGACCATCGCAGCGCCGAGATCGCTGGCATAGACGCCGCCGATGCCGCAGAAATTCGGCGTCAGCCCGATATGCACGTACGGTCCGGCAGTCTGCGAAGGACTTTCCTTGAGCCGACCGAGCGACTGTGCCATCAATTGCCCTCCGGCCGGTTCTCGAACAGCGACGAGCGCCGGCCGCGCAGCACGATGTCGAACTTGTAGGCGAGCGCGTCCATCGGGATCGTCGCCTGCATGTCGAGCATGGCGGTCAGCGCTTCGATCGCCGCTCTGTCGGCAATGCCGCGCACGATCGGGCATCTCCAGATCAGAGGGTCGCCCTCAAAGTACATCTGGGTGATCAGCCGCTGCGCGAAGCCATGTCCAAACACCGAAAAATGGATGTGGGCGGGGCGCCAGTCATTGGGGCCATTCGGCCAGGGATAGGGACCGGGCTTGACCGTGCGAAAGGCATAGCTGCCGTCTTCGCCGGTGATGGTGCGGCCGCAGCCGCCGAAATTCGGATCGAGCGCTGCCAGATAGCCGTCCTTCTTGTGGCGGTAGCGGCCGCCGGCATTGGCCTGCCAGAATTCGAGCAGCACACCGGGAACGCCCATCCCGCGCTCGTCGAGCACGCGTCCGTAGACAATGATGCGCTCGCCGACGGCACTCTCGCCGGGCTTGGCAAAATTGTGGATCAGATCGGCGTCCAGTTCGCCGAGCATGGCGTGGCCGAACACGGGACCTGATATCTCCGACAGCGTGTTGTCGAACGACAGCAGCGCCTTCTGCGGCGAGCGCAGCACCGAACTCTTGTAGCCCGGAGTCAGGGCCGGCGGATGCCATGTGCGGTCGCGCTGGAAGAAGGCGCCGGTCTCCGGCGTCCGGTTCGAACCGGACTTAGCGGGCATGGACATTCTGGCTTTCGTCCATCTCCGAAAAGACCTCCTTGGCGATCTTGAAGGCCCGGTTTGCCGCCGGCACGCCGGCATAGATCGCGACATGCAGGAACGCTTCGCAGATATCGTCGCGCGAGGCGCCGGTATTGGCGGTGGCGCGTACATGCATGGCGACCTCTTCATCATGACCGAGGGCCGCCAGCAGCGCCAGCGTCACGATCGAGCGCTCGCGTTTGGACAGACCAGGTCGCGCCCACACGGTTCCCCAGGCCGCTTCGGTGATCAGGTTCTGGAACGGCCGGTCGAAATCGGTGGCGGCATCCTCGGCCCGGTCGACATGCGGGTCGCCAAGCACGGAGCGCCTGACCGCCAGTCCCGTCCGGTATGTGGTTGTGGTCTCGGACATGTCATCCATGAGTTTGCTTTCGATCGGGAAGCGATGCGACGAAATCGCGGATCAAGGCGGTCAGCGCCTTCGGCTGCTCGACGCAGGGAATGTGTCCGGCATCGCGAATGATTTCGAATCGCGCGCCGGGGATAAGGTCGGCCAGCCAGCGGACGAGATCGGGACCCGTCGAGCCATCCTGATCGCCGACGACGCACAGCGTCGGCACGCTGATGCGCTGCGCAATTTCGGTGAAATCCGCGTCGCGAACCGCGGCACATGTTCCGACATAGCCGGCAAGCGCCTGCCTGGTCAGCATGTTCCAATAGCCGTCAAGTTCGGCCACGCGCGTTGAGTGAAAGGCTGGAGTGAACCACGTCTTCAGAACAGCATCGGCGATGGCCTGGATGCCTTTGCTTTCGACTGTTGCAATGCGTGTGTTCCAGCTGTCGGCTGTGCCGATCTTGTGGGCCGTGTCGCACAGGATAAGGCCATCGACGATCTCTGGGCGCCTGGCACAAAAGCCTTGCGCGACCAGACCGCCGACCGACAGGCCGCAAAGCACCACATTCGTCAGCCCGAAATGATCGATGAGGCCGGAGAGATCGTCGACATGATCGTCGATCGAGCGGATGCCGCCGATATCGGAGAGCCCATGGCCACGCTTGTCGTAGACCAGCATGGGCATTTCCCCGCTCAATTCAGAGGACACCTCATCCCAGATGCGGAAGTCGGTGCCGAGCGAATTGATGAACACGATCGGGCGCGCGCTGCGGTTCGCCTTGCTATGGCGATGGTGCAGCGTGATGCCGCCAATGTTGACGAATGGCACGATTTCGATCCTCCATCTTCACATTGCACTAGGTGTTTGGTTCGGTAAAATGATATTTTGCGCCGTTTCACTAACTCAGGGGTTATGAAAAACCATGGTCGAAAGCCGCATCCGGTTCCGCCATCTGCAGGCATTCCTCGAAGTAGCGCGGCAGCGGAGCGTGGCGAGGGCTGCCGACTTTCTACATGTCAGCGCGCCGGCGGTGACCAAAACCTTGCGGGAACTGGAAGAGGCGCTCGGTGTCGCCGTCGTCGAACGCGACGGCCGCGGCATCCGGGTGACGCGGCTCGGCGAAATCTTCCTTGGCCACGCCGGCACAGCAATCACCGCGCTGAAGCGCGGCGTCGATTCCGTGCGGCAGGACGGGGCAATCAACCGCCACCCGATCCGCATCGGCGCGCTGCCGACGGTGTCGGCACGGGTGATGCCGCTCGCCATGAGCCTGTTCCTTAAGGAGAATACCGGGGCTGCGATCAAGATCGTCACCGGCGAGAACGCAGTGTTGCTCGAACAGTTGCGTGTCGGCGCGCTCGACCTCGTCGTCGGGCGGCTGGCGGCGCCGGAAAAAATGACCGGCTTCTTCTTCGAGCATCTCTACTCCGAACAGGTGCTGTTCGTGGTGCGCGCCGGCCATCCGCTGCTGCAGCCGGGCGCGGATGTGTTCGCCAGGCTCGACGAGTTCCCGGTGCTGATGCCGACACGGGAATCGGTCATCCGTCCCTTCGTCGACCGCCTGTTCATCACCAACGGCATGACGGCGCCGGCAACGGAGATCGAAACCGTCTCGGATTCCTTCGGCCGCGCCTTCATGCGCCAAAGCGACGCCGTCTGGATCATCTCGGCCGGCGTCGTGGCCAATGAAATCAGCAGTGGCGCGTTCGTCGCCTTGCGCGTCAACACGGAGGAAACCAAGGGGCCGGTCGGGCTGACGATGCGCACCGACACCGCCCCCTCGCCGGCCTTCTCCATCATGCTGCAGACCATCCGCGAAGCCGCCAGCCAAAACGCCTGAGACACTCGGGCGTCGACGGAAACAGGGCGACCTTGCCTCGAAGAATTCATAACCCCCGAGTTAGTAAAACACCGCAAAATATCATTTTACCGAACCAAACGCCTAGTGCACTGTGATGTCGGAGGATCGAAATCGTGCCATTCGTCAGCATCGGCGGGGTACCGCTGCACCGTCGCCGGATTCGGGCGAACGGCAATGCTGCGATGGATGAATTCAACGGGCAGCAGAAGCTTTGAGCGAACCGGCGGTTCGCCTCACGGCGCCGCCAGAAAAAGGGAGGACCATCCACATGACTCCAGGCAAATCCGTCATTCGCGGCGTCTCGCGACGCCAGTTCATCGCCACATCGATTGCCGGCGGCGCGGCACTCGCTTTCGGTGGCAGCAAAGCCTTCGCGGCGGGCGACACGCTCAAGGTCGGCTTCGTCAGCCCGCGCACCGGGCCGCTCGCCGGCTTCGGCCAGACCGACGGCTACGTGCTCGACCTTGCCCGCAAGGCGCTAGCCGGCGGCATCGAACTCGGCGGCAAGAAATACAGCGTCGAGATCCTCGACCAGGATACGCAATCGGATCCGTCTCGCGCCGGCCAGTTGGCCAAGGACCTGATCAACAACCAGGCCATCGACCTGATGCTGGCCGTTTCCACCCCGGAGGTCATCAATCCGGTGGCCGACGCGTGCGAAGCCGCCGGCGTGCCTTGCCTGTCCACGGTCATGCCCTGGGAAGCCTGGTATTTCGGCCGTGGCGCAAAGCCCGGCGAGCCGTCACCGTTCAAATGGACCTATCATTTCGGTTTTGGCGTCGGCGAGTTCTTCAAGACCTACATCTCGCAATGGAACCTGATCGAGACCAACAAGAAGGTCGGCGTCATGTATCCGAACGACGCCGACGGCAATGCCATCCGCGCCCATCTGGCGCCGCTGCTGGCCAAGGAAGGTTTTACCATCGTCGATCCGGGCGCCTACGAGACCGGCACCACCGACTATTCGTCGCAGATCGCCATGTTCAAGCAGGAAGGCGTCGAGATCTTCAACTCCTTCCCGATCCCGCCGGATTTCGCCGCCTTCTGGCGCCAAGCTGCACAACAGGGCCTGACCAAGCAGATCAAGATCGCCCAGGTTGCCAAGACCGGACTGTTCCCCTCCGACATCGAGGCGCTCGGCGATCTCGGCATGAAGATTTCGAGCGCCGCCTACTGGCACAAGGCCTTCCCCTACAAGTCGCCGCTGACCGGCGTTTCGGGACCCGAGCTTGCCGACGGCTATGAGGCCGCGAGCGGCAAGCAGTGGACGCAGCAGCTTGGCGCTTCGATGTCGCTGCTCGACGCCGGCTTCGAGGCGCTGAAGGCGAGCACCGACGCCAAGGACAAGGCAGCGGTGGCCAAGGCGCTGAGCACGCTGAAGACCGAGACCATGATCGGCAAGGTCGACTTCACCAGCGGCCCGGTGGCCAATGTGTCGCCCGGCCCGATCATCGGCACGCAATGGGTGGCCGCCAAGGAAGGCAGCAAGTTCCCGCTCGACTATGTGGTGACCGACAACGCCACCGACCCGAAAGTGCCGGTCGAGGCCAAGCTGCTGCCTTACAACGGCTGATGGACCGCTGACGAGGATCGCCTGGTGACCCATCCGCAACAACAGGCGATCCTCAATGCCGCCGGCATCCACAAGCGCTTTGGCGCGCTTGTGGTGCTGGACAACATCGACTTCGCCATGGCCGCCAATGAGGCGGTCGGCATTGTCGGCCCGAACGGCGCCGGCAAGACCACTTTGCTCAGCGTGCTCTCAGGCGCTTTTCCACCAAGTTCAGGCACGGTCAGCTTCAAGGGCGGCGACGTGACGCCGCTGCCGGCGACCCAGCGCTGCCGGCTCGGGCTGGTGCGCACGCATCAGGTGCCAAAACCGTTCGGCGGCATGACCACCTTCGAGAATGTCTTCGTCGCGGCGTCGCACGGCGCCGGCCTTGGCCGTGACGAGGCCTATGCGGAAGCGCTTGGCTCACTTGAGCTGTGCGGTATGCTTGGCGTCGCCAACCGGCGCGCCGAAACGCTCGGCCTGCTCGACCGCAAACGGCTGGAGCTGGCGCGGGCACTGGCAGCGAGGCCGACCTTGCTTTTGCTGGACGAAATCGGCGGTGGACTGACCGATGGCGAAGCCGGCGAACTCGTCGACACG
Source organism: Mesorhizobium sp. P2_C4 (assembly GCF_056404575.1). Lineage (NCBI taxonomy): Bacteria > Pseudomonadati > Pseudomonadota > Alphaproteobacteria > Hyphomicrobiales > Phyllobacteriaceae > Mesorhizobium > Mesorhizobium sp. P2_C4. The sequence continues at coordinate 440,809 of NZ_JBFUDT010000002.1, forward strand.
ATCAAGGAACTGCGCCGCCGCAAGATCGGCATCGTCTGGATCGAGCACATCGTTCATATTCTTCTGCAAGTGGCCGAGCGCCTGATCTGCATGGATGCCGGCAAGATCATCGCCGACGGCAACCCGCAAGCGGTTATGGCCGATCCCCAGGTGATCAGCGCCTATCTCGGCGGAGGCCCAAAATGAGCCTGCTGGTGGTGGAAAATCTCGTCGTGCGACACGGCCTGCTGCAAGCGGTGCGCGGTGTCAGCTTCAGCGTCGAGCGTGGCCAGACGCTGGCCCTGGTCGGCGCCAACGGCGCCGGCAAGACGACGCTGCTGAGGGCAATCGCCGGCGCCCATCCAGCGTCGGCTGGCCGGGTGTTGTTTGACGGCGCAGACCTGTCCGGCGTGCCGTCGCACAGGCGGGTCAGCACGGGCATCGCGCTGGTGCCGGAGGGGCGAAAACTGTTCGTGCAGATGACCGTCGAGGAGAATCTGCTGCTCGGCAAGACCGCCGGCCGGCCTGGCGACTGGAGCGTCGACAGGGTGCTCGACACCTTTCCCAATCTGAAGGCCCGCCGCCATGCCAAAACAGGTCATCTCTCAGGTGGCGAACAGCAAGCGACGGCAATCGGCCGGGCGCTGATGAGCAACCCTGATTTGTTGCTGCTCGACGAGGTTTCGCTCGGCCTGTCGCCGCTGATCGTCGATCGCGTCTACGCCTCGCTGCAGGGGCTGATCAATTCGGGCACGACGATCATCCTCGTCGAACAGGACCTCAACCGCGCGCTCTCGGTATCGGACAAGGTCATCTGCATGCTCGAGGGGCGGGTCGCGCTCGAAGGCCCGAGCAAAGGCATGTCGCGCGACGAGGTGACCAAGGCCTATTTCGGTCTGCACAAGGCGAGCGCCGGGAGCGTGCCGGCATGAGCAACCAGATCATCCAGGGTATCCTGCTCGGGGGCTACTACGCGATCATCGCCTGTGGCCTGTCCTTCATGTTTTCGGTGATGCGTATCATCAACCTCGCCCATGGCAGCCTTGCCGTGTTTTCAGCCTACGTGCTGTGGTGGCTCGCCTCGCAGTTCCACATCGCACCGCTGGTCGGCCTGCTCATCGTCCTGCCTGCGATGGCGGCGATCGGCTGGGCACTGCAGCGCTTCCTGTTGGAGCGCAGTGCACGCGGCGGCGCGCTGTTGCCGATCCTCACCACTTTCGGCCTGGCCATCGTCATCGACAATCTTTTGTTCGAACAGTTCGGCGCCGATACGCGCTCGCTGGCGCCCTATATCGGCAGCCTGTCCTACGATTCCTGGGAATGGCCAGGCAGCATCTATGTCGGCAAGCTCGCCGTCATCACCTTCGCCACCGCCGTGGTCCTGCTTGGCGGGCTGCAGCTGTTCCTGACCCGCACCGGGCTCGGCCGCTCGATCCGCGCGACGTCGGAAGACCCTGATACCGCTGGCCTGGTCGGCGTCGATGCACGCCGCGCCAACGCCATTGCGGCTGCCATCGCCATGGTCACGGTCGGCCTTGCCGGCGCCTTTCTTGGCATGCGCGCCACCTTCGACCCCTATGCCGGTGCGCCGCAATTGCTGTTCGCCTTCGAAGCGGCGGTCATTGGTGGCGCCGGCTCGCTGTGGGGAACGCTAGTCGGCGGTATCGTGCTCGCGCTCGCCCAGACGCTCGGTGCGCAGGTGCATCCGCAAGGTTTTCTGATCGGCGGCCATGTCGCATTCCTGATCGTCCTGTTCATTCGGCTCTCTACTTCGGGCCTTGGCCTGCGTGGCCTGTTGCGCTTGCGGAGCGCAGCATGAGCGCTCCTGCCACCATGCCAGTCATCGAGCGCGGTACCGCGACCTCGCGCATCGCCGCGATTGCTGTCGCCATCATCATCGCCCTGCTTGCGATCGCACCGCAATTCCTGTCGGCAGGCGCGGTGGATCGGCTAACCGCGCTTTTCATCTATGTGATCCTGGCCGCGATGTGGAACGCGCTGGCCGGTTTTGGCGGCCTGGTCTCTGTGGGGCAGCAGGTGTTCTTCGGGCTCGGTGCCTATTTCGCCATCCGCCTGGCCGATGCCGGCCTCAATCCGTTCGTCGCACTTTTTGCATCGGGGATTGTCGTCGGCGCGGTGTCCATCCCGCTCTCGCTGTTCATGCTGCGGCTGAAGAACGGCGAATTCGCCATCGGCATGTGGGTGATCGCGGCGCTGACGCATCTGCTGGTCAATCTCGACCGGCTGGTGCAGGGCGAAACCGGGACATCGCTGATCTCGCTCAACGTCTATGATTCCGGCACCAGACGGGCGACGATCTACTGGCTGGCGCTGGCGTCGATGACGGCACTGCTCGCCATCCTGTTTGGCCTGCTGCGCGGCAGCACGGGTGCCGCGATCCGCGCCATCCGCGACAATGAGGATGCCGCCGCATCGGTCGGCGTGCGCGTCACCGGCACCAAGCGGCTGCTGTTCGTGCTGGCCGCCTTCGGCATCGGCATTGCCGGCGCGCTGTGGCTGGCAACCTCCATCACCTTCCAGCCAAAAACCTATTTCAGCGTCCAGTGGACAGCCTACATGATCTTCATGGTGCTGGTCGGCGGCATCGGCACGTTCGAAGGCGCCATTTTGGGCGCGCTGGTGTTCTTCCTGATCGAGACATGGTTCGGCGGCACCGGCGTCTGGTACCTGGTCGGCCTCGGCGCCACGGCCGTGCTGTTTTCGCTGCTGTTGCCGCGCGGCCTGTGGGGGACGATCGAGGAGCGTTTCGGCCTGCGCCTGCTGCCGGTCGGCTATCGCGTCAGGCTTCCGGCAATCGCAGGTGCAGCCGACACCGAGCCTTCGCCACAGCAAACCACATCACAGCGGGAGAAGGCATGAGCATGCTGTTCGGCAAGACCATCCTCATCACCGGCGTCGCCTCCGGCATCGGCGCCCGCACCGCGGAACTGGCGGGACAGCTCGGCGCCGAGGTGATCGGCGTCGATGTCCGTGAGCCCACGGGACAGGTCGGCACTTTCGTCAAGGCCGACATTTCGTCGAAGGCCGGCGTCGATGATCTGGTTGCGCAGCTGCCGCAGCGCATCGATGCGCTCTGCAATGTCGCCGGCCTCTCCGGCAACACCGGCGCGGTGTCGACTCTCGCCGTCAACTTCTTCGGACTACGGGCACTTTCGGAAGACCTCGCGCCAAAAATCCGCGAGGGCGGCGCCATCGTCAACGTCGCCTCGATCGCCGGTTTCGGCTGGCGCGCCAATCTCAACCGCGCCGCCTCGATGGTCGGCATCGAAGGCTTCCCCGATGTCGCCAAGATGGTCGCCGACCACGCCGTGAAGAACGAGGAAGGCTATCCCGTTTCCAAAGAACTGCTGCTCTTGTGGACCTTCCGCGCCGCGCACCAGGATCTGTTCAAGAGCCGTGGCATTCGCGTCAATGCGGTCAGCCCGGGTCCAGTGGAAACGCCGATCCTCAAACAGTTCCGCACCGTGCTCGGCGACGCCCGCGTCGACAGCGACATCGCCCGGGTCGGCCGCGCCGGCACATCCGGCGACATCGCGCCGGTGGTGCTGTTCCTGTGCTCGGACGGCGCGCGCTGGGTGAACGGCGCCAATGTGCCGGTCGATGGCGGCCTCGAAGCTTCAATCAATGCCGAAGTGCTCGGCTTCTAAGAAAATGCTCCAGTGGAGCGAGGGAGAAAAAATAATGGATATCGGACTTCTGATCGACGGCGACAAAAGGGATGCGTCCGGCTCGGCGGCCTACGAGCGCATGGACCCGTTCACCGGCAAACTGGCGACGCGTGCCGCCGCGGCGAACGTGGCCGACGCCAACGCCGCTGTCGAAGCGGCTGCGGCTGCCTTTCCAACATGGTCGAAGACCGGGCCCGGCGAGCGCCGCGCGCTGCTCTCCAAGGCAGCGGACGTGATGGCCTCGAAGGTCGGCGAATTCACCAAACTGATGATGGAAGAGACCGGTGCGACCGGCCCCTGGGCCGGCTTCAACGTGATGCTGGCCGCCAACATGCTGCGCGAGGCAGCCGCCATGACGACGCAGATCTCGGGTGAGATCATCCCGTCGGACAAGCCGGGCACGTTGGCCATGGCGATCCGCCAGCCGGCCGGCGTATGCCTCGGCATCGCGCCATGGAACGCGCCGGTCATTCTCGGCACCCGCGCCGTGGCGATGCCGCTCGCCTGCGGCAACACGGTGGTGCTGAAGGCCTCGGAAATGTGCCCCGGCACGCATCGGCTGATCGGCCAGGTTCTGGTCGAAGCTGGCCTGCCCAAGGGCGTCATCAATGTCGTCACCAACGATCCGAAGGACGCCGCCGGCATCGTCGAGGCGCTGGTCGCGCACCCTGCCGTCAAGCGCGTCAACTTCACCGGCTCGACCAAGGTCGGCAGGATCATCGCCGAACTCGCCGGACGGCATCTCAAGCCGGCGCTGCTCGAACTCGGCGGCAAGGCGCCGCTGCTGGTGCTCGACGATGCCGATATCGATGCGGCGGTGAATGCCGCAACCTTCGGCGCCTTCATGCATCAGGGCCAGATCTGCATGTCGACCGAGCGCCTCATCGTCGATGAGAAAATCGCCGACGAGTTCGTGACAAAACTCGCGGCCCGCGCATCAAAGCTGCCGGCGGGGGACCCGCGCGGCCATGTCGTGCTCGGCTCGCTGATCAGCAGCCAGGCCGCCGACAAGATGGAGGAACTCGTCGCCGATGCCGTCACCAAGGGCGCCAAGCTCGTCGCCGGCGGCAAGCGCACGGGCACGGTTGTCGAGGCGACCTTGCTCGACCATGTCACGCCGTCGATGCGGGTCTACGCCGAGGAATCCTTCGGACCGGTCAAGCCGGTGATCCGGGTGAAAGGCGAGGACGAGGCGGTGCGCGTCGCCAACAACACCGAATACGGTCTCTCCTCCGCCGTCTTCAGCCGCGATATCAAGCGTGCCATGTCAGTTGCCGCGCGCATCGAGGCCGGCATCTGCCACATCAACGGCCCGACCGTCGGCGACGAGGCGCAGATGCCGTTCGGCGGCGTCAAGGGTTCCGGCTATGGCCGGTTTGGTGGCAAGGCGTCGATCGCAGAATTCACCGATTTGCGCTGGATGACCATCGAGGATCCGCACCAGCACTATCCGTTCTGAACGCCGTGGCCTGTTGGGCCGAAGCTCGTCACAGCAATCAAACCTCTCTCAAAGGACAATCGCAATGATTGATACCCGTACTGCGCCTTATGCCGCCTTGCTGCTGCGGCTCACGCTCGGCCTGCTGTTCCTCGCCCATGCAGGCCTAAAGATCTTCGTCTTCACGCCCGAAGGAACGGCCGGCTTCTTTGCATCCCTCGGTTTGCCGGGCTGGCTCGCCTATCTCGTCATCGCCTGGGAAGTGTTGGGGGGACTGGCCCTCGTCCTCGGCATCTGGCCACGCGCCATCGCCATCACCCTTATTCCCATTCTGCTCGGTGCAATATTCACCGTGCATGGTCCTGCCGGGTTCTTTTTCACCAACGCCAATGGCGGCTGGGAATTTCCGGCACTCTGGATCATTGGCCTGGTCGGCGTGGCGCTGATCGGCGATGGCGCTTATACGCTGAGGCCGACCCTTGGCGAAGCAGGCAGCCGCTGACCCCAGCCTCCAACGGATAGTCCGTCATCCAAGCGTCAGCCCAGCCCTCCTCGCTTCCCCACGCAGGAATGGCAGCCCGACCTCGATGACATCGGTCGGATTGTCGGCCACCGGCCGCCAGACGGCGAGCCCGCCGGCAATGTCGACATCGACGTGGTTCATGCTTTCGAGCGTAATCGCGCCGGTGTAGCCGATGGCGGCGATCGCCTGCATGCAAGCCGCCCAGTTGAGCATGCCACGTCCCGGCACGCCGCGATTGGCCTCCGAGACGTGGACATAGCCGAGATAAGGCGCCGCCGCTGCGAAGCCGGCGGCAAAGCTCTCCTCCTCGATATGCATGTGGTAGGTGTCGAGATGGATGAAGATGTTGTCGGCGCCGACGCGCTCGATAATCCTGGCAGCATCGATGCCGCGATTGATCAGATGCGTCTCGTAGCGGTTGCAAGGTTCAATGCCGAGCTCCAGCCCATGCACTTTTGCCGCCTTGGCGGCGCGTGCGAGGAAGCGGCACATGCCGTCGATTTCACCGGCCGTCGGCGCGCGGCCTGACGTCTTGCCGATCGTGCCATAAGTGACGCCGCCGAGTGCCGTGCTACCCACCGCTTCGCACACCTCGAAGGCCGGTTCGAGGAAGGCCAGCGCCTCGTCCGGCCGCTCGACAACATCGAGCGCGCGCGGCAGGCCGAGCGACGGGATCAGCTCGACGCCCTGGCGTTCGGCGAAGGCGCGCGTGCGCCTGGTGTCGATCTCCTCGGGCCGCAGCAGCGGGATCTCGAGCAGGCCAATGCCCAGAGCCTTCAGCCGCTCCATCTGCGGTTCGATCAGGTCAAGATCCCACACCGGGGCAATAGCGAAAGTGTGCAGTCCAAATGTATTCATCGGTCAGCCTCGTTGTTCATGCGCCGCGGCGGCACTGATATCGCCGCCGCCGACGATGCGGCTGACGACTTCGTTCATGTTGGTCCGGGCGGTGATCAGGTTCGCCTCGGCCCGGCCGTGGCGCAGCACGACAATGCGGTCGGTGACCGACAGCACGTCGTTCAATCTGTGCGAGATCAGGATGACGGCAATGCCTTCCGACTTCAGCCGCCGGATCAGATCGAGCACGCTCTGCACCTCGCGCACAGCAAGCGCCGCCGTCGGCTCGTCCATGATCACCAGCTTGGGGTTGAAGGTCAGCGCCCGCGCGATCGCCACCGTCTGCTGCTGGCCACCGGAGAACGAACCGACCGACCGGTTTATCGACGGCAGATGCGCCCCTAGCCGTTCGATCATCTTCGCCGCCTGGCGGTCCATCTCGGCCTTGTCGACAATACCCGGGATCAGTCCGAACAATTTCTTCGTCGGCTCGCGGCCAAGAAAGATGTTGGCGGCGACGTCCTGTTGCTTGGCCAGCGACAGGTCCTGGTAGATCATCTCGATGCCAAGCTCGCGCCGCTGGCCGGGATCGAGCGGCAGAATATCCTTGCCGTCGAGTTCGATCGAGCCGGCGTCAGCCCGGTAGATGCCGGTGATGGTCTTCATCAGTGTCGATTTGCCGGCGCCATTGTCACCGACGAGGCCGACCACTTCGCCCGCCTCGACCGACAGGTCGACGCCATGCAGCACGTCGACGGCGCCAAAGCTCTTGCGGATGCCGTGCAGGGTGAGAAGGGTCATACGCGTGACTCCTTGCGCACCTGGTACTGGTCGATGAACACCGCCAGGATCAACACGGCGCCGATCGCCATCTGCTGGTAGTAAGATTGCACCGCAAGCAGCGTCAGCCCGTTCTGCAGCACGCCCATGATCAGCGCCCCGATCATGGTGCCAAGGATCGAAGCGCGGCCGCCGAACAAATTGGTGCCGCCGATGATCGCTGCGGTTATGGCGGTCAGTTCGTAGTTGATGCCGGCGGTCGGATCGCCGGCATTGACGCGGGCGGTGAACAGCAGGCCGGCGAGACCGGCCAGCGCCCCAGACAGCGTGTAGATGATGCGGCGATGGTGTTCGACGCGAATGCCGGCCGCGCGCGCCGCGCCCTCACTGTCGCCGAGCGCCAGCGTATGACGGCCAAAGCGCGTGTAGGCGAGCACGCAATGCGCGACGATCGCCGTGAGCACCAGCAGGATGACCGGCATCGGAATGCCGAACGGCCGGCCTTGGCCGATATAGACGATCGCCGCCGGCAATCCGTAGATCGCCCTGCCCTGCGAAATGATCAAAGCGAGGCCACGCGCCATACCGAGCATGCCGAGCGTGACAATGAAGGCGGGCACAAACGCGCGGGTGACCAATTGCCCGTTGATGTATCCAGCAAGCCCGCCGGCAAGGATGCAGGCAACGACCGCGAACACCGAGGGCCAGCCGAGATTGACGGCGACGAAGGCGCCGGCGACGCCAGCGAGACCCATGACCGAGCCGAGCGACAGGTCGAGCCCGCCCGAGCCGATGACGAAGGTGGCGGCGATGGCCAGCACGCCGATCGTCGACGTCGCCAGCAGGATGTTGAGAAAATTGCTGAGCGACAGGAAATACGGCGACAGCACGGCCATCGCCGCACTCAGCGCCAGCAGCACCACCAGCGATTCCAGGCGGATATGAAGTCGTTCGACGGACGCACGCTGCACCCGAGCCCAGATACCGGGCCGTGCTATTTCAGAAGCCATCTTGCCTCACCTTTAAGAAAAAGTGGCTGGCGCAGGCTAAACCCGCGCCAGCCCAGTCCGGGAGGACTATTTCACGTATTCGAGCATCGGCTCCTTGCCGGCTTCGATCACATCCTTGGTCAGCACCAAAGTGGGCACGGCGATGCTTTCCTCGACCTTTTCACCGGCCAGCGCCTTCTTGACGTTCTCGACCGCTTGCTTGCCGACGAGATAGGGAAGCTGCGCAACAGAAGCGTTGAGTCGGCCTTCCTTGATCGACTTGACCGCGTCCGAATTGCCGTCGACGCCGATGATCGTCACCTGTTCGCCCTTGCCTGCCGCGTAGATCGATTCCACCGCGCCCAGCGCCATGCCGTCATTGGCGCAGAAAATGGCGACGAGGTCGGGATGCGCGGTCAGTGTGTCGGTGGCGATCGAAGCCGCCTTGTTGCGATCCCAGTCACCCGGCAGTGAGGCGACGATTTCCAGCCCCGGCGCCAATTCCTTGAGCTTGTCGGCAAAACCCTTGGCGCGCTTCTCGCCGGTGATGTTGCCGGACAGGCCTTCGATCACCAGCACCGGACCCTTTGCGTCCTTGCCGAGCTTGGAGACGAGATATTCGGCGCCTTGCCCGCCTGCCGCGACATTATCGGAGCCGATGCGGAAGGTGATCTTGATGCCTTCCTTGTCGAGCACCGCTGGGTCGAGATTGCCGTCGAGGTCGACGACCTTGATGCCGGCATCCTGCGCCGCCTTCAGGCAGGGCAAAAGATTGGTCGAGTTGATGGCGGCGGTGATCATCGCCACCGGCTTGCGCTCGAGCATGGTGTTGCACAGATTGAGCTGCGGCTCGGCCGCCTGGTCGCTGTCGGCCGCCTGCTGGAAATATTTCACCCCGGCTGCCTTGGCGCCGTCCTCGACGCCCTGGCCCATCGCGCCCCAGAACGGGTTGGCCAGCGTCTTCATCAGCACGCCATATTCGCCGTCCTCGGCCTTGGCCACACTGACGGCGGAAAGCGCCATTGCGACGCCAAAAGCCAAAGTAAATCGATTTATCTTCAGTGCGAGTGATTTCATCTCGTTTCTCCTCCGGTTGATGTCACGCGCCGCGAGCCAAAGCCAGGTCCGGCGCTTCTGGTCCGTCTTCGACAATGGGGGCTATTGTCGGCTTCCTCCCCCGGAATGCGGGCCGTTGCCTGGCGAGCCAACGGATTCCCGCATCAAAACCTGACAAGGCTCGAGCCGCGCCTTGGGCGGCCCCTCCTCGCCTTCGATCCTGGCAAACAGCACGTCCATCGCGTGGACGGCGATCTGGCGCACCGGCTGCACCACTGCGGCGATGGCTGGCCATGTCACCTGCATCCATTCGGCATCGTCGAAGCCGACCAGCGAAATGTCGTTGGGGCAATGCCAGCCGCGCCGCCGGAATTCGGACAGCGCCACCAGCGTGCCCTTGAGGAACAGCGAGTAGACCGCCGTCGGGCGCTCACCCTCTTTGGCGCCCTTCTCGAAATAGTCGCGCAGCAGCGCCCGCAGCGGTTCGACATCGCTCTCCGAGAGCACGACGTCGATACGGATATCAGGCGCCAGTTCGAGCGCCGTGGCGCGAAAGCCTTCAAGGCGGGCGCGCACCGTCGCCGCCTGCTGGCCAAGACCGACCACCAGTATGTGGCGGTGGCCCTTGCCGACCAGCGCCCGCGCCACCTCGGCGCTGGCCCCGGCACTGTCGGCCGAGACCGTGTCGAAGGCATCGTCGGCCAGCACGCGGTCGATCAGCACGCCGGTCATGCCGTTGGCCTTCATGAAACCGGCCGCCGGGCCGTGCTCGTTGCGCACCGGCGCTAGCACCACGCCGGCAACGCGCCAATCATGCATGCGGGCAAGGATCTCCTTTTCGCGCGCTTCGGATTCGCGGCTGGAGGCGGCGACCAGCGTGTAGCCGCGCTGCTCGGCGAGGCTTTCGAGCTGGGTGACCATCTGACCAAAGAACTCGCTTTCGAACTCCGGCATGATGGCGCCGATGATGCGGCGCTTGGCCCGGCGCATGTCGGAGGCCAGCGGGTCGACGCGGTAGCCGAGATGTTCGACGGCATCGAAAACGCGCTGCGCATTTTCGGGCTTCACCGTGGTGACGCCGGCCATGACCTTGGAGACTGTGGCGGCGGACACGCCGGCGCGGCTTGCCACGTCGTGTATCGACGGACGCCGTTGGGCTTCCTGATGCGCCATGATCCTCCTCCCGAGGGCAGGCAGCCGCGTGCTGCCTCGCAGATGTACCGATAAATCGATTTTTCGTAGTTGTAAATCGTTTAATCCGGAGTAAAACACCATTGTGGATGGCACGATCCGGTCGCGCCGGGAGGAAACATCATGTCAAACAATGCCTTGCCGCTGGTTATCAGCGTGCCCGAGCCGCGCACGCTCGAGCTGATCTTCACACCACCGCAGCTGGCGCGCTTCCGCGAAAAGTACCGCATCGTCGAGACGACGCCTGGAGGTGTCGCGGGACTGCCGGCCGAGGTGCTGGCCGAAGCGCGATACATTGTCGGCCAGCCGCCGATCTCGCCGGAGACGCTGGACAAGATGAAGGCGCTGCGCTGCGTCTTCAACGTCGAGACCAACCTCCTCAACAACATGCCGTACGAGACGCTCTTCGCCCGCGGCATCCATGTCGTGACCACCGGCCTCGTCTTCGCCGAACCGGTGGCCGAACTCGGCCTTGCCATGGCACTCAACCTGGCGCGCGATATCGTCGATGCCGACCTCGCCTTCCGGCAAGGCAAGGAGCTGTGGGGCGGCGATGGCAACCAGACGGCACGGCTGCTCTCCGACGCCGATGTCGGCATCGTCGGCTTTGGCGATCTCGGCCGCGCCCTGAACCGTGTGCTGTCTGGCTTCCGCACCCGCATCAGGGTGTTCGATCCCTGGCTGCCGCCCTCCGTGTTGGTCGAGAACGGCGTCGAGCCGGCCTCTCTGGACAAGGTTCTGTCGCAGAGCGATTTCGTCTTCGTCGTCGCCTCGGTGACCAGCGAGAACCAGGGATTTCTCGGCACCGATGCCTTCGCCAAGATGCGCAAAGGAGCCGCCTTCATCCTGCTCAGCCGCGCCGGCGTGGTGGACTTCCCCGCGCTGATGGCGGCGGTGAAGAGCGGCCACATCGTCGCCGCCAGCGACGTCTTCCCGGAAGAGCCGCTGGCGCAGGACCATCCGGTGCGCGCCCTGCCCGGCTTCCTGCGCTCGGCACACCGCGCCGGCGCACTCGACATCGCCTTCAAGCGCATGGGCGACATGGTGCTGGAGGACATGGACCTGGTCGACCGTGGCCTGCCGCCGCTACGCTCCAAGCGGGCGGAGCGTGAGACGGTTTCCAGAATGCGCTCGAAGCCGGTCGACAAGAACTAGACTTGGCTGGGCAGGCCTACAGCGGCCCCAGCCGCAGCGCATTGCGCGCGATCCGCCAGGCGGATTCGACATGGCGCCGTGCCGCCGCTTCCGCCTCTTCCGGTTTGCGCGAGCGGATCGCATCCATGATCGCATGCATCTCCGCGATCGCCGCGTCGCGGCGGTTCTCCGAGGCGATCGTCATTGAGCGCAATTGGTTGATGCGCACATTCAGCCCGGTGACGATCTCCCAGGCGATGCGCTTGTCGGCGGCCTCGAACAGCACCTCGTAGAATCGGGCCGTCGCCCGCATCACCTCGACCGGTGCGCCCGACGCCCAGGCTTCGAGAAGCTTTTCCAGGGCGGCATCGAGTAGCGCAATCTGCTCCTTGGTGGCCGACGTCGCGCAGGCCCGCGCCGCGATGCCCTCCAGCAGCGCCCGCAATTCATAGATCTCATCGGTGCGGCCGAGATCCGGCTTGGCCACGGCGGGTCCGTGCCCTGGTATCATCTGCACCAGGCCTTCCGCTTCCAGTTGCCTTAAGACTTCGCGCACCACCGAACGGCTGACGCCGAGCTGATCGCAAAGCGGTCGTTCGACCAGCCTCTCGCCGGGCTGGAAATGAAAATCCATGATCGCCTCGCGCATGCGCTCCAGCGCCAGCGTCCGCAGCGTCTTGGCTGAGCGGTCGATCCGAAGCGTATCGTCAGCCATTTTTCCTCCGCTTTCTTGCCCGGCCACAAAAACAGATTCCATAGGTGGTTGACAAGGTACATGGCGCTCCATAGCATGGTATACCATAAGACGCGATGGAAAGACGAGAGCCTGTCGCGCCCCTTTCGACCGAGGATTTGCATGCAGCCGGCCATTCGCAAGATCGTGACCTATGTCGAGAACACGCTGATCGAAGGCGGCAAGGCGGCGCCAAAGCCGCTGCGCCTGATCGGCGTCGCCGCCGTGTTGACCAACCCATGGGCCGGACGCGGCTTCACCGAAGACCTCTCGCCCGAGATCCGCGTCATCGCGCCCGTCCTCGGCGAGATGCTGACACGCGAAATCATCGCCGTGGCAGGTTCGGGCGAGGTAATCGAGGGCTACGGCAAGGCCGCCATCTGCGGCACGTCGGGCGAAGTCGAGCATGCCTCGGCGCTGATCCACACGCTGCATTTCGGCAACCACTATCGTCGCGCCGTCGGCGCCAAGACCTATCTCGCCTTCACCAATCTGCGCGGCGGGCCGAACACGCCGATCATGATCCCGCTGATGGACAAGAACGACGAAGGCCGCCGCTCGCACTATCTCACCGTGCATTTCCAGATCGGTGACGCGCCCGGCCCCGATGAACTGGTGGTGGCGCTCGGCGCCTCCATCGGCGGCCGTCCGCATCACCGCATCGGTGATCGCTACCAGGATCTGAAGGAGCTCGGAGACCTGCATGGCTGACGGTGCCGCACCGGCCCGGGGCAAGGCTCCCGACGGCACCGGCTTCATCAGGGCCGGTTCCGGCGCGCCGGTCCTGCTCATTCACGGCGTTGGCATGAGCGCGGCGATCTGGGAACCGCAGATCGCGCTGATGCAGGACCGCTTCGAGCTGATCGCCATCGACATGCTCGGCCATGGCGCCTCTCCCCTGCCGCCGCAGGATGCCGGACTGTCCGACTTCGCCGACCAGGCGATCCGCCTGCTCGACCATCTCGGCCTCGATCGCGTCGCGGTCATCGGTCACTCCATGGGCGCGCTCGTTGCCCAGGAAATCGCGTTGCGCGCGCCCTCGCGCGTCAGCTCCCTCGTCTGCCTCAATGCAGTCTTCCGCCGCCCTCCGGAGCTCGCGCAGGCAGTGCGGGAGCGGGCAGCAGCGCTTGGCGGCCGGGGCGATCCATCATCCATCGCCGCAACGATCGCCCGTTGGTTCGGCGACCCGATCCCAGCCGATCTGGCCGCTGCGGCTGCCACGGCATGGACCGCGCTCGAAAGCGTCGACGCGCAAGGCTATGCCCGCACCTATCGCCTCTTTGCCAGCGCCGACGCCGCGCATGTCGATCGCCTGGCCGACCTTGCCGTGCCGGCGCTGTTCATGACCGGGTCGGAAGACCGCAATTCCACGCCTGCCATGTCGGCCGCGATGGCGCGACTCGCGCCTTCAGGGCAATGCCTCGTGCTGAGCGGCGAAAAGCACATGATGACAATCGCTTCGCCGCAAAAAGTGACTCAACAAATCATCGCCTTCCTCGACAAGGCGGCGGCTGTTTCCGCCAGCGCTGCCACCGGTCCCGCATTCGACGTCATCGAATTCCGGCGCGCGCTCGGCTCCTTCCTGACCGGCGTCACCATCGTCACCACCATCGGTGCCGAAGGCGAGCCGCGCGGCTTTACCGCCAACTCCTTCACCTCCGTCTCGCTCGAGCCGCCGCTGGTGCTGGTCTGCATCGCCAAGAAAGCGCTAGGGCACCAGGCCTTTTCGACCTCCAGAGGATTCGCCATCAACATTCTGTCGGAAGACCAGAAGGCCGCGTCCGGCATCTTTGCCTCCAAGGCCGCCGACAAATTCGCTGCGGTGGCGTGGCAGCCAGGGCAGACCGGCAATCCGGTGATCGAGGGGTCCGTCGCGGTGTTCGATTGCGACATGGAACAACTGGTCGATGCCGGCGACCATTCGATCCTCATCGGACGGGTCCACGATTTCACCCACAGCAGCGCGCAGCCGCTGGGCTACTGCCGCGGCACCTATGTCACGCCCGGCCTCAGCCAGGAGGCGCTTGCGGCCGCCCCGCCCGGAACCGAAGTCGGCGCCATTCTTGAAAATGAAGGCCGCGTGCTCTTCTTCGAGGCGGCCGACGGCTCCTGCCAATTGCCTGCCGGACGCGGCCTTGGCGCCGCGAATGACGCTCGCAGTCTCAGGGGAAAGCTTGCAGCCAAGGCGATCGACGCCGAGCTCGGCTTCCTCTACGCGGTCTGGGACGACGCGACGGAAGCCTCGCGCACTCATGTCTACTATCGTGGAACAGTGGGCTCTCCCCGTTCCGGTGACGGGCAGGTCCGGTTTGTCGAGATCGAGCGGATCGCCGACTTGACGATCGCCGACCCGGCGGTGCGTTCGATGTTGAGCCGCTACGTGCGCGAACGCACCGAAGATGCGTTCGGCGTCTATGTCGGCAACGAGGTTGAAGGCGAGGTCCGGCCGCTCGCCAAGCCCGCGCCTGCACTCCATTCCGGCCACGGGTGAGACCGATGAAATTTTCGCTTTTCGTCCACATGGAGCGCTCGGAACTGGAGAAGCCGCATTCCGAGCTGCTGACGGAGCTGGGAGAACTCGTCCTGCTTGCCGAGCAGGCCGGCTTCGAGGCCGCCTGGATCGGCGAGCATCACGGCATGGAATTCACCATCTCGCCGAACCCGTTCATCAACATCGCCTATCTCGCCGGCAAGACGACGACCATCCGCCTCGGCACCGGCACCATCATCGCGCCCTTCTGGCACCCGATCAAACTTGCCGGCGAAGCGGCGATGGCCGACATCATCACCAGCGGCCGGCTCGACATCGGCATCGCGCGCGGCGCCTACAGCTATGAATACCAGCGGCTCTTCCCCGGCCTCGACGCCTGGGGCGCCGGTCAGCGCATGCGCGAGATGGTGCCGGCGCTGCGCGGCCTCTGGGACGGCGATTTCGAGCTCTCCGGCGAGTTCTGGTCCTTCCCGCCCACCACCTCATCGCCGAAGCCGCTGCAGAAACCTTACCCGCCGATCTGGGTGGCTGCGCGCGATCCGAACTCGCACGACTTCGCGGTGGCCAACAAATGCAACGTGCAGGTGACGCCACTCGCCTCGGGCGATGGCGAGGTGGCGAGCCTGATGGAGCGCTTCAACACCGCCTGCCAGGCTCATCCGGAGATAAAGCGGCCGGAAATCATGCTGCTGATGCACACCTTCGTCGCCGAGGATGCAGCCGACGCCGACCGCCTGACGCAGGACTTGTCTCTGTTCTACTGCCAGTTCGGCGCCTGGTTCCAGAACAAGAAGCCGGTGCGCCAGGGCATCCTGGAGCCGCTGACCGAGGAAGAGATCGCGGCCATGCCGCAATATGCGCCGGACAAGATCCGGCAGAACCTGGTCATCGGCGAAGCCGAAGAGGTGATCGCGAGGCTGAAGACCTACGAGGCCCAGGGCTACGACCAGTACTCGATCTGGATCGACAGCGGCCTTTCGCATAAGCGCAAGAAGAAATCGCTGCAGCTCTTCATCGACAAGGTGATGCCGGCCTTCCAGGAAGCGGGGCCGCGATGAGCACCGCCGCCTTCAAGAATTACATAGACGGCCAGTTCGCGGAGGCCACTGCGACCTTCGACAGCATCGATCCTGCGACCGGCGTGCCCTGGGCGACGATGCCGGTTGCTTCCGTCGCCGATGTCGACCGCGCCGTCGAGGCCGCGCACAAGGCGCTGCGCTCCGGCCCATGGGCAGCGATGACGGCGACGGCGCGCGGCAAGCTGCTGGTCAGGCTCGGCGATCTGGTCGCCGCCAATGCCGGCCGGCTGGCCGAACTGGAGACGCGCGACACCGGCAAGATCATCCGCGAGACGCGCGCCCAGATCGCCTATGTCGGCGACTACTACCGCTACTATGGCGGCCTGGCCGACAAGCACGAAGGCGCCTTCATCCCGATCGACAAGGCCGACATGGAGGTGACGGTGCGGCCCGAGCCGATCGGCGTCGTTGCGGCGGTCGTGCCATGGAATTCGCAGCTCTTCCTGTCGGCGGTCAAGCTCGGCGCGGCGCTTGCGGCGGGCTGTACGGTCGTGCTGAAGGCCTCCGAAGACGGCCCGGCGCCGCTGCTCGCCTTTGCCGAACTCGTCCATGAGGCCGGATTTCCGGCGGGCGCCGTCAACATCCTGACCGGCTTTGGCCATGATTGCGGGCACCGCCTGACCAGCCATCCGCTGGTCGCCCGCGTCGCCTTCACCGGCGGCCCCTCGACTGCCAAGCAGATCGTCATCAACACGGCCGAAAACCTCGCCTATACGACGCTCGAGCTTGGCGGCAAGAGCCCGGTCGTCGTCTTCGCCGATGCCGATCTCGACAGCGCCGCCAACGCCGTCGTCGCCGGCATTTTCGCGGCGACCGGGCAGAGCTGCGTCGCCGGCTCGCGGCTGCTGGTCGAGCGCTCGGTCAAGGATGAGTTCCTCGCCCGGTTGAAACGGAAGGCCGAAGCCATCGTCATCGGCGATCCGCAGGATCCGGCCACCGAAATGGGACCGCTGGCAACCTCGCGCCAGCGCGAGCGGATCGAAAAGATCGTCGCCGAAAGCCTGGCCGACGGCGGCCGGCTGATCACCGGTGGCGCCCGCCCCAAGGGCAAGGCGAACGGTTTCTACTACGCACCGACGATCATCGAAGCGTCCGACCAGAAGCTCGCCTGCGTGCGCGAGGAGTTATTCGGCCCGGTGCTGAGCGCGCTTGCCTTCGACAGCGAGGCGGAAGCGCTGGCGCTCGCCAACGACACGCCCTTTGGGCTCGCATCCGGCGTCTTCACCTCCAATCTCGCCAGGGCGCACCGCATGGCCCGCGGCATCCATGCAGGCGTGGTCTGGGTCAACACCTACCGCGTTGTCTCGCCGCTGGTTCCGTTCGGCGGCTACGGCCTGTCCGGCCTTGGCCGCGAAGGCGGCCTCGATGCCATCCGCGACTACACGCGTTCGAAATCGGTGTGGATACGCACCTCGGACGAGCCGATCCCCGATCCCTTCGTCATGCGCTGAGGCGACATGGCGACGGTGCACTGAAGAACAAGAAACGGAACACACCAATCAGAGGAGAACGACATGAAACTGATTTTCGCCGGCATCCTTGCCGGGCTCATGGCAACGACGGCCGCCAAGGCCGAGGACATGGTGTTCACCAGCTGGGGCGGGACGACGCAGGAAGCCCAGACCAAGTCCTGGGCGGAACCCTTCACCGCCGCATCCGGCGTCAAGGTGCTGCAGGACGGCCCGACCGACTACGGCAAGCTGAAGGCCATGGTCGACGCCGGCAACGTCACCTGGGATGTCGTCGCCGTCGAGATGGATTTCGCCATCAAGGCGGCCAAGGACGGCCTGCTCGAGCCGATCGACTTCGCCGCCGTGCCAAAGGCCGATCTCGACCCGCGCTTCTCGAATGAGCACGCCATCGGCAGCTTCTACTATTCCTTCGTGCTCGCCTGGAACAAGGGCGCCGTCTCGGGCGAACCTGCCGGCTGGGCAGACATGTTCGACACCAAGAAATTCCCGGGCAAGCGCACCTTCTACAAATGGTCGGCGCCCGGCGTCATCGAGATCGCGCTGCTCGCCGACGGCGTTCCCGCCGACAAGCTCTATCCGCTCGACCTCGACCGCGCCTTCAAGAAGCTCGACACCATCAAGTCGGACATCGTCTGGTGGGGCGGCGGTGCGGAATCGCAGCAGTTGATCGCCTCCGGCGAAGCAGCGTTCGGCCAGCTGTGGAACGGCCGGGTCTTCGCGCTTCAGCATGACGAAGCCGATGTCGGCGTGTCCTGGAACCAGAACCTGACGGCGGCCGATGTTCTGGTCGTGCCGAAGGGCGCCAAGAACAAGGATGCGGCGATGAAGTTCCTCGCCGCGGCGAGCAGCCCGGCCGGCCAGGCAAAATTTGCCGAGGCAAGCGGCTATGCGCCGATCAACACCAAGGCCAAGGCCGAGATGGCGGCGGATGTCGTGAAGTCGCTGCCGGACGCCCATGTCGACGGACAGATCAATCTCGACATGAACTATTGGGCTGAGAATCGCGACGCCATCGCCACGCGCTGGTACGCCTGGCAGGCGAAGTAACGCCTGCTGCCGCAACAGAACGGAACGGGGCGGCGCAGGCTGTCTCGTTCCACAAACAGGTTCCACCCATGTCGGTCGAAACGCGTCAGAGCTTTGGAATAGTCAAGATGCCGGCAGGCTTCAGCGGCCTGCTGCCGGCGGTGCTTCTGATTGCGTTTTTCTTCGTCGTGCCGGTGCTTGCGCTGCTGCTGCGCAGCGTCACCGACCCAGCTCCCGGCCTGCAGAATTACGCGGCCCTGCTCGGCGACGGCACCTACGCGCGGGTGTTCTTCAACACCTTCCTGGTCGCCTTCGTCGTCACCATCGTCACCGTGCTCGTCGCCTTCCCGGTCGCTTGGATGCTGGCGATCATGCCGGCCACGCTCGCCTCGATCCTGTTCGGCATCATCATCCTGTCGATGTGGACCAACCTACTCACGCGCACCTATGCCTGGATGGTGCTTCTGCAACGCACCGGCGTCATCAACCGGGCACTGATGGCGGCTGGCGTCATCGACCAGCCCCTGCCGCTCATCAACAACCTCACCGGCGTCACAATCGGCATGGTCTACATCATGCTGCCCTTCATGATCTTGCCACTGGTTGGCACCTTGCGGGCGATCGATCCGATGACGTTGCGCGCCGCGGCGCTGTGCGGCGCCAGCCCCTTCCAGGCATTCCGCCGAATCCTTTTGCCGCTGTCGCTGCCCGGCGTCGCCGCCGGCGGCCTGATGGTCTTCGTCATGTCGCTCGGCTATTTCGTCACGCCTGCGCTGCTCGGCGGCACGTCGAATATGATGCTGGCCGAAATGATCGCGCAGATGATCCAGTCGCTGCTCAATTGGGGGCTCGGCAGCGCCGCCGCCTTCATCCTGCTGGTCGTCACCATGGCGCTCTACGCATTGCAGCTACGCCTTGTCGGCGCCAGACGCGTGACGGGAGGCGTCTGAGATGCTGCTCGACTACGACCGCCTCGGCTGGCTGAAGGTGGCGCTCCTTGCCTTCACCGCTTGCGTCGCCGCCTTCCTGTTGCTGCCGGTGGTCTTTATCGTTCTGCTCTCGTTCGGATCGTCGCGCTGGCTGGCCTTTCCGCCACCCGGCTGGACGCTGAGATGGTACCAGGAGCTGTTTGCCGACCCCTCCTGGCTGGAGGCGGCACTGACCAGCGCCCGCATCGCCACAATGACGGCGGTCCTTGCCGTGGTGATCGGCCTCCTCGCCTCCTTTGCCCTGGTTCGCGGACAGTTCCGTGGACGCGAGATCCTGCGCGGCCTGCTGCTGACGCCGATGGTCCTGCCGGTCGTGGTCTTCGCCATCGCCATCTATGCCTTCTTCCTGCGGCTTGGCCTCGGCGGCACCACGGTCGGCTTCGTCATCGCCCACACCGTGCTGGCGCTGCCCTTCGCCATCATCCCGATCGCCACCGCACTCGAAGGCTTCGACAAGTCGATCGAGGATGCGGCGATCGTCTGCGGCGCCAGCCCACTCGAGGCCAAGCTCAGGATCACCTTGCCGTCGATCCGCATCGGCATCTTTTCCGCGGCGATCTTTTCCTTCCTCGCCTCCTGGGATGAGGTCGTGGTGGCGATCTTCATGGCCAGCCCAACTCTGCAGACCTTGCCGGTCAAGATCTGGGGCAGCCTCCGGTCCGACCTCACCCCCGTCATCGCCGCCGCCTCCAGCCTGCTGGTCGCGCTCACCCTCGCCCTGATGGTCGTGACGGCCCTGCTGCGCCGAAAGCTCCAGACATGACCCAGCCCTTCCTGTCGATCCGCAAATTGCGCAAGGCTTTCGGTGCTTTCACGGCCGTTCATGATGTGACGCTGGATATCCCCAAGGGCGAATTCCTGACCTTTCTCGGACCATCGGGTTCTGGAAAATCGACGACGCTCTATGCCATTGCCGGTTTCCAGGACCCCAGCTCCGGCGACGTGCAGCTGGAAGGCAAATCCTTGCTGGCGATCCCCTCGCACAAGCGCAACATCGGCATGGTCTTCCAGCGCTACACGCTGTTCCCGCATCTGAGCGTTGCCGAAAACGTCGCCTTTCCGCTGCGCGTCCGCCGCCGGCCCGACGCCGAGGTCAAGCGCAAGGTCGCCGACATGCTCTCGCTGGTGCGGCTCGAAAGCTTCGCCGACAGACTGCCGGGCGCGCTGTCGGGCGGCCAGCAGCAGCGCGTCGCGCTGGCCCGGGCGCTGGCCTACGATCCTCCGATCCTGCTGATGGACGAGCCGCTGTCGGCCCTCGACAAGAAACTGCGCGAGGAAATCCAGGCCGAGATCCGCCGCATCCATCGCGAGACCGGCGTCACCATCCTCTATGTCACCCACGATCAGGAAGAAGCGCTGCATCTCTCGGACCGCATCGCCCTGTTCAAGGACGGCCGCATCGAGCAGACCGGCACCGGTGAGGATCTGTATCTCAGGCCAGCAACCGATTTCGTCGCCGGCTTCATCGGCAATTCGAATTTCCTCGCCGCCGAGCATCTCGAAACCGTCGACGGGGCGGCAACGATCCGGCTGGCGGACGGTTCGGTCGTGTCCGGCGTGAGCATCAACGGCGCTTTCGACAAGGGGCAAAAAACCAGGCTGATGATCCGGCCGGAAGCGTTTGGCATGGAGCGAAAGCCCGCGAGCGCGGAACTCGATGTTGAGATCGTCGATGTCGCCTTCTATGGCGAACGCCGGCGCATCGTCGCGCGCACCGCCTCAGGACAGGAGATCGACATCAGGCCGACCTCTGCCGCCATGCAATCGCATGGCACAGCGCAGTCCCGCCGGCAGGTATTCTTCGATCCGGCCGCCGCATTGCTGTTTCCGGCCTGACCGCTATTCAGACAGACCGTTGCGGAAATCTATTCGGCGGCAACCCTGGCGCCAGAGCGATGGGCTAGTACAAGCCCGACCTCGTCCACGGCCTGCGCGACGCGCTTCAGGATGGCCTCCGACCGAAGCACCCCGTCGATGAAATCCTTGTCGGTGGCGTAGACCGCCGTCGGCAAGGCCAGCGCTTCGAAGAAGCCGAACAGCGGCCGCAATTGATGCTCGACGATCAACGCATGCCGCTCGCCGCCGCCGGTCGCCAGCAGCACCACTGGCTTGCCCTTTAGGGAAACCGGATCGAAGAGATCGAAGAAGTGCTTGAACAGGCCGGTGTAGCTGCCCTTGTAGGTCGGCGAGCCCACAACCAGCACATCGGCATTGACGATGCTGTCGAGGATGGCCCGCGCCTGGCTGTCGAGGTCGCGTGCCCATTTGGCACCACCGAGCGACGGGCCGAGATCTTCCACGTCGTAGCTGCTCGCCGACAGGCCATGCTGGCGCGCAATGTCCTTGACCACTTGCTCGACGAAGCCGCGCGTCTTGGACGGCCGGGTGAAATTGCCGGAAAAGCCGACGACGGTTGGATTGGGCATGCTGTGGCACCTTCTCGCTACGGGCAAGCTCGCCTTCAATGTCTACAAGTTTGATAGACTTCCGAAGGCGGTAAAAGGAATGATAGGCCTTTCAGCATCGCCGCGACGAACTATTTTTCCATGAGTTCGCGCAAACGGATGATGGCCGCGGTCAATTTTTCGGCGAGCGATGTGAATGGTCCCGCCGGCACGAACCCCTATCCGATGCGATTGCCGCCTGCCGGATCGAACAGATGCAGCGACGCCGGCTCGGCGGAAAGCCGCACCCTGTCGCCCGGCCGGACATTGCTGCGCCCCATGACGAAGACGCAGACCTGCTGTCCCGCCAGCTTGACGTAGAACTGCGTCGACAGGCCGAGCGGCTCGACCACTTCGACTTCGGCTTCGAGCGGCCCACCTTCGGAAAGCTGGATATGTTCCGGCCGCAGCCCGACGGTGAGCTTGTCGCCATTCTTCAGCGGCAAGCCGTCCGGCAACCGCAGCTTCTGGCCATCGGCCAGCACCGCGTCGACCTTGCCGCCTTTGTCGACCGTCGCCGGCAGGAAATTCATGCCGGGCGAGCCGATGAAACCGGCGACGAACATATTGATCGGCCGGTCGTAGAGCTCGAGCGGATGGCCGACCTGCTGCACGAAGCCGTCATGCATGACGACGATGCGGTCGGCCATGGTCATCGCTTCGATCTGGTCGTGGGTGACATAGACCGAAGTGGTCTTCAATTGCTGGTGCAGCGCCTTGATCTCGGCGCGCATATGGACCCGCAATTTGGCGTCGAGGTTCGACAGCGGCTCGTCGAACAGAAACACTTTTGGATCGCGCACGATGGCGCGGCCCATGGCGACGCGCTGCCGCTGGCCGCCGGACAGCTGGCGCGGCAAGCGCTGCAGGAAAGCGTCGAGGCCAAGCCGCTTGGCGGCGGCGCCCACCCGTGTGTCGATCGTCGTCTTCTCCGCCTTCTTCAACAGCAGGCTGAAGCCCATGTTCGACGACACGTCCATATGCGGGTAGAGCGCGTAGGACTGGAACACCATGGCGATGTCGCGGTCCTTGGGCGCGACGTCGTTGACCAGGCGGTCGCCGATGCGGATCTCGCCGCCTGACACCTCTTCCAGCCCGGCGATCATGCGCAAAAGGGTCGACTTGCCACAGCCAGACGGGCCGACCAGCACGACGAACTCGCCGTCGGCGATCTCGAGATCGACGCCGTGCAGGATGCGCAGCGAGCCATAGTCCTTCTCGACGTTTTGCAGTGTGACGGAAGCCATCGATTATCCTTTGACCGCGCCGGCGGTGAGGCCGGTGACGAGATAGCGTTGCAGGAAGGCGAAGAAGATGCAGACCGGGATCAGCGCCAGGATCGACGCCGCCATCATCTGTCCCCAGTCGACGGCAAACTTGCCGATATAGGTGAGCAGGCCGACGGCAAAAGTCTTCTGGTCATCGCTGGAGATCAGCATCAGTGCGAACAGAAGCTCGCTCCACGCCGCGGTGAAGACGAAGCCCAGCGTCGCGCCCATGCCGGGCAGCGTCAGCGGCACGATCACCTTGCGCATCGCCTGAGCACGCGTGCAGCCGTCGATCATAGCCGCCTCTTCGAGATCCCTGGGGATGCCGTCGAAAAAGGACTGCATCAGGAAGGTGGCGAAGGCGGTGTTGAAGGCGGTGTAGATGATGATCAACCCGACCAGGCTGTTGGTGAGGCCGAGTTCTCCCATGACGCGGTAGATCGGCGGAATGACCATCACCAGCGGAAACGTCTGGGTGAGCAGCAGCATGATCGCCAGCGTCGCCTTGCCACGGAAGGTGAAGCGGGACATGGCGTAGCCGGCGAGCGTGGCGATGATGGTGACGAAGGCCGCCGTCGACACCGAGACGATGACACTGTTCATGAAATAGCGCGGGAAATCAGAGGCTTCCAGCACAGTGATAAAGTTGCGGAAGGTGGTCTGCGACGGCCACAGTGTGATGCCTTCGGAGTAAAGCAGCCGCTCCGGCGTGACCGATATCTTCAGCGTCCAGTAGATCGGGAACAGCGCGAAGATCATGTAGGCGGCAATGGCGCCGTAGAGGCCGATGCCACTGACAATGCGCGAGGAGGTCGAGCGTCCGGCAATCATCAGACGTGCCTCACCAGCGAGCGGCGGATGGCGATCAGCGCGATCGCGTAGACGATGAGCAGCACCAGCAGCAGCACCGCCACCGCCGATGCATAGCCCTTGTCCAGCGACTTGAAGGCGCTGACATAGATGTAGACCGGCACCGTGCTGGTCGAGCCGGCGGGCCCGCCTTCGGTCATGACGAAGATCAGGTCGGCGAAGGTGGCGATCCAGATGGTGCGCAGCATGACGGTGATGACGATGGTCGGCGCCAGGAACGGCAGCGTCACCTTGCTAAAGCGCTGCCACGGCGAGGCGCCGTCGATCGCCGCGGCTTCATGCAGTTCCGACGGGATCGACTTCAGCGCCGCCAGCAGCGTGATGGCGAAGAACGGGATGCCGAACCAGATGTTGGCGATGATCGGCCCCCACATGGCGGTGGCCGGATCAGAGAGCACGTTGGTCGGCTCGGCCTTCAAACCCAGCGCGAACAGCCAATGCGGCAGCGGTCCGATGATCGGGTTGAACAGCCAAGCCCAGGTCAGGCCGGAAAGGAAGGACGGCACCGCCCAGGGCAGGAAGACCACAGCTTGCACGAACTTGCGGCCGACAAACGGCTTGTCGAGCAGCAACGCCAGGCCGAGGCCGAGGAAGAACTGGAAGAACAGGCTGGCGACCGTCCACCAAAGCGTGTTGACCAGCGCCTGCCCCAGCACCTGGTCGGACAGCATGGCCTGATACTGGCCGAGACCGACATATTCCGACTTGAAGGCTGAGAACTTTCTGAACGAATAGCTGATGCCGACGATCAGCGGCACCACCAGCACCACCACCAGAAGCACGATCGCCGGGCTGAGATAAAGCCAGGGCTCGATAGCGGCATGCGTCAGCCGCTTCTTTCGCGGTCTGCCTGCGGGTCGTATTGCGGACACGGCATAGGTCATCGGTTCTGGATCGTCTCCTGGAAGAGCGTCGGGGCTGGCGACAAGCGTCCTTCTCCCCGTTCACGGGGAGAAGATGGCGGCGGCCAGATGAGGGGCAGCGCGAACTTGCGAAAGTATGGCGCCGCCCCTCATCCGTCACTTCGTGACACCTTCTCCCCGTGAACGGGGAGAAGGAGAAGAACTACTTCTTGTTCTTTGCCAGCCAGTCCTGCTGCTCCTTGGTCAGGAATGCGGCCCATGCATCGGCCGCTTCCTTGGCCGTCTTCTGGCCAAGCAGCACTTCCTGGAAGTTCTTGATCGCCACCTGGTCGACGAAATTGCCGAGGTTTTCCAGATGCGTCGGCGGGGTCACCATTTCATATTTGGAGGTGTCGCTCAGCTCGGTGAACCAGCCCTTGAACTGCTCGGTCTTGAAATGGGCATCCTGGTCGGCGCCATTGTGGATCGGCACGACACCGACTTCCTTGGCCCACTCCAGATTGTCCTTCGGCGAAAGCAGCGTCGCCATCAGCTTCCAGGCATCGTCCTTGTGCTGCGAATTGGCGAACATTGCCCAGCCGGCATAACCCAGCGTCGGGTAGGATTTGCCGCTCGGCCCGACCGGCAACGGCGCCACGGCGAAGTCGTCGGCACTCATCTTGTCGGCAATGCCTAGCAGCGCGTCCGGATCCTGGTTGAGCATGGCGCAGGTGCCGGAATAGAAACCGGTCACGGTCTCGTTGAAGCCCCAGCTGACCGCATCCTTTGGCGCCAGGCCGTCCTTGTACATGTCGGCCAGCATCTGCAGGCCCTTGACCGAGCCTTCATCGTTGATGGTCGAGGTGCCGTCCTCGTTGAAATAGCCGCCCTTGCCCTGAGCGATGTTCATGAACATGTGCATACCGTTGAAGGCGCCGGGACCGCCGCGCAGGCAGTAGCCATATTTGCCGGGGATGGCCGAGATCTTCTTGGAGTCGGCGACGAACTCATCGAGTGTCGCCGGCGGGCCGTCGAGGCCGGCCTCCTTGAACAGTTTCTTGTTCCAGAACAGCGCGTTCACATAGTAGCCGTAAGGGATCATGAACTGGGTGTTGTTGACGGTCGAGCCGAACTGCTTGGCGCGGTCGCCGAGCGTCTTGGCGTCGTCCCATTTGGCCATGTAGGGGCCAAGGTCTTCGAGCTGCGCGTTGTTGGCATAGAGGCCCATCCAGCGTTCCGGCATCTCGACAATGTCGGGCGTGTCGCCGGCCTGCACCATGGTGAGGAATTTCTCGAACGCCTGGCCCCAGGGCAGCGAGACCAGCTCGACCTTGACGCCCGGATTGGCCGCCTCGAACTCGGCGATCTGCTTCTTCAAGAATTCGGTGCGCGGCGGGCTGGTGATCACCTCGACCATCTTCAGCGTGGACTCGGCCAGCGCGCCGCTGGCCGAGATTGCCAGGCCGGCGGCAGTGGCAAGCATGATGCTCAGTCTTTTCATGTCAGGTACTCCCATTTTGAATTGCTCCGTTTATTTTTTTGCTTTGTCGAAGGCCTGGGCGATGTCGGCCCACAGATCCTCGACACTTTCCAATCCGACGTTGAAGCGGATGGTTCGGGGGCTGACGCCGAAGCGCGCCATCGAATTGAGGCCCGGCGTCTGCTCGAGCGAGGCTTTTGCCGGGACGACCAGGCTCTCGTGCCCGCCCCAGCTGACGCCGATGCGGAAGAACTTCAGCGCGTCGACGAAGGCCGGAATGTCGACATCCTCCGTCACCTCGAAGGAAAACAGCCCGGCATAGCCGGCCAGCGTCGCCTTGCCCGGATGGTTGGAATAGGCCGGGTGGTTGACGCGCTCGACCTGGCCATGCGCCTTCAGCCGCTCGGCGATGGTGAGCCCGCTCTTCATGTGATGCGGCAGCCTGAGCGGCAGCGTACGCAGGCCGCGCAGCAACAACCACGCCTCGAACGGCGACAGCTTGCCGCCGAGCGAGGAATAGGTCTGCTCGTTGATGCGGGCGATATGGGCCGCCGATCCGGCGACCACGCCGGCGACGGTATCGCTGTGGCCGCCGAGATATTTTGAAGCCGAATGCAGCACCAGGTCGACGCCATGCGTGATCGGTTTCTGGAACACCGGCGTCGCCCAGGAATTGTCGATGCTGGTGACGATGCCTTGCTCCTTGGCCAGCCGCGCCAGATGCGCGATGTCCTGCAGCTCGAACATCATCGAGGTCGGGCTTTCCAGATAAAGCAGCTTGGCGCCGGGCAGCGCCGCCGCGACCGCGTCCGGGTCGGAACCGTCGACATAGTCGACCTTGATATTGAGCCGCGGGAACAGCCGCTCGAACAGACGGTAGGCATCGCCATAGCAATTGCGCACGGCAACGATGCGCTCGTCGGCACCGACGAAGGCGAGCACCGTGGCGCTGATCGCCGCCATGCCGCTGGAAAAGCCGCGCGCCGCTTCGGCACCCTCAAGGGCGGCAACGCGTGCCTCGAACTCCATCACCGTCGGGTTGTCGCCGCGCGAATAGATCGGCTGGCGCCGCCGGCCGGCAAAGGTGTCGGCCATCTCGGCATAATTGGCGAAAGTGAACAGCGAGGTCTGGTAAATCGGCGGCACCACCGCGCCGCCGGGGAACGGATCGTCATGCGCCAGCAACGTTGCCGCTTCCGAGATGTAGTCCATGTTGAAACTGGCAGGATGCTCGTTCATTTGCGGTCCGAAAGTTTGAGTTTGGCGGCACCGCGCTTCAGATCGTCCTCGACGGTGGCGATCAGCTTCAGCGCTTCGGCCCGGGCTCCCTCCGGGTCATGCGCGGCGATGCAGTTGTACATGGTGCGATGGTAGGGAAAGCTGGCGTGGCCGAAATCGCGCACGCCCAGCGGATGCTCCCAGAAGCGGTGGAACAGTTCATGCATGGCGGCGATGATCTGCTCGAACAGCGGATTGCCGCAGGCGCGGTAGATCGATTGGTGGAACTCCCAATCCTCTTCCGACGACATGCCGGCTCGGGTGTGAAAAGCCTCTTCCATGATGTCGAGCTTGCGCTCGATCTCGGCGATGTCGGCCTTGTCGGCACGAACCGCGCATAGCGCCGCGGCTTCGGCTTCCAGCGCGCGGCGGATTTCCAGTGTCCGCATCAGGCCGGTGAAATCATTGCCGCCGGCCAGCGTCAGCGGCATGTGCAGCATGTCGAGCGAGACGGCCGCCTTGAGATAGGTGCCGCTGCCTTGCCGCCGCTCGACGAGGCCTAGCCCTTCCCAGCGCGTCAGCGCCTCGCGCACGGTGTTGCGGCTGACCTTGAGACGCTCGGCCAGGATGCGTTCGGTCGGCAGTTTCTCGCCGGGCTCCAGCTGTTCCTGCATGACGAAGCCGGCCAACGCCTTCAGCACCGCATCGTCGCGGGCCGTCGTCTGGATCGGCGGAAGGAAATCGGTCACGCAGGCTGAGCCTAAAGTGGTTCAATGGTCCAACCAATTTCTGCACAGGCCGAGGGGGCGAGTCAACCGCCAAAATGAAGGAGGGTCGAACAGCGCGGAGATGCGCCATTCGACCGGGCCGCTTCAACCGTGAGCGCGCGACGGCGCAGCCGCGCGAGCCTCGCGCCAGCGGGCGAACATTTCCTCGCGAACCCGCCTCGAGCCCGCGAGCCGCTCCTTTGCCTGCGCCAGCACGGCAGGCGAAGCCTCGCCAGGCGTGCCCGACTGGAAAGGAGGCGCCGGGGCATATTCGAGCGAGAGCTGCACGATCTCGGCCTCGGCCTGTCCGAGAAGCCTTGCAACCAGCAGCAGCCCGAAATCGATCCCGGAGGTAACGCCGCCGGCGGTAATCAGCTTGCCGTCCTCCACGATACGCTCGTCGACAGGGATGGCCCCGAACTCTTCAAGGAAATCATGCGCATACCAGTGCGTCGTCGCCCGCTTACCCCTCAACAGCCCGGCCGCGCCGAGCACCAGGGCGCCGCTGCACACCGAGGTGATGTAGCGCGCCTGCGCCGCACGCTCCCACACGAAATCGAGCACTGTCTGGTCCTCCAGCAGCGCGTTGACGCCGCCCCCGCCCGGAATGCACAGCACATCGAGGGGCCGGCAATCGTCGAAGGTCGCCGTCGGGCTGAGGGAGAGGTGCGTCGACGACATCACCGGGTTGCGATCCTTCCAGATCAGATCCACCTCTGCACCCTTGGCCGATGCCAGGACTTCGTAGGGCCCGGTGAGGTCGAGCTGCTGGACGTTGGGGAAGACGAGGATGCCGAAACGAAGGGACATGGAAATCTCCGTGGGTTGACTTCGGCCAATCTAGGGCATCATGCTTTGGCACGATTGCCATTCACCCCTCGTTTCAGGCCAAACCCAATGCGCCGTATCGAAGTGCTTGCCTATCCTGACATCCAGCTTCTCGACGTCAGCGGACCGCTTCAGGTCTTTGCCAGCGCCAACGACTTCAGGACGCAGGCCAGCGAACCAGCTCCCTACGAGGTCACGGTCGTCGCCGCCTCGCCGCGGATCAAGACATCGGCCGGTCTCGTGCTGGAGGCAGCGGCGCTGCCTACGCACGGGCTGGAGATCGACACGCTGATCGTGCCCGGCGGATGGGGCGTCAACGCAGCCTGCGAGGATCCCGAGTTGGTCCAATGGATCGCCGGCCGCTCGCGCGACGCCACGCGAACCGCTTCCGTCTGCAGCGGCGCCATGCTGCTGGCGACGGCAGGCCTTCTCGACGGCCGCCGCGCGGTGACCCATTGGGGACGCTGCGCGGAGTTTGCCCAGCGCTTTCCGGCAGTCCGCCTCGAACCCGATCCGATCTTCATCCGCGACGGCAATGTCTGGACATCAGCCGGCGTAACGGCGGGCATCGATCTCGCCCTCTCCCTCGTCGAGGCCGATCTTGGCCGGCACACGGCGCTGGCGGTGGCGCGCGAATTGGTGGTCTTCCTGAAACGGCCCGGCGGCCAGGCGCAATTCAGCCAGACCCTGAAGCTACAGCAAGGTGACGGACGCTTCGACCGGCTGCATGGCTGGGTGCTCGAAAATCTGGCCGGCGACTTGTCGCTGACGCAGTTGGCCGACCACGCCAATATGAGCCCGCGCAGCTTCTCGCGGCATTATCTGGAGGCGACGGGCAGGACACCTGCTCGTGCGGTCGAAGAGATCCGGATCGAGGCGGCGCGACGGATGCTGGAGCGGGGCCAGCCCGTCAACCAGACCGCACGCCGCTGCGGCTTCGGCTCGGAAGAGACGATGCGGCGCGGCTTCCTGCGCGTGCTGGGCACCAACCCGCGCGACTATCGCGAGCGTTTTTAACACGTTAGTTGACGATCCATGAGCGCGCCTTCAACCGCCACCAAACCGGGCAACGAACTGTTCGGCCGGCAAGTCGAAGGCCGACTTTTCCTGCATCAATCTTTCCAAGGGCCAGTCCCACCAGCGGATTTTCAGCATCGCCGCGATTGTCTCGTCGGAAAACCGCTTCTTGATGAACTTGGCCGGATTGCCGCCGACAATGGCGTAAGGCGGGACGTCCTTCGTCACCACACTGCCGGCGGCGACCACGGCACCGTCGCCGATGGTCACGCCGGACAGGATGATGGCATCGGTTCCGACCCAGACATCATGGCCGAGTTTGATCGGGCCGTTTGATCGCAGATATTCGTAGGTCGATTTCGTTTTGAACAGCTGGTGCTGGAGCGCGTAGTTCGCGGCTGTCTCCGTCGGATGATTGGCCTGGCAGAAGAACCGGACGCCAGGCCCGATGGCACAGAATGCGCCAATGTCGACCGGGGATTGTTCGCTGCAGTTCACGAACGATCCACCATCCAGGCTTTTTGAGTATCGGCCAATCCTGGCGTGGCGCGGGATAGAATTGGGGTCGTCCTTCAACCCCAGGAATATTCGCACTCTTTTGAAAGCCATGTTTCGAGGGATCCCCACCCTTTGCACCGGATCGCCGGCAGCATCAGAGAAATCCACAGCCTATGCACCAACGCAATCCTGATCTTGGCCGGAGGCACGTATTGCTGTGGTCTGGCACCATTTCGCCCGAACGACATAGCCAACCGGCCACATGTCTTTTCCTTTGACGACCGCGATGGCATGGTCGACTGGCATTCTGGGAGGACACTTGTTGAAAACCAAGAAACTTATCAATGACGGCGGCCAAGCGGTCGACGAGATGCTGGCCGGAATTCTCGCCGCGCATCCAGGACATCTTCAGGCCGTGCCCGGCAGCCCGCGCTCAATTGTAGCCAGAAACGGCCCGCGCCCCGGTAAGGTTGGCCTGGTGATCGGCGGCGGCTCCGGCCATGAGCCGACCTTCCTCGGCTTTGTCGGCAAGGGCCTGGCCGACGCGGCGGCAATCGGCAACGTCTTTGCCTCCCCTCCTCCCGACCCGATCCTCGAATGCGCCAAGGCAGTCAGCGGCGGCGCCGGCGTGCTGTTCATGTATGGCAACTATGCCGGCGACGTCATGAATTTCGACATGGCGGCCGAAATGGCAGCGATGGACGACATCGAAGTGCGCTCGGTTCTGAGCACCGATGACGTCGCGTCCGCGCCGCGCGGCGAAAGGCACAAGCGCCGCGGCGTCGCCGGCAATTTCTTCATCTTCAAGGCGGCCGGTGCTGCTTGTGACCGCATGCTGTCTTTCGACGAATGCGAGCGCATCGCCACAAAGGCCAACGATCATACCTTCACCATGGGCGTCGCGCTTTCGCCTTGCTCACTGCCGCAGACAAGGCGGCCGAATTTCGAGATCGGCGACGACGAGATGGAGATCGGCATGGGCATCCATGGCGAGCCCGGCGTCGCGCGCGGGCCGCTGAAAAGCGCCGACGAGGTCACCGACGAAATGCTCGACCATATTTTGCAGGAAATGGCGCCGTCGCGCGGCGACCGCGTCGCCATTCTTGTGAATTCACTCGGATCGACCCCCCTGATGGAACTCTACATCATCAACCGGCGCCTGTCGCAAAGGCTGGCCGATATCGGCGTCGGCGTCCATGCAACCTGGGTCGGCAATTACTGCACCTCGCTTGAGATGGCTGGCGCCTCGATTACGCTGCACCGACTCGACGGCGAGTTGCAGACGATGCTGGACCACCCTTGCGACTGCGCCATGTTTCGCGCCGGCTAGACCATGATCCCGAAAAGTGGAACCCGGTTTTCGGAACGGATCATCGTCAAACGATAAGTCCACCGAGGATAAACAGATGACGACAATCGACAGCGCCCGCCTCGCCGGGATGTTCGCGGCCATCGCCGGCGCCATGTCAGCCGACCGAGACCGACTGTGCGCGCTTGACGGCGTGATCGGCGACGCCGATCACGGCATCGCCATGGAGTTGGGATTTGCAGCGGCGCGCGATGCGGTCGCGGCCTTGGACGCCGAGGCGACCGATCCAACCACCTTGCTGAATACGGCGGCGAAGTCGTTCCTGAACGCCGTCGGCGCCTCCTCCGGACCGCTCTACGCCACGGCTTTCATGCGCGCTGCTGCAGCGGTGAAGGGCAAAGTGACGCTCGATGACGCGGACACGGTCGCCCTGTTCCAGGCCATGGCCAAAGGCATCCAGGATCGCGGCAAGGCCGAGCCTGGCGAAAAGACAATGATGGATGCCTGGGCGCCGGCCGCAACGGCGGCGGGCGAGGCGCTGGCTGCCGGCAAGGATCTGGCCCGCAGCCTCGCGGCTGCGGCCGAGGCGGCAAAGGCCGGCGCGGAAGCGACCAAGACGATGATCGCCACCAAGGGCCGGGCCTCCCGCCTCGGCGAACGCTCGCTTGGCCATATGGATCCAGGCGCGGCGTCCGCCGTAACCGTGATCGAGGCGATGCGGGTCGCGTTGACCGGTTAGACCATCTCCCTTTCGGAAAAAGATCATATTCAAACAATAGGATAGAGGCTCAACTTGACTCTATCTGGAAAGACCCATCTTCAGCGCTTCGCGTCGAGCTTGTCGATGGCATCCACGTTTCCGGCAGAGGGGCCGTTTGGATCGAACTCCGAGGCCAGCCACGCATCGGCGATCGATTTCGCCAGTTCGGGACCGATGACGCGCGCGCCCATGGTGATGATCTGGGCGTTGTTCGATTTGGCCGCGCGCTCAGCCGAATAGGTGTCGTGGGTCAATGCGGCGCGAATGCCCGGGACCTTGTTGGCCGAAATGCTGACGCCGATGCCAGTGCCGCAGAACAGGATGGCGCGGTCGTAATTGCCGTCGATAATTTCGTGGCCGACCGCGGCGGCGATATCGGCGTAGTAGCCGGCCTGGCTGAGATCGACGACCTGCAGCTCGGGCTTGGTGGCGAGATGCTTGGCGATGACATCGAGCAGCGGCTTGCCGGCGCTGTCGGCTCCAAGTGCGATCTTCATGGCAATAAACTCCTTCGTTTTCATGGTCAGCGCGCGAGGGCGGCCGACGCCTTTTTCAGAATGTCGATATAGCCTTCCGCTTGCCATGCCGAGCGGCCGATGAAAAGGCCGTCGACATGCGGCTGGCCGATCAATTCGGCGGCATTGCCGGGATTGACGCTGCCGCCGTAAAGCACAGGCGGGGCGTCCGGTAACCGGCTCGCGGCGACCTGTTTGATCAGGGCCTGCTGCTTGTCGGCATAGTCTGCGCTGGCCGGAATGCCTTTCTCGCCGATCGCCCACACCGGCTCGTAGGCGAAGAGGATTTCTGCCGACAATTCATTGTCCGAGAGGCCTTGCAGCGCGCCCAGAACCTGCGTGGTCAGGACTTCATCAGCGCGGCCGACCTCACGCTCGGCCAGCGTCTCACCGACGCAGATCAACGGCACGAAGCCGTGCCTGACTGCCGCCGCCGTTTTCAATCCGACGGTTTTGTCCGTCTCGCCAAAATGTTCGCGCCGCTCGCTATGGCCGAGCTCGATCAGGTCGAGCCCGCAATCCCTCAGCATCACTGGCGAAATCTCGCCCGTCCAGGCGCCGGCATCGGCCCAGTGCACATTCTGCGCGCCGACCTTGACGCGGGTTTTGGCGAGCGCCGCCTTGACCTCGCGCACGGCGGTGAACGGCGGAATGACGAAAGGCTGTATCGCCGCATCTAAGCCCGGCACAAAGGCCGCCAGCGCCTCGGCGAATTGCAACGCCTCCGCCAGCGTCTTGTTCATCTTCCAGCTGGTGCCGACCCAATATGGGGACATTCTTTTCTCCTTCGATCCGAAATTCGGATGATGCGTGTCCAGGCCGGGCGCCGGCCTTCGGCCCGGCGTTTTGCCTCAAGCGCGAGGCTTGAGACTGTCGCGGCCGCTGTCGATGTAAGGCGCCCAGAAATCCACCGACTCGCGGATCATTGCAACAACCTGATGATCGACCGGTTCCCTCTCCCGGAACGAAAGTTCAAGGCAAATCTCATTGTCGGTTCCACCACCCGCCCGCACAGTGTCGAGCAGCTTCTGCGGGATGATGCGGCCATCCTTGTTGTAGGCGGCCGTGAACGGCCAGTGCCCGCCCTTGTTCATCGACGACTGCTTGATGTGGATGATCGGCGATTGCAATGGAAAGGCTTTCGCCCACGCATAGGGATCGGTGTCGTCAGGATTGGGCGAGGTCACGTCGCCATGGTCGATGTCGACCATCATCTGCATCGGTAGCGGCAGCTTCACCGCATCGATGGCGCCCTGCAGTTCGACGCAGCTTTCGATCGTGTGGCCAAATTCGCGGCCCACCGACATCGGTTCCCAGAACAGGTAGGTCAGGCCCGCCGCCTTGGCATGCTCGGCCACCTCGCGCCAGCATTCGAGCGCTATCTCGAGAAGCACTGCCCGCCGCTGCGGATCGTCATAATCCTTGTAGGTGAAT
Organism: Mesorhizobium sp. P2_C4; assembly: GCF_056404575.1. Taxonomy (NCBI): domain Bacteria; kingdom Pseudomonadati; phylum Pseudomonadota; class Alphaproteobacteria; order Hyphomicrobiales; family Phyllobacteriaceae; genus Mesorhizobium; species Mesorhizobium sp. P2_C4. The sequence goes on from NZ_JBFUDT010000002.1 coordinate 475,465, forward strand.
ATGGCGAATTGCGTGCCCATGCCCGACGCGCCAAGCTCGGCGGAAATGTCGGCAAAGGTCTTGAACCAGTCGACATAGTAGCGGCGCACATCCACGTCCGGATGGCCGAAATGATTGAGCCGGCCATAGGGCCCGGTCATCCCTGAGGTGATGCGCACGCCGGTCCGCGCCAGCGCGCTATTGAACCTACGAATGAATTTGGCAATCGTTGCCGCCGGCCAGCCCGGATTGACGAACTCATGCGTCAGCTGCACGTCGCGAATGCCGATGCCATAAGCAATCGCGTCGATCAGATCGTCCGGATCGGCGAAGCGATTGACCAGCGGGTTGGTGTTGAGGGAAAGCGTGAAGGCCATCAGTTCGCCGCCGCCATGATCTTGGTGCACCAGTCTTCGAATATCTTCCGCTCCGCCGCATTGATATGCAGGCCGTGCTTGGTCCGGCGCTCGAGAACGTCGGCGGGGGTCATCGCCCATTCGGTGTCGAACAGGAAAACCGCTTCCCGCTCGTAGAAATCCGGGCCGAAACGCTGGCCGAGATCGGCTTCGCCTTTGACCCCTCTTAGCAAGGCGCGCGTGCGCGTGCCGTAGCTTCGGGCATAGTGCTTCACCAGCGAGGGGCTAAGCCAGGAAAACTCGGCGTGCAGATCGCCCAGAAACTGCTCGAAATCCGCGTTAGGCAGGTCGCCCCCCGGCAACGGAATTTTGGCCGTCCAGGCTTTCTTCATCGCCGGGAAGAACGGCTGGATCTTCTCCAACGCATGTTCGGACAGCTTGCGGAAGGTGGTGATCTTGCCGCCGAACACCGAAAGCAGCGGCGCGCTGCCATTCGGAGCATCGAGCTCGAAGATGTAGTCGCGCGTCACCGCGCTAGGATTGTCAGCATTGTCGTCATAGAGCGGACGCACGCCCGAGAAACTGTAGACCACGTCCTGCGCCGTCAGCTGCCGCTTGAAATAGCGATTGACCACCTTGATCAGATAATCGACTTCGCTGGCCTCGGCGGCCACTTCCTCAGGCCTGCCCTCGTAGGGAATGTCGGTCGTACCGATCAGCGCCAGATCGTTCTCATACGGGTTGACGAAAATCACTCGCTTGTCGTTGTTCTGGATGAGATAGGCCTGCCGTCCCTCCCAGAATTTGGGCACGACGATATGGCTGCCCTTCACCAGGCGGACGTTGCGGGTGGAATTTTGTCCCGCCACGCGGCTGACGATGTCATTCACCCACGGCCCCGCCGCATTGATCAGACCCCGCGCGCGAACCTTCGTCACCGCACCGGTGCGGCCGTCCTGCATGTCGATCGACCACAGCCCGCCTTCGCGCCGGGCAGCAATACAGGCGGTGCGGGTGAACACTTTTGCGCCGCGCTGACTGGCGTCGAGCGCGTTGAGCAGCACCAGGCGGGCATCATCGACCCAGCAGTCGGAATATTCGAAGCCGCGTTTGAATTCGTCCTTGATCGGTGCCCCTTCCGGCGCGGTCCTCAGGTCCAGCGTTCGAGTGCCCGGCAACCGCTTGCGGCCACCAAGATGGTCGTAGAGAAACAGCCCGAGCCGGACCAGCCAGGCCGGTCTGTCCTCGGGGCTGTGCGGAAGCACGAAGCGCATCGGCCAGATGATGTGCGGCGCCGCCTCCAGCAGCACCTCGCGTTCGATCAACGCTTCGCGCACAAGCCGGAACTCGTAATATTCGAGATAGCGCAGGCCGCCATGCACCAGCTTGCCGGAGCGCGAACTGGTGCCTTGCGCCAGATCGTCCTTCTCGCACAGGATGACCGACAGCCCGCGACCGGCCGCATCGCGCGCTATGCCGGCGCCGTTGACGCCGCCGCCAATCACGAAGAGATCGACAACATCAGACATATCGCTCAAGACTTTGCTCCTGTGCGGTGCGCCATACCTTTCCATACCGGCCGCAGCGCCTGGCGCGCCGCGACGAAGGATGGAAACAGCGCATCGTAGGTGTGGGAAAGCGCCTCGTCATAGGCATCGCATTCGCCCAGAAGCGGCGTCACCCATTCGGCGCAACACTCATCCATGGAGTGATAGATGCCGAGCCCAACCGCGGCCATCATCGCGGCACCCGCAGCACCTGCCTCCTGGCGGCTGCTGGTTCTGACTTGCGCGCGGGTCGTAGCAGCAATGATGCGGCGCAGCGACGGACTGCGCGCCGCACCGCCCGACAGGCGGATCTCGCTCGGCATGCTGCCCATCGCCTCGTAGCAATCGCGGGCCGCGAAGGCCAATCCTTCGAGGACCGCGCGCGCCAGATCGCCAAAGCCGTGCTTGACCGAAAGGCCGATGAAGCCGGCGCGTGCGTCTGGATCGACGAACGGTCCGCGTTCGCCGGCGAGCGAGATATAAGGTTGGTAGACCAGCGACCCCGGCTCCGATCCTTCCACCCAGGCATCGAGCGCCTTCAGCAGCTCGTCGCGCGAAGGTTTTGCGCCGCTGGCGGTCAGCACGTCGCGCGCCAGGCCAAGCAGCCAGTCGATGTTGAGCGTCGCCGCCATGTTGGATTGCAGTTGCGCATAGGCGCCGGGAACCGGCATGGCGATGGTGTAGCCGGATGCGTTGTCGTTGAGGACGACATCGTCAGGGGTGCGCGCCAGGCGCGTGTGAATGCCGGTGGAACCGATGACCGTGCAGCCGACATTGCCGCTCGGATCATAGAGACCGGCGCCAAGCGCGGTGCTGACCATGTCCACATAACCCAGCACCACCGGCGTGCCCTCAAGCAGGCCGGTCTCTCCGGCTGCCGGAGGCGAAAGCGTATGATGGTCGGTCGTGCCCTCGAGCATGGGCGGCAACAGGCGCCGATGCGTCGTCAGATCGAGAATGTCGAGCACCTCGTCGGAATAGCTGCGCGAGCGAAAATCGCCGAAAGTGAATGTGCCTTCCGAGGGATCGGTGGCACGCTCGCCGGTCATTCTGAAATAGAGCCAGTCCTTGCAATGAAAGGCAGTGGCCGCCCGCTCCAGGATTTCCGGGCTGTTCTTCTTCAGCCAGCTCAGCTGAGCCCCTTGCTGGCAGGCGTTTAGCCCAGTGCCGGTGATCTCGAACCGCGTGCGATCCCGGGTATCGCCGCGCATCTCGTCCACCAGATGTCCTGCGCGAGCATCGAGCCAGAGCCAGGCGCGCCCGACCGGCATACCTTGACCATCGATCAGCCAGGTGCCGTCGCCCTGCCCGGTGATCGCGACCGCTGCGGTTCGCCGCGCCAAGTCGGGAATTTTCGTCGCCAACTCGCGAACGGTCTGCACCATGTCGCGCCAGGTCTGATCCAGGTCCTGCTCGGCGCCGCCGCCTTCCAGCGTGACGAAGCTGTTGGTCACCGACGCCATGGCAAGCTGCCGCCCCGAAAGATCGAAAGCGACCGATTTGATCACGGATGTTCCCGCGTCGATCCCGATCAGCAGGTCTTTCATGCGGCAAGTTCCGGATGGTTATGAAGGCAATTCAAAGTAGCAGTCTTTGTTGTAGGGAAGCCGTAGAAGAGGCAGGGAGTGTCCGCAAGGACACCCCCTGTGCAGGTCTTACTCCGACAGCACGAAGGGTGCGGTGTACTTGTCCACATTGTCCTTGGTGATGAGCAGGCAATCGAACAGCTGCTTCTCGCTGGTGGCACCGGTGGCGCCAGACTTGATGAACGAGTCGGCCTGCTGCACGGCCTTCGCCGAGAAGATGGCCACTGGCTGAAGCACGGTGTACTGCAGTTCGCCGGACTTGATGGCCGCAACCGCATCCGGAGACCCATCGAAGCCGCCGACCTTGATGCCAGCCAGCTTGCCGGCTTCCTTCAGCGCGGCAACCGCACCGAGCGCCATTTCGTCATTGCCGCTGATCACGGCGATGATGTCGGGATTGGCCTGCAGCATGCTCTGCATCTTGTCGTGGCCCTTGGTACGATCCCAGTCGGCGACCTGCGAAGCTGCCTTTTCGAGATCCGGGTACTGGCTCAGCACGGTCGCGTAGCCGTTCGAGCGCGTGGCGGCGTTGTTGTCCGACGGGGCGCCGAGCAGTTCGACATACTTGCCCTTTTCACCGACCGCCTGCACCCACTGCTGGGCACCGAGAGCCGCGCCCTGCGCGTTGTTGGAAACGAGCTGACCCTTGGCGAGGCCTTCCTGGTTGATCTCGGCATTGACGAGGAAAACCGGGATGTTGGCGGCAATCGCTTTCTTCACCGCGCCGACCGAACCATCGGCATTGGCCGGGTCGAGGATGATCGCCACCGACTTGTTGGTGATGGCGGTGTCGATCAGATTGCTTTCCGTGTTGGTGTCGCCCTTGTGGGCAGCGACATTGGCCGTATAGCCAAGCTTTTCGGCCTCGGCCTTGGCGACGTTGCCTTCGGTCAGCCAGTACGGGTTGGCCGGATCGTTGACGATGATCGAGATCAGGCCCGCGGCCGATGCGGCTGCGCTAAACCCAACCACCATCGCGGCGGCAAGCAAACTTCTAAGCACGATTTTCATGTACATTCCTCCAATGATTTACGCGGTGTTGCTCCAGTCACCTGGCAGTCTTCCCTTGGGCAGGATTGGCCGGTTAGGCCTTCCCCCGTTTCTGAGAAGTTGGTTGGCCGCCCGTCGAAGCCGGAAGCTTGCTACGGCGGCGATACTGAACGGCATTGAGGAGCACGGCGAGCACGATGACGGCGCCGGTGAACACTGTCTGCCAGTAGGATGAGATGCCGATGATCACCAGACCGTCGGACAGGAAGCCGATGACGAAAGCCCCGAGCAAGGTGCCGCGGATGTTGCCGCGCCCGCCGGTCAGCGCCGCGCCGCCAATGACGACGGCGGCGATCGCCGTCAGTTCGTAGGTGGTGCCCGCGGTCGGCCCGGCCGAGGTCAGCTGCGACGACAGGATCAGGCCGGCAATGGCGGCACAGATGCCCGAAAGCACATAGACGGAAATCTGCACGGTCTTGACCGGAACGCCGGAGAGTTCGGCGGCGCGCTCGTTGCCGCCAGAGGCGTAGAGCCAGCGGCCGAAGGCGGTGCGGCTCAGGACGATGCTGCCGATCAGCGCGATGACAGCCAGCACCACGACGCCGGTCGGCACGCCGAACAGGCGGTTGAAGCCAAGCGCGTCGAAGCCGGTGTTGCCCAGCTCCGGCTTGCCGCCGAGATTGTTGTAGGTCAGGCCGCTGGTCATCAGCAGCGCTAGGCCGCGCGCCATGTACATGACGCCGAGCGTGGCGACGAAGGCCGGAACCTTGAACCGCGCGATGAGCACGCCGTTGATCAGCCCGACGGCAGCACCCAGCATGCAGGCCAGCACCGCCACCACCCAGACCGGCGGATAGAGAACGACGCCCAGCCAGGTCAGCGTCACGCCTTGCATCAGAAAACCGGCGACGACGCCGGCAAGGCCGAGTGTCGATCCGACCGACAGGTCGATGCCGCCATTGAGGATGACCAGCAGCATGCCGACGGCGAGAATCCCGAAAATGGCGACATGCGAGGCCATGGTCAGGAAATTCGCCACCGAGAGGTAGTAGGGCGACAGGATCGAGAAGACGACGATGATGACGATCAGGGCAAAGAAGGCCCGGCCCTCGAGCAGCAGCTTGGCCACGTCGAAGCCCTCGCCACCCGCGCTGGGGCTGGACTGTTTGCTGGCCTGGCTGACATCGGTCATGATCGGGGCTCCGAAAATCCTGGTGATCAGGCGACCACGGCTTCGCCGGAGGCGGCCATGATCTGCTCTTTGGTGGCGTTCGCGCCGAATTCGGCTGAAATCTTGCCGCGCCGCATGACGACGATGCGGTGCGCGATGCTGAGGCACTCGTTGACTTCCGAGGTCGAGAAGACGACCGCCAGGCCTTGCGCGGCGCGCTCGCTGAGCAGACGGAAGACCTCGGCCTTGGCGCCGACATCGATGCCGCGGCTCGGCTCATCGAGAAGGATGACCTTGGGATTTGTCGTCAGCATCTTGCCGATGACGACCTTCTGCTGATTGCCGCCCGACAGCGATCCGATCATGGCGTTGCCGCCTGCGGTCTTGATGGTCACCTTGCGGATCGACTCGTCGATCAGTGCGCGTTCCCTCGGCCGGGAGAGGAACAGGCCCTTGGCGAATGCCTCGATGCTGGCAAGCGACAGATTGCGGCCGACGGTCATGGTCTGGACCAGACCGTCGCGCTGCCGATCCTCGGGCACCAGCACAAGGCCTCTGGCGATGCGCTGGGCAATGGTCAGCCCCGAGACGTCCTGGCCTTCCAGCAGCGCCCGTCCGCCCGCCATCGGCACGCGTCCGGCGACGGCCTCCAGCAATTCCGTGCGTCCCGCACCCATCAACCCATAGATGCAGACGATCTCGCCTGCTTTGACGTCCAGCGACAGATGATCGACGACATAGCCTGAACCGGAAGCGTCGGTGACGCTGACATTCTCGATCGACAACGCCACCGCGCCGAACGCATGGCCGGTCGGCGGTGAGCCGAGGTCGAAATTCTCGCCCACCATGTTGCGGACGATCCATTCGAGATCGATGTCCTTGGCCTCGGCCGTCGCCGTGATCGCCCCGTCGCGCAGCACGACGGCATAGTCGGTGATCTGCAGCGCCTCTTCGAGGTGATGCGATATGTAGACGATGGAGACGCCGCGGCTGGTCAGGTCGCGGATCACCTTGAACAGCACCTCCACCTCCGTCGCGCTGAGCGCGGAGGTCGGTTCGTCCATGATCAGGATACGGGAATCGACCGACAGCGCGCGTGCGATCTCGACGATCTGCTGCTGCCCCAGGCGCAAATCCTCGACCAGGGTCATCGGGTCGATGTCTTCTTCGAGGTCGGCCATCAGCGCCCGCGCCTGGCGCGACTCCTCGGCGAAGTCGAGGCCGGTTCTGGTGCGCAGTTCGCGACCCATGAAGATGTTGTCGCGAACGCTGAGGTTCGGCGCCAGGCTGAGTTCCTGGTGGATGATCGAAATGCCGCGATCGCGCGCATCCGAAGACGAGGAAAAGCTGACGAGATTGCCGTCGAGCACGATGTCGCCGGATGTCGGTGTCACCACGCCGGACAGGATCTTCATCAGCGTCGACTTGCCGGCGCCATTCTCCCCGAACAGGGTGGTGACCTTGCCGCGATGGATGTCGAAGTTCACGCCTTTGAGCGCGTGTACGCCGCCATACGACATGACGACATTGCGCGCCGAAAGCACGGCGTCGCCATTGGCGGGCTCTGTGCCGGAAGCCGAATTCATTTGACCTCCAGCCTCACCGGCGTGACCAGCCAGCTCTTCGGATTGACCAGCTTGAAGGCGCCGACCACCGCTATGGTCTTGCCGGTCAAGGCGCTGGTATCGACTTTCGCCAGCACCTCCGTCTTCATCTCGTTGTTCAGCGCCGAGCCGGCGTCCTGATACTCGATCTGGTTGGTGAACTGACCGAAGGTGATCTTGCCGGTGGCGTCGCGGAGCTCGGTTCCGTTGATCGCCGGCCCTGTCTGCACACGGACGGTCAACGTATCCGGCAAACCGTCGACGGCGACCTTGTAGATGCCCGACTTTCCCTCGCCGACGACGCCGGTGAACTTGACCGAGATGACCGGTCCGACACCCGCCGGCACGCCATATTCCTTTTCGGCGGTCGCCCTGTCCTTGGCGATCGCCGCCGCCACCGTCGCGGCGTCGGCGGCACGCGCCTCGACATCGGTCTGCACTTTGGGGAATTCCGATTTGCCATAGTCGGCGGCGGAAAAGACAGCGTTGCGAACGTCGCCGGCGGAGCCGATCGTCACCACCTTGGTGTCGAGCGCCATGGCGCCGAGCAGAACCAGAACCGCGGCGCCAGCAAGTGCGCGGCGCAGACCGGGCGAGGCCTGCCGGGCGGGTGCGGAGGCAGCCTTCACGCTCATGATACAACCACCAGCGATGCGGATTTTCCGTTGTCACGCATTCGTCGATCCTCCGTTCGCGCGGCGCTTCGTGGCACCGGCTGCATCGTCGAGCCGGCTTTGCTCTACCAGCGCGCGGGCCGTGCATTCGTCGGTGATCAGGCCGCTCAGATACCGGCTTTCGAGCACTGACTTGATGGCCCGCACCTTCACCTTGCCGCCGGCGACGGCGACGATCCTGCGGCCCTTCAACTGGTCGCGGGGAAGCGCCAGTATTCTCTCTGACAGCGCCGTTTCGACCGGCCGCCCCTTGTCGTCGAAGAAATGCGCCAGCAATTCACCGACGCCGCCGTCACGCTTGACCTCGTCGATTTCGGACGGTTCGATCATGCCCGTTGCGACCAGCGAGGCTTCTCGCTCGGCCGTGCCTATTCCGACGAACATCAGGTCGGACCGACCGGCGAGAGCGAACACATCGCTGATGCCGCGCTGGCCAAGCAGCACCTCGCGGTCCTCGGCCGTGTTGGCGACAAAAGGCACCGGCATGACAAAGGCCTGAGCACCGGTCCGTTCGGCCAGGCGATGCATGACGTCGTGCGGGTTGGCAGCGAATTTGCGCGTCACGCCGCCGAGCAGCGAGACGAAACGGATATGGGCAGCAGTGGTGCGCGTCAGATACTCGACGCTGGCCGCAAGCGTGCGGCCATGGCCGACGCCGATCAGCATGTCTTCGCCGCGATCGATTTCGCGCTTCAGGAACTGGGCGCCGGCAATGCCCAAACCCTTCAGCGGCAGCTCGTCCTGATCGAGATCGGGGACCACCTCGCAATAGTCGAGCCCATAGGCGGCGGTCAGGCGCTGTTCCAGATCGACGCATTCGGCGACGTCGCCGTCGATGAAGACCCTGACCAAACCTTCCAGGTTGGCCTTGGTGATCAACCGGTGCGCCTTAAGGCTGGTCAGGCCAAGCCGCTTGGCCACCTGGGCCTGCGTCAGACCGCCGGCATAGTGAAGCCAGGCCGCACGCGTGGCGAGGCTGGACTCATGGTCGCGGTTCGCGGCTCCACCGGATTTCAAGCCATCTCCTCCCCGAGATGATATTATTATCATTCTGTGCAAAAATTTTCATACCTTTGCATCGCTGTCAATCCCTCCGCGGATGGTGCCCTCAGCCGATGGATCGGCAGCCAACGCAGGCCTATTAGGAGGTCAGCATATGAGGCGATCATACGGTGATGTTAAATTAACGTCAATCTGTGTTATCTCGTGCCAATGACAGCGAAAAAATGTCGGCAGCGGTAGCCGAAATTGTCGCTAACCATATGTTTTTGCTTAAATCTATCGGGGGGCAGAAAAATCCCAATCTTGCTGTGAGATGGGAAGTTTGGCGCACACGGCGCAACAGGGCAAACCGATCGGGTTGCCTCAGGAAAAGTTATCGGCGCGGCGATGGCGCGATCAGCCCAGCCGCATCAGGTTCCTGCCCTCGAGCTCGACAGCAGCGGCTTCGACTTCCCACGCAAGGCGCTTAGCGTTCCACTGCAACGCGCGCCCGGCGATCGACGCAATCTCCTGTAAATCGCGACTTGTCAGCGAACCGCCTATCGCCAAGGTGCTGCGGCGCATAACGATATCGGCCAGATGCTCGACGAATTCGTTGCGCGCGATGTAGTCGATTTCCGCCTTGCCGTAGCCGTCGGAGTCCGGCAGGCGCCCCTCATCATTCGGCGCCCACTTGGCAATCCGCATTGCTGTGGTCCCGTAGCGCGACAGCAATTGGTCGAGGCGCCCCTCCCCGGCGCCCGTTGCCTGCACTGCCTCAGCCAGCCAGTCTGCGCGCGACGCGGCATTGGCCGGAAAATCCCTGCCGCCGCCGATCGGCATCGACTGCGTCGACACCTTGCGGCTGCGCTGCAGGCGGCCGAGAACGGTATCAGTGACTTCCTCGGCAAAGCCGCGAAACGTCGTCCACTTGCCGCCGACCAGCGAAATGACCGCAAACGGCCTGTTGGCGTCCGGCTCGGCGACCGGCGCCGAATGATCGCGACTGATCAGTCCGGGCGTCGATACCTCGGACGTCGGCAAGGGTCGGATGCCGCTATAGGCATAGACGATCTGGTCGCGCTCGAACGCCATGCCTGGCAAAAGCGTGCGCACGCTGTCGAGCAGATACTCGACTTCTTCCGGTTCGCAGCGCACCGCGTCCGGATTGTCGGCCTTGATGTCGGTCGAGCCGACCAGCGCCAGGCCGAGATAGTCGTAGACGAGGCAGATGCGGCCGTCATCGGCCTCGAAATAGAGCATGCGCCCGGCCAGGCTTTTGACCAGCTCGTCGTGCTTCAGCAGGATGTGCGAGCCCTTGGTGCCGCCGATCATCTTCGATGGCGCGCCAAGCAACGCATTGACGTCATCGATCCATGGACCGGCCGCGTTGACCACCAGCTTCGGCCGCACCGAAAAGGCACTGCCATTTTCCCGCTGGAAGGTGAGCACGCCATCGGTTGAAGTCTCGAGCGCCGTATAGTTCGCGCTGGCGGACGCTGTGTTTGCCTGCAGCCCGTCGAGGATCAGTTCCAGCACCAGCCGTTCCGGGTGGCTTATCTTGGCGTCGTAATAGGTGCCGGTGGCGACGATCGCCGGGTTGAGCGCCGGCATCTCGCCAAGCGCCTGCCGGCGCCCGATCATGCTGTGGCGCGGCATGACCTGATTTCGTGAACCGTAGAAATCATAGATCATCAGGCCGATCTTGATCAGGATGGCGCCGCGGCTGCGCGGCGCGCTGGTCGAGCCGAACAGCGTTCGCAACGCCGCCAGCATGCCCTTGCTCCACGAGAAGATCGGGATGACGGTCGGCAGCGGAGTGACATAGTGCGGCGCGTTTTGCAGAAGCAGATTGCGTTCGAGCGTCGACTGCGCCACCAGCCCGAACTCGCCGGTTTCGAGATATTTGAGACCGCCATGAATGAGCCGCGACGGCGCGGCACTGGTGCCCGAGCCGAAATCGCCCTTGTCGACGATCAGGCAGCTGACGCCTTGCGCGCACAGGTCGCGAAACAGGCCTGCCCCGTTGATGCCGGCGCCAAGAATGACGACGTCGACCTCGCCGGTCGCAGCCATGGTAGCGACACGCCCGGCGGCGTTGTCCGTGCCTGCTCCGTCGGTTGGGCTCATGGCGCCTTCGTCTTGACGATGCGCAGCTTCACGCCGGCCCGCTCGAGGCTCTGCGCCTGCGCGTCGCCCAGGCCCTCGGTTACCAGCACGGCGTCGAAACTGGTCAGATCGTCGAAGACATGCAGCGCGATCCGGTCGAACTTCGCGTGGTCGACCAAAAGGATGCGCTTGACCGATGCGGCCATCATCGCCTGCTTCACCCGCACGACATTCGGATCCTGGATGAAAGCCGTGGTTCCGGTGATCGCCGAAGCCGAACAGATCAGTACATTGGCGCGCAGCTGCGCCACGGCGTTCTCGCAGACGATGCCGATATAGGCGTTGTAGGTGCCGTGATACTGGCCGCCGAGACAGATGAAATCGATGTCGTCGACATTGATCATCAGCGCCGCCGTCGACACGCTGTTGGTGACGACCGTCAGCGGCTTGACGTCGAGCAGCAGCGTCGCGACCGCGTTTGCCGTCGATGAATCGTCGAGCATCACCACCTGGCCGGCTTCGACATAGTCCAGCGCTGCCCGCGCCAGCGCATCCTTCTCGGCCCTGTTGACCGTCACACGGTAGCGGAAGGCGCTTTCGTAGAGACCGGACGGCTGAACCGTCACCGCACCATGCAGCTTGCGCAGCACGCCCTGCTGCGCCAGTCGGTCGATGTGCCGGTGGATGGTCATGCGCGACACGCCGAAATGCTCGACCAGATCGTCGATGCGCACCTGGCCGAGCTTGATCACATAGTCGGCGATCTCTTCGCGTCGTTCGTCGGCCTTGATCATGCGTTCCCTCCTGGCCGCGCCAGCCTTTCGATCTCCGGCCAATGCGCCTTCATCTGCTCGGCGATGCGGCCGTAGAGCGAAAACCGCTCATTGAACACAGCGCTGGAGGCGGGCGCGGGCTGATATGTCCGCGCCGTCATGCCGACCTGCCTTGCCCCCTCTTGCGGCGTCTTGAACAAGCCGACCGCGGCACCCGCGCAAAGCGCGGCACCCAGGGCGGCGGTCTCATCCGTCGAGGTGACAGTGACCGGGGCGTTCAGCACGTCGGCAAACATCTGCACGAAGACCGGGTTGCGCGAACTGCCGCCGGTCAGACGGATCTCTCTGACAGCAAAGCCGTCACGCAGGGCTTCGACATGGGTGCGGTGATTGAAGACGATGCCTTCCAGAACCGCCTTCAGCATATCGCCGCGATTGTGCCAGCCATGCAGGCCGACAAAGCTGCCGCTGGCGGCATCGCCATAGGGAGAGCCGAACAGATAGGGATGAAACAGGATGGTCGACGGTTTTCTCAGCGCAGCGTCGATTTCTGCTGCCAGCAATTCGTGGATGGAGCCGCCATCCGTCCTGTCCTGTTCCGCGCGGCAGAACGTGTCGAGGAACCAGTCGTAGTTGGCGGTCGAGGCCGGCGAGATCGCCATGTTGTTCCAGCGGCCGGCGTCGATGGCGTTGCGGCAGAACCAGCGCCGGTCGACGCGCGGCTTCGACGAAACGACTTCGTTGATGGAATAGGTGCCGGCGACGATGGCGAGCGTGCCCTCCTCATGGCCGCCCATGCCAAGTGCGGATGCGGTCACGTCATGCAGGCCGCAGGCGACAGGCGTGCCCTCGGACAGGCCGGTCATGTCGGCGGCCTCGGCGGTCACCTGTCCAACGATGTCGGCCGAATGCGCCACTGGCGGCAGCGCCTCGAAAAGATTGTCCAGGCCGAAGATGCGCATCGCTTCCGGCGCGAAGGCTTGCGTGCGGAAATCCGTGAATGACGTGCTGGCCTCCGTCCGGTCGGTGCCGATCGTGCCGGTCAGGCAAAAGCGCAGCCAATCCTTGCAGGCCAGCACATGAGCGATGCGCCCATAGCGGTCGGGATCATTCTGCCGGATCCAGGCCAGCAGCGCCGAGGGCGCCGACACATGCGGCGCCTGGCCGGTCAGCGCCAGCGCTTCGTCGAAAACCGAACCTTGAGACCATTTGTCGACAATCTCGCCCGCACGGCTGTCGAGCGACAGGATCCCGGGTCCCAGTGGCCGGCGGTCCTTGTCGAGCAGATAGACCCCGTCGCCATGCGCAGTCGCCGCCACCGCCTTGATGTCGCTGGGCGGCCGGCCGCACAATGCAATCGCCTCGCGGATGGCCTCGGCGGTCGCTTGCCACAGACCAGCCATGTCGCGCTCCACCCAGCGCGCCTTCGGCATCGATTGCGGCACCCGCCGCCGAGCCACCGACAGTTGCGTGCCATCGGCATCGAAGATCACCGCCTTGGTGACGGTGAGGCCGTTGTCGATCCCGAGCAGGCAGGGCATGATCAGCGCCCTCCCGGCGTCATGAATTTTTCGATGCAGCGGCTTCGCATGGATTTGACGACAACCAATGAGCGACGGGGTACAAGAATGGAATCGGCACCATACCGGCCAAATGAACCATATCGCGATGTTAATTTAACGTCAATTGATGTTCAAAACAGTCTCGGCGTCTCAGTGAGGTTGAACGACCGGAAAGCGAGTTGACCGACAACCTACTGATTCAGTTGTATTTCTATCGCCAGTAAAATGTCTCACCCGATCCGTTCATTCCAGGAGTTGCTTCGTGTACAAGGGTTCTGACCTGCTCATTGCCGCCCTCGAGAATGAGGGCGTCGATCGCATCTTCGGAATTCCGGGCGAAGAAAACCTCGACGTCGTCGAATCCATTCGTAAATCGTCGATCCAGCTCATCCTGACCCGCCATGAGCAGGCTGCGGCATTCATGGCGGCGACCTATGGCAGGCTCACCGGCAGACCCGGCGTTTGCATCACCACGCTCGGCCCTGGCGCGTTGAACCTCTCGACCGGCGCCGCCTATGCACTGCTCGGGGCGATGCCGATGATCATGATCACCGGGCAGAAGGGAATTCTGTCGTCACGGCAGGCCCGCTTCCAGATTGTCGACATCGTTGCGGCAATGAAGCCGCTGACCAAGCTTTCGCGCCAGATCGTCTCGCCGAAGATGATCCCGTCCCTGGTACGCGAAGCCTTCCGCGTGGCCGAGGAGGAGCGTCCCGGGCCTGTCCATCTTGAGCTGCCCGAAGACATTGCGGCCGAGCAATGCGAACAGGCGGTCCTGGTTCCCCCGCACCCGGTCGAACTGCCCCTGGCGAGCCCGGTTGCGCTTGATCGCGCCGCACGGATGATCATGCAGGCGCAACGTCCGCTCATCATGCTGGGTGCAGCGGCGTCCCGACCAAGGTCGACGTCGGACCTCGCCCAGTTCGTGCTGCGAACTCAGATCCCCTATTTCACCACGCAGATGGGCAAAGGCACCGTGCCGGGTGGAACCGAGCTCTATATGGGCACGGCGGCGCTCTCAGAACGCGACTATGTTCATGACGCGATCGAACGAGCCGACCTCATCATCACCATCGGCCACGATACGATCGAGAAGCCGCCCTTCATCATGGGCGCCAACGGGCCGAAGGTGATCCATGTCGGCTATCAGCCGGCCAATGTCGAGCAGGTCTATTTTCCGCAGACCGAGGTCATCGGCGACATTGGCCCCTCGCTCAGCCTGCTCGCGCAGCGCGTCGAAGGCAACATCCCCAACGCACAAGCCTTGTTGCCATTGCGCGAAGGCATCTTGAACCGGATTGCCGCGCGCGCCACCGAAGACCGCTTCACGCCGCAACGCCTGGTCCATGACGTGCGCGCGGTCATGCCGGCGGACGGCATTCTGGCGCTCGACAACGGCATGTACAAAATCTGGTTCGCGCGCAATTACCGCACCCGGGTCGCCAACACGCTGCTGCTCGACAACGCGCTGGCGACCATGGGCGCCGGGCTGCCGTCGGCGATGACGGCCGCCATGCTCTATCCCGGACGCCGCGTCATGGCCGTCTGCGGCGACGGCGGCTTCATGATGAACAGCCAGGAGCTGGAAACCGCCGTCAGGCTCAAGCTCAACCTGGTCGTCCTGCTCATCGAGGACAACGCCTTTGGCATGATCCGCTGGAAGCAGGCGGTCGACGAGTTTCCCGATTTCGGCATGACATTCGGCAATCCCGACTTCGTCAGGTACGCCGAGGCCTACGGCGCCAAGGGAACCAGGGTGAGCGCCATCGGCGAACTCCGATCCTCTCTGGAGCAGGCGTTCGCCGGCGGCGGCGTCCATCTCGTCGTTGTCCCCATCGACTACTCGGAAAACAAGCGTGTTCTCGTCGATGAATTGAGCCAGCGACTACCGGCAGCGCCAGAGATTTGATGTCTCGACAGGCATCCTGACGCGGCTTGCGGCGCTGCGCTTGCCGCGCCTATCATGGGCTCGAAAATTGCTGACTTCGGCCTTCACGCCGCGTTCGGCGGGGCAAGATACCTGGCGGCGGATGTCGCCAGCTGTGTAGATTTCAGAACAAAGAAGCAGCGCGTGGCCGATGGCTGACAAAACACAAATCGGGTTGACCGCCGTCGACACCGTTCCCCTGCATGAGAAAGTCTATCTGGAACTCGTCCGGGCCTTGATGTCGGGTCAGTTCGTGCCCGGCCAGAAACTGACCTCGCGCAAGCTGGCCAAGGAACTGGGCACCAGCGACATGCCGGTGCGCAGCGCCTTCATGCGGCTGCAAGCACTGCGCGCATTGAGCCCGATGCCAAATGGCAGCGTCGAGGTGCCGATCATCTCGGCCGAACGCTTTTCGCAGCTGACCGCCGTGCGAACGCTTCTCGAAGGCTCGGCGACCGAGCTTGCGACAAGGCTCATCAATGGCAACAATCTGCGGGCGATCCGCCGCCATGGTAGCGAACTGACCCTGGCCGCCCGCAAGGGAGATATCGACGACTATCTGCGCAAGAACCACGATTTCAAGTTCTCGATCTATCGCCATTGCGGCAACGAACAGATGATCTTTCTGATCGAGACGGTGTGGATGCAGATCGGCCCGTTTCTCAGGAACCTGGCCATGGGTTTCGAGGACGACCTCGCCTCCATTCTCGACATCGACTATCACGAGGAAGCGGTTGCGGCGATCGAGGCCCAGGATGGCAAGCGGGCGCGCGCCGCCATCATGCGCGATATCGACGAGGGTGCCGCGCATATCTTGCGGCAGGTCAAGTTTCCGGAAACGCGAAACTGATGACCCGTCCTCAAAGGCAGCTTGGCTTTCTCATACATTGTCGCTATGTTGCGATCGCAGATCGCACAATTGGTTTTGAAATGCCTCCCGACATCCCGGCTAGTGAATTGAAAAAATAAAGGAAATGCACCTGGCGACAGCCAGAGTGGTTTTCGAAAACTCACGAAGCTATTTTTATCAGGGATATCGTAACCCAAGAGGTTACGACCTTCAAAAACCAGGGGTCGGAAATTGAGCGATGCAATTGCGGACGTTTTGAACTGGCTTGAAAGCAGGGACGACATCCACAGCCTGAGGGCTGCGGTGTGCGACTTGAACGGCATCATGCGCGGCAAGCGCATCCCGGTCGAACAGGCCCGCAAGGCGCTGGAAGGCAAGCTGCGCATGCCTTTTTCGCTGATCGGGCTCGACGTCTGGGGCGAGGACATCGAAGGCAATGCGCTGGTTTTCTCGACCGGCGACGCCGATGGCCTTTGCCAATGGACGGGACGCGGCATCCTGCCTGTCAGCTGGACAGCACACCCGACAGCCCTGGTCCCGCTCTGGCTTGCCGACGAAACCGGCGCGCCGTTCCTGGGCGACCCACGGCGGGCGCTGGCCCGCATCCTCGATCGCTACGCAGCCCTTGGCCTGACGCCGGTCGCCGCCACGGAACTTGAATTCTATCTCGTCGACCCGCAATCGCAGCGGCCGGTCGGACCGGTATCACCGGTCACCGGGCGCCGGCTCGATTCCGACGCCGCCCTTTCGATCGACGAGATCGACGACTTCGAAGCTTTTATCCACGACGTCTACGACGCCTGCCGCACGCAAGGCATTCCCGTCGACACCGCGATTGCCGAGAACGGTGTCGGCCAGTTCGAGATCAATCTGAACCATGTCGCCGATGCCTTGCGCGCCGCCGACGATGCCGTGCTGTTCAAGCGCACCGTCAAGGGCATCGCCCGCAAGCACGGCTTTGCCGCCTGCTTCATGGCCAAGCCCTATGGCGACCGCGCCGGCAACGGCTTTCATGTCCATTTCAGCCTCACCGATACCGAAGGTCGCAACGTCTTCGACGACGGCAGCGATCAGGGTTCGGAAACAATGCGCCATGCGGTCGGTGGCCTGCTTGCGGCCATGGCCGAGAGCACGCTGGTGTTTGCGCCGCACTTCAACTCCTACCGCCGGCTGCGGCCGCGCTCCTATGCACCGACCGCTGTGGCCTGGGGCTATGAGAACCGCATGGTCGCAATCCGCATTCCCGGTGGGCCGACCAGCGCACGCCGCATCGAGCATCGCGTTTCGGGAGCCGACGCCAATCCATATCTGGTGCTGGCGGCGATCCTGGGTGCGGCGCTGATCGGCATCGAAAGGCAGCTGTCGCCGGGCGATCCCGCCGGCAATGACGGTCAGGGACTGCCGCCGGCCAAGCTGCCGCCGGACTGGGCCTCGGCAATCGCCAGCTTCGAAAGCGGGCAGCATGTGGCGGAGATTTTCCCGGCCATCCTGCGTGACTCCTTCATCGCCTGCAAACGCCAGGAGCTGAATACGTTCGCGCTCAATGTCAGCGACTTCGAGCTCGAGACCTATCTCGAAAGCGTCTAGGCCGCCCCTTCGCAACGAATAATCCAATCAACGGCGACCTGCCGCAAACTCAATCCGCTTGCCGGGTTGGGTTTGAAATCTTCTCGCTCATTTAATTCTACAAAATCGGTAGTCTTAATGCACATGGATCGCTTTGCGAGGAGCCCAAAATGTCGAAAAAGCTGGTGGTGGGGGTGTCGGGCAACCTGACCCGTCCGTCGAAGACCAAGGCATTCGTCAGCCACATCGTCGGCGAAGTGGCGCAAAACACCGGCGCAGCCTCGACCGTCTTCGACATCGAGGATCTCGGTCCTTCCTTCCCGCAGGCAAGGCGACTTGCCGATCTCGATCCATCGGCCCGCAACATCGTCGAGCAATTGCTGGGCGCCGATATACTGGTCGTCGGCTCGCCGACCTTCAAAGGCAGCTATACCGGACTTTTCAAACATTTCTTCGACTTGCTCGACCCGTCATCCCTGAGGGGAAAGCCGATCATCCTCGCAGCGACCGGCGGCGGCGAGCGTCATTCGCTGATTGTCGAACACCAGCTGCGACCTTTGTTCGGCTTCTTCGAGGCGCTGACCTTGCCGACCGCGATCTATGCCTCCGACAAGGACTTCGCCAATGGTGTGCTGGTGTCCGAGGCCATCCAGGCCCGCGCCCGGCAAGCGGTCGCCGAGGCAAGCCGGATCGTCGGGGTGCCCGCCAGTGTCAGCGTTGCCGCCTGAACCGCGTCACCGGCCAACAATCCAGTATCCCCTTCCCGCACCGTCCAGAAGGAAAGCGCAATGACCAGACCCAGCAAGTCCCGACAGATCAAGCTTGGCGCCTTCCTGCCCGGTGGCGGACAGCATATCGCGGCATGGCGCCATCCCGACGCGCCGGCCGACGGCGCAACCAATTTCGAGTTCCACAAGCAGCTTGCGCTGACCGCCGAGCGCGGGCTGTTCGATGCCTATTTCCTCGCCGACAATCTGACGGTCGGTCTTGGCGCTCGCGAGGGCGGCAACGCCAAGATCGCCGGCTTCGAGCCGGTCACATTGTTTGCGGCATTGGCGCCGCTGACCACGCATCTGGGCTTCATCGCCACGGCATCCACCACCTATGAGGAGCCCTACACGCTTGCGCGCAAATTCGCCTCGCTCGATCTGTTGTCCAACGGCCGCGCCGGCTGGAATGTCGTGACCTCGGCCGGTGATGAGACCGCCCAGAACTTCAACCGCGATGTCCAGCCCAACCATGCCGAGCGCTATGCAAGGGCACATGAGCATGTCGACACGGTCAAGGCGCTGTGGGACAGCTGGGAGGACGACGCCTTTATCCGCGACAAGCAGTCTGGTCGCTTCTACGACAAGGACAAGCTGCACGACGTCGACCACAAGGGCGAGCATTTCAGCGTCAAAGGTCCACTCAACGTGCCGCGTCCGGTGCAAGGGCATCCGGTGGTGGTGCAGGCCGGACAGTCCGAGGATGGACGCGGGCTCGCCGCGCACTCGGCCGAGGTCATCTTCACCGCCCATCAGAAGCTTGAGACGGCGCAGGAATTCTACCGCGACATCAAAGCGCGCGTGGCCGCTGTCGGCCGTGATCCCGACCAGGTGCTGATCATGCCCGGCGTGGCGCCCTTCGTTGGCCGCACCACTGAAGAAGCGCGAGAGAAATACCAGCAGCTTAACGACCTGATCCTGCCGGAGGACGGCGTTGCTTTGCTCAACGGCTTGGCCGGCCAGACACTCGACATCAGGGGCTATCCGCTCGATGGCCCGCTGCCGCCGAGCAAGGAAACCGAAGGCATGAAAAGCCGCCAGGCGCTGATCCGCCAGATCGCCGACGAGAACAACTTCACCATCCGCCAGCTCTACCAGTGGGTAGCGACGGCGCGCGGCCACTACACCATCGTCGGCAGCGCCACGGAGGTGGCCGACCTGCTGGAGGAATGGTTCACCAGCGAGGCGGCCGACGGCTTCAACATCCTGCCGCCCTGGCTTCCGGGTGCGCTCGACGACTTCGTCGACCTCGTCATCCCCGAGCTGCAGCGCCGCGGCCTGTTTCGCACCGCCTACGAAGGCAGGACGCTGCGCGAGAACCTTGGCCTCAGGCGGCCGGAAAACCCGTGGACATCAGCACGCTCGACCGTGCTGGCTGCCGAATAATCCTCCGGCGCGCCAACAATCTTCCAAGAAAGGGCAAGACGATGACTTTGCAGCACATCGAACGGCCGATCACGATCGGCGCACGCCGCAGCGGAACCGGCGTAGACACTGACTTCCTGCGACCCAGCGGCCGGGCGGCCGTCCGTTTCCTGTCGCGCTACGGCGTTCTTCTAGGGTTCCTGGCGCTCTGGCAGGTCGCGAGCAGCGTCGGGTGGGTCAATGCGGCGGTGCTGCCGCCGGTCGACATGATCGTTGCCGCCCTGTGGAAAGGACTCGCCGGCGGCATCTTGCTCGGCGACATCGCCATCAGCCTGCAGCGCGCCGGCATTGCCTTCGCCGCTGCCGTTGCGGTCGCCATTCCGCTCGGCCTGTTCATGGGCCAGGTGCGCGCCGTCGAAACCGCGCTCGACCCGATCCTGCAGCTGTTCCGGCAGACTTCGGCGCTGGCGCTCTACCCGGTGTTCATCCTGTTGCTGGGGCTGGGCGAAACCTCCAAGATCTTCGTCATCTTCTGGGCGACTTTGTTTCCGCTGCTGCTCAACACCACCAGCGGCGTCAAGGAAGTCGATCCAAAGCTGCTGGAAATGGCGCGCGTCTATGGCGCGACGCGGCTCACCGTGTTCCGCCGCGTCGTGCTGCCCGGTGCCATTCCCTCGATCTTCGTTGGATTGAGGCTGAGTGCCACCACGGCGCTCTTGCTGCTGATCGCGTCTGAAATGATCGGCGCCAACAAGGGCATCGGCTTCCAGGTGATGAACGCGCAATACAATTTCCAGATCCCGCTGATGTTCGCGGCGATCGTCATCCTCGCCGGCCTCGGCCTGATCGCCAACCAGGCGCTGGTTGTCCTGCAGCGGCGGCTGTGCCGCTGGAGCAATCCCGTCAACTGACCAACCCTCTCAATCTCGGCCTGCCCCTCCTCTCGACTTAGGAAAGATCGGACCATGAAAATCACTCGTCGTTCCCTGCTTGCCGGTGCACCGATTGCCGCCGGCATCATCGCTGCCGGCCTGCCCCGCTTCGCCTTTGCGCAAGCCGCAGCCGTCAAGTTCCGTTACCTCGCCAGCCGGGGCAGCATCTCCCCGCATGAGCTGGCCTACGAGCTCGGCTATTTCAAAGACCTTGGCATCGAGCTGGAGAATGTCGGCTATGCCGCCGGCGGCCCGGAATCGCTGTTTGCGCTTTCCTCCGGCAGCGTCGACCTCGGTTCGGCCGCCACCGCCGCGGTGATCAATTCGATCTCCGGCGGCAACGACTTCGTCGCCGCCTATCCGAGCAACGGCATCAACAGCCAAGTCAAAAGCGTCTTCTACGTGCTGGAAGACAGCCCGATCAAATCGATCGCCGACATCGCCGGCAAGACCATCTCGGTCAACACGCTTGGCGCCCATCTCGACTATACGGTGCGCGAGGCGCTGCACAGCGTCGGCCTGCCGCCGGATGCCGCCAACCTTGTCGTCGTGCCCGGGCCGCAGCTCGAACAAACTTTGCGCTCGCGCCAGGTCGATATCGCCGGGCTGGGCTACTGGCAGGCGACCTTCGCCGGCGCGCTGGTCGCCAATGGCGGCGTGCGCGGCGTGTTCAACGACACCGACGTGCTGGGTGAACTCGCCGGCGGCTTCGTCGTGCTGCGGCGCGACTTCATTGCCGCCAACCCGGACGCCGCGCGCAACTTCGTCGAGCAGTCGGCCCGCGCCGCCGACTGGTCGCGGCAGAACCCGGACGAAGCTCGCAAGGTGCTCGCCGACATTCTCAACAAGCGCGGCGAAAATGGCGATCTCGCCAAATACTGGACCGGCTTTGGCCTGCGCGAAGGGGCGAAGGCGGACGACCGCGACATCGATTTCTGGGTCGCCGTGCTGGAGCGCGACGGTCGCCTGGCCAAGGGCAAGCTGAAGGCCGCCGACATCCTGTACCGGCCCGGCGAAACCAAGACGAACTGAGCGCTGAAATGACTGGCACCAACCGCGGCGGAGAGGTCTCGATCCGCGACCTCTCCAAATCCTTCACGCTGGGCGGGCGTCAGCTTGCCGTACTGAGGACGCTCAACCTCGACGTCCGCTCCGGTGAATGCCTGGTCATTGTCGGCGCCAGCGGCTCCGGCAAGACCACGCTGTTGCGCATCCTGGCCGGGCTGGAGGCAGCCGACAGCGGCGGCGTCGCCATCGACGGCAGACCGGTTCACGGCGTCGGCGCCGAGCGCGCGGTGATCTTCCAGGAACCGCGCCTACTGCCTTGGCTGACGGTGCTCGGCAATGTCGCCTTCGGCCTCGAAGTGCGCGGCGTGGCCAAGGCCGACGCCGAGGAAAGAGCCCGCTTCTACATCGCGCTTGTCGGCCTCGCCGAATTCGCCGATGCTTGGCCGAGCCAGCTTTCGGGCGGCATGGCGCAGCGCGTCGGCATCGCCCGGGCACTGACCGTGCAGCCGGAAATCTTGCTGCTCGACGAACCGCTCGGCGCGCTAGACGCCATGACCAAGATCGGCATGCAGGAGGAACTGGCCCGCATCTGGAGCGAGGAGAACGTCACCATGGTCATGGTCACTCATGATCTGGAAGAGGCGATCTATCTTGCCGACCGGGTGCTGATCCTGCCCAAGGAGAAAGGCGGCGCGGCACGGTTGATCGATGTCGACTTGCCCCGCCCGCGTGACCGCAGCGAAAGCCGGTTCGTGCGCTATCGCGAAGAACTGCTGCGCGAGTTCGGCCTGCACTGACCGAGGTCAGTCGGTCAGACGATCGGCTTGCCGGCTATAGCCTTCCGTAGCGCGTCGTTGATGCGATCCTGCCAGCCGGGCCCATCCTCCTGAAAATAATCCAGCACGGCACGGTCGATCCTGATTGAAACAAGTTCTCTGACATTGGGCGCGGCTGATGCTTCACGAACCGGCGCCGCCGGTTTCTTGATGGGTTTGAAGGCGGCTTCGGCAGCCTCCATTGGATTTGTCGGTCGGCGCGGTGGATTTGCCATGAATTGACCCTGGGTGAAGACGGTTTTGATGGTGCACGAAGGCGCCACAATAATCCATGTGGCGCGAGATTGTCGTTCATTTCACCGGCAAAACCCCGAATTCACCTTCCGTGTGACATCGGCAACGTGCATTGCACCTTGCCGCAGACTCCGCGTTCTGATTCCCTGTGGCATGGCCACGAGCCTGATTCTGGCATCCCTCACGACCAAGTTTTCGTGCGGGTGCCGGCAACGATCATGTCGACCACGCTTTCCCAGGGAGAAACGGCAATGAACACCGCGACCAGGCCGGAAATCTCCGAGATGAGGCCGAAGATAACGGTCGTCGGCGTCGGCGGCGGTGGCGGCAACGCCATCAACAACATGATCGCCGAGGGCCTGCAGGGCGCGGAATTCATCGTCGCCAACACCGATGCCCAGGCGCTGACCATGTCGAAGGCATCGCGGCTGATCCAGTTGGGCGCTCACATCACCGAAGGTCTGGGCGCCGGGTCCCTGCCCGAAGTCGGCCGCGCCGCAGCCGTGGAATCGATCGACGAGATCATGGACCATCTGGCGGGAACGCATATGTGTTTCGTCACCGCCGGCATGGGTGGCGGAACCGGAACCGGTGCCGCGCCTGTCATCGCGCAGGCCGCGCGGGCAGCGGGAATTCTGACCGTGGCCGTCGTCACCAAGCCGTTTACCTTCGAAGGCAAACGCCGGATGCAATCGGCCGAAGAGGGCATCGAGCGGCTTCGCGAATGCGCCGATACGGTGATCGTCATCCCCAACCAGAACCTGTTCAGGATCGTCGATGCCAAGACCACATTCGCCGACGCTTTCGTCATGGCGGACCGCGTCCTCTATTCGGGTGTCGGCTGCATCACCGACCTCATCGTCAAGGAAGGCCTGATCAATCTCGACTTTGCCGACGTAAAGTCCGTGATGCGCGACATGGGCCGCGCCATGATGGGCACCGGCGAAGCCACTGGCGAAGGCCGCGCCAAGCGGGCTGCCGAAGCGGCAATCGCCAACCCGCTTCTCGATGAAGCCTCGATGATCGGCGCCAAGGGCGTGCTGGTCTCGATCTCCGGCGGCATGGACATGACGCTGTTCGAGGTCGACGAGGCCGCCACCCGCATCCGCGAGGAGGTCGACGCCGACGCCGACATCATCGTCGGCGCCATATTCGACCGGGCACTGGCGGGAAAGTTCAGGGTGTCGGTTGTCGCGACGGGATTGCGGCGCGGCGTTGAGATGCCGCTGCTGGCGGATCAGAAATTCGCATGAATTGAACGGCGCCTCGCGCCGGGTACTTTGGCAAAGCGCCTGCGATGTCGGCCAGCGCGCTACTTCGCTCGCGCCGACGCCTGATAGACCAGCGACGTCCAGCTGTTGCTCGACGCGAGGTGGCAATAGAGCAGCGCCAGTGCGCCCGATTTGCGCAGGTCAAGAAAAGCCTCGTCGCTCAGCTTGTTGAAGGCCGGCTCGTCGATCACCTGGAAGTCCGTGAGGTTGAGGATCTCGCCACCTTCCAGCGTCACCTTGCTCTGGCGCGGCGCGAACAGCCCATGCGCGTCGATCTTCTCGACCATCGCCCTGGTCGCATTGAAGTCGATCTGGAACTGGTTGCAGAAGGCGAGCGCCTGTTTCGTCGCCTCGGTCGGCTCGGTGCCGTTGAAGAACGGCGCCATCTTGCCGCCTTCGTCGCGGAATGGCGCCAGCAGCTGGTCGACAACACGCTCGCTGGCGCGGTCGACACACAGCGTCAGCCGCCCAGATGTCTTGCTGTCGTCGGCGAGGATGAAGGGGTAGCGGCGGACATAGGCCGGGATGTAGTGCGGCTCCGTCCATTTGCCGCTGGCATCGACGAACAGGTTCTCGTTCTGGCGCAGGCCGGTGATGATCACCGGCGCCTTGGCCGCCCCGACGAAGACGATCGGATAGGAGCGCATCGCCGCCGGCATTTCCGAGGCCACCACCGGAATGGCATTGGCGGAGCGGGCGAAGGAGAAGTCGGTCCGCGCGGTCAGGCCGAGCGAACCGTGCCGCAGCGGGTTAAGCGCCTCGGGCCTGGCGTAGAACAGCGGCAAGGCAGCGCCCGTCGCGTTTTCCGCTGCCGGTGCCGGCTTTGTCTCGCTGTCAGCCATTGCCCGTCTCCCTGTTGCCGCCACCCGATCGCGTCGGTTCAATTAACGCATGATGCCGAAAAGTCGAAATCGTTTTTTTGTTTCGCTGACACTTGCGTCGGCAAAGGAGCGTGCATGGATTCGAAGTAGTGCGGGTTGGCACGACAGTTTTGCGCGCGTAAATTCCGGAAGGCGCCAGGCGGCTATGGACAGCTTGCCGCGAAGCGGCGACATTGCCGTTTTGTGCGGGCAGATAGGGCGAACAGCATGGCTTCTGTAGCGGATTTCGAACGTGCGGTCGGGTCGGTTTTCGGTATTGCGATTGGCGGCAGGTCGGTTTCCCTCGAACTGACCGCGGTTCGCCAGATCGTCGCCAGCCCGCGCCCCGGCGGCGGCTTCGCGCTGATGTTCAAAGGGCCGCGCGACATAGGGCTGCCCCAGGCCACCTACCACTTCACCAATGACGCCATCACCGACGACATCTTCATCGTGCCGGTTTCGGTCGACGCGACCGGCTATGTCTATGAGGCCGTCTTCAACTGATTTTCGGGCGATCCGGCCAATCAGAGCGACGATCGGACCAACAGGGCACTCCGCAGCTGAGGACGGCTGGAGACATGATCGACTTTATCGAGATCGCAGGCGTGTTTGACCAAGCAGCGTGCAGTGCGCTGTGCGCGGAAATCAGGGCTGGCTGCGGCGGCCCGGCCGGCCTGATGGGGCGCGCGGGCCAGAAGCCGGAATGGTCGGAGGTTCGCAGGACCAGGCGCGCCGAGGTCTCGCCG
The DNA here is from genome assembly GCF_056404575.1 of Mesorhizobium sp. P2_C4. Classification (NCBI taxonomy): domain Bacteria; kingdom Pseudomonadati; phylum Pseudomonadota; class Alphaproteobacteria; order Hyphomicrobiales; family Phyllobacteriaceae; genus Mesorhizobium; species Mesorhizobium sp. P2_C4. Next base: position 501,159 of record NZ_JBFUDT010000002.1, read on the forward strand.
GCGACCGAAGCGCTGGTGAACATGCTGCTGGCGCAGCAGAAGGCAGCGCTGGAGCAGCATTTCGGCGTCGCGCTCGGCCACGTTGAAAAACCCCAGTTCCTCCACTACCAGGAAGGCGATTTCTTCGTCCCGCACCAGGATGGCAACACGCCGCTCGTTCACGACGAGTCGCGATTCAGAAAAATCTCGGCGGTGATCTTTCTCAACCGCCAATCGGACGATCCCACGCCCGAAAGCTACACAGGCGGCTCGCTGGTCCTGCATGGTCCGTATAGCGGTCCGGATTTGCGCGTCGCCATGCCGGCGCTGCCGGGCTCTCTCGTCGCATTTCGTTCGGAAACGACGCACGAAGTCACCCCGGTCACCCGCAACGAACGTTTCACCATCGTATCCTGGTATCGCGGCGCGTGACGATCAGCCCGGCGAACGAACCATCAGGTCGTAGACACCCTTGTCCTCGGCGACAGCAAAGCCAAGGCGCTGGTAGAGCCGCCGCGCCGGATTGTTCTTCTCGACATGGATTGAGACCGCCTTGCCGATGGCGGCAGCCTCATCGATGAGATCGGTGAGCAGTGCCGCGCCGAACCCCTTGCCGCGATACGCCGGCAGGAAGGAGATGTCGATGATGCCATACTGGTTCCGCCAACGCTCGACATAGAGGCGGCCGATGTCGTCGGCGCCAAACATCACCACCAGCCAGTCGGCTTGCGCATAATGCTGCCGGTAATGTGTGTGCTGTGCCCGAAACTGCATGTCGAGAAATGCGGTCTTCTGCGCCTCGGTCCAGGATGTCACGGCCAGTTCTTCGGCACGGGTCGAGGCATAGACCCGTGACAGGAATGGCAGATCGGCATCCGTCATCGGACGAAACGTCAGTCCGGCGCCAGCCGACCGTACCCAGCCGGCCGAAACCACCACGCGAAAGTCGTTCATCGAAAAATCAGGGCCGTGACGGGAATACGCCCTGCAGCGCGATGCAGAAATAGCAGGTGAGATAGGGCTGCATGTTGTTGTGCGGCAGGCCGCCGCCGGCAGGCGCGAGCGCTTCCGGCGCCAGTTGGACATTGATGGCTGGGTTTGAGCCCAGATACATCTGGTTGCCCGCCGCCACGAAATTGCCTTGGGGTGTCTTGAAGGAGCCATCGTCTTCGGCGCCCAGCATGGTATGCGCATGGGCCGGCATCTCGCTTTCGAGCAGCGTCACGGTCTCGGAACCGCCAGTCTCACCGAGATCATGCAACGACAGGCCGGGCCCTTGCCCGGGGTGCATCGGCGCGCGACCCTGAAGATCAGGCAAGGCAAAATTGCTCTTGCCGTTGCCGCCATAGGTGGTGCCGAGCAGTGAGAACAAGGCGGTGTTCTGAGACAGCGGCAGCAACTGCCCGTCGCACCAAGCCCATCCCGTGGGCGCGAAATTGAACGGAAAGATGCGGATTTCGGCGACGAACGGGTTGGCCATGACGGACCTCTTTAAGTCTGCGAGGGGAATATCCCGAACAGCGAGATGATGAAATTGACACAAAGGTAGGGTTGGAAATTGTCATGCGGCTGGCTGCCGCCCGTGCTCGAGATGGCATTGGCAGCCATGGGTGACGCGTTGTCGGCAAGATTGTAGTAGGTCTGAGCCTGCGTATTGGCCAATACCGAACTGGTCGGCAGCTGCGACGTGGCCGTCGCTGTGGACCCCAACGGCGCATGCGAATGCGCCGGGATCTGGGTGACCGTCAGCGTCACCGTTTCGACGCCGCCGGTTTCGGCCTGGATAAAGCCGTTGCCCTGATGGATCGGAAGGCGCCCTTGCAGATCCGGCAGTGCGAACGTGCTTTCCCCGTCGCCACCATAGGTGGTGCCGATCAACTGAAACAAAGTCTCATTCTCTGAGATCGGCAGAAGTTGTCCACTGCAGAACATCCAGCCGGCCGGCGCGAAATTGCCGGCAAATATACGAACTTCGCCTACATAGGGTTGTCCCATGGTTGCGCTCCCTCAATTCTGCGACGGAAAGATGCCCTGCAGGGCAATGCAGAAGCTCAACGTCAGAAACGGCTGCATGTTGAGATGCGCCTGGCTGCCACCGGTATTCGAGACCGAAGCCGGCGCCATGGCCACCAGCTGACTGGCTGTGCCGTAGGTGTTGGCCGGAGCTTTGGTGAGAATCGCGCCATTCGGATTGGCGACCCCTCCGGGATTGCTATTGGCATTGATCATGTGCGTGTGCGTGGGCAATTCCGAGATCGATAGCGTATGGGCCGGCTCGCCGCCACGCTCGCCGAGTGTATGACCGCCGCCGACGTGGATCGGCGCGCGTCCCTGGTAGTTGGGCAGCGCGAAATTCACGCGACCATCGCCGCCGAACGTCGTCCCCAGCAGCGAAAACAACCCCTGGTTCTGGTTGATGGGCAGCAACTGCCCATTACAAAGCGCCCAGCCCTTCGGCGCGAACACAAAAGACATGATTCTGATTTCGGAAAGAAATGGTTCCGACATCGTCGCTCCCTCGATTTCGATCCATACCAAACAGATACTTCTAATTTACGCAACGTCACGCAAGGTGCAAATAAAAAAATTTTTTTGACTTTGCTTTTATTTAAATTTGCGTCAGCGTGGCGGACTCACGCAATACGAAACAGTCCCGCCGCCACCGACTTCTGTCCTGGCTGGCGTGCCTCTTTGCATCGACTATGGCCAGCGCCAATCCTGACGGATTGTTGCGCTGACGAGGCGAACTACCCCTAGAAACCGCCGGTCGGCAGACTCGGCAGCGTGACGGAACCGACGGTCCCGAAAGAACCAGTCTGCGAGAGCGTATCGCCGTTATTGTTGCCGCTGACGGCGCCGATGCCGCCCTGGATGTTGAATGTCCCGTTCAGCTGCCGCAGCCGGATTTCGCCGAGCGTCGATGCGCCGAGCGTGGTGTTGTTGCCCGATATGTTGAGGTTGAGCGTCTCGCCGTCGCCGGCGCTGCTGTTGAGGACGTCCAGAACATGGCCACCGGTTGTGCTGTTGTTGGTCAGCGTGTTGTTGAGGATCGTGGCGTTCAGGACCGCCGTCGTCCCCGACGCCGCCGTGCCGCCGATATTGCTGATATCAAATGTTGCGCCGGTTGCGTTGTTGGCGTTGTTGACGGCGATGTTGCCCTGGATCAGCAGGTTGTTGACCATATCGGCGCCGCTCGTAAATGAATCGAAGTTCGTTTCGAACTCGATGGCCGAGCCGCTGTCGACGTTGCCCTCGGTGCCGACCGGCGACGTGTCGCCGATATGGTTGTTCTGGATGGTCCAGTTGGCATCGGTGACGCTGCCGCCGCCGACGGAGACGACGGAGACGTGAACGCCTTGCTTGGAGACGTTGTTGATCGTGTTGTCGGAAATCAGAACAGCGAGCTTTCCGAGATCGTGTGAGTCCGCCTCGACCTGGACGTCGATGGCGCGGCGGCCATTCACGAAGCCGACATCGTTGCTGATGGTGTTGTTGCGGATCGAGCCGTTGATCTGCCCGCCATCAGGTGTCGCCGCGCTGCCACCGGCAGCGTCGACCTGAACGACGCCAGCCAAGGTCGTCAACCTCGCCAGATTGTGGAAGGTGTTGCCGTCGGCCGCGGTCGGTCCGCCAATGGTGAAGTTGAGGACGCCGTTGGCGGAATTGGACAGATATAGCGTGTTGTTGCCGTCGCCGCTTGTATTGTCCGCATCGTGGAAATTGCTCTTCTGCACGATGGCGTTGACGGTGCCGGAACCCTGGTTGCTGATCTGCACGGCGTCCTGATCGATCAGGGTGAATTCGCTGCTGGTCACGTTCACTGTGCCGGAGGTCGTCCCGAACAGGTTGGCCAGGAAGCCGTCGGCGCCGGTCGCCGAGGTGGTGAACAGCGCATGATCGACCGTGAACGAGGTGAAACTCGTGTTGGTGTTGAAGAGCAAGACGCCGTTCGACTGCGACGACTGCCAACCGGAGACCTTGGAGTTGTTGTCGAAGGCGTTGACGCCGGTGATGTTCTGGGCGAACCAGCCATTGCCGCCACCAAAGCCTGCCGGGTTGCCGCTCGAGCCATCGGACAACGGGTTGGACGCGCCGGGATTGGTGATGTTGACGGCCGACAGTTTGATATTGCCGCCGCCGATACTCTGCACACCGTCCAGCCCGGCATTGGTGATGTTCATCTGACGCAGATTGATGTTGAACGCGTTGGTCAGCACCACGCTGTCGCCGGTGGTGTTCTGGATCGTGCCGCCAGTGCCGTTGAGCACGAGCTGGCCGCCTGATGTGGCGCCGTCGCCGGTCACCGTCAACCCGCCGCTCGCGCCGGTGTTGTTGAGCACGATGCCGTTGACGGCGCCGTTGGCCGAAATGCTCTGGAACGTCACGTCACTCGCACCGATCGTCGTGTTGACGACGTTGAGCGCCGTGCCGGTAGTGGACGTGATCGTGTTGCCGGTGCCTTGCACCGTCACCGTGCCGCCGGTGGTGGCCGCCGGACCCACGCCGGTGGCGTTGAAGCCGATGCCGCTGGTGGTGCTGATGACCAGCCCGCCATTGGTGAAGTTGATCGTCACGCCGGCATTGTCGCTCAGGCTGACGCCGTTCGCCGTCGTCGAGGTGATCGACTTCGACGCGCCGGAGAAGGTGATGGTGCCGGCGGCATTGTCATCGAGGAAGATGCCGGTCTGGCCGCCGACATTGTGCGTGATGTTGCCCGACAGCGTGATGTTGCCCGCGCCCGCGGCGCGATCCTGGATGTCGATGCCACGGCCGCTGCCGCTGGTCATCGTGCCGGCATAGGTGAAGGCCGCCGTGCCGCCGCTGTTGGCGGTGCCGGCGCCATCGCCGATACGGATCACGGCACTGGTGCCGCCGATCAGCGCGCCGGTGCCGAGATCGATCGCTCCGGCACCGGTGACGGTGTCGAGGATGACGGCGCTGGTGCCGCCGGCGCCTTTGTTGGTGGACGCGAAGGTCACGCCGCCCGCACCGACGGCGACGGTGTCCATGTTGACCGCGACGCCGCTGCCGGTCGAAATCGTGTTGCCCGAGCCGGTAACGGTTATCGTGCCGCCGGAGGCATTGAAGCCGATGCCGGAGGTGGTGGTGATGGCTAGGCCGCCGCCGCTGAAATTGATCGCTGTGCCGGCATTCGTCGTCAGATCGACGGCGTTGTTGGCGCCGGTGGTCAGTGTCTTGGTGGCGCCGGAGAAGTTGATCGTGCCGCCGGTGTTGCCATTGACCAGGATGCCGTTGGCAACGCCGCCGGTAGCGCTGAGATTTCCCGACAGCGTCGTGGTACCGCCGGTGCGGCTGGAGATGCTGACGACGTTTCCTGCGGTCGTCTTGGTGACGGAACCGGCATAGCTGATGTTGGCCGTGCCGCCGCTGACCAGGAACGCCGCGCCAGTCGCGCCGCTCAGCGCACCGGAGCCAAGATCGACCGTGCCGGTGACGTTCGTCAGCGCGACATTGTTGACGCCGCCGCCTGAGGTGATCGAGGTGAAATTGATGCCGGCTGCGATACCGTTGAGGTTGACCGCTTGCGCGCCTGCACTGATCGAGCCGGTGGTGACATTGACCGTGCCGCCATTGGTCGCGGTGAAGGCCGTGTTGACGGAGCCCGTCGTGATGGCGAGATTGGCGAAGCTGACGGTCGAGGCCAAGCCGCCATTGTTGATCGAGACCGCGGCGCCGGTGGCGTTGTGAGTGACCGCGCCGGTAAAGCTGACCGTGTTTACGCCAGTCGCGCCGGAGATGACGATGCCGCCGGCGGTGACGCCCGTCGTTATCGTGCCTGCGTAGCCGAAGCTGCCCCCGGTGCGATTGGTGATGCTGACAGCGGTGCCGGCGACGCTGCTGGTCGAGCTCGTGCTGTCGAAGATGAACGCCGCATTTCCGCCGACAACGGACAGGCCGCTACCCCCCGTGGTATCGACATTGGTAGCGGTGACCGTTCCGGTGGCGGCGCCAAACTTGATGGCGGTCGTGGCCGCCCCGGCAGAGAGGGTAAGATTGGTCAGCGTCGTGGTGCCGGTGGCGCCGGTGCCGAAGTCGATATCGGCGGCAGTGAAGTTCCTGATCGTCATGTTGCTGATCGTGGCGTTCGCGGTGACGGAGCCGCTGATGCCGATCGCGGCATTCAAGCCCGTGCCGTCGTTACCATCGATGATAAAGCCGTCGATGATGTTGCCGCTGGCGCCCAGCGTGATGACGTTGTTGCCGTCGGTGGTCGTCAGCGTGGTGGTGCCCCCCGGCGTCTGGTCGGCGATCGAGAGGCTGTTGCTGGCGAGCTGGATGGTCGACGGCACCGTCAGCGCCAGATTGATGTTGCCATTGTCGAAGCCGCGCACCTGTTCGTTGGCCAGCAGCACCAGCGTGTCGTTGCCATTGCTGCCTGCCGCAGTGATGGCGCCGCCATCGTTGACGAGGACGAGAATGTCGCTGGCGACCGCCGCCGCTTCCGCGGTGGTCAGCGTCGCCAGATTGTTCTGGTCGCGGCCGGTGCCGTCGCCGGTGGCTGTCGCGCCGACGAAATAGATCTTACCGAGGCCAAAGCCGTTGCCGGGATTGGCCTGGAAGTTCACATCCTGGAAATTGTAGGTGCCGGCCACCGGCGCGCTGGCGGCGTCGATGCCGACATTGGCGCTGATGGTCGAATTCTGGTCCGTCGCCGACTCGCCGTCGCCATAGACGAAGGCAAGGTTCGTCGTGCTGTTGAGGAACACGCCGGTGTTGACCCCGGCAATGCTCGAACTGGCGCCGCCAACCACGGCATCGCCTAGGCGCACCGTCTGGCCGCCGATGGCGCCGCGCAGGTCGACACCGATCGAGGTGCCGGCCGCGGCCGCGTTGGTGACGTCGAAATCGTCGGCTGTCACCGCCGCATTGATGGTTGCGCCATTGAGATCGAAGGCGACGCCCGTGGTGCTGTTGAGGCCGATGTCGAGGTTGGTGAAGGACAGTGCCGCGCCCAGCGTGCCGGAAACATCGACACCGCGCGAGGTGATGCCTTGCAGGTTGACCGTGCCGAGCGCGATGGCGCCGCCGCCGGACGAGGCGATGTTGTTCAGCGCGATGCCGGTCGCTGCGCCATTGACGGAGATGGAGTTGAAGTTGACGCCGCCGGTGCCGACGGTCACGCCGTTGAGGTTCAGCGCGGTGCCGCTGCCGGTCGAGATCGTGTTGGCGCCGGTGACACTGATCGTGCCACCGCCGGTGGCATTGAAGCCGGTACCGGAGGTGGTGGTGATCCCCAATCCGCCGCCGAAATTGATCACGGCTCCGGTGTTGGCAATCAGACTGACTGCCGGGCTGGCGCCGGTGGAAAGCGTCATGGCTCCGTTGAAATTGAACGTGCCGCCGGTGTTGGTGTGGACATCGATGCCGTTGTCGAAGCCACCGGTGGCACTGAGGTTGCCTGACAGCGTGACCGTGCCGCCGGTGACGCCGGAGATGTCGACGACATTGCCGGCGGTGGTCTTGGTGACCGTGCCGCCATAGCTGACGGTCGCGGCGCCGCCGTTGAGCAGGAATGCCACGCCCGACGCGCCGCCGAGCGCGCCGGTGCCGAGATTCACGGTGCCGCTGACATTGCTCAAGCTGACATTGTTTGTTCCGCCGCCCGATGACGTCGAGTCCAACGCGATGGTCGCCGCGACGCCTGAGAGGCTGATCGCCTGGCCGAGAGTCGAATTCACGGTCTCGGCGCCGCCAGTGGCGGTGATGCCCATCGTGCCGCCGGTTCCGGCAATGCCGGTGCCGGTCGTCGTGTCGATGGTCAGGCCGCCGGTGAAGCTGGTCGTGCCGCCGCTCTGCGACAGGCCGACGCCGCTCGTCGTATCGATGTTGGCGAGGCCGGTGACGTTGACCGTGCCGGATACCACATGGATGCCGCCGCCGGCCGTGGCGGTGTTGTTGACCGTCACCGCGCCGAAGGTGAACGTGCCGGTGTTGGCGCCGGTGATGTCGATGCCGAAGCCGCTGGTGCCGGTAATGCTCGTCGCGCCGGAAACATTCACCGCCCCGGTGACGCCGTTGAGGATGATGCCGCTGGTGCCGCCGCTTGAGGTGATGCTGTCGAAGTTGACGCCGCCGGCGCCGAGCGTGCCTTGCAGCGACAGCGCCGTCTGGCCCGTCGCATTGATCGTCGTCGAGCCGGCATTGGCGACGGTCAGGACATTGAGGCCCGAGAGGCTGAGGCCGGTGGTGGCGGATGTCGTGATGTCGAGGCCGCCGTTGAAATTGACCGCGGCTGCCGCGCTGCCGCCCGAAATCGAGACGCCATTGCCGCCGGTGATGGTCGCCTGGTCGGTGAAGGTCACCGCGCCGCCGGTGCGATTGGCGATATTGATGCCGCCGCCGGTCAGCGTTCCCGGTGTCGCGCTGTTGGGCAGGATGCCGCGCGACACAGAGATGGTGCCTGTGCCGCCATTGACGTCGAGCAGCGTGCCGGCAACGTTGATGTTGTTGTTGATGACCGTCAGGTTGCTGTCGAGGCCGACGACCTTGATCGCCGTCTGGCCGGCGGCGACATTGATGATCGTCACGCCTTCGATGGTGATGCCGCTGGCATTGCTGAAGCCGACCGCACTCTGGTCGATGAGGAAGGCAGCGCCGGTGGCGCTGCTGAAGTCGAAGGCGGTGTGGCGTACGGCGTTGTCGCCGAGCAATTGCATGAGGTTGGCCGTTCCGCTGACCACGGCCTCGTCACCGGAGATGTTGCCGCCGGTGGCGCCGAGATTGCCCTGGACATTGGCCGGCTGGATCGTGCCGGTCGAAACGACGTTGTTGTTGCCGAAGCCGGTGATCGTCTGGCCAGAATCGAGCGTGAAGGTGGTGGCGCCGAGATTGATCGTACCGACGAAGGCGAAGTTCTGTGCGCCGGTCAGCGCATCGGCGGCCGCGAGCGAAATGGTGTTGACGCCCATGCTGAGATTGCCGGTCGTGCCCTGGGCGATGAAGCCGCCCGACTGCGAGACCAGAGTGACCGAACCGGGCGCCGTTGCCAGATTGGCGCTGCCGGTGAAGAACACGTCGTCGAAATCGTAATTGCCGAGCGTCGGATCGAGACCGACCGTGTTGACGGTAAAGCCGCCGGCGGCGGCAATGATGAAGGATTCCAGCCCGTCGGTGGAATCGCCGTCACCGAAGGTGAAGGTGGCGTTGGCCGAGGTCGCGGTGGTGCCGCCGGACGACAATTCGACGCCGACGCCAAGATTGTCGATCTTGGAGCCCTGCAGGAAGGTGATGACCTTGTTGCCTGATGTCGACGACAGGTCGATACCGCGCGAGGTCAGATCGCCAAGGCCGGTGATCGTCGTCAGGCCGAAATCGGCCGTGGTGGCGGAACCGCTGAAGTCGATGCCGGTCTGGTTGGCGCCGACATTGTCGATGGTCGTCGTGCCGAAGGTCACGTCGGCATTGGTGCCGGCGAAATTGATGCCGGCCGTGTTGGCGGCGGCACCCATCGTCACCTTGGTCGTGCCGAGGGTGACAGAGCCGGAATTGCCTGAAATGTCGATGCCGTTGGCGCCGGCGCCGCTCACCGTCACCGCGCCGAAGGTGGCACTGCCGGCGACATTGGCGACCGACAGGCCGTTGCCGGTCGCATTAGTAACGGAAAGCGCCGCGGTGGCGTTAAAGGTCGCGCCAACGCCGAGCCCGCCGATCACCGCACCGCCACCGCCCGTCGCCGTCAGCGTCGAGCCGGTGAAGCTGACCGTGCCGCCGGTGGGTGCCGTCGTCGAGCCGATGTTGAAGAGATTGCCGGTGCCGGTCGAGGTGACATTGCCGCTGAAGGTTACCGATCCACCGGTGATGCCGTCGACCTTCACCGCCGTGCCCGGCGCTGTGGCCGAGCTGGAGATGCCGGCCGAAACTGTGATCGCCGCGCTGCCGCCGGAGACGACGACGCCGTCGCCGCTGCCGGAATTGGTGATGGTACCGCCGATGGCGATCGTGCCGGTGTTGTTGGTCAGGCTGACGTCCGCGCCGGAAACCAGCGTTGTCACCAGATTGTTGACATTGACCGTCGCGGCGCTGCCTTGCACCACAAAACCGGCGCCGCCGCCAACAACCGTGTCGATCGTCGTCGTTCCACCGAATGTATAGATGCCGCTGCCCACGTTGGTGAGGCGGATCGCATCGCCATTGACGCGGTTGATGTTCACGGCGCCGAAAGTGACGTTGCCGCCGCCGGTGTTCTCGATAACGATGCCGGTCGGCACCGACCCACCGGAGCCGTCGACGGTGACGCTGGCGAAGGTCACGCCCGCAGCACCAATGGTCAGACCGCCAACGCCACCAAGCTGGATGCCCTTTTCGATCAGGTTGGCACCAGTGGCGACCGTGTTGGACCCTGTCACGCTCAGCGTGCCGCCATTGATCGCACTGAAGGCAAAGCCGCCGTCGGTGGTGAGGTCGAGCCCACCGTTGAAATTGATCGTGCCGCCGGTGTTGCCGGTCAGGTCGATCGCATTGGCCGCACCGGTGCTGGCAGTGATCTTGCCGCCGAAGGTGGCGGTGCCGCCGGTCATGGCATTTATCTTGACCGCGCTTGCAGCAGCGGTCTGGTTGATGGTGCCGTTATAGGTGACGTTCGGCTGAGAACTATCGATGTTGAACGCAATGCCCGTCGTGCCGGCGATCGAACTCGCCGCGTCGAAGGTCATCGTGCCGGTGGAACCACCGGTGATGCTGACGCCAGTGCCGGCGCCGGTGATGTCGAAATTGGTGAAGGTGGCGGTGCCGCTGTAATTGTTGAGCGACAGGCCGGTGCCGGTGACGCCGCCCATCGTGGTGTCGGTGAAGCTGGCCGTTGCAGCCGAATTGGCCAGCACGATGCCGTTCTGCGCCGCCTGGATGTTGAGATTGGTGACGCCGATCGTGCCCGAGGCGCCGGTCAGGTCGACGCCGGTGACGGCGCTGCTGATGGTCACGCCGTTGATGATCAGCCCGTTGCTGCCCGATCCGTCGATCGCCGCGCCCGAGCCAGTGTTGCTGGCAATGAGGTTCTGGATAAGATTGCCGTCGGCGAGGTTTATTGCGCTGCCGGCCCCGTTGTTGAGCGTCGCCGCACCATTGCCGAAGGGGTCGGCCTGCGTCGCGCCGGTGACCACATTGGTTCCCGTGACATTGGCGGGCGGCGCGCCCAGATCGACAACCTGGCCATTGGCGAAGGAGACGACCGACTGACCGTTGGCGAGGGTGAAACCGTCGGCATCGGTGTTGAGGACATCGCCACCGTTCTTGTCCACCAGGACGAAGATGGTGTTGGCGTCGGTGGTCAAATCGTCGGCGGCGGCCGCGTTGATGAGATCGTTGACGTCCGCGCCGCTGCCGGTCCCGGTGTCGGCGGCGCCGACGAAGATGATGCTGGCCGCGTCGAACAGTTGCGGCCCGTTCAGCACAGTGGTGTTGAAGGCATAGGTGCCGTTGCCGGCCAACAGGCCGCGCATGTCGAGCGAGGCGGTCGTCCCGGTGATCGATGCACCGCCGGCCGCACCGAACGAGAAGGTGGTGTCGGCGCTGGTCCCGGCCGCGCCATGCGTGCCCATCTGCACACCGGTGCCGACGGAAATGACGCCGGTGCCGATTGTTACCGAGCCGCCGGTGGTGCCGGAAAGATCGATGCCGGTCGACGTGCCGGCGCCAGTGATGTCGAGCGAAGTGGCAGTGAAGGTCGACTGGCTGCCAGACAGGTCGAGCCCGGTCTTGCCCGTCGGCAGGTTGGTGATGTCGATGTTGGCGAAGCCGATGGTGCCGTTCGTACCGGAAACGTCGATGCCGTTCTCGCCCGGCTGGCTGATGCTCACGTCGCCGAAGGTGATGGCGCCCGAGTTGCCGCTGAGCGCAATGCCATTGCGGGATGGCTGGGTGATGGTGGCCGCGCCACCGAAATCAACCGTGGCGGAGCTGCTTGAGATGAAAATGCCGTCAAAAAGGGTGTTGGAGACCGTCGTCGTGCCGGTGACGGAGAAATTGCCGCCGACGTTGGTCAGGCCGATTCCATTCTGTCCACCGGACTGGCTTACCGTGTCCAGCGTGACATCGAGCCCGATACTGTTGCCAATCCCGAAAGTGACGACATCGAATGCCGCGAGGCCATTGCCCGAAATCGTGCCGCCCGTCGTCGTCAGTGTTCCGCCGCCCGTCGAGTTGACGAAGACGCCGACGCCGCCATTGTTCTTGGCGTCGAGCGTCTCGAACCCATAGTTTCCGCCGCCGACGATGAACAGGCCGTGGCCGGTATTGTTCGAGAGTGTGGTCGTGCCCGTGAAATTATAGGTTCCGTCGCCGTGGTCGATCAGCACGCCGTTGCCGGTATTGCCGCTCGAGTTCAAATTGTTGGCGGTGACGCCGTTGGTGCCATCGAACAGCACCCCATCGAGACCGGCGCCCGAAACGTTCAGGCCGGAGATCGTAACCGCGCTGACGTTGCTGCCGTGGACGCCGTTGGCGCTGCCGCCGTTGATGTTGAAATCAAGCAGCGAGCTGTTGTTGGCCAGCGTGACGACGTCGCCGGCGCCGCTATTGGTCAGCGTCGCGGCGCCATTGGGGTCGGAGATGGTCGTAGCGTGCTGGACATTGGTGCCCGTCACGTTCACCGGAATGCCGCCGAGCGAGAAGGTGCGCCCATTGCCGAACGAAGCCAACGTCTGGCCAGCGCTCAGCGTGAAGCCGCCAGCTGCGTCGATCGGCGTATTGCCGACATCGTTGACCAGCACGAAGATCGCGGTGCCGCTGGTATTGGCGTCGGCGGTTCCGACTGCGACGAGATTCGCAAGCGAGGAACCGTCGCCTGTGCCCGTTGCCGACGAGCCGATGAAGATCAAATTCTGCGGGTCGAAGAGCTGCGGCCCGCTGAAGGTTGTCGAGCCGAACGCATAAAGCCCGAGCGTCTGGTTGAGCCCGCGCGCGTCGAGCGAGGCGGTGATGCCGGCAATCGAGCCGCCACCGAAAGTAAACTGGGCATTGGCCGAATTGGCCAGCGAGCCGGAAATGCCGAAGCGCACGCCGGTGTCGACATTGGCGATCGCGCCGCCATTGGTGATGATGATCGTTGCCCCGCCCGCGCTCGGCGAGGTAAGGTCGATGCCGATCGAGCCGGCAGCGCCGGTGCCGGTGATGTTGAGCGATTGCGCGGTGAAATTGGTCTGGCTGCCGGAGAAATCGAGACCGGTGCCGACGCCAAGCCCGGAGATGACGATGTTGCCGGCGATCACCGCGGCGTTGACGCCGGCAAACGACATGCCGTCGCCGCCGGGGGCGCTGATGTTGATGTCGCCGAAGCGGATCGTCGCCGGTGAATTCGAAATGGCGATCGCCGGTCCCGAGGTGCCCGAAATCGTGGTGTTGCCATTGACGGTGAAACTGCCGGAGACCGCGTCGAGCACCACGCCCGAGACGCCGCCGGTCTGGCTGATCGAATCCAGCACCACATGCGCGGTGATCGGGTCGATGAAGACGCCGATGCCGCCATTGCCCGAAACCGTACCGCCGGTGGTGGTGAAGCTGCCCGAGACCGACGTGCCCTGCACGGTGATGCCGCGGTCGGCATTGTTCAGCGCATTGACTGTCGCGAAGCTGTAGGTGCCGTCGCCGGTGACATCGAGGCCGTCGTCTAGATTGCCCTGCAACAGCGTCGTGCCGGTGAAATTGTAGGTGCCGTCGCCATCGATGTGCAGGCCGTCGAGACCGTTGCCGGTGGCGGTGAAATTGGAGGCCGAGATATTGGTCGAGGTGCCGGTGAAATCGGCGCCATTGCCGCCAGCACCAGTGACCGTGACATTGGTCAGCGTGGCGCCGCTGATGTTGTTGCCGAAAATGCCGTCGGCGCCGCCGGTGATGGTGATGCCGCTCAGCGTATTGGCGTTGCCCAGCGTGATGACGTTGTTGCCAACGTTGGTGCCCTGGATGGTGCCGCTGCTGCCGCCGAAAGTGAAGCTGCTGGTGCTGCCGTTGAAGAGCAGCGCCTTGACGCTGCCGCCGCCACCGATGACGGTCTGGCCATTGGCCAGCGTCACGCCGGCGGTGGTAATGTTGCCCTTGCCGCCGAGAGCGACGACAAAGCCGTTCGCACCGGCGCCGGCGACCGCCTTGTCCAGTGTCGTCGGGTCGCCGATCGTGCCGAGGCCAAGCGCGTCGTTGTCGCCATCGGCGAAGAAGAATTTGCCGAACGCCGTACCGGTGGCGGCATTGATCGCCACCCGCGTCGTGTTGCCGGTAACCTTGTCGGCGCTCTCTATCCTGACGCCGATATCGCCGCGCACGCGCTCGTTGACGCGCTTGCGCAAGCCGGCGCCGACCGGAAAGACCGGCTCGTCATCGGCCGAAGACCCCTTGCCAGGGGCATTGAGCGGAACCGTCAGCCGCACGCTGCCGGCGAACTGGGTGTTGTCGCGATTGTCGTTGCGCACTTCGCCGGTGAAGGTCAGCTCCGTGCCGGTTCCGATGACATCGCCGATCGTATATTCGAAACCGGCCTTGGCGCCGGTGATGCTGCGGTCTTCGCCGTCCGGGTCGGCAAAATGGTAGGCGCCGACATCGAAGCGCAGCGAGTGCTTTTCGGGAAGATCGATCGGCGCCTGGATACCGACCTCGCCTTCGATGCCCCAGGCGGCGTAGTCGCGGTGGGAGATGGCCGATATCTGCTCGAGCAGCTGATTGCCGACCAGCGATAGGGTCGAATCGAATCCGTCTGATTTCACGTCGCCGCTGATCGGCAGGTAGACGTTCACATGCGCATCGTACTTCGACGTGATCGCCTCGAGGCCGAGCGTCGAGGCGACGAACTGATGGCTGTCGCTGTTCTGGATGTTGAGATAGGCGTAGCCGCCGATCATCAGGTCGGGGTTGACGATGCGGCGAACGCCGAGGCCGACGTCCTGGCCAAAACCGTCCTGGAAATCATATTTCGAGCGCACATCCAGGAACAGAACGGATTCGAGGTTCTGCTTCAGCGGCAAGAACCCTTCGATCGCCGTGTTTGCACCATTGTTGTCGGCGCCGATGATGGCGCGGATCTGCGGCTGCCACAGCCCATCCTGGCCGCCATGCGCGGCCATGCCCGACAGGGCAAGCGCGAAAGTGGAAAGCGCCGTCGTCTTCCAGAGATGCCGGGCGAGATGCGAATGACGATAGCCGGCGCGCACGCGGAAGCCGTGTCCACGTGCTTTCATACCACCGCCTTGCCGAGTAGCCTCGGTCGTCTCCATCCCCTGCGGGCCCTCGAAGAGTACACGCTGCACGCGAAATTCTTATCCGAATCCGAATGTATAGCGAGTCCGGAAATGCTTGCCGTCATCTCGAAGACTTGTAAAGTTGTTTGTTGTGACAATAAGGCCACAACAAGTTCGCCGGCTACCCTCACAGGTTGTGACTTTCCGGGCAGGCCCAACTGCTGTATCAAAAGTCTCAGAAATCCCTAATACAGCGAGGACCATGTGGCTTTCCCATTGTTGCAAAAGACTATTCCTGGCCGGGCGGCGTGGCTTGGCGCCGTGTGCCTCGCCCTGTCCCTGACGGGATCGGCCCTGGCCGAAGACGCCAAGCCGGTCGAGGCAAAGCCCGCCGACGCCAATCCGTGGGCGATCAACTGCTCCAGCGCCTCGTCGACGGCCGAGCTTCAGTGCCAGGTGTCGCAAAACCTGACCGAGGCCAAGACCGGTCAGCGTGTGTTGACGGTGACCGTGCGCCGCGACAAGGGCAATGGCAGCCTGGCCATGCTGCTCGCTCTGCCGCACGGCCTGTTCCTGCCCTCCGGCGCCTCCTACCAGATCGACCAGGGGCAGAAGACGACCGTCGCCATCCAGACCAGCGACCAGAACGGCGCCTACGCTGCTGCGCCGCTGTCGCCGGAACTCGTCACCGCGATGAAAGCGGGAACCAACCTCAACATCGGCATGGAATCGGTAACGCGAAAGCCGGTGACCATTCCGGTCTCGCTCGCCGGCTTCACCGCCGCGATCGACAAGCTGGAAGCCATCAAGTAGCGGCGAAAGAGTCGGGAAACCGGTCGACTCCTGTAGCGGCGGCTATCCAAGTGCCCGAACCATAGCACTTTGCCGCCCCGGCTGATTCTCGACCGGGGTTTCCGGCTGAGACTACAGTTGCAGATGTGACGCGGATATCGGTGAGATCGCCAAGGGCTGATTAGCCACAGCTTTTGTCGGAGTCTTTGACCTCGGCCCGGCTGTCGCTGCAACCGCTAGTGGCTTCTGTCAGGATCCGGCCTTCTCGACTTCTTTGAGATAGTAGATCTTGCTGGGTTGCAGATGGTCGACGCAAAGCTGGGCCAGAACCCAGTTGTCCTTCCGCTTCAGCGCCTCGATCATGAACCCATGATGCTGGCGCGACACTTCCAGTTTCTCGCGGTCGGCCAGCGAATTGGCCCGGATCGGCAGGCTGAGTCGCATATAGTGATCGATCGACGACACCAGATAATCGTTGCCGCAAGCCGAGAAAATGGTCATGTGAAAGCGGTCATTGGCTTCGTGGATGCCACGCAGATAGTGAGCATCGACATGGCCGTTGTAGATCCGGTTGATCTCCACCAGTTCGTCGATCAACGACTGGCTTGCCGGCAGCGGGATCATCAGCGCCGCCTGGCGCTGCAGCAGTTCGCGCACTTCGTAGATTTGCCGTACCTCGTCCGGCGTCAGCCGCCGCACCATTGCGCCCTTGTTGCGCTCGCGGGTAACGACGCCGAGCTTTTCGAGCTGGTAGAGGGCCTGGCGAATGGTGTGGCGCGACACCGGAAACCGGGACAGCAGCACATCCTCGACCAGCCGCGCGCCAGGCTCCAGCTGGCCGAAGATGATGTCTTCCTCCAGCGCGCGCACGACATCGGCTTCCTTGCCGCCATAGTCTGCCACGTTGAGCATCATCACGTCCTCGCGCCGTCTCGGCCGGCCACTTTAGCCGCAGAGACAGGCATCCCGCAATTATTGATGATACTGGAGCAATTCCAGGAAAAGTGCGCAGCGGCTTTTCCGGGAAAAGCGCGTAGCGCTTTCCCTAGGGAATTGCGTAAAAACAAATACTTAGAGCCGGCTGCGACTAGGCTGGTGCGTATTCGTTGGCCTCGAACACATGGTGATGCACGCGCCCCGTGAACATCTTCAACAGTTCACCGGTGACCTCCCGACTTTGAAAGCGGACGTCGGATTGAAGCGCCCGGTTGCAGGCCTCCATGTCGGGATAGCGAATGGCGAGCGCCATGGCATAGGTAGGCGCACCTTCGTCGCGCGCCGTGCCATCGAGAACGCGCACTTCCTCGGCGCCGGGGAACTGTGTCCACAGCGGCACCAGCCTGTCCCTGACGAAGCGCCGGAATTCACTCTCTTGCCCGGGATGGATTTCACCTTCGAAGAGGGCGTAGCGAATGATCATGGCGAGTCTATCCTGACTGTGTGCGCTTGGAGATGTCTGTCGGCTTTGCGGGCGCATCGGGTGACGCGCCCGCCTTGGTGCGCGCTTATTTGCCCCAGATTTTCTTGTACTGGTCGCGGTAGCCATTTTCGGGGTCGAACGCATTCTTCGGGCCGCCGTCGAACTCGACATTGTCGGCCGTCACCACATGCAGCGGCGACAGATAGCCCGACCATTTCTCACCGGCGATGGCGCGGTTCAATTCGTCGACCAGTTGCCAGCCCTGCAGGTTGAGCGGTTCGGCGACCGTCACCTTCTGGAACTGGCCGCCGCGAATGCGCTGATAGGCCGATTCCGAACCGTCACCGGCGGCGACATTGATCGGCGCGTCGGTGCCGGCCTTGCCGGCCGCGGCGAGCGAAGGTCCCATGAAGTCGAAATAGAGGTCGTTGATCGCCAGCGAATGCGTCCAGGCGTCGCCGTATTTCTGCAGCAGCGAGGTGGTGAGCTGCGGCATGCGCTGCGAGGTCTCGGCGATCGGCGTGTCGACATATTCGAGCACCTTTCCGCCCAGCCGTTCGATCTCCGCCTTCATCTTGTCGGCCTTGGCGATGGCGATGGCGTAGGTCGAATCGGTGAAGATGACGACGCCGGGTTTGCCCTTGGCATCGGCATAGGCCCAGTCGGCCGCAGCCGTGGAGACCTGCATGGCGTCGGTCGAGACATTGGCGAACACGCCGCTCTTTTCGTCGGGCCCGATCACCGGTCCGGCATGCCAGGAAACCAGCGGAATGCCGGCGGCCTTCGCCTGTTCCAGCGCCGGCGCCTGCTCGACGGCGTCAAAACCGTTGATGACGATGCCATTCGGCTTCAGCGCCATCGCCTGGCCGAAGGCGGCGGTGCGGCCGCCGATCGAACCGGCGCCGTCGATCACCTTGACCTCCCAGCCGATCGCCTTGGCCGCTTCCTCGACGCCGGTGGTGACGCCCAGAATGCCGCCGTTCTTGAGGTCGCCGGCGAGCACGACGATCGTCTTGCCTGGCTGCGCCTTCGGACCGGTGGTCGGGCCGTCCCAGGCGGTGACCTTCTGCGCATATTTTTCGACCACCGCCATGGCGTCGGCCATCGCATCCGCCCGTGCCTGGCCGGCGAACAGGACCGGAGCAGCGATTGTGATGGCCATCAAGGCGACGGATGATTTCAGGAATGTTCTGCGTTGCATGTTGGTACCTCCCTTGGTTTCAAAAAATTGGTCTTCAGGAACTCGACTTCGCGCGCCAGGTCACTGGCTGATATGCCCAGCCACCGGGCCCAAACCGGCGGGATGCGCGTTGACATAGATGGAATAAAGCGACGTCTGGGCGGTGATGTAGAGGCGGTTGCGGTTCGGACCGCCAAAGCACAAATTGGAGACGATTTCGGGAACCAGAATGCGCCCGATCAGCGTCCCGTCCGGCGCGTAGACGCGAACCGCATCGGCACTGGAGGCCCAGATATTGCCATCGCGATCGACGCGGAACCCGTCGAAGAATCCTGCCTCGCATTCGGCCAGGGTGCCGCGCGACCGCAACGAGCGGCCGTCCGCGGCGACATCATAGGTCTTGATAGCGCGCGGCAGGCCCTGAACATGGCTCGCGCCGGTGTCCGACACGTAGAGGATTTTCTCGTCGGGCGAAAAAGCCAACCCGTTCGGCTGCACCATATCGGTGATGACCGCACCCACCTCGCCGGTTGCTTCGTCGAACCGGTAGACGTGGGATCCGCTGATCTCCGGCCGGGCAATCATCCCTTCATAATGGCTGTCGATGCCGTAGACCGGGTCGCTGAACCAGATCGTCCCGTCGGATTTGACCACCACATCGTTGGGCGAATTGAACCGCTTGCCATCGATGGTTTCGACCAGCGGCTGCCAGCGCCCATCGTGTTCGAGCCGGGAGATGCGCCGGCCGCGATGCTCGCAAGCGACGACCCGGCCCTGGTCATCGAGCGTGTGGCCGTTCTGGTTGTTGCAATGGGTTTCGAAGACACTGACCGAACCGTCGCTTTCGTCGTAGCGCAGCAACCGGTCGGTGGGGATGTCCGACCACAGCAAATGCCTTGCTGAGGGAACATAGACCGGTCCTTCGGCCCAGCGGCTGCCGGTCCACAGCCGTTCGAGCTTGGCATGCCCGATCGTCAGTTTTCGGAAGCGATCGTCCAAAATCTCGTAGTCGCTCATGTTGTGGTCCCCGAGGCTCGATTCACTTCGAGGACTGCGCCACGGTCTTGATCCTGGCCCTGTGCGCCGCGCCGCGCTTGCGTTGGGCGTAGCCGGCGATGCCGATGGCAACCAGCAGCGTCACACCGTTGAACAGCGGTTCGACGAAGAACGAGCCGCCGAACTGCTGGATGCCGGAAATGCCGACCGCCAGGATGATGACGCCGGTCATCGTGCCCCAGACATTGACGCGTCCGGGCTTGATCGTGGTCGAGCCGAGAAAGGCGCCGACGAGCGCCGGCAGCAGATATTCCAGCCCGACGCTGGCCTGGCCGATGCGCAGCTTGGAGGCGAGCAGCACGCCTGTCAGCGCCGTCAGGAAACCCGACGAGATGAAGGCGCCGATGACGAAGCGGCGCACCGGAATGCCGTTCAGCGCAGCGGCTTTCGGATTGGCGCCGATGGCATAGACGTAGCGGCCGATCGGCAGATATTCGAGGATGATCCACAGCGCGACGGCAATTGCCAAGACATAGAGGCCGGTGATCGGCAACCCGAACACCATCGTGCCGTTGAGTGCGTAGAACCCGTTCGGCAGCACGCCAACCACTTGCCTGCCGCCAGTGTGCCAGAGCGCCAGCGCATAGAGCACGGTGCCGGTGCCGAGCGTGGCGATGAAAGAGTCGATGCGGGCGACTTCCACCAGCAGTCCATTGAGGAAGCCGGTCGCGGCGCCAAGCAGCAGCACGATGATCACCGCCAGCGGCCACGGAACGCCGAACATGGTCTGCAGGCTGATGGCGAGGATGTGCCACAGCACGATGCCGTAGCCGACGGTGAGATCGATGCGACCGGACGCCATCGGGATCATCGCTGCCAGCGACAGCAACGCGATGATTGCCTTGTCGGAGATGATGGAGCGCAAATTGAGCAGCGTCGGAAACGTGTTCGGCAGCAGGATCGAAAACAAAAGGATCAGCAGCGCCGTCAGGATCACCAGCCCGTAGACCGGCAGCAGCCGGATGATCTTCTGCCCCAACGGCAAACCCGCCATTTCGCCACGGGTCGGTTCGAGTGCGCTGGATTCGATCGATTGCATGGGTTCGCTCCCAGAAAAATCAGGCGGCTTCGGAAGCCGATGCCGCGGTGATCACGGCGGATGTGGTGAGATCGTTGCCGGTGAGTTCGCGCACGATCTGTCCGCGCGAAAACACCAAAGCGCGGTGGCAGATATGGGCGATCTCCTCGAAATCGGTCGACACCACGACGACGGCGAGGCCGGCTTCAAGCGCGCGGCCGATCAGCCGGTAGATCTCGGCCTTGGCGCCGACATCGACGCCGGCGGTCGGATCTTCGGCGATCAGCAAGGTGCGGCCGGTGTGGAGCCAGCGCCCGACGACCACCTTTTGCTGGTTGCCGCCAGAAAGCGCCTCGATCGGCAGGTTCGGATCGTTGGGGCGCAACCCGACCGACCCGCCGATCACTTGCGCCAAGGCGGCCTCCTTGTGAGGCGCCAGGAACGAGAACAGGCCGCGCTTGCCGGCCCCGGGATTGAGAAAACTGTTTTCGCGGATCGACAAGGAGGCGGCGATGGATTCCTCGGTTCGGTCGCGGGCGATGAGGCCGACGCCGGCCGACATTGCCGCGATCGGGCTCGACAGATCGGGCGTAACGCCATTGATCGTCACCGAACCCGAAAAGGCCTGGCAGCCGAACAGCGCCCGGCCGACCAGTTCCTGCCCGGCACCGCGCAGGCCGACCAGGCCGAGCAACTCGCCCTTGCGCACATCGAACGACACCGGGCCGGCGCCGGTGCAGACGAGGTCACGGACAGCACAGACCGTCTCGCCGGCCTGCGTCTCAGCCTTGCTGAAAACCTGGCTGACTGGACGGCCGACGATCATCTCGACCAGCTCGTCCGGCCTGGTGTCGGCGACCTTCTTCTGGCCGACCAGCCTGCCATCGCGCAGCACGGCGACGCGGTCGGCGATGCGGAAAATCTCGTCGAGACGATGCGAGACATAGATCATACCGACACCGCGCTGCTTGAGCGGACGGATGGCGTCGAACAGGCGGTCGACCTCGTCGGCCGGAAGGCTGGCGGTCGGCTCGTCGAGCACCAGCACATCGGCTTCGGTGGCCAAAGCGCGAGCGATGGCGACCAGCGATTTCTCGGTACGCGTCAAATCCTGGACGCGCGTCGTCGGATCGAAATCACAACCGACCAGCTTCAGCGCCTCGCGTGCCCGCTCTTCGGTGGAGCGCCAGTCGATGAGGCCAGAGCGCAGCGAAAATCCCTGGGCGAGGCCGACATTCTCGCCGACTGTCATCCATTCGATCAGGCCGAGATCCTGGTGAATGAAGGCGACGGATTGGCGCTGGTTCGGCCGCGGCGGACGGTGGTGATAGGGCTCGCCGCGAAACAGGATGCTGCCGCCATCGGGACGGTAGATGCCGGCGAGCGTCTTGATCAGCGTCGACTTGCCGGCGCCATTCTCGCCGAGCAGTGCCAGGATCTCGCCCTTGTGCAGATCGAGCGTCACGTCGGAGAGCGCGCGGGTGCCGCCGAACTCCTTGGTAATCGACTTGAACTCGATCAGTTTTTCCTCAGTCACAAAGCGTTCCTCCCGAGATCGCCAATTGATGTTATCGATAACATTTCTGAGCGTCAAGCGACAAAATCAGGGCTCTCTGCCTAACTGGTCTTGCCGTCGAGCAGGCGCATCATTTCGGCAGAATCCCGAGGCCCCAGCCCGGCGGCGCAGAGCAGGCGGTGGATCTCGACCACCTGCCCGGTCATCGGCATCGGCGTCTTGGTCTTCAGCGCAAAGGCCTGCAGCGAATCCAGATCCTTGAGCATGTTGTCGATGCGGCCGGTGGCCGAAAAATCGCGGGCGGCAAACTTTGCCATGAACTCCTGCATGATGCTGGAATCGGCCCGCCCGCCCTTCAGCGCCGCTGGGATGGCCTTCGGATCGACGCCGCCGGCTTCGGCAAGCTTGACCGCTTCGGCGACGGCCTGGAACAGCACCGCGCAGAACAGCTGGTTGATCAGCTTGGTCGTCTGCCCTGCCCCGCTCGGCCCCATCAGCGTATAGTTGGCGCAGAGGTGCTGCATGACCTTACGCGCCTGTTCGAAGTCTGCGGCGTCGCCGCCCGCCATGACGGTCAGCCGGCCGGCCAGCGCGCCGGGAACGCCGCCCGACAGCGGGCAGTCGAGCCATTTCATGCCGGTCTCGGCCGCGAGCTTCTTCGCCATCACAGCGGTGTCGGCCGGGTCGATCGACGACATGTCGATCAGCAGCTTCCCCGATGACGCCGCAGCGGCGACACCGGCATCGCCGAACACCACCGAACGCACGATATCGGCATGGTTGAGGCTGAGGATGACGAAGTCGCTCGCCTGCGTTGCCTCGGCAACAGATGCGGCGGCAGTCGCACCCTTCGCGGTCAGGGCGGCGACCTTGGCTTTGTCTAGATCGAACACCGTGACCGCCTGCTTGGCCTCGATCAGGCGGGTGGCGATTGCCGACCCCATGATGCCGGCACCGACAACGGCGACTTTTGCAGCTTGCGTCATCTCAACGAGCCTCTTTCCTTGATCCTGGCGGGGCCGACGCCAAAGGCGCCCAGGCCTCGCAACGCCGCATCGGCAATCCTGTCGACCGGGGCGTCGATATCCACGGTGACCACCAGCTTCTCGTCGCCGGGATGTTCCAGCGCGGCGAACTGGCTGTCGAGCAGCGCCGGCGGGAAGAAATGATCGCGGCGCGCGGCGAGCCTGGCTTGCAGCAGCGCGCGCGAGCCCTCCAGGAATACGAAAAACAGCGGCCCGCCCGCCGCATGGCGAAGCCGATCGCGATAGGATGTCTTGAGCGCCGAACAGGAGACGACCAGCCCGCGGCCCTCCTCACGCGCCTGGCGCAAGGCTGCGCCGACCAGATCCAGCCAGGGCCAGCGATCGTCGTCGGCAAGCGGGATGCCCGCCGACATCTTTTCGACATTGCCGCGCGGATGCAGCGTATCGCCTTCGACGAAGGCAAGGCCGAGCCGGGCGGCGATCTCGACGCCAACCTTGGTCTTGCCGCAGCCGCTGACGCCCATCACGACGATGAGCGCGGGTTCAAAGACAGGTCGTGATGCCACCGTCGACATAGAGCGTGTGTCCATTGACAAAGGATGAGGCCGGTCCGGACAGGAACACCGCCGCGCCGACCAGCTCGCCGACATCGCCCCAGCGCCCCGCCGGCGTGCGGTTGGTCAGCCAGGCTGAAAATTCGGGATTGTCGACCAGCGCCTGGTTGAGCGGCGTCTTGAAGTAGCCCGGCGCGATGGAATTGATCTGCAAGCCATGCTTGGCCCAGTCGGCGCACATGCCGCGCGTCAGGTTGCGCACCGCGCCTTTCGTGGCTGTGTAGGGCGCAATGTTGGTGCGCGCCAGTTCGCTTTGCACCGAAGCGATGTTGATGATCTTGCCGCGCCGCCGCGGGATCATGTGCCGCGCCACCGCTTGTCCGACAAAGAAGACGCTCGAGATGTTGGTGCGCAGCAATTCGTCCCATTTGTCGGCGGGAAAATCCTCGAGCGGTGTGCGAAACTGCATGCCGGCATTGTTGATGAGAATGTCGATTGCGCCGATCGTCGCCTCGATCTCGGCGACGCCACTCGCCACCGCCGCATGATCGGTGACGTCGAAGACGGCGCTATGGACCTTGTAGCCTTTCGCCGCCAGCGCATCCGCGGCCGTTTTGATCTTTTCGGCGCTGCGGCCGTTGAGCACGATTTCGGCGCCATGCTGCGCCAGCCCCTCGGCCAAGGCCAGGCCGATGCCCTGCCCCGAACCGGTGACCAGCGCCCGCATGCCGGTCAAATCGAACAACGAACTGCTCAAGTGCTCCTCCCGAGGAATGTTCCTGAAGCGGGATACGATTTCCGCCGCGCCGCCGCCAGTGCCTATTGACATGAATGTTATCGATAACATAGTCAATGGAAAAATGCAGATACGCGGGAGACGACGCCGTGACCGACATATTGATGACCGGCCCCTATCCGGACTGGGACATGGCGGACCTCGAAGCGAAATATCGCGTCCACAAGCTTTGGCAGGCCGACGACAAGGATGCGTTGATTTCAAGCCATTCCGACGCCATCCGCGCCATCGCAACGCGCGGCGAACTTGGCGCCAGTGCTGCGCTGATGGCGAAACTGCCGAAGCTCGAAATCGTCTCCTGCTACGGCATGGGTACCGACGCCATCGACCTGGCCTATGCCAGGGAAAACGGCATCCGCGTCACCAACACACCTGACGTGCTGACCGAGGACGTCGCCGATATCGGCATCGGGCTGCTGCTCGCCGTGGCGCGGCAGATTCCGCAGGCCGATGCCTATGTGCGCGACGGCAGCTGGCGCAAGGCCAACTTGCCGCTGGTCACGCGCGTTTATGGGAAGAGGCTGGGCATTGTCGGCATGGGTCGTATCGGCAAGGCGGTGGCCCGGCGCGCTTCTGCCTTCGACTGCGAGATCGCCTATTTCGGCACCCGCAAACATGACGACCTGCCTTACGAATTCGTTGGCGATCTGGTTGAGATGGCACGCCGGAGCGAGTTCCTGATCGTCACGCTGGCCGGCGGCGAAGGCACCAGGAACATCGTCAACGCAGAGGTTCTGGCAGCGCTCGGGCCGGATGGCATCCTGATCAACATTGCGCGTGGCAGCACCGTCGACGAGACAGCGTTGCTCGCCGCGCTGGAATCCTGTGAGATCAAGGGCGCCGGGCTCGACGTGTTCTGGAATGAACCGAAGATCGACGAGCGCTTCGTGAAGCTTTCCAACGTCGTGCTGCAACCGCACCATGGCAGCGGCACGGTGGAGACCCGTAAGGCCATGGGTCAGTTGGTTCGCGACAACCTCGCGGCCCATTTCGGCGGGCGGACCTTGCTGACGCCGGTCGTCTGAGACAGGATCACATCATGAAGTCGATCGTCATCCATGCAGCAAAAGATTTGAGGATCGAGGAGACCGATCCGGGCGTCCTCGGCGATGGACAGGTGGAAATCGCCGTCGAAGCCGGTGGCATTTGCGGCTCGGACCTGCACTACTACAATCATGGCGGCTTCGGCACGATCCGGCTGCGCGAGCCGATGATCCTCGGCCACGAGGTCGCCGGCACGGTGAAGGCCGTGGGCGGCGGCGTTTCCGCGCTTGCCATCGGCGACCGCGTCGCCATCTCGCCCAGCCGCCCCTGCAATGCCTGCCGCTACTGTCTGCAAGGCATGCAGAACCAGTGCCTGAACATGCGCTTCTACGGCAGCGCCATGCCGATGCCGCACATCCAAGGCGCGTTCTGCCAGCGCCTCGTCGCCGAGGCGTGGCAGTGCCACAGAATAGCCGACCAAATTTCCATCAACGAAGCCGCTTTCGCCGAGCCCTTCGCTGTGACGCTGCATGCGATGAACCGCGCCGGCTCGCTGCTCGGTAAGCGCGTTCTGGTCACCGGCTGCGGGCCGATCGGCGCGCTTTGCATCCTTGCCGCACGGGCGCATGGCGCGCGCGAAATCGTCGCCACCGACGTCATGGACGGCGTGCTGGCAAAGGCCCTGGAGATCGGCGCCGACCGCACCATCAATGTCGCGACCAACGGCGAAAAGCTCGCGGCCTACAATGTCGACAAGGGCAGTTTCGACGTGATGTTCGAAGCCTCCGGCAACGAGCGCGCCGTGCGGGCCGGCCTCGATGTGCTGAAGCCGCGCGGCGTGCTCATGCAGCTCGGCCTCGGCGGCGACGTGTCGATCCCTCAGAACCTGATCGTCGCCAAGGAAATCGAGATGCGCGGCAGCTTCCGCTTCCACGACGAGTTCACGCTCGCCGTCGACCTGATCAACCGCCGCCGGGTGGACG
Organism: Mesorhizobium sp. P2_C4; assembly: GCF_056404575.1. Lineage (NCBI taxonomy): Bacteria > Pseudomonadati > Pseudomonadota > Alphaproteobacteria > Hyphomicrobiales > Phyllobacteriaceae > Mesorhizobium > Mesorhizobium sp. P2_C4. The sequence goes on from NZ_JBFUDT010000002.1 coordinate 527,605, forward strand.
TCAAACCGCTGCTATCAGACATCTATCCGCTCGAAGAAGCGGTTGCCGCTTTCGAGATCGCCGGTGACCGCAACAAGTCGATGAAGGTCCAGATCGCCTTCTGAACCGATACGGCAACGTCAGGTGCTTTCGCGCTCGACGACGCGATAGCCGGTGAGGACGATTTCCTGGCCGTGCCGTTTCTCGTCGCCGCGGATCACCTGGATCAATCTGCGGGCGGCCTGTTGCCCGATGCCGTAGCAGTCCACATTCACGGTGGTGATGCCGGGATGGCAAAAGGCAGCAACCTCATAGTCGCCAAAACCGGCAATGGCGATGTCCTGCGGCACCTGCATGCCCCGGCGCCTGCATTCCATCAGCGCGCCAAAGGCCGAAAGATCCGAGACGCAAAGCACCGCCTCGGTATCCGGCCAACGCTCCAGCATGGAGACGACAGCCTGGCCACCCTGCTCGATGGAGATTGGCGGCACGCCGAAGGACACGAGGCGGCCGGTGGGCAGGCCGAGTTCCTCGATGGCCCTGACGAAGCCCTCGCGCCGTTGGCTGCCGCGCGTGTCGCGCGAGGTCGTGCCGCCGATGTAACCGAACTTCCGGTAGCCCTTTTTGGCGAGCGTCTTGACCAGCAGGCCCATCGCCTCTTCGTTGGAAAACCCGACGACCTGATCGATCGGCTTGGCCGGCAACTCCCAGGTTTCGACCACAGGAATGCCGGCGCTTTTGAGAAGGCGGCGGGCGCGGTCGGTATGCGCGCCGCCGGTCAGGATGATGCCTTCCGGCCGCCGGCGCAGCATCGCCTCGATCAGCTGTTCTTCCTTCTCGACGGTATAGTCGGTGTAGCCGAGCAGGAGCTGCAGCCCGGTGCTCTCCAACTCATCGGTAATGCCACGCGCCGTATCGGCGAAGTTGGAATTGTTGATCGAAGGAACGATCGCTGCGACGAAGCCCGTCTTGCGCGAGGACAGGCTGCCGGCCGATTGGTCGAGCACGTAGCCAAGGTCGTTGACCGCAGCCATGATCTTTTCGCGCGTCGCTTTGGAAACCCGGCTGCCTTCCCTCAAGGCGCGCGACACCGTCATGGTCGACACACCGGCCCGCAGTGCCACGTCGACCATCGTCGGCGTGTGGCTTTCGCCCGGCCTCGATGCGGCTGCCTTGGCCATCATTCCGCTCCACCTGATGGCGCTGGTTTGCTCCAGGCAAACGCCAGACTATCGAGCACAAGCTCCCTCTGGCGTCCAGCCTCGTTCATGCGCCACACCCCGTGGAATCGGATCAGGTTGGACATGTTATCGATATCACGAAAGGCTGGCAACAACCCGATGCCAGGTAGCGTCGAACACATGTCAGGCGGCAGTTCCTGTCAGGCACAGTGCGAGCCCGTCATTGGCTCTTGAACGGTCGAGCCGGACACGCGTAACATCGCGCCAAATTAACCGCTCAGATTGAGTCTGCTTCATTAGTCCGGGCTAAACCCCGGGCGGATCTGGATATTTTCCTTGGATACCGATGCGGCCAGCAGCGCGGGGAAGCGCGGCAAATCGTTTGCCCATGTGGCGGAAGCCTCATGGGGCAAGGGCCTCAGCACCTTGCTGCGTATTGCCCGCATGACGCTTCGCCATCCCTGGCAGGTTGCCATCACCATCGTCTCGACCTTCATCGCCGCGACGCTGCAGCTTTTCATTCCGCGTCTGCTGGGGCGCGCCATCGATCAGGCGCAAGGCGTGATCGTTGCCGGTGCCGGCGTGGCGGCCGAGCACGCTCTATGGAACACGGCGCTGACGCTGCTCGTCGTCAGCATCCTGCGCGGTCTCTTCACCATGGCGCAGAACTATTATGGCGAGGCCGTCGGCCATCGCACCGGCTATGAACTGCGCCTGGCTTTCTATGAGAAGATCCAGCGCCTCAGCTTCTCCTTCCACGATCGGGTCCACACCGGTGATCTCATCACGCTTGGGCTGCTCGATCTCGACGGCGTGCGCATGTTCTTTTCCACCGGCATATTGCGCGTGGTCCTGCTCGGTGTGCTGATCGGCGTCGGCTCGTACCTTCTGATCAGCACCGACCTTGAGCTCGGGTTGCTCAGCCTGAGCTTCGTGCCGTTCGTCGCCTGGCGGTCCTCGGCTACCCAACTGGCATTGCGCAGCACCTGGCTGACGCTGCAGGAGCGCCTGTCGGTGCTGAGCCGGGTAATGGACGAGAATCTCGGCGGCATCCGTGTCGTGCGCGCCTTTGCGGCGCAGAAGCACGAGCTGGAAAAATTCGACCGCGCCAAGCTGTCGGCGCTGGAACTCGCCAATCAGCGCGTCGACATTCGCGTCTCCAACACCAGCGCCATGAATTTCTCGTTCCTCGTCGCCATGGGCCTGGTGCTCTGGTTCGGCGGCCAGAAGGTGATTGCAGGTGAGATCAGCGTCGGCACGCTGGCCCAGTTCCTCACCTTCATGACCATCCTGCAGATGCCGGTGCGCCAGCTCGGTCTGATGGTCAATTCATTCGCGCGCGCCTCGACCTGCGGCACACGGTTGTTCGAACTGCTCGACGCCGAGCTCGACATCAAGGACGCGCCTGACGCCAGGGATCTCGTCGTTACCGACGGCGTGCTGCGCTTCGACAATGTCGGCTTCCGCTACGTGGGCGCGGGCGAGCGGGAGACGCTGTCCGGCATTTCCTTCGAGGCCAGGTCCGGCGAGACCATCGGCATTGTCGGCCCGCCAGGCAGCGGCAAGTCGACCATCGCCCATCTGATACCGCGCTTCTACGATGTCGCGTCAGGCGCGATCACCATCGACGGCCAGGACATCCGAGAGGTCACGCTGCAATCGCTGCGCAAGGCCGTCGGCGTCGTGCAGCAGGACGCGTTCCTGTTCACCACCTCGATCGAGAACAACATCGCTTATGGCAATCCCTGGGCGCGAGAAACCCGTATCGGCCAAGCCGCCGAATATGCCCAGCTGCACAACTACATCATCGGGCTTCCCGCCGGCTACACCACGGTCGTCGGCGAACGCGGCGCCTCGCTTTCCGGCGGCCAGCGGCAGCGCCTGACCATCGCGCGCAGCCTGATGCTGCGGCCATCGGTGCTGGTCTTCGACGATTCCACGGCTGCCATCGACGCCGGCACCGAGCAGCGCATCAGGACGGCGATGAAGCGCTTCGCCAAGGATCGTGTGACGCTCATCATTTCACACCGGCTGAGTTCGCTGATGCATGCCGACCAGATCCTGTTCGTGGAGAACGGCCGCATCGTCGAGCGCGGTACGCATGAGGAGTTGCTGGCGCTCGGTGGACGCTATCGCGCGCTTTACGACCTGCAGCTGCGGCCCGACGACGACCGGCCTGTGGCGCTGGGAGCCGCATGATGTCGACACAGAGCGACGACGAGAAGGACGATACCAGCGGACGGCCGGCAAAGGCGGTCGTGGGCTCGCATCGCGACGAGGAAGAGGTATTCGGCAAGGCCTACGATCCGCGCATTGTCAGGCGTATCTGGAGCTTCGTGAAGCCGTATCAGGCCAGGATTTTCATCTCGGTCGCCGCGGTGCTGGTGTTCACGCTGACGCAACTGGCGATCCCGCTGATCATCCGCTACGCCATCGACCATGGCATGACGGCGGGCAGGCTCGACCGGTCGGTGATGAACGCCGCGATCGCTGCTTTTACGGTGGTCATCCTCGTCAACTATGCCGCCTCCTACGTGCAGGAAAGCGTCGTCGGCAAGGTGGCCGAGAATGTGCTGTCGGACCTGCGCCGCGCCATGTTCAGCCATTTGCAGCGGGTCTCGCTGAGCTTCATGGACAAAACCGAGGTGGGACGGCTGATGTCGCGCCTGCAGGGCGACGTCAATTCGATGCAGGAATTCCTCGAAACATCGGTGATGTCGGTGGGCGACATCGTGCTGTTGTTCGGCATCGTCAGCGTCCTCTTGTGGCTCGATTTCAGGCTTGGCCTGCTGACGCTGTCGACCATGCCGGTGCTGTTCATCGTGCGCCTGTTCTGGCTGCCGCGCGCCAAGGTCGCCTTCATGGCCGCGCACGAAACCAACTCCATCGCCAACGGCGCGCTGGCGGAAGGCATTCATGGCGTGCGCACCGTGCAGAGCCTGGAGCGCCAGCACGTCAATTTCGACCTTTACGACGAGAAGGTGCTGGCCAACCTCAACGCCCATTTGAGGTCGGCCAGATACGCGCAGGTGATGGTGCCGATCGTCGATACGCTGACCGGCATCGCCATGGCGACGGTCATTGTCGTCGGCGGTTCGATGGTGCTTTCGCAAAACCTCGACATCGGCGTCATGGTGGCGTTCCTGTTCTACATCCAGCGCTTCTTCGACCCGATCCGCTCGCTCACCATGCAGTACAGCGTCATGCAGCGCGCCATGGCGTCTGGCCAGCGCATCTCCGAAGTGCTCGACGTGCCGGTGGACGTCAGCGACAGGCAAGGCGCCGTGACGCTGTCGCGCGACATGGACGGCTCGGTCGAGTTCAGGAACGTTACCTTCGGCTATCGGCAGAACCTGCCGGTGCTGAAGAACATCTCCTTCCGCGTCAATCCGGGCGAGACGGTTGCGCTCGTCGGCCCGACCGGATCGGGCAAGTCGAGCTCGATGGCGCTGGTGCACCGCTTCTACGATGTCTGGTCGGGTCAGGTCCTGGTCGGCGGCCATGATGTGCGCGACGTGACGCAGGACTCGCTCGGCAGCCAGGTGGCGATGGTGCTGCAGGAACCGTTCCTGTTCTCCGGCTCGGTGCTGGAGAACATCCGCTACCACAAGACATCAGCCAGCCGGCAAGAAGTGGTCCGCGCCGCACAGGCCGTCGGCGCGCACGACTTCATCGAGCAATTGCCCGATGGCTACGACACCGAGCTCGAGCAGCGCGGCGGCAATCTCTCGCTCGGCCAGCGCCAGCTGATCAGCTTCGCCCGCGCGCTGGTCGCCGACGCCAAGATCCTGGTGCTCGACGAAGCCACGGCCAGCATCGATTCCTACACCGAGATGCTGATCCAGAAGGCGCTGGTAAAGCTTCTGGAGGGCCGCACCGGTCTGGTCATCGCCCATCGTCTGGCCACCATCCGCGGCGCCGACCGCATCATCGTCCTGCAGAACGGCGAGATCGTCGAAAGCGGCAACCACGAGCAGTTGATGCAAGGAAAAGGCCTCTACGCCCGCCTCTACAACATGAACTACGCCTCGTTCGACGATATTTCAGATAGCGAGCTGGAGCTGGACTCGGCGGTCGGCAAAGCGACGTGAATAGGATCCAGGTTGAGTTTGAACCTGACGGATTGCCCGCAAGCGACCGCGCGCGCATCCGCCTCGCCTATCGCCACGATGCGCCCGCTTTTGACGGCGACCGCCCGGGGCCTACGGCCGCTTGCGATCCAGCGTATGGATGCTGCCATTGGTGAGTATCAGGTCGGCACTTCTATCAGGCATTGTGTCTTGCTCCTCCCTGAGCCATCAGCCCGTGCCGAGCGGCGGATCGGGTCGTTCGAATGATTGCATTCGCATCACACCGCTCTGTTCTGCGTCGGCGCGCGGCCGCCGCCATCAGCGACGAGCACGGCACCAGTCACGAAGGAGGCATCGTCGGAGGCCAGGAACAGGCAGCAGGCGGCGATCTCTGCCGGCTCGGCGACGCGCCGCAGGGCGATGCGGCCGGTGAGCGCTGCAAATTCCTCGTCCGGCGTCGAGCCGTTGGCTGCTGCCGCCGCTTCCATCTCGTAGACGCTCATCGGCGTGCGCACCCAGCCCGGCGCCACCGCATTGGCGCGGATGCCGTCGGGACCATGTGCGTAGGCGAGCGAGCGGGTGTAGGAGATGAGCGCGGCCTTGCTCGCCGAATAGGCAGCGTTCTGGCCACTGGCGTTGAAGGCGCCGACCGAGGCGATGTTGACGATCGCCCCGCCGCGCTGTTTCAAGAGCGGCAGTGCTGCGCGGCAGACCATCATCGCGCCAGTCACATTGACGGCGAAGCTGCGGGCCCAGGTCTCGTCGCTCAGGCTCTCCGGCTCATCGAGGATCATCACGCCTGCCGCATTGACGACGATGTCGAGCTGACCGCCGCAAGCTTCGATGGCGCGCGCAACGTCGTCTGCAATGGTGATATCGCCGCGCACGGCGACACCGCGACTTGCCTTTGCCGCCTCGTCCAGCACACCGCCGCCATGACCGAAGACAACGATTTCGGCGCCGTGCCGACTGAACAGTTCGGCGGTCGCCCGGCCCATGCCGGAGGCGGCGCCGGTGACAAGCGCCTTGCGGCCTGCGAGGCGCCGGCTCATGCCAGCCCCCAATGCCGTTCGACGGCAAAGCCGGTCTCCGGCAAGGTCGAGCCGCCGTCGACGACGATGGTCTGGCCGGTGGTGTATTTCGCCTGTTCGGATGCGAGGTAGAGCATGGCGTAGGCGATGTCGTCGGCCTCGCCGAGATGGCCGACGGGAATGTGCCGGCCGAGCCTGTCGGCAATTTCGGGCGCGCTCATCGTGCCCCTGCCCGGCTTGGCGACGAAGCCCGGCTCGACGCCGTTGACGGTGATGCCGTCGCGCGCGAATTCGAAGGCCGCACCGCGGATGAAGGCGTTGACGCCGGCCTTTGCGGCGGAATAGTGCGCGCCGCCGGCCATCGCCACCCGCGCCGACACCGACGAGGTGACGAGGATGCGGCCAAAACCGTTGCGGCGCATGACCGGCGCTGCCGCTTGCGCCAGCCAGAAGCAGGCTTTGAGATTGAGCGCCAGCGCGTCTTCTAGCTTGTCCTCGTCGAGTTCCTCGATCGAGGCCCAGGGGCAGCCACCGGCATTGTGCACGACGATGTCGAGCCGGCCCGCCTGGCGCACGATGTCGCCGACCAGTGCGTGCAGCCTGGCACGATCGAGACCGGCCAAAGGCACCGCCCGTACGTCCAGCCCACGGGCCGAGAGATCGGCGGCCAGTGCTTTCGCGACATCGAGGGTTCGGTTGGCGATGATCACCGATGCGCCGGCCTCGGCAAAGCGCGTGACGATGGCGGCACCGATACCGCGTCCGCCGCCGGTCACCAGCGCCACCTTGCCACGGAGGTCGAAAGGCTGCGCCATCGCTCAGACGACCCCGGCGCCGCGGACCAGATCGACGAAGCGCGCAAACACTTGGCGATGGCGGTCGACATCGGCCTTAGTGGTCGCCGGGCACATCAGGAACATGGTGTGGAACGGCGTCACCAGTATGCCCTCGTTCATGTAGAAGGCGTGCAGCAAGGTTTCGAGATCGCCGCGACGGCCGGCGATGACATCGGCGCCGTTTTTCGGTGGCTGCGGCATGAACATGATCTCGGCGCGGGCGCCGATCTGCGTCACATGCCAGGGCAGTCCATTGGCGTGGATGATGCCGCGCGCGGCCTGGGCAAGCCGCGATGCGTTGGCGATCATGATTTCGAAATTGGCCGGCGTCAGCACCTCCTCCAGCACCGCGCGCATGGTGGCGACAGTCAGCGCATTGCCGGCCAGCGTGCCGCCGATGCCGAGATGCGCCGACTGGCGAACGCGCGGATTGACCATCGGCACGATCGCCCACAGCCGCTCGGCGATCCCTAGCGAAACACCGAAGATGCCGGCCGGGATGCCGCCGGCGATGGCCTTGCCGGCGACGAGAATGTCCGGCTCCAGCCCATACTCGGACGAGTAGCCACCAGGGCCGCTGGAGATGGTGTGCGTCTCGTCGATGATCAGCACCGTGCCGGTGCGGCGGGTGATCTCGCGCAGTGCCGCCTGAAAACCATCGGCGACCGGGATCATGCCGAAATTCGTCATCAGCGGTTCGGTCAGCACGCAGGCGACATCGCCGGCCGACAGCGCCTGCTCCAGTGCGGCGACATCATTGAACTCGATCACTTTTGAGACGGCAGAATGATCGACGCCGTTCGGGTGGATCATGTTGCGCATGCCGATGCGGCCGTCGCGGATCTCGACATGGGCCTCCTCGACGCCGCCGTGGTAGCAGCCGGAAAACACCAGCACCTTGTCGCGGCCGGTGATCATACGGGCGATGCGGATGGCGCCGCGATTGGCGTCGGTGGCCGAGGTGGTGAACGTCCAGTAGGGCAGGCCGAAGCGACGCTGCAGCTCGGCGCCGACCCACAGGCTGTCTTCGGTGGGCAGCATCATCGTCGCGCCGCTCTGCAACTGGCGCAGCGCCGCGCGGGTCACCGCCTCCGGCGCATGGCCGCACATGCCGCCGGTGTCGCCCAGGGCGAAGTCGACATAGTCGTGGCCGTCTATGTCGACTATATGGGCGCCCTTGGCCTCGGCCGCATAGACCGGGAAACCGCCGGCCCAGCGCCGCATCCAGTGCGAAGGACCGCCATAGAGGTAGTGTTGCTTGCCCTCTTCCCAGGCCGCCGCCGAGCGCGGATGCGTGTCGCGGAAGCGCTGCTGCTCGCGGTCGAGCAATTCGCCTATGGTTGCGGAATGCGAATCTTGTCTGGCCGTCACGGCGCAAATTCTCCCTGTGCGCCATCCGGTCACGGGGCGCGACTACGGTTCCCAATTCGGTTCACTATATGAACCGATGTTTTGTATGTTATAAGCAAACTGCAAGGCGCAGCGACCGCTGTCAAGTTAATTCACACGCGAACTATCTCGGAGAAATACAATGAGCACAGTCGGCAAGGCGATCTCGCTGCTGGAGCTGTTTACGCTGGCTGAACCGGAGATCGGTCTGTCCGACCTCGCCCGCAAAGCCGGCCTCGACAAGGCCACCGCCCGGCGCCTGCTGGTCTCGCTTGCCGGCCATCGGCTGATCGAGCAGGAGCCGAAGAGCCGCCGCTACCGCCTCGGCGCCGGCCTGTCGCGGCTGGCCCGGATTCGCGACGCGCATTTCCCCTTTGTCCGGGTCGCGGCGCCGGTGGTGCGCGAGCTTGCGCTTGAGACCGGCGAGACGGTCCATCTGTCGGAGTTCAGCGCCGGCGCGCTGATGACGGTGCATGTGGAGCTTTCGGCAAAGGCCAATCGCGTCAATGTCGATGTCGGCCAGGTGCTGCCGCTGCACGGCACCGCGTCCGGCATTGCCCTCCTCGCCTTCTCACGCCCGGAGATGGTCGATGCCTATCTCGACAAACCGCTGGATACCTTCACCCCGCATACGATGACGCGGCAGGACAAGGTCATCGAAGCAATCCGCCTCGCGGCGTCGCGCGGCTATTCGCGCAGCTCGCAAGGCTATGAGGAAGGCGTGCACAGCATCGCCGCCGCGATCCTCGGCTCCGACGGCTATCCGTTGGGAACGCTGGCGGTGGCCTCGCCGGTGTCGCGCGTCGACGACGCGATCGCGGCCAGCCAGGGCCAGGCGGCGGTTCGGGCGGCAAAGCTGATTTCGGCACGCCTGGCCGGCGACGCCTGATCAACATCTCTGCCGTTGCAGTGGAGATGGTTAGCATGTTAACTTCCGCAACGGATGCATCGGGCATTGCCCTTGCGCCGCAATCCCGCGACAAGACGGGACGTCTGGTTTGAGCATGATCTTTTCCGATAACGGCTTCCGCTTTTCGGGATCACGCTCTGGAGGAGGAAACGATGCAAGCTGCCGCCCACCATGTGAGCGTCGCCGACGGCGAGGCTTTCCTGTCCACGTCCCGGATGCTGTTCGGCCCGATCACCCAGCGCTTTTCGCGCGGCGTGGAGCCTTCCCTGCCGAAGCTGGTTTCAGTGCATCTCGGCGCTTGCCGGCTGTCCGAGATCAAGGCCAATTCGCATCTGGTCGTCAACGACCGCCTGTTCTGGCGCAGCTTCGACCCCGACGCCATCAAGATCCTGATGCAGCTCAGCGGCCGCAGCCGCTTCGAACAGCAGTCGGTCGCCGTCGATCTCGGTCCGCGCTCTGCCATTATCTACGACCCGGTGCGCAGCTACTCCTTGCAGAACCTGTCGGAAGTCGACCAACTCATCCTGCAGGTGCCGCGCTCGACCTTCGGCGATGAGACGCTCGCCCGCCTGTCGGCGCCGGTGCCGCTGCCCGGCAATGACGACAGCCTGACCCATATCGTGTCCGGACTGATGCAAATGGCGATCGGCGAGGCGCACAAGCTCGACGAGACCGGCTGCCGGCGGGTCGGCGAGAGCCTGATCCAGCTGGTCAATGGACTGATCCAGGCCAAGCCGATGGCGCCGGAATTCCGCCGCTCGCCCCTGGAGGCGCTGCGCGAGCGCATCGTCGCCTATATCGACGCCAACCTCGCGCGCAGCAGCCTGTCGGCCGAGGACATCGCCCGCCACATGGGCTGCTCCCGCCGCTATTTGCACCGCGCCTTCGAAGGCGAAGGCGCGACACTAGAGCGTTTCGTCTGGGACCGGCGGCTGGAGCGCAGCAAGGAGGAACTGCTGTCGCCGGCGCGGCGCTCGGTCTCGATCTCCGAGATCGCCTTTGCCTGCGGCTTCAATTCCAGCGCGCATTTCTCGCGGGCGTTCAAGAGCAAGTACGATGTGGCACCCAGGGAGTTGCGGGAGCGGCTGCGGGCGGTGGTGCATTAGCCGACTCAACCTTATCGGATTCGATCAGATCGTCACGACGATCTTGCCGAACTGTTCATTCGACTCCAGATAGCGATGCGCGTCGACAATTCTGTCGAAGGCAAATGTCCTGGCGATGACCGGCTTCAGGGCGCCCGACTGCAAGCCGTCGAGGATGAACGCCTTGGCCGCTTCCAGCTTCGTCGCATCCCTGATGATTTCGTGGACGAGATAGCCGCGCAGCGTCAGCGTCTTGCCGAGCACAGTGAACAGTGGAAACGGTGTTGGCTCGGGACTCAGGCCGCCATACTCGATCAGAATGCCGCCCCGCGACATCGCCGCCGTCAGCGGCTCGAAGATCGGGCCGCCGATCGCGTCCAGCACCACGCGGACGCCCCGGGGTCCGGCGATCTCGTTGAGCCGTGCCTCCAGATCCTCCTCGGCGGAGGCAATGACGTGAGCGGCGCCGGCCGCCAGCAAGGCCTGTCTCTTGGCCGAATTCCGCGTCACCGCGATTGGCGTGGCGCCAATCCTGTTGGCAATCTGGATCGCGGCCAGCCCGACGCTGCTCGACGCCGCGGTGATGACGACAAAGTCCTCGCTGCGTAGCCCGGCAATGTCGATCAGTGAGCCGTAAGCGGTGAGATATTGCATCCAGACGGCTGCCGCCGCTTCCCAGCTGAGCGACGGCGGGTGCTTGACGATGTGGCTGGACGGAAAGGTGGCAAACTCGCCATAGGCGGGATATTCGACCATCGATATCGGCGGCACGACACTGACGGCGTCGCCTGGCGCAAAACCGCTGACACCTTCGCCAACCGTTTCGACAATACCTGCGGCCTCGAGGCCAAGGCCGGAAGGCAGCAGCGGCGTCTCGATATAGGTGCCCGCGCGCAGCAACGCCTCGGCCCGGTTGAGGCCCAACGCCTTGACGCGGATCTGCACCTCTCCCGGCCGTGGCCCCGCAACATCGATCTCCTCGATGTGCAGGACTTCCGGCCCGCCATGCCTGTGAAAACGAACAACCCGTGCCATCCGGTGCACTCCAAAACATTTGAACTGAATATGCTATGCCGGAGCGGATTCATCGGATAAATGGCTGTTCAGACAGAACACTAGAAATCAAGAGTTTTGAATATGGATCGTCTTGCGAGCATGGCGGTGTTCGTCAAAGCGGTCGATCTCGGTTCGTTCGCGGCCGCAGCCGTAGCGCTCGACCTGTCGGGACCGATGGTCGGCAAGCATGTCAGGTTTCTCGAGGAGCGCCTCGGCGTGCGGCTGCTCAACCGCACCACAAGGCGCCAGAGCCTGACCGACTTCGGACGCGCCTACTACGACCGCTGCCGGGTGGTGCTCGCCGAAGCTGACGCCGCCGATGCACTGGCGGCCGACCAGCTTTCCGAGCCACGCGGCAGGCTGCGTGTCACCATGCCGGCGCATTTCGGCCGCCACTGCGTCACGCCGGTCTTGCTGGACCTGGCGCGGCACTATCCCGCGCTCGAACTCGACCTGTCGCTCAGCGACCGCTTCGCCGACCTTGCCGAGGATGGCTACGACCTTGCCATCCGCACCGGCATTCTGGACGACAAGGCCGGGGTGATCGCGCGTCGCGTCGCCCGCCAGCGCATGGTCGTCTGCGCCGCGCCCGCCTATCTCGACCGGCATGGCCGGCCAGAACAGATCGAAGATCTCGGCAGCCACCACGCCATCATCTATCACCGCCTCGGCTATGCCGTTCAGCCATGGTTGTTTGCCCGCGACGGCCTGCCTGCCGTTGAGGTTACACCTGTCGGCCGACTCCGGCTCGACGACCTCGATGCGATCGCCGACGCCGCGACCTCAGGCCTGGGGCTTGCCTGGCTGCCATACTGGCTGGTCCGCGACCGCATTCAGGCAGGAGCGCTTGTCGCACTCTTGTCGGAACAGCCGGGATTTCTCTACGACTGCCACGCGCTGTGGCTGCAGACCCCGCATCTGCCGCTGAAGGTGCGCCTCGCCGTCGATGCGTTGGCGGCAGCCCTGCCCAGGCTGATGACGTGAGATGCAGCGATCCTCAGGAGGACTGCGCCGTGCGACGGCCGAGGCCGAACCGCATCAGTCCCTTCGGCAAGAACAGCATGGCCAGGATAATGGTCAGCCCCGAAATCACCGGGTGATAATCCGGCACCACGATGCGCGCCAAGTCGAACACCGCGTACATGACGAAAGCGCCGAGGAGCGGGCCGAGCAGCGTGCCGGTGCCGCCGACCACGGTCATCATCAGCGGCAGCAGCATCCAGTCGAGGTCGAACACCGAATCCGGGCCGACATGGAAGATGTAGTAGGTGTAGAGGCTCCCAGCGATGCCGGCGATGAAGGCGCTGCCGGCGAAGGCGGCGACCTTGACCCTGAGCGTGTCGATGCCGTTCGCGGAGGCCGCCATCTCATCGTCGCGCACGGCAATCAGCGCCAGCCCGTATCGCGACCGCATCAGCGTGCGAATGGCAAGTGCTGTGCCGACCACCAGCCCCAGCCCGACCAGATAGTGCGGACGCAACGTGTCGAAGGTGCTGGCCGGCGCCACGATGCCGAAAGCGCCGCCCGTGAAATCGCCGCCATTAATGAACATCACCTTGACGATCTCGCCGAAGCCCAGCGTGCCGAGCGCAAAATAATCGCCGCGCAGTTTGGACAGCAGCGGCAAGCCGACGAGCACCGCGGCAAGGGCCGCGACCAGCCCGCCTAGCACCATCGTCACCGGATCGAAATAGTAGATATTCGGGTGGCTGTCGTAGAGCGAGCCCCAGAGATAGTTGCCGCTCCACAGGATGGCCGTGGTGTAGGCGCCGAGGCCGAAGAAGGCATGATTGCCGAGGCTGATCTGGCCACCGAAGCCGGCGACCAGGTTCCAGCCCTGCGCCATGATGGCGTAGATGAAGACGAAGAACAGGAAGGAGAAGGCGTAGGAGTCGAGCGCGCCGGGCAGGAGCGGCAACAGCGCCAGCGCGGCGACAACGACGATTGCGATCCATTTCCAGGCGTGCTGCATCGCGCTCAAGCCTTCTTGTAGGGCCGGCTGAACAGGCCTTCCGGCTTGAACATCAGCACGGCCAGGAACACGCCGTAGGCGATCGCGTTGGTCCAGCCGCCCGAGATGAAATACTGCACATAGGCTTCGATCAGGCCGAGCAGGATGCCGCCGGCAAGCGCGCCTGCGACATTGCCGATGCCGCCAAGCGCCAGTGCGACCAGCGCCTTCAGACTGAAGATGAAACCGGCAAAGGGGTTGAACGGGAAGGTGGTCGCCACTGCCACGCCGGCAGCACCGGCGAGCCCGATGCCGATGGCAAAGGCGATGGCGTTGACCCGGTGCGGGCTGATGCCCATCAAGGTGGCCGCCGCCATATCCTCGGAGGCGGCGCGCACTGCCTTGCCGACCAGCGTCTTGCGCAGGAACAGCACCACCAGCCCGGTGCCGGCGAGCGCGATCAGGAAGCCCATCGAACGGGTGAACGAGGTGCGCACGCCAAGCAGTTCGATGCCGCTCGCCGTGTAGCTAGTGACGATGCCGGCGGTGTTGCCGCCCCAGATAACCGTCATCAGGTTCTGCACCAGGAACATCAGGCCGACGGCGATCAGCAGCGAGACGTTGCGGTCCTCCTCGGCGGCAGCCTTGCGAAACAGGCCCTGGTAGATCAGCCAGCCGACGCAGAGCCCGACCGGCACGACGATCAGCAGCGACAGGAACGGATCGATGCCGAGGCCGTAGAACAGCGCCCGGACGAAATAGGCGGCCAGAATGATCATCGCGCCCTGGGCGAGGAAGATCAGCCGCATGGTGCCGAAGATGAGGCTCAAGCCGACGGCGGCAACGCCATACATGGCGCCACCCAGCGCGCCGTTGAGCGACAGTTGCAGCAGAATTTCAAGGGGCGGGATGTTGAACATTTCAGCTACTCCAACACGCCCATATAGGCTTTCTGGATTTCGGGGTCGGCGAGCAATTCGGCGCCGGTGCCTTGCATGGCGAGCGCGCCGGTCTTCAGCACGAAGGCATAGTCGGCGACCTTGAGCGCCTGGTGGATGTTCTGCTCGACCAGCAGGATGGTGACGCCCTGCTTGTGCAAGGTCTGGATCAGCGAAAACATCTGCTGCACCACGATCGGACTGAGGCCGAGCGACGGCTCGTCGAGGATGAGCAGCGACGGCTCCGACATGGTGGCGCGCGCGATGGCCAGCATCTGCTGCTCGCCGCCCGAGAGCGAACCGGCTTTCTGGCCGATACGCTCCCTGAGCCGTGGAAACAACGAGTACGCCTTGTCGAGCGATTGCTTCATGCGCGCCCGCACCCTTGGCTGAAAAGCGCCGAGCTCGAGGTTTTCCAGCACCGTCATCTGGCGAAACAGGCCGCGCCCTTCCGGCACATGCGCAATGCCCATGCCGGCGATGTCTTCGGGCGCCTTGCCGATCAGCGAGGCGCCGGCGAGGCGGATGTCGCCGGCCTTCGGCTTGAGCAGGCCGGAGACGGTTTTCAAGAGCGTCGTCTTGCCGGCGCCGTTGGCGCCGACGATGGCGACGATGCTGCCGGGATCGACATGCATCGACACGCCCCACAGCGCGCGAACGTCGCCATAGGCAACTTCGAGATCGGTGACTTCAAGCAGTCGGTTCGCCAAGATAGGCCTCGATGACTTTGCGGTTGGCGACGATTTCGCGCGGCGTGCCGTCGGCGATCTTCTCGCCATGATCGAGCACGATCACCCGGCTGCATACTTTCATGATGGCGTCGACCTTGTGCTCGACCCAAAGGATGGAGATGCCTCGTTCGCTGCGCGCGCGCCGGATGACGTCGACCATGCGCTGGATCTCGGTCGGGTTGAGGCCGGCCATCGGCTCGTCGAGCAAAAGCAGCGCCGGACTGGAGGCCACGGCTCTCGCGATCTCCAGCAGTCGCCGGTCGGACAGTGTCATGTGCGCGGTGCGCACATCGCGCTTTGCCGTCAGGCCGACCAGCTCGAGCGCCTGCGCGGCTGCTTCAGCGGCGTTGCGGACACGCCCCCCTGCCCCGTAGACGGCGCCGACCATGACGTTCTCGAAAGCGGTCATGGTCAGGAAGGTGCGCACCAGCTGGAAGGTGCGGGCGATGCCGAGACGGCAGATGCGGTGCGGCGCCGTGCCGGTGATGTCGCGGTCGCGAAACCGGATCCGCCCCTGTGTCGGCGTGTAGATGGCTGTGATGATGTTGAACAGCGTCGACTTGCCGGCGCCGTTGGGACCGATCAGCCCGATCAGCTCGTTGGCGCCGACCGCGATGTCGATATTGTTGAGGACGACGAGCCCGCCGAACCGCTTCTGGACCGCTTCGAGGCGAAGCAAAGTTTCGTCCGGCTGCATCGTGTTTCCGTTTCTCCAGTTATCCATGCCGGACATCGGCAAGCGGGCAAGGCTATCGCTTGTCGAGTACCCCCACCCCTAACCCCTCCCCACAAGGGGGAGGGAAACGCTGCCGCACGCACTTCCGTCAACGGTAGCGATTTGCCGCGATAAGCGCTGCGAAGTCCCCCTCCCCCTTGTGGGGGGGTTAGGGGTGGGGGTAACTCGTAGGGCGCTACCCGCCGCCCCGCCCCGTCAGCGCTTGTCCCAGGCAGGTGCCGGTTTGTAGGTCCAGTCGCCATTCGGGAAGATCAGCTGATGCTTGCCTTGCCACCATTGCGTTGCGACGCTGGGGATCAGCGCAAAGCCGGTCTCGTCGAATTTGAGGTCGCCGACCACCGTGTCTTTGAACTCCTGATTGAAGATCGCGTCATGCAGGGCGCCGGCATCGGTCGTGCCCGCCTTCTCGATGGCCTGGGCGAGGACCTGCGCGTTGGCGTAGAAAGCGCCGACGGTCACAGAGTCCTTCTTGAACTCGGTTTCATAGCGGTCGCCGAGCTCCTTGGCGCCGTGATAGGGATAGCTCGACGACCAGAAGCCGTCAGTCATGATGTAGTCCGAGTCAGCCCCGAGCGCTTCGTGGAACTCGCCGGTCCAGGTGCCTTTCCAGCCATGCAGGTAAGGCACGCTGAAGCCGAGCTCCTTCATTTGCCGCAGCAGGGTGATGGTGTCGGCCGGCGAGCCGAACACCAGCATGGCGTCGACATTGGCGGCCTTGAGCTTGGTGATCAGCGCCGAATAGTCGGTGGCGCCGATTGCCCACGGATCGTCGACGGCAAAGGTGTAGCCATATTTCTTGGCTGCCGCCTCGAAGGCGCCGCCAAAGCCCTTGCCGTCGGGAGAATCCTCGGAAACCAGCGCCGGGTTCTTCGGCTTCTCGCCGGCCGGCAGCTTGTCCCAGATCTCGAACGGCACCTCGGCGCCGGGCCCCGGATGGAAGAAGAACAGCGCGGAGTATTTCAGCTTCAACGGCTGCCATTCGAACGGGAAGGCCGTCGTGATCATGTAGAACTTCTTGTATTTTTCGGCGACGATGGCGCCGGCGATGTTCATCGGCCCTGAGTGCGTCGACAGCAGCGCATCGACCTTCTGCACCTTGATCAAGTTCTCGAGCGCCGAGGCGACCTTGCTTTCCGAACTCTCGTCATCGGCAACCACGAGCCTGACCGGCAGCTTCTTGCCGGCCGACTTGATCATGATGCCGCCGGCCTTGTTGATGTCGGCGACGGCCTGCTCATAGGCCCATTTCTGTTCCTTGCCGTCGCCGGCCAGCGGCCCGGTCAGCGAGATCGGCGCGCCGATGACGATCTCGTTGTCGCCGGCATTGGCGACGCTCATGCCACCGACCGCAAGCACGGTCGACAGCGCCAGGCCCGCCAGCATTCCTTTCAGAGATTTATCCATTTCATCCTCCCAGGTTTTTCCTCGGGCAGGCGCGTCAACGCCTGGCCCGCATGCATGCGCCGGCCTCAGCTCATCGCTGCCGCGACCAGTTTGGTGTCGGTGAACTGCTCGAAACGCACGGCCTTGCCGTCATCCATGTCCCAGACATGGACGACGCGCGCCGACATCGCCTTGCCGGTCTTCCTGCAGGTGCCCGAATAGGTGCCGATGCCAACGATGGTGGTATCGCCGTCGACCAGTCTTTCGAGCTTGAGGGCATAGCCGTCCCAGTCCTCGCCGATGCGCTTGAAGACGCCGGAGATGATGGCGTCGGGGCCGACATAGGTGCCGGCATAAGGAAAGCCGGCCATTTCGGTCCAGGCCGTCTTGTCGGTGACCGGCGCCATCATCGCCTGGAGATTCTTGGCGTCGGAGCCGGCATAGTGCGCCTTGATGACCTCGTAGTTCCTGCTCATGCTTATGCTCCGCGCGCTCAGACCGGCGCCTGGCCGTGGTCGTAGACGGTTGTGGATTTCTTCTCGATGAAAGCGCCGGCCGGCTTGTTCTCGACCTTGCCCCGGCTGGTCACGCCGAGGAATTTGCCGGTCGAGCGCATCGTGTCCCAATTGTAGAAGAACAGCGAAGCGACCGGGATGATGAACTCGCGGAAGCCGAAGACATACTGGTCTTCAGCGAACTTCCAGGTCGTCGCCAGATCGACATCGCCATGGCCGCGCTGGATGCCGACAAGGTTCTGCCAGGCATAGCGCTCCGAGCTCAGATAGATGTGCTCGTAGACGTGGTTGGGACTGTAGGTGTAGTGCGCCGTAAGACCGATCAGATCCCTGGTCGGCGCCGGCTCGATGCCGGTCGGCGGCACCGAGGGATCGCCGAGCACGCCGGCCGCATAGATTTGCGCCACGCGCGGCTCGCCGGGCGCTTCGGCGGGTTCACGCACCCGCTCGCGCACCGACAGCACGCGCCGCGTCCTGGTGTTGACGATGAACGCTTCGTCCTCGGTCGGCCGGGTGGCAAAGGTCATGTTGATGAAGAACACGTCAGGCGCCACTTCGAGCGCCTCGTACCAGTCGGCGCCGGCATCCTTGCCCTCGCTCCACGCCACCGTATCGGCGGCGGTGAAGGCGAGATCGATGGTGCGGCCGGTGTTCAGCGTGATCTTGAAAGTCTGGCCGCGCAGCGCCGATGTCGTCGCCAGCCTGTTGGTGGCGATGCCGGCGGCGAAGTCGTCGAAATGCTTCCAGTCCGCGGGTCTGTTCTGGTCGTTCATCGCCATCTCCACATCAATCGACAAAGGCCAAGGTCGGCAGATCGACGACCGTCGCGCCGCCGTCGACCGTCAGGATCGAACCGTTCATCATCGCCGCCTCGCCCGAGGCGACGAAGCAGATGACGTTGGACGCTTCTTCCGGTGTCGCCGGTCTTCCGAGCGGCACGTCCTTGGTCACCAGCCGGTAGGCCTCGTCGACCGAAGCAAGGCCATGCTTGTCGACGATCACCTGCATCTGCTCGTCGGCCATGGCGGTCGCCACCCAGCCGGGGCAGATGATGTTGGTGCGCACGCCCTGGCGGCCATAGTCGCGCGCCAGCGATTTGCCGAAGCCGACACAGGCATGCTTCATGGTGACGTAGCCCGCCGCCGCCGGTCCGGCGAACAGGCCGGCGATCGAAGCGACGACGACGATGTTGCCCTTCTGCGCGATCAGGTCGGGCAGGCATTCTCGGGCGCAGACGAAGGCGGTGTCGAGATTGGTGCGCGTTGCCAGCGACCAGGTCTCGTCGCTCATCGAAATGGTCGGGCCGACGCCGTGGCCTCCGGCATTGGCGACCAGAATGTCGACCGGTCCGAATTTCTCATGCACTTCGGCAAGGGCGGCACGCACCGCTTTCGGATCGGCGGCGTCGCCTTGCAGCGCCAGCCCGCCAATGTCCCTGGTGACGGCTTCGAGCGGCTCGCGCCGCCTGCCCATCAGCACCACCTTGGCGCCGTCGGCGGCCATGCGCCGGGCGACGGCGGCACCGATGCCGGTTCCGCCGCCAGTGATGAAGGCTGTCTTGCCTGAAAATCTCATTGTTCCGTCCCGATGGTTGGTGCGCCGGCTATGCGCCGATCTTCTTCAGGGATAGTGCGGCATCCCCCATTTTTCGTCTTGTCCGAGGGGGAACTTTGTTTTGACTGAGCGCGCACTTCATGCAGGCAGAAGGAGGAAAGCGCCGCGCGACCCGTGCTGGCCGCACAGCGCTCGACCCGTTTATTTTTTCACTGCCTCGAGATCGATGACGATGTCGACGTCCGGGCCGAGGCCAAAACCGTCGGCGGCTTTCGCCATCGGGAAGTCCGCGGTGCTGACCTTGCCGGTGGCGGTGAACGCCGCTTTGGTCAGGGTCGCGTCCCATGGTGCCGGCGCTTCGTTGCGCAGCGTCACGTCGAGCGTGATCTCCTTGGCGACGCCGCTGATGGTCAGATTGCCGGTCACCTTGCCTGTTTTGTCGTCCACCTTCTCGACCTTGGTGCTCTCGAAGCTGATCGCGGGGAACTCGGCCGCGTTGAAGAAGTCGGGGCCTTTCAGATCGTTGTCGCGCTGGTCGAAAGCGGTGTGGACGGAACCGACATCGATCTCTGCCTTGACGCTGCTCTTCGACACGTCGGCCTTGTCCATGACGATCGTGCCCGACGCAGCGTCGAACTGGCCATGCGCGATGCCATAGATGCCGTGCTTGATGGTGAAGGTGATCCAGCTGTGCTGGCCATCGATCTCGTAAGTGTCGGCATGAGCGCCCGACGCCATTGCAGAAGCGCCGATGAAGGCAAGGGCGGCGATCAGTTTTCTTGTCATCACATGTCTCTCCCGGTTGTTCGAAGGTTGTTGTCGCAATGGCTCAGGAAAAGCCGAGTGCTGCCCCGTGCGGCGCCCAGACGATCGCCGCGAGCACAGCCAGCATCGCCGGTATGGCGATCAGGAAACCGGCAATAAGCGGCCGCAAGGGCCGGCTGCCGGGAAGCAGATTTTGCAGCGGACCAGCCAGAGACGCTGCCACCAGCAGCGGCATAGGCGAAAGCACGAGCGCGGCGGGGTTGGCCTTCGGCGCCAGCAGCGCGACCTGAATGAGCGCCGTCGCGGCGGCGAAGAGGACGAGAAACTCGACGCCCTTGCTCCAGCCGGCTGCGGTGCGGCCGCGCAGCAGCGCAATGTATTCGACCAGGCACCAGCCACCGGCGAGCGCAGCGAGCGAGCCGAGCAATTGACCGACGACGATCGAGGCGCCGAGCACCGAGATGATGGCGCCAGCAAGCGACAGGGCGAGCACTGCGGCCGGCACAAGGAACGGCCGCTCGGCTGGCGGCGACGGCTCGATCCGCATCGCCATCAGTGCCGCCACACCGGCAGCCGTCAGCAAGCCGACGACGATTGCCGCAGCCATTTGCAGATCCAGGGTACCGGCAAGGATGCGCCGCCAGCCGAGCCATACGAAAGCCACGGCGATGGCAACGGCAGCAACCACGCCGGCCTTGGCGCCGTTCGGCAAGCGCCCGAACAGCAGCCCAATCAGAATGCCGGCGACCGCGAGGTAGACCAGCTTCTGGCTGGCGACGATCGGCGGAAAAGCCGGCGTGCCGATCGTATCCCAGTACAAGAACAGAACCGCCGCGCCTGCGATCAGCGTGGCAATGACCGATGCTCCGGGCACGACGAATTTCACCAGCAGCGCCAGCACAATGCCGATCAGCAGCGGCAGTGCCGCCGTGGTGACCATCGGATTGCCCAGAAACGCGCTCAACCGCTGCAACCCTCCGATGTCGGTTTCCGGTCGAACCCTCGGTCCGATCTCATGCTTCAATCTTGATGGGCGGAATGCCGGGCGTCTTGTCCGAGCGGGAACTTTGTTTTGACTGAACGCGCACTCGCTTCGTCAGCCGCTTGAACGGACCCGGCGCCGTCCATATCGCTTCAGACATGTTCATCAGCAATCGAGGAGGATGGCGTGAACGAGAGAACCGTGCCGCCGATCAGCGCGGCCGCCGCTGCCTTCCTGTCGCGTTCGCATCGGCCGTTCATCAATGGGTGTTTCGTCGATGGCCCTGCAGGTGACGGCCTCGCCGTCGATGACTCAGCCTCCGGCGAGATCGTCGCCCGCGTCCCCGAAAGTGGTCCCGAACTGGTCGATCAAGCAGTGCGCGCGGCACGTGCGGCGCTTGAGGGACCGTGGGCATCGATACGGCCGGTCGACCGCCAGAATTTGATGCTGAGGCTTGCCGACGCGGTCGAGGCCGATGCCGACCTGCTGGCCGAAATCGAAAGCATCGAGAACGGCAAGTCGCTCGGCGTCGCCCGCATGCTGAGCGCGGGCGGCACGGTCGACTGGCTGCGCTACTATGCCGGCTGGGCGACCAAGATCGAGGGCTCGACCTTCCAGGTCTCCATCCCCGTGCCGCCCGGCGCCAAGCACCATGCGATGACGGTGATGGAGCCGGTCGGTGTGGTCGGCGCCATCGTGCCGTGGAACTTTCCGCTTTTGATCGGCATGTGGAAGATCGCCCCGGCGCTGGCCTGCGGCTGCACGGTGGTGCTGAAGCCGCCGCAGGAGACGCCGCTTGGCCTGCTGCGGCTCGCCGAACTGATCGAGGCGGTCGGCTTCCCGCCCGGCGTCGTCAACATCGTCACCGGCAGCGGCGCCATCACCGGCGAAGCATTGATCCGCCACCCCGGCATCGACAAGCTGACCTTCACCGGCTCGACGGAGGTCGGAAAGCGCGTCGGCCACGCGGCGGTCGATCGCGTCGCGCGCTTCACGCTGGAGCTCGGCTCGAAATCGCCGATGATCCTGCTCGCCGACATGGAGGAAGGCATCGAGCCGCTGATCGCCGGGCTCGGCATGTTCTTCAACCAGGGCCAGGTCTGCACCTCCGCCTCGCGGCTGTTGATCGAAAAGTCGATCTACGACCGCACGCTGGCGCGGCTGGCCGAAATCGCCGACGGCATGACGCTCGGCGCCGGCCGCGACGCCGATGCACAGATCAACCCGCTGGTCTCGGCCAAGCACAGGAAGAGCGTCGAAGGCTTTGTCGAGCGCAGCCTGGCCGCCGGCGGCGAGCGCATCAGCGGGGCACGGCCGGTGCCGGGCAAGGGCCACTATGTGGCGCCGACCATCCTGCACAATGTCCGGCCCGATATGGAGATCGTGCGCGAAGAGGTTTTCGGGCCGGTGGTGGCGGCGATGCCGGTCGCCGACCTCGACGAGGCGATCCGTGTCGCCAACGACACACGCTACGGCCTGTCGGCTTCGATCTGGACCCGCGACATGGACAAGGCGATGACCGCCATCCACGGCCTCAAGGCCGGCACTGTCTGGGTCAATTCGCACAACACGCTCGACCCCAACGCGCCGTTTGGCGGCTTCAAACAGTCCGGCATCGGCCGCGAGCATGGCCGCGCCGCGATCGACGGCTATCTCGAGATGAAAACCGTCATCATGCGCTACGCCTGAAACCATGACAAAGAGCTACGACTACATCATCGCCGGCGCCGGCTCGGCCGGCTGCACGCTGGCCAACCGGCTGGTCAGCGCGGGAAAGCGCGTGCTTCTGGTCGAGGCCGGCCCCGCGGACAATACGCGCTTCATCGACATGCCGGCCACCTTCGCCAAGGTGATCGGCACGGCGCGCAGCTGGATCTACCAGTCAGACCCGGAGCCCAGCGTCGGCGGCCGCACTTTGCCGATCCCGCAGGGCCGCACGCTGGGCGGCGGCTCGTCGATCAACGCCATGCTCTACATCAGGGGCCAGCCTGAGGATTATGACGGCTGGCGCGATCTCGGCTGCCCTGGCTGGTGCTGGGACGATGTGCTGCCGGTCTACAAGCGGCTGGAGCGCAACGAGCGGCTGGCCGGCGCGCGCCACGGCAATGCTGGACCGCTGCCGGTCTCCGATCCGCGCCATCGCCACCCTCTGTCGCTTGCCTATGTCAAGGCAGCACAACAGGCCGGCTATCCATTCAACGACGACTTCAACGGCGTTAAGCAGGCGGGCGTCGGCTTCTACCAGACGACGACCGCGAATGGCGAACGGCAGTCGGCGGCAAAAGTGTTCCTGAAGCCGCTGGCCGGCAACGCCAACCTCACGGTGATCACCGATGCGCTGATCACCGGACTGACGTTGGAAAATGGCGCTGCGACCGGCCTCGCCTACACCACAGCGGATGGCCAGAGCCAAACGGCCAGCGCCGAGGCCGAAGTGATCCTCTGTGCCGGCGCGCTCGGCACGCCCAAGCTGATGATGCTGTCGGGTCTGGGGCCTGCCGAGCACCTTGCGGAGATGGGCATACCTGTCATCCGCGACATGCCCTCGGTTGGCCGCGACTTGCAGGACCATGTCGCCGCACCGCTCTACGCGCTGACCCGCCAGCCGATCTCGCTGCTCGGCCAGGACCGCGGCCTGAAGGCGCTGCGTCACGGCATCGAGTACCTGCTGTTTCGCAGCGGCCTGCTCACCTCCAACGTGGTCGAGAGCGGCGGCTTCTTCGACACCGATGGCGACGGCCGGCCCGATGTCCAGTTCCATGTGCTGCCGGTGATGATCGAAAGCGCCGAACATGGCTCGATCGAACGGCACGGCATGGAGATCAATCCTTGCGTGCTCCGCCCGAAATCACGCGGCACGATCCTGCTACGGTCGCGCGATCCGAAGGAGCCGATCCGCTTCACCACCGGTTTCCTGTCGCATCCCGACGATCTCGCCACACTGCTCGCCGGCATGAAGATCGCCCGCACGGTATTGCGCCAGCCGGCGCTGCAGGAGGTGATCGCCGAGGAGCTTGGGCCCGGTAAGGCCGACGACCTTCCAGACCAGACCATCGTCGACCACATCATCCGCCACGCCAAGACGGTCTATCATCCCTCCGGCACCTGCCGCATGGGCTCGGACGATCATGCGGTGGTCGATCCGCAGCTTCGGGTGCGCGGCGTGCCGCGCCTGCGCATCTGCGATGCCTCGATCATGCCGCGCCTGATCAGCGGCAACACCAACGCGCCGGCGATCATGATCGGCGACCGCTGCGCCGATTTTATTCTTGGCGCATAGCCAGGGCGGTTAGCCGAGAGCAATCCAGGCGGTTTTCAGGTCGGTGTATTTGTCGAGCGCGTGCAGCGACTTGTCGCGGCCGAAGCCGGATTGCTTGACGCCGCCGAGCGGCACGGTGATGTCGGCGCCGCCATAGGTGTTGACGTGGACGACGCCGGCGTTGATGGCGCGCACCATGCGGTGTGCGGTCGACAGGTTCGAGGTCCATACCGCCGAGGCGAGGCCATACACCGTGGAATTGGCGAGGCTCACCGCCTCGTCCTCCGTCTCGAAGCACATGACGCCGAGCACTGGCCCGAACACCTCTTCGCGGGCAAGCTGCATGTCGCGCGTCACGTTCTCGAAGATGGTCGGCGCCATGTAGCTGCCGCCGGTCTCGGTCAGAATGCGTTCGCCGCCGGTGACGAGGCGGGCGCCCTCCTCCGTGGCTCTGTTGACGAAGCCGAGATTCTTGTCCAGCTGCTCGGCGCTCGACACCGCGCCGATGTCGCTGGCGAGATCAAGCGGATCGCCGACCTTGAGTTTTGTCGTTGCCTTGAGAAGCTCGTCCATGAAGCCGTCATAGACCGATGACTGGACGAGCAGGCGCGAGCCGGCGACGCAGACCTGTCCGGAATTGCGGAAGATGCCATTGGCCGACACGGTTGCTGCCTGCTTCAAGTCCGGCGCGTCGGCAAAGACGATGTTGGGCGACTTGCCGCCGAGCTCCAGGAAAACGCGCTTCAGGTTCGAACGCGCGGAGTACTCGAGCAGTCGCCGGCCGACCGGCCCCGATCCGGTGAAGGCGATGGCGTCGATGTCCATATGCAGGCCGAGTGCCTCGCCGGTGACCACGCCGCGACCGGTGACGACGTTGAGCACGCCTTCGGGAAGTCCGGCCTCAACAGCGAGCTCGGCCAGCCGCAGCAGAGTGAGCGACGCGATTTCCGGCGGCTTGACCACCACGCAATTGCCGGCGGCAAGCGCCGGCGCGATTTTCCAGGCGCCGATCATCAGCGGGAAGTTCCACGGCACGATGACGCCGACGACGCCAAGCGGCTCCTTGTGGATCAGCCCGAGCACGTTGTCCGGCGTCGGTGCGATCTCGCCATAGACCTTGTCGATCGCCTCGGCGTAGTAGCGGATGGTGCCGGCGGCCGACAGCGGCTCCGCCTTGTAGGCCATGCCGATCTCGGTGCCGTTGTCGCGCACGCCGAGCACGGCAAGCTCAAGCGCATACTTCTCGATCAGTTCGGCAAGCCGCGTCAGCACCTTCTTGCGGAAGGCGGGTGCTGCGCGCGACCAGGAGCCCTTCTCGAAGGCACGCCGTGCCGACGCCACGGCGCGATCGACATCGGCGGCATTGCCGTCGGCGATGCTGGTGAACGGGCGACCGTCGATCGGCGAGATCACCGGCAAGGTGGCGCCATTCGCGGCTGCGGTCTGGGCGCCATCGATGAAGAGGTTGCGCGCGCCGATCTCCGTCGTGCGCAGCGCATCGATGGTGGTCTGGCTGATCATTGGGAACTGGCTCCGAAACTGACATGCAATGTGGTTGGCGCGCGGAACTCCCAGCCGCGGAAGACCGGTTCCTTGCCCGGCACCAGCCTCAAATCCGGAAAGCGCTCGAGCAGCAACCTTACCGCCAGGCACATCTGTTCGCGCGCGAAAAAACGGCCCGAGCAGAAGTGATGGCCGAAGCCGAAGGCGGCATGGTTGCCCTCGTCGCGATTGATGTCGAAGCGGTCGGGATCGGAAAAGCGGCTTTCGTCGCGGCTGGCCGAGGAGACCAGTGCCGCGACCGGCGCGCCGGCCGGGATGACGGCGCCGCCGATCTCCACCGCGCGCGTCGTCTGGCGTGTCTGGGTGCCGATCGGCGCGACCCAGCGAAGGCCTTCGTCGACCGCCTTCGGCACCAATGTCCCAGGGTCGTCGAGCACCTGCCGCAACTGTTCGGGATGCGAAAGCAGGCCGGCAAGGATCGAGCCGGCGCCATGGCCTGGCTCCTGCATGCCGCCGAGCAGGATGACCTTGATGCTCGGCATCAGGAAGTCGATCGGGCGGGTCGCGCCTTGCGGCATGCCGTCATGCAGCATGTGCGACAGTGCGGAATCGTCGGGCTCGCTGACGAGGCGCTGCAGCGTCGGCAGGATGGCTGCACCTACCTCGGCGCTGATCGCGTCGGCGATCTCCTGGCGCTTGGGGTCGTTCTCGAAATTGATGGCGCCCTGGGCAAGGCCATAGAACCAGCGCCGCAAGGTCGGCATGTCGATGTCGGCAAGGCCGAGAGAACGCGCCAGGCTAAGCGTCGACACCGGCTCGAAATAGTCCGCCATCAATTCGGCCGAGCCCTGTTCGGCGATGCGGTCGAGAAAGGGGTCGGCGATCGAACGCACGAGGTCGCCGGCATAGGAGGCGACGGTGCGCGGCCGGTATTTCGGGTCGACGCCCTGGCGCAGCTCTTTGTGAGTCTCGCCATCGGTGGTCAGGATGGTCGGCTTGCCGAAGGAACGTTCGACCGGAGATGTGCCGACGACGGCGGAAAAGATGTCCGGCGACTTGGCGACCGTTTCGACGTCCTTCCAGCGGGTGACGAACCAGAGATTGACGGCCGGCACGAAAGCGACAGGGGCGCTGCGTCTCAGTTCGGCATAGATTGGGTAGGGATCGGCTTCCAGCGCCTCGACGGTGATATCATCGGCAAAGCTCAATGCTGTCACTCCCTTTGCGATGGAAAGGGGCGGCGCAGAGCGCGCCGCCCCTTTTGTCTGTCTCAGTCCTTCAGCGGCACGCCGAGATTTTCGAAGGCAACCGGATCACGGCCCTTCAACGCGCCCGCCAGCAGCAGGCCGACC
This sequence comes from Mesorhizobium sp. P2_C4, assembly GCF_056404575.1. Classification (NCBI taxonomy): domain Bacteria; kingdom Pseudomonadati; phylum Pseudomonadota; class Alphaproteobacteria; order Hyphomicrobiales; family Phyllobacteriaceae; genus Mesorhizobium; species Mesorhizobium sp. P2_C4. Next base: position 554,811 of record NZ_JBFUDT010000002.1, read on the forward strand.
ACGGCCGCGATCAACACCAGCAACGGCAGGAACACGCCGAGGAAGCCACCGGCACCCGACAGGCTGCCGAAATTGATGACGATCAGGTAGATGATGATGACGAAGGCGATGAAGGTCAGCCCCGGCAGGATGGTGGTTTTCAGCGCATTTTCCTGGGCGGACGGATTGGCGCGGAAATACATCACGACGGCGAGCGAGGCCACCGCCATCATCACGATGACGCCGAGCGTGGCGACGTTGGTGAGCCACGAGAACAGCGCCAGCACCGGGTCGAGGCCGAGCACGGCGAAGAGCCCGACGACGACGGCGGCAAGCACGGTCTGGATGACCGATGCGACATGCGGGCTCTGGTGCGACGAATGCGTCACGCCGATCGACTGCGGCAGCAGCTTCTCGCGCCCAGCGACGTAGATGTAGCGGGCGACCGCATTGTGGAACGCCAGCACGCCGGCGAACAGGCTCGACACGAACAGAATGCTCATGGCGTGCGTCAGCAGCGTTCCGGCATAGCGGTCGGACAGGCCGAACAGGAAGGTGGTCGGGTCCTGCAAGCCCTGCAGTGCCGGCAGCAACTTGTCGACACCGGCGCCGACGGCCATCAGCCATGCCGTGACCATGTAGAAGACGCCGATCAGGATGACGGAGAAATAGGTGGCGCGCGGAATGGTGACCTTGGGGTCGCGCGCCTCCTCGGCATAGATCGTGGTCGCCTCGAAGCCGATGAAGGCGGCGAAGCAGAACAGGATGGCGATCGCCGGCGCGCCGCTGGTGATCTGGCTCCAGCTGAAGGGTGCGGCGGACAGGCCGCTGTCGCCGCCGGTCTTGAGGATCACCAGATCGAGGATCAGCACCACCACATATTCGGCAAGCACCAGCACGGTCAGAATCTTGGCCGACAGGTCGACCTGCCGGTAGCCGAGGACGGCAACGACGGCGATGGCGATGAAGCTCCACACCCACCACGGCAGATTGATGCCCCAAGAGGCGAACAGGCCGGATGTGGCCGCACCCAGCAGGCCCATGACACCGATCTGCATGGCGTTGTAGGAGAGGATCGCGATCAGCGCCGTGGCGCCGCCGGCAAGGCCGCCGAGCCCGCGTGCCGCGTAGGCATAGAAGGCGCCGGCATTGCCGACATGGCGCGACATGGCGACATAGCCGACCGCGAACAGCAGCAGCAGAACCGTCACGATGAGATAGGTGCCGGCAAAGCCGGCGCCATTGCCCATCAGCATGCCGAGCGGCGTGCCGCCAGCGACAGCCGTCAGTGGCGCCGCCGCCGAGATGACCATGAAGGTGATGGCGCCGACGCCGAGGCTGTTCTTCCTCAGCCGGTTCACCTCACCGGTTTCGATTGTCGTCATTTTACCCTCCAAATTCCGCGCTGCGGAAACAAGTGTCCCTGAAATGCCGCGGCCTTCTTGAGGGGCCAATGCTCATTTCACTATTTGCAACGGCATTTCGAATATAGACTTGCAAAGGAATCCACTTCCTGTCAAGTTAATTCGCACGTTAAGTATCTGTCGGAGGATCAGACACGCATGAGCACTGTGGCCAAAGCCATTTCCCTGCTGGAAATGCTCGGTCGCGGCGAGCCAGAGATGGCGTTGGCCGATCTCGCCCGGCGTGCGAACTTCGACAAGGCGACAACGCGCCGTCTGCTGGTCTCGCTGATGGAATATGGGCTGGTGGAGCAGGACGAAGGCACGCGCCGCTATCGGCTTGGCGCCGGCATCGGGCGGCTGGCGCTGCTGCGCGAAGCCCAGTTCCCTTTCCTGCGAACCGCGGTGCCGGTGGCCGAGGCCCTGGCCGCGGAGACCGACGAGACAGTGCATCTGTCGGAATATTCCAGGCGCGGCCTGATCTCGGTCCATGTCGTCGAGTCGACCAAGGCCAACCGTGTCAGCGTGCCACTCGGCGAATTGCTGCCGATGCATGCAACCGCCTCCGGCATCGCCTTCCTGGCCTTCACCGAGGACCGGATTCGCGACGCCATTCTCGCCGGACCGTTTCCTGAGTTCACGCCGTTCACCATTTCCAGCGCGCCCGCACTTGCCGAGCAGATTGCCGCGACTCGCGTGCGTGGCTATTCGATCGGCTCACAAGGCTTCGAGGAAGGCGTGCAGAGTGTCGCGGCGCCAATCCTCGGCGCTGACGGTTTCGCCATCGGCACAATCGCCATCGCCGCGCCGCAAGCGCGCATCCGCAAGGGCGACATCGAACGCCATGGCGCCAGCGTCGCCGATGCCGCGCGCGGCATCGGCGAGCAGCTTGTCGGACGGCGTAGCCTGCCGGACCGCAGGCGAGCATCATAAGAATTTTCGGATTGCAAGGAGACTGACGTGGAGGAAAGACGCCGAATCCTGGTCATCGGCACCGGCGACACCAAGGCCGACGAACTGCTGTTCATGCGCGAGCGCATAGAGGCCGTCGGCGGTGTCGCCGTGATGATGGATGTCAGCGTGCTTGGTGACCCGCCCTACCGGCCGGAGCACGACAAGCATGCGGTAGCCAAAGCTGCGGACACGACGATCGAGGCGATCATCGCCAGCGGCGACGAGAATTCGGCCATGACGCTGATGGCGCTCGGCGCCGCGCGGCTGACCCGCACGCTTTACGATCGAGACGACATCGACGGCTTCATCGGCCTCGGCGGCACGATGGGCACTGACCTGGCGCTCGACGTCGCCCTGGCGCTGCCACTCGGCGTGCCGAAATTCGTTGTGTCGACCATCGCCTATTCGCATCTGGTGCCGCCGGAACGGATCGCCACCGATCTGATGATGATCCTGTGGGCGGGCGGTCTCTATGGCCTCAACAGCACCTGCAAGGCGGTGTTGTCGCAGGCCTGCGGCGCGGTCGTCGGCGCGGCAAGGGCCGCGATCAAGCCGGATACGTTGCGGCCGATGATCGGTATGAGTTCGCTCGGCAAGAGCTGCCTGCAATATATGGTGACGCTGAAGCCGGCGCTCGAAAGTCGCGGCTATGAAGTCGTGGTCTTCCACACCACCGGCATGGGCGGACGTGCACTGGAAGCGATCGCCGCGCAAAAGGGTTTTGCCGCGGTGATGGATTTCAGCCTGCAGGAACTTGCCAACCAGCTCACCGGTTCGGTGGTGAACTCGGGCACCGACCGGCTGGAAAATGCCGGCCGGCAAGCCATCCCACAGATCGTCGCGCCGGGAGCCATCGACATGGTGGATTTTCCCACCTGGCAAGCAGTGCCAACCCGCTTTGTCGACCGTCCCTACCACGCCCACAACCGCCTGCTCGCCTCGGTGACCTCGGATGGCGCCACGCGCCGCGAGATCGCCCGCGCCATCGGCCAAAAACTGGCGGCGGCCAAGGGCCCGACCGCCTTCATCCTTCCCGCAGGCGGCATCCAGCAATGGGACCAGCAAGGCGAGCCACTGCATGAACCCGACGCGCTGATGGCATTCATTGAGGAGATGCGCGCCAGTATGCCCGGCAATGCCGAACTGCACGAGATATCGGGACACATCAACGACGCCGCCTTCAGCGCCAAGGCGCTGGAGATTTTCGATCGCTGGGTTGCCGAGGGCCTCATCCCGCCAGGGGCGCCACAGGGAAAGCAGGCCGCATGAGCACGATGCGACCAAAGGCGCTGGTGCTCGACTTTGGCGGCGTCGTCACCCGCACGCTGTTCGAGACGCATGCGCTGACCGAGCGGGCGCTCGGGCTGGCACCCGGCACGCTTTCCTGGCGCGGGCCATTTGAGCCGGCGTCCGATCCACTCTGGCGCTCGATGCAGGCCGACGAGATCAGCGAGCGCGACTATTGGAAGACGCGCACGCGCGAGTTTGGACAATTGGTCGGCGAGGACTGGGAGGATATGTCGACCTTCGTGCAACGCGCGCGCGGCGCCGATCCGCAAGCCGTGGTGCGGCCGGAGGCCGAGCGGGCGATCCGGACCGCGCACGCCGCCGGCATCCGGCTCGCCATCCTCTCCAACGAGCTCGACCTGTTCTACGGCAGCACGTTCCGTCAGCGGCTGCCGCTTTTGTCCCTGTTCGAGACAATCGTCGACGCCACCTACACCCACATCCTCAAGCCCGACCCACGCGCCTATGCCATGGTCAGCATGGCGCTTGATCTGCCGCTTGCTGCTTGCGTCTTTGTCGACGACCAGAAGCGCAATGTCGACGGCGCGCTCGCTGCCGGCATGCTCGCCGTGCATTTCGACGTCGCCGCGCCGGCGCGAAGCTACGCCGAGGCGCTTGGTCATTTTGGCCTCGCTACCCATAATCCAGAAAACTCCGGAGTCCCCAGCGATGCGTGACATCAACTTCCTCACCGAAAACAACGCCAAGCCGATCTGGCATCCGATGGCGCATCCGGCCGAGATGCGGGCGACACCGCCCAGGATCATCATGAAGGGCAACGGCGTCGAGGTGACCGATATTGACGGTCGCACCGTGCTCGACGCGGTCGGCGGGCTATGGAACGTCAACCTTGGCTACAGCTGCGCTCCGATCAAGCAGGCAATGGCCGCGCAGCTCGACGCTCTGCCCTACTATTCCGGCTTTCGCGGCACCTCGACCGGACCTTCGATCGAGCTCGCCTTTGAACTTTGCGACTGGTTTGCTCCCGAGGGCATGGTCCGCGCCTTCTTCACCTCCGGCGGCTCGGATTCGGTAGAGACTGCGCTGCGGCTTTCGCGGCAATACTGGAAAATCCGCGGCCAGGGCGACCGGACGAAATTCCTGGCGCTGAAGAAGGGCTATCACGGCACGCATTTCGGCGGCGCATCGGTCAACGGCAACGCCAATTTCCGCCGCAACTACGAGCCGTTGATGCCCGGCGTTTTCCACACGCCGGCGCCGTGGACCTACCGCAATCCATTCGACGAGACCGACCCGGCCAAGCTGGCCAAACTCTGCGCCCGTGCAATCGAGGACGAGATCGCCTTCCAGGGCGGCGACACCATCGCCGCCTTCATCATGGAGCCGGTGCTTGGCGCCGGCGGCGTCATCGTCCCACATGAGAGCTTCATGCCGCTGGTGCGCGCCATCTGCGACCGCCACGACATCCTGCTCATCGCCGACGAAGTGGTGACCGGCTTCGGCCGCACCGGCGCCTGGTCGGGCTCGCGCCTGTCCGGCGTCAAGCCTGACTTCATGACCATCGCCAAGGCGATCACCTCAGGCTATTTTCCGCTCGGCGCGACGCTGATCAGTGGCAAGGTCGCCGAGGTGTTCGAGGCCGACAAGACCAGCTTCGGCGCCATCGGCCACGGCTACACCTATTCCGGCCATCCGGTCGGCTGCGCGGCGGGGCTGGCCGCACTTGCCGAAACCAAGCGGCTTGCCGTCAATGAGAACGCGGCTGCGCGCGGCGTCGAGCTCGGCAAGGTGCTCGAAGCGCTGAAGGCGAAGCACGCTTTGGTCGGCGACGTCCGCTACCAGGGGCTGATGGCGGCACTCGAGTTGGTCACCGACCGCGCCGCCAAGAAGCCCGCCGACAAGAAGACGATGAATGCTGTCGCCGATGCTGCTTACAAGGCCGGCGTCATGCTGCGCGTCTCCGGCAACGCCATCATCCTGTCGCCGCCACTGGTGATTTCGTCCGCTGATGTGGCGAAGATCGCCGAAGCGTTGGATGTGGGATTGGCTGCTGCCGCAGCCTAGGGAATAGGCAGTAGGGATTAGGGAGCCGAACCCCTACTGCCTACTGCCTACTGCCCAGTCTCTCCCGCCGCCACGCCGCCGGCGACATACCTATTGCCGAGCGAAAAAAGCGTGAGAAATAAGCGGGATCGTTGAAGCCGGTCTCATAGGCGATATCCTCGACCGGGCGCACGGTGAACAGCAGCAACCGCTTGGCCTCGACCAGCCGCCGCTCGCCAATGGCCTGGCGCACGCCCGCACCCAGACCCTGCCGCGCCGCCTTGTCGAGCAGATGGCGCGTGGTGCCAAGTGCGGCGACATAGCGCTCGACCGGCCAGTCGTCGCGAAAATGCCGGTCGATCAACCGCCGCAAGCGGCCGGCCAGCGCAACTGCCGCCGGCACCGCCACGGAATGCGACTCGGCATCGAGGCGAGCAATCCCCGACAGCGCCACGGCGATCAGCGGCGGCAGGATTTTGTCCAAGCCCGGCAGTGAGTCGGCATATTCCGACTGGATCAGCCTGATGATACTTGCGAGCTTCTCCCAAAGGGCTGCTTCGCCGCGACCGGTGACGAAGACCGGCTGGTCGAGTGGCAGCAAAGAGTGCTCGGCGATTGCCGCAAGTGCCGCGTCGGCGACTGACACCACGATGGCATCGGTGCCCGGTTCGATGCTGAAGCCGTGCACCACGCCGCTCGGCATGAAACTGACCGTCGGCGCCGAAAAACTCCAGGTCTGGTCCTCGATCCGGTAGCTGCCGCAGCCGCTGGTCCAGAAGGTGATCTGCGCCATTTGCGGATGCTTGTGCGCCAACACCTGGCCCCTGTGCACGGCAGCGCGGGCAAGAACCGTCTCGACATGCAGGAAGCCGACGTCGAGGGTTTGCGCCGGCTCGCCATAGACGAAGAACTCGGGAATGCTGGCCTGGCTCATGACGCCCGAAAAAGTCCAAATGGTTTTGGTCTTTCGTCCATAAACCATTGCACGGCGCCGGGCTAGTGTTCGACCATCAAAGGGAGGATCATGATGCGATCGGAAGATTTCCGGGCCGATACGAAACGGCCGTTCACAGGCGCCGAATATCTCGAGAGCCTGCGCGATGGCCGCGAGGTCTACATCAATGGCGAACGCATCGCCGACGTCACCACGCATCCGGCGATGCGCAATTCGGCCCGCTCGCTCGCTCGTCTCTACGATGCCTTGCACGACCCGGCGCGGCAGGCGGTGCTGACCTCGCCGACCGACACCGGCTCGGGCGGCTACACCCATAAATATTTCCGCGTCGCCAGATCTTCCGGCGAGCTTGGCGCACAGCAGGCGGCGATCGCTGACTGGTCGCGCATGTCCTACGGATGGATGGGGCGCACGCCCGACTACAAGGCCGCGCTGATGAACACGCTCGGCGCCAATGCCGAATGGTACGGCCCGTTCAAGGACAATGCACGCGCCTGGCACAGCAGAGCGCAGGAAGCCGTCCTGTTCATGAACCACACCATCGTCAACCCGCCGATCGACCGCCACAAGCCGGCCGAACAGGTCAAGGACGTGTTCGTGCACATCACCAAGGAGAGCGACGCCGGCATCTGGGTGTCCGGCGCCAAGGTGGTGGCAACATCGTCGGCGCTGACGCACTACAATTTCCTGGCGCAGAGCTCGGCGACGGTGACCGAGGATCCCTCGCTGTCGGTGATGTTCATCGTGCCGATGAACGCGCCGGGGATAAAGATGTTCTGCCGCGTTTCCTACGAGCAGACCGCCAACACGGTGGGCACCCCGTTCGACTATCCGCTGTCGTCGCGCTTCGACGAGAACGACGCCATCCTGGTGCTCGACAACGTCTTCATCCCCTGGGAGGACGTGCTGGTGCTGCGCGACGCGCAAAAAATCCTGTCGTTCCATCCGGCGTCCGGCTTCATGCACGGCTATTGCTTCCAGGGCTGCACGCGCTTTGCCGTCAAGCTCGACTTCCTTGCCGGCCTGCTGGCCAAGGCGCTGCGCGCCACCGGCGGCGACGCCTTCCGCGGCAACCAGGCGGCACTTGGCGAGGTCATCGCGCTGCGCCACATGTTCTGGAGCTTTTCCAACGCCATGGCGTACAACCCGGTGCCTTGGGCCGACGGCGCCGTGCTGCCCAATCTGGAGGCCGCACTCGCCTACCGCACCTTCATGTCGGAAGCCTATCCGCGCGTCATCGACACGGTGCGCCGGGTGATCGCCTCGGGGCTGATCTACCTCCCCTCCTCGGTGAAGGATTTCAACAATCCGGAGATCGACCGCTATCTCGCGCAATATGTGCGCGGCTCGAACGACATGGGCCATGTCGAGCGCATCAAGATCATGAAACTGCTGTGGGACGCCACCGGTACCGAATTCGGCGGCCGCCATGCGCTTTACGAGCTCAACTATGCCGGCGCGCCGGAAGAGGTGCGGCTACAGGTGCTGAAAGGCGCCGAGCGCGGCGGCCGCCTCAAGGCAATGGAAGAGCTGGTCGACACTTGCATGGCCGACTATGACGAAAAGGGCTGGACCGGCGACACCTGGCTGCCGCCGCTTTCAGCCCAGGCCAGCTGACGGAGGCCGGCCATGGAGGCTCAGGTCGCAAGGCTCGAATTCCGTGACGCCATGGCGCGGGTCTGCGCGCCGGTCAACATCGTCACCACGGATGGTCCGGCGGGGCGCGGCGGCTTCACCGCGACTGCGATGTGCAGCGTTTCCGACGACCCGCCGACGCTGCTCATCTGCATGAATGAACGCTCGACACAGGCCGGGATGTTTCTGTCCAACCGGCGCTTCTGCGTCAACGTGCTGACACAGGCCCACATGCATCTTGCGGCGAAGTTCGCCGGGGCGATCCGCGACATGAGCGAGCGCTACGGCGCCGCACGATGGCAGACGATGCCGTCCGGCATGCCGGCGCTGCTCGATGCCATCGTCAGCTTCGATTGCGAGATCGGCGACGTCAACAAGGTGGGCACGCACAATGTCATGTTCGGCCGCGTCGTCGACATCCGGCATGGCAGCGGTGAGGCCGCCCTGCTCTATGTCGACCGCAACTACATGCAGCCGAGCGCGCTGGGGAGTTTTGGCGGCTGAACGCCGTCAGGCCTGGTTGTCGGGTGATTCCGACTGGATCAGGCTTTCGAGCAGGTCGAGCAGGCGTTCGTGCTGCGCGGCGCCGTAGCGTTTTTCGATCGCGTCGTAGATGGCGATGCGCTCGGGCGACAGGTCCTCGATCAGCGCCAGCCCGGCAGGGCTGATGGCCAGCAAGGCCCGGCGGCCGTCGTCCTTGACCTTGTTGCGGGAGATGAACTGCCGCTCCTCCATCGCCTTGATGATGCGGGTGAGGCTCGGCGGCAGGATCGAGGCACGATTGGCGAGCTCGGTCGCTTCCAGCGGCCCAGCCTCGGCAAGCACGCGCAGCACGCGCCATTGCTGCTCGGTTATGTCGTGGCGGGCAAGCATCGGCCGGAAATGCGCCATGATCACTTCACGGGCACGAAGCAGTGCCATCGGCAAGGAGCGGCGGGTGCTGGGCGGTAGCAAGATCAGGTCTCCGAAACGTTCCAGTTCGACTCGCAAGGCGCATAAGGCACTGGATCGCAGCTATATCCGCGATTTTGCCGGGAGCGGCAATCCCGGCGCCGGGATGCCCCCAAACAGAGAACTACGCTTGACATTCCGCGGTCAAGATGTAATTCACATGTTAATTACAAGGTGGAGGAAACCTTGCCGCACATGGCGATCGAATATTCGGCGAATCTCGACGCCAAGGTCGACATGGGCGCGCTTTGCGAACTCGTCGTGCGCACCATCCTCGAAACCGGCCTATTCGAACCTGGCGCGGTCAGGGTACGCGCTTTCCGTGCCGAGGCCTACGCTATCGCCGACCGCCTGCCCGAGAACGGCTTCATCGACATGAACTTCCGCATCGGCAAGGGCCGCAGTGCCGAAGAAAAGAAGCGCACCGGCGAGGCGATCTTCGTCGCCGTCTCGGAGCATCTCGCATCGCTGTTCACGACGCCGCATTTCGCCCTCTCCCTGGAGATCCGCGAGATCGACGCCGAACTGAGCTGGAAGAAAAATGCCATCCACCCGCGCCTGCGTGGCAAGTGAGCGGGCGTGGCAAGTGACAGGAAAGACCTCATGGCTCTAGACGACAATCTGAAGAAGGCCGATGCCTATCTAGAGCGCTTCAGGAAGGGCGGCGTGCTCAACCAGATCGGCGGCGAGGCAGTTGTTGCCGCTGACGGCTCGACCTACGAGACGATATCGCCGATCGACCTGAAGCCGATCGCCACCGTGGCGCGCGGCAAGGCTGAAGACATCGACCGCGCCGCCAAGGCGGCGAAGGCGGCCTTCCGCGACTGGGCAGCGATCTCCGGCGACGCGCGCAAGAAGCTGCTGCACAAAATCGCCGACGCCATCGTGGCGCGGGCCCAGGAGATCGCTTTCGTCGAGTGCATGGACACCGGCCAGTCGCTGAAGTTCATGGCCAAGGCGGCCCTGCGCGGCGCCGAGAATTTTCGCTTCTACGCCGACCGTGCGCCGGAAGCCCGCGACGGCCGCACGATCCGCGCACCCAACCAGGTCAACATGACGACGCGTGTCCCGATCGGTCCGGTCGGCGTCATCACGCCTTGGAATACGCCCTTCATGCTGTCGACCTGGAAGATCGCGCCGGCACTGGCCGCCGGCTGCACCATCGTCCACAAGCCGGCGGAGCTGTCGCCGCTGACGGCGCGGCTGCTGGTCGAGATCGCCGAGGAGGCCGGCCTGCCCAAGGGTGTGTGGAACCTCGTCAACGGTTTTGGCGAGGACGCCGGCCGGGCGCTGACCGAGCACCCGGATATCAAGGCGATCGGCTTCGTCGGCGAAAGCCGCACCGGCTCGATGATCATGAAGCAAGGCGCCGACACGCTGAAGCGCGTGCATTTCGAGCTCGGCGGCAAGAACCCGGTGATCGTCTTCGCCGATGCCGACCTCGAGCGCGCCGCCGACGCCGCTGTCTTCATGATCTATTCGCTGAACGGCGAGCGCTGCACCTCGTCCTCGCGCCTGCTGGTCGAGGCCTCGGTCTACGACAAGTTCACTGCGCTGGTGGCGGAGAAGGCAAAGCGCATCAGGATCGGCCATCCCCTCGATCCCGAAACCGTGGTCGGCCCGCTGATCCATCCTGTGCATGAAGAGAAGGTTCTTTCCTATATCGAGATCGGCAAATCGGAAGGCGCCACGGTTGCCGCGGGCGGTGGCAAGTTCGCCGGTCCGGGCGGCGGCTGCTATGTCAGCCCGACACTGTTCACCGGCGCCACCAACAAGATGCGCATCGCCCAGGAAGAGATTTTCGGGCCGGTGCTGACCGCCATCGCGTTCAAGGACGAGGCAGAGGCGCTGGCGCTGGCCAACGACACGCAATACGGCCTGACCGGCTATCTCTGGACCTCGGACGTGACCCGCGCCTTCCGCTTCACCGACGCGCTCGACGCCGGCATGATCTGGGTCAACTCGGAGAATGTGCGCCATTTGCCGACGCCGTTCGGCGGCGTCAAAAGTTCGGGCATCGGCCGCGACGGCGGCGACTGGTCGTTCGATTTCTACATGGAAACCAAGAACATCGCGTTCGCCACGGCGCCGCACTCGATCCAGAAGCTCGGCGGCTGACCGGAGACATCAAGATGCCCCTGCCCCAACCCAATCTCTACCCGGCCTTCAACATCGTGCGGCTCTCCCATGTCGAGCTTGCCGTCACCGATCTTGCCAAATCCCGCGCCTTCTATGTCGACACGCTCGGCCTGCAGGTGACCGACGAGACCAAGGACGCGATCTATCTGCGCGCGCTGGAAGAACGCGGCCATCACTGCATCGTGCTGCGCAAGGCGGCGACGCCGGAAGCCCGCGACCTCGGCTTCAAGGTTTTCTCCGACGAGGACCTCGACAAGGCCGAGCACTTCTTCAGGGGCAAGGGACTGCCGGTGGAATGGGTTGACAGACCCTACCAGTCGCGCACCTTCCGCACCCGCGACCCGCATGGCATTCCGCTGGAGTTCTATTCGAAGATGGAGCGGCTGCCGCCGATCCATCAGAAATATGCGCTGTACAGAGGCGTGAAGCCGCTGCGCATCGACCACTTCAACTGCTTCTCGCCCAACGTCGATGAATTGGTGGCGTTCTACAACGAGCTCGGCTTCCGCGTCACCGAGTACACTGAAGACGAAGCGACCGGTAAGCTGTGGGCGGCCTGGACGCACCGCAAGGGCGGCGTGCACGACATCGCCTTCACCAACGGCCTCGGCCCGCGCCTGCACCACGTCGCCTTCTGGGTGCCGACGCCGCTCAACATCATCGACCTGCTCGACCTGATGGCGACCACCGGCTGGCTGCCGAATATCGAGCGCGGCCCCGGCCGGCACGGCATTTCCAACGCCTTCTTCCTCTACATCCGCGACCCCGACAATCACCGCATCGAGATCTACTGCTCGGACTACCAGACGGTCGATCCCGATCTCGAGCCGATCAAATGGGACCTCAAGGACCCGCAACGCCAGACGCTGTGGGGCGCGCCGGCTCCGAAAAGCTGGTTCGAGGAAGGCAGTGTCTTTGCCGGGGTCGAGCCGCGCAAGTCCGATCTGGCGGCGTCGCCGATCGTGGCGCCGTAGTTTTGCTATGATCGCGTTCCTTCGCGCCCCCCTCTGTCCTGCCGGACATCTCCCCCACTTGGGGGGAGATCGGCTATTCCCCGGAGTTCCAGCATGAGCGCGGCACGGCTCGCCACCTTCACCGTCGGCGGCAAGACGCGCTACGGCGCGGTTACCGAGAAAGGTGTCGTCGACCTCTCGTCACGCCACGGCCAATGGCCGACGCTGCGCGAAGTGATAGAGGCCGGTGCCTTGCAGCGGCTGGCGGCAGAAGCGGACGCGTATTCCGCCGATTTCCCGCTTGACGCCATCGCTTACGAAATCCCTGTCCCCTCGCCGGAAAAGATCATCTGCGTCGGCGTCAACTTTCCCGACCGCAACGAGGAGTACAAGGACGGCCAGGCGGCGCCCTCGAACCCGTCGCTGTTCATCCGTTTCCCACGCTCCTTCGTCGGCCATGGCGCGCCGCTGGTGCGGCCACCGGAATCGCCGCAGCTCGACTATGAGGGCGAGATCGTCATCGTCATCGGCAAGGCCGGCCGCCGCATCGCCGAAGCCGACGCGCTCGGTCATATCGCGGCGCTGTCGCTATGCAACGAAGGCACGATCCGCGACTGGGTGCGTCATGCCAAGTTCAACGTCACCCAGGGCAAGAATTTCGACCGCACCGGTTCGATCGGCCCGTGGCTGGTGCCGTTCACCGACGAGGCGCAGATCGCCGACATCGGGCTCACTACCCGCGTCAATGGCGAGTTGCGGCAGCAGGACCGCACCAGCCGTATGATCTTCTCCTTCCGCAAGATCATCAACTACGTCTCGACCTTCACCACGCTGGTGCCCGGCGACGTCATCGTCACCGGCACGCCGACCGGCGCCGGCGCCCGCTTCGAGCCGCCGATCTGGCTGAAGCCGGGCGATGTCATCGAGGTCGAGGCCGACGGCATCGGCCTGCTCCGCAACGGCGTCGTCGACGAGAGGGCCTGATGATGACCCCTGACCAGGTCGAGGATGCCGCGGCGAGGCTGTTCGAGGCAGAACGCAACCGCCAACAGATCAGGCTGCTCAGCCTCGACTTTCCCAGTGCGACGATGGACGACGCCTACCGCGTGCAGGCCGCACTCGTGAAAAGGAAGGTCGCATCGGGGCTTGCGATCAAGGGCTGGAAGATCGGCCTCACCTCCAAGGCCATGCAATCGGCGCTCGCCATCGACATTCCCGATTCCGGCGTGCTGTTCGACGACATGTTCTACGACGATGGCGGCATCGTTCCCGCCGACCGCTTCATCCAGCCGCGCATCGAGGCCGAGATCGCTTTCGTCATGAAGGCGCCGCTCGCCGGCCCGGACGTGTCGATCGACGACGTGCTCGACGCCACCGACTACATCACGCCGGCGCTGGAAATCCTCGACACTCGCATCGAGCGCCTCAACAAGGAGTCCGGTAAGGTCAGGACCTTCTTCGACACCATCTCCGACAATGCCGCCAATGCCGGCATCGTCGTCGGCGGCCGCGCGGCCGGCCCGCGCGAGGCCGATTTGCGCTGGATCGGCGCCATCGTTTCGCGCAATGGCGAGGTTGAGGAAACCGGCCTGGGCGCCGGCGTGCTCGATCATCCGGCCAAGGGCATCGTCTGGCTGGCCAACCGGCTGCACCAGTACGGCATGCAGATCGGCGCCGGGCAGGTGGTGCTGTCGGGCTCGTTCGTGCGCCCGGTGGAGGCGCGCCACGGCGACAGCATCGTTGCCGATTTCGGGCCGTTCGGAACGATCAGCCTCGCTTTTGCCTGACGCCTACGTCAGCCTTGCAGGCGGTCACTGCCCTACCCCGCGGTACACTGGATAACGTCATCGATGGGTGCGATAGACAAGCCGCCTTGTCCGCCAGTTGCCCAGCCGGTAACACCTGCTTGCACGAAAATGAGGAGCTGGAGCATTGCAGACGACCCTGCCTCCGCCGGAATTCTCTACTACCGCAGATCAGGTAGTCCAAGGCGGGCCCATTCGTTAGGAGGGATGGCAGCTCCGACGCGGAGGTTTAGAGACAAGACCTTTGTCGCATTGGTGTCGATCTCGCACCGGAAGCTCAGCCAGTACCATCTTCCTTGTGCATGGAAATTGGAGTTCGGGACGTCGAAGACATCGCCTGTCTTCACCGGAATGCGTGGCACCAGATCGGGAAAGTAAGAGGCATCCAGCAGTTGCTGTTGCATCGCGCTGGCGCAAAGGTTGTCAACCCGCTGATCACGCGTCATGCCATCCATCGCGGTCGTAGCGAACGCACTGCCGGTCGCGCCTTTCGAGTAAAGCTTGCGGACACCCGGAAGACCCGAATACGCCCGGGCGGTGACCACATCCGCAGAGCTTGGCGTCCTGGCGCTAGCTTTAACTGGCTTCGAAACTTTTGCAGATTTCGGCACATTTTCGGGTCTGGTCTCAGGCGCTTGGGCCAATTTGGGAAGCTCGATCTCGTCGTCGCCGCCGGCAGCAGTCAACGGCGTTGGCGACGCGGCCGCTTTTGTCTCTGTATCCTTCGGCACGACAGGCGGCTTTGAATCGTCGTCCTTGGCCGGCGACGACGCGTTGTCTTGGGCGCTGGCCCCATCCAGGGATTTCCTGGGGCCGGTGTCCTTGTCGCCGAACTGGAAGACCGGCTTCAGGACCTCGATTTCCGATGGCTTTTCCGGTGCAGGCGGCTTTTCGACCTTTTGCTCGGGAGGTTTTTCGACTTTCGGTTCCGGTGGCTTTCTGGCCTCGGGTTTGTGTGGAGACGGCGTGGGAACAGGTTTTGGCTGATCCGGCGGAGGCACGAGGGCGACATTGACCGCTTGCTCGTCCTGCGGCTGTTGGGGACGACTGGGCAGGCCGTAGACCAGGAACGCGGTGATGAGCGCATGCAGGATCAGCGATGCGGGCAAGGTCCACAGCAAAGTCCGACGCCGCTCAACTGTCTCGTCCTTCATCCCTCACGATGTGGAGTGAAAGTGCGGCGGCATCAAGCATGGCCACCTGATTGGCGCAATTTAGCCGCCGCTCGGCACGAGAGCATGATCCCGAAAAGTGGGAACCGGTTTTCTCAGACAAAACGGGAACCGTTTTGTCTGGAGATCATGCTCAAACAAGAAGATAGAGCCCCATCCCGATTCCATCGGGATGGAACAGGCTCTAGGCGGTCCCGGCAACATTCAGCACGGCGTCGATCTCGGTCATCCCGCCTCCATTGTCTCAACGGCGCAGGCTGGCGTGGCGGGCACGCGCGCGGATCTCTTCGCGAGAAATGCCGGCATCGGCCAGTGTGCTGTCTGAGGCCTGCCTCAGCCTCGCAAGCGTCTGGCGATAGACAAGCCATTGGGCGAAACGGTGTCGCAGTTCGTACAGCATGATCGTCTCCTTTGGCGCGCAGAATGCCCGCCCGCCTGGGTTTCTTGAAAACGCAAAGCATCTGCGCAAGGCGCTTGCGTGATCGAAAGGATTGCGCAGGCTTCCTGGTCAGCTGAGGCGCTTGTCACTGTCCCGCCTGGCAGGATTGTCCAATGCCTTCAATGCCTGCATACTTGCGCATGATGCTCCCTTCGCGCTACAGCCATGGTCGCAAGGAGTTTTTCATTTCTGCAAAATGGATATTGGCTGGGACGATCTGCGGTTGTTTCTCGACGTGGCGCGGCTGGGTGGCTTGAGCGCGGCGACGGCAACCACGCGCCTCAGCGCGGCCACCTTGGGACGACGCGTCACCGCTCTCGAAAAGCAGATCGGTGAATCGCTGTTCGTGCGTCAGCAGACCGGCTACCAGCTGACACCGGTCGGTGAAGAACTGCTGCGGCGCGCCGAAGACGTCGAGGCTGCAATGCAGTCGCTGACCCGCTGGCGCGAAGGAAACCTGCCCGACCGCATTGTTCGTGTCTCCGCCGGGCCGTGGACCTCCGCCTTCATTGCCGCCCATATCGGCGAGATCTGGACGGTCGATGACGGCATAAGGGTGGAGTTCGTCACCACCACCGACCGGGTCGACATCGGTCGCCGTGCCGCCGACATCGGCATCCGCAGCGAGCGCCCGACCGAGCAGTGGCTGGCCGGCCGTCAGAGCGGCAAGGTCGCCCACGCCATTTATTCCGGACGCCATTTGATCAACGGCATCGCCGCCGGGCTGTTCGTCGGCGTCAGCGGCGAAGGGGCAAACATTGCCTCGGCGCGCTGGCTGCAAGCCCATCACGGCGACCGCATCGCCGTGCGCGGCAACAACACCCATTCAGCGCGCGAACTGGTGGCCGCCGGCGCCGGCCTTTCGGTCTTTCCGTGCTTCGTCGGCGACAGCGATCCGCGGCTGGTGCGCGTGGCCCAGCCCATCCCCGAACTCGAAACCGACCAATGGATCGTCACCCATCACGAGGAGCGTCACGCCCCGCCGGTACGAAAAGTCGCCAACCGGATTGCCGGCTTGATGCGGGCGCATCAGCCGTTGTTTCGCGGCGAGACGCCGATCCCGTAAGCCCCAGGCGTCGATCGGCCGTCAGCTGAGCCGCATGTTGGCACATGGCCGGGCTCCGCCGCTATCAGATGCTACACCCGGTTTTCGACCAAAGCTGGCAGCATAATTTCAATCACTTAGCTGTCGAGTTCCCTGGTGGATCTAACAGGGAATTTGTCTGGGGGAACAGGGAAACCAGTTCCGCCTCCAGCGGAGGCCCCAAAGCGTGCTTCATTCCGGAGAATAGGCAAGTCAGTTCGAAGCTGCTGATCTGAACTTGCTGGGTGGTTGACCGTAGGCCTGGCGGAAAAGCCTCGAGAAATGCGAGGCGTTCTCAAACCCGACCTCGACGGCGATCTCGATCATCGGAGCCCGGGTCTGCATCAGCAGGTGCTTCGCCCGCTCCAGACGCACCCTTGTGTAGACGACCGCCGGAGAGCTCTTTGTCTTCTCCATAAAGAGGCGCTCGAGTTGTCTTCGGGACAGTCCGACCAAGGCCGCCAATTTGGGAATGGAGATCCTATTCTCGACATGGTTCTCCATGATGATCAGCGCCGCCTTGAGCCTGGGATCATGGCTCTCGATGGAAAGCGGTCTGCGCGGCTGGATGTCCGAAGCCGAGCGCGCCTTCTCGATCTGCAGCACTTCGAGTGCGTTTGTCTCGGCCTCCCTGCTGATATGGCGCCTGACGATAGACGCCGCCATATCTGCCGCGCTGCTGCCCCCGGCACATGATCCCCTGGTACGATCAAGATTGAACAGACGGTCCGCCCTGACCGCGTGATCGGGGAAGCGCTCGCGGAACGCCTGAAAGTGGAGCCAGCTGACGCACGTCTGGTGGTGCTTCATCAGGCCAGCCTCGGCCAGGATGAACGTTCCCGTACAGACCCCAATCAAGGGAACCTTCGCAGCAGCGGCCCTCTTGAGGTAGCTGACTGTCTCGCTGTCGACCGGGAATTCACTGTTCAGCAGCCCGCCGACGACCACGATATAGTTGAACTCACCCGGGTCGACGAAATCCGATGTCGGCGCGACCTGGACTCCGCAACTGGATGTGATCAGGTTTCGAGTGCTCGCCAGGAGCTGCCAATCAGCGAAAACCCTGCCGGATTTGTCGGTCTCGTCGCTCGCCAGTCTGAGCGTGTCGACGAACAGCGCAAACGCGGAAAGCGTGAAGGAGCGAGCCAGAACAAAGCCGATCTTCAATCGGTCGATCTCCGGAACCTCATTGGCTGATTTCATGTCCGCCTGCCTCTGTGCTTATTGGGCCGACAGCATCTGACGATGTCACCATGCCCGCAAGCGAATATCGGAACGAGTGATCGCACCCCGGGGCGATCGGCTGCACCGGTTCGCCGATACAATCGTCCACCGGCAATCCACAAACTCCTTACCCTTTGCCATCGTCGCACAGCCCTGCCGTCGGTGCACCTACTGCTTCACCGAGGTGGAGGTACCCCAGGTATCCGACAGCACGTAGCCTTGCGGGTACGGATCGGTTGGATCGAGATAGTAGCTGTGCTCGCCGGTGATCCAGGCTCGGCCGGTGATCTCCGGAACGATTGCCTTGCGGTCGCCCATCCGCGTCAGCTCCACGATCCTGCCGGTGAAGCGCGAGCCGATGATCGATTCATGGATCAAGACGTCGCCCACTTCCATCAAGCCGCGCGCCTGCAGCACGGCCATGCGGGCCGAGGTGCCGGTTCCAGTCGGGCTGCGGTCCGAGCGGCCCGGCGAAACGATGCAGGTGTTGCGCGTGACGTTGCCCGGGCCCTGGAACGGCATGGCGAACTGCACGATCGACACGCCTCGCACATGGTCAAATTCCGGATGGACGACATCGAGTTGCTCGCGTGCGGCCCGCCGGACCTTCTCGCCTGTTACCGCCAGCTCGCGAGCCTCGTCGGGGGCGACCGAGAAGCCGAGCGCCTTGGCATCGACGATCGCATAGAACATGCCGCCATAGGCGATATCGACCGTGAGCGTGCCTAGCCCTTCCACCTCGATGCTGGCGTCCAGGCGATCGACAAAAGCGGGCGCGTTGCGGAAGGTGATAGACAGGCATTTGCCGTCGCGGCATTCGGCGCGCACCTCGATGACGCCACCCGGCATATCGAGCTTGAAGCGTGTCTCGGGCTCCTGCATCGGCATCATGCCGGTCTCGAGCAGCACGGTGGCAACACAGATCGTGTTGGAACCGGACATCGGCGGATATTCCGTCGGCTCCATGATGATGGCGCCGGCGACGCAATCCTCGCGCGTCGATGGAACCAGCAGATTGACGTGCCGCGCAACGCTGCCGCGCGGTTCGCAGATCAGCATCCGCCTTATATGGTCGTGATCGCGTGCCATCGTGATCATCTTGTCCATCATCGTGCGGCCCGCCGGCGGTAGGACACCGCCGACGATGACGTCGCCGACTTCACCTTCGGCATGGCAGCCGACGACACGAATGGAGGCTTTCGTACGCATTGTTGTTCCTTGTCGATTTCATTGCCTTCACGGCGAAACGAGCAGCGAGTCCCGAAGTTCAGGCCTAGATGTCTCCCACGGTGAAAGGATCATCGTTGTCCAACACGACCAGCGAGAATGGAATGTGCAAAGAACGAGTTTGGTCCAAAAGAGCTTCGCGTGCAAACCCGAGCAGCCGCCGAACGTTGGTTCGGAAGCATTGGTTCCTCGCGTACGGCCGTTCTCGGCCTGAGCTGGCCAATGGCCGACTTTCTCTCTGATTTTTCTGGATTCTGCTGGTCTCACGAGGACTGTCATTCGGCACTGGGCGACAGCGCCAGCTGGCTGGTCGTCTCGAACAGAAGAAGCAATACTGGCGGGCGCTTCGGTGGCCGAATGAAAGCTATTGCGGATTGCGCCGCAGTGCCCGGAGTTTTGCATCCGAGCCGCGAGTTGGCTGTCCCGTTACCTGACCTTCATGCCGGCTTGTCGTCCGGATGGCCGAGTTCGCAGAACCAGCCTCCGAGATACTTCACCGACGGCCTTTTCGGATCGGGAATGGGTGTCCTCGCCTCGACCGCGGCACGGGAAGGCTCGGCACTGTCCTGCGGGATGAAACCCAGATGGTTGGCGCCGCTGTTGTCGACCGTCTTCACCTTGTTGTCGGAGATGCCGAAGGAGATCGTGTGGCCGACGCGCGGCGCGACTAGCGCTGCTTCGACCAGGCGCACGCAATCGGCGAAGGAGAGGTACGACCACAGCATGCGCCGGTCGGCCGGCTCGGGGAAGGACGAGAAGATGCGCAGGCACGCCGTCTCGATGCCGAACTTGTCCCAGTAGAGCCGGCTGAGGCTCTCGACGAAATTCTTCGACACGCCATAGAGGCTGTCGGGCCGCACCGGCGCGTCGACGCCGATATGCGCCTCGACCTCGTGATAGCCGATGGCATGCACCGAGGAGGCATAGATGACGCGCTTTGCCCCGTGTTTCCGGGCGCCTTCGTAGATGTGGTAGGAGCCGCGGATGCTGGAATCGAGGATCGTCTGCCATTCGCATTCGAGCGGCGCGCCGCCGAAGTGAACGATCGCGTCACAGTCTTTGGTGGCCGCAATCGTTGCCTCCATGTCGGCGAGATCGAAGACCGCTTCCTCCTCGTGGGAGGCAAGATCGCCGAACGGTTCGCGTCCCGCCAGACGTATGGTTTTCGCCAGCGGCACCAGCCCCTTGCGCAGCTCCGAGCCAAGGCGGCCGGCAGCGCCGGTGATCAGGATACGGTCGTAATGCGGCATCATCTACTCCACTTGCGCGACGGCGGCATTGATCCGCGCGATCGCCTCGGTCAGCACCTCTTCGCTGGTCGCGGTCGAGATACGAAAATAGGGTGAAAGTCCATAGGCAGCACCCGGCACCGATGCCACGCGGCCTTCGCTTAAGAGATAATTCGCCACCGCGGTATCGTTTTCCAGCACGACGCCCTGGGGCGTCTTGCGGCCGATCAGGCTGGCGCAGCCGATATAGGCATAGAAGGCGCCTTCCGGCGGTGACAGCGTCAGTCCGTTGATCTTTCTGATCCCGTCCACAACCAGGTCGCGGCGCGCCTCGAATGCCTGCCGGAAGCGCGCCACTTCGTCCTGCGGGCCATTGAGCGCGGCCACCGTCGCCGCCTGCGCGATCGAGCAGACGGAGGTGCAGGACTGGCTCTGGACGGTCGACATCGCCTTGAGAAGCGGCGCCGGTCCGGCCGCGTAACCGACGCGCCAGCCGGTCATCGCATAGGACTTCGCGACGCCGTTGACGATCAGCGTGCGGTCCTTGAACTCGGGGCAGGCCTTGCCGAAGGAAACGAATTCGCGCCCGTCGAACAGGATGTGCTCGTAGATTTCGTCGGAGAGGACGAGCACCTGTGGGTGTTTTGCCAGTACCGCGCCCAGCGCCTTGAGATCCGCTTCCGAATAGATCGCGCCAGACGGGTTGCCCGGCATGTTGAGGAACAGCCACTTCGTCCTCGGCGTGATGGCCTTTTCCAGAACGTCCGGCGTCAGCCGGAAACCTGATGTCTCCGGACACTCGACGACGACTGGCGTGCCGCCGAGCAGCTTCACCATTTCGGGATAGGAGACGAAGTACGGCGCCGGCAGGATCGCCTCGTCGCCGGTCTCGAGTGTGGCCAGCAGCGCGTTGAAGATGATCTGTTTGGCGCCGTTGGCGACGACGATATCGTCGGCCGTGTAGTCCAGCCCGTTCTCGCGCCGGAATTTGCTGGCCACGGCTTCGCGCACCTCGGGCGTGCCGGCGGCACCGGTGTAGAGCGTCTGGCCTGCCTTCGCCGCGAAATGGGCGGCATCGATGATGTGCATGGGCGTCGGGAAATCCGGTTCGCCGAGCCCGAGATCGATCACGTCTACGCCCTTGGCGCGCAGCGCCTTGGCGGCCTGCGAGGCCGCCATCGAAGCCGAAGGCTTCACCACCGCCAGGCGCGAGGAAACGTAGCTCATTGGTCGTTCTCCGAGATGTAGCCCTTGGACCGGTCGTTCGCCCGCGCCTGGGCGCCGCGTTTCGCCGGATCGCCATAGCCGCCGCCGCCCGGTAGTTCCAGGATCAGCCGGCGACCGGCCGGAACGTGCTGCCAGCCCTTGGGCCGCATTTGCGTGCCATCGTCGAGCTTGACCACGCCGGCAACGCCAGGCTCGCCGCCATTGCGTCCATGGGCAGGGTGGTTGACGCGGTCGAACATGGCCGAGAAGTCGAATTCGTGGCCTTCGGTCGCCGCGATCTCGATAACCTGCCCCAGACCGCCGCGGAATTCGCCGTCGCCACCGGAATTGGGACGCAGCTCCTTGCGCCAGATGACGATCGGACCGGTATGCTCGGTCGCCTCGATCGGCATCGTATGCACGCCGGAGGGGAACGCCGTCGCCGACAATCCATCGAGGCCAGGACGCGCGCCCATGCCGCCGGAGTTGAACATCAGCACCTCGGCGCGGCGGCCCGAGCCGCCGGCGACCGGACGGGCCGAGATATGGATGTTCCACAGCGCACCGGCGCCTTCGGCGAGGATCTTGCCGGGCATCGCCTGGGAGATCGCACCCAGCACGAGGTCGGGGACCATGTGGCCGAATATGTGCCGCAGCGCCACCGGCGCCGGCCGCACGGCGTTCAGGATGTTGACCGGCGACGACACGGTGAAGAAGGCAAGCGAAGCGGCATTGTTCGGGATGTCCGGGGCCACCACGCATTTCAGCGCATAGCAGGCATAGGCCTTGCTGTAGATGATCGGGCAGTTGATGCCCCAGCGGCTCATCGGGTCTGTGCCGGTGAAATCGACATCGACGCCGCCGTCGCGAACCGTGACGGTCGCCGCAAGCTTCACCGGCGCGTCATAGCCATCGGTGACCAGCTCGTTCGACCAGCTTCCCTTGGGCAGCGCCTTGATGCGTTCGACCATGGCATCCTGCGTGCGCGAGAAGATGAAGCCGCCGAGCCCGTCCAGCGACGTCAGGCCGATCTCCTTCATCATGTCGACGAGGCGGCGATGGCCGACCTCGTTGCAGGCGGCGAGCGAATAGAAATCGCCGACCACCTGGTTCGGCTCGCGCACATTGGCGCGCAGGATCCTGACGAGGTCGAGATTGACCTTGCCCTTCTCCGCGAACTTCATGATCGGGATCTGGATGCCTTCTTCGTAGACCGATTTGGCGTCGGCGCCGAAGCCGCGCCCGCCGACATCGACGACATGCGCCGTGCAGGCGAAGAACGCCACCAACTCGCCGTTCAGGAACGATGGCGACACCATGGTGATGTCGTGCAGATGGCCCGTGCCCAGCCAGGGATCGTTGGTGACGTAGGTGTCGCCCTCGAACATGTTGTCGCGCGGGATTTCGTTCATGAAATGCAGCACGGCCTCGGCCATGGTGTTGACGTGGCCGGGCGTGCCGGTGACGGCCTGCGCCAGCATCTGGCCGCGCGGATCGAACACACCGGCCGAGAGGTCGCCGGATTCGCGCACCGAAGTCGAGAAGGCGGTGCGCAGCAAGGTCAGCGCCTGCTCCTCGACCACTGAGATCAACCGGTTCCACATCACCTGCATGCGGATTTCGCCGATGTTGTTCTTGCCTGGGTCGCTCATGCCTGGCTGCCTTTGCGGGTGAGAAGGATCGCGCCGTCGCTCTGGATCACGGCGTCGAAGCTGGTGGTGACGACGGTGGAGGTCTCGCGCTCGACGATGACGGCCGGGCCTGCCACGCGGTCGCCGGCGCAGAGCGTCTCGCGTTCGACGATGCCATAGGTCTGCGGCGCGCCGCTTGCCGGGTCGAAGACCGCGCGGGTTGTCACCGGCGCGCTGGTCCGCTTGCCGGTGGTAAGCTCGTGCCTGGCGACGGCGGGGCGAACGTCCGTCGCCTTGACTGACCAGGTGACGATCTCGATCTCCAACCCGTCGAGCCCTTCGATGGCACGACCGAAGAAGCGCTGGTAGTTCGCCTCGAACAGCTCCTTGAGCGTTGTGGCGGCATCGTCGCCGAACGGCTCGTCCGCCAGCGGCACGGGGATTTCCCAGCCCTGGCCGGCATAACGCATGAAGGCGGTGATCTCGCAGATTATCTTGCCGGCGGCGCCGGTGCGCACGAAGCTCTCGGCGGAGGCCTTGAGGTCGCCGAGCAAGGCGTTGGTTTCTGCTGGCTTGAACTTTGACAAGCGTGTCAGCTTCGACGCCAGCGCCTCGTAACCGAACGGCGCCCTGAGGAAGCCGATCGCCGATCCGACGCCGGCGCCCTTGGGGACGATGCACTGGTCGATGCCGAGTTTTTCGCAGAGCCTTGCCGCGTGCAGCGGGGCCGCGCCGCCAAAGGCGATCATCAGATTGTCGGAAATGTTCTTGCCGTTCTCGACGGCGTGGACGCGGGCGGCATTGGCCATGTTCTCGTCCACCACCTCGCAGATGCCGAAGGCCGTCGACATGGCATCGAGCGAAAGACGCTCGCCAACGTCGCGCAGGATGGCCTGTTCGGATGCGGAGGTGTCGAGCCGGATCGCGCCGCCGGCGAAATTGTCGGGATCGAGCTTGCCGAGGACAAGGTCGGCGTCGGTGATCGCCGGGCGCTTGCCGCCGCGGCCGTAGCAGGCCGGACCCGGTTCCGAGCCGGCGCTTTCCGGTCCGGTCTGGATACGGCCCATGGCGTCGACCCAGGCGATGGAACCGCCGCCGGCGCCGATTTCGATCATCTCGATCACCGGAATGGAGATCGGCATGCCCGAGCCCTTGCAGAAGCGATAGGTGCGCGCCACCTCGAATGTCCTCGCCGTGCGCGGCGCATAGTCCTCGATCAGGCAGATCTTGGCGGTGGTGCCGCCCATGTCATAGGAGACGACCTTCTCCAGGCCGAAGCGCCGGGCGATGTCGGCGGCGAAGATGGCGCCGCCAGCCGGGCCGGACTCGACCAGGCGCACAGGAAATTCCGAAGCGGTTTCGACCGAAATCAGGCCGCCGCCGGAATGGATCATGAAGACCGGGCACTCGGCGCCCATGTCCTTCAGCCGCGTCTGGAAACGGGCGAGGTAATCGGCCATTTGCGGCCGCACATAGGCGTTGGCGCAGACCGTGTTGAAGCGCTCGAACTCGCGCATCTGCGGCGAGACCTCGGCGCTGATCGAAATCGGGATGCTGAGCTTGCGCGAAAGGATCTCTCGCGCGCGCCGCTCATGGGCCGGATTGGTGTAGGCGTGGATGAAGCCGATCGCCACCGAGCCGAAGCCGCTGGCCGCGATCCGCTCGGCGATCTCTTCGAGAGCAGTCTCGTCGAGCGGTTGCAGTTCCTGGCCTTCGGCACCGATGCGGCCCTTGACCGTGAAGCGGTGTTCGCGCGGGATCAGCGGCGTTGGCAGCTGCAGGTTCAAATCATACTGCTCGAAACGGTTCTCCGTGCGCATTTCGATCACGTCGCGGAAACCTTCGGTCGTGACCAGTGCGGTCTTGGCGCCGCGCCGCTCGATCAGCGCGTTGGTCGCCAGCGTCGTGCCGTGGATGATGATGCCGATCTCGGCCAGCGAGATCCCGGCGTCGCGGGTGACGATGTCGATGCCGTCGAGGATCGCCTGCTCGGGCGCCGTATAATTGGTCAGCACCTTGGTGGAGAAGATCGTTCCACGCAAATCGAGGGCGATATCGGTGAACGTGCCGCCAATGTCCGCGCCGAGACGGATGTCGTCGTTCTTGGAGCTCATGCCTTGGCCTTCTGGGAAGCGAGCGCGGCGTCGCGCATCTGGGAGAGGGTCTGCCGGGGCGTCAGCGCCTCCGGCGAGATGGCGATGTCGAGAACGGCGCCCGTCGCCGAGTTGAGCGCCCGCCCGAACGCGGCGGCGAAATCCCCTGTCGACTCGACCCGCTCGGCGTGGAAGCCATAGGCCTTTGCCAGCGTCACGAAATCGGGGTTCTCGAGCGACGTCCCTGAAACGCGGGCCGGATAGTGACGCTCCTGATGCGCGCGGATCGTGCCGTAGATGCCGTTGTTGAGGATCAGCACGATCGGCTGCGCGCCCGCCTGCATGGCGGTGCCGAGTTCCTGGCAATTCATCTGGAAGTCGCCGTCGCCGGCAAAGCAGACGACGGTGCGCTCTGGAAATGCGACCTTCGCGGCGACGGCCGCCGGCAGGCCGTAGCCCATGGCGCCGGACTGCGGCGCGAGCAGGCGTGCCTCCGGGCCGAATTTGAAGAACTTGTTCGGCCACACGGTGAAATTGCCGGCGCCGTTGGTGAGGATGACGTCGGCGGGCAGGGTCTCGCGCAGCCAGGCGCTTACCGCGACCATATCGACCGGGCCTGGCTGGACGGGTGCTGAGAATGTGCCTTCGTAGGCCTTGCGCGCCGCCGCGCGCCACTCCGCCCAAGCGCCCTTGACCGGCGTCAGTGTCTTGGCGAAGGCGTTCGGGCCGGCATGGATACCTAGCGCCGGCACATAGATCTTGCCGATCTCGCGGTCCGAGCCGTGGACATGGATCAGCTTCTGGCGCGGCACCGGCACCGACAGCAGCGTGTAGCCATCGGTGGTCATCTCGCCGAAGCGCACATTGACGGCCAGGATCACGTCGGCGTCGCTGATCAGCTTCTTGACATGCGCCACCATGCCGACGCCGGCCTCGCCGACAAAGGCCGGCGAATGGTTGTCGAACTGGTCCTGATAGCGGAAGGCGGCCACGACCGGGATGTCGGAGGCCTCGGCGAAAGCCTGCAGCGCCGCCCGCCCATCCGCCGTCCAGTTGGTGCCGCCCATCAGCAGCACCGGCCTTTCGGCCGTCGCCAGCAGCTTGAGGGCCGAAGCGATCGCGTCGGTGCTCGGTGCCGGTTCGAAAATCGCCGCCGGGCCGCTCAGCGGCGCAGCCTCGGTCAGGGTGGTCAGCATGTCTTCCGGCAGCGCGACGACGACCGGGCCGGGCCGTCCGGTCGTGGCGGTGGTCCAGGCCCGCGCCACGATCTCCGGCAGCCGCGAGACGTCGTCGATCTCGACCGCCCATTTGGCGACGGTTCCGAAGACCGCGCGGTAGTCGATCTCCTGGAAGGCTTCGCGGCCCCGCATATCGGTGCCGACCTGGCCGACGAACAGGATCATCGGCGAACTGTCCTGCATGGCCGTGTGGACGCCGATGCTGGCATTGGTGACGCCCGGGCCACGCGTCACGAAGCAGAGGCCCGGCGTGCCCGTCAGCTTGCCATAGGCCGAGGCCATGAACGCCGCGCCGCCCTCATTGCGGCAAAGCACATAGTCCAGCCTGCCATGCGTGTCGTGCAGGGCATCGAGGACGGCGAGGTAACTTTCGCCGGGCACGCCGAAGCTCTTGGTCGCGCCCAGCGCAATCAGGCATTCGACAAGTAGGCGACCGCCATTGCGGATCATGCTTCGGCATCCTCGAGATTGGCGGCAAGCGGACCGAGCCTGCCTTTTCGGATTTATACCTGCACTCTGGCGGGTCGGGGCGAAATCAAGAAATGCGGTCCATTCGAAAGTTTTTCTTTACAGTGACGATCGCACCAGAACACCGGGGTTCATCGTACCCCGCGGATCGAGCGCGACCTTGAGCCGAGCCATGAGTTCCCGCTCCACTGCGCCGCGATTCCGGTCAGCCATGGCGATCTTGGCGCGGCCGAGCCCATGTTCGGCCGCGAAGCTGCCACCCATCTCCGTGGCAAGCGCCGACAGCGCCTGCGCGAACTGCCCGGCCTTGCCGTCGAAATCGGCGCGGCCTTCCGGCGGAGACAGATTGTAGTGGATGTTGCCGTCGCCGAGATGCCCGAACGGGTTTATCCGCACGCCTGGCAGGATGTCGTCGCAGACTTTGGCGCCGGCTTCGATGAAGCGGGCGATCGCGCCCGGTGGCACCGAGATGTCGTGCTTGAGCTGCTCGCCCTCCAGCCGCTGCCCTTCCGGCTGTTCCTCGCGCAGCCGCCAGAACTGCGCCCGATGCGCGCCCGACGTCGCCAGCGCGCCGTCCAGCACCAGACCTTGTTCCATGCCCCATTCGAGCGCCGAACCAAGGATCTCGTCCAGGGGAACGCGCTGCGACCCCGATGCCAGTTCGACCAACAGATAGACGTCGCCCCGCGTCTCCAACTGGTAGGAGAGGTCGGGCAGATGCTTGAGCGCCAGCTCCAGGCCGAGGTCACAGAAGAATTCGAGGCCGGTCAGGAATTCCCCGGCCTCGCCGCGCAGGAAGGCGCCGAACAACACGGCGGCGGCAAAGTCGGACATGACCAGCAGCGCGCCCGCCTGCTGCCTCGGCGTCGGATAGAGCCGCAGCACCGCGCGTGTCACGATGCCGAGCGTGCCTTCCGCGCCGCAGAACAGCTTGCGCAGCTGATAGCCGGCATTGTCCTTCTGCACCGCGCGCAGCCCGTCCCACACCACGCCGTCAGGCGTCACTACTTCGAGGCCGAGCACAAGATCCTGCATCATGCCGTAGCGAAACGCCTGGCTGCCGCCGGCATTGGTGCCGATCAGGCCGCCGATCCTGGCACTGCCTTCGGCGCCCAGATGCATCGGAAACATCAGGCCATGCGGCTCCAGCGCCTCGTGCAGCGCGGCAAGCACGACGCCTGCCTCGACGGCGATCGATCCGCTGTCGAGATCCGGTTTGCCGATCGCCGCCATGCGCGACAGCGAGACGATCACGGCGTTCGGCTGCTCCGCGACGGCGCCGCCGCAAAGCCCGGTGTTGCCGCCTTGCGGCACGACCGCCAGTCCGGCCTCCCGGCACAGCTTGATGACACTGGCGACCTCGGACGTGTCCGCGGGCCGCGCAACGCCCAGAGGCGCGACGCCATAGCGGTTGAGCCAATCGCGCTGGTAGGGCTCGGCGTCATGGCCAGAAAGCCAGCCTTTCGGCCCGAGGATCTCGCGCAACGCGGCGGCGGGGTCAGTCATGAAGATACCTGAAGATATGTGGCGTGCTGGGTGAACGTTGCATCTTCCCAAATGCCGTTCAATGACCCAGCACCTGCGACAGGAATTGCCGGGTGCGCTCGTTGCGGGACGCGGCGAAGAATTCTTCCGGCGGCGCCTCCTCGACGATCTCGCCGCCATCCATGAAGATCACCCGGTCGGCGACCCGGCGCGCGAAGCCCATCTCATGCGTCACGCAGATCATCGTCATGCCTTCCGAGGCAAGCGTGACCATGACGTCCAGCACCTCGGAGATCATCTCCGGATCGAGCGCCGAGGTCGGCTCGTCGAAGAGCATGATCTGCGGCTGCATGCAAAGGGCGCGCGCAATCGCCACCCGCTGCTGCTGGCCGCCGGAGAGCTGGCCGGGAAACTTCATCGCCTGTTCGGGGATACGGACCTTTTCCAGATAGCGCCTTGCGGTTGCCTCGGCTTCGGCGCGCGGCTGCTTGCGCACGATCATCGGCGAAAGCATGCAGTTGTCCAGCACCGTCATATGCGGAAACAGGTTGAAGTGCTGGAACACCATGCCGACCTCCCGCCTGATCCCGTCTATGTTGCCGACATCGTCGTTGAGCTCGGTGCCGAGCACGGTGATGCGGCCACCATTGTGCTGCTCGAGGCGGTTGATGCAGCGGATCATGGTCGACTTCCCGGAGCCGGAAGGACCGCAGATCACGATCTTCTCGCCCCGCTGCACCGTCAGGCTCACCTTCCGCAGCGCGTGGAACGTGCCGTAATATTTGTCGAGGTTTTCGATCTGGACCGCAGGGCCGGCGGATTGCGACGAATTGCTTGAAATCACCTGCGTCTCCTACCGTTCGCCGACCGACATGCGGCGCTCGAGAAAGGCGCCGTAGCGGGACAGGCTGAAGACGAAGACGAAATAGATCATGGCGATGAAAGCGTAGACTTCGACATAGGCGAAGCGCCACTCGCCGGTTCCGTAGGCGGCGTTGCCGGAGGCCAGGATCTCAAAGAAGCCGACGATGACCACCAGCGAGGTCTCCTTGAACGAGATGACGAACTGGTTGATCGTGGCCGGCAGCGCGTTGCGCATGGCCTGCGGCAAGAGGATGCGGCCGATGCGCTGCCAATAGCTCATGCCGAGCGCCATGGCGGCTTCCTCCTGTCCCGCCGGGACGCCTTGCATGCCGCCTCTGACGATCTCCGCCTGATAGGCCGAGAAGAACAGGGCCGAGCCGAGAATCACACGGTACAGCTTGTCGCCCTGCAGCCATTGCGGCAGCGCGAACGGCAGCACGATGGCGAAGGTGAACAGGATCGAGATCAGCGGCAGCGAACGCACCCCGTCAATGATGAGGCCGGTGGTCCGTGATATCCATGGCAGGTCGGAGCGGCGCAGCAGAGCCAGGCAGATCGCCAGCGGGAAGCCGATCAGGCAGGTGGTGACGAAGATGAACAGGGTCAGCGCCAGTCCGCCCCAGGCCTCCTCACCAACATGGGCAAGGCCAAGCACGCCGCCCTTCATCAGCACATAGTAAAGGGCTGCTCCGGCTCCCCATACCAGGGCTATGCGGCGTCCGGTCCAGAAGGCCGGGATACAGCTCAGCACCGTCATCACCACCACGGTGACGCAGGCCAGCGCCGAGCGCCATTGCTCGTCGAAGGGGTAGAGGCCGAACAGGATGATGCGCCACCTGGCCGCGATGACCGACCAGCAGGCTCCAGCCGCCGCCTGGCAGGCTTCAGGCCCGCCGCTGGTGGTGAACACGGCCGAGAAGACCGCCCAGTTCAGGAGCTTCCAGCCCAGGAAGACCAAGATCGCCAGGGAGACCAGCGACAGCAAGGCCTGAAGCGGCGTCGCAAAGAAGCGCCGTCTCAGGTCCTCGAGCTTTCCGGGAGCGGGTGGAGCGACAACAACCATCTCCATCTCTCATCCCCTCAGTTGATTGCCCTTGAGGGCGATTGCTTTGTTGATGCGGTTGAAGATGGCGGCCAGGCTGAGGTTGATGGTCAGGAAGCCTGCCATCAGGATGCCGATCGATTCCAAGGTCTGGCCGGAGTGGTTGATGGTCAGCGACACGATCATGAAGAAGTCGGTGAAGCCGATTGCGATGCCCATCGTCGTCGCCTTGATCAGCCAGACATACTGGTTGGCGAGGATCGGCAGCATGGCGCGCAGCGCTAGCGGCAGCTTGACCAGCGTGAACACCCGCCAGGGGCTGAGGCCCAGCGAAAGTGCCGCCTCGACCTGGCCCTTGCCGACAGATTTGAAGCCGCCGCGCACGATCTCGGCGATGTAGGAGCCGCCATAGATGGCGATGGCAACCGCGAGCGCCGAAAACTCCGGTGGAATGCGCAGGCCGCCTCTCAGGTTAAGGCCTTGCAGGGCCGGAAAGTCGAGCAGCGGCGCGTCGGGCACGCGGCCGACAACGAGGATGATGGCTGCAACGGCCAGTGCCGCTGCGGCGGCGGCAAGCTGTATGGAGGAACGCTGGCCGATTGGCTGGCTCAGACGTGACGTCCGGCCAAGCCAGGCCGGCAGCACGATGGCGGCAATCACGGCCAGAATGGCCAGTGCCATTGCCACGCCGCCGACATTCGGGAACGGGACATAAAGCCCCCGGCTGGTGAGCATAAAGCCCCAGGCTTCGTGCGCGGCGCGCGGTGTCGGCAGGTGGGTGATGAGCGCGTACCAGAAGAAGACCTGGAGGATCAGCGGGATGTTGCGGAAGATGTCGACATAGGTGCGGCCGAGCACCTGCGCCAATTCGTTGGAGGAGGTCCGCGCCAACCCGACGATCGTGCCGACAAGCGTCGCCAGCATCAATCCGACGCTGCCCAGGAACAGCGTGTTGATGATGCCGATGAGGAAGAACCACCAATAGGGATCGTTGGCCGTGGCGGGCAGGAGCGAGAAGTTCACGTCCCAGCCCGTTGACTTGTACAAGAAGTCGAAGCCGGAAGTGATCCCTTGCTCGGCAAGGTTACGCCGCGCGATCACCACACCGGCAAGCACCAGCGCGGCAAGCGAGCCGACATAGAGGACCTGCAACAGTGCGTTGCGGACCTTCTGATTTCTCAGCAGGCTGCTCATTGACCGATCCTTCCCGAATTGTCGCCGACCCCGCCCGGCACGGGCCGGGCGGAGCGAGGGTGGGATGCGTTCAGACGTGGATCAGTCGATCACCAGCGGGAACAGGACGCCGCCATTGTTCCAGAGGTTGGTCAGGTCACGATCCATCTTGTAGGGCGAGTCCTTGCCGAGATCGCGATCGAAGATCTCCGAATAGTTTCCGACCTTCTTGATGACGTTGTAGGCCCAGTCGTCAGGCAGGCCGAGACCCTTGCCCATGCCCGGTGCCGCACCCAGGAACTTGGCGACCGCCGGCGACGTCGGCTTGGCCTTGATCTCGTCAACGTTCTTGGAGGTGATGCCTTCCTGTTCGGCGAAAAGCAGGGCGCTGAGCGTCCAGTTGGCGACGTCGACCCAATTGTCGTCACCCTGCCGCACGATCATGACCTCCGGCTCGACCGCGATCACGTCGGGCAGGATCACATGGTCTTCGACCTTGCCCTTGGCCACACGCGCGATGGCGAGGACCGGACCCCATTGCGCATAGAGGTCGCAACGGCCGGAGAAGTAGGCCTGTTCGAGCTCTTCCGTCTTCTCGATGACGACCGGCTCGAGCTTGATTCCGATCTTCTGGCTGTAGGCAGCGACCTGCTGTTCGATGGTTGTGCCGGCAGGGATGCAGATCGTGCCGCCCTGCGCGTCCTTGAGCGACTTCAGGTTAAGCTCCTTGTGCGCCATCACCTTGGTCGTGCCGAGGTAGTATGACATCGAGAACTGGAGTCCCAGTTCCGTGTCGCGGCTCAGCGTGCCGCCCGAGGCCTTGATGACGATGTCGACGTCGCCCGACTGCAGCGACGGCCAACGCTGCGCCCAGCTGATCGGCACGATCTTCAGTTTCGTCGGATCGCCGAAGACGGCGGTGGCCACGGCTCGGCAGAGGTCGATGTCCATGCCCTTCCAGGTGCCTGTGTCGTCCACTTCGGCAAAGCCGAGATAGGAGCCGTCATGGCCGGTGCAGTTGAGCACGCCGCGCGCCTTGACGGTGTCGAGCGTCTTGCCGCCGGCCGCCTCGGCCGGCGCCGCGAAATGCACGAGGCCAAGCGTCAGGGCCGCAGCCCCCATTGCATCATTTTCATGTTGATTGTCTCCACTGTTGAGGTTGTTCCGTTTCTTGTTGTTGGAGGTCCGAAAGGTGCCCTTCGGACTTCAGTCGCGAAGCCGCTTCCTACTCGGAAAGCGGGGTCGGTTTCGGCAAGGGGAGCTTCAGATCGCTCCGCCAGTCCTGCTGGGCCAGCCATCGGTGCAGGGCAGCCACCGCCTTGACGCGCAGATGTCCGCGCGGGACGACGAGGTAGAAGCCGGGGACTTCCTCCGGCTTCATATCGGCGATGGCGTCGCGGCCGACCGGCGCGACCAGCGCGCCCGATCGCAAATCCTCCTCGGCGTCGATGACGGAGACCAGGCCTACGCCGATGCCTTGCAGGGTCGCCCGGCGCATGGTCGCCGCGTCGTCGAAGCTGATGCTGCGGTCGCCATCCGTCAGTTCCACCCCGAGATGGCGCAATATGTCCGGCCACAGGCGCTTCGACTTGACGGTGTCGAGCAGCGTGAACTTCGTCAGGTCATGCGCCGACTTGATCTTCTCGCCGATATCAGGCGTGCAGCAGATGATCTTCGGGTCCGGCACCAGCAGCGTGGTCTCGTAGTCCGGCCAGCTGCCGTAGCCCCACTGCACCGTCATATCGATGTCGTCGCGGCCGAAATCGGGCAGGTCGACCATCGTCGTCAGGCGCAGATCCGCGCCCGGCAGGATCTCGCGGAACAGCGAAAGCCTGGGCAGCAGATAGTGCGTGGCGAAATACGGGCTGGCATTGAGGTTGATGCGGTCGCGGTAAGTCGACTTGGTGACGCGGCGCACGCCTTCCGAAAACTCGTCGAAGCCGGCTTTGACGTAATGCGAGAGCAGGATGGCGGACTCGGTCAGTTCGATCGACCGGCCCTTGCGCTCGAACAGCGTCACCTGCAGCGTGTCTTCCAGCAGCTTGATCTGCTGTCCCACAGCCTGCGGCGTCACCAGCAGTTCGTCGGCCGCCTGCCTGAAACTCTTGTGCTGCGCGACAGCGTGGAAGACGCGAAGCGCGTTGAGCGAAGGAAGGCGAAGCTTGCCGGTCATCGTGAATTCCGCCTCCCTTGCTCGAGACTCCGCTGATCATGCACTGCCGTATTTCCGCCGCCGCCGGCTGCGGAATGTTGCCTCAGGCGTAGATATAGCCGCCTGAAACAATTACGTTTTCGCCGGTCATGTAGGTGTTTTTCGGGCCACCGGTCATCAGCACCCATTCGGCGATCTCGGTGGGCTCGGCGCCACGGCCGAGCGGGCTCGCCTTGGCCAGTTCCTCGAGGAAGCCAAGGGCTTTCGCCTTCTCCGTGGCCATGCCGGCCGGCGCCACCGAATTCACCAGGATCCCGTCCTTTGCCACGTGATGGGCAAAGGAGCGCGTCAGGCTGACGACGGCGGCCTTAGTCGCCGCATAATGAGCGTTCTGCGGATGCGCCTTGAAGGCATCAACCGAGGTCAGGTTGACGATGCGGCCGCGCACATGGTTCTTCGGCTCCTGCGACTGCATATGGCGAACGGCCGCCACCATCATGTGGTAGGTGCCCTTGATGTTGATACCGTTGGAGGCGTCCCAATCGGCGTCGCTGATTTCCAGAAGCGGGCGGCGCGGATAGATCGCGGCGCAATTGATCAGCGTGTCGACGCGCCCGAGCTTCGAAACGATGGCGTCGAAGGCCGTGTGGCATTGCGGACCGACCTGGATGTCGCATGCCGCCGCCGCCGTCGGCAGGCCCTTGGCCTTCGCCGGCGCGAGCGCGGATTCGGCTGCCTCCTGATTGATGTCGATGATGCCGATCTTTGCCGCCCCGGCCTCGACAGCCATCTCGGCCAGAAGAGCGCCGAGGCCGGCGCCGCCACCAACGATGAGAACGGAAAGATCTTTCATTCCAGTTTTCCTTACTTGGTGCCGCTTGGCGATGTCGGCCAGGTCGGCATGATGTCGAAACGGGTGACGTCGGCCCATGCGGGGAGCGCAAGCACCGCGACGACCATCCTGGCCACGTCCTCCGGCTGCACCACTTTGCTGGCGTACATGGCGGCGCGCGCCTTGGCGTCGAGGATGTCCTGGTAGAGCTGTGTCTCGACACGACCGGCGACGATCTCGGTGACGCGTATGCCTGATGGGGAGAGGTCGGTGCGCAGCGCGGCGGCAAAGCCTGATATCGCCGCCTTGGTGGCTGAATAGACGGCAATGTTGGAATAGGCCGCGTGGCCGGCGGTCGAACCGGTGAACAAGATATGTCCAGACTGCCGCTCGCGCATCTGCGGTACGACGAGGCGAGTGAGCAGGATCGCCGCGCTGAGGTTCACCTCGAGCGTGGTGTCAATGTCGGCGATTTTCATGTCGGCGAAATTGCCCAGCGGCGGCATGATCCCGGCATTGTTGATCAGCACGTCGATGGTGAGGTCCGCCAGAACCGCTTCCAGCGCCTCGCGGTCGGTGATGTCGACGGCGATCGGCACGATGCCTGGCCGCTCGGCCTGCAACTCCTTGAGCGCGGCCTGGCTGCGCCCGACGGCATAGACGTCATGGCCGGCGTCACTCAACGCGATCGCCATGGCCCGCCCGATGCCGCTTGTCGCTCCTGTGATGAAGGCTGTCGTCACGTGGGCTTTCCTGATTACCTGGTTTCAGTGTGCGGCGTGGACCGATGCCGCGAAACCAAGAAAACCAGCAAAAAGGAAAGATAAACTTTCGAATTTTCTTTTCCCGTATGAAACCTGGACCCGTGTGCACCTGGATGTCAGTGCCGCAAACCAGCGGAAACAGCAGGAAAACGAGCCCCTCAGGTAACCGGAAGCGGTTGCTGCAAGCCGACAGAACAAAAAACATGGCTTTCGCAATGCGCGGCTAAATTAGTCCAGGCGCTTGCGTATGCGATCGAGTTCCCAGGCCTTATCCGCCCGTCGGCACCGGCCTTTTCATCTCGGTGAAGAGAGAGGCCGCGGCCGCTTTCTGCTCCGCGTCCGTTGCCTCGACGCCCGAAGCGCGGGCCAGAGCGCGCACGCGCCCGAGGCTGTTGTGCAGATGCTTGCGCATGGTCTGGCGCGCGGCGCGGCCATCCTGCCTCTCGATGGCGTCGACGATGGCTTTGTGCTCGTTGTGGATGCGCGCGTAGTAGCTGTCCTTGAGCTCGGGCGCGACGACATAGCCGAGATTGAAGCGCGGAACGATGATCGGCCCGAGATAGCTCAGGAAGCCGTGGATGAATTCATTGCGCGCGGCTTTGGCGATCGCCAGGTGGAAATCATAGTCGTAGTGGATCTGGACGGCGGCGGGATCCGCATGCTGGGCATCGACCTGTTCCATCAGCGCACGGATTGCATTCGCCTCCGCGTCGGTGCGCCGTTCCGCGCAGAGCCCGGCGGACTCCACTTCGACGCTCAACCTCAACTCGAGCAAAGCGATGGTTTCCGGCAAGGTCCTGAGCGCCTCGTCGGGGATCGAGAAGTTACGCGGCGCCGGCGTTTCGCTGACGAACATGCCGCGCCCCTGCTGCGGCACCACCATGCCTTCGGAGCGCAATCGCGCCACCGCTTCGCGCACGACGGTGCGGCTGACATCGTATTCGGCGCAAAGCTCCGCCTCGGTCGGCAATTGCGCGCCGGGAAGCAGCGATCCGGAACGGATCTTTTCGGACAGGCTCTCCGCCACGACGGTGGAAAGCGGCTTGCGCTTCGTCATCAGTCTCCCCTAGAGCAATTTCAGGAAAAGTGTCTAACGGTTTTCCGTCCGGAATTGCGTAGAAACAAAGAGATAGAGCGTTTCCGTGAAACGCTCGACCCAGATTCGCGATGATGCCCGAACCGGCAGGACCATTCAAACCGCCGCGGTGACAATCAGCTCGACCAGCATTCCGGGCTTGGCCATCCGTCCCTCGCCGGAAGAGCGCGCCGGCGCGTGCTCCTTCGGCATCCAGGCATCCCAGACCGTGTTGACCTCGTCGAAGTCGCGCACATCGTCCAGCCACATCTGCACGTGAAGGATGCGGGTCTTGTCGGTGCCTGCCTTGGCAAGCAGCGCATCGATCTTGTCCAGTACCTCGCGCATCTGGTCTGCCGCCGACTGGCCGGGCCTCGCGACCTGGCCGGTGAGATAGAGCGTGCCATTGTGGATGACGCCATGGTGGATTCGGGTGTCGAAGTCGAAACGCTGGATATCGTTCATTGGATTGTCCTCGTCAGATTGCCGGTGTCTGCCGGATGGGGTTGCCCTGCAAATACTGCGCATAGGGCGCCTGGACGAGCCAGCCGGCATCGACCGGCAAGGTCACGCCGGTTATCGATGCAGCACGGTCAGAGCACAAAAACAGCGCGGCCTCGGCGACATCGCGCGGCTCGACGAAGCGGCGCAGTGCGGTGGTGGCCTGGATCGCTTCGGGGTTGCGTTCGCCCTTGGCGATCCTGGCCTTCAGTCCGTCTGAAAGCGTGTAACCGGGCGCTACCGCGTTGACGCGGACTCCGCGCGGGCCGAGTTCGGCGGCGAGGATCTGGGTCAGCGCCAGCACCGCGTGCTTTCCGGGCGTGTAGGCTGGCAGCGACAGCGGCGCGAAGGAGGCGAGCGAGCCGACATTCAGGATCGCGCCGCGCCCGGCGGCCGACATCAGCCGGCCGAACACCTGGCACCCCAGCAGTGTGCCGCGATAGTTCACCCGCCACATTTTTTCGTCTTCGTCGAGATCCTGGTCGAGCACGTGCTTGCCGCTCTGCAGGATGCCGGCGCAGTTGACCACGACATGCGGTGTGCCGAACGCAGCGCTGACGGCCTGCGCCAGCGCTTCCACCGACTGAGCATCGGCGACATCGGTCTGGACGAACAGGGCGCGCGGCGCGCCCGCCGTCTCGCAGGCGCTGGCCGCCTCCTTGCCCCGTATCGCGTCCCGGCCTGCGACGACGACTTGATGGCCCTCCTCCGCAAAGCGCAGCGCGATGGCACGTCCGATGCCGGAGGTGCCGCCGATGACGACGGCTGTCAGTGTCTCAACCATGGCTGCGGTCCTTGCGCTCGATATCGAAAAATTCGGCCATGGCCTCGACCTGGAAGTCCATCATCGGGCGTCCGGGCTGGATGCGACAGCCGATCTCCTTCGCCGCCTTGAGCAGCGCCGTCTCGGCCGGCTCCATGATGATGTCGACCACTGTCATGTCCGGGGTCAGCTTAGTCACATCCATGGGCAGCGGATCGCTGGCTTTCAGCCCGGCAGGGGTCGCGTTGATCGCCATGTCCATGCCGGACGGATCGGGCTGGCCGACCTCGATACGGCATTTTGGAAAGGACTTGCTGACCAGCGCCGCCAGTTTTCCAGCCCGATCCTTGTCGATGTCGGTCAGCCGGATCTCCGCCGCGCCCTCTTCGGCCAGGCAGTAGGTCAGCGACGCGCCTGCGCCGCCGGCGCCGACCTGGAGGATGCGGCGGCCGGCAATCTGGTGCTCGCCCGCCTTGAGCCCATCGATGAAACCGACGCCGTCGAAATTGTCGGCGTACCAGCTTCCGTCCGGGAGCCGGCGCACGGAGTTCGCACTCTGCACCCGCGCCGCGCGATCGTGCGCGGCACTGCATTTATGGTAGACCGGAACCTTGTAGGGCACCGAGATGATGACGCCGCGAATGTTCTCGGCCGCGGTGATGCCGGCCCAGAAGGTGTCGAAATCCTCCGGGCGGCAGCTCAACGGCACCATCAGGCTGTCGAGGCCCTTCTGCTCGAAGATCTCGTTGAACATGCCGGGGCTTTTGGCATGGCCCACAGGATGGGCCAGCATCACGAAGACATCGGCCTTGCCGGTTCCGCGCATCGATTTATTCCTTTCCGTTTGACAGTTCATGGTCGCTCAGCATCTCGAGCGCCTGGACGAGGGACGAGTGGTCGGCCTCCGCGCCACCGGCTCGGGCCGAGCAGCTATTCATCAGCTGCTGCGCTGTCGCCGTGTTCGGCAGGGCGACGCCGAGCGCGCGGGCGCTTTCCAGCGCCAGGTTGAGGTCCTTCTGGTGCAGCCGGATGCGGAAGCCCGGCGCGAACGTCCGCGCGATCATGCGCTCGCCATGCACGTCGAGCACGCGCGACGAGGCAAAGCCACCCATCAGCGCGCCGCGTACCTTGGCCGGATCGCAACCCGCCTTGCTGGCGAAGACGAGCGCCTCGGCCACCGCCTCGATGTTGAGCGCGACGATGATCTGGTTGGCGATCTTGCAGGTCTGGCCGGCGCCGTTCTGCTCGCCGATCAGGGTGATGTTCTTGCCCAGCGTCTCAAAGATCGGCCGTGCCCGTTCGAACTCGGCGGCCGGCCCGCCGACCATGAT
Organism: Mesorhizobium sp. P2_C4; assembly: GCF_056404575.1. Taxonomy (NCBI): domain Bacteria; kingdom Pseudomonadati; phylum Pseudomonadota; class Alphaproteobacteria; order Hyphomicrobiales; family Phyllobacteriaceae; genus Mesorhizobium; species Mesorhizobium sp. P2_C4. The sequence goes on from NZ_JBFUDT010000002.1 coordinate 593,869, forward strand.
GGTAAGGCTCGCCGCCTTGGCGCCAACCTCGCCGCCTGAGACTGGCGCGTCGAGATAACCGGCGCCTGCCTGTCGGATCTTCGTCGCGAATTCCGCCGTGGCGATCGGGCTGATCGAACTCATGTCGATGACCAGCTTGCCCGCCGATATTCCCTCCAGCACGCCGTCCTGCCCAAGCAGGACGCGCTCAACGTCGGGCGTGTCGGGCAGCATGGTGATGATGATATCGGATATCCGCGCCACTTCGGCGGCGGAGGCGACGACCGATGCCTCCAGTTCCTTCGGCAGGGGGGAGCGGTTCAGCACGGTGACGATCTCATGCCCGGCATTGGCTAGGTGGTGCGCCATCGGCGCTCCCATGACGCCAAGCCCGATGAAACCAATCTTCATGTCCAACTCCCTTTCGGACCTCGTGCGAACTGGCCTTGCAGCCAAAGTCAGCCGTATGATATAGGACATCATACAAATTTCAATGGACCTTCTTCAGGGAGATCGATCGCAAATGCAGGAGCGCCGCAACACCTTGAAGGCCGCCGTTTCGGCCGGCCGGGCTCACATCGGCATCTGGTGCTCGCTGGCTTCGGCCCTCACCACCGAGATCGTCGCCGGCTCCGGAGCCGGCTGGGTGCTGATCGATGGCGAGCACAGTCCCAACCATCTGCGCAGCATCATGGCGCAGCTGCAGGTCATGGGCGGCTTCGACAGCGAGGCGGTCGTGAGGCTGCCCTCCGACGACGCCAATTTGATCAAGCAGGCACTGGACATCGGCGCGCGCAGCCTGATGATCCCGAATGTGCGGACGGCCGATCAGGCGCGCGCGATCGTTGCCGCCATGACCTATGCTCCGGGCGGTTTCCGCGGCTTCTCGGTCGGTCACCGCGCCAATGCCTTCGGCCGCATCGCCGGCTATCACGCCAAGGCGCACGAGCAGCAGCTGCTGGCCGTGCAGATCGAGGACGAAACCGGCGTCGCCAATGCCGCCGAGATCGCAGCCGTCGACGGCGTCGATGTGCTTTTCGTCGGCCCCGGCGACCTCTCGACCAATATGGGCGCCATGGGCAATCCCAATGCCGCGCATGTTCAGGAAGCGATCGCCTCGGTGCGCAAGGCAGCAGCGTCGGCAGGCAAGGCCAGCGGCATCCTGGCGCCGGCAAAGGCCGATGCCGACCGCTATCTCGCCGACGGCATCACCATGGTCGCGGTCGGTTCCGACCTCGGCCTGCTGGCGCGGGGCTCGGATGCCCTGATCGCCTCATTCAACCAGTAGACCGGAGACAGACAGTGGCAATCCCCCCCTACAAAGCGCCGTCGCGCAACGCCTACGACATCGTCATCGTCGGCGGCGCGGTCATCGGTTCGTCGACGGCCTATTGGCTGAGCCAGGCGCTGGGCAGCGGCGCCTCGATCCTCGTGGTCGAGCGCGACTCAAGCTACGAGTTTTCCTCGACGGCGCTCTCCACCAGCGCCATCCGCCAGCAATATTCCAATCCGATCAATGTAAAGATCAGCCAGTTCGGCATCGAGATCATCCGCACCTTCCAGGAGCGGATGGCGCCCTTCTACAAGGACGAGCCGGCACCCGACCTTGGCTTTCGCGAGCATGGCTATCTCTACTGCTGCTCGCCCGAGGGCGTCGAAGCGGCGCGCGAGCGCGTCGACCTGCAGCGCAGCCTCGGCGCCCATACCGTCTTCCTTGAGCCCGGCCCGCTGAAGGAGCGCTTTCCCTGGCTCAATGTCGAGGATCTCGGCGGCGGTTCCTGGGGCTCGCGGGAAGAGGGCTGGTTCGATTCCATGGGCATGATGAACGGCTTCCGCCGCGCCGCCCGCGCCAGCGGTGTCGAATACATCGACAACGCCGTGACCGCACTGGATCTTGCCGATGGGCGGGTCGTCTCGGTACGCTTGGCGACCGGTCAGACGGTCGCCTGCGGCGCATTGGTCAACGCCGCCGGCCCGCGCGCGCAGCTGGTCGCCGCCATGGCCGGTCTCTCCATCCCGGTCGCGCCCTACAAGCGCTACAGCTTCGTCTTCGCCAGCGCCAATCCGATCCCCGGCCGGATGCCCAACGTCATCGACCTTTCCGGCACCTTCGTGCGTCCGGAAGGCGAGCTTTTCCTCACCGGCAACACGCCGCAGGGCGACGGTCCTGCCGGCTATGACGACTTCGAGATGCATTTCGAGGAGTTCGACGACTACATCTGGCCGGCGCTCTGGCACCGCATTCCGGCCTTCGACGCGCTGAAGGTCCAGACCAGCTGGACCGGCCACTACGAATACAACATGCTCGACCACAACGGCATTGTCGGCTTCCACCCCGAGGTAACCAACTTCATGTTCGCCAACGGTTTTTCCGGGCATGGCTTGCAGCAGTCGCCCGCCGTCGGTCGGGCGGTGTCGGAGCTGATCATCCACGGCGCCTTTCAGACGCTCGACCTGTCGCCATTCAGCTACGAACGCATAGAGCGCGATGAACCGTTCCTGGAAGAAGCAGTGATCTGATTTCGGCGTCGTCTGCTCGCGATTTGTCGCCGGGGCCGCACCGCATGAACGAGGCCCATCCGGCCGACATTCTGATGCCTGCGTTCGCTGTGGGCAAAGTGGTGATCAGGCTCCGGGATTAGATGTCAGTGGCTTTGGGACGGCCCGAATGCCGTTTTCCTGAAATGCCTGGTGCACGGCGAGCAAAACGGCGCGGCGGATCATGAAATTTCTGCCCGCCTTTGCCTTGAATTTGGCCCGGATGACCAGCGTGCCGTCCTCAACCTCGGCAATTCCCTGGCTCTTGAACGGCTCGAGCAGATCTCCAGCAAGTTCCGGGTTGGCCGAAATATCCTGGCCGATCTTCTTGAAAATCTTGCGGACTTTTTCGACATCGGTGTTGAACGCAACGCGAAAGGTCAGTTTCTCGATCATCCAGTCGCGGCTGAAATTTTGTATCTTGCCAATCTCGCCATAGGGGATTGTCGCCAAGGCACCGCGCTGATGGCGCAGGGAAACCGACCGGACCGAGATTTTTTCCACGGTCCCCTTGGCGCCTGACGTTTCGATATATTCGCCGAAGCGGAATGCATCGTCGATCAAGAAAAACAGCCCGGAGACTAGGTCCTTAACCAGCGTCTGCGAGCCGAAGGCGATGGCCAGCCCGAACACACTCAAGCCGGCGATCAACGGCCAGACATTGATCCCGATCGACACCAGGATCGAGAGCAGCGCCAAGGCCAGAATACTCGATTTGCCGACCCCGCTGATCAGCGGCACCAATGTGCCCAGCCGTGAACGCGGCGCACCCAGCATCTCCTCGTCACCGCCAACAACGGATAACTCCGCGCGCAAGGCGCGAGCCGTCCCTGTGCCGATCACATTCCACAGAAACGCCGCCACCAACATGATCAGCGCCACCCCGGAGGCGCCCTTGGCGACCTCTCGCAGATCTATGCCGAACCCGGCAGCCAGCGGTGTCGCCCATAGCGTTCCCAGCATGGCGATCATGATAGCCACGACGGCGAAGCGGGCTGTCTGTCGCCCTGCCGCTGCCAAGATCGAGATGTCGGGAGACTCCAATCCGCGCTGCGCCCAGTTCCCGATCATCGCATCGAGATGGGGCGCGGCGAGAAACATCAACGCTGTCAGCAGAACGGCCGCCCCACGAAGCGATGTTCCCAGGGTCAGCGCGGCCTGAGCGCTGAGAAAGGTGACTACCACGAACGCTATCACTACTGCCGGCCACATTTTGGCGAGACGGGTTCGCCAGCGGCTTCTGGGGCGCGGACCGGCGACGGCGGCCGCCATTGTGCGTCTGTGCCGCCATACCGCCCATGCAAACAGAAGGTAGGTCGGAATTGCCAAACCTGTGCGCAGCACATCCCCCAGGGCCGGCCCGACGCTCCAGAGCCGCGACGTCGCGATGAGCGTAGTGGCGATGATCGCCAAGCCAATAGCAAGCGAGAGGTCGCGCACGAGCACCGCCAGATGGGCGGAGCGCTCCGCGAACTCGGTTCGCCGCGATGCCATAAAGAATGATCTGACGGCGGCGAGGATGATGAAGCCGAGCACGGTCGCCACCGTCCAAAGGCGAAGGGTTTGCAAAGGTACGCCAGAACCGGCCAGCAGCCGCGCAGCAATGAAACCGATCACCAGCGCCACCACAGTAGCCGCCACGCCTGCGAAGAATCTGCGCCATGCGCTACTTGTGGCACTCGCCTTCTTGAACCGCCGGGCGAGCAGGATGAACACGCCCGCGACGAGCGCAACAATCAACACAATCTCGAACAGGAGCCCAAGGAGAGATGTTCCGCCGTCCGCAAGCGAGGACCTCAAGTTTTCAAGCTCGACGGGGACGTCGCTCAAAGCGGCAAACCGCGCGAACAGTCCGGAGACGAAGCGGTCGGCCAGTTGTTCGAAGCCCGAAATCAACGAAGTAACGTCCGTCTCTGCCGTCGTGCCCACGATTTCCCCCTCTTCAGCACCTCGAAAGCCAGTTCCGGCGGTCGCCCGACCGTCGAACAATTCGCCGCTTGTCTCTCCGGGCGGTCATGCCGTCGAGCATGGGGCACGCTCCCTCACGACGAACGCTCGATACAACGGAAGCCGAGGTGGCAAGTGGACGTATCTACAGCTTGTGCCATGCGCGCGGCCGGCCGGTAACGCCGGCAATAACTTGGAGCGCACAGGAAAGACCCGCCCTTGGTCACCTTGCGCGGAATCCTGATGTCGGGTGTCAGCGGATCGTAACTTGCCTCACGCTCGGCACCGTGCGGGTTGGCCATCGTGCAGCAAGGGCTGTCGATGCGGCGGTGCTCCTGGTACCAGTCAGTGGTCCACTGCCAGACATTGCCAGCCATGTCATGGAGCCCATAGCCGTTTGCCGGAAATGAACCGACCGGAGACGTCCATTCGTAGCCGTCCTCGCAATCGTTGCGGAACGGAAACTCGCCCTGGTACGTGTTGGCCATATGCTGGCCGCCGGGGGTTAGTTCGTCGCCCCATGCGAACTCGGCTGCTTCCAACCCGCCCCTGGCGGCGAACTCCCATTCGGCCTCGGTCGGAAGCTCCTTGCCCGCCCAACTCGCATAAGCTTCCGCGTCCTCGTAAGCGATGTGCACGACGGGATGATTTTCGAGGTCCTTGAGTCCGCTGGCGGGCCCGCGAGGATGCCGCCAATTCGCGCCGCGCACATAGGCCCACCAGTTGTAGTGATTGCCGCGATCAATGCTGCGTGAAGGCCTCACGAATAAGGCCGAAGCCGGTGCCAACGACTCAGGGTTAGCTCCGGGATAGTCCACGGCATTTGCCGGTCGCTCGGCCAGCGTGACGTAGCCGCTGGCCTCGACAAAGCGCCTGAACTCAGCATTGGTGACGGCCGTGCGATCCATCCAGAAGCCGCCGACCACAACACGATGCGCCGGCGCCTCTTCCGGATAGTGGTCGTCGGAGCCCATTAAGAACTCACCGCCGGGAATCCAGGCCATATCGCCCTGCGACGAGACTGCTGGCTTTGCGGCAAGTCGTGCATCAGTCATCGGGCGCCTCGCCTAAACGGCCGAACTCATCTGCCTTTCAATCCCCCGCAGCGAACATATCTTCCGGGCTTGGTGTCACCAGCGGTGTGAAGAATATCAACCGCACCGCTTCTTGCAGCAACAGTGGAGGCTTCATCTGGCTCGCAAGCTCGGTAATTCTTGCCTGCATCTCCTTGACTTTGTCAGGGTTCTTGTCGGCCAGATTGGTGGCTTCCGATTTGTCCTGCGCCAAATTGAAAAGCTCTATTTTTTGCGGCAGCGCCGCTGCCCACACCAGTTTCCAATCGCCCTCACGCACCGCGCCGACCATCGGATCGACATTGTAGACAATCTCGGTGCGCGGCGAACGTTTGCCCTCGCTGATGGCCGGCCACATATCCATGCCGTCCAGGGGTTTGTCCTTGCCGGGTTTGGCACCGGCCAACCCAGCCAGTGTCGGCAACATGTCAACGACGTGCATAAGGCCGTTGAAGACACCAGGCTTGATCTTGCCGGGCCAGTTCATGAAGGCAACCGAGCGCGTGCCTCCCTCATAGAGAGTACCTTTGCCATCGCGATAGGGACCATTGTCGGCGGGAAGCTTGCCCTCCACCTTCGAATCACCGGTGAACATCGAGTTGACGACGCCGCCATTGTCGCTCATGAAAACGACGAGGGTATTGTCGCGTATCCCCTTCTTCTCGAGCGCGGCCACGACATTTCCCACCTCGTCATCGATCACCGAGACCATGGCGGCATAGGCCCTCCGGTTCTCGTCGGCGATGCCCTCATACCGGTCGAGATATTCCTTCGGAGCCTGGAACGGCGTGTGGGGCGCGGTGAAGGCGAGGTAAAGAAACAGCGGCTTCTTCTGATCGTGAGCCTTGATGACTCGGACAGCCTCCTGACCGAACAGGGTGTTGTCGAAGCCCGGCTCCTTGATCGGCTTGTTGTTGCGGTACCAGTCCGCGATGCCGTGCGATGAATGTTTGAAATGGTCGATCTCGCCGACGGTTGCCCCGTAGAATGAATCAAATCCACGTTGTTTCGGCCAGTAGGCCACCTTGGCATGGCCGAGGTGCCATTTGCCACTCATCGCCGTCCGATAGCCCGCGTCTCTAAGGATTTGCGGAAGAAGGGTTTCGTCAAGCGGAAGGCCATAGGTCCCTGCTGCGGGGACAACGCCAACCTGCATGCCATAGCGTAGCGGATAGCGGCCGGTCATGAGGGCGCAGCGCGTCGGTGTACACATCGGCTGCACGTAATATTCTTCGAGCTTCGCCCCCTCAGCGGCTAGCTTGTCGATGTTGGGCGTCTTGATGTCTGAGCCGTGGTAGCCGACGTCTTTCCAGCCCTGATCGTCCGCAACGATGAAGACGATGTTGGGCTGCGAGGGCTGGGCTGCGGCCGGCTGAACGCCGGCGAGGCCGGCAAGCGCCCCCGAAAGGCCGGCAGGAGCGGCAAACCGCGTAACGGCCGCCGCCGTACCTGCCATCAATGCGTCTCGCCGCGTTATTTTGTTGCTGATGCCGGCTTCAGCCGGGAAGTCACGATCGTTGCTCATGTTCTTGCCCCTGCGCTGCAGATTCGTGCCGTTCCACTCAAAACCATGACATGTCTGAGCCGATCATTTCCCCTGGAATCCAAAGAGACAGCCCAGGCACCTTGGTATCGACTCGACCGACTTGGTTGCCACGAGATCTCTCGGGTTCCAGGAGTTGGTGTCAGCACAGTCATGGCCTCTCCAGGAAATCAATCGGCCCCACAAGGCACGATTGCTGCAGGGCGCTCGATGTCCTCTGCACACGTTTCTGGAATGGTCCTGCCCGTTCATGCTCCCCACTCGCCGTTGGTCGGCGATACGCCCGCGCTGTTTGGTCTCGCGCAATTCATATTAAGCTATAGCTAATACAACCGTACCGCTATCCACTTTGCGCAAAGGACGTATTTTTTGGCCTCCTGGGCCTGCATCGTCGCAGAGACGCACCGCTCAGCCTGGACGAACCTGCCTATGCAGCCTTGGGTTATGTCCGGCCGCAGCAACTGCCAGCAAAAAAATGGAATCCGGTCCACGGCACGATCGTATCAGCGGTGGTCCGCACCAGCGGCCAAACCGAAATTGCGCTACTTCGGCATCCCTTCCAGGCTGCGAGGGAAGACGCTTTTCAGACGTGGCGCAAAATCAGTACGCCATTTCAACTATGGGAGCGAAAGTAGTCCGGCACTAAAACGCAGGCGCCGCCACCAATCGACCACTTCATGTCAATTCTATTGGGCGGCCGCGAATTGATAAGTGAACCCAAGCATCGGACCCTGCTGAGTGAGTTTGTTCACGAAGCCGTCGTGGCTATAGTTGTCGTGCACGGCCCGATAACCGACGAACATCGACATCTTGTCGTTGAACTGGTAGCCGGCACCGCCCATCACATCCCACATCGATTTGGATCCTGCGCCGAAACCACCGACGAGAGCCCAGCCGGCGAGGTAAATCCCATTGCCAACATTGGCCTTGATTTTGGCGCCGATCACCGGATCGACCCACGTATCGCCATCACTCGCTGAGCTGCCGTCAAGCGCGCCGCCATGGAAGTCGAAACTGTTGTCGACCGACCAGAGGCGGACGCCGGCCACCAGATCGAAATTCGTCCCATCCTGATAGTAAACGCTGTAACCACCGAGCGCGGTGCCCATGAAGGTGCTCACCGTCGCGTCGATGTTGGAGGCTAGGACTCCTCTCGGGGTGCCTATGTTGGCGTCGAGCTTGGCGTACACTATGTCCGTGCTGATTGTGAAAGGCCCGTTGCGAGCTTCCGTAAGCCCCATAAAGCCGAATTGAAGGTTGTTCAGCACGTCGCTGAAACTTACGTCGACATCCTGAGGCGGGAATCCGAAGAGGCCGCTTTCGCCCTTGATTCCCGATGCCCACAAATACGGGGCGACGGTGAAGGTCCAACCTTCATCCTGTGGCTTGGCGATGTCTGCTGCAAAGGCATTGGCCGCACCAAGTACCAATACACCTGCCGTTGCGAGGGCGGCCAAACGAAATTTCTTCATCATCGTCCCCATTTGTCGTTTTTACTGCCCGATTACGCCAAGCAGAGACTCCTCTTCCATACTGGATGGACCCTCGCTTTGCGCTCTGTCAACTTGGCCGCACGGTCTATCCCCACTAAGCCGTTCGTCGGGGCACCTAAGTGCCAATTGATCTCGCGCAATTTGCGCTTCAGCTATAGCTAATACAATCGTTCTTCTATCCACTTTGCGCAAAGGACGCCTTGCTTGACCACGTGGCCTTCATCGCCTTCGTACAGGGATGTGCTACTTGGCCCTGACGACCTTACCAGCGCCGCCTCTGGTTTGCCCGTGAAGGTCGATAGGCTTTCCGCCGGCTGGCTTCCCTCGCGCATCCGGCAAATCCAGTCCCCCGGCAAGTGGGCGCTCGACCTGCCAGAATTCAACTGCGCCTTCCGCGCCAGCGGCGGTTTCGATCCAGGCTCCGTGGCGTTAGTGGCCATCGAGCGAGCCTGTGGGTCGACAATATGCGGCATTCCGCTCGAAGACGACTTGATCCTGGCAATTCCTGCCGGCACGAGCGTGACGGCAACGGTCCGGCCCGGCCTCACTTACGCGGTCGCCATTGTTCCGACCGCGACCTGGATGGAAATCCAGTCGGTTGTCGCGGGGATGGTTTTCGAACAAATCAGCGATCGCCCAGCGGCAGTTCGGCTCACCACCGACGAAGCGCAAAGAATCCGACGCCAAATGAAGTCGATTGCAGACCGCCTCGGGACAGTTGCAGGCGGTTCGGTTCTGCCGGAGCAGCCTCCAAGTGCGTTCGTGGAATATCTAGGGGTGGTGGCTGACGCCTTCGCAGGCGTAGATAATCGTGAGACTGAGACCGCCGGCTCCGCGAATCGTCATCTTAGACAAGCGTCGGCGGCCGAGGATTTCATTCGTGCTCATATCCGGGAAGACATACCCATTGTTCGACTGTGCAAGGAAATTGGTATCAGCCGTCGACAGCTCGAGTATGCCTTTCGAACCACGTTCGCTGTAACCCCGCTCGAATTCATCAGAGCGCTCCGCCTCAACGAAGCCAGACGGCTCCTTACCACGGCACGTGCCAACGGCTTGAGTGTTACAACGATCGCTATGGATGTGGGGGTCACCCATCTGGGCCGCTTCGCCGCGAATTATCGCCTATTCTTCGGCGAGTCTCCTAAGGAAACAATTCAGCGTGCCGGAAGGTCGTGACGGGGCTTAACGTGCGCCGAGAAATGCGCCGCGTCGTCATCGCAAGCAGTTCGATGGAATTTGCGCAATCCGGATAGAAGTCGCGCTTGCGAATTGGTATATTCCAACTTGCTAATAATACACACCTCCGGCCCTCAAGGTCGGAAGCGGACCGGTTCGATTTCGGTTCGGCACAGGCTTGCTTTGGGCGCGTGGCGCATCGGCCGGAAATAAAAACGCAGGCAGCGGTGGAGCTTTGGGAGGACGTAGAATGACAAGACCTGGCTTGAGACTGACCGGCGCTGCCGGAATCGTTGTCGCCTTGATTTTTGCAGGACTTGTCGACGGCGTTGTACCGTTCGCCCCCTTCGTTAGCGACGCGCAGGCGAAAGTCGGCCGTCCGCTCACACCCGGCAGCGTCGCGGGCGTCACGAGGCGTACAACACGCCGCGTGATCCGCCGTTCGACCATTTATGTGACCCGGCTCCCCGCAGCGTGCGTGAAGACCACTATCAACGGCACCGTGCTGTGGCACTGCGGCAGCACGTATTATCAACCCTACGGCGGACGCTACGTCGTCGTGCTCATACATTGAGTGGGAAGTGACATGGGCTTCTGTGTAGCCGGTGTCCTGACTTAGGCCTGCCCGGAATTTGCAACGGCCAGTCGGGCGCGCTAGCACGCCTGGAGACGACGAGCGCGCCAAGACCATCGGTTTCGACGCCTTCGGTTGGCGCTCGGTTGTCCAATCCGCAGATCGAGCATTTAAGCCTACGGCCGAAATCAGAACCGGCCAAATTGCGCGTCGTTGGTGGCCATCTGAATGGAGAATTCGTCTCGAGGCAAAACAGTATGATAATCGTAGTCCACAAGGATCCGCTCGATACCCCACAGCTATCCTGGGTCACGTTGTGGCGATGAAGTTCTCGCGTTGGGCGTGCTTGGCCAGAAGCTCGTCGATTTTGATCCAGTGAGCAGCTTTGAACCGTCGGTTGCTGGCCCGTTGCCTTGGTCGAAACGTTGACTGCCGCAACGGCCCGGTTCACGCTCAGAATCACTCTTAGCCGCAAGGCAGACAATACCCACCGGGTTCGAGGACTACCCAAAAATAAGGCGGAAGACATTGTGAGGCAACCCGCAAAAAGCGGCCAACAGCATTTTATCGCGGCGGAACTGATTGCGGTGTTGGTCGCGGTGACGATTGGCCACCCGCGCGTCATGACCATCGAGCGTGGTCAATCCTTGCCTTCCGGCCCATTCGAACTTGGGCATCGTTCCCTCCAGTCGGGCCTGAGGGATTGGGTCGAACAGCAGACACGCCACCCGTTGGGCTATATCGAGCAGCTCTACACTTTCGCCGATCGCGACAGGACAGCAAACGGGAGCGCGCAACGCGTGGTTTCCATCAGCTATCTCGCCTTGGCTCGGGAGGAGCAGGCTGCACCTACCGACAAAGCCGCATGGCGCAACTGGTACGACTATTTCCCTTGGGAAGATCACCGTGCTGGTGTTCCCTCCGCATTACCGGACGTGATCGTTCCGCGCCTGAAGGCATGGGCGGATGCCGCCGACGATCGCCCTACGCACGATGACCGCTGGCAGCGAGCGGCGATCGCCTTCGGTTTTGATGGCTATGGCTGGAATGAGGAATTGGTGCTGCAGCGCTACGAACTGCTTTACGAGGCGGCGTTTGTCGAGGAAGCAGACCGCAACCACGGTCCAGACACTCTAGCGTCGGTCTTCGGCAGAGCCATGCAGGCTGATCACCGTCGCATTCTGGCTACCGGCATCGCCAGGCTACGCGCCAAGATCAAATACCGCCCCGTCGTCTTCGAATTGATGCCTGCGACGTTCACATTGCTGCAGCTGCAGCGAACCGTGGAGGCGCTGGCTGGCAGGCTCGTTCACAAGCCAAACTTTCGACGTCTCATCGAACAGCAGGATCTGGTCGAGGAGACCGGCTCGGTGACTTTGGAAACTGGCGGCCGGCCGGCCAAGCTCTTCCGCTTCCGCCACGGCGTTCTGGCGGAACGTGCCATTGCGGGAACAAAATTGCCACTTTCACGCGCTTGACTTTCCTTATGCTCAAGGTAAGTATATGCCCTAGTTATACTCACATCGAGAATATTGGTGCTAGCTATGCTGACCACCTCCGCACGTGCGACCGAGCTCTACGATCGGGTGCGGCGGGTCATTCCACCGATCGAATGGCCAGCCTTCACCGATGATATCGACGCCATCCTCGATCTGAAGCGGCAGCGAAATGCCGTCATCCTGGCGCACAACTACCAGACGCCGGAGATCTTCCACTGTGTCGCCGACATCGTCGGCGATAGCCTGGCGCTGGCTCGCAAGGCGATGACGGCCGATGCGGATGTCATCGTGCTGGCCGGTGTGCATTTCATGGCCGAGACGGCGAAGCTGCTCAATCCGCAAAAGACGGTGCTCATTCCTGACCTGCAAGCAGGCTGTTCGCTGGCGGACTCGATCACCGCCGAGGACATCCGGCTGCTGCGGCAACGCTATCCGGGCGTGCCGGTCGTCACCTACGTCAACACATCGGCCGAAGTGAAAGCCGAGTCCGATATCTGCTGTACCTCCGGCAATGCCAAGGCCGTCGTCGAGTCCCTCGGCGTTCCGCGGGTGATCATGTTGCCTGACGAGTATCTGGCCCAGAACATCGCCGCCCAGACCGAGGTGGAGATCATCGCCTGGAAAGGGCATTGCGAGGTGCATGAGCGCTTCACGCCGTCCGACATTCGCCAGTTGCGCGAGGACCATCCCGGGGTGACGGTGCTGGCGCATCCTGAGTGCCCGCCGGAAGTCGTCGCGGAAGCAGACTTCTCCGGTTCGACTGCCGCCATGTCGGATTATGTCGGAAGGCAAAAGCCGCCCCGCGTCGTGCTGATGACCGAGTGCTCGATGAGCGACAACGTCGCGGTCGAGCATCCCGAGGTCGAGTTCATCCGGCCCTGCAATCTGTGCCCGCATATGAAGCGGATAACGCTGACCAACATCCGTGCGGCGCTCGAGCAGAACCGCCATGTGGTGACCATCGAGCCGGAGATTGCCGGGCGCGCCCGGCTGGCCGTCGAGCGGATGCTGGCGGTATGAGCATGGACGTCCACCCTCTCGCCGGCCGGCCGGTAATTATCGGCGGCGGCATAGCCGGATTGATGACTGCGCTGCATCTGGCGCCCGAGCCGGTGCTTCTCCTGTCCAGGACGCCACTGGGTGCTGATGCTTCCAGCACCTGGGCACAGGGCGGCCTCGCGGCAAGCCTCGGCGACGACGACGATCCAGCACTCCACCTTGCCGACACACTCACCGCAGGCGATGGGCTTTGCGACAGGGAGATGGCGAGCCGCATCCTCAACGCGGCACCGGGCGCGATCGAGACATTGGCGGGCTTCGGGGTCCGCTTCGACCGCACGCCGGAAGGAACGGTGCGTCTCGGGCTGGAAGCCGCGCACAGCCGGCGCCGCATCGTTCATGCCGACGGCGACGGCAGCGGGCGCGAAATCATGCGCGCCCTGGTCGCGGCCGTTCGCTCGACGCCGACAATAGAGGTCATTGAAGGGTTCGAAGCGCGCCGGCTCGCCGTGGAGGAAGGCAAAATCGCCGGCGTTCTGGCGAGCGGTCCGACGGGCCCGGTGTTCTTCACCACGGGACGGGCCGTCCTTGCCACCGGCGGGATCGGCGGGTTGTTTCTCGACAGCACCAATCCTCTGGGCAGTTGCGGACAGGGCCTGGCGCTCGCGGCCCGCGCGGGGGCTGAGCTTGCCGATATGGAATTCATCCAGTTCCACCCGACCGCGCTTGATGGATCGAACCGCCCCATGACGCTGATCAGCGAGGCGGTTCGCGGTGAAGGTGCTGTGATCGTCGACGAGACGGGCCGACGTTTCCTCGACGGCTTGCGCGGCGCGGAACTCGCACCGCGCGACGTCGTCGCGCGCGCTGTCTGGAAGCACCTGGCAGATGGCCATCGCGTCTTTCTCGACGTGCGGGAAAAGCCCGGCCCGGCATTCGTGCGCCAGTTCCCGACGATCGCGTCGGCCTGCGCCAAGGCCGGCATCGATCCGGCGCGCGATCTCCTTCCCATTCGTCCTGCCCAGCACTACCACATGGGTGGGGTTTCAGTGGATCTGGCCGGGCGGACATCGGTTCCGGGACTTTGGGCTTGCGGCGAAGTCTCCTCGACCGGGCTGCACGGCGCCAACCGGCTGGCCAGCAACTCGCTGACCGAGGCCGTCGTCTGCGCGCGCTGGGTCGCCGAGAGTGTAGCCGGTTCGCCCGACAGCGGCGGAAAGCCAGCCATGGCACCTCACCTGCCCGCGCCGGACCCAAGGCCTGTGCGCCCTCACCTGTCGCGTGCCCTCGGCGTCATCCGGGATGGCGACGGGTTGAGGGAGGCCGCGCAGGCCTTGTTGCCGCTGGCTCAGCAGCACGATGCAGCATCCGATCCCGCCGCCGTCGGGCTGATGATCACGATTGCTGCCTTGCTACGCCGGGAGAGCCGCGGCGCTCATTTCCGGACGGACTTCCCGCATCATGCGGCCGTCGCCCGCCGCTCCCGAATCACGCTCGAAGCGGCCATTGCCGCAGCGCGGGATTTCGAACCCCTGCTGCTGGAAGACGTCACATGATGATGAACCTCTCGCCCCTTCCGGCAATCATGCTCGAGCCTCTGGTACGGGCGGCTCTGCTCGAAGACCTTGGTAGAGCCGGTGACTTGACCACGGATGCCATCGTGGCGAAGGAACGCCACGCGACGACCGTGCTTGCGGCACGCCAGCGAGGCATTGTCGCCGGTCTCGATCTGGCGATGCTTGCCTTCAAGCTGATCGATCCAAATGTCGAGATGACGGTGGAGCGAGCGGACGGCAGCGAAGTCGCCGCAGGAGAGACCATTGCGTCGGTGACCGGCCTGGCCCGCGCCATTCTCACCGCGGAACGGACGGCGCTCAATTTTCTCTGTCATCTGAGCGGCATCGCCACGGCGACGGCATCGGTCGTCGCGGCGGTCCGCGATCACGGCGCAAAGATCGTCTGCACGCGCAAGACGACGCCTGGTCTACGAGCCATCGAAAAATACGCCGTGCGTGCCGGTGGCGGATCCAATCACCGTTTCGGCCTCGACGACGCCATCCTGATCAAGGACAACCACATCGCCATCGCCGGCGGAATTCGCACGGCAATCGAGCGGGCCCGAATGAGCGTCGGTCATCTCGTCAAGATCGAAGTCGAGGTCGATACGCTGGCCCAATTGGAAGCGGCCCTGGCGCTTGCCCCTGACGCTGTCCTGCTCGACAACATGCCGATTGACGATTTGCGCCAGGCCGTGGTGATGGTTGCCGGCCGGGCGATCACCGAGGCGTCCGGCAGGATTACCGCCGCGACGGCGCCTGTCATCGCCGCGACCGGTGTCGATCTGATTTCAGTCGGCTGGTTGACTCACAGCGCCCCGATCCTCGATATCGGCCTCGATTACCGTGAGCTTTGATCGTGAGACCCTGACCATCTACACTCGACCCAGCTCCTCTCGACGGGGGCCGCCAGTTCAAAAGGCGCCCATGTCGCCACAACGCAAGGAACAGGATGGAAATGCACGCAGCGATTTCGGAAAAGACCGCGCCTGAAATTCAATCCCTCGGCGACCGCCGGATGTGGAGCCTTGAAGAGGCCCAGTCTCTCCACGACGCGCCCTTCAACGACCTGCTGTTTCAGGCGCAGACCGTCCACCGCCGGAATTTCGATCCCAACAAGGTCCAGCTCAGCCGGCTTCTCAGCATCAAGACAGGCGGCTGTCCGGAGGATTGCGGTTATTGCAGCCAGTCGGCGCATCACGAAAGCGGATTGAAGGCGTCAAAGCTGATGGAGGTCCGGCGCGTCATCGCCGAGGCGACCAAGGCGCGTGATGCCGGCGCCACCCGCTATTGCATGGGTGCTGCCTGGCGCAATCCCAAGGCGCGTGACATGGATGCAGTCGTGGCGATGGTCGAAGGTGTCAAGGCGCTGGGCATGGAAACCTGCATGACGCTCGGCATGCTTGACCTCGGCCAGGCGCAGCAACTGAAAGAGGCTGGCCTCGACTACTACAACCACAACATCGACACCTCCGAGCGCTACTACAACGAGATCATCTCGACCCGGACGTTCGCCGACCGGCTGGATACGCTGGCCAATGTCCGCGACAGCGGCATCAAGGTCTGCTGCGGCGGCATTGTCGGCATGGGCGAAGAGCCGGTGGACCGGATCGACATGCTGGTGACGCTGGCCAATCTGCCGGAATACCCGGAAAGCGTTCCGATCAACATGCTGATCCCGATCGAGGGCACCCCGCTTGCCGACGCCAAACCCATCGAGCCGATCGAATTCGTGCGCGTGATCGCGTTGGCGCGCATCATGATGCCGAAATCGCATGTCCGACTTTCGGCCGGCCGCACCGCCATGACCGACGAGATGCAGGCGCTGTGCTTCTTTGCCGGCGCCAACTCGATCTTCGTCGGCGACACGCTGCTGACGGCGAACAATCCAGGCGAGGACAAGGATAGCCTTCTGTTTCGCCGTCTCGGCATCGAGCCGATGGAACTCGAGGCGCAATGAACGGGGCACCGCTTGCCCGCTACGACGCGACCCTGCAGGGACTGGCGCGCAAGGACCGGCTGCGGACACTGTCGCCGCGCGCCGGCCTCGACTTCTCGTCGAATGACTATCTCGGGCTTGCCGCTTCCGGAAGGCTAGGCGATGCGGTGGCAGTGGCGATCGCGCAGGGCACGCCGGTCGGCGCCACCGGGTCGCGGCTGTTGCGCGGCAATGCGCCGGAGCATGAGGCTCTGGAGACTGACGCGGCGGTGTTCTTCGGAGCTGACCGCGCGCTGTTCTTCGGCAGCGGCTACATCGCCAACTTCGCTCTGCTGACCGCCCTGCCACAGAAGGGCGACCTTTTGGTCCTCGACGAGCTCGCCCATGCCAGCATGCATGAGGGGGCTCGTGCAGGCCGCGCCGAGTTCAAGCTGGCAACGCATAACGACGTCGATGCCTTCGAGGATGCGATTACGCGCTGGCGCGCCGAGGGCGGCACCGGGCGCGTCTGGATCGTGGTCGAAAGCCTCTTCAGCATGGATGGCGACCGCGCGCCGATGGAGGGCCTGGTCGCGCTTGCCGATCGGCACGAGGCGTTCATCGTCGTCGACGAGGCGCATGCTACCGGCGTCTGGGGACCGGACGGCCGCGGCCTTGCCGCCGCTTTCGAGGGCCGCCACAACATCATTGCGCTCCATACCTGCGGCAAGGCGCTCGGCGCGTCCGGTGCGCTGGTCACCGGGCCGGGACTGCTGTGCGACTATCTCGTCAACCGCTGCCGGCCATTTATCTATTCCACGGCGCCGTCGCCGCTGATGGCAGTGGCAGCGCGCGAGGCAATTGCCATGCTGTCCGATGAGCCCCAACGCCGTGTCCAGTTGCAGGAGCGCGTTGCCTTGGCGGGCCGCCAATTGGCCGAACGCTGCGGCGTGAAGGCCAGCGGCTCGCAGATCCAGCCCTTTGTCATCGGCGACGTCGGGCGCACCATGGCGGTGGCGGCAGCACTGCAGGCGCGCGGTTTCGACATACGCGGCATTCGTCCGCCGACCGTGCCCGAGGGCACGTCGCGGCTGCGCATTTCACTGACGCTCAACGTCAGCGAAGCCGACATTTCCGCCATGGTCGAGGCGCTCGTCGAGGTGTTGGCCTCGACATGACCAAGCGCATCGTCATCACCGGAACAGATACCGGCATCGGCAAGACGGTGTTTTCGGCGGGATTGGCCGGCCTGCTCGACGGCTTCTACTGGAAGCCGGTGCAATCGGGCCTCGACGAGGAGACGGACAGCGAGGTCGTCGCCCGGCTTTCCGGCTTGCCCGCCGGGCGCGTGCTGCCCGAAGTGTATCGCCTGAAGGAGCCGCTGTCGCCGCATCGTTCAGCCGAACTCGACGGCGTCGCGATAGACGTGGCAAAACTCTCGCTTCCGGACCTGCCGGGTCCGATCGTCATCGAAGGTGCCGGGGGTCTGATGGTGCCGCTCAACCGGCGCACCAAATTTATCGACATATTCGCTCAGTGGCGGGTGCCGGTCATCCTGTGCGCCCGTACCAAGCTCGGCACGATCAACCACACCCTCTTGTCGATCGAGGCGCTCAGGGCCCGTTCGATCCCGCTCATCGGCATTGCCTTCATCGGCGATGAGGTGGCCGATACGCAGAGAACAATCGTGGAATTCAGCGGCGTGCGCCAGCTTGGCAGGCTGCCGCTCATCGATCCGCTGACGAGTGAGACGCTGCGGGAAGCGATGGTTGCCGGCTTCGACCTCACAGCGATCGCGGGAGGCGAGTGATGTCGCAGTCTCAAGTCTGGCATCCCTTCACCCAGCACGCGCTCGAGCTTGCCATCCCTGAAATCGTCCGGACGGAAGGCGCCTACCTCCACAAGGCCGACGGCACGCGCATCCTGGATGCCATTTCCTCCTGGTGGGTCGTCACCCACGGCCACCGCCACCCCCGCATCATCAAGGCCATCGAGACGACCGCGGCGAGCCTCGACCAGATCATCTTCGCCGGCTTCACGCACGAGCCGGCCGAGCGCCTGGCCAAGGCGCTTGTCGGCCTCGCTCCGCCCGGCCTCGACTGGGTGTTCTATTCCGACAGCGGCTCGACCTCCGTCGAGGTCGCACTGAAAATGGCGCTCGGCTATTTCCGCAACATCGGCGCGCCGCGCTCGCGCATCGTCGTCATGGAGCACAGCTATCATGGCGACACGATCGGTACGATGAGCGTCGGCGCCCGCGGTGTGTTCAATGCCGCCTACGAGCCGTTGCTGTTCGAGGTCGACACCATCCCCTTCCCGGCCGCCGGGCGCGAGCAGGAGACGCTGGACCGGTTCGAGGCCGTCTCCCGCGACCGGCACGCCGCCGCGCTGATTGTCGAGCCGCTGGTGCTCGGCGCCGGCGGCATGCTGATGTATCCGGCCTGGGTTCTGGCCGAGTTGAAGAAGATCGCCGAGGCCTCCGGCACGCTGCTGATCGCCGACGAAGTGATGACCGGCTGGGGCCGCACCGGAACCATGTTCGCCTGCGAGCAGGCATCCATCTCTCCGGACATATTGTGCACCTCGAAAGGGCTGACGGGCGGCGTGATCCCGTTGGCCGCCACGCTTGCGACCGATGCCATCTTCCAGGCCCACTATTCCCAGGACCGCAAGAAGACCTTCTTCCACTCGAGTTCCTACACGGCCAATCCGATAGCCTGCGCGGCAGCACTCGCCAATGTCGAAATTTGGCATGACGAACCGGTGGCCGAGCGTATCGCGGTACTGAGTGCGCGACAGGCCGCCGGGCTTCGGCGCTTTGGCGACAATCCCTACTTCGCCGACAGCCGGACAACCGGCACGATCGCAGCCCTCGATCTGCGCACCGGCTCCGCCGGCTATCTGGCCGAGATCGGGCCGAAGCTGCGAGCATTCTTCCTTGACCGGGGGCTGCTCGTGCGCCCGCTCGGCAATGTGCTGTATCTCATGCCGCCCTATTGCATCACCGGCGACGAGCTCGACGGACTCTATGGCGCCATCGAGGAGGCCGGCGAACGCTTCGGCGCGAAGCCGTGAGCAGTTCGTCGCGCCTTCTCGGGTTCGGCCATCATGCGCCGGCACGCAAGGTCGAGAACCCGGAGATCGAAAACAGTCTCGGGCTCGAACCCGGCTGGATCGAACGGCGCACCGGGATACGGTCGCGCTTCTGGGCCACGGACGAAGACACTTTGTCAGGCCTCGCCACGCAAGCCGGCGACATGGCGCTGGCGAACGCCGGCATCGACCGCAGCGACATCGGGCTGTTGTTGCTTGCCACCTCGACGCCCGACCACCTTCTGCCGCCCAGTGCACCCCTGGTCGCGCACAAGCTCGGCCTTGGCCGCGCGGGCGCGGTCGATCTAACCGGCGCCTGCGCCGGTTTCATCTATGCGCTGATGTTTGCTGATGGATTCACCCGCCTGCACGGCAAAGCGAGCCTTGTCATTGCCGCCAACATCCTCAGCCGCCGCATCAATCCGGCCGAGCGCGCCAGTTCGGTCCTGTTCGCCGACGCCGCCGGTGCCCTGGTGATTGGTCCGTGCGAGGACCCTGATCGGGGCATTCTCGGTGCCTCGGTGGATTCCGACGGCTCGCGCTACGGGCTGATCCATATCCCGGCGGGCGGAAGCAACATCCCGTTCCATGGCGACCTCGACCTCGGGCAAACCCGCATGACGATGACCGACGGTCGCGAAGTGTTCGCCAAGGCCGTCGAGATGATGACCGATTGCTCGATGAGCGCGCTTGCCGCTGCCGGAGTGCGACCACAGAATGTCGGCAGGTTCGTGCCGCATCAAGCCAATGCCCGCATTTTCGATGCGGTCGGGAAAAACCTCGGCATAGCAGATCAAGCAATCGTCAAGACGATCGCCGAATACGGCAACTCTTCGGCCGCAACGATCCCCCTCTCCCTGTCGCTGGCCAATCTGACGGAGCCGTTTCGGTCGGGCGAAAAAGTCCTTCTGGCGGCGGCGGGTGCGGGTCTCAGCGGCGGAGCGCTCGTCGTCGGAATTTAGCGACCGACGGGGCGGCGAGAAGCCGATCGGCTAAGCCCCAGGCGTCGATCGGCCGTCAGCTAAGCCGCATGCTGGCATTTATACGGCCAGACCCGATCGCGTCTGCAATTCCTCGTTTCGGGATAGATACAGGTCGCGCAGATCGCGCTGTCTGAGCATGAGGTCCAGGATGCCATCCCTCGATTGCCGGATATGACGGCGGGATTCGCGGCAGGCTGTGTCGACGTCCCTGGCAGCGATCGCTTCGACAATCATGTGATGGTCGTCACGCGCCGCCTGCCAGTCGTTCAACTGGGTCAGTTCCATCCAGACATAGACCTGGCACTTGTCCAAAAGTCCGTTCAGCATTTCCGCGAGCATGGCGTTGGCGCTAAATCGCGCGATTGCGCGATGGATTTCCATACCGGTCTGCATTTCTTCCAGCCGGGCACGTGGAGATGGATCGGTTTGCGCCAGGCGCTCGCAGTCCGCGACCAGGCCGCGAAGCATTTCCACTTCATCGAGGGTGATGCGGGCGATCGTCAAGGTCGTCGCATAGGCGTCCAGCTCTGCCCGGATGTCGAACACATTGCGCAGCATCGTTACGTCAAATTGAACCACCGCAAATCCCGTGCGGGGACGTTCGACCACAAGCCCGTCGCGCTCCAATCGATTAAGGGCCTCGCGCACCGGCGTCCGGCTAACCTGAAGCTGTTCGACGAGCTCGAGTTCCGTAATTCGTCTGCCCGGTGACAGCTGCCCGGTCACGATCATCGCCTTGATCGATTCATAGGTCGACTGACGCAAATGGCCGCGGCCAACTTCGTTCATGGGGGCTCCTAACACCAGCAGGCGTCAACGCGGCAATAGATACCGGTTGACTCGCGCATTCGCAACCGCATAATGTATACAACAAAGTATTCATAAAATGTAGTCAATTGCCGCCGCAACCGAAAGCGGGTTGGGGAGGCTGGGGGAGCGTCAGAGATGCAGGCAGACATCGTGGTCACGAACGCACGGATCCTGACCATGGACCCTGCCAGGCCGGCGGCCTCTGCGATGGCAGTCGCGAACGGACGCATTCTCGCTGTCGGCGACGCAACGGAAATCCTGCCCCTTGCCGGCAATTCGACGCGGATAATCGACGGTGCCGGTCGAAGCGTGCTGCCGGGTTTCATCGAAGCGCACATGCATGTGTTTGGCGGCGGCGCCACCGTCAATGACCTGTTGCTGACGGGAACGAAGGGTAAAGCCGCGATCCGCGAAAAAGTCCGGGCGCACGCGGCGGCAAATCCGGACGCGAAGGTCCTTTATTGCCAGGGTGCCGACTACGATATGCTCGATGGCAGCCCGATCGACCGGCATTTCCTCGACAGCATCCTCGATGACCGGCCCCTGGCCTTCGTGGCCTTCGACCATCACACGATGTGGGCCAACACCATACTGCTCAAGGAAGTCCGGCTTCTCCATGGAAAGGCCCTGGGCCCCGGCAACGAGGTGGTCATGGGCCTGGACGGCCTTGCTACCGGCGAGCTGCGCGAAGTCGAGGCCTTCGGACCGGTCGATGTCTATGCCGGCACCTTTCGGTCGTCGCTGGGGCTCTCCACCGGAGGCGAGCCGCCCGAACCGCCAACGCCAGAGGAAAGGGCACTAGACCGGGCATCCATAAGCGCCGGCCTCGCCTGGTGCGCCAGGCACGGGATCACGTCGATCCACAACATGGACGGAAATCTCTACACACTGGAACTGCTCAACGAGATCCAGGAACAGGGCAACCTGATCTGCCGTGTCAAGGTGCCCTTCCATTTCAAGAACTTCATGACGGTCGACATGCTGGAAAAGGCATCCCGCATGAATGACGACTATCGCGGGGACTGGCTGAATTCCGGTTTCGTCAAGGCGTTTTATGACGGCGTGATCGAAGGCTATACCGCTTATCTCGTCGATGGCTATGCCGACAGACCCGACTTCACCGGGCAACCGCTCTTCACGCAGGCCCAATTCACCGAAATGGCGATCGAGGCGGACCGGCGCGGTTTGCAGATCGCCGTGCACGCGATCGGCGACGGTGCGGTGCGCGCGGTCCTGAACGGCTATGAAGCCGCCATGGAGGCCAACGGCTCGCGGGACGCGCGCCACCGGGTCGAGCATGTCGAGGTCATCCAGCCCAACGACATTCCGCGCTTTGCAGCCCTTGGCGCCATCGCGTCCATGCAGCCGCCCCATCCCCCAGGCGTGATGGATTTCTCGCTTGAACCGGGCAAGACCCGCATCGGACCCGATCGCTGGCCGCTGGCCTATGCCTGGCGGACATTAATGCAGGCGGGTACCCATGTTGTCTTCGCGTCGGATTGGCCGGTGGCGCGGATCGATGTCTTGGCTGGCATCCATGCCGCCGTCAACCGCAAGCCCTGGGCGCCGCATCTGCCGGACCAGAGCTTCACCCTCCACGAGGCGATTGCAGCCTATACGATCGAAGGCGCCTATGCCGAACACGCGGAGGACCGGAAGGGACAGCTCAAACCCGGTCATTTCGCCGATTTTGTCCTCCTGTCCGGCGATATCGAGGCCGTTTCACCAGAGGAGATCAACACCCTGTCACCCGCACTGACCGTCTGCGGCGGTCGCGTGACCTTCGAGGCCTGATATGCTGGCATTGTCCCAACCCGCCCAGCAGCAAACCGCGGATCGTCGCCTGGCGGTCCAGGCGATCGGCCTGCACAAGAGTTACGGCACCGGCGCCTCGGCCTTTCTGGCGCTTGACGATGTGTCGATCGACATTACCGAAAACGAGTTCTTTACGTTGCTGGGGCCGT
The DNA here is from genome assembly GCF_056404575.1 of Mesorhizobium sp. P2_C4. Taxonomy (NCBI): domain Bacteria; kingdom Pseudomonadati; phylum Pseudomonadota; class Alphaproteobacteria; order Hyphomicrobiales; family Phyllobacteriaceae; genus Mesorhizobium; species Mesorhizobium sp. P2_C4. The sequence goes on from NZ_JBFUDT010000002.1 coordinate 617,017, forward strand.
CCGGCTGCGGAAAAACCACGCTATTAAGACTGATCGCCGGGTTCAACTTTCCGACCAACGGACAAATCCTGCTCCGTGGCAAGGACATTGCGGCGCTTCCGCCGTTTCGGCGGCCAATCAACACGGTTTTCCAGAATTACGCGCTCTTTCCCCACATGTCTGTCGCCGAGAACATCGGTTTCGGACTGAAAATGCTGGGCTGGACGAAGTCCAGGATCGTGGATCGCGTGGCCGCGATGCTGAAACTTGTGCGGATGGAAACGCTTGCCGACCGGCGGACCAGCGAGATCTCCGGCGGGCAACAGCAGCGTGTCGCCCTGGCCCGCGCCCTGGCTCCGCAACCGGAAGTGCTTTTGCTGGATGAGCCGTTGTCGGCCCTGGACTACAAGCTGCGAAAGGAGATGCAGGTCGAATTGAAGCGACTCCAAACCGAAACCGGCATCACGTTTATCTTCGTGACGCACGATCAGGAGGAGGCGCTGGCGATGTCCGATCGCATCGCCGTCATGAATCGTGGGCGGGTGCTCCAGGTTGGCCGTCCGAGGGAAATCTACAACGCTCCGGTGGACAGGTTCGTCGCCGACTTCATCGGTGAATCGAACATTCTGAGCGGTCGGCTTGTCGGCCAGGCCGCGCCGGATGCTCATCGGGTCAATATTGCTGGCACTGTCACCACCGCTTACGGCAAAGCCGGAACGTCCAGCGACGGGACGGTTCAGGTCCTGATCCGCCCCGAACATGTCGACGTCCTCCACTCCCCGTCATCGGACTGCATTCCTGCGGTCATTGAAGGCGAGGTTTTCGTTGGGACGGACACACGCCTTCAACTGCGCCTGAACGACGGTTCGACTTTCACGGCGCGCCTGACCAACAGCCCGGAACAAGAGAAAATCATGACGTCTGGCACGCAGGTGTGGCTGCGAATTCATGGCCATAGCGCCCGGCTGCTCGGAGGCGAACATGTCCAGCATCACTGAGATGGCGGCCACACGCCGAGCCGCCGAAAGCCGGCGCCGCTGGTTGCTCAAGGCGCCGGCCCTTGTGACCATCATGATCGCCTCTGTCGGCCCGCTTGCAGTGATGCTTGTCTATTCGGTGATGGCAAAGGGCGACTTCGGCGGGGTCGCGCTCGGTCAGTTCAGTCTCGATGGCTGGATGAACGTCTTTGTGGAGCGCGATCCCTTTGACGACGTGCTCGTATTGGCCGATGCCAATCTCATCATCTTCTGGCGTTCCGTCGAACTGGCACTGATAACGACGCTGGCCACGCTGCTCATCGGCTTCCCCACCGCCTATTACATCGCGACCCGGCCCGAGCAGGTCCGGTCGCAATGGATGCTGCTGATCACGATCCCCTTTTGGACCAATCTCCTGATCCGCACCTTCGCGATCATGGGCATCCTGTCCAATCAGGGGCCGATCAACAACATCCTCATCTGGGCTGGGTTGATCGATAAGCCGATGCAGATGCTGTTCAGGGACGGGGCGGTTCTCCTGGGACTCGTCTACGTCTACCTGCCGCTCATGGTACTGCCCATCTATGCGAGCCTCGAGCGGATGGATTTCAGCCTTGTAGAGGCAGGATACGATCTCTATGCGACGCGCTCAAAGGTGCTTTGGCATATCGTCATTCCCTCCTGCAAGCCGGGCCTGATCGCCGGATCGATCCTCGTCTTCATCCCCGCAATCGGTGCCTACGTGACGCCGCGCGTCTTGGGCGGGGGGAAGAACATGATGATGGGCAACCTGATCGAACTGCAGTTCGGTCAGGGTCGAAACTGGCCCCTCGGCGCAGCACTTTCCATCTGCCTCCTGCTGATCGTGACGGTAGCGCTCATCATCTACATCCGCGGAAGCTCGGCTAAGGAGAATGCGCATGGCCGCTAGTCAGCACGCATTCGATCTGAAGGCGCAGCCAGGCTTCGGCATTGTTGCGCGATTGGCGATCGTCGCTCTCTATCTGCCGATCCTTCTCCTCGTCGTGTTCGCCTTCAACGCGACCTCCTCGCTCGGTGTCTGGGGCGGCTTCTCGTTCAATTGGTTCGTCAAGGCCTGGCACAACGACCTGATCATCAATGCCGCCCTCTTCTCCTTGTTTCTTGCGACCGTAGCCGGCGTGCTGGCGACGGTCATGGCCACGATGGCTGCCATCGCCATGACCCGAACCGACGCCTATCGCGGGCAGACGATCTCCTACGCCCTGATCAACCAGCCGCTGATCGTTCCTGAAATCGTAACGGCAATCTCGCTTCTGATCGTGTTCGCCGCGGTCAAGTCGGCAACCGGCTACTCGGGAACCGGCTATCTGGTCTTGGCGCACACGGCCTTCTGCATCCCGTTTGCCTATCTGCCGATCCGCGCTCGTCTGGAAGGCATGGATCTGACCCTCGAAACTGCGGCGGCCGATCTCTATGCGGACCCGTGGAAGACCTTCCTGCATGTGACGCTTCCGAGACTCGCGCCCGGCATCATAGCGGGTTTCATGCTGGCCTTCGTTGTTTCCCTGGATGATGTCGTCATCACCGATCTTGTGAAGTCCGGCGGACAGGAAACCCTGCCGACCTACATGCTGGGCCAGATCCGTCGTGACATGACCCCCGAAGTCAATGCCGCCGCCACCATGCTCCTGGTGCCTTCGATTCTTCTGGTGACGGCCGTACATCTGATCAACCGCAAGAAATAATCAACCTTACAGAGGAGTGACAAGCATGCGATCCATATTGACGACGCTGACATCGGCGATGCTGCTCGCGGTAACAAGTTCTGCGGCCCTCGCCGAGGAAGAACTGAGCCTCTACAACTGGGGCAACTACACCAGCCCGGAACTTCTGGAAAAATTCAAGAAGGAAACCGGCATCAAGGTCACAGTCACGGACTACGACTCCAACGACACCGCGCTGTCCAAGGTCAGGGCGGGCGGCTCGGGTTTTGACATGGTGGTTCCGTCAGCCAATTTCGTACCGATCTGGATCAAGGAGGGTCTTCTCCTTGAAGCCCGGCCCGACCAGATGCCGAATTTCAAGAATGTCGACGAACGCTGGGTGAATGTCGGCTGGGATCCGGGCCGTCATTATTCCGTGCCGTGGCAGTGGGGCATGACTGGGCCGGTCGTTGCCACGTCCTTCTACAAGGGTGACATCAACACCAGCGCAATCTGGCTCGATCCGCCGGCGGAATTGAAGGGCAAGATCAATGTCGTGCCCGAGAAGAACGATGTTCTCTATGCCGCCATCCGGTACATGGGCGGCACCTGGTGCACCGGAGACAAGGCGCTCTTGAAGAAGGTTCGAGACAAGCTGCTCGAAGCCAAGAAATCCTGGGTCTCGATGGATTACGGCATCGAAAAGATGGACAGCCGCGATACGCTGGCCCAGCTTTACTACAATGGCGCCGCATTCCGGGCGCGGCAGATCAATGCCGACGTAAAGCTCGGCTTCCCCAAGGAAGGCTATTCGCTGTTCATGGACAGTGTGGCAATCCTCGCCGACGCGCCGCATCCGGAAAATGCCAAGAAGTTCCTGAACTTCATCATGGCGCCCGAAAACGCGGCCCTGATTTCGAACTTCGCGACCTATGCCAACGGCATCAAGGGCTCGACCCAGTTCATGCGTGACGACATCAAGGCCGCGCCCGAGTTGAACATTCCAGCGGAGTATGTTGCCGCCGGCGGCTGGCAGGACGTCTGCCCCGCCGAGGTGGACGAACTCTACACCAAAATCTGGACCGAACTGATGAAGTGATGTGCGTGCTCCGGCGGAGGCCCATTCTCCGCCGGAGCCCCCGAAACTCAATTGTCCAGAGGCCCTAGCAGACATGCGTGACTTCCAACTACCCGGGCGCTCACCCGTTCGAACAACCGGCGCAATGGCCGCGACGTCCCACCCTCTCTCCACCCAGGCAGCTGTCGAAATGTTGCGCGCTGGTGGCAACGCCGTGGATGCGGCCGTTTGCGCAAGCGCCGTGCAGGCCGTGGTCGAGCCTCAATCGACCGGGATCGGTGGCGATTGCTTCGTGCTGTATTGCCCAGGCGGTATGGACGAGGTGATAGCGCTCAATGGCTCCGGGCGAGCCCCGGCCGCGGCTTCCATCGATCGCTTTCGGTCCATGGGAATGGCGGAAGTCCCGACCTTTGGACCCCATTCGGTCTCGATTCCGGGCGCAATCGACGCCTGGGACCGGCTGATCAGTGATCATGGCAGGAAGACGCTGGCCGACGTGCTCGCTCCCGCCATCCATTATGCCGAGAAGGGCTATGTGGTGCACGACCGCGTGGCCTTCGACTGGCGGGAGGCCAAGGTCCTGCTGGAGCAGGACGAGCATTCAGCGGCAATCTTCCTGCGCAACGGCCGGGCGCTCGAGGCAGGCGACATACACGTCCAGCCGGCATTGGCTGCCACCCTGCGGCGCGTCGCCGAACTGGGCCGTAAGGGCTTTTACGAAGGGCCGGTGGCGCAGGCCATGGTCGCACGGTTGCGGGAACTGGGCGGCCTGCATTCCCTTGCCGACTTCGCCGCAACCAGCTGCGATTACGTCAGTGCTGTTTCTGTCGATTACCGCGGCTACCGCGTGCACCAGATGCCGCCGAACAATCAGGGCCTGACCGCGCTCCTGATGCTGAACATCCTTGCCCAGGACGATTTGTCATCGTTCGACCCGAACGATGCACGGCGTTTCCATTTGGAGGTGGAGGCGGCGCGGCTTGCCTATCGCGAGCGGGACAACCGCCTGGGCGACCTTGATCCCTCAAGCCCGGTGATCGAATCCCTTCTGTCGAAGGGCCATGCCGCCCGCCTGCGCCAGAAAATCTGCATGAACCATGCGATGACCGATCTTCCCGAAGTCGAACTCAGGCGGTCGGACACTGTCTATATCTCGGTGGTGGACGAGGATCGCAACGCCATCAGCTTCATCAATTCGACCTATGATTCCTTCGGCAGCGGAATTACCTGCCCGTCGACCGGCATCGTCCTGCAAAATCGGGGTTCGAGCTTCCGCATGGATCCGGACCATACCAACGCGCTGGCACCCGGCAAGCGGCCGATGCACACGATCATGCCCGGCATGCTCACCAGGAATGGCCGTGCCGTCATGCCCTTCGGCGTGATGGGCGGCGATTACCAGCCGATGGGTAATGTTCACCTTCTGACCAACATCCTGGATTTCGGCATGGATGTGCAGGCCGCGCTCGATAGTCCCCGCCTCTTCCATACGCAGGGGAGTATCAAGGCGGAAAGAGGCGTTTCCGACGCCACTGCAAGGGAATTGCAGGCGCTTGGACACAAGGTGGAGGAAGCGCCAGAACCTTTCGGAGGCGGACAGGCCGTTTGGATCGACTGGGAAATCGGCACGCTGACGGGAGCCTCGGATCATCGCAAAGATGGAATGGCTTCAGGTTACTAGAAAAGGAAAAATCATGGCGCGCGCAATCCTCGTGGTCGATGTCCAGAAAGTCTACACCGACCCGGCTTCGCCTTTGCATTGTGCGGGGAATGCCGAAGCAATTGCCAACATCAATGCGATCATTTCCGTGGCGGAAGCCGCGGGCGAGCTGATCGTTCATGTCCGCCACGTTCATCGCGCGGACGGGGCAGATGCCGGCCGCATGTTCGATTTCACTGGCGAGGCGGGAGAACTCGGCTTTGTCGCGGGCACAGAGGAAGTCGAAGACGACCCAAGGCTCAGCATCCCGGCCGGCACCTTGGCGATCAGCAAGCAGCGTTATTCCTGCTTCGTGGGCACGGACCTCGACCGGGAGCTACGGGAAAGGTCGGTGGACCGGATCGTCGTGACCGGCTTCATGACGAATTTCTGCTGCGAGGCCACGGCCAGGCATGGTCATGATCTCGACTACTTCGTTGACTTTCCCCTCGATGCGACCGGCTGTCCCGACCTGTCCGAAACCGCGACGCAGAATGCGATCAAGGCGGCAACCGCCGCGACGCTGGCTGCCGGCTTCGCCAGGGTGATGACGACAGCAGAATGGCTCGCCGGGTCAGCAGCCTGACCGGCAGGCCGGAAATGCGGCTGGTTGGCTGCACCGCCGAAATCCAACCCCTCCCCATCAACGTCGGAAGAACCATGATCAAACGCACGCTTGGCCAATCCGGCCTTTCTATCGCGCCCCTGGTATTTGGTGGCAATGTCTTCGGCTGGAACGTCGATGAGAAGACGGGATTTCGTCTACTCGATGCGTTTGTCGATCACGGCTTCAACGCCATCGACACGGCGGATGTCTATTCCAACTGGGCGCCTGGCAATTCAGGCGGTGAATCCGAAGCCATGATCGGCCGCTGGCTTAGGGCTCGGCCGGGCATGCGCGATCGGGTGGTGATCTTCACCAAGGTCGGTTCCGATATGGGCGGACCAGGCCGGAAGGGATTGTCGCGGCGATGGATCCTTGAAGCCGCCGGGCACTCCCTCCGTAGGCTCGGCACCGACGTCATTGATCTCTATTTCGCGCATAGGCCGGATTCCGAGACACCCCAGGAAGAAACGCTCTCGGCCTTCGGCGCGCTTCTTGAGGCCGGCAAGATCCGATCGATCGGCGCGTCGAACTTCGATGCGGACCAACTGCGGGCGGCCCTGGCCCTGTCCGGAAGCGGCTTGCCCCGCTATACGGTCTTGCAGCCTGAATACAATCTTCACGACCGTTCGGACTTTGAAGGGCCGCTGCAGGACCTCTGCCTGCAGGAAGGCGTCGGCGCAGTCACATATTTCAGCTTGGCCTCGGGTTTTCTCAGCGGAAAGTATCGCGACAAGGCGGATTTGTCGAAGTCGGTCCGCGGAGAGGACGTCGAGAAGTATCTCACGCCACGCGGCTTCGCCCTTCTGGACGCCCTTCAAGCGGTTGCGGCGAGGCACGGAGCAAGCCTCAGCGAGGTCGCGCTGGCCTGGCTGATGGCGCAGCCCGGGGTGATCGCGCCGATTGCCTCGGCAACAAAGCCCGAGCATATCAGCAGTTTTGCTCGTGCTGCCGGTTTGCGGCTTAGCGCGCAGGAATGCCTGCAACTCGCCATCTGATGCACGGCCTCGCGACCCCCATTGCCAATCGGCACCCCTGAGGTTCGGTCACCATGAAAGTCAGTCGGCCCAAAACGCAGCTTCGTTCCTTGACATCGGGTATTTATCCGAAATTATGCAGGAAAGAAGGATCGCAAGCATGACGGGAATCGCGCTGTCGGGCGTATCGAAGCACTTTGGCGCTGTCGAAGTGATCCGCGACGTGAGCCTGGACATTGAGCCGGGAGAGCTGGTCGTGTTTCTCGGTCCGTCCGGTTCCGGCAAGACGACGCTGCTCCGGATGATCGCCGGCCTCGAAAGCATTGACAAGGGCACGCTGACGATCGACGGGGTGCGCTCGGAGAACCTTGCGCCTGGCAGGCGCAACGTTGCGATGGTCTTCCAGAACTATGCGCTTTACCCACATATGACAGTCGCGGAGAACATGGCCTTTGGGCTGAGGAACATTCGGGTCGCGCCGGATGTCATACGCCAACGGATCGCCGAGGCTGCGCGTATCTTGGAGATCGAAGCGCTGCTCCACCGGCGGCCGTCGCAGCTCTCCGGTGGGCAGCGCCAGCGCGTGGCCATCGGTCGTGCGATCGTCAAGGAGCCCAAGGCATTCCTGTTCGACGAGCCACTCTCCAATCTGGACGCAGCGCTTCGAGCCCGCACACGCGTCGAGCTTGCCGAACTGCATCAGCGTTTGAAGTCGACGATGATCTACGTCACTCACGACCAGGTGGAAGCGATGACGCTCGCCGACCGTATCGTGATCCTCAACGATTGCCGGATTGAGCAGATGGGAAGACCCGTCGATGTCTATGCACGTCCGGCGTCGCGATTCGTCGCGACCTTCGTCGGGTCTCCGGCGATGAACATTCTGCCTGTTACGATTTCAGGCTCAGGCGACAGGCTCAATGCGCGCTTGACCGATGGATCGCTCGTCGAAATTCCCGGCGCGCCGGTCACCATGGATTGGCGCGAACTCGGCGTGCGACCGGAATCGCTGACTGTCGTCTCCGAGGGCAATGAAACGTCCGCTACGGCCACCGTTGTCGAGCGCCTTGGCGAGCGAACGCTCATCTATGCGCGGCTTGCGGATGGGACGCAGGTTACGGCACAGGATCGCGGGCTTTCGAGCGTCAAACCGGGCGACACCGTTCGGCTGAAGTTCGACACCACGGCCCTCCATCTCTTCGCCGCGGACGGATCGACCTGGCACGCGCGCGCCGACGGGGCCTGAACCCTGTCGAGCGGGGGCGTGCCCTCTGGCATTGCGGTTCGCTTGCGAGCCGAAGCTAACCTTTGATACCTGCCGAGAGCGTTATCGCTTCAGTTACCCGGCGCTGGAAGAAGAGGTAGGCTAGCGCCACCGGAAGGCCGGCCAGTACGGCTGCCGACAGCTGGCGCGCGTAGTAGACACCGAAGGCGTCATTGACCTGCGTGATACCGACGGTGATCGTCATCATCTCGGTGCGGGTCACCGAGAGGAACGGCCACAAGAACGCATTCCACGTCCAGATGAAGCATACGATCGAGAGCGCCGTTGTCACCCCCCAGTTCATCGGCATGTAGATCTTGAAAAGGATCCCGAATTCAGACGCGTTGTCCATGACCGCGGCCTCGCGGAAATCCTTAGGGACCTGATCGAAGAACTGCTTGTACACGATGATGATGACGGGGTGGATGAGCTGCGGCAACATGATTCCGGCCCAGCTGTTGAGCAGGCCAAGGTTGGCGACCAGCACGAAATGATTGATGATCAGCGCCGAAATCGGCACCATGAAGGAGGCGAGGATCAGCCACCATAGCGCGATCCGGCCCGGGAATCGCAACTGCGAGATCGCGTAGCCGCACAGCATCGAGATGAAGATGGTGATGACCGTTACGCCGACCGCGACAGCCACCGAATTGACGTACCAGGCGCCGATCTGTGTCGTGGTCAGGGCGTCAATGTAGTTCTCCAGCGTCGGCGTCTCGGGCCAGAGTTCGATGTAAGGCCGGATGACCTCGTCGTCCGGTTTGAGCGATGAGATCACACCCCAATAGAGCGGGAATGCCCATAGGATGGCCCACACGACCGTCAGCGCCGTGATTATCCCGCCCCAAAAATTCCAGCGTTGCACAGCCATGGCGTTCATCGGCGCCGCCTTTCGGCGAACTGGAGCAGTTGGAATTGCAGAACCGAGACGGCGACCACAAGCATGAAGAGGGTGACGGCGACAGCCGCCGCCCTGCCTCCCTGGTTCTGCTGGAAGGCCTTCTGGAAGACGTAGTAGACGAGCACCATATTGTCGTTCGGCCGGCCGCCGATCGAGAACAGATAGACCTGATCGAAGATCTTGAGTTGCAGGATGAGCTGGATGGTGAATACCAGCGAGGTGATCGGCCACAGCAGCGGCCAGGTGATACGCCGGAACGTGGTCCATCGCGTCGAGTTGTCGAGCGCCGCGGCTTCATAGATCTCCACTGGTATGGACCGCAGTCCGGCGAGGAAGAGCAGGATCGAGAAGCCCGCGGTCCACCAGATCGTCACTCCGGCCACAGCCGGCAAGAACCAGACGCGCGACTTGAAGACCGGCACGCGCGGAATTCCCAGCCAGTCCAGCACGTGCATCGCGATCCCGAACTGGAAATTCAGCGTCCAGTCCCAGATCAGATAGACCACGGATACCGGCAGGATATAGGGCAGGAAGAACAGCGCCAGCACGATCGCCTGGAAGCGGCCTTTGAGGCGTGACACACCAAGCGCGATCAACAGGGCGATGAGTGTCCCTGGGATGACCGTCATCAGCACGAAGTAAGCGGTGTTCCAGACCGCGCGCCGGAACATCGGGTCGTTGTCGAGCCGCAGGTAGTTGTCGAGACCAACCCACTGACCCGCGCCGATCAGCGGCGCATCGGTGAAGGAGATGCGGAACATCTGAACCGTCGGATAGACGAACGCCAGCAGGTAGATCGCCAGGAAGGGAGCGACCAGCACCAGCGCGACAAGACGTTCAGTGCGGGAGTTGCGAAGCACGGCTCTTCCTCAGATATGGCTGGGACCGCTCTGGGAGGACGGTCCCAGCCATTGAGCTCCTACATGCCGTTCAGCTCTTCCTTGATGGATTTCACTGCCTCGCCCGGGTCCATCTCTCCGTTGAGGGTCGGCACGAAATAATTGGACATGATGTCGAAGATCGGCCCGGCGACGCCAGCCTTGGGCGACTTGGGATCGAAGATCATGTTGGCCGTCAACGTCGAGTAGGTCGCGTTGGGCTCCATTGCCTTGTATTCGGCCGACTCGGTGACCGGCTTGTATGCCGGGATGTGGCCTGCCGTGGCCCAGAACAGCGAGTGCTTGTCTATCCATGAGATCACTTCGAGAACGGCGGCGCGCTTTTCCGGGCTGATCTCCTTGCCCTTGTTCTTTGGGATCGCGAAAGAGTGGCTGTCCGCATAGGTGCATGGCTTGTCGAAGATCACTGGGATCTCGACGGCGCCCCAGTCGAACAGCTTGCCTTGCTTGGCGAGGTCGGTCATCGTGGGAACTTCCCAGACGCCGTTGATCATCATTGCGGCCTTGCCCGAGGTGAACAGGGCGACGGTTGCGGGATAATCCGTATAGGTCGACTGCAGCCCTGCCTTCGTCCACCCTTGCAGAACCGCCAGCGCCTTCGCCAGCTTTTCAGCATTGTCGCCGGCGAGGAACTCGTTGCCCGTCAGAAGCTCGCCGCCTTGCTGGCACACAAGCGAATAAATGGTGCGGTACATGAAGTTGCCGTCGGCGGTGACGCTGCCCAGCGGGAACTCGACGCCGGCATCCTTTAACTTCTGCAGTGTCGCGGTGAATTCCTCCTTGTTTCTCATGCCCACGGGACGGCCGTCGTCGCCGAGCACGCCTGCCTTCTTCAGAAGGTCGCGATTGTAGTAGAGGACGATTGGATGGGTATCGAGCGGCACAGCGTATTGCTTGCCGTCGACCGTCACCGCGCCCATTGTCGTCTGGGCGAAGTCCGAGGCCGAGAGGCCCATCTTGCTCATGTCGTCGGCGGTGATTTCTTCGAGAATGTCCTGGCTCACCGCTAACGGGATGCGGCTGGCGTGATAGGTCATGACGTCTGGCGCCTCACCGACCGCGGCCGAGGTCTGCACCTTCGCGTAGAAGGGCGTGCCCCACTCCAGCGTCGTGGCGTCGATCTTGATCTTGCCGGCGTGGGCGGTGTTGAAGTCGGTGATCATCTGCTTCATGCGCACACCGTCACCGCCGCCGAGGAAATCCCACCACATGACGGTCTCTTCGGCCTGGGCCGCGACGGCCCAGAATCCTCCGGCCGCAACCACCGCTACGGCCATCATCCTGCGAAAGTTCATCTCAGCTCCTCCCGAGTACGGCGGTTAGATCCGCCTTGAACGTTTCAATGCTACACCAAACCAATCCACCTGCAACGGATTTTACGGTATATATCTGATAGTCGGATATTAACTCAGAGCGTCACACGCACCATTGAGTAGGAGTGCGGCGGCAAGTTCAGAGTCATTCCCTTGCTGCTGAGCGTTGCCCCGTTGCCTTTGACAGGGGATACGTTGTCCGGCGCGTCCTTCGTGTTGCAGGCCTCGAGATCGTCATGACGGATGATCGTATGCTCGACGGACTTGGCGGCGAACCGCTCGAGGGCGATTTCGGCCTCTATCGTCTCGGACCCATGCCGGTTGATTGCGAAGAAGGTCAGCGTGCCGGCGTCCGAATTGTGCACGCCTGTAATGTCGAGCCACGGCACCTTGTCGGCCGCGGCCGCGTCATAGGTGGGCACCTCGACCGCGAGCTGCAGCGCGGTGCCGCGGCCGTGCCTGGAGGCGAGCATGAAAGGCCAATAGATCGTCTGCCGCCAGGCGCTGCCGCCGGGGTCGGTCATGATCGGCGCGATAACGTTCACCAGCTGCGCAATGCAGGCGATGCGAACAATATCCGACCGGCGGATGAAGGTGTTGATGATGCAGCCGACCTGCAGCACGTCCTCGAAATTGTAGATGTCTTCCAGAAGCCTCGGCGCTTCCGGCCAGTCCCAGCCGCGCATACGCTCGGCGTCCTGCTTGCGCTGATGGTACCAGACGTTCCACTCGTCGAAGGAGATCTTCACGTCCCGCTTCGAGCGGGTCTTGGCCTTCACATAGTCGATGATGCCCGAGACCGTGCCGATGTAGCGGTCGAGCTTGGCCGGGAGAGCAAGATATTCGGCCGTATTCTTCTCATAATTCTCGAAATACATGTGGAGAGAGATGTAGTCGACCTGCTCGTAGGTCGCTTCCAGCACGGTTGCTTCCCACTGCGGATAGGTCGGCATGTTGGAATGCGACGAGCCGCAGACGACCAGTTCCACCGTCGGGTCGAGGCCGCGCAGCGCCTTGGCGGTCTCGTTGGCGAGATGGCCGTATTCGCTTGCCGACTTGTGGCCGACCTGCCAGGGACCGTCCATTTCATTGCCAAGACACCAGAGGCGGCAGTTCCAGGGTTGCGCGCGCCCGTTCTTGGCTCTGAGGTCGGACCAGTAGCTGCCGCCCGGATGGTTGACGTATTCAACGAAGGCCCGCGCCTCGTCGAGGCCGCGGGAACCGAGATTGACCGCAAGCATCATCTCGGTGCCGGCTTTTTCGGCCCAGTCGGCGAATTCGTGGATTCCAACCAGGTTCGGCTCCGTGGTGCGCCAGGCAAGATCGAGCCGCCGCGGGCGGTTCTCCTTCGGGCCTATGCCGTCTTCCCAATTGTAGGCGGACACGAAGTTGCCACCTGGGTAACGGCAGATCGGCGTGTCGAGCGCACGCACCAGCTCGATCACGTCCTTGCGCATCCCCTCTGCGTCCGCTTGCGGATGTCCGGGCTCGTAGATGCCCGTATAGACCGCCCGGCCAAGATGCTCGAGAAACGACCCGTAGAGACGTTTGTCGATATCCGCGACGGCATAGGCCGCGTTCGCCGTGACTCTGGCCTTCATGATCCCTCCCACTGCGGACTATCAATCCGACTTTCCGGTCTATATCCGGATCGTGGGGTCAGTTAAGGGTGGAGTTCGTCCGCCCGTCAAGGGCCCAATTTGCTCTCAAGCCTTCAGCAGGCGCAGAACGATGTCGTTGCTGTAGTTGCCGAAGCCGCTGCCGAAGATGTTTATCCCTCCGGGGTGACGCGCATCTTCCTTCACGCCGATTCGTATCCGGATCGAGCGGTGCCGCTCGAGCTCCAGATCGGCCAGCGAGCATTTGGAGACCTTGTCATTGTTGCGATAGGTGCCGTTGTTCGTGACGCGCCAGTGTGCGAGGTCGCCATACTGCGATCCGGCCAGCTTCCACCAGCCGGGCGTATGCTTGCCGCGCTTGTCGCCATAATCGGCCGGCGCCGTCCAGGTATCTATCTCGTGTCCGTTGATCGCGACCGTGATGTCCGATGGCCAATCCTTCGAGGTGCCCGGCACCTCGGACGAAAGTTCCATCGCCAGCTCCAACCCGCCGACCTTGGCATTGGCAAGCGTCGCATTGTTGGGAAACTGGTATTCGACGAAGCCGCGCGTGAACCACAGCAGCCCGGCCCGCATACGGTCAGGATCGAGGAAGGTATTGGGCACATCGAGAAGTCCGATGACGCCGTCCTTTGAGCACAGGCCGCAGGGGGCGGAAACTTCGCATCTTGTATAGAGTCCAAGCGGCATCGCCACTTCTATGACGCCGGAATCCTGCGCCGGGGTGCGGTCCTTGAAGACGACAACCAACTCGGAGAAGGTCGAATAGCAGACCTTCTGGCTTCCCTTGCGCGCTTTCTGTGATTTCGTCTCGATCAAACCGACATCGACAAGAACCTGGATGTTTGCGGAAATCGTCGATTGCGGAAGACCCAGTTCGTCGGCCACTTGATTGACGTTTTTCGGCCCCTTGCGGTGCAGCAGATCGAGAATCCGGACCCGGACCTCGCTCGCAAGGCTCTTCAACAAGTCGAGCCGCTCAAGCGGATCGACAACCATGATTTCATTCGACATATCGCCCCGCACTCGTCACACGGGGTTATGTATCAGCAGATCAGATACAAATAAAGACGGGGGCGTTATGAATTGAGCGGCAATGCTGTCTCATCGCGTCGTGCCGGCAGTCGCCTTCGGCCCCTTCACTTCAACCGCTTGGAAAGGCAGATGGTCCTTGCGGCCCTCGAGCGCCGGCAGCGTCAGGAAATCGGCGCGCAGGGCCGGCCGCGCCTTGCTGGCCATGGCGATTTCCATGGCTTGCGGGCTGTCGAAGACGGTCTTGTCGCGTTGCATGGCGGTGCGCGTCCGGATGGGGAGAGCGCACACGATCGTGGCCGGCGTATAGATCTCGATCGCCCTGATGCCGGGAAACTTCGCCAGCAGGAAAGGATGCCGGGCGTTATAGGCCAGATGCCAGGCGTTCCAATCCGCGGTGACGCCGTCATATTCGCCCATGTAGGACAAAGTGGAGCCGTCGGGCGAAGTGATGGCAGGCTCCGCCACCGGATAACGGCGCGTCAGCATGGCCTGGTGCGAGGTGCTCGTGCCCTTCAGGCTCGGCCACCTGTCGGCTTCGACCAGGAAGGCCAGAGCGCCGGCTGATGTCAGGCCTCTTTCGAGATCCAGGACGTCATCGAACTCGAGCTGCAGTATCTCATGAGCCGAAAAACGGGTGTGAAGCTGCCCGCGTGGTGCAGGCTAACGAAGGATTGCTCAGTCGAAGAAGCCCACATCCTCTTCCCTGAGATACTTTCTGGCTGCTTCGGCATCGATATCGAGGCCCAGCCCCGGCGCTTCCAGCAGGTCCACCATGCTTTCCTTCACGATCTGCTTCGGCAGGCCGACGACGATGTCCTCCCACCAGGGGTCGGAGGCGCTGGGGTATTCGAAAGCGATGTAATTGGCGGGCAAGGTGGCGCAGACATTGATCAGCGCGCCGAGGCCGAGCAGGCCGTTGGCGGTACCGTGCGGTGCCATCAGGATCGAGTGCATGTAGGCATGCTCGGCGATCCATTTGAGCTCGGCAATGCCGCCGACATCGGCAGGATCGGGGCCGATGATGCGCACCGCCTGCGTCTCGATCAGCTCCTTGAAATTGTGCCTGAGGTAGATCTGTTCGCCAGTGTGGATTGGCGTCGAGGTGGAAGTGGTCAGTTCCCGATAGGCCTGCGGATTGACCCACGGAACGTAGTCGCCGGTCAGCATGTCCTCGAGCCACATCAAATTGTACTTTTCGACCGCGCGAGCGAACTTGATCGCATCGGGCAGCATCCAGCCCGGGCCGCAGTCGAGCGCCAGGCTGACCTTGTCGCCCAGCACTTCCTTCATCGCGATCACACAGTCGAGCATGTGGTTGAAACCGCGCTCGCTGATCACGCCCTGATCCATGGCGCCGTGATAGCCGGCCTTCTTCTGCGTCACACCGTAGTGGAAGCCCTCGATGCTATCCTTCATGTTGGAGTGGAACGAGATGCCCTGCTTGACCATGAAGAAATTCTGCGGCTGCTCCATCATCCATTTGACGTCGGCGGCGTAATCCTCCGGCCGGTCGCCCGTGCGTTTCCGGCGGATCGAGCCGTTATAGACGCGCACCTTGTCGCGCACCTTCCCGCCGAGCAGTTTGTAGACCGGCACGCCTGCCGCCTTGCCGGCGATATCCCACAGCGCGTGCTCGATGGCGCTGACGGCGGCGCCATAGGGCTTGAACGAACCCCTCTGGCGGATCTTCAGCATCACCCGCTCGACGTCGGTCGGGTCTTCGCCGATCAGGGCCTCGCGGAAATGCAGCACAAAGGGTTTGAGATAAGGCTTGGTGTACTCGACCTCGCCAAGGCCATAGAGGCCCTCGTCGGTAACGATGCGGACGATGGGATGCTTGCCGATGACAGCGCAGCGCAGGTCGGTGATCTTCATGGCGCAGTCCTATTTCACAGACGAGAAAGCTGTCGGCGTGAGCAACTGGCTGCTGATATTGGCAACGATCTGCCCGTCGCGCTCAGACTCGTCCCGGGCCCTGTGCCATGCCGGATCGGTGACGAAAGCCGCCCATTTCGCCTCACGCTCGGCCAGCGATTCCCAGGCGAGGAAATAGGTGAGGCGATTGCTGCTTTCGCCGATCGCCGTGGTGAAAAACCCGGCTTGGCGGATGCCATGCCTCTCCCAGATGGCCAGCGTTTGGTCGGAAAAGCGCTTGAGCAAAGCCGACAGCCGGCCCGGCAGGCAGTCATAGATACGCAGTTCGTAGATCATGGTTTCGTCCGTTTCCTTCTTTGCCTCTCCCTTGGGAGAGGTCGACACGAATGGTCGGTCGTTGGCCCTGTGAGCCTGGGGGAATGTGGGCGGGGGTCTGGGCTAACTCCAGGTCCGGTCCCAGCTATATTCATTGTCCCAATGCCCGGTGGATTGCCATATCCCCGTGACACCGGGCTGCAGATGCTGGCTGATCACCTCGTCGACGACGTCGTCTATGCCCAGCCCCGGCTTGTCCGGCACTGTGATGAAGCCGTCCTTGACCAGCGGCTTGGGCAGGCCGGTGACGATGTCGTCCCACCACTCCACTTCGACGCTGTGATATTCGAGCGCCATGAAGTTTTCCGTGGCCACCGCGACATGCGCGGCGGCCATCGCCGCTATAGGGCTTTCCGCCATGTGAATGGCCATGGCGACGCCATGGTCCTGCGCGGCGTCGCCAATCTTCTTGGTCTCGAGGATGCCGCCTGACGTAAGCAGGTCCGGGTGGATGACCGAGATGCCTGCGTCGAGCAGCGGCTCGAATGCTTGCCTGAGGTAGATGTCTTCCCCTGTGCAGATTGGCACGGAGGTGGCCTGCTGCAACTGCCGATACTGCTCGGTGTACTGCCAGGGGATCACGTCCTCGAGCCAGGCTGGTGCGTATTTCTCGATGCGCCGTGCCAGGCGAATGCCGTCCTGCAGCGAGATGTGGCCGACATGGTCGATGGCGAGCGGGACCTCGTAGCCGATCACCTCGCGGACCTCGTGGATATATTGGTCGAGCAGGTCGATGCCCTTTTCGGTGAAGTGGAGGCCGGTAAAGGGATGCGGGACGTTCTGCGCATCATAGGCGGCGTTGCGCGCACGGCGTTCGTCCAGCGTGCGCGCAGGGCCGCGAGCGGCATGCATGCGGAAACCGTCGAGCACGCCGGCGGGCGCCACCACCGCGCCCGGGATGTGGGAGATCTGCGCCAGCCCGAGGTCCATCTTGAGGAAGGTGAAACCGAGATCCATCCGCGCCTTGAGCCGCTTGCCGGTCTCGGTGCCGCTGGGCTTGTCCGCGTCGGTGTCGCAATAGACGCGCACCTTGTCGCGGAACCGTCCGCCGAGCATCTGGTAGATCGGCACGCCATAGGCCTTGCCGGCGAGGTCCCACAATGCGATCTCGACTGCCGAGACGCCGCCACCTTGCCGGCCGTGGCCGCCAAATTGCTTGATGCGGCGAAACAGGCGATCGATGTCGCAAGGGTTCTCGCCCAGCAACCGGCTCTTGAGCATCAGCGCATAGGTGGCGCTGGCGCCGTCGCGCACCTCGCCAAGCCCGACGATGCCCTGGTTGGTGTAGATCTTGAGCAACGCCGAGGTGAATGGCGCGCCGACAATCTCGGCGACACGCAGGTCGGTGATGCGAAGATCGGACGGCTTGGAGTGCGGGTTCACCCAATTGAGCGCCTCGTCGGCTCCACTCGTCTTTGGCATGGCTTATCCTCGTACTGG
The DNA here is from genome assembly GCF_056404575.1 of Mesorhizobium sp. P2_C4. Taxonomy (NCBI): domain Bacteria; kingdom Pseudomonadati; phylum Pseudomonadota; class Alphaproteobacteria; order Hyphomicrobiales; family Phyllobacteriaceae; genus Mesorhizobium; species Mesorhizobium sp. P2_C4. Next base: position 634,737 of record NZ_JBFUDT010000002.1, read on the forward strand.
TCGGCGGGGCTTGTCGCCCGCACGCTGCGCCGGCATGGAGCGTCGCTAGCCCAGCTCAATCTCATGGGCCTGCAGGTAGTCGCGGTTCATCTCGACGCCCAGGCCAGGCTTCGACGTCAGCTTGAGGCTGCCGTTCGAAACATCGAGTGGTTTGTCGATGAGGTGATCGTATTTGCCCAGGTTCCACTCCGACGTTTCGAGCTTGTAGAAATTGGGAACGGTCATCATCACCTGCGCGCCGGCAACCACGTTGATTGGCCCCGCGGCATCATGCGGCGAGACCGGGATGTAGTAGGCTTCGCACAAAGCGGAAATCTTCTTGAGCTCGGTAATGCCGCCGGTCCAGGTGACATCAGGCATGATGTAGTCGGCGAGCTTGTTCTCCAGCACCGGGACGAAATCCCACTTGGTGTGGCCGCGCTCGCCCCATGAGATGGCGGCACTGACTTTCTCGCGCACCTGCTTGAGGGCGTTGAGGCTCTCGGGCGGACAGGGCTCCTCGAACCAGTCGATCTGGCCGGCCTCCTCGAGGCTGCGGCAGAGGCGAATTGCGGTGGGAACGTCGAAGCGGCCATGCGCATCGATGAGGATGTCGACATCGGGGCCTGCCGTTTCGCGGATCAGCGCTGTCAGTTCGGCCGCCTCGCGCTCGTCCTTGCGCGTCATGCCGCCATCGAGGTAGCCGTCCCGTTGCTCGCGCGACTGCCCGTCGGCGCTACGGCCCTGATGCGGGAACGGGTCGAACTTGAGCGCCGTGTGTCCGGACTCGACGATGTCGAGAATCTCGCGGACCACAGCCTCCTTGCTGGTGAATTTGGCCTGGTTGGGATGGGTGTAGAGCGAAATTTCATCGCGCACCGGTCCGCCCAGCAGCTCGTAGATGGGCTTGCCAAGGACTTTGCCCCGGATGTCCCAGAGGGCGATGTCGATGGCGCTCACGCATTCGACGGCAGCGCCGCGGCTGCCCATGTAGGTGAAGCTGCGGAAAATCTTGTGCCAAAGATACTCGATACGCGCGGGATCCTCGCCGGTCACGGCGATGCCGATCTGCCGCAGGATCGTGCAAAGAGCGCGGTTGGCGAGCCTTGTCGTGGTGGTGATCTCGCCCCATCCGCTCACCCCCTCGTCGGTCGTCACTTCGACGAACAGGAACTCTCCCCAGTAGGAAGCATTGGACTTGATCAGCCACGGCCGAATGCTCGTGATCTTCATCTCAATTACCTCTCTGGAATGGGTCAGGCCGGCGCTGTCCAGACCGGATCTTCTATCCTGCCCGGGCAGCGTTGCGTGCTCGCATGTGTTCGAGGACATGCCGGCCGGAGCCCTCGACATGGCGTGCGATGAGTTCGGCGGCCTCGTCGGCATTTCCCGCTTTTACATGCGCGATGAGTTCGCGATGCTCGCGAATGATCGCGGCACGCCGGGCAAGCGTGAAATTGAAACGCCGGCTCACGGCCCGCAGCACTTCGCGATGCTTCCACCAAAGCTCGGCGGCATGGCGGTTGTAGTGCCGCTGGTACATCACGGTGTGGAAGGCGGTATCCAGTTCACTGTGCCTGAACGTGTCGGCAAAGTTGTTCTCTTCGATCAGGCCCTGGATACGTTCGAGTTCGGCAATGTCCTCTGCAGTCGCCATGTTCACAAACCATCGCGTCAGAGCCGGCTCGATAAGCACCCCGATCTCGTAGATATCGCGGACAAAATCCTGATCTATCGGCCGGACGCGCGCCCCGCGGTTGGGAAGGAAGGTGACGAACCCCTCCCCGCGCAAGAGCTGCAGGGCCTCGCGCACGGGGTTGGTCGACGTGCCGTGGCGCCGGGCAAGATCGGTCACCACAAGCCGCTCGTTGGCGGCGAGCCGCCCTTCGATGATGTCTTCCCTGATCAGCTGATAGAGCGAGGCTCCCTCGCTGGAGGCCCCGATGGGGTCAATCCCCTGGGGTGGTTCTGCTTTGAAATCGCTTGTTTCGGCCAAGGCCGGCTCCCCAAATCAATACACGCCTTGATCGATATCACGCACGGTTTCCATAAACAATGTACGATTTAGCGCGTTGACATGCAATCTACTATCTGAAAACGTATGAAGTGACCGAAGGGATACATAAAATAGCAAGACGTCCCGCGATCGAACGAACCGACCGCTTGCCTCGACGCAGAGCGGCATGGGAGAAAACCTGGAGGATACCTATGATGAGGATTACGCTCGGCGGTGCCGTCCTGCGCGGCACTGTCTCCACTGCATTGATGGTATCGTTGATGTCCGCGTCGGCGCTCGGCGCGCCGCCGGTCGATTTGAGCAAGTGGTCGCCCGAATATGTGCGCTCCATTGCGGGCACACAGGAGTTCGACACGGCGGCCGATTGCGGCAAGGTCACCCCGCTCGACTACAAGGGGCGACTGACCTTCTGGTACCAGGGTGTGTTCGAGGGCGACCCCGACCTGCTGCGCCAGTACTACAAGGAGTTCTTCGAGACCTTCCGCAAGACCTATCCAAACATCCAGCTCGAGGAACAGGCCCTCACCTATAACGACCTGCTCGACAAGTTCCGCACAGCGCTGCTGGGCAATGCCGCGCCGATGGCGGTCCGCCTGCAAATCCTGGGTGGTACCGAGTTCGCATCAAAGGGCTATCTGGAGCCGCTCAAGCCCGAGGATGTGGGATATTCGACCGAAGATTTCTGGCCCGGCGCCATGAAGGCCGTGACCTGGGATGGCGTGACCTACGGCATTCCGACCAACAACGAGACGATGGCGTTCATCTGGAACGCCGATATCTTCAAGCGAGCGGGCCTTGATCCGGACAAGGCTCCGGCAACCTGGGACGACGTCGTCAAGTATTCCAAGCAGATTCACGACAAGCTCGGCATTGCCGGTTACGGTCTCGTGGCTCGCAAGAATGCCGGCAATACGCCGTACCGTTTCATGCCGCAGCTTTGGGGCTATGGCGGCGGCGTCTTTGACGAAGCCACGGCGAGCCCGACCTATAAGGAGGTCGAACTCAATACGCCGCAAAGCAAGGCGGCGCTGCAGGCCTCGTACGACATGTATGTTCGCGACAAGTCGGTTCCGGTCTCGGCACTCACCAACCAGCAGGCCGATAACCAGCCCCTGTTCGTCGCCGGCCAGCTCGGCATGATGATCTCGCACCCGTCCGACTACAACGTCATGCTCGACCTGCAGAAGAAGGCGACGGGCACCGACAAGGACAAGGCGCAGACCGTCATCGACAACATGCGCTACGGTCTTATCCCGACCGGCCCCGACGGCAAGCGCGCCGTCGTGTTCGGCGGCTCGAACATCCACATCCTGAAGCCCGAATATGTCGAGGGCGGCAAGGTGGACGAGCCGGCCGCAAAAGCGATCATCTGCATGTGGACGAGCCCCGAATGGTCGCTGAAGATGGCCTACGCCGGCTCGAACCCCGGCAACCTTAACGGCTTCAAAACCAAATGGATGAAGGAACGCCTGGAGAAGATCAAGTTCCTCGATGTCACGACCTCGATGCTGCCATACGGCATCCCGTTTCCGGCGCTGCCGCAGGCTCCCGAGATCATGAACATCATCGTCCCGGATATGCTGCAGAATGCCCTGACCGGAGCGATGACCGTCGACCAGGCAGCCGACGACGCGGCCGAGAAGGTAAAGAACCTGATGGAAGGCAAACTCTAGCCTGAGCCTGACACTGGCCGGCTGTACCGAGGGTGCAGCCGGCTATCTATCTCCGAGAAAACAAGGGCGCGCCACAGTGACGATCGTGACCGGCAAGGCCGAGGCTCGCCGAACATTGCAAACCGGCAGGTCCGGCGTGCTGCGGAATGTGTGGGAGCATCGCGCCGACTACGCATACGTGCTGCCGGCGATCGCCGTGATGCTCATCGTCATCGCCTATCCGATCTACTACACGATCGAGCTGTCGTTCTTTAAGACCCCGCCTGGCCTGCAGCTCCGCGACAAGACCTTTATCGGCTTCGACAACTACACGGCCATCCTCACCAGCCGGGTATTCTGGAAAGTCACCTGGAACACCCTGATCTGGACACTGGCGTCGACGTTCATCTCCTTCGTCCTGGGGTTTGCCGCCGCGCTGGCGCTCCACCGCGACTTTGTCGGCCGTGGTGTCATGCGCGCCATCCTGATCATTCCCTGGGTCATCAGCGCGGTCGCCGCCTCCTACATCTGGAAGTGGATCTACCATTCGGACTTCGGGATCATCGGCGCGGTGCTGGTCGGCCTTGGATTGGCCGACCGGCCGCCGAATTTCATCGACAACGTCAGCACGGTGCTGCCCTCCCTGATTGTCGTCAATATCTGGCGCGAGTTTCCGTTTGCCATGATCATGATGATGGCCGGCCTGCAGACAGTTCCCGAACAGTTGCTGAGCGCCGCAAAAGTCGATGGGGCCAGTGCGTGGCAGCGCTTCTGGCACGTCACGTTCCCGCATCTGAGTAGCGTCTCGACGGTGACGATCCTGCTGCTCGCAGTGGCCAATTTCAATTCCTTCATCATCCCCTGGATCATGACCGGCGGCGGGCCATCGAATGCCTCGCATATCTGGATCACTCACATTTACGAGCTCGCCTTCGGACGACAGCTCTGGGGCGTGGCATCCGCCTATTCGGTGCTGCTGTTCCTCATGCTGATGACGCTTGGCTACTTCTACGTCCGTGCGCTGAGCGGCAACGACCGGAAAGAGGGGGGCGCATGAGCACGATCACCGAGACAGTCCCTCAGACACGTCGCCGCACGCGCGTCGACGGATGGCGGTGGGCGGGGCGCATCTTCCTCGTGTTCATGCTGCTCTACACCGCGTTGCCGATGGTCTGGATGCTGCTCACGTCGATCAAGTCCGGGTTCGCGGCGATGCAATTCCCGCCGCAATGGTGGCCGGACGAGCCGACGCTTGCCAGCTACCAGAAGCTGCTCGATCCGCAGAACAGCGTCGGCCAGGACTTCCTCCGCTTCTTCTGGAACAGCCTTTTCGTGTCGACCGCCACGACGATCCTTTCCGTGATCGTGGCTGTCCCTGCGGCCTACGCGTTTTCGCGCTTCCGTTTTCCAGGCCGGAACTTCCTGTTCTTCGCCGTGCTGCTGCGCAACATGTTCCCGGCGGTGATCTTTCTGGTGCCGCTTTTCATCCTGATGCGCATGCTCGGGCTGGTGAACACGCATGGCTCGCTGATCCTCACCTATCTCACTTTCGGCCTGCCGCTGGCGATCTGGCTGCTCAAGGGCTTCTACGACAACATCCCGGTGCAGCTCGAGCAGGCGGCGCGCATCGATGGGGCAACCCGGTTCCAGGCCTTCATCCTGATCGTGATGCCGCTCTCGACGCCGGGCATCATTGCCACCGCGATCTATTCCTTCATCGGCGCGTGGAACGAGTACATCTACGCCTACACCTTCCTCTCCAAGAACGAGCAGCTGACGCTGCCGGTCGGCATCCAGCGCTTCTTCTCGGAAAATACGACGGACTTTCCGGGCCTGATGGCGGCCAGCTTCATGATGAGCGTGCCCGTCGTGGTGCTGTTCCTCGTCCTGCAACGATACTTCGTACGCGCCCTTACAGAAGGCGCGGTCAAGCACTAGGAGTTGCCGATGGCCCATGTGGTCCTGAGAGATCTCGTCAAGACCTATGGCGGCTTCAAAGCCGTCAACGACGTCTCGCTGACGGTCAATGATGGCGAGTTCGTTGCGCTGGTCGGCCCTTCAGGCTGCGGCAAGACAACGACCCTCAATCTCGTCGCGGGACTGATCCCGATCACATCGGGCGACATCGTCATCGGCGACCGGGTGGTCAACGACCTCGACCCCAAGGACCGGGACATCGCAATGGTGTTCCAGAACTATGCGCTCTATCCGCAGAAATCGGTCTACAAGAACCTGGCGTTCCCACTGCAGATGCGCAAACTGCCCAGGGACGAGATCGACAAGAAGGTCAGGGAAGCGGCGCGGGTGCTCGACATGACGCACCTGCTCGAGCGCAAGCCGCGTGAACTTTCGGGCGGGCAGCAGCAGCGTGTGGCGCTCGGCCGTGCCCTCGTCCGCGACCCCGCAGTGTTCCTCATGGACGAGCCACTCTCCAACCTCGATGCCAAACTACGCGTGCAGATGCGCTCGGAGATCAAGCGCTTCCACCAGGACCTCAAGGCGACGATCATCTATGTCACGCACGACCAGCTCGAAGCCGTGACCATGGCCGACAAGATGGCGGTGATGAACGGCGGCTTCCTGCAGCAATATGATTCACCGGCGCAGGTCTTTGCCCATCCGGTGAACATGTTCGTCGCCAGCTTCATCGGCAGCCCGGCGATGAGCCTTATCGCGCTGGAAGCGTCGACGGCAAACGGCAACACCGTGTTGACCGGCGCGGAGGGCTGGCGTCTCGAGCTCTCGCAGCACAATGCCCGGAAGGTTGCCAAGGCAACGACCCGGAAAGTCGTGCTCGGCGCGCGTCACTCGACGATCAAGCTCCACAAGAGCGCGGTGCCAGGCAGCGTCCCGGCCAAGGCCTACACGGTGGAGCCGACCGGAGACGTCACCTTCGTGCAGGCCTTCCTGTCCGGCGCCATCGTCAACGTCAGCGTGCCGCCGACCATTGCCGTCGCGCCCGACGAGCAGATCTGGCTCGAGTTCGACCAGGAGCGCATGCATCTGTTCGACGGCGAAACCGAAATGGCCCTCAAGGCCGATTGAGACAGGGGCGGATGCATGTCGAACGTGGGCGTGAATGACTACGAAGCTTAAGATCACCGCGGTCAAGCCCTATCCGGTGTGGGTGGGAACGCGCAACCAGATGCTCGTCAAGGTCGAGACAGACCACGGCATCTTCGGCTGGGGCGAGAGCGGCTTGAGCGGTCGCGAGAGGGCCGTGGCTGGCGCGGTCGAGCACTATCGCGAGTTTCTCATCGGCCGCGACCCGATGCAGATTGGCCGGATCTGGCAGGAGGTCTATCGCAGCCAGTATTTCGAAGGCGGGCGCGTTCTGCAGGCGGCGATTTCCGCCATCGACATCGCCCTTCACGACATCAAGGGCAAGGCGCTGGGGGTGCCGGTCTACGAGCTGCTGGGCGGCAAGCAGCGCGACCGCGTCCCCACCTTCGCCTCGACCGGAGACGAGGCCGAGGGCGACGTTGCCATCGAGCGGGCCCGCGAACTGCGCGCGCAAGGCTGGCAGGCGATCCGCTTCTTCCCGGTCGGGCAAAGCAGCAGGGATATTTTCGAGCCGCGCGAGTCGATCGGCGCTACCGCAAGGATGCTGAACAAGGCGCGCGAGGCGCTGGGTGACGATGTCGTCCTCGGCATCGACTATCATCACCGGCTATCGGTGGCCGAGGCGGCGAGCTTCTGCAACAAGCTCGGCCGCGGCGTGCTTGATTTCCTCGAGGAGCCGATACGCGACGAGACACCGGAGGCCTACGAATCCCTGCGTACGATGACCGACATCCCGTTTGCCATCGGCGAGGAATTTGCCAGCAAGTGGCAGTTCCTGCCCTATATCGAGCGCGGCATCCACCAGTTCAACCGGCTCGACATCTGCAATGTCGGCGGATTCACCGAGGCGATGAAGGTCGCTGGCTGGAGCGAGGCACACTATGTCGACCTGATGCCGCACAATCCCCTGGGTCCAGTGTGCACGGCGGCGACCGTGCATCTGGCCGCTGCGGTACCCAACTTCGCGTGGCTCGAGACCAGGGAGCCCGAAAGAAAGCTGGGCTTCGACAGTTCAGACTTCTTCCCTGTGCAACTACGACTCGATGGCGCCTGCTATCCCGTCAGCGATCTGCCGGGGCTGGGCGTCGAGATCAACGAGGCGGCGATCCAGGCGGAGAGTTTCCGTTTCTGGGAAGCGCCTCACCTCAAGCGCCGCGACGGTTCCGTAACCAACTGGTAGTTCCATTTCAGCCGGAGTCCAAAAATGACGCACACTCCCGACATCACGCGGCCGCCCAAAGAACTGATCGACGCGCTGAGGGAGATCGGCGCCGCGACGGTTGCCGGCACGCTTGGCCACATGGGTTTCCGCAATCCGCACATGGTCGGTCCGGTGGCGCAGAACCACGGCAAGTCGATCGTCGGACCGGCGCTGACGCTGCAGTTCCTGCCGCAGCGGCCCGACCTCTTCAGCGAGGGAGAATATGCCGATCCGGAGACACAACTGCACCGGCACGTGCTCTATCACGCGCAGGCAGGCGATGTGGTCGTGGTCGACGCGCGCGGCGACATGAGTTCGGGCGTCTTCGGCGATATGATGTCGACGTATTTCAAGGGCAGAGGCGGCGCGGGCATCGTCATCGACGGATGCATGCGCGACCGGCCCAATGTCGAAAAGCTCGATCTGCCCCTGTGGCTGCGTGGCTGGACGCCCAACTACCATGTGCAGACCAGCATCTATCCCAATGCCGTCAACGTTCCGATTGCCTGCGGCGGTGTCACGGTGATCCCCGGCGACATCATCATCGCCGACGACGACGGGGTGGTGGTACTTCCCGTCGCAATGGCCGCAAAGGTAATCGAAGAAGCGAAGAAGCATCACGATTGGGAAGAGTTCTCGCGAGAGAAGCTCATGCAGGGCGGGTCATTGCAACGCTATTATCCACTGCATGACGACGCCCGCGGAGAGTACGAGGAGTGGCGAAAAGCCAACTCCAAATGTTCTTAGACACGAGGATGACCGTGTCTTCCTACAGATGCGATTTTTGCACCAACGCAGCTCGCCTGTTCTGACCCGACCGACGCTCAGGTTCGGATCAGATTCTCAGATCGTCGATGATGCGCGAGAGCGTGGTGCGGCCAAGTGCACTCATGGCAGGATTGCTGCTGCGGTAGTACCAGACCAGGCCCATTGCCTGCTGGAAGGCCCATGCCACTCCGCGCTGCCACTCGACTTCGCTCGATCCAAGATGGGTGCGCACGGTTTCGCGCCGACTGCGATCAAAAAGATGCCATGCCGCAACGAGATCCAGGGCCGGGTCGGCCGGTCCGAAGCTGCCGCTGTCGAGCACGCCCACAAGGCGGTCCCCACGCACGAGGAGGTTGGCCGGAATAAGATCGCGATGGCTCATGACGTCGCGACCGGACGGCGGCAGTTCACGCAGCCGAGCCCAGATGCGACGGAGCCGAGACACGTCCAGGAGACCCTCGCTGTTCTTGAAACAGGTCGACATCCAGTCGTCGTGGTCAGGAAGACTGCCGCCCCTCCCTTGCCCGTCAAAACGACGGCGATGTGTGTTGGCTGCGCGTAGCGATGCAATCAGCTTGGCAATGTCGCGTGCGAAGGTCGTGGAAGCAGCAAGCCCATCTTGCGTGGCAACCTCACCTTCTATCCAACTCTGCATTGCCCAAGGCAACGGATAGAGCGGACCCGGCTGACCAACCCCGATCGGTCGAGGACAGGCAAACGGAGAATGCGTTGCAAACTCCGTCATCGCGGCGGCTTCCTTGCGCAACATATTGGCGCATTCGACCGGGTCCGTTGTGCGGAGCGGGAACCTTGCCGCTACACTGGGTCCAATCCTGAAGATTGCATTGACCGTGCCGATGGCATCAAGCGGCTCGATCCGCTCGCGGCGATACTGCGGGAACTGGTCGAAGATCATCTGGCGAACGATTTCAGCATCGATATGGACCTGATCGCGGTGCATCATGCTGCTGGTGTCTCCCTGCCAATTCCTCGCCGAATAGCGGATACAAGCGTCACTTTCTTCGCTACGTGACGTCAAGCAGGCTGAGCTATTGGTGATTGACATCGTCTCTCGGACGTTTTGGCACCGAGCGGCGGTCGTGTCCCAGCGCGGGGTTAAAAGGCGATCATCGCCTTGATAAGTCCCGACTTCTGATCGGCCCAACGAGAAATATCATGCGCACTGTCCTGAAGGGTCGTCTGGTGCGTTATCAGCTTGGCCACGGGAACGGCGCCATCGCGCATTGCCGCCATGACGTGGTCGAAGTCGACGCGAAGCGCGTTGCGGCTGCCGATCAACATCATCTCGCGTTTGTGGAATTCGGGGTCGGAGAAGCTGATCTCGTCCTTGATGACGCTGACCATTATCAAGGCGCCGCCATGCGCCACATAAGCGAAAGCGGCCTCTATCGAGGCCTTGCTGCCGGTGGCGTCGAAGACAAGGTCAAAGCAATCGCCGTCGGTTCGCTGCCGCACCAGGTCGACAGGTGACACCGAAGCACCATCGATAACGGGAAAGCCGAGTCCTTCGGCGAAGTCTTGCCGTTCCCTGCTCATGTCCATGATTGTCACCGCCTGGCCGGCAATACGCGCAAACAAGGCCGTACCCAGTCCGATCGGCCCCGCGCCGATCACCAGCGACCGTGCGCCGCCAGCAAGCCTCGAGCGCCTCACCGCGTGAGCGCCGATCGCCAGGAATTCGACAGCTGCCGCGTCGACAAGCGACAGTCCGGCGACCGGGTAGAGGTTGCCGGCAGGCACCAGCAATTCTTCACACATGCCGCCGTCGCGATGAACACCCAACACTTCGATCGATACGCAGCAATTCGGCTTGTCGTGACGGCACGCAATGCATTTGCCGCAGGCAAAATAGGGATTTACGACGACCCGCTCACCGACCTCGATGGCGACGCCTTCGCCGATTGCGGTCACGGTGCCGGAGAGCTCATGCCCCATGATACGTGGATAGGCCAGGTAGGGATGCTTGCCCTCGAAAATGTGGTAGTCGGTGCCGCAGATGCCGACCTGGCTGATGCTGACCAGCGCCCATCCGGCGCGGGGCCGGCCGGGCGCCGGGCGATCCTCGAAGATCAGTTCGCCGGGCTTTCGGCACACGAGCGCTTTCATCCGGGCCATCCTGAAATGTTGCAAAAAAGGACCCGGCGGCTGGGATGGACCGCCGGGCCAAGGTGTGGAGCCTATTCGAAGTCCTTGACGTTCTGCAGCGTCACCAGTCCGGCACCGGTATCCACATTGGCGTCGACGGCCTCCCCGCGGATCGCCTTGACGACGGTGTCGATGCCAAGCTCGCCCATTTTTGCCGGAAACTGTGCAACGCTGGCATCTTCCGCGCCGGACTTGATCGCTTCGATCTCACCACAGCAGGCGTCGAAGCCGACCAGGATGATCTTGTCGTTGGCAATGCCGGCATTGCTGATCGATTTGACGGCGCCCGGAATCGGCGGGCCACAAGCCGCGTAGATCGCCTTGAGGTCGGGATTGGCGGTCAGGATGTCTTCCGTCACCGACGTGCCGAGTTCGAGCGTGCAATTGGTTGCACCCTTGCCGACGACCTCGACCTTGACGTCGCCGAGGCCCTCCATCATGCCGGTGACCCGGTCGTCCAGCGCCGGCACTCCGGGAACCCCTTGCAGGATGCCGATCTTGTCGCCGCTCTTCAGCACGGTCTTCAGATACTCTCCGGCGATCTTGCCGCCGTTGAGATTGTTGGTCGAAACCAATGCTGTCTGACCTTTCCAGTCAGGGATGCTGTTGTCGACGAGGACCACCTTGATGCCGGCGGCGACCGCCTTGTCGAGTGCCGGCGCAACCGTCGGATCGACCGGGGTGATCGCCAGACCCTTGACGCCCTGGGTGATCATGGATTCGATCAGGGCGATCTGGCCTTCGATGTCGGTAGCCGCCTGGCCCTGGCCGGTTACCAGTTCGATTTCGGGATGAGCGGCCGCGTATTTCTTGGCGGCATCCTCCATGGTCGAGTAGAACGGCACCGGGAATTTCGTAATCAGGCCGACCTTGACCTTGTCGGCGGCCGAAGCCGGCATCGCAAACGTAACGGCGATCGCCAGCCCGGCGAACAGTTTCAGGTTCATTGGCATTCCATTCCTCCCTTGGAATTGAGGCGTCTTCCCACGGAAGTCGCTTCAGGCATTTGCGGACCGGAACGATCCCCAAATCTCGAACGGATCAGGCTCCAACGATCATGGAAACCAGCTCCTGCTTGTTGTCCCTGGTCGGCACAAGTTCACCAACCTTGCGGCCCTGGCGAAGCACCACGGCGCGATCGGCAAGCTCGACGACATGCTCCATATTGTGGGTGATCAGGATGACGGCGTTGCCCTGGTCGCGGAGCGCTGCGACAAGGTTGAGCACTTGCCGCGATTCACGCAGGCCAAGGGCGGCGGTCGGTTCGTCCAGGATCACAACCTTGCGGGCAAACACGGTCGAGCGGGCCACGGCGATGGCCTGCCTTTGACCGCCCGACATCATGGCGACGACGGCGTCCAGCCGCGGCAGCGTGACCTTGAGGTTTGTCAATAATACGCGGGTCTCGGCGTCCATCCTGCGCTGCTGAAGAAATCGCAGGCCGCGCGGGAGCCATTGCGGCCAGGCCAATTCGCGACCGGCGAAGAAGTTCTGTCCAGGCGTCAGATTGTCGAACAGCGCCAGGTCCTGATAGACGGTTTCGATGCCGGCAAAGCGCGCATCCGCCGGCGAGCGTATCTGCGTTTGCACACCGTCGAGAATGATGGCGCCGGCGTCGAGCTGATGGACGCCGCTGATGCACTTGGTCAACGTCGACTTGCCAGCGCCATTGTCGCCGAGAAGCCCGAGGATCTCACCGCGCCGGACCTCGATGCTGACATCGTCCAGCGCCACGACCGAGCCGAAACGCTTGGTGGCGCCATGCACCGCCAGCACAGGATCGTCAGCGATGGCTACATGATCGACAGTGGACGCAACCGCGCTCATGACTGCCTCCCGGCCTGCATGACACGCACGCGCCCTTCGAGATAGTTGCGCAGCACATCGGACTCGACCGCTATGACGATGACCACGCCGATGACGATGAGCTGGAAAAAGACATTGACGTTGAGCAGGTTGAGCGCGTTGCGGATGACACCGATCATGATGGCGCCGATCAAGGCATGGCCGAGATGGCCGCGGCCGCCGAGAAAACTGGCACCGCCAATGATCACCGCCGCGATCGTATCCAGTTCCAGCAGATTGCCGAACAAGGGCGAACCGGCGTCTGTGCGGCCGGCAAGGATGACCGCGCCGATGCCGGCGCACAGCCCTGAGATCACATAGACCGAAACCAGAACCCAGGAGACGGGAATGCCCATGCGCACGGCGGCGTCGGGGCGGCCACCTACGGCATAAATCCAGCGCCCCCAAACCATCGTTTTGGCCATGACGAACAGCACCGCGGCAACGCCGGCAACCACGAAAACCGATCCAGGCAGACCCCAGACCGCCTCGCGGCCGAGCGCGTCGATCGAATCCGGCATGCCGGGGATGGCTCGGCCGTCGGCCAGCTGCAGCGCCAATCCCTTGGCGATGCTCAATGTCGCCAGGGTGATGATGAAAGGATGTGGCAGGCGGCCGAAGACGTAGAACAGACCGTTGATGGCGCCGACCGCCGCACCGCATCCAACCATAACCGCAATCACCACGAAGGCGGGGGCACCGGCATGAAAGCTGAGTGCGCCGACGACGGAGGCCAGCGCAACGTTCGAGCCGACGGAGAGATCGATACCGCGTGTCAGGATGACCAGATGCTGCCCCATCGCCACAACCGAGATGACGGCGGTCTGGGCGAGGATGTTGCTGAGGTTGCGCCCCGTCAGGAAATAGGGCGACAGAAAGCTGAGAACGACGATCAGCAACACCAGGATGACGACCGGACCAGCGCTCAGCAGGGCCAGGCCGAGCGCAAGGCCGGGCACAGCTCCCTGCTTCCTGGACGCCGGCAACGCGGCCTCGCCGGCAGTGGTGCCGGTGTTTCCCGTTTCAGGCAAAATTCCCCTCCCCGCCGAGGCTCGTACGAGCCGCGTCGTCAAAAACTCAAATCGTGCTAGGTCCTCTTCTTATCGAGAAAAAACAACGCGCATGGTCGGGTCAAGTTGTTTTTTATGGATAAAGTTCATGCTAAAAAGGACAAGGTATTGTTTGGAGGAAGGTGCGATGCGAACCGACACCGTCTACAAGAAGGCCTTCAATCGAACTGCAACTATGCTGCGCGATGGACAACTGGTCGGGGAACTTCCCTCCGAAAATGAGCTGAGGCGGCTCATCGGCGTCAGCCGCACCACCGTCCGAAAGGTTCTGCAAGAACTTGTTCGCCGCGAACTTGTCAATTTACACGACGGCATCAGGACAGTGGGACGAGAGGTCGATGAAAATGACTGCTATCCCGACGCCGAAACCACGCCGCGGGCCAAGCATGTCGAACAGCAATTCATGGAGTGGATGCTGCGGGGTGACACCAGACCCGGAACAAGCATCAACGAGCTTGAACTGGCGCGGCAATTCGGTGTTGCGACCAACGGCATTCGCGAGTTCCTGATCCGCTTCAGCCGCTTTGGACTGATCGAGAAGAGGCCGAACACGGGCTGGCTTTTCAAGGGCTTCACGGAGGATTTCGCCCTTGAGCTGTTCGAGATCCGGGTGATGTTCGAGCTGCGCTCGGCGCATCTGTTTTCACGGCAGCCCGACACATCTCCGCTGTGGGACAAGCTCGCCGCGCTCAAGATTGCGCACGCCGAACTGCTGAAGCAGATTGAGATCCGCTTTCACGACTTTTCCGGCCTCGACAACCGCTTTCATCGGCTCATAAACGAGGCTTCACCGAACCGCTTCATCGACGATTTCTACGACATCATCAGCTTCATTTTCCACTACCACTACCAGTGGAACAAGCAGGATGAAAAGCAGCGCAACCAGGCAGCAATCCTCGAGCACGTTGCCTATATCGATGCGCTCCAGAGCCGCGATTCCGAGCGCATCAAACGGGCCTGCCAGGCGCATCTCGCTTCGGCAAGAGCGACGCTGATGCGTTCGCTGATCTGGACTTGATGAAGGGAGGAAACCGCCATTGTGGGAGCCGACGCATCCCCTCAGGGATGCGTCGGGACAAAGAGGCTCTCAAGCGTGGCGGATTTCCGTTCCCAGCACCTTCAGGCATTCACGGATGAACGCCGCAAGCGCCGTCCAGCCTTTGGCTGAAACCATCGTCCCGTCGACATAGGCATCGGTGGGAGACAGATCGATGTAGGTGCCGCCGGCAAGCGTCACCTCCGGCTCGCAAGCCGCGAGCGCCGCCACCTTCTTGCCACGGACGACGCCGTCGACCGCAATCAGAATCTGGACGCCATGGCAGATTGTGAAGATCGGCTTTTGGGCTTCGTGAAAATGACGCACCATCGCCTGCACGCGCTTGTCGGTGCGGATATATTCTGGGCCACGACCGCCTGCGCAGTAGACAGCGTCGTATTGGCTGAGCTGCTTCTCGGCGTCGGAGAAGGTCTTGTTGATCAGCGCATTGTGACCGGGCTTTTCAGTATAGGTCTGGTCGCCCTCAAAATCGTGCAGCGACGTCTTGATCGTGTCGCCGGCGCTTTTGTCGGGGCACACGACGTGAACGGTGTGCCCCACCGCTTCCATCGCCTGCTGATAGACGAAGATTTCATATTCCTCGGTGAATTCGCCGGTCAACATCAGGATCTTCTTGCTTGGCATGGCGCTTCCTCTGGGCTTGTTTCAGGGCGAGGTGCACGTCGCGCCTCGCCGGTTGGGAATAGAATCGGATCAGAATGGGGTGGCGGGGGAACATTCCTTGGCGTTGGCCCGGATAATCAGCGGCGCGCCGAGCTTGAGGGTCTCCCGGACGGCCGACATCGCAACGGCTACTCGAACGCAGGCAGGAGCCGGTCCCGCGAATTCTCGATATGCACACGCATGGCTTTTTCGGCAGCGGCCGGATCGCCCGCGGAGAAAGCGGCGAGAATGGCCTCGTGCTCGTCGAGCGCCTCTTCGGTCACCCGCGAGTGATACATCAGGCGGAAGATGTGGAAGTGGGTATGCTGGTGGTTCAGCGTCTCGCGAATGAGCTCGTTGCGGGCGAACTCGACGATCTTGTCGTGGAAGATCGCATCCTGCCGGGCGAAGTTCGAATAGCGCAGGCGTTCGTCTTTGCCGACCCGTCGGGTCATGACGCCGGCCGCCTCCCGCAGCACGGCAAGACGCTCGTAGTCCATTGTAGCGGTGGCTTTGGCCGCCGCGGCAGGCTCGAGCAGAAGGCGCAGCTCGTAGAGTTCGTCAAAACGCCGGCGGGTGATTTGCGGGGCGGCGCGATAGCCGATCAGGTGGGTCTTCTCCACAAGGCCCTCCCCTTCCAGCCGGCCGAGCGCTTCGCGAATGGGCGTATGCGAGACGTTGAATTCCTTGACGAGATTGTCGACGGTGATGCGCGATCCCGGAGCAATTCTCAAAGACATGAGTTGCGCGAAGATTGCCTCGTAAACGTCGCCGGCCAGGCTGTTGGCGCGCTGGATGCGGCCGGTCGCACGTGCTTCGTTGTCAACCGTCAGGTCGGTGTTCTGCATCGTTTGCCTCTTGACAGAACCACCCACTAACACGATGCTCCGCTCAATTCAATCCTATATCATATACGATTTCATAGAGGATAGCGCATGAGAATGACCCGGAGCGTCGCGGCCGGTCTCCGGAACGAAGCCAATTCTCTTGGCTCCCAATCCGTCTTCGAAGGATGCTGCGAATGAGCTTGTTTGCAGCGGCGCGCCTGCCGCGCGAGATCCTGTTCGGCAAAGGCCAGCGCCATGTGCTGCCTGTCGTTGCCGCCAAATATGGGCGGCGCGCGTTCGTCTGTACCGATGAGCGTTTTGCGGCGACATCGCAGTTCGCCGAAATTCTTGCTGGCTTGCACAAGGCGGCGATAGACACGCTGGTCTACGACCGAACGCTGCCGGATGTGCCCCGCGACAGCGTCGCCGCCGGCATTGCGGAGGCGAAGGATTTCAAGCCGGACATGGTGATCGGGATCGGCGGCGGCAGTTGCCTCGACATGGCCAAATGCGCAGCGCTGCTGCTCAGCCATGGCGGCAGGCTCGAAGACTACTATGGCGAGTTCAAGGTACCGGGCCCTACCCTTCCCGTGATCGCCGTGCCGACAACGGCCGGGACAGGGTCCGAGGTGACCCCCGTTGCCGTGATCTCCGATCCGGATCGGACGCTGAAGGTGGGCATTTCGAGCCCTCATCTCATCGCCGCTGTGGCGCTTTGCGACCCGGAACTGACGGCGACATGTCCACCCTCGCTGACGGCGATCGCCGGCGCCGACGCGCTGACGCATGCAATCGAGGCCTTCACCGCCGCCAGACGCGGCGCTGATCCGCATCTGCCGCAGCAGCATGTCTTCGTCGGCAAGAGCGCTCTGACCGATCATTTCGCGCTTCTGGCCATCAGGCTGCTCGGCCGCAGTCTCGAAAAGGCATATCGCGACGGATCGGACGAGGATGCGCGCGCCGACGTCATGATGGGAGCGCTGGCCGCCGGTTGCGCCTTCGGCACGGCCGGAACGGCCGCTGCGCACGCGGTGCAGTATCCTGTCGGCGCGCTTACCCATACAGCGCATGGTCTGGGCGTCGCCACCATGCTGCCCTATGTGATGACCTACAACCTTGCCGCCGCGGCCGCGGAGATTGCCGAAGTCGGCGCGGCTCTCGGCCTTCCCGCTCGGAGCGGCGACGGTGCCGATGCATCGGCGCACGCCACCATCCGGGAGGTGAGCCGGCTGTTTGGCGCCGTCGGCATCCCATCGACCCTGGCCAAACTTGGCCTTGCCGAGGACAAGATCGACTGGACGGCCGAACAGGCGCTCGGCATCGACCGGCTGATCAAGAACAATCCGCGTCCCTTCGACCTCGCCGCGATGCGATGGTTGGTCAGGGCTGCTTATGACGGCGACATGTCCGCCACCATGATGTGATCGATCAGGAGTTCATTCCATGAATATCGCCGCAGGCATATCCGACGAGGATCAAGATATGTTCGACTACGCCACGACCTCGCACGGTCTCTACATCGGCGGTCGCTGGCGACCCGCGTCGGAAGGCCGTGTGATCGAAGTGGTCGATCCATCGACCGAAGCCGTGATCGCGGCGGTTCCCGATGCCACGCTTGCCGACGCCGCCGCCGCCGTCGACGCGGCCGCCAAGGCAGCGGCCGGCTGGCGCGAGACCTCGCCACGCAAGCGTTCGGAAATCCTGCGCCGCTGCTTCGAACTGATGACCGAACGGGCAGAGATCCTGGCTGCGCTGATCTCGCTGGAGAACGGCAAGGCATTGCGCGACGCGCGTGGTGAAGTTGCGTACGCGGCGGAGTTTTTTCGCTGGAACGCCGAGGAAGCGGTCCGCATCAGCGGCGAGTTCGGTCTTGCGCCCTCGGGCGCGAACCGGATCATTGTCGACTACCAGCCCATCGGCATTTGCGTGCTCATCACGCCGTGGAATTTCCCGGCCGCCATGGCGACACGCAAGATCGCGCCGGCGCTGGCGGCCGGCTGCACTGTGATCCTGAAGCCCGCCAGCGAGACGCCGCTGACGGCCTATGCGCTTGCAGCGCTCTACGAGGAAGCCGGCGTGCCGCCGGGCGTCGTCAACGTGCTGACGACCTCGACCCCCGGGTCGGTGACGGCAGCCATGCTGGCCGATCCACGCGTGCGAAAGCTGTCCTTCACCGGCTCGACCGGCGTCGGCCGCGCGCTCCTTGCCGAAGCCGCAAAACACGTCATTTCCTGTTCCATGGAGCTTGGCGGCAACGCACCGTTCATTGTCTTCGACGACGCCGACCTCGAAGCAGCGCTCGACGGTGCGATGATCGCCAAGATGCGCAACGCCGGCGAGGCATGCACCGCCGCCAACAGGCTTTACGTGCAGGCCGGCATCCATGATGCTTTTGCGGAAGGCTTGAGCAAACGCATGGCGGCACTCAACGTCGGCCCGGGCACAGACTCAGAAACCGAGTGCGGACCGATGATCAACAGGAAAGCCGTGCACAACATCGATCGGCTCGTCCAAGACGCGGTCGCCCGTAGCGCAAGGATTCTGTGCGGAGGAGCGATTGCCGAAGGCAAAGGCTACTTCTACCCGCCGACGGTGCTTCGCGACGTGTCTGCTGACGCCGCAATGGTCCACGAGGAAATATTCGGTCCGGTGGCTCCGATCATGCGCTTCGACAGCGAGGCGGATGCCATCGCAAAAGCCAACGACACCGAATACGGCCTCGCGGCCTACGTCTACACGCGTGACCTGGCCAAGGGGATGCGCGTGGCATCGAAGATCGAGTCGGGCATGATCGCCCTGAACCGCGGCCTGATGTCCGATCCGGCAGCTCCTTTCGGCGGGGTCAAGCAGAGCGGGCTGGGCCGCGAAGGTGGTCAGAAGCACGGCGTTGCCGAGTTCGTGGAGGCGAAGTACATCGCCGTGACCCTGTGAGCGGACACGCCAAAGATCCGTTTCGCATTCGCGACCATGTGGTCGAGTTCGACGACATCGTCGCCGACATCGTGCGCAGAAGCGAGGCTACCAGGGCCAACGTTCCAATGGTCGCGGATGTCGCCTACGGACCTGACGCCACGGAGACAGTGGATCTGTTCTTTCCCCGGGGCAAACGAGACCGCCTGCCGGTGCACATGTTCATCCACGGCGGCTACTGGCGCATGTTCTCCAAGCGTGACTATTCCTATGTTGCCGAGACCGTGACGAAGGCAGGCGCGATCGCGGTCATTGTCGACTATGCGCTGATGCCGGCCGTCAGGATGGCCACGATCGTCGACCAGGTGCGCCGCGCCAGGCAATGGGTGCTCGACCATATCGCAGACCATGGCGGCAATGCCGACCTGCTGACCGTCAGCGGTCATTCCGCCGGCGCGCATCTGGCAACGATGCTTTTCGACGACGACAACCGACCGTCCGGCATTAAGGCCGCATTGCTGCTCGGCGGCCTTTACGACCTGAAGCCATTGCAGACCTCGTTCCTTGCCGCCGAGATCGCGATCACCGACGAAGACGTCCGCCGGTTCTCGCCGATCAACCACAGCTTCGATCCCTCCGTGGCTGTTGAGATCGCGGTCGGCGCCGATGAAACGCCGCCCTTCCACAGTCAGGCCGCGATCTTCGCGAACCAGCTGGAAAAACAAGTACTGGCTGTTTCACGCACCACCCTTGCGGCAACCAACCACATGAGCAGCGTCCGCGACTTTGGCGTGGCGGGCACCGATGCGGCGTCACTGTTGGCCCGCCTCGTGGCCGTCTGAAACCTGAAAGCGGTTTCGTGAGCCTCCCTGAGCCTAGTAGCCGTAGTAGAGGCCCAGACCGCGTTGCAGGGCCGACGCCAGATGCGCCTGCATCGCCGCCGCGGCCGCCTCCGGGTCGCGCGCCTTGCATGCTAGGATGACCTGCATGTGCTCGCGCAGCGATTGCAGCACGAGAGGCACGGTGACTTTTCTGTCCAACCGGATCAGCCGAACGTAATTGTGCAGCCGCTTGTACGAACTGTCGATCAATGGATTGTTCAGGCTGGCAATGATGGAGTGATGTAGCAAGGTCTCGAGTTGCTCGAGGTCGGCCCTGCCCCGGTCAGTGAGCCCGCTGCGCTCGATCTCTTCGATGGCCGCCAGGTGTCGTCGTTCCAGTTCCGCCAATTCCGCCTCTTCGGCTGTTTGCGCGTAAACGCCTGTCGCCGCACGCTCCAGAATGCTGCGAAACTGATAGGTCGATCTGGTCAGTTCGAACCCGGGCTTGACGAACTGGATGCCCGAGCGCGAATGGATGATGACGATCCCCTCGGCCTCGAGCAGCTTGAGTGCATCGCGCAGCGGCGCAACCGGGATTTGCAGCATCTTGACGAGATCGCCTTGCGACAGAAAGGCCCCGGCAGGGATCTTCCGCTCAAACAGCGTTTCAAGAATTCGCGTGTAGGCCCGATCGCCAAGACGTTGGCCCGCTGCTCCAGCGGGCTCGTCGGACTGATCTTCGTGCTGAGCCACCTTTTGTTTCTCCGAATCTGAAATATCTAAACATTAATCTGAAACATTACAGATCGTGCGCATCGTAGAATATCGCATGATCATTTATCAATTCACTTGTGCCGGATATGGCTGACTGGGTGCATCGCGCAGCGCGCAGCCGGTATCCTAGGCTGTTTGGGGATCGCCTCGCGACATGGAGCGCTTTCCCTTGAGCCCCAAACACCTGGAGAATTCACGCACAAGTCCGGCCGACAAGGCACTATCCACTGCGCTGGCGTCGCCGTCGGCCTTCTGTTTAGCACTTGGCTACTTGCCTCTTGCCCAAATCTGAAATATCTAAATCGCATTCTGACATATCAGAGACCTCGTATGCGCATCGCAGAGTATCGTATTACCCGCTATCAATTCGCTCGCGACCGGACCATTGGCGACAGTCAGGTTCGCATCGATACGGCACATGTGGCCGCGCTTGAGCTCGTTACCGAGAACGGCCTGGTCGGGCTGGGCTTTATCCAGAGCTTGTTTCACCCCTTGCCGAGCCAGGCGGAGATCGTTCGGGTTTTTGACGAGGAGGCCTGGCCCGGCCTTGTCGGGCAATCGCCTTTGGCGCTGGTGCATCGGGTCCACCGGCCCCGCGGCGGAAACAGGCGCGCCTTCGGCTTGCCTTTCGAGGAAGCCCTGCAGGTTGCGTTGTGGGATCTGAGCGCAAAGCTGGTCGGCCTGCCGTTGCACGAGCTCCTGGGAAGCCGGCGCACGCGCGTGAAAGCCTATGCGTCCGGTCTCGATTTCCACCTTGGCGACGATGAATTCCAGGCGTTTTTCGCCCATGCCGAGGCCATCGGCTACCGCGCGTTCAAGATCAAGGTGGGGCATCCCGATTTCGACCGGGACTTGTCCCGGCTGGAGCTGCTGAGAAAGACGGTGCGGCCCGGTTCGTCGATCATGATTGACGCCAACGAGGCTTGGGGAGCCAAGGAGGCGTCGGCGAAACTGCAGAAAATTCATAGCCTTGGTTATGATCTCCTATGGGTCGAGGACCCTATCCTGCGCCATGATTTCGACGGCCTTCGCAACCTCAAGGCGGCAACGCCCTGGACCATGATCAATTCGGGCGAATACCTCGACGCCGCCGGCAAGCGCCTTTTGATGCAGGCCGGGGCTACCGACATGCTGAATGTTCATGGGCAGGTGACCGACGTGATGAGGATCGGCTGGCTGGCAGCTGAACTCGGCGTTCCGGTGACGCTTGGCAACACGTTTCTTGAGGTCGGCGTGCACATGGCCTGTGCGCTGCCCGAAGTCGAGTGGCTCGAATACTCGTTCCAGAACTTCGACCACCTGGTCGAGCAGACATTCGAAATTCATGACGGCTGGATTTATGCACCCGATCGACCGGGCCATGGGCTGGTCCTGTCGGAGACTGCGCGTCTGGCCTGGACGCGCCCTGAAATCCTGTCGCGCGAAGAACTTGGCGATGCGCCCGTCAACCCGCGGGTTGATGGGCGTCCCAAACTCGCAGCGAGCGCTGGATGAAGCGAAAGCTTGTTGGATAAAAAAGGGAGGAATGACGTGCAGAAACTGAAGTTATTGACTGCCATTGCGACCATGATGGTCGCCTCGCCCGTGCTGGCACAGGAAATCACCGTATGGGACGTCAACGTGGACGATGCCGCCCACGCGACATACTACGATCATGCGAAGGCCGCATTCGAGGCTGCGCACCCAGGAGCAACGCTCAACCTCCTGTCCCAGCCGGACGCCGAGTACTACACGCTGCTGGGTACGGCGCTCGCTTCGAAAGCCGGTCCTGACGTCATCTGGGCCAATGGTGGCGCCCAGGCCAAGGCCCTGGTCGGCGGGCTGATCCCGCTCGACGACAAGCTGCCCGACCTGATCTCAAAGCTGGTTGGAAAGTCTGCGTTCACCGGACCTGACGGCAAGCTGTACTTCATCCCGACGACGCTGCAGGGTCACGTCGTCTACTACAACAAGGCGCTCTACAAGGCCGCGGGGCTCGATCCGGAGAAGCCGCCGACAAGTTGGGCCGAGCTGACCAAGGTCTGCGACGCGTTCAAGGCGCAGGGCAAGCCAGCCTGCTTCATGATGGCCAACAAGGAAGGCTACAACGCCGAGTTCTTCCTGTCGGAGGCCGCAAACCAGTCGCTGACAGCCCAGCAGCAGGCCGATTGGCTGGCCGGCAAGCTCCATTGGTCGGATCCGCCGATCAAGGCGATCCTGCAGGCCTGGGTCGATACCGCCAAGAACGGCTGGTATCAGGAGGGCGGCAACTCGCAGACCATGTTCATGGATGAGTTCGCCCTCTTCGAACAAGGCGTCGGGGCCAACGTGATGGGGCTGCTCTCCAACGTCGCGCACTGGAAGCAGTTTGAAAAGAACATGGGCGTCGACAAGGTCGGCGTCTATCCGATGCCCTCGCCGACCGTTGCCGCCGATCAGCATGAAGGCGCTCCCGGCGTGCCGCTTGATGGCGGCGTCGGCTACGGCGTCAACAAGGACTCTCCCAACATCGATCTCGCCGTTGACGCGGTGCGGATCCTCGCTTCGCCGGAGGTCCTGTCCTATCTGGTCAACGACACCGGATCGGTGCCCGCAAACACCGAAGTCAACACTTCCGGTATCGACAGCCCCGGCCTCAAGCAGATCATGGGCTGGCTTGCAACCAGAGCCGTTCCGACCACGCACGCCAATTCCTCGGCGCCAGAGCTCGATGAATGGCACCGCCAGAGCCAGCTTCTCTGCAATGGCGAAACCACGGTGGACGAGGCCGCGGTTGCTCTGGACAAGGTCCAGGCTGAGGCCAAGCCGCAAAAGTAATCTTTCTCGGTGGGGGCGCAACCATGCGCCCCCATCCCCAAGCTCAGTGACCAGTGCATGACCGCCAATTCGCTACACCAGACTGGCCAGGCCGCGCGGCTCCGTTCCCGCCGGAATAGGGGCCGCCGAGCAGAGGCCCGCGTAGCATTTCTGTTCCTGCTTCCGGCAATCCTGCTTGTTCTGGTGTTCCGCATTTTCCCGCTGTTCTGGGGGTTTGGCATCTCCCTGACCAGCGCGACGTCGACCGACCCTGGCCAGTTCATCGGCGCCGGCAACTATCTGCGGGCGCTGGACGATCCGAATTTCCGCTCCGCCATGGCCAACGCCGTCGTGGTGCTGCTTTCGGTGCCGATCTTTGTCACCATCCCTATGCTGCTGGCCATCCTGATCCATCAGGGCGTGCCGGGACGGACGTTTTTTCGCTCCGTCTATTTCTTTCCCGCCATTCTCTCGAGCGTCATCATCGGCTCGATCTTCAGCGTGGTGCTGAGCTTCAATGGCAACCTCAACGCGCTGCTGAACCTCGCGGGCATCAAGGGTGTAGACTGGCTGGGGCACTCGGCGACCGCCCTTCCGGTGACGCTCGCGATCCAATGCTGGTCAACCTTCGGCATGGGTGTGCTGATCTTCCTTGCCGGCCTGTCGACCGTTTCAAAGGAGATGGTGGAGGCGGCGCGTCTCGACGGCGCCAAGATGTGGCAAATCTGGTGGCATGTCATCATCCCCGAGCTTCGCCCGATCATCGAGTTCTCGACGGTGATCACGACCATCGGCCTGCTTACATCGATGTTCGGCCTGATTTACGTGCTGACCGGTGGCGGACCCGGCACAGCAACGACGGTGCCCGAATATCTCATCTGGGCTGCCCAGGGCAGGCTCAATCGCCCCGCCTACGCCGCGGCCATCTCGATGGTCCTGTTCGTCATGACCAGCATTCTCGCCTGGCTGCAGATCCGCATCTTGTCACGCAACGCGAATATCTGAAGGGGGCGTTGTGTCAGGAGCAGGAAAACGACAGAGGCTGGCCCTCAGGATTGCGGCGGTCCCAATGGGGCTGCTGGCCCTGAGCTGCCTCTACCCGATCTTTTTCGCGATCAACAACGCGTTCAAGACCCGCGATGACTACATGCGCGACCGCTTCGGGCTGGCCCTGCAGCCCACGTTCGACAATTTCGTCCAGGCCTGGACCCGCGCGCACCTCAACGAGTACTTCCTCAACTCCGTGATTGCGACGCTCGGGGCGGTCATCTTGTTGATGGTCGTGTCTTCCATGGCCGGCTTTGCCCTGGCGTCGCTGCGCTTTCCCTATCGGCGCTTGCTGTTTGCGGTCATCCTGTCGTCGCTGATGATCCCGGTGCAGGTCGTTCTCGTGCCCTTCATGCGCACGATGCTTGCCCTCGATCTCGTCAACACGCATCTCGGGCTCATCTTGTCATACACCGCATTTTTCCTGCCTTTCTCGGTCTACATGATGACGGCGTTCTACTCCGGACTGCCGCGCGAGCTGATCGAAGCGGCGCGGATCGACGGGGCCAGTTTGCTGCAGGTCTGGTGGCACGTGATGCTGCCCCTGGGAATGCCGGCATTGGTCACGCTGGCTATCCTCAACACCCTCAGCTGCTGGAACGACATTCTGATTTCCCTGCTGGTCATGCAGAAGCACCGCACCCTTATGGTGGGGATTTCCGCGCTCAAGGGCCAGTACTCGGACCAGATACCCCTGTTTACCGCTGGCATCGTCATCGCGGCGGCGCCGATCGTTGTTCTTTACATCCTGTTCCAACGGCGAATCGTTTCGGGGATCGCCGTGGGCGCAGTGAAAGGTTAGTCGATGGCGCGTGTCGAACTGAAACATGTCAGCAAGAGCTTTGGGTCGACGGAGGTTATCCGCGGTGTCTCGCTTTCGATCGAAGAGGGCGAGTTCGCCGTGTTCGTGGGGCCGTCGGGCTGCGGAAAATCCACCCTGCTGCGCATGATTGCCGGGCTCGAAGAGACCAGCGCGGGCGAGATCTTCATCGGCGGTGACGACGTGACCGACGCGGAGCCTGCCGACCGGGGCGTGGCGATGGTGTTCCAGTCCTATGCGCTGTATCCGCATATGACGGTGGCGGACAATATGAGCTTCGGCCTGCGGATGGCGCACCGCCCGAAAGAGGAAATAACCGACAAGGTCGGGCGCGCGGCCAAGATCCTGCAGCTCGAAGACTATTTGCAGCGCAAGCCGGCTCATCTCTCGGGAGGACAGCGCCAGCGGGTTGCAATTGGACGCGCGATCGTGCGCGACCCGAAAGTGTTTCTCTTCGATGAGCCGCTCAGCAATCTGGATGCCGAGCTGCGGGTGCAGATGCGCGTGGAGCTGGCCAAGCTCCACCGGGTCCTAGGCAACACCATGATCTATGTGACGCACGATCAGACGGAAGCGCTGACCATGGCCGATCGGATCGTCGTGTTGCGCAGTGGCCGCATCGAGCAGATCGGCACGCCCGAAAATCTCTATCAAGATCCCGACAACGCGTTCGTCGCGGGTTTCATCGGCTCTCCCCGGATGAACTTTCTGACCGCCACTGTGCAGGCGGGGGGGCGCCTTGCATTTGGCGGCCGAGAGATGGACAGCCCGGCACAGACCCCGCTTGAGCCGGGACGGAAACTGCAGCTCGGTTTGCGGCCCGAGCATCTCGACCAGGACAAGGGCATCGACCTCGAGGCAAGCGTGGAATTCGTCGAAGCGATGGGCTCCACATGCTACGTCCACGCCACGCTGGCGAGCGGCGAGACCATCATCGCGGAGCGGCGGTCGTCACAACCAAGGACCGGCGACAAGATCACCCTGCATTTCGCGCCCGCATCGGCGCGGCTCTTCAGCGACGACGGAGAACGCATCCGGTGAGCCTTCACGCACCTCGCCGAGAATTAAGCGTTAGCCGCTGATTTGTAACAAGCTGGCAGGCCCGGAGGATGTGACATGAACGTTGATTTTATTGGGTTTTTCGTGGGCCAGAATTGAAAAACCTCCCGCATTGTTCCGTATGGTTCCGTGCGCCAACAACGAGGTGTGCTCTTCACTTAGCACCTCCGACGGAAAAACTGGCGCAACATCCGTGAGGCGGCGCCATCGGACATTTGCGTCTTCGACCACCACTGAGGTGCGCAAACGCCTTATTTGTAGCGTCCGTGGCGCTGCAGCACCTCGATCTGGTAGCCGTCGGGGTCGGCCACGAAAAAGAACCGCGCCAGCAGCGCGCCTTCGTGGTTGAACTCGACAATTTTTCGCGGATTAAAACCTGCGGCCGCCAAGCGCTTATGTTCTGCCTCGAGATCGTCGATGCAAAGAGCCAAGTGGCCATAGCCGTCGCCAAGCGCGTAGGGCTCGTCCCTGCCTTTGTTGATCGTCAGTTCAAGCTAGAAATCGGCTTCCGCACTGCGCAGATAGACCAGCGTGAACGTGTCGAAATCCAACCGGTCCGCAACATCGAGTCCGAATGCACTTTTGTAGAAACTGACCGACAGGTTCTCGTCTACCACCCGGATCATCGAATGAATTGCTTTCGCCAAAGGAGCCTCCAGTCTGCCGCGTGGTCTCGGATACCGTCGATGATGGCCCATTGGTTGCAAAAAGGGGTGGCAGCCGGTTACCACGCTAGGAAATTGGCGTAAGGCTGGTTCACGCACCAAGGTCCGATTGCAGTCACTGCAAATTGAGCGGAAAATGCGCTTCGGGTTGGTATCATCCCGGCGAATGGGCTCAGAAGCCGCACCTTCGCCCAAGGCAACATCAAACGGGAGGTCTTCGCATGTGTAAGGTCTTTGCCGGGCAGGATCCGGAAGGGTATCGGCTAATCAATCGCTCAGTTCGAATAGGTGGCCATTCGACGAGCATCCAGCTCGAGGCCACTTTTTGGACGCTGTTGGACGAGATCGCCCAGGGACAGGGGATGACGGCGCCGAAATTCCTCTCGACGCTTTACGATGAAGCGCTGGAGATCAACGGCCATATCCCGAACTTTGCCTCCATGCTGCGCACCACGTGCGCGCTCTACCTGCGCGACAGGCGACTACTCAACAGCGAACCCTCGGAATTGAGGAACAAGGCAGCCTGACCTGCGGACATATTGCTCAAAACGTCCGAATACCGGAAATCCCGTGTAGCAGCCGCCTGCTACCAACGACCCACATTTTGGCACTATGTGTGTGATATGAATGGCGAACTCCACCGGGGCGGTGTAGGGTTCACCTCAAAAGAAGAAATGGGCCGTATCAACGGCAACGCTGAGCGAATCTGGGAGGATTCATGGTCGAAATCATCTCCAAGCGGGATGGCCCGAGGCGCGAGGACATTCAGGTCAAAAGATTGATCGAGCAGAACCGCTCGACCATCGTTCGCCTTGCCGACCAGATCAGCGGCGGCGGCTATTCGGCTTCCAGGAAGCCACGCCAGCAACCAAAGGCGGAAGGCCTGATCATCCATGTTGGCGGCAGTGCCGCGCCTGTGGCCGAAGCCAAGCCGTCCATTCATGTCACGATGAACGGCCGCGTGATTTCGAAGGATCAGAACACAGGCCGCCAACTTCATCACATCGGCGATGTCCGCAACCGGGGTGGGGAACAGATCTTCGTCCTGGCAACGAAGCAGAACGGCTTTTTCTCGCCGGTCGACGAAACCGTCGCCGAGGTGCTTGCCGACCTGGACGGATCCCGCCTCGCCGCCACCTATACCGAAGAACAGCTTGCAGCCGATATCGGCGCGAAACTCGGCATCGACTGACCGTGCAGACGCCTGGGCGTGCTCCTCACGTCCAACCCGCGGCAGCATACGAACGCGACAGCATACAGAAATGGCATGCCTCAAAGGTTCTGTGATGACTGAATGAAACGCGAGATAGGCCCCCATCAGATGAAGATCGATGCTCTTCCGGCGCGTGCGTCGGCGACCGCCGGGCAAATGGTTCTGGGGAACATCGACTATGACGAGCGCGCCACCATGCGCGCCTGGGAAAGTTTTCTGGCCGACGAGCCCAAATGTGCCCGCGATCCTGTCCATCCAAGCCACGTCCGCTCGCTCATTCACGATTCCTGGTATCGCAGCGCCACCGGCGGCATCAACGCTCAAGGGATTGAAGCGCCTCTAAGCAGCGATCGCGACGAGATCGAATATTTGACCCGCGCCAATGCAGAACTGCTTTCGGCGGCGCGCCGGTCGTTCGCCTCCCTTGGCCAGTTGCTGGACGGGACAGGCGCAATGCTGGTTCTAGCCGACAGCGACGGTGTGCTGATCGATGCCATCGGCGACAAGAAGACGCTGCATGACGGCATGGATATCCACCTCGCCATCGGCGGCAAATGGAACGAGGGCGCCGTCGGCACCAACGGCATCGGCACGGCGCTGTGGACCGGTCAGCCGACCTTCGTCCATGCGGCCGAGCATTTCTGCGCCGGCATCAAATCCTGGACCTGCGCCGGCGCGCCGATCCGCGATCCGCTGGACGGCAAAATCATCGGTGTGGTCGACCTGTCAGGCTATTCGCCGATCTTTCGGCCGCACAACACCGCGCTCGTCGCCGCCACGGCCCGGCAGATCGAAAAGGCATTGGCCGAACAGCAGCAGGAACAGCGCACGCGCCTGCTCGAAGCCTTCATCTCGTCGGCTCCCAGCTACCGCCGAAAAGACGGGCTGGTGATTGTCGACCATCGCGGCCGCGCCATCTTCTGCAACAACGTGCCTGACGGCGAGACCACCGAGATGATGGACGGCCCGATGGAGCCAGGCCGTGGCCGCTGGCTGATGAACCTTCCGTCGTCCGGCTCCGACGCCGACCTTGCCAAGGCGCTGCCGGCGCATCTGCGATCCTGCCACATCACACCGCTCAAGCTCGACGGCGACCTCCGCGGCGCGGCGCTGGTATTCCCCCCCGTGCCGGCAGTCTCCAGCTTCGCAGTGGTCCACCGGGAAGTGAACAAGCATCTTCAGGATGCTGTCGCCTTGATCGTCGGCGAAAGCGAAGCGCTGCAGGCCGCCATCGACGTCGCCTGCCGCGTCGCCCGTTCGAGCAGCGTTGCATCGCTGCTGGTCGAAGGTGAAACAGGCGTCGGGAAAGAGTTGTTTGCGCGGCTTGTCCATGCCGGCAGCCGGCGCACGGCGAACGACCCGTTCATCGCGATGAATTGCGGGGCGATCACCAAGGAGCTATTCGGCAGCGAATTGTTCGGCCATGTCGCCGGCGCCTTTACCGGCGCCTCGCGTGAAGGCAAGCCGGGCGTTTTCGAGCTCGCCAATGGCGGCGTCCTCAGCCTCGACGAGATCGGCGAATTGCCGCTTGAGATCCAGCCGTTTCTGCTGCGTGTCCTGGAAGAGCGCGTGGTCAACCGCATTGGCGACAGTCGGGGTCGCCCGGTGGATGTGCGCCTGGTCGCCTCGACCAATCGCGATCTCAAGCAGGAAGTTGCCGCAGGCCGCTTCCGCCGCGATCTCTACTATCGAATCGGCGCGGTCTCGATCACTGTCCCGCCGCTGCGCGAGCGCGGCGAGGATGTGCTGCTGCTGATCGAACACTTCAACCGGCAGATCGCCACCGCGGCAGGCGAGGACCCGCTGGAATTCTCGCACCAAGCGCTAGACGCGTTGCTCGCCTATCGTTGGCCGGGCAATGTGCGCGAACTGAAGAACCTCGTTGGGCGGTTGCACATCTTGGCGCGCGGTGGGGCCGTCGGGCTCCAGGATCTTCCCGGGGAAATCAGTGCCGGCGATCGCCACAATATGACCCTGCACAGCGATCATCCCGCAGCCATGCTCGAAGCACCGGTGTGCACATTCGAGGATGCAGAATGCCAGGCGATCAAGAACGCGCTTGCCGCCGAGAATGGCAATCTCAGCAAGGTCGCCCTGAGGCTCGGTATTTCGCGGCCGACGCTCTATCGCAAGCTCGGACAATACGGCATCCGGCGCGGTTTCCTCTAGGCCCAGCTCCGTTCACCGGCACAACAAAAAACCCGCGGCATTCGCGCCGCGGGGTTGGGAAATTCGTCAATCGAGATTGCCTTCAGGCAGCGGTCGCGGGGATGATCAGGCCTTTACGACAGCACCGGTCACTTTCTCCGAGACGTAGCCGAGGATGTTGCCGATGATCAGCGAGATAACCACAGCGGTCGCGACCTTGGCGATGCCGCTGATGCCTTCGCCATAGGCGGCCGCGCCAAGCAGAAAAAGCGCGGCGGTCGTTGCATAGCCATAGACCGCCGAAGGAATGGCGCTCAGCAATGGCAGCTTGGCAGCGAGTATCAGGACGACGATTGAAATGCCGACGCAAATGCCGGCCATGATCGCGGTAACACCAATAGACGTCAGGGCTATCAGTGCGCCGGCGGCGCAGATTGCTCCCCAGAGGTTTGCAATCGCCGAGTTCTTGAAACCGGCTTCCTTGCCGCCACAGTGATAGAAACTCCCCCAACCGACAAATACCGCCCAGATCAGCAAGTAAGGGTTGCCGATGGTGATCGCTGCCCATGTTGCAATGCCGCCCATAATGCCGATGACGACGGCCAACCCTGTGATAAGATCCATATTGTCCTCCCGTTTTTCCAAAGCTCGAAGCAAAGAAACTCGTTTCGGGATCGCGCTTCGCTGACGTCCCGACACGGAAAACGCCATGGCATCAGCCACAGGGTTCAGGAAGAAAAGCTTGCCGGATCCGACAAGCAATCAGGCCGGCTGAGCCGCCGGTTCGCTCGCGCCGATCACCCCCGCGCGCAATGCCAGTCCGGCTGCGGCCGCGCCGAGGCACGGCGCCACGATATAGAGCCAGAGCTGCGACAGTGCAGCTCCGCCCGCAAAGAGCGCCGGGCCGAGTGAGCGGGCCGGATTGACCGACGATCCGGAGACGGCAATGCCGGCGAGATGGATCATGACCAGCGTCAGCCCGATCGCCAGGCCGGCCAGAGGGCCAGCGCCGCCTTCGGCGGTGGCGCGAAGGATGACGAGCAGAAACAGGAAAGTGGCGACCGCCTCGAACAGGAACGCCGAGGTTACCGAGTAGGTTGACCAGCCGTTCTGGGCAAAGCCGTTCGCCGTCACGTCATAACCGCCACCTTTGCCTTGCGCGATCACGTAGAGCACCGCCGACGCGACGATCGCTCCAACACATTGCGCAACGACATAGCCGATAAGGTCGTTCGATTTCATGCGGCCGGAGATGAAGAAACCGAGGCTGACAGCCGGATTGAGATGGGCGCCCGAAATCGGCCCGATCGCATACGCCATCGCCACCACCGACATGCCGAACGCCATGGCGACGCCAAGCAGACCGACCTCGGAGCGCATGAACAGAACCGTCGCGCAGCCGAAGAAGACCAGCGCGAAGGTTCCGATGAATTCACAGATGTATTTGTTCATATCTTTTTTCCCTCTGGATGGATTGTGGGGACCAGACGCCGCACCCGTCCGCGCGAAGTCCGGTCCAAAGTTTCAAGGCACGATGACGCCGCGGCCGGTGAACCGCCGGTTCTTGAAATCGTCGAGCGCGGTGTTGATGCTGGCGAGGTTGTATTCGGTGTAGTGCATCTTCACCTTGCCGTCGGCGTTCAGCTCCATCAGTTCGACAAGCTCGGTGAAATTGCCGACCAGGCTGCCGCCGATATTGATCTCCTCGATGACCAGGTGCGCGGTCGGCACGTTGATATTGCCGCCATAGCCGACGACGAACAGTTGCCCGCCCTTGCGCACCATCTTCCAGCAGATGTTCTCGACACCGAGCTCGCCGACGAAGTCGATCACCACATGCGCGCCGCCGCCGGTGATCTGGCTGACTTCCTCGACGACATTCGGCCCGCCATCGAGGATGAAGTCGGCGCCAAGGTCCTTGGCCAGCACCCGCGCCGCCGGCTCGCGATCGACGGCGATGATGCGGCAGCCCGAGATCGCGTGCAGCGATTGCAGCGCGATATGGCCGAGCCCGCCTATGCCGAGCAGCACACAGTAACTCCCCGGCCTCAAGAGCTTGGCCGCCCGCTTGGCGGCGCGGTAGGCGGTGATGCCGGCATCGGCCAGCGGCGCCACTTCGATCGGCGTGATGTTGGCGTTCAGCTTGATCAGCGAGCGTTCGCTGGTGATGAAATACTCGGCGAAACCGCCATTCATGCCAAGGCCAGGAAACTGGCCGTTGTCGCAGTACATGTCCTCGCCGTGTCGACAGTTGAGGCAGATGCCGCACGAGCGGAAGGGATGGCAGATCACCGCGTCGCCGCGCTTGACCGATCTGACGCCGCTGCCGACCTCCTCGACCCAGCCGGCATTCTCGTGGCCCATAATGTAAGGCAACAACGTGCCTTCTGGATCCATCGTCGGCTTCCACACGCCTTCGATGATGTGCAGGTCGGTGCGGCAGAGGCCGGCGGCGCCAACCCGCACGATCACCTCGTCGGGGGCGGTGATCGTCGGCGCCTTGACCTCCTCGATCTTGAGCTGGACGTTCATCTTCGGGTCGTATTCGTAAAGTCTGGCAGCTTTCATCGTCGTATCCTTTCGACGTCGAGATTGTTTGGATTGCTTCAGGCGCGGCCGAGCTTTTCTGAGCCGCCGCCGCGGGCCGGTCCGGCCGTCGGGTCCTCGTCCTCGGCGAGATGGCCGATCAACGTTTCCGTGGTCAGGATCAGCGTTGCCACCGAAGCTGCGTTGGCGAGTGCTGTGTAGGTGACGCGGACCGGATCGATGATCCCTGCCTCGAACATGTTTTGGTAGCTGCCGGCGGACGCGTTGTAACCGTGGCCGCCATTGATGCGCGTGACTTCCGCCACCACCGCTTCGGGATCGGCGCCGGCATTGGCGGCGATGCGCCAGAGCGGTCGCGACAGCACCGACCGCACCAGGCGCACGCCTTCAGCGACATCGCCGTCGACGCCGGCCGCCACCTTGTCGAGCAGCGGCGCGATCTGGGCAAGCGCCGAGCCACCGCCGGCGACCACGCCCTCCTCCGATGCTGCGCGCACCGCATTGAGCGAATCCTCGATGAGCTGAATGGTTCGCTTCTGCTCGACCGGCGTAACACCGCCGGCGTAAAGGATCGCGGTGCCGCCAGAGAGCTTGGCCAGGCGTTCGCGCAGCTTGTCCTGATCGATGTTCGGCGGCGAGGCTTCATACTGCCGCTGCACCTGGGCGCGGCGCGAGGCGATTGCCGCATGGTCGCCGCCGCCACGAATGATCGAGGTATAGGACGCACTGGTCTTCACCCGGTCAGCCGTTCCGAGATCGTCGGCAGTGATGTCCTCCAGCCGGCCGCCAAGGTCGCGGGCGATCACCTTGCCGCCGGTGATGATGGCCAGATCCTCCATCATCGCCTTGCGCCAATGGCCATATTCCGGAGGATGCACGACGAGGTATTTTCCCGGTCCCTGCTTGCCGAGCAGCGTCACCACCACTTCCGGCGACATCTCCTCGGACACGATCAGCAACGGCCGGCCGGCCTCGTCAGCGATGCGGCGAACCGCATCGAGTTGCCCGGGCTCCTTGATCTTGAGGTCGGTCATCAGGATGTAGGGCCGCTCGAGAACCGCCTCCATCTTCTCCTGATCGGTCACCATGTGATGAGAGAGGTAGCCGCGTTCGAAGGACATGCCCTCGACGACATCGAGCGTGGTCTCGGTGGTGACGCTGAAGTCAGTGGTGATGACGCCTTCGGCCCCCACCCGTTGATGGGCTTCCGCCACCAGTGCGCCAAGCTTGGCATTGGTGGCCGCGATGTTGGCGACCGAAGCCAGGATGCCGTTGCCCTTGGCGGGCTTGGCCGATGCCTTGAGCGCCGCTACTACCGCCGCCACGGCAAGGTCGATGCCCTTGCAGAGGTCGACGGATTTCGCGCCGCGTTCATTCGCCTCCACACCGCCCTGGATGAGCGCGTTAGCGAGCACGATGGCAGTCGTGGTGCCGTCGCCGGCGACCTCGTTGGTCTGCATCGACACTTCGCGGACGACCTGCGCGCCCATGTTTTCGAAACGGTCGTGCAGTTCGATTTCGGAGGCGATGCTGACGCCGTCGCGGGTCACCATCGGCGTGCCAATGGGCCGGTCGATCATGGCGTTCATGCCTTTGGGGCCGAGCGTCGGCTCGACGGCAGCGGCCAGCCGGAAGACGCCACGGGCGAGAGCACGGCGGGCCTCGGAATTGTGAAGCATTATTTTAGGCATGATTCCTCCTTCCGCCTTACGGGCGGGTTGTTGGTTAGGGGCCTCGTGCGAGGGAGGCCGTTGTTTCAGCTCTGCTTCAGGCGGTCGGCGCGGCGCGTGCCGGCACGCGATCCATGATGAAGTCGACCAGCGTCGGTTCGCCGTCGACCACATCCAGTTCCTTGTATCTGGTCTGCTTGAGCCCACGGCAAAGCGCGCCGTTGAACTCCATATTGACGCGCACAGCGCGCAGTTCGGCGAGATAGGCACCAAGTGCGCCGGACGGTATGCCGTGCCCTTCCCATGTCACGAAGACGGGATCGTCCGCCCGGCGGTCGGGAAAGCGTTCAAGCAGGGCCGCCCTGTATCTCGGCTTCTGTTTGGCCGCCTCGCCCGGTTCGAACCGTGCGACGTCGTATGCCGGCAGTTCCATGCCGACTATTTCCCGATCCGTCAGACCGTGCGCCTTGAGGCCGCGCAAGATCGCCTCCTGGCGCCGCTTGAATGCCTTCATCCTGAAGGTTTCGCGCAAAGCGCCGAGATCCTGATCCTCGGCAAGTTCGGCGAATATATCGCCGAATGTCTTGCCGGCTTCCATGCCGCGATTGACCTCTTCCGCGAACATGTGGTCGTGCAGCTTGACACGATAGGCTGGCGCCCAGGAGAGCTGGTCGAGCGCCTTGCGGACGCCGTCCAGCATCAGGAACGCGAAGTTGGGCGAGCACCAGTAGGTTGGCAGGCGGAAGTCTATCTCCACGCTGCCATCGCTCGTCATCGCGGCCCGCTCGACGAAACCCATCTCGGTAATCGGTTCGTCGAGCTCCGGGTCGTTGACCTCACCAAGCCGCCGCCAGAGTTCGTTCTCGCGGTTGCCGGAAACGCTGGCGGTTGCCATGGCTCCTACTCCGCTGCGATGCTGAAGGGCGAACTGGCGAGCGCCTTCTTCTTGGCTTCGATATCGATGTTGTAGAGACGCGCGGCGTTGAGGCCGAGGATCTTCTCCTTGATCTCGTCGGTCAGTTGCACACCACGTTCTGCGGCAATGTCCTCGGGGATCTGGTAGGCCCAGAATTTCTCGACCAGCCAACGTGGCGTCCAGATCGCGTAGTCGGAACCGAACAGGATCTTCTCCGGCCCGATCCAGAACAACAGTTCGGCGATGACCTCGCCGAAATAGCGCGGGCGGGAATGGATGAAGGGCAGCGCCACCGCCAGGCCGCCATAGACGTTGGTTTCCTGCGTCGCGATCCAGCAGAAATCGTCGAGGCGCGGCAGGCCGCAATGCTCGACAATCCAGTTGAGGTTCTGGAAATCCGTCGCCGCATGGTCGACGTCATGCACGTCGAAGGCGTCCTTGCTGAGCGGGATGATGGTCGGACCCTTGTGGACGTGGATGTTCCTGATGCCGAGCTTGTCGCAGAGCTCGAAGCATTTGTAGGCATCGGGGTCCGTGAGCTTCCAGCCCTTGGAGGCGCCATTCCATTCGGCCGTGTACATCTTCACGCCCTTGACGTCATAGGTCTCCTTGAGGAAGTGGATGTACTCAAGTGCCTTCTCGCCATCGCGTGGATCGAAGGCGCCATTGACGATGAACCGCTCCGGGTAGCGCTTGGCCACTTCGGCGTTGCGCTCGATCGTGTTGAAGCCTTTCTTGTAGAAATCCTTGAGATAGGTCGACTGGACGATCGCCACATCATCGGGACCGTCGATGAACAGGTCGCGATAGAGATCGTCGGCACTATACTTTTCGAACTTGCTCTTCTCCCACAGCTGGTCCTTGGGGCTCAGCCCCGTGTGATAGGCGTAGAAGCAATCGATGAATTGCTTGCCGTGGATATTCTTCTGGTTTTCCGGGCTGCCGTCCCAGAAATGGGTGTGGCCGTCGACCACGAAAATATCCTTGCCTTCCGGTGTTCTAAACATTCTTCCCTCCGCAAAGTGGGTGTTGATCGGTTAGGCGCGCCGCAACCAAGCGGCGCGCCGATTTTTTGGCGGCTATTCGATGTATTCGAACATCTCGTCCATGTTGCCGAACAGGATCACAGTGTTGTCGTCGATGCGCACCATCCGCCCGTAGTGGGTCGAGCTGTTGACCTCGAAGGTTTCCGCTGTCATCTCGCGGCCGAGATATTCGCTGATCTCGTCCATCTTGAAGATCAGCTTGCCGGTGCCATCGATGCGGATCATCGCCGGTTGGTAGGTGACGATCACATTCGGCTTCAGGCCCATGAATTCGGCGATGGCCCTGGCCTCGACCGAGTCATTCATGGTGACGCCGCACTGATGCGAAATCGTCTGTTCGAAGGTGATGTCCTTCATCTCCTTGAAGATGTTGGAATGCGTTGCGTCGCGTGCTGCTAGTGACATGACAATTTCTCCCTGTG
Organism: Mesorhizobium sp. P2_C4; assembly: GCF_056404575.1. Taxonomy (NCBI): domain Bacteria; kingdom Pseudomonadati; phylum Pseudomonadota; class Alphaproteobacteria; order Hyphomicrobiales; family Phyllobacteriaceae; genus Mesorhizobium; species Mesorhizobium sp. P2_C4. Next base: position 671,857 of record NZ_JBFUDT010000002.1, read on the forward strand.
TCAGCGCTTGAGGCCGAGTTCGCCGAGGATCTGGCCAATCCGTTCCTCGGATTTGGCGCGGACATCGGCGAAAGCGACCGGCTTGGAATGTGGCATCGACCAGATCGGCTGCAGGCCGATGGCTGCCTTGTCGGCGAGCGCGCCGTGCTTCTTGACCCAGCCCTGGAAGAGCTTCTTGTTCGCCGCGCCGTGCTTCTCGTCGTTGGCGAGCAGGTGCATGAGGTCGATCGTGTTGGCGAGGTTGCGCTCGTAGTCGGCTTCCGCCGCCGAGATCACCGCAGGCGTGATGAAATCGTGGTTGGCGGCTGCGATCTGCATCAGGAAGCCTGAGCGGAACACTTCACCGACCAGCGGTTCGAAGATGATGTTGATGGCGAAATACTGTTCGAGATAGTCGGTCGCGCCCATGATGGTTTCGACCGCTTCGCGGGTACCTTGCCAGTTCTGGTCCTCAAGCCATGCCTTCTTGCCAAGTTCGTCGTCCCAGCCGGGCAAGTCCATGCCGATTTCGGCGAGGTAGAGCGTGATGTCCTGGGCAAGCCGCAGCTTGTAGGACGAGTTGGTCAGCGTCGCGTTGTTGATCATCTGGGTGTAGCCGTAACGCTGCGCCTGCATCAGCGAGGTGCCGAGCCCGAATTCGGCGTGTTTCCAGGCGCCGAGCTGCGTCTGCAGGATCTTGACCCAGGCCTTGTCGAAGGTCTTCGGCGCTCCCGACTTGCGGGCATTGTTGATGACGCTCTGCACCATCGTCTCGATTTTCGACTGGCGCTGGTAGTGCGTGCGTTCCCACTCCTGATCGGGGGCGCGGAAGGCGTGCCAGTTGGAGCTCTGCGCGGCGGTGTTCTGCTTGACATAAGCGCCCTTGCCGTCGGCAAAGGAGATGATCCAGTCCTGGATCAGGTAGCGCTCCGGGTCAGGCTGTACGTCGACCGTCATGTCTTCGTAGTGCGTGGCACGCTGGCCTTTCGGGTCGAAATACCGGTACTTCCGGCTGTCGGAGTCGGCAAAGATCGCCGCGCCGGCGGCTCCGGATCCGACTGAACTCGAGATAGCTGGCATAGTCTTCACTCCCTTGTTGCAGTTGTGGTTGCAGTTACATGGCCGCCCCCTCAGTGGGCCGGCGTTGCACCTGCCGATGTGGTGAACTTGTCGAAGAAGATCCGCTCAGTCTCGAACCCGTTCATGAACAGAACCGGCTGAAGCGCATCGATCATCGGCGGCGGGCCGCAGGCGTGGACATCGCCCTGCCCGTCGACCGCCAATTGCTTGAGCTTGGCGTCGACACTCTGGTGTACGAAACCGCGTTCGCCTTCCCATTCGGCGTCATCAGTCGCGTGCGACAGCACAGGAATGAAAGTGACATCCGAATGCTGGCCGATCAGCGCGGCGATCCTGTCGAGATAGAACAGGTCGTTGCGCGTCCTGGCGCCGTAGAAGAAATAGACCGGACGTTTCTCGCCGCTCTTCAGATGGTCGTTGAGGATCGACCAGATCGGCGACAAGCCCGAGCCGGCGCCGACCAGGACTAGGGGTCCTTGCCGTTCTTCCCGACGGAAGCAGGTTCCGTAGGGTCCGACGACGGTGACTTCGGCTCCAACCTTGATTCCTCCGGAATCGAGCTCGCCGGAGAACTTTCCCTCAGGGTATTTTTTGATGATGAAGCAGAGTTTTTGGGTTTGGTCCGGCGTATTTGCCATGGAGAACGAGCGCGTAATCGTCTCCCCTTTTTGCGTGGTAACCGTGATGTCGACATATTGCCCCGCCCAGAACTTTAACGGCGAGCCGAGTTCGATCTCGATGCCGCGAATGTCGTGGGTCAGGTGCTCGATCAGAGCAATCCGGCCCTTGAACGTCTTCACGGCGATCGCTTTCGCCAAAATCTCCTCGTCGTAGTTGAGAAGCTCGACTTCCAGATCGGAGTAGGCGATGCAGCGGCACAAAAGGACGTGACCGCTTTCCTTCTCCATGTCGTTCAGCGCGAAGGTCGAGTATTTGAGCATGTCGACTTCGCCATCGAGCAACACGCTCTTGCAGGCCGAACATTGCCCTTCTTTGCAGCCGTGCGGCAGGGCGATGCCTTGGCGGAAAGCGGCGTTGAGTACCGTTTCGCCGTGCTCGACGTCGAATTCGACGCCGACTGGGCTGAGCCTGACCGTGTGGGTTTCCGACATACGGACCTCCAGTAAAAGGAAGGGGCGGGACGAACCCGCCCCCTTGGCCTGATCAGTTGCAGGGATTGATGGTGAAGCCCTTGGCGTAGTCCGCCAGGTGCTGCGCGCGTGCTTCCGGCGTCATGCCGCGGAGCGCGTTCAACGGCGATCCCAGCTTGTTGCCGCGCACGTCGTCCAGCGTCCACATCTCCTTGTCGTCGAAGCGCATATGCGGCTGCGGTACGAGCGTCTTGCCATCGGAGCGGACGAAGTTCAGGTCCTTGATGGCATCGGCCAGATCCCAGCCGTCATAGAGCGTCTCCCACTCGCGCTTGCCGCTGAAGCGGCCCATGGCGGGTGTCGGACGGCCCTCATATTCGTCGGCGAAGGCCACGGTCGCGGTCCACTTGTCGAGCTCGTGGGCGAAGGTGTGCAACTGGCCGTCGATCTCGCCGACCACCATGTCCTCGCGGATCAGGCAGGGAACGAGGCAGGACCAGCAGCGGTGCGGATAGACGTAACCGACGTCGCTGTTGAACAGCAGCACCTTCTCGCCCTTGTGGCTGAGCTTGGCGTACCATTTCCAGAAGTCGCCGAATTCGGCGTACCAGCCCGGATACTTGTGCTCGAACCACTCGAAGTCCTTGTCGGTCTGGGCTTCGATGCGCCAGAAATTGACCGGCCAGCCGACCGCGAAGAACTGTCCGACCTTATGGACATAATTCTTCTTGGTAATGCGCTCCCAGGCCGCCTGGACGTCGTCGTGATGGACCTTGATGCCGTATTTCTCGAGCGGCAGCATGTAGGTGCGGTAGTAGTCCTCATAGATCCAGCGGTGCCACATTTCCGCGTAGGACTCCTTGTTCTTGTCGCGGTTGGTGGTGCCGTATTCGATGAAGGTGCCGATGGCGGCATCGACGATCGCGTGGTTCTGCCAGAAGGCGTAGCGCAGGTCACGTTCCAGCAAGAGGTGGTTTTCCGGCTCCTTGAGCGCCGCCATCAGCAGCGAGTGGCCATTACCGATATGCCGGCTCTCGTCGGACTGCACCGACAGGAAGACGGTCGGCAGCGCATAGTCGCCGTTGCGGGCGGCTTCCGATGGCATGGCGACGAACAGCGTGTTGGTGAAGGCGGTCTCGGCGACCACCGTCAGGTACATGCAGGCGGCGGTCATGGTGTCGCCGGTTATGAAGCCTTCGGCGAACTGCCGGCCGATGGTCGTGGCATAGCATTTTCCGAAGGCTTCCTCGGTGATGTCGAAGCCCGCCGGGTCGATGTAGTTCTCCATGTACCATTTCTTCAGGTTCATCTGGATCGTCGAGTGGCGGAACTCGTCGATCATCTGCATCGTGAAGCCGGTCCTGAGTTCCTCGCCGGGTGCGATACGGGCGACCATTGCCATCGAGCGGGCAGCGGAGATTTCCGGGAAGGGAATGATCGCCAGGAAGAGTTTCATCCACTCGACCCAGCGCGGTTCCACATTGCGGAACATGTCGCCACGTAGTGCGGCATCCAGCGCACCGTAGACCCGGTTGTCCTTCTCTTCCTGCATCGGGAAGTACGACCGCAGGACCTGCTTCATCGGGTCGCGCGGCGTCTTGTTGATCTTGTAGTCGGTCGGAAACGTCATCGCTTCCTGGACGTAGGAAGGATTCCAGCCGAGATCGGCAATCTTCTTGGTTGCCTCGCCGACGGAGATTCCGCGTTGCGAGGTAATCTTGTTGAGCGTCAGAGACGTCATGGTCATAAGCCTCCACCAGGTTTGAGCCGCAGGTCCCTTGACCCCGGCATGAAGCGGCGCATGGCGCCGCAAGTGAGAGTGCGAACGGCACGACAAAGGGTTGCGCATTCAGGCGCGACTCATGGTCCGGCCATTCAAGTGGATCGCGGCAAAGGTGTTGGAGGTGTCTGGCAGGGATCCTCGGCGCCAACCGCATTGCGATGGGCGTATCGAAGCGGATGTGACGGTTCCCTGCTTCCTCCGTTCCTTCGTTCTTATGGCACCGCGTGAAAGCGCGATGGGCTTCTTATGGAAATGTACAAAGCAAACGCCGTGCCAATCTGAAAATGACACCTATGGCTGGGCTCAAAACAAAATCATTGCGCTTTCGGCGTACGAGCAGATAGCTAACTGTAACGTTTTTTTACAGTTGTAACGTACGCCTGTAATATTTGATACTTATTCGCAATCGCAATATTTTTAGTTAGCAATCGCAGCAAATACGAAAACAAATATCACCTATTCAATTCTTCGTCTTTCTCTACTATTTGAAGGCGACGCTCTTGGACGAGCCTCGCGCTGGAGAGAGACGATGCCTATCGACAAGGACAACCGGGGGCCGCACGAGCCGATGTCCAGCCAGGCCGACGGCGTCACCGGCGATCTTGTCAGGCTGATGCCCCGCGATCTGGTCTTTGTCATGCGCTTCATGGGCGAGAGCCAATATCGCCTGCAGAGCCACTTCCAGGACTTCATCCGGGCCGAGCTTGCCGCCGGCGGCGTCACCATGGAAACGCATCCGATGATCCATCTGTTCATCGAGAACCATGCGATCCTGTTGCGGGACTTCGTGTTTTCCGGGGTTTCGCTGTCGCGCCAGTTCCGCGTCGACGAGATCGAGCGCCTCACCGGCGATACGACATCGATGATCCGGGTCGATATCTGGGATCAGCTCAAGAGCCACATCGAAACGGCTGAAAAGCAGTTCCAATCGCAGGCCGGCACGTTGCCAAAATTGCTGTCGGCCTTCGAAAAACCGCCCGGACCGATGGCAGGGAACGACAAATGACCGGAGGGTCCGATGGGTCAAACTTCCAGGCGTGACGAGCTGCTCGCTCGCCGGCTCGATCTTGTCGCCAACGTCTCCGCGCTCACTGCCGAGGCGCTGCGGCTCAATCAGAAACGCGCCGGCATCGAGATGGATGTGCTGCGCCTGGAACTCGAAATCGGCAGGAACGGCGCCAGCGCGCAACTGGTGCGGGACTTGCATGAAGCACAGGAGAGAGCCACGGCAATCCTGCAAGAATGCGCCGCGTGCGAGGACAGCATCGTCGCAGCGGAGGGTGACGTCGAGGACGTCGACCGCAGCCTCGCGGCAAAGGATGGAAACTGACAAAGGGGATCGCCATGAACCAGCACGCGATACAGAACCTGACCTTGTTCGACCTGCTGGCGCGAAGCTGGCGTCGCCCGTCGGCGGTCGCCGGTCTGCGCTTCACCACCGATGGCTCGGCTGTCGCCTTCACCTGTGTGGATGGAACGGTCGCCATAGCCGCGGTCGCAGACCAGGAACCGCCTGAGTCGCGGATCAGGGTGAGCGGCGATCTCGGCCAGTCGACGATCCGCCCAAGGGAGAAATTGCCGGCGCCACTGATCGCGACCGCGGCGCTGGGAGACGGCGCTGTCCCGCTCGCCAGCTACCTTGCCTCCGGTTTTCTTATCGGAACGGCAGCCGGCGAAGCGGTGCATCTGACCGCGGACGGCAATGTGATGGAGACGCTGGTCAAGATCGACGGACCGATCGTCGCCATCGACCATAGTGATCGAGCGGCGCTGACAGCCGTTGGCAACGGGCAGGATATCTTCCTGTCGCGCGACGGAGGCGTCGCAGTGAGGCTGCGACACGGTACGACATCTTCCACGGACGCGATTGCCTTCTCGCCGGACGGACGACACCTCGCCTGCGGTTTCAACGATGGACTGTCGATCTGGGCGCTGGAAAACGGCGCTGCCCCGATGCACGACATTTCCCTTTCGACGCGTCCGGTGTCTATGCGCTGGAATGGCGACGGCACCTGGCTGGCTTGCGGGCTCGAAACCGGAGGCTTTGCCCTGGTCAGCGTGACGGATGGCCGAGCTGCCATCGTCGCGGGATTTCCATCGCCGGTCCGGACAGTATGCTGGAGCCTGCCAGAAAATGCGGTGTTTGCATCGGGCGCCTTCCGGATCGCTGGCTGGTCGATGACAGCGCCGCCACTTGACGGTGAAACCTCTGGCGCGCTGGAGACTGGTCGCGCCGGGCTGGTTCCGCTTGAGACAGTGGCTGCGCACCCAGAGAAAAAACTGATAGCAGCCGGCTATGCCAACGGCCGGATCACTGTCGCCCAGATCGGCGCGCGGGACGAACTGCTCGTCAGACCCCTGGGCAGCCCGGTGACCGCGCTTGCTTGGTCCGGAGACGGACTGCACCTGGCGGTGGGCACCGTCGACGGCACCGCCGCGATCGTCACCTTTCCCGCGCAGATGTTCAAATAGAAAAGGCAGGCCGCATGCAACAGGAGCAAAAAATGCCAACCGAACCCAGCCCCGAGGACGAGAGCAAGGACGAATTTTTCGACCGGCTCGCCAAACTGTCGGAAGAAATGGTCGCCAAGCATGGCAAGGATTTCAGCATGGGCGCCTTGGTGCTTGCCGCCCGCTGGATTGCCGAAAACCGTGTCGGCCAATTGAAGACGAACTAGGCCAACGAGACTGTCCGTTCCTCGGGCGACGAGGCGATCCTGTGGCGCAGATCCAGTCAATGCCACCGGCGCTACGCCATGGTCACCTTTCTTGCGACCATTACCCCGACCGCTGAGACTCGAGGAAGCGGTATCGGCGCTTGAGTCCGGCTGAGATTGAAGCCGATGGGTGGTATCGCTCTAACCGTACTGGCGAGCCGCTATCTGCTAGCGCAGGCGTTCACGTCCGAAGCTTGCGCGACGGTTGCCGCAACACGCTACGCAGGGGAAGGCGCCTCGAGATCGGCACCTTGAAATATCGTAGGCCACGGATCCGCAGCTTTGCGTCCTAGCGGTCACCTTGCCTCAATGGCCAATGCTAGATTAGATAATGGACGAGAAGTAGAACTTCGTGTGCGATTTTTGCACACAATCTCCCGCAACTATCTGATTTATATTACCTTTCTGTCCAGTCCATCATTGGCTGAACCTCAAGCACTACGGTTTTCGCCTGCTCAGTTCGCGGATGTCTGCCGCGACTTCAGACATGTCGTTGTTCAGCTGATGGTCGCGTCCTGAGAGCTTGCACACGCCCGCGCAGCGCTTGCGGTGTGCGGCCTTTCTTCTGCCGGTTAGCGGAACGAGACGCGCGGATGCTCGTCGATTTCGACAACAAGCCGGTCAATCCTGGTCGCGATCCGATGGTGTCTCGCCGTAAAGCACGTAGCTGAGAATATTATTCATCTTCGGACCGCGGTCTCTAACCGCTCAAGGCCTATGAATGCCGCGCCATCTCGGAATCAGGCGCCCCCCCGCGAAGCGGGTTCGTGCATGAGGCGCAAAGCCGCCGCCCTTATGCGGCTGGCGCAGGTCAACCATGGGCCAAGTCGGGGCATACCACATGTCCAATCCAGTGAACCGGAACGACTGAAATATTAACTTCGCGGCAGGCCTCGAAATCGTTCTCGAACACAATCCGATTTGATTCTTATGGGGGGTTCGAGTCCACGGTGTGGGCAAAGAAAAAATAAATGAATAAAATCAGTAACTTATAGGGGTATTTTGGTAGGCCCGGAGGACGTAATAAGATCGTTGATTTCATTGACTTTTTCGTGGGCCAAAATCAAAAAACTTCCCGTATAGTTCCGCAAGGTTCCGCGACGCTTTCATCATCAAAACTTGGCTAGATATGCGCCACATTGATGCGCGCCTGCCTTGGGTAACTTCGAAGGCTGTGACAACCCACTTTGGTCTGCTGCGTTTGGTCCAGGTATAGCTGCAGAAACCGTACTTTTGGATGTTAGTTATCCTAGCGCCACAAGAGTGCCTGTGAAGGCCTGAACAGCCGCGCCTGCCTCGACTCAACTACCCGAGAGTTTGACTGGCAAGCGCATAGGTCACCGGTGCAACTACGCCGCCGACGGCAAAATCGGAAAGGCGTTTGCCCATCGACATGGTGAGCACCGTGTCGAAAACCGGCATTCCGCTGTGCGACAGAAAGGCGGCGAACTCGCCATTGTCCATGTGGGTGTCGATCCGAAGGAAAGACCCCGAATGGTCGGCCACGTGCGGCCGCACGACCGCCACGGCGTCCGCGTCGCTTTCCGCCACAACCGGCCCCACGACATGGCCCCGCCCGAACGGCCGACAGAGCGCGAAACCCTTCAGCGTGTCACCCTTGAAAAGACCATAGCCGGCCGAGTGCGCGAAAAGCTTTTCGATGAGCGCCGCCCGCCTCACGCCAAATCCTGCCGCGTCGACCGCGATCGCTGCGGGAATATCCCTTGCGTCCAAAGTCCGGAGATCGCCTCGCCTATCTGCCGGCCTGGCCGTCACCTGCATCCGCGCGATGCCCTGGCATTGGTAAACGGTCTTCTCCGGTTGGAAGTCGAGCGAGAGATAGAGCCGTCTTGCGGCGCGCGTTGCATTGAGGCGCAGATCGCGGCCGACGACCTTGTCAAAGACCCGCTTCATCAGCCACTGCCCCGCCCCCAGCGTCTGGAGTCGCGGCGACGTGATGACCATCCCCACGGTGGCGAAATCGGCGCCATGCGCGAACCACATCGCCGAACCGAGAACCCGACCGATATCATCGAGCGCCACGAACCCCTCCCCCGACTCGCGCAGGAATTGCCAGTCTTCGGCGCGATGCGGCCATCCCACGGAGAGCGAGAGTGCGTGCAGCCGGTCCAGCTCGACGCCTTCGATGTCGCCGATGCGCATCGAGAAGGTGTCGATCTTCAACTTTCCGGACGGCTTCAAGTCCATGCCTCTGAAATATCCCCGCAAATTGACGGGCGACACGCCGCAGCCGCCCTCTGTCCACCAACGCTAAACAAACAGGCCCACACGATTTGCTCGAAAGCCACCTGCCAACGCAAGATTCAACTGAAACATTTCCGCTTTCGGCATGCAATCGCGTCAGAACGCGCACATCCTTTCCGGCAATGTTGCAACTATGGTCGACGGTACCGATCCCGGCGAACCCGATATGCTTTGAGGGCTGGAATGGACGTCTTCGACATCCTCGACCGTCTCGTCGCCTTTCCGTCGGTCGCCGGCAAGCCGAACGGTGATATCACCGGCTGGATCGAGACGTATCTCGCGGAGCACGGCACGCAGGTCACCGTGCTGCCGGGTCCGGAAGGCGACCGTTTCAATCTTTTCGCGACGATCGGCCCCGCCGATGTCCCGGGCTACATCCTGTCCGGCCATATGGACGTCGTTCCCGCCGGCGAGCCGCAATGGAGTTCGGCTCCTTTCACGCTGCGCCGGGAGGACGAACGGCTCTACGGACGCGGCACCACGGACATGAAGGGGTTTCTGGCCGCGGTGCTCGCGGCCGTGCCCACGCTGGCGAAGCTGCGCCTTGCCAGGCCAATCCATCTCGCCTTCTCCTATGACGAAGAGGTGGGATGCCGCGGCGTGCCGCATTTGATCGCCCGCCTTGCCGAACTTTGCGCCAAGCCGCTCGGCGTGATCGTCGGCGAGCCGAGCGGCTTGCGCGCTGTACGCGGCCACAAGGGCAAGGCGGCCGCCCGTGTGACGATCAACGGGCGCTCCGGCCATTCCTCGCGACCCGACCTCGGCCTCAACGCCCTCCACGCCATGGCCAAAACGCTGGCTACGGTCGTGAGCGAAGCCGAGCGGCTGACGCATGGCCCTTTCGACTCGGCCTTCGAGCCGCCCTATTCCTCGCTGCAAGCTGGCGTGATCAAGGGCGGACAGTCGGTCAACATCATTCCCGACAGCTGCACGCTCGAGCTGGAGGCGCGCGCCATTCCGGGCGTCGACCCGGCCAGCCTGCTTGCACCGGTAAGGGCGAAGGCAGAGGCCTGTGAGGCCGACGGCTTTCGGGTCGAATGGACGCCGCTCAGCGCCTATCCGGCGCTGTCGCTGCCACAGGACGCGCCGGTGGCGGCGCTACTGCAAGAGCTGACCGGCGAAACGCCGATCGCCGCCGTCAGCTACGGTACCGAGGCCGGGCTCTACCAGGCCGCCGGCTTCGACGCGATCATCTGCGGCCCCGGCGACATCGGCCGCGCCCACAAGCCCGATGAGTACATTCTCACCAGCGAACTCATCGCCTGCCAGCGGTTGATCGAGGCGCTGGGCACCCGCTGCGCGGCTTAAGGGGAACCGGAATGACATTCCTGTTCAATTCCGACGCGCGGCGCGGGGAGATCTTCGCCGAAGCCTTCGCCAAAGAACTGCCGGACGTCGCCTTCACGATGGATGCCGCAACGGTCGATCCCGACGCCGTTCGCTATCTCATCACCTGGACTGCGCCAGAAGACCTCGCCCGCTACCGGTATCTGGAGATCCTGTTTTCACTGGGCGCAGGCGTTGACCAATTTCGCTTCGATGCCGTGCCGGCGAAGGTGAAGATCGTGCGGACGATCGAGGAGGGCATTGTGCGCATGATGCAGGAATATGTGACGCTTGCCGTGCTCGCCCTGCATCGCAACCTCCCCGAATATCTGGCACAGCAACGCGCTGGCGAATGGCGCGACATCCCACAGCTGCAGGCCGGGTCGCGCCGGATCGGCGTGCTCGGCCTCGGGCAACTCGGCCAGGCCGTCGTCGACCGACTGAAGCCCTTCGGTTTTCCGCTCGCCGGCTGGAGCCGCTCGCCGCGGCAAATCGAAGGCGTGACCTGTCATCATGGCGAACCTGGACTGGAGGAGATGCTGGCGACCAGCGAGATACTCATCTGCCTTCTGCCGCTGACCGAAGACACGCGCGGTTTCCTCGATGCCGCCCTGTTCGCGAAGCTGCCCAAGGGCGCGGCGCTCGTCCACACCGGCCGGGGACCACAGCTCGATCATGAAGCACTTGTCGCCGCCCTCGACAGCGGCCACCTTTCGGCGGCGATGATCGATGTGACCGATCCCGAACCGCTGCCCGCGGGTCATCCGTTCTGGCCGCATCCGAAGATCATCCTGACCCCGCATGTCGCCAGCGTCACCCAGCCCGCGACCGCTGCGCGCGCCGTCATTGAAAACATCCGACGCCACCGCGCCAGCCTCGACCCCATTGGGCTCGTCGACCGATCGCGCGGTTATTGAAATCCAACCTGAAAGGCCATCCCTTGTCCCTGCTCAAGACCGTCGAAACCAGCCCTGCCTTCCCGCCGAGCGAATCCAGGGCGCTGCCCGAACGATTGATTGCCGGCAACCCCGCCTTCAAGACCTGGGCGCAGGACGCCGCCAAGGACGATCTCGTCCACACCGGCATCTGGGAAGCGACGCCCGGCGAGACGCGCTCGATCAAGGGCGAGACTTTCGAGTTCTGCCACATCCTCACCGGCGTGATTGAAATCACGCCCGATGGCGGCGAGGCGGTGACTTACCGCGCCGGCGACAGCTTCGTGATGAAGCCTGGCTTCACCGGTGTCTGGAAGACCATCGAGACGGTGCGCAAGATCTATGTAACCGTAGGGTAGTGGGGTCCGCGTGGAGTACCGGCGCCCGCAACAGATTTTGCCGTCCCTCATCGCCAGCACGCAACAATCATCCGCGACCGATCGCCGAACGGTGCATGCTGCGCTGTTGCTCGGGCTAGGCTCCTCTAGAACAGCTGAGAGTGGGCGCCCATGGGCCTGAGCTTCAATCCGGATACCGTCTCCCTTCCCGTCGGCCATTTCATTGGCGGAGAGCTCATCGCGGCCGAGGGTGCGATCGAGATGCGCCGACCGTCGGATGGCAAGGCATACGCCGCCAGCCCCGTAGCCGGCGTCGATATGGTCGACCGTGCGGTGGAGAGCGCCAAGGCGGCGTTGAAGGCCAGCAACTGGGGCGGCGTCCGGCCACGCGAGCGCACAAGGGCACTCCAGGCCTGGGCCGACCTGATCGAGGCGGAAGCCGAAACGCTGGCAAAAATCGAGGCGCTGTGCTCGACGCGGCCCGTCGGCCAGCTCGTCGCCGGCGACATTGCCATAACCGCCGAGCAGATCCGCTTCTTTGCCGAGTTCGCCGACAAGGAAGGCAGCGAGCTCGTGCCCACGGACGATGCCACCCTTGGCATGATCATGAGCGAACCTTATGGCGTGGTTGGCGCGATCACGCCCTGGAATTTTCCTATCTCGATGGCCGGCTGGAAGCTTGGTCCGGCACTGGCCGCAGGCAATGCGGTGGTGCTGAAGCCGTCGGAAATGACACCCTTCTCGGCCGTCTATATGGCAGAGCTCGCCGTCAGGGCTGGCCTGCCGGCCGGGCTTATCAACGTGGTGCTCGGCGACGGTCCGACGACGGGCACGGCGCTGACCGGCCATTCCGAGATCGCCAAGGTCTCGTTCACCGGCTCGACCCGTGCCGGCTCGGCCATCATGGAGAACGTCGCCCGCACCGGCGTCAAGCCGATGACGCTGGAACTCGGCGGCAAGAGCCCGCAGATCGTCTTTGCCGATGCCGATTTGGACAAGGCGGCGACAGCGATCGCCGGCAGCGTCACCTTCAACGCCGGCCAGGCCTGCGTCGCCGGCACGCGTCTGATCGTCGAGAGGAGCGTGGCCGAAAGGCTGACGGTCGCGATCCTGCAGAAGATGAAGGCGGTGCGACCCGGCCCGACCTGGGACCAGGCGACGCACTATTCGCCGATCATCTCGGATCGGCAGCGGGCGCGTGTCGATAGCATCGTGCAGGCGGCCGTCGCGGCCGGTGGCGAATGCCTGACCGGCGGCGGCGTCATGAACAACCCCGGCTATTTCTACGAACCGACGCTGATCGCCAATGTCAACCAGGCCAATCCGGCGATCGTCGAGGAGATATTCGGCCCGGTCCTGACCATCCAGACCTTCGAGACCGAAGAAGAGGCGCTAGCGCTGTCCAGCCATCCGACCTACGGGCTGGCTTCCGGCCTGTTCACCTCCGACCTGTCCCGCACCATCCGCCTGGCACGCAGGCTCGAAGCGGGCACCGTCTGGGTCAACCGCTACAGCCGCTCCCGCGATCATATCCTGCCAACCGGGGGCTACAAGCGCTCCGGCATCGGCAAGGATCTCGGCCGCGAGGCCTATCTCGCCAACCGCAGGACCAAGAGCGTCCTGATCAGCCTGTGAAGAGATTCCGATGAAGTCCTACTCGATCGCTTTGATCCCCGGTGACGGCATCGGCCGCGATGTGACCGCCGCCGCCTGGACGGTGCTGGAAACCACGGCCAAGAACTTCGGCTTTGCGCTGACGGGAACCGAGTTCCCCTGGTCCTGCCGCTTCTTCAAGGGAACCGGCCGCATGATGCCGGAAGACAGCATCGAGACCCTGCGCGGCTTCGATGCCATCCTTCTCGGCGCCGTCGGCTGGCCGGCGGAGGTGCCGGATTCCGTCTCGCTGCACGGTCTGCTGCTGCCGATCCGCAAAGCGTTCGTGCAATATGCCAACATAAGGCCGCACCGCCTGCTGCCGGGCGTCACCGGACCGCTGCGGGCGGAAAACTTCGACATCCTGTGCATCCGCGAGAACACCGAGGGCGAATATTCGGGCGCCGGCGGGCGCGTACATCAAGGCACTCTGGACGAGGTCGCGGTGGAGACCTCGATCTTCACCCGCGCCGGCGTCGAGCGCATCCTGCGCTTCGGCTTCGAGCAGGCGCGGGCGCGGCGGCACAAGCTCGCCTCGGTCACCAAGTCCAACGCGCAGAAATACTCGATGGTGTTCTGGGACGAGATCACGCGAAAGCTGGCCGCGGAGTATCCGAACGTCGAAGTCACCAGCTATCACGTCGACGCGCTCGCCGCGCGCATGATCATGGCGCCGGAGAGCCTTGACGTGGTCGTCGCCTCCAACCTGTTCGGCGACATCCTGACCGACATCGGCGCGGCGATCCAGGGCGGGCTTGGGTACGCCGCCTCCGCCAACATCAATCCCGACCGCTCGGCGCCGTCGATGTTCGAGCCTGTGCACGGCTCCGCGCCGGACATCGCGCATCTGGGCATCGCCAATCCGATTGCCACCATCTGGTCCGGCGCCATGATGCTCGATCATCTCGGTGAAAAGGCTGCCGCCGAGCGCGTCATGCAGGCGGTCGAAGCGACAACCGCGCGCGGCATTGGAACCACTCCGGGCAAAGACAGAACGGAGGCCATCACGGCCGCCGTCGTCGCAGCGCTCTCCTGATTGCAAGGTCGTTTTCGATGAAAAACCTCAAAGACAAAAGTCTCTTCCGCGAAGTCGGCCTGATCGGCGGTGGATGGGTCGCTGCCGGCTCCGGCAAGACGGTCGATGTCGTCGATCCGGCGACTCAGTGCGCGATCGGCACGGTGCCCGACATGGCCGGTCCGGAGACCCGGGCGGCCATCGAGGCCGCGGCGTCCGCTTACGCTGGCTGGAAGAAGAAGACCAACGCCGAGCGCGCTGGCCTCCTGGAGGCCTGGCATGGCCTGATGCTCGCCCATCTGGACGATCTCGCGCTCATCCTGACGACCGAACAGGGCAAGCCGCTGGACGAGGCCAAAGGCGAGATCCGCTACGGGGCTTCCTTCGTCAAATGGTTTGCCGAGGAGGCACGCCGCATCAACGGCCACACCATCCCCTCACCGACGCCGGACCGGCGCATCATCGTGCTGAAGGAACCCGTCGGGGTGTGCGGCATCATCACGCCGTGGAACTTCCCCAACGCGATGATCACCCGCAAGGTCGCGCCGGCGCTGGCCGCCGGCTGCACCGTGGTGATCAAGCCATCCGAATTCACGCCCTATTCGGCATTGGCGCTCGGCGTGCTGGCCGAACGCGCGGGCATCCCTGCAGGTGTCATCAACATCATCACCGGCATGCCGGCCGAGATCGGCAACGAGATCATGGCGAACGAGACCGTTCGCAAGATCTCCTTCACCGGCTCGACGCGGGTCGGTTCGCTGCTGATGCGCGGAGCGGCCGACAGCGTGAAACGGCTCAGCCTCGAACTCGGCGGCAACGCGCCCCTCATCGTTTTCGACGACGCCGATCTCGATCTCGCCATCGAGGGCGCGCTTGTCTCGAAATTCCGCAATGGTGGCCAGACCTGCGTCTGCGCCAACCGCATCCTCGTCCAGGCCCCTGTCTACGACACGTTCGCCGCCAAGCTTTCCGCCCGCGTCAACGCCATGACGGTTGGACCCGGCACGCAGCCCGGTGTCGCCATCGGGCCGATGATCAACATGGCGGCAGTCGAGAAGATCAACCGCCATGTCGCGGATGCGCTCGCCAAGGGTGCTGTGATCATTACCGAGAAGCAGGCGCTGCCGGAGGGTCCTCAGTATGTGGCGCCGCTGGTGCTGACCGGCGCCACAAAGGACATGCAGCTCGCCGGCGAGGAAACGTTCGGCCCGGTCGCGCCGCTTTTCCGGTTCGAGACAGAAGAGGAGGCGATCACGCTCGCCAACGGCACGCCCTACGGCCTTGCTTCCTACTTCTACACCGAGAATTTGAAGCGCGCCTGGCGCGTCGGCGAGGCGCTGGAGTTCGGCATGGTGGGGCTCAACACCGGCTCGGTCTCGATGGAAGTCGCCCCCTTCGGCGGCGTCAAGCAGTCCGGCCTCGGCCGTGAGGGGGCGCAGGTCGGCATCGAGGAATATCTCGAGATGAAGAGCTTCCATATGGGCGGGCTCAGCTGAGGCAATTTGGCTGGCAGCCTGGCCGGTCCCGGTCGACGATCACTGAATCCGATCGAGCGCCTTGTAATAGAGGCCGACCATCGGCAGGAACCAGGGCTTGCCGGAATAGCCGGGGATGGAAGGCCACTCTAGCCCCTTCACCGGATTGCGGTCTTCGCGGCCAAGCATGGCATCGGCCAGGATCATGCCGAGATGGGTGGAAAGCTGCGCGCCGTGGCCGGAATAGCCCATCGCGTACCAGACACCGTCTTGGTAGCCGGCCCGCGGAAAACGGTCCTTGGTCATATCGACCAGCCCACCCCAGCAATAGTCGATCTCGACCTTGGCGAGCTGCGGGAAGATAGCCGCGAGGCCGGCCTGCAATATCTGTCCGCTCCTGGCATCGGAGCGCTGGTCCGAGGTCGCCGAGAAGCGCGCGCGACCGCCGAAGATCAGGCGCCTGTCCGGTGAAAGCCGGAAGTAGTTGCCGATATTCATCGAGGTCACGCATGTCCGGTTGCCGGGCATGGTCGCCGCGATCTCGGCGTCACTCAACGGCCGCGTAGCGATGATGAAGCTGCCGACGGAGATGATCCTGCGGCGAAAATAGCCGAAATTCGGCGTGGTGTAGGCGCCGGTCGCCACCAGCACATTGTCGGCGCTGATCCGGCCGCGGGAGGTCGTTAGCTCATGCCTGCCACCGACCTGCTTGTGGTCGGTCACCGCCGCGTTCTCGTGGATGATGGCGCCGTGGCGAACGGCCGCCGTGGCCAGGCCTGCCACATAGCGGCCCATATGCATCATGGCGCTCTTCTTCGACAGCATCGCGCCGTGGAAGGGCGAGCCGATCTCGGATTTGAGGTCGACCGCCGACAGCAGTGCAGTATCCGGATCCACTTCCGCATGGAGGGCTTCGAAATTGCGGGCGATCGCTTCGAAATGCTGCGGCTTGGAGGCAAGCTTCAGCTTGCCGGCGCGGCGGAAATTGCAGTCGATGCCTTCTTCGGCGACCAGCGCCTCGATGGTATCGACGGAGGCGTCCAGCGCCCGGTAGAGCGCGATTGCCCGTTCCTTCCCAAGCTCCGCCTTGGCCGAAAGATAGCTGTGAGCGAGGCCGTTGTTGAGGTGCCCGCCATTGCGACCGGATGCGCCCCAGCCCACCCGCTCCGCCTCCAGCACCGCCACCTTCGCGCCGCCCTTCGCCAGTTGGCGCGCAGCGGCGAGACCGGTGAAGCCGCCACCGACGATGACGGTGTCATAGTGCCCCTCGACCGGGCCTTGCGCTCCGCCGGAAAAGACAGGGGCGGTATCGTGCCAGTAGGAGCTCAGTTTCATCGACGATCCGCCTGTTTCAAAGCCCGACCACGCCCGGAAGACCGGAAATGTCTGATATCTCGACATAGCCATAATACGGGTTTGCCGGTTCGTGGCCGCGATTGACCCAGACCTTGTTCTTGATGCCGAGATCGTGTGCCGACATCAGGTCGTAGCGGAACGAAGACGAACAGTGAAGGATGCCCTCCGGGCCGCAGCCCAGCATGTCGAGCATGTATTCGAACGCCTTGAAGCGGGGCTTGTAGGCCTGCGCCTGCTCGGCCGTGTAGACGGCATGGAACGGCGCGCCGAGCTTCTCGACATTGGACATGATCTGCGCGTTCATGGCGTTGGAGAGGATAACCAGCGGAATTTCCTTGGCGACCTTCGCCAGGCCGGCCGGAACGTCTGCATGAGGCCCCCAGGTCGGGACACGCTCATACACCATCCTGGCGTCGTCGGCGCTGAAGGCGACGTCGTTGCGCTTGCAGGAGCGCTCGAGCGCGTTGTGGACGACGTCTGCATAGGGCTTCCAGTCGCCCATGATCTCGTCGAGCCGATAGGCCGCGAAATTCTTGATGAACTCCAGCATGCGCGGCTCGTCGAGCCGGCTGCCGTAGAGGTCTCGCGCCGCTTCCGCCATCTGGAAATTGGTCAACGTGCCGTAGCAGTCGAAGGTGATATATTTGGGCCTGAAAGAAGCCATGTCCGTCGATCTCCAGTGGAAGCACATCCGCGTTGGGATGTATTTTCATCATAGGACGGGTCGTGGCGACCCACCTGACCGAAATCGCCCTCCCGAAAGCAGAAAGTTCCGTATCCACCATCCGGTTTGGCACGCTGTAGCATCTGGTGTGTCGAACGCGGCGCCGCGCGTGACGTGAAGCGCCTCCGCCGTGGCGGGCGCCAGCACAAGATGCGGCGCACCCCTCGCGCTACGGCGAAAGATACCGCCGAGGCCGAAGCCTTCAGACGATTTGCGACGCGACAATGGTCGAGACTTGAGGGCAGACGGAAGGATGCCTCATGCAGCAGGGCGAGATCGAGATTCAGGACTTCGGGCCGGAGCATATCGAGGGCGCGGTGGCGCTTTCTCGCCAGGAGAATTGGCCGCATCGCCCGCAGGACTGGCAGATGGCGCTGCGGCTCTCCAGGGGCGTGGTCGCGCTCGACGACCAGGGCCGTGTCACCGGAACCATCCTGGTAACGCCCTACGGCACGGATTGCGCCATGATCAACATGGTGATCGTCGACAGGAACGTGCGTGGCAAGGGGCTCGGGCGCCGACTCATGGATCAGGCCCTCGTCCTTGCCGGCGACCGCCCGCTGCGGCTCGTCGCGACGACTGACGGCATGCCTCTCTATGAGAAGCTGGGCTTTGTGCCCTCCGGCACGATCCGGCAGCATCAAGGTACGGTTGCAGCGCTCGGCGCGCCCGATGGTGTGGAAGCAGCAGGCGCCGGCGATCTGCCTGACATCAAGACGCTGGACCGCGACGCCTATGGCGCCGACCGGGAAGCCCTGATCGATGCGTTGGCCGAACGCGGCCAATTCGCCATCATCCGCCGCAACGGCGCCATCGACGCCTATGCCGCGATCCGCCCGTTCGGGCGCGGCGAGGTAATCGGGCCGGTCATCGCGGGAAATGTCGAGGACGCCAAGGCACTCATCCGTTTCTTCGCCACATCGCGCCCCGGCGCCTTCCTGCGTGTGGATACCGACAGCCGGACCGGCATCGCCGATTGGCTCGGGGAAATCGGCCTCGCCCATGTCGGCGGCGGCGTCACCATGGACCGACCGTCCAAGAAGGACGCGGCACAGGCCCGGCCAAAAGTTTACGCCCTCGCCAACCAGGCGCTCGGTTAGTCCGGAGGACAACAATGCTCGCCAATTCCCTGATCGAACTCGACCGCGCCCATCTCATCCATCCGGTCTCATCATATCGCGGCCATGAGGCGCTCGGCGTGCGCGTCTTGAAATCGGCGAAGGGCGCGACCGTGACCGATGCGTCCGGCAAGCAACTCGTTGACGGTTTTGCGGGGCTGTGGTGCGTCAACGCCGGTTACGGCCACGACAGCATTGTCGAGGCCGCGGCCCGGCAGATGCGCGAGCTACCCTACGCCACGGCCTATTTCGACCTCGGCTCGCAGCCGGCCATCCGGCTGGCCTCGGAACTGGCCGAGCGCGCGCCCGGGGATCTCAATCACGTCTATTTCACGCTCGGCGGGTCTGACGCGGTCGACAGCACGATCCGTTTCGTCCGCTACTACTGGAATGCCAGGGGCGAGCCGAAGCGCGACCAGTTCATTTCCATCGAGCTGGGTTATCACGGGTCATCGGTGGTCGGCGCTGGCCTGACCGCATTGCCCGCCTTTCACGCCGGTTTTGGCATTCCCTTCGAATGGCAACACAAGATCCCCTCCCCCTATCCCTATCGCAACCCGGTGGGCGAGGACGGCAACGCGATCATCGCCGAATCGCTCGGCGCGCTGAAGGCCAAGATCGAGGAGATTGGCCCGGAGCGGGTCGCTGCCTTCTATGCCGAGCCGATCCAGGGCTCGGGCGGTGTCATTGTCCCGCCGAAAGGCTGGATCAAGGCGGTGCGCGAACTTTGCCGGGAGTACGGCATCCTGTTCATCGCCGACGAGGTGATCACCGGCTTCGGCCGCACGGGACCTCTGTTCGCCTGCACGGAGGAGGACATCGTTCCCGACTTCATGACGACCGCGAAGGGGCTGACTTCAGGCTATGTTCCTATGGGCGCCGTATTCATGGCCGATCATGTCTATAACGTCATCGCCGATGGCGCGGGGGCTTCTGCGGTCGGCCACGGCTACACCTATTCCGCCCATCCCGTCAGTGCCGCCGTCGCGCTCGAGGTGTTGAAGCTCTATGAAGGCGGCCTGCTGGAGAATGGCATCAAGGCCGGCGCTCGCCTGATGGCGGGATTGGAAGGCCTGAGCGATCACCCGCTCGTCGGCGATGTTCGCGGTCGCGGGATGCTTGCCGCGATCGAACTTGTGGTCGACAAAAAGAAGAAGACACCGCTTCCCGCATCGGCCATGCCGGCGCGGCGCGTCTTCGACAGGGCGTGGGACAATGGCCTGATCATCCGTGCCTTTGCCAACGGGGTTATCGGCTACGCTCCCCCGCTCTGCTGCACGGACGACGATATCGACGCGATCGTCGAGCGCACGCGCCGGACGCTCGACCAGACGCTGGACGATGCCGACGTCCGCCAGGCCCTGGCATGACGGGCGACAAATACCACGTGTTTCGAAATAGCGCCGGGGCAGACGATTTCGCAATTTTGTGCCGCAGCCCAGCGCCTTTTCGGCGAATCCAGCGCGGGGGAAGTGCCAGACTGCTTATAAGACAAGGCCAGAAGCCCCGAACTTCCGGGTTTTTGAAAAGGCCGATGCCCCGGACAGCACGGAATTTTGTTCTGTTCAGCACCATGCAATTCGGCCGCGCGCAGAGGAGAGCCAGTCTTGGCCAGGGGCTTTAGCGAATTCAAATACATGACCTTCGACGTCGTCGGCACGCTGATTGACTTCGAAGGTGGCATCACGACCTGCCTGGCCGGGATTGCCGCCGACGCTGGTGTTTCCTTCGATGGCGAAGCCGCGCTGGCCCTGTATCGGCAGGCCCGTTACATGCCCGATGCGGGCCTGTTCCCCGACGATCTCGTACGTGTCTACATGGTCATCGCGCCGCAACTCGGCCTGCCGGTCGAGGAGAAATACGGCGTCCGCCTACGCGACTCCGCCAGCGCCTGGCAAGGTTTCCCCGACAGCGCGGCGGCATTGGCCGAGCTTGCGAAGTCACACAAGCTGATTGCCATGACCAATGCCCGGCGCTGGGCGCTCGACCATTTCGAGAAGCGGCTCGGATCGCCCTTCTTCGCCACCTTCACCGCCGACGATACCGGAACGGAGAAACCGGATCCGGCGTTCTTCCAGAAGGTCTTCGATTTCGTCGCCTCAAGGGGCGACAGCAAGGACGACATCCTGCACGTCGCGCAAAGCCAGTATCACGACATCGGCATATCCCGGGCGCTTGGCTTGACCAACTGCTGGATCGAGCGCCGGCATGCCCAGAAAGGCTATGGCGGCACGATCGAGCCGGAGCGCTTCACCGTGCCGGACTACCACTTCACCTCGATGGCCGCATTAGCGGCGGCCGTGCGGGAAAGCCTGAAGGAACGAACCTGAGCCCAAACCCGGAAAGCCGCAGCAAGACGAGCATCCCGACCAAACAACCAGAAAGGGGAATACCATGACCGACAAGATCACAAACTGGACCAGCGCAGACGATGCCATGGTCGAAAACGCCATTCGGCGGGGCGCGAGCCGCCGTGAACTGCTCAAGATGCTGTTGGCCGGCGGCGCCGCGGTTGCCGCGGGCAGCGTGGTGCTCGGCCGTGCCACCCAGGCCGTCGCCGCCGAGCCGGTTTCCGGCGGAACTTTCAAGGCCGCCGGCTGGTCGTCATCGACCGCCGACACGCTCGATCCGGCAAAGGCATCGCTCTCCACCGACTATGTCCGCTGCTGCTCGCTCTACAACCGCCTGACTTTCCTCGACAAGGATGGCGTCACGCAGATGGAGCTCGCTGAAAGCTTCGACAGCAAGGACGCCAAGACCTGGACCGTGAAGCTGCGCAAGGGCGTCACCTTCCACGACGGCAAGGACCTCACCGCCGAAGACGTCGTCTTCTCGCTGAAGCGTCATCTTGATCCGGCGGTTGGTTCCAAGGTCGCCAAGATCGCCGCGCAGATGACTGGCTTCAAGGCGGTCGACAAATCGACCGTCGAAATCACGCTCGCCGACCCGAATGCCGACCTGCCGACCATCCTGGCGCTGCACCATTTCATGATCGTCCAGGACGGCACCACTGACTTCTCCAAGGGCACTGGCACCGGCGCCTTCGTGCTGCAGACGTTCGAACCGGGCGTGCGGTCGGTCGTCACCAAGAACAAGAACTACTGGAAGTCGGGCAAGCCCTATCTCGACTCCTTCGAGTTCATCGCCATCAGCGACGACAGCGCCCGCGTCAACGCCCTGCTCTCCGGTGACATCAATTTTGCGGCTTCCATCAATCCGCGCGCGATGAAACTCATCGGCGGCCAGCAGGGCTTCGAGCTGTCGAAGACGACCTCGGGCAACTACACCGACCTCAACATCCGGCTCGACATGGATCCGGGCAGCAAGGCCGACTTCGTGGCGGGCATGAAGTATCTCGTCAACCGCGAGCAGATCGTCAAATCGGCATTGCGCGGCCTCGGCGAAATCGGCAACGACCAGCCGGTCTCGCCAGCAAATATCTTCCACAATCCCGACGTCAAGCCAAAGGCTTTCGACCCGGACAAAGCGAAGTTCCACTTCCAGAAGTCAGGCCTGCTCGGCCAGTCCATCCCGGTGATCGCTTCCGACGCCGCGACCTCGTCGATCGACATGGCGGTGATCATCCAGGCCGCCGGCGCGGATATCGGCATGAAGCTCGACGTCCAGCGCGTCCCGGCCGACGGCTACTGGGACAATTACTGGCTCAAGGCGCCGATCCACTTCGGCAACATCAATCCGCGCCCGACGCCGGACATCCTGTTCTCGCTCCTCTACGCTTCCAACGCGCCGTGGAACGAAAGCCAGTACAAGTCCGAGAAGTTCGACAAGATGCTCATCGAGGCGCGCGGCTCGCTCGACCAGGCCAAGCGCAAGGAGATCTACGGCCAGATGCAGGCTATGGTCTCCGAGGAGGCCGGCACCATCATCCCGGCCTACATTTCCAACGTGGATGCCCTCTCCAGCAAGGTGAAGGGTTTGGAGGCGAACCCGCTCGGTGGCATGATGGGCTACGCAATGGCGGAATACCTCTGGCTCGAAGCCTAAGAGGTGCCTGCCGGGGGCCGGTCAGCCGGTCCCCGGTATTGCCTTGCGCAAGATTGTTGGCCGGACGCAACCGCAGGGAGCGCTTCCATGACGTCTGGGGTTCTCAACCTCGTGCTGAAGCGGCTGGGGATCGCGGCCGTCACGCTTTTGATCGTGCTGTTCGCTGTGTTCTTCGCCACCAGCATGCTGCCCGGCGACACCGCATCGATCCTGCTCGGCCAGGCGGCGACTCCGGAAGCAGTCGCCGGCCTGCGCGAGGCAATGCATCTCAACGATCCGGCGATCCTGCGCTTCCTGCTCTGGCTTGTCGGACTGCTCCACGGTGACCTCGGCACCTCCTATGCCAACGAGATGCCGGTCGCGACACTGATCGGCGGACGCCTGGTCAACACCATGAAACTCGCGGGCATCACTACGCTGCTCTCGGTGCCATTGGCGCTGACGCTCGGCATCACCGCCGCCATGCTACGAGGCTCCGTCTATGACCGCACCGTTACCATCCTGTCGATCGGCATCATCTCCGTACCGGAATTCATGGTCGCGACACTCGCGGTCCTGCTCTTCGCCGTTTATCTCAAATGGCTGCCGGCGCTGTCCTCGGTCAACGAGGCACATTCGCTGACCGACCTCGTGCGCATCTATGCAATGCCGGTGATCACGCTGACCTTCGTGATCTCCGCCCAGATGATCCGCATGACCCGCGCCGCGGTGATCGAGACGCTCTCCACGCCTTATGTCGAGATGGCGCTTCTGAAAGGCGCGTCGCGCGGCCGCATGGTCCTGAGGCACGCGCTTCCGAACGCGCTCGGACCGATCGTCAATGCGGTCGCGCTCTCGCTGTCCTATCTGGTCGGCGGCGTCATCATCGTCGAGACGATTTTCAACTATCCCGGCATCGCCAAGCTGATGGTCGATGCAGTCGCGACCCGCGACCTGCCGCTGATCCAGAGCTGCGCGATGATCTTCTGCCTCGGCTATCTCTTCCTCATCACCGCCGCCGACATCGTCGCCATATTGTCCAACCCGAGGCTCAGATAACGATGGCGCGCGCGACAACCCTCCGACGGTCCTTCCTGGGCCACAGCTACAGCCTCGTCGGCGTCGTGGCCGCGCTGGTCATCCTCGCCTGGACGCTCGTCGCGATCCTGGCGCCCTACGTCATTCCCCATTCGATCGGCGACATTGTCGACGACGACTATTTCGGCCCGATGCGCCAGGGATTGTGGCTCGGCTCGGACTATCTTGGGCGCGATATGCTCTCGCGGGTTCTGATGGGTGCCCGCTACACCGTCGGCATATCGCTCGCCGCCGTCGCCATCGCCTGCTTTTCAGGTGTCGTGCTGGGGATGATCGCGGCCGTCACCGGTGGCTGGCTCGACACCTGCCTCAGCCGCTTCCTGGACGCCATGAACTCCATCCCCAGCAAGCTGTTCGGCCTTGTGGTCGTCGCTGCGGTCGGCTCGTCGATCCCGGTGCTGATCCTGACGCTGGCCGTCATCTATATCCCCGGCGCCTACCGCTTCGCGCGCGCGCTCGCCGTCAACATCAATACCATGGACTTCATCACCGTCGCCCGTGTCCGTGGCGAGAGCACCGCCTACCTCATCGGGTCCGAGATCCTGCCCAACATCATCCGCCCGGTGCTGGCCGACTTCGGCCTGCGCTTCGTCTTCATTGTGCTTTTGCTCTCCGGCCTGTCTTTCCTCGGGCTCGGCCTGCAGCCGCCGCTCGCCGACTGGGGCGCGCTGGTGCGCGAGAACATCGGCGGCCTGCCCTTCGCGGCCCCCGCCGTCATCGTGCCGTCGCTGGCAATCGCCAGCCTCACCATCAGCGTCAACCTGCTGATCGACAACCTGCCGCAGAAGATCAGGGACCGGGACGCATGAGCAATCTTGTCGAGGTCAGGAACCTGAGGATCGAGGCAAAGACCGACTCCGGACGGCTTGTCGAAATCATCAAGGGCGTCAGCTTCGACATCGCCGACGGCGAGATCGTTGCCCTTATCGGCGAGAGCGGCTCCGGCAAGACGACGGTAGCGCTCTCGCTGATGGGCTATGCGCGGCCTGGCTGCCGGATCGCCGGCGGCGAGATCAACGTCAACGGCAAGAACATGGCTGCGCTTTCCGAAAAGGAACGCGCCAGGCTGCGCGGCACCGACATTGCCTATGTTCCGCAAAGTGCCGCCGCCTCGTTCAACCCCTCCTCCACGATCATGGAGCAGGTCATCGAGGTCACGCGCATCCACAAGCTGATGCTACCCGAGCAAGCGCGCCAGCGCGCGGTCGAGCTGTTCCGGGCCTTGTCGCTACCAGATCCGGAAGGGATCGGCGCGCGTTATCCGCACCAGGTTTCGGGCGGGCAATTGCAGCGGCTTGCCGCGGCCATGGCGCTCATCGGCGATCCCAAGCTGATGATCTTCGACGAGCCGACGACGGCACTCGACGTGACCACGCAGATCGACGTGCTGAAGGCATTCAAGTCGGTCATGCGGGCGGGCGGGATAGCGGGTGTCTATGTTTCCCACGACCTCGCGGTCGTCGCCCAGATCGCCGACCGCATCGTGGTGCTGAAAGGCGGCGAAGTGCAGGAGACCGGCACCACGGCGGACATCCTTTCAGCCGCCCAGCACCCCTACACGCGCGAACTGCTGGCCGCCTTCGAACCGAAGCCGCGGCAAGCGCGTGCGGACGCGGATACCGGGACGAAACAGCTGCTGCGTATCGACAATGTGACGGCCGGCTATGGCGCGGTGCGGGATGACGGACTGCCACTTATCCGCGCTGTCGATTCTGTCAGCCTCGTTGTCGAGAAAGGGCGCAATCTCGGCATTATCGGCGAATCCGGCTGCGGAAAATCGACGCTGGCGCGCCTCATCGCCGGCATCCATCCGGCGGCTGCCGGTCACATCGTCTTCAACGGTGAGGAACTGCAGCGTGCCGCCAGGAAACGCAGCCAGGACCAACTGCGCCAGATGCAGATTGTGTTCCAATATGCTGATACCGCGCTCAATCCGGCCAAGCCGGTGGAGGACATCATTTCCCGCCCGCTGGCCTTCTATCACGGGCTCGACCGGCAGGCGCGCTCGAAGCGCGTCGACGAACTGCTCGACATGGTGCGCCTGCCCAAGACGCTGCGCTACCGCCATCCATCGGAGCTCTCTGGCGGCCAGAAGCAACGGGTGAACTTTGCACGCGCGCTGGCGGCCAATCCCAAGCTGATCATCTGCGACGAGATCACCTCGGCCCTCGACACGGTGGTGGCGGCGGCAGTGATCGAACTGCTCAAGGAGCTGCAGCGCGAGCTGGGACTCTCCTACATCTTTATCAGCCACGACCTCTCCGTCGTCGAGGCCATCTGCGACGAGATCATGGTCATGTACAATGGCGAGCGGGTGGAGCAGATCACGCCCGACAAACTGACGGCGCCCACCCACCCCTATTCCAAGCTTCTGTTCTCCTCGGTCCCGAAGCTCGACCCGACCTGGCTCGACGGCCTCGTCCGCGACCCCGAACTCGTCAGCCAATACGGACACCGATAGAGCGGTTCGCCATTTCACGGAAACCGCGAACCGCTCTATCTCTTTCCTTTTTGGCGCAATTCCCAAGGGAAAGCGTCGCGCGCCTTTCCCGGGAAAACCGCTTCACACTTTTCCTGGAATTGCTCTTCCTGGAATTGCTCTGACTACATCGGAAACAGGCTGGGCAGCGGCATGTGCGCCTTGACGATGGGGGATTTCAGCACCACGAAGCTGAAATACTTGTCGATGCCGATATCCATGTCGGTCAGCCGCTCCATGATCGTCTGATACTCACTAATGCCGGAGGTCACGAATTTCATCAAATAGTCGTAGCCACCCGACACGAGATGGCATTCGATGACCTGCTCGATCTTCTCCACGACAGCGAGAAAGCGGGCGAAGTCAATCTGACGGTGGTTCTTCAAGGTGATTTCGGTGAAAACGGTCAGCGTCTGGCCAAGCTTGCCAATATTGATCTGCGCGGAATAGCCTTCGATGTAGCCTTCCGACTGGAGTTTCTTGACCCGCATCAGGCATGGGCTCGGCGACAGATGCACCAGATCGGCCAGTTCCACATTGGTGATGCGACCGTTCTTCTGCAATTCGTGCAGAATTTTGATGTCGATCCGATCCAGTTTCACGGCCGTCTCCGGAGAACGCATGCCACAGCACAAAATGCTGCCGTATCAACAGCCATCGACACTACCACAGCCGGCCGGCCTGTCCATCCAAGCCGACACCACTTTGAAACGCAGCGACTTCCGATTTTAACCGAGCTGCCGGAATAAAATTCTGCCTCGGCCTCAACTGCAGCAGCGGCTGCCTGCGCAACGCGTTAGATTGGCGTATCGAGGCAGAGAGACCATGCGCGCGCAGCTGCAGCAAATCGAGACATCTGGCGAACCGCCACAGTCCGCGGACGCCGTGGTGATCGGCGGCGGCATCGTCGGCGTCTTTGCGGCCTACTATCTGGCCAGACGCGGCATGCAGGTCGCTCTTGTCGAAAAGGGGCGCATCGGCGCCGAACAATCCTCCAGAAACTGGGGATGGTGCCGCCAACAGAACCGCGACGCCCGCGAGCTGCCAATGGCAACCCGAAGCCTCGATCTGTGGAACAGCTTCGCGGCGGAAACCGGCGAGGACACCGGCTTTCGCCGCTGTGGCCTGCTCTATCTCAGCGATGACGAGGCGGAGCTGGCCGGCTGGGCGCGCTGGCATGACTTCGCCAGGACGGCCGGCGTCACCACGCACATGCTCGACGGCGCCAAGGCCAGCGAGCGGGGTCGCGCCACGGGCCGGGCCTGGAAGGGCGGCGTCTTCTCGCCGACCGACGGCACCGCCGACCCGTCGCGGGCCGCACCCTCAGTCGCCCGCGGCATCCTCAAGCTCAGCGGCTCCGTGCACCAGAATTGCGCCGCGCGCGGTATCGAGACCGAGGGCGGTCGCCTCAGCGGCGTGGTCACCGAAAGCGGGACGATCCGGACGAAGCTGGCCGTCCTGGCCGGCGGCGCCTGGGCCTCCTCCTTCTGCCGGCAGTTCGGCTTTCGCTTTCCGCAGGCGTCGATCCGTTCCTCCATCCTGTCCGTCTCGCCGGGCGCTGAAGGTCTGCCGGATGCGCTGCACACGGCAAGGATCTCGGCCACGCGTCGCGGCGACGGCGGCTACACCCTGGCCATAAGCGGACGCGGCCGCGTCGACGTCACGCCGCAGCAGCTGCGCTTCTCGTCGCAATTCCTGCCGATGTTCCTGAAGCGGTGGCGAAGCCTCGCGCCCGGCGGTCTTCAGGGCATGTGCTCGGGCCACGAAACGCTCCGGCACTGGCGGCTTGACCAGCCGACGCCGATGGAGCGCATGCGCATCCTCGACCCGGTTCCGGATCGCGCGACCATTCGGCTTACCCACGCCCGGGCGCTCGAGCTGCTGCCGGCACTGCGCCAGACCAGGATCAATGCGGCCTGGGCCGGCTACATCGACAGCACGCCGGACGGCGTGCCCGCCATCGGCGAGATCGATACTGTGCCGGGTTTCTTCCTAGCTGCCGGATTTTCGGGACACGGCTTCGGCATTGGGCCCGGCGCCGGGCATCTCGTCGCCGATCTGGTGACTGGAGCGGAGCCGATCGTCGACCCGACATCCTATGATCCCCGGCGCTTCGACGCTTCGGCC
Source organism: Mesorhizobium sp. P2_C4 (assembly GCF_056404575.1). Taxonomy (NCBI): domain Bacteria; kingdom Pseudomonadati; phylum Pseudomonadota; class Alphaproteobacteria; order Hyphomicrobiales; family Phyllobacteriaceae; genus Mesorhizobium; species Mesorhizobium sp. P2_C4. The sequence continues at coordinate 700,400 of NZ_JBFUDT010000002.1, forward strand.
TGGGGGAAGGTCGCCGATTTCTAGAGCGGTTCATCGTTTAACGGAAACGCCGAACCGCTCTATGTCTTTGTTTTTACGCAATTCCGGACGGAAAACCGTTTCACACTTTTCCTGGAATTGCTCTAGGACGTGATCCATGCCATCCGTGCACGGCCTCCGGAACTGCATCAGCCGTTCCGGAGAAAGGCGCCGATAGGCGCCGGCCGGACAGGCGCCTGCCCGCGAAACCGGCCGACAGCGTCGGGCATGCAGCCGGCTTGCGCCGCAACGAGCTCGACGGCAGCCAACTGGCAATAGCGCCCCTGGCATCGCCCCATGCCGACGCGCGACAGCGATTTCGCCCTGTTGGCTTCGCCGCCGCCGAAATCCACACTCTGGCGTACGTCTTTGGCACTCACATTCTCGCAGCGGCAAACGATCGCTTCATCGGGGAGCGCGCGCACCATCGCGGCCGGCCAGGGAAAGGCCCGAGCCAGGCCACGGGCAAAGCGCTCGAGCCGCGCAAGCTTGCGCAAATCGGCACTTGCGGAAGGCAACGGATGTCCGAGATCGGCAAGGCATGCCGCCGCAGCGAGACGCCCAGCTATCTCCGCGCCATCCGCTCCCAGAAGATGAACCCCATCGCCCGCAAGATAGACGTCGTTGCCGGCACGACCCATCTGGTCGGCCTTTGGCAGCCATTGCCGCCACTGTTCGTCATAGGTGAAGGTGCATCGCGCGAGCTCCGCCAGATGCGTTTCCGCCCGCAGGTGCCAGCCCATGCCGATCATGTCGCATGGAGTGAGGCGCTGCCTTCCGCCGGCGTCGCGCCAGCGCATCGCTGTGACACCATGTTGGTCGGCCTCGATCCGTTCGAGCGTCACACCCGCATGGTAGCGGCTGCCGAGCCTTGCTCGCAGGGCCAGGCCGCGCAGCGCAACCAATGGCCGGGCCGCAAGTCCCCAGGCCCCTCGCATCTGCTGGCGCCAGGGCGAGGTGTCCAACACCGCCGTCACATCAGCTCCCGCCTTGACAAGCTGGGCGCCGACCAGCGTCAGCAAAGGCCCCGATCCGAACAGCACGATGCGCCGCCCAAGCGCCACGCCCTGCGCCTTCAGCGCGATCTGCGCCGCGCCAAGGCTGTAGACGCCAGCGCTCTGCCAGCCCGGCACCGGGGCGACGCGGTCGGACGCGCCGGTGGCAAGGATCAGGCGGTCATAGAAGACCACCTGCACGCCGCCCTCCCCCAGAACGTGCAGTCGCCCGTCCTGCACGGCGATGACCGAGCTCGCTGCGCTATGGGTGAGCCGCCCTTCTGCTGCCAGCCGGTCGAAGAGCGAATGCAGCGCATCCGCCTTCGCCGCCTCCGATCCGTAGAGCTGCTTCGCGGTACGGGTGAACCCGGCCGGGGGGCGCCTGTAGATCTGCCCACCCGCGCGCTGCCCTTCGTCGATCACCACCGGATGGAGTCCCGCCTCGACCAGCGTCGCGGCCGCCCTTATGCCGGCCGGACCGGCGCCCACGATCACGATCCGCGGCGACGAGGTCTCGCTCACGGCCAGCTCTCCGGTGGCGTCGTGCGCAACCGCATGCCTTCGCTGACAAGTGCCGAGCACGCCCGCAGGCGCGGTCCCTCGTCCTGCCATACCCAGCAATCCTGGCAGGCTCCCATCAGGCAGAAGCCGGCGCGCGGCTCGGGTCCGAACTCGGATTTTCGCAATGCGTGTCCTGATGCCAGCATTGCGGTCAGCACGGTGTCGCCCGCAAGGGCGCCGCGCATCTCACCGTCGAGAAAGAAATGCACCACTGCGCGGTCGCGCTCGGCCAGCCGGACGATGCGGCCGGCGGTGATCATTCCGCTGCCTCTCGCACGGGGCGAGGACGGGGCAGTTCGGGGAAGCGTTCGCAGACCGCATCGAATGCGGCCTGGACGCCTTCCGGTCCCGAGCGCCCCTTCATGCGACGGAAGATCTCCGTCTTGGCGAAAAACCGCCAGTGGACCGGCAAGTCCCGCAGTGTGGCGGTCAGCAGGTCATAGGCCGCCGGCGTCCACTGCGCTTCGTAGCCATCGCGCTCCGGGCCGAAATGGAAATGGCCGGCGGACGGCTTATGCCGCGCACGCAATTGCTTCGTCGCCTGCTCGTCGACCTCGCCGTCGCGGATGACGACGCCATAGTCGCGCTCGGCAACCGTTGGCGAGACATAGCCGCGCCGTACATCCTGCACGACCAGCCAGGGCTCGCGCTTATGCGGATCGCCGCGCCCGCCGCCTCCGGCGGAACGGATATCGAGCACGTCACCGGGCTGCAGCACCGCCGTGTCGATGTTGCCCAGCCGCCGCTCGTGCTCGGTCCCCGGATTGACGACCATGTCCGACAGTCCGGCCGCCTTGCCGCCCAGCACGCCCCAGGGACGAAAGAAGCTGCGGTCGCGGTTGCGCGCCGTGATCCTGGAATCGGGGGCGAAAACACGGAAGGCCATCTCGGTCGCCAGCCCACCGCGCCAGCGGCCCGCGCCGCCGCTGTCTTGGGCAAGCCCGTATTTCACGAACTCGACCGGGGTCTCGGTCTCGGTGATCTCAATCGGCGTGTTCTTGAGATAGGCGGCATCGGCGCCCGATCCGTTGGTCCCATCGCGATGTGGCATCGCGCCGCCGCCGCCCACCACCGGGTTCACCGCTGCGATGACGGTCCGGCTGGTCCGCTCGTCCGTGGTCATCACATTGACGATGCAGTTGTTGCCGGCGGGCGCTGCTGGCAGGCGCTCCGGCACCGCTTGCGAGAAGGCGCCGAAGATGACCGATCGCAGCCGGGCGCAGGTGAGCGAGCGCATGCCCACGGCGGCGGGGTGGACCGGGTTCAGCACCGACCCCTTGGGTGCGATGCAGGTGAAAGGCCGGGTGAGGCCCGTGTTGAGCAGGAGCTTCGGGTTGAGCGTGTAGAGCACGTAGTAGACGCCGACCAGCAGCATGGTGTGGCGCGGGTCGTCGCCTGAAGGCACGTTGAGCGAAGAGCCGAGCTGCGGATCGGAGCCGGTGAAGTCGAGCACCGCCTCGTCGCCCTTGATCGTCAGCGTCAGCTTCAGCCGGCACGGATTGGCCTCGACCGAATCCTCGTCGGCATAGTCGGCGAATTCCCACGTGCCGTCGGGCATCGAGCGCAGCACGTCGCGCGCTTGCGCCTCCGCATGGTCGAGAAGCGCGGAAACGCCTTCGATGAAGCCGGCCTTGCCGAACTTCCTCACCATCGCCTGGATCTTGCGCTCGCCGGTGTTGAGCGCGCCGACCAGTGCCTTGATGTCGCCGATGTTGAGGTCGGGCTTGCGCACATTGGTGCTCATGATCCGCAGTATCGTCTCGTCGAAGACGCCCTCGTTCACCAGCTTCATCGGCGGAAAGCGGATGCCTTCCTGATGGATTTCGGTCAGCGCCCGGCTGAGCGAAGCCGGCACCGCACCGCCCATGTCGGTGTTGTGGATATGCCCTCCGGTCCAGGCGACGATCTCGCCGTCGACGAAGACCGGCTTCCACAGATGCGTGTCGGGCGCGTGCGTGGCGACATGGCCGGAATAGGGATCGTTGGTGAACGCGACGTCGCCCGGCCGGTAGTCGTCGACCATCGCGATCGCGCGGTGATACGAGAGCCCCGGGTACCAGGTGGCGCCGAGGTCCATCGGCACGGCGAAGGTCGCGCCTGAACGGTCCATCAGCATCACCGTAAAATCCTGCGTCTCCTTGACGAAGGCGGAGTGCGCGGTGCGGTGCAGCGTGTGCGCCATGTTCTCGGCCGCAGCGCGGGTGTGGTTCGCCAGAACCTGCAGGTTTGTCCGGTCAAACATGGCCTTACTCCGGGAAGGTCAGCAGAAGGTTGAGGTGACGGTCGACCCGTACCTGCGCTCCCGCGGGAATAGCGAAGGTGGTGTCTTCCTGAACGACCACGGCAGGCCCGTGGAACGTGCTGCCCGGCACGAGGACTTGCCGGTCGTGGAGGTCGATGGTCTCGACGGCTACGCCCGTGTAGACCGCCAGTCGGCGCGCCGGAATGGCGGCGGCGCCGATCTCCTCGACGTCCGGGAAGGAGAGTTTCGGCCCCGCGCCTACGGCGGATAGTCGGACATTCACAAGTTCGATCTCGCCGTCCGGATCGTGGAAGTCGTAGAGCTGCTCATGGGTGAGGTGGAAGGCTTGCGCGATGGCGGCCGTATTGCTGTCCGTCAGCCATTCCGGTTGAAGGACGACCTCGATCTCATAACTCTGCCCGACATAGCGCATATCGCAGGACAGACTGAGCTCCCCCTCCCCGTCATGACCTTGCGCCGCAAGCCAGTCGCGACCCTCGCGCGCCAGGGCTTCGAAGGCCTCGCGAATCCCGGCAAGCGACATGCTCGACAGCGGGCTGAAGATGGTGCGAATGAAGTCGCCGCGCAGATCCGCTACCAGCCCGCCCAGCGCCGACACCACGCCGGGGCGGCGCGGCGCCATGACGCGCCTCATCCCGAGTTCGCGGGCCAGGAAGGCGCCGAGCATGGGGCCGCCGCCGCCGAAGGGCATCAGCGTGAAATCGCGCAGGTCGACGCCGGCGCGCGAGGCGAGTTTCTCGACCTCGACGAACATTTCCGACACCGCGATGTCGAGGATCGCCTGCGCGGTCTGCTCGATCGGGCGGCCGAGCCGGGCGGCAAGGTCGCCGACCGCGCGATGCGCCAGTCCGGCATCGATCCTGAGCTGGCCGTAGGCCATCTCGCTGTGGCCAAGCCATCCGCACACCACCATGGCGTCCGTCACCGTCGCCCGCTCGCCACCCCGGTCGTAGCATGCCGGCCCTGGCGTCGAACCGGCCGACTCCGGCCCGACGCGCAGCACCCCTTGCGCGTCCACACTTGCGATCGAGCCGCCGCCGACGCCGATCGAGCTCACCGACACGGAAGGGATATGCAGTGGAAATTCGCCGATCAGCTCGCCGGTTCCGAACTGCGCCTCGCCGCCGATGATGAGCGCGAAGTCGGCCGAGGTCCCGCCGATGTCGAGGGTAAGAATTCTGTCTTCGCCTGCCTGGCGCGCCAGCCACGAAGCGCCTATGACCCCAGAGGCCGTTCCCGACAAAAGCATGTTGACGCAGGCGCGCTTGCCTTCGGCAGCGTTCATCAGCCCACCGTTCGACTTCGTCAGCATCGGGCGGGCCGGCACGCCGCGGTCCTTCAGCCGCTCTTCCAGTGCCGTCAGATAGCCCGAGACGCGCGGATGGACATAGCCGTTGAGAATGGCGGTCGAGCTGCGCTCGTATTCGCGGATGACTGGCCACACCTCAGCCGAGGAGAAGACGAAGAGGTCTGGCGCGAGACGCGCGATCGTCGCCTTGACGGCGGCCTCCTGCGCGGCGTTGCGCCATGAATGGAGGAAGGAGACGATGATCCCCTGCGCTCCATTCGCTTTTGCCGCCGCCACCGCGCTGGCCACCGCCGCCATGTCCGGTGCCTTGGATTCGCTTCCATCGGCACGCATGCGAACCGGAATGCCGAACACCATGTCGCGCGAGATCAGCGGGTCCGGCCGCGAGCAGAACAGCGAATACATGTCCGGCATGCGCAGCCGTGCGAGTTCGATCACGTCCTCGAAGCCCGCATTGGTGAACAGCGCCAGCGGCGCGCCCTTGCGCTGGATGATCGTGTTGATGCCGACGGTCGTGCCGTGCACAAAGCGCGTCATGAGCGTAGGATCAAAGCCTTCGCGTTCGGCCAGAAGGGTGAGGCCGGTCATCAGTTCGGCACCCGGATCTTCCGGCGTCGTCAGCACTTTCAGCGAGGCGACCCGTCCGGAACGGGCTTCGAGCGCGCAGAAATCGATGAATGTCCCGCCGATATCGACGCCGACCTTCCAGTCGGCCCCGCTCTGCGCGGCATCCGCCGTGATGGCACTGTCCATGATGCGTCCCTTCCTGTCTGCCAACGCAAAACTGGCATGACCGGACGGTGCGGGTCCAAGACGTATGATGAGCAAGGATATAAGTCTTGCTTATGCGTTCGCGCGATGCTCATCCAGGACGGCGGAACAGGCAGCGCGGATTTCGTCGCGCATCATCTCATCGGCCCGCGAGAGAGGTCGGGTGCGCGAGGTCAGCAGCGCGATCGGAAATTCCGGCCCCGCGGCGAGCGGCCTGACGGCAAGCCCGGCAAACTGGTGCCACGGCAGCAGCGCATCGACGAGGCCTATACCGAGACCGGCCTGGACGAAGCCGACCGCGGAGATGGATACGTCGACCTCGAGCGACGGCGAAAGCGTGACGCCCTGTGCGCGGGCCGCATGGGCCAGTTCGTCGGCGGGACGGGTGTTGCCGCGATACGATATCAATTCTTCGCCGGCGAGATCGGCGAGCGTCAGCTCGGTTTTCCCGGCCAACACATGCCCGGCGGGTAGCAGGCATGAAAAGCCGACGCTGCCGACCACTTCCGCCTCTATATCGGGAGGCAGGCGGTCGTCCATGGCCACGCCGAGGCTGGCATCGCCGGCGCGCAGCATATCGATGATGGCGGCGATCGGCGCCATGTGGGAACGCAGCAGAATATTGGGATGCTGCGCCCGAAATCCGGTGAAGGCGCGCGGCAATATGGCTATGGCCGGCGGCGGCGAAGCCGCGACCCGCACCAGCCCGGTTCGGCCCAGACGCAGATCGGTGGTCTTGCGGCGCAGGCCTTCTAGCCCCGCCGACAACCTCTCGGCATCAGGGAAGATCTCGAGCGCCTCCGGGGTCGGCCGCAGCCGGCCCTTGACACGCTCGAACAGGGTGAAGCCGAGCTCGTCCTCGGTGTGGAGCAGGATCTGGCTCAAAGCGGGCTGGGAGATGTTCAGCATCCGCGCCGCGGCGGTCACGGTGCCCGCGCGCATGACGGCGATGAACACTTCGAGCTGCCGGGCCCGCATTGCCACCCCATAGGTAAAGCTTATGGCTTCTGTCCAAACCCATCTTTGACGCAATGCCGCAGCGCGGACAAGATGGATACATCCAAGGATCAGCTGCTCTACGCTAAGGAACGACTATGGATGTGATCGTGCTGGGCGGCGGCCTGATGGGGACGGCTTCGGCCTATTTCCTCGCCAGGCGCGGCGCACGCGTGACGCTTATCGAGCGCAACCGGATCGGTACCGGAGCGACTGTTGCCTCCTTCGGCAACATCCGCCGCACGGGACGCCACCTGGCCCAGCTGCCGCTGGCCCACCGCTCGCTCCAGCTATGGGGCGAGGCGGAAAAGATACTTGGCCGCGACGTCGAATTCCGCGCCACCGGTCACATCCGGCTGATCTTCGATGAAGGCAGTCTCGCCGACATGCGGGCCTATGCCAAGGCGGCGCGCCCCTGGGGCCTTGAGCTGGAGGAACTCGGCCCAAGCGAGATTCGTGCCCGCTTTCCCGGGCTCGGTCCCGAAGCGATCGCGGCGTCGTTCTCCCCACAAGATGGCAGCGGCAATCCGCGGCTGATCGCGCCTGCCTTTGCCGAGGCAGCTCGCAAGCTCGGCGCGGAAATCATCGAGGGCGCCGAGGTAGAGAAGATCACCCACACGGGCTCCGGTTTTCTTGTCGCCAGCTCGAAAGGTACATTCGCCGCCGGCTGCCTGCTCAACACCGCCGGAGCCTGGGGTGCGCGCATCGCCGCGCAGTTCGGCGAAGAGGTCCCGCTCGACGCCTATGGCCCGCAGATGGGCGTGACCGAGCCGCTGCCGCATCGGATTCTGCCGGTGGTCGGCATCTGGACGCGCGACAAGGACTATGGCGCCTATCTGCGCCAGGTCGAGCGCGGCAACATCGTCTTCGGCGGCGCGGCCGAAAGGGTGCCGGTGGATCTAGATCCCGGCCACGCGGCCGCCGACCCCCTGCGCCTGCCTACCCAGCTGCGCGCCGTCGCGCGACTGATGCCGGCGATCGCGCAGGCCACGGTCATCCGCACTTGGTCCGGTTGCGAGGGCTATGTCAGGGACATGCTGCCGGTCATGGGGCGCTCGGCGACGACGCCAGGCCTGTTCCACGCCTTCGGCTTCAGCGGACACGGCTTCCAGCTCGGTCCAGGCGTGGGCGACGCCATGGCCGAACTCATCATGACCGACCGTTGCGAAACGCCGCTCGACGATTTCAGGGTCGACCGCTTCGCCCGCGCCGCCTGAACAAGTTGATGGTGGTGGCAGTCTGAAGCGAACCGTCTCCGAGAGAATTTCCCTGATAAAGCCCAAAACATAGGGAATTACGTCAGTAAAAGAGGAAGTGGTTGAATTGCGTCCATGATTGATATGCAATTTCAATTGTTTAGGAGTCGAATACCCTATCGGATCTATCAGGGAATTTTTTGCAACCATGTGGGAAAATGTTTCCGCATGCAGGCGACGGGATATCAGAAGCGGCACCTTTGGCAGAATCCAAGAACGAGCAAGAACGCCGGCGGCCTGAACGAGCTATCGCAGACACCCATGCCAAGCCGTCGGTTCGCAACGCGGCACGACCTTCGCCCTATGTTCCGCGAAGGTAAATGTCCGAGAACGCTAACAGGCCGTTCCGTGGCGCCACTGCCGGCTGATACCGGCCAGCCGCAGATCTCGGCTGCTTCATCAGGGTCTGTTCAAATCGTCGATGTATGGTAGAGTGATTATACCAGTCAATAAGATGACGATCGGTTCAGCCATCGTTGGAAAATTAGGAGCAGGATGACATGACAACGATTGCGCTGTTCGGTGCCGGCGGCAAAATGGGCTACCGCCTGTCGACCAATTTTCGCGGCTCGCCGTATGCGATACGCCATGTCGAAGTCAGCGAGGCCGGCCGCGAGCGGCTGAAGTCGGGGCTGGGCTTCGATGCCGTCAGCGCCGATGAAGCGCTCGACGGCGCCGATGTGGTGATCCTGGCGGTTCCGGACACGCATATCGGCAAGGTGGCGGCCAGCATCGAGAGCAAGCTCGCATCGGGCACGATGGTCGTGGTGCTCGACGCCGCCGCACCGTTCGCCGGCCATTTGCCGAAGCGGCCGGACCTAACCTATTTCGTCACCCATCCCTGCCATCCACCAATCTTCAACGACGAGACCGATATGGCGGCCAAAAAAGACTATTTCGGCGGCGTCAAGGCCAAGCAGCATATGGTCAGCGCGCTGATGCAGGGGCCGGAAGAGGATTACGCCAAGGGCGAGGCGATCGCCAAGATCATCTGGGCGCCGGTGATGCGCTCGCACCGTGTCACTGTCGATCAGATGGCGTTGCTGGAGCCCGGCCTTTCGGAAACCGTATGCGCCTCGCTGCTCGTCGTCATGAAGGAAGCCGTCGACGAGGTCGTGGCTCGTGGCGTCGACAAGCAAGCCGCGCTCGACTTCCTGCTCGGTCATATGAACGTGCTTGGCGCCGTCATCTTCGGCGAAACCAAGGGCGTGTTCTCCGACGCCTGCAACAAGGCGATCGAGTTTGGCAAGCCGGTGCTGATGCGCAACGACTGGAAGCGGGTGTTCGAGCCGGAAGAGATCGCCGCGAGCATTCAGCGCATCACCTGAGGTCTATCCAAGCGCTTGCCGGAACGCCTGGAAGCATCGTCGCCGACGCTTAGCTTAGAACGCTCATCAGGTACATATCATCTGAATTTGTGATTGACTCATCATACCAGTTGGCTTAGCTGTTTATGGCTCGGATCGACAAGGTTTCGCAGGGAGTTCGAAGCCTGGACGAGTGGAGGATGGCCGGGGAGCAACGATCGTTTGGGGAAAGCCGGCAACCGGCCTTTGAGCCCGAAACGATCGGCGGCCCGCGCTGCGAACGAATTCAATGCAGGCAGTGGCCTTGGTCAATCAAGGCAGTTTTTCAAACGGGAGGACATCATGAAACTCACACGCAGAATGACACTCGCGGCTTTTGCCGGGATGCTGGCGCTTGGCACGGCGGCACCCGCCTATGCTGCCGATCTCATTGCCATCATCACGCCCTCGCACGACAATCCGTTCTTCAAGGCGGAAGCCGTCGGCGCAGAAGCCAAGGCCAAGGAACTCGGCTACGAAGCACTGGTGCTCGTCCATGACGACGACGCCAACAAGCAGTCCGAGCTGATTGACACGGCGATCGGCCGCGGCGCCAAGGCGATCATCCTCGACAATGCCGGCGCCGACGCCACCGTCGCAGCCGTGCAGAAGGCCAAGGACGCCGGCGTGCCCTCCTTCTTGATCGACCGCGAGATCAACGCCACCGGTGTCGCCGTGGCGCAGATCGTCTCCAACAATTACCAGGGCGCCCAGCTCGGCGCGCAGGAATTCGTCAAGCTGATGGGCGAGAAGGGCAATTTCGTCGAACTGGTCGGCAAGGAATCCGACACCAATGCCGGCATCCGCTCGAAGGGCTATCACGACGTCATCGACGATTATCCGGACCTGAAGATGGTCGCCCAGCAGTCGGCCAACTGGAGCCAGACCGAGGCCTACGCCAAGATGGAATCGATCCTGCAAGCCAACCCCGACATCAAGGGCGTCATCTCCGGCAACGACACGATGGCGATGGGCGCCTATGCGGCGCTGGTCGCTGCAAACCGCAAGGACGTCATCGTCGTCGGTTTCGACGGATCGAACGATGTGCGCGATTCGATCACCGCGGGCGGCATCAAGGCTACCGTGCTGCAGCCGGCCTTCGCGCAGGCGCAGATGGCGGTCGAGCAGGCCAGCGACTTCATCAAGAACAAGAAGTCGCCGGCTAAGGAAAAGCAGTTGATGGACTGCGTTCTGGTCAATGGCGACAATGCCCCGAAGCTGGAAACTTTTGCGCTGACCAACTGAGCCGGCGTGACATGAATAGCGAGGGGCGATCCCAAGGGGCGTCCCTCGCCGCCATTTTCCGTGGGTGCCGACCACCATGCTGAACAACAGGCCGCCATGCTGAACAACAAGCCGACCTGGCCGATCCTTGCCGTGACACTCGGCATCAGCCTGACCGCCTGCAAGATTCTGCCGACGCAGTCCGGGGACAGCGGCAACGCTGCCGCCTTCAATCCCGACAAGATGGTCGAGGAGATCTGGGCGGCGAAGGTGGTGCCGTATCTCCAGCGGAAAGCCGGGCTGTTTGCCGAGGTGCACGCGCTGGCGAAAACCGATCCCGCTTCCGCCGGCGCCAAATATGGCAATCCGAGCAAGCAGGCGAATTCCCCCTGGACCTTCGCGGTTCGCGTTGAGGGCAAGATCATCGCCGCCAACACAGCGTCGCGCGCGGCGACGATGGATATCGATGTCGACGGCGACGGCAAGGCGGATGCGCGGGTGCAGATCGGACCGGCGATGCGGGGAACCGCGCTGCGCGACAGCCTCGATTTCATCCAGTTCAATGATTTCACCAACCAGATCGATTTTGCCCAGTTCGGCAAGGCGTTCAACGCCTTTGCCGACAAGACCGTGCTTTCCAAACTGCCGCGCGACGGGCTGGAAGGCCGGACCGCCAAGGTTCTCGGCGCCTATACGCTCGAAAGCGGCCAGGACCTGCCGCTGGTGACCCCGGCGGAGGCAGAAATCGGGCCGAAGCCATGAGTGCCCACGATGTCATTCTGAAGCTGGAAGACGTCTCGAAAGTCTATTCCGGCACCGTTGCGGTCAAGCGGGCGAACTTCGAGGTGCGCAAGGGCGCGGTCAATGTGCTGGTCGGCGAAAACGGCGCTGGCAAATCGACGCTGATGAAGATCATCGCCGGCGTCGAACAGCCGACGCACGGCCGGATTCTCCTGGAAGGGGAAGAGGTTTCCTTCTTGTCATCGGGAGATGCAGTGAACCACGGCATCGGCATGGTGTTCCAGGAACTGAACCTGTTCGGCAATATGACCGTCGCCGAAAACATCTTTGCCACGCGCGAGATCACCAACCGTTTCCGCAAGATCGACCGCAAGCAGCAGGAGCGCCGCGCCGCGCAATTTCTCGAACGGCTCCAGGCCGGCATCCGGCCGGACATGCTGGTCGAGGATCTGCGCATCGGACAGCAGCAGTTGGTCGAGATCGCCAAGGCGGTTTCGCTCGATGCGCGCATCCTGATCATGGACGAGCCGACCTCGGCGCTGAGTGCGGCGGAAGTCGAGATCCTGTTCAAGGTGATTGCCGACCTCAAGGCGCGCGGCGTGGCCATCGTCTACATCTCGCACAGGCTCGAAGAGCTGATCCGCATCGGCGACTACATCACCGTGTTGCGCGACGGGCACATCACCGGCCAGGAGGAGATGAAAAACGTCGACGCGCGATGGATCGTGCGGCAGATGATCGGCTCCGACGCCAAGGATTTTGCCAAGGCCGACGGCCATGTTCCCGGCGAGGAAATATTCCGTGCCGAGGATATCTGCCTGCCACGCGCGACCGGTGGATTGGCCGTCGACCATGTCTCGCTGTCGCTGCGCGCCGGCGAGATTTTGGGCATTTATGGCCTGATGGGGGCCGGGCGCAGCGAGCTGTTCGACTGCATCATGGGCCGCCATGGCCAGGCCACCGGTGCGATCTTCATCGCCGGCAAAAAGGTCAAGGAGCGCGACACGACGCGGCGCATCCGGCGCGGGCTGGCGCTGATCCCCGAAGACCGCCAGCGCGAAGGGTTGGTGTCGATCCTTTCGGTCGCCAGCAATCTGACGCTGGCCAGCCTGTCGCGGTTCGTGCGCCTGTTTCATATTCGCGGCGGTCCCGAAAAGCAGGCGGTGACGCATATGGTGCGGGAATTGGCGATCAAGGTCGCTGACCCGGCACAGGAGGTCTCGTCGCTGTCGGGCGGCAACCAGCAGAAGGTGGTGATCGGCAAGGCGCTGCTCACCGGACCGAAGGTACTTCTGATGGACGAGCCGAGCCGCGGCATCGATGTCGGCGCCAAGGCCGACGTCTTCCGCACCATGCGCAAACTCTCACGCGACGGGCTGGGCATCCTGTTCGCCACCTCGGATCTCGATGAGGTGATGGCGCTGTCCGACCGCATCGCGGTGATGAGCAATGGAAAACTGACCGGCATGTTCGATCGCGCCGAGGCGACGGAGGCGGTCCTGGTCGCTGCCTCGGCACTTGGCCACGGACCGGCCCCGCACACGGAGAACCCCGCCCATGACTGACATCCCGGCCAAGGCGGCTGTGCCCTCGGTTTCGAGCGGCTCCATGTTGCTGACGTTGATGAAGCTCCGGACCTTCATCGCGCTGATCGCCGTGCTGATTTTCTTCTCGATCGCGGCGCCGAACTTCCTGTCGACCGCCAATCTGATCCTGATGTCGAAACATGTGGCGCTGAACGCGTTCCTGGCCATGGGCATGACCTTCGTCATCATCACCGGCGGCATCGACCTTTCGGTCGGCTCGATCGTCGGCCTATGCGGTATGGTCGCCGGCTTCCTGGTGCTGAACGGCATCGACCTGCAGATTGGCTACACGATCTATTTCAACGTGGTCGAAATCGCGCTGATCACTCTGGCGGTCGGCATCCTGATCGGCGCCGTCAACGGATTGCTGATCACCAGGCTCAATGTTGCGCCGTTCATCGCTACGCTCGGCGTGCTCTATGTCGCGCGCGGCCTGGCGCTGCTGTCGTCGGATGGCCGCACCTTCCCCAACCTGGTCGGCAAGCCCGAGCTCGGCACCACCGGCTTCGGCTTCCTCGGCGCCGGCCGGCTGCTCGGCCTGCCGGTGGCGATCTGGATCCTGATCGTCGTTGCGCTGGCGGCGGCCTATCTCGCCAAATACACGCCGCTCGGCCGCCACATCTTCGCCGTCGGCGGCAATGAACGGGCGTCGCGAATTTCCGGCGTGCGTGTCAACATGGTGAAAATGTTCGTCTACATGTTCTCCGGCTTCTGTGCGGCGATCGTCGGCCTGATCATCTCGTCCGAACTGATGGCCTCGCATCCGGCGACGGGTGAAAGTTTCGAATTGAATGCCATCGCTGCGGCGGTGCTCGGCGGCACCTCGATGTCGGGCGGGCGCGGCACGATCGGCGGCACCATCGTCGGCGCGTTCGTTATCGGCATTCTTTCCGATGGGTTGGTGATGATGGGGGTGAGTTCGTTCTGGCAGATGGTGATCAAGGGCCTTGTCATCATCGTCGCCGTCGTCGTCGACCAGGCGCAGCGCCGACTGCAGAGCCGGGTGACGCTGATGCAGATGGCAAGGGCAGGTTGAACATGGCGGAGTTGCGCGGAGCGCTGATCGGCTGCGGCTTCTTCGCCGTCAACCAGATGCATGCCTGGCGCGACATAGTGGGCGCCACGATCGTCGCCATCTGCGACCGCGACCCGGACCGGCTGCGGATCGTCGGCGACCAGTTCGGCATCGCAAAGCGCTACACCGACGCTGCCGAACTCTTTGCCGGCGAGAGCCTGGATTTCGTCGACATCGCCACCACCGCGCCCAGTCATCGTCCGCTGGTCGAGATGGCGGCCGCCCATCGCGTGCCGGCGATCTGCCAGAAACCGTTCGCGCCGACGCTTGCCGCCGCCAAGGCGATGGTGAAAGCCTGCGTGGAAGCTGGCGTACCGATGATGGTGCATGAGAATTTTCGCTGGCAGTCGCCGATCCAGGCGGTGCGCGCCGTGCTCGACAGCGGCGAAATCGGCACGCCGTTCTTCGGGCGCATCTCGTTCCGCTCGGCCTATGATGTGTTTTCCGGCCAGCCCTATCTCGCCAAGGGCAAGCGCTTCATCATCGAGGATCTCGGCATCCATAGTCTCGACATTGCCCGGTTCCTGCTCGGCGACGTGTCGACGATCACGACGCGAACGGCGCGCATCAATCCGAGCATATCAGGCGAAGATGTTGCGACGATGCTGATGGATCATAAGAGCGGCGCCACGTCAGTCGTCGACTGCAGCTATGCGACGAAGCTTGCGGTCGAGCCGTTTCCCGAAACGCTGATCGAGATCGACGGCAGCGACGGCACGATCCGGCTGGCGCAAGGATATCGGCTTACGGTCACGGGCAAGAACGGAACAAGGGCCACAGACGTATCGCCGCCGCTGCTATCCTGGGCGTCGCGGCCCTGGCACAACATCCAGGAAAGCGTCGTCGCCATCCAGAAGCACTGGGTCGAGTGTCTGGCGAAAGGAACAGAGCCCGCCACCTCAGGCGCCGACAATCTGAAGACATTCGCGCTGGTCGAGGCCGCCTATCTGGGCGCCGCGAGCCACGAACCGGTCCAGCTCGACGCCTTGCTGAAATGACAGCCGATGCCTTCCTTCTGAACGGCACGCATGCTGTCGAGGCCGAGCCGGTCAGGCTGAGTGCGGGCCTGCTCAGTGCCGACTTCGTCAACGGCAATCTGCGCACCATCCGCCATGGCGGCACCGAAGTGCTGCGCGCCATCGCCTATATTGTGCGCGACCGCGACTGGGGTACTTACGAGCCTGAACTGACCGAGCTTGTCGTCGACCGGAACGCCAACGCCTTCTCGGTCAGCTATTCGGCAAGCTGCACGGGGCCGGGTGGAAGCCGGCTCGGCTTCCGCGCCAGCATCAAGGGCTACGCCGACGGCCGTCTGATCTTCGATGTCAGCGCTCTGCCCGAAAGCGATTTCGAGACCAACCGCTGCGGCTTCTGCATCCTGCATCCGATCGCCGGCCTCGCCGGCAGTCCGGTGACGGTCGAGCACACCGACGGCAGCGTGGTGGATACGAAGCTGCCGTTGCTGATCGATCCCTGGCAGCCCTTCAAGGACATGCGCGCCATCACGCATGAGGTGCGGCCCGGCGTCAGCGCCGAGTGCCGGATGGAAGGCGATACTTTCGAGATGGAAGACCAGCGCAACTGGTCGGATGCGTCCTACAAGACCTATGTGCGGCCGCTGGCGCTGCCATGGCCCTATGTGCTGCCTGCCGGTCAACCCGTCCGGCAGACGATCAGCCTGCGCATCACCGGCGAGGGGAAAATGCCAGCTGCCGCAGCAAGCACCGAACCCGTCCGTGTCGAGCTCGGCGAGGCCGGGCAGAGGCTGCCGGATATCGGCGTGATCATCTACCCGGATGAGGTCGAAGCAGCACTCGTGAACCTGCCGGTGCTCTCTACGCTTGGCCCGCAACACCTGATCTTCCACTACGATCCGATGCGCGGTCATGGGCTCGACGCTTTGCGCTCCTTTGCCCGGCTCGCAGCAGCCTATCCAGCCGACACGACGCTGGAATGCGTCGTCGCCTGCGTGGGCGATCTCGACGCGGAACTTTCAGCCGTCGCCGATAGGGTGCGCCGGGCCGGACTAAAACTCTCGGCCATTGCCGTTTCGCCTTCAGTCGACCGGCAGTCGACGCCGCCGGGCAGCGCGTGGCCGGACTGTCCTCCGCTCGAAAAGGTCTATGCCGCGGCACGTCGCGCCCTTCCAGATATCCTCCTTGGCGGCGGCATGTTCAGCTACTTCACCGAACTCAACCGCAAGCGCGTGCCGGCGGGCTTGCTCGACTTCGTCACCCATTGCACCTGCCCGATCGTGCATGCCGCCGACGATCTCAGCGTCATGCAATCGCTGGAGGCGCTGCCTTTCATCACCCAATCGGCGCGGGCGATCTTCGGGGAAAAGCCGTACCGCATCGGGCCGTCGACGATTGCCATGCGCCAGAACCCCTATGGTGACGCGACCAAGGCCAATCCTGGGGGACAGCGCATCGCCATGGCCGACCGCGATCCTCGCCATGTCGGCCTGTTCGCTGCCGCATGGACGATCGGCTATGCCGCGCGCGTGGCGCCGGCCGGGTTGGAACTGCTCACGCTCTCCAGCTTCACCGGGCCATTCGGTGTGCTGGCGTCGTCCGGCGAACCCGTCGCGGAAGGATCACCTCGGCCTGTCTTTGAGGCCATAAGAGGGCTTTGCGACATGGCCGGCCTTGCGCATGTGGCGGCAAGGACGAGCGACGAGACCAAGGTGCTGGCGCTGGCCGGGCGCTCCGCTTCGGGCAAGACAATCGCCTGGCTGGCGAACCTGACAGCGGGTGACGTGCCGGTCGATATCTCAGCGCTTAGCCGAGGCCAGTTCGTGATGGCGCCCTACGCGATCGCCCGGTTCGACTGACCTATTTTTCGGAGTTCATCACATAGAGCGCGCGCGAGCGCTCGAGATGCTTGATCATCGCCTTCTCGGCGCCGTCGGCATCCTTCTTCTCGATGCGGCCGATGATCTCTTCATGCTCGGTCAGCGTGAACTGTTCCTTGCCGGTCCAGATCAGCATCTCGGTGTGATATTCCTTCAGCCAACCCAGCATCGCCTCGCTGACGGCGACATAGATCGGATTGCCTGAAATCGCCGCGATCTGGGTGTGAAACTTCATGTCGGCGGAGATGAAGGCCTCGGAATCGCCGCGAAAGCCGCGCTGTTCGGCCACGGTGGCCCGCAGCCGCTCGACGTCCTCGGCGGTGGCGTTTTCGGCGGCTTCCCTCACCATGCCGCGCTCGAAGAAGATGCGCGCGGTTTTCAGGTGCTCCAGCGTGTCCTTCGATGACGACAGGATGATCTTGGCGGCGCCGTCGACCTGTTTGATGATCGACTTGGCGGTCAGCTGCAGCACCTTGGCGCGCTCGCCGTGCGAGATGGCGACGAGGCCCATGTTGCTCAGCGCCTGCATCGCCTCGCGGATGGCGGGACGTCCGACCTCGAAACGCTCCATCAGCTCGCGCTCCGACGGCATGTCGTCGCCCGGCGTCAGTTCTCCGCTGGTGATCAGGCGCTTCAGCCGCAAAAACACTTCGTCGGAAAGCTTGCGCCGGACGATCGGCTCCGAACGGTTCATCGTCGCGAATCACTCCCTTGACCTTGTGTCTATCTAGCACTGCCACAGCTATTCCCGGAATGGCTGTCGCCCCGATCGGCCATAGCCTCAAGACAGGATATTGCTTGCAAAGCTTATGTACTCATTATACCAGATTTCGACGATCAAGGAACTCTTTTCGAACCTCCTTCGGCCTCAGACAACGAACCATGATCACGCTCACCTACCGTATCGAGACATCAGGCAGCATCGAGGCGCTGGCGGCCAAGATCGCCAGCGACCAGTCGACCGGAACCTTCGTTGCGCTGCCCGGTGAGACCGAGGAGCTGAAGGCCCGGGTGGCGGCGCGCGTGCTGGCGATACGGCATTTGCCGGAGGCTGACAGGCCGTCGCTTCCCGAAGCCGGCGACGGGCCGTTCAAGCGCGCCGATGTCGACATCGCCTTTCCGTTTGATGCCATCGGCACCGACCTGTCGGCGCTGATGACCATTGCCATCGGCGGCGCCTATTCGATCAAAGGCCTGTCCGGCATTCGCGTCGTCGAGATGAGGCTGCCGGAGCAATTCCGCTGGGCGCATTCAGGTCCGCAATTCGGCGTCGCCGGCAGCCGCCAGCTGACCGGTGTCACGGATCGGCCGATCATCGGCACCATCGTCAAGCCCGCGCTAGGGCTCAGGCCACATGAGACGGCGGCAATGGTGGGTGAGCTGATCGCCGCCGGCGTCGATTTCATCAAGGACGACGAGAAGCTGATGAGCCCGGCCTATTCGCCCTTGGCGGAACGGGTGAAAGCAATCATGCCGCTGATCCTCGACCACGAGCAGAAGACCGGCAAGAAGGTGATGTATGCTTTCGGTATCTCGCATGCCGACCCCGACGAGATGATGCGCAACCACGATCTTGTGGCCAAGGCCGGCGGCAATTGCGCGGTGGTCAACATCAATTCCATCGGCTTTGGCGGCATGGCTTTCCTCAGGAAACGCTCCAGCCTGGTGCTGCACGCGCACCGCAATGGCTGGGACATTCTCACCCGTCATCCCGGCCTCGGCATGGATTTCAAGGTCTGGCAGCAGTTTTGGCGGCTGCTCGGCGTCGACCAGTTCCAGATCAACGGCATCCAATCTAAATACTGGGAGCCGGATGCGTCCTTTGTCGAATCCTTCAAGGCGGTGACGACGCCGATCTTTTCGCCCGATGATTGCGCCTTGCCGGTCGCCGGTTCCGGTCAATGGGGCGGGCAGGCGCCAGAGACCTATGCACGCACCGGCCGCACAGTCGATCTTCTCTATCTCTGCGGCGGCGGCATCGTCAGCCATCCGGACGGGCCGGGCGCCGGCGTGCGCGCCGTGCAGCAGGCCTGGCAGGCTGCGGTCGACGGCATTCCGCTGGCGGACTTTTCGTTGAGCCATCCTGAGCTGGCGCGGTCGATCGAAAAATTCGGCGACGGCAAAGCGGCCTGAAGCGATGCGAGATCTGCTGCTCAGCTACTATGGCGACGATCTCACCGGCTCGACCGACGTCATGGAGGCGCTCGAACTCGGCGGCGTGCCGACCGTGCTGTTCATGCGTCAGCCGGACGAGGCCATGCTGGCGCAGTTCAACCATTGCCGCGCTATCGGATTGGCCGGTACCAGCCGCAGCGAGACGCCGCACTGGATGGACACGAACCTGCGCGATGCGTTCGCCTGGCTGAAGACGCTGAACGGGGCGATCTGCCACTACAAGGTCTGCTCGACCTTCGATTCCAGCCCGACGATCGGCAGCATCGGGCGCGCCATTGAGATCGGCCGCTCGGTCTTTGCGCAAGACAGCGTGCCGCTGCTGGTCGGCGCGCCGCAGCTCAAGCGCTACACCGCCTTTGGCCATCTGTTCGCGGCGTATCGCGACAAATATTTCCGCATCGACCGCCATCCGGTGATGAGCCGCCATCCCGCGACACCGATGGACGAGGCTGACCTTCTGATCCATCTGTCGCGGCAGACCGCGCTGCCCTCGGGATTGCTCGACCTGGCGACGCTGCGTTCGGCCAACCGGTCGGCGGCCTTCGATCGCCTCGCCGAAGACGGCGCCGCGATCGTGCTCATCGATGTCAACAGTCCGGAAAGCCAGGCGCTCGCCGGCAAGGAGATCTGGCGCACGCGCAAGCCAGGCGGTTCCTTCGTCGTCGGCTCGTCCGGCGTCGAGTACGCGCTGCTCGCCGAATGGTCGGAAAATGCCGCCGTTGGCGCCGAGTCCCGCTTTTCGCCGCCGGGCGCTGCCGGCCGCGTCGCGGTGGTCTCGGGAAGTTGCTCGCCGACCACGGAACGGCAAATCCGCCACGCGCTGACCGACGGCTTCGACGGCATCGAAGTCGATCCCATCGAACTGGTCTCGGAGCATTCCGGACAGGCGATCGCGCGCGCGGCGGCAAGCGGCCGCGCCAGCCTAGAAGCTGGGCGCAGTGTCATCCTCTACACGGCGCTCGGCCCCGCGGCGGATCGCGGCGCCGAGATCGACCACCAGGAAGGCGCCCGCCACAAGCTCGGCCGCGGCCTCGGCACGCTGCTGCGGCAACTGACCGAAGAACAGGACCTCAAGCGCGTCATCATCGCCGGCGGCGACACGTCGAGCCACGCACTGGGGCAGATGGGCGTCGATGCGCTGACCGTCAGGATGCCGCTGCCGGCGTCACCAGGCTCGCCGCTCTGCGTCACCCATTCGCGCGTCAAGGCGATCGACGGGCTGGAGGTTGCGTTGAAGGGCGGGCAGGTAGGAACCGACCGCTATTTCTCGTCCATCCGTGACGGCCAGGTGGCTTAGGCGGATCTGTTCCCGAACATATCGCCGAAATTTAGAATCCTACGCTTTGACCGCTCCCGGTCTCTTCCTCTCCACTCGCGATATACGCGGCGCCGGCACTCGTCGGCGCCTCCATCTCTCCATCCTAGGATCCGGAAACCGGCAGCCCGCGCAAAATCCCGCTAGATTGAGTTCGCTCTCTAGGCGACCGCCGCCACCGCCGCGATCCGCCATGCAGGAAAGGAGATCCTGATGACGACCGTTGACCTCGGCAACGAGCAGCCGCCGTTGATGACGCTTCCCGGCCTCAGCGCCACCGCCCGCAATGTGGCCGAAGCCTATCAGGTCGTCTGGCGCACACCGACGCCCGCAGCCTTGCTCAGGGCGCGAATGCTGGAAAAGAATATGCCTTAGGCAAGGTGCCAACTGTGGACGTTGATCAACCGAACGACGAACGCCTTCGAGCATTTTGAGCCTGCAGCCGAAATCAGAACCCGCCCAATTGCACGTCCTAGCCGCCGATCACCGCATGCATCGCTGGAAGGTCTTTCGAAGCCGGAGTTGTTGAGCTACGTGTGACGGGTGCCATCAACGAGACGGAGAAAATTGACGAACGGGCCCAAAACATTTCACCAAAAAGGCAGAGGCTTACCCGACAACGCTCAATTCAAACTCAAAGAATTAAGGGTAAAATACTGATTTGTAACAAGTTGGTGGGCCCGGAGGGACTCGAACCCCCAACCAAGCGGTTATGAGCCGCCGGCTCTAACCATTGAGCTACAGGCCCCACGTGGGCTGGATTAATGTTTTTCCCCGAGCGGCACAAGGCTTTCCGGAAGGGCTGGAAGCGATCGCCCAAATCAGCCCATATTCGCGCCCTAGTTGGCAGGTGCGACCGGATCGCTGACCAAGGAGATTTTCATGACCAGATATCTTTTACCCCTAGCACTTGCTGCCGCAATCGCTTTTCCGGCGATCGCCGGCGCTGCCGATTCTCCGCCATCACCCCGCATCATTGTCTCCGGTGAAGGCGATGCGACCATGGCACCCGATCTGGCGCTGCTGACGCTGAGCGTCATGCGTGAGGCAAAGACCGCGCGCGCGGCGCTCGATGCCAACAATGATGCGATGGCCGCCGTGATCGCGGCGCTGAAATCGGCCGGCATCAAGGAACGCGACCTGCAGACCGCCGGCATCCAGATCAACCCGCGCTACAACTACACCAACAAGCCGGACGGCAGCCAGGAGGCCGAGCTCGTCGCCTACCAGGTGACCAACACGCTTTCGGTGCGGATCCGCGATATCGACAAGACCGGCGACATCCTCGACAAGGCAGTGTCGCTCGGCGTCAACCAGGGCGGCGGCATCGCCTTCACCAATGAGGATCCGGCGGCGGCCATCACCGAAGCCCGCAAGAAAGCGGTCGCCAACGCCATGGCCAAGGCCAAGACACTCGCCCAAGCCGCAGGCGTCAGCATCGGCCGGGTGCTCGAGATCACCGACCAGAATGTCGCGCCGGCGCCGATGCCGATCAACGCCAAGGCCTTCGACGCGGCCGGTGCCGCGGTTCCGGTGCAGGCCGGCGAGAATTCCTATGCGGTGCAGGTCACCGTCACGTTCGAGCTGAAGTGACTGGCACTTTCGAGCTGAAGTGACTGGCGCCTGAAACGTCATTCATGACAAAAATGAAAAACCCCGGAGGATCGATCCTCCGGGGTTTTGTTTTGAGCCGCGCATTCCTGTGTGGAGGGGCTCATACTACTCCAGACTGACCTTCGTAGAAGGTCGTGTCCCCAATCTTCGCCTTAGCGGTAGAGGACCGGGCAGCCGCGCTCATTGGCAAACACGACCAGCACGCGGTCGCCGTCCTGGCGGCCTGCAACCTTCACCGTGCGGCGGTTGATGTCGACGATGCGGGCGCGGTACAGACCCATGCGCTCGGCCTTGTCGAGAGCACGCTCGGGCGAGCAGAACCGGCGTCCGCCACGGTCGTCAGGGCGCCATTCGTTGTCGTCATGGCGGTGATGGCGGCGGCGATAGTAGTTGTCGTCGTCTCCGGTATAGACGCCGAAGCGGGGATCGTTGTTGTTGCCGAAGCCGAGATAGATGCTGTCGGCATGAGCGACGGGGATGGCGGCAAGCGTGCTAAGGCCGATCATGGCTGAAAGCGTCGCGGTCTTGATCACGTTGAACATTGTCTTCTCTCCTTGTTGAGGGCCTTTTTCTGCCCGTCTTCGTCGAACCGATGGAGCGGAGAATGCTCCTTGCAGTCTGAACTCATTGCGAACCGGCTGTTCATTTTCGGTTAATCCGCAGGACCAGGCGAAAGCAGATGGAATTCCGACCTTCCCCGTTTGCAAACGATCTTGAACCCCAAAAAAATCCGATCTCCCAAACGCCTGATCGCCCAAAACGCCTGAGCGCAAAGTCTGTTCCGCAAACGATTCAGGGCTCGTCGTCGAGCATATGGTCGAAATAGTCCTCCGGCTCGGCAAGCTCGGTCTCGCTGGCGCTGACCCGGCCGCGGATCGAGATGCCGGCCTCGTGCACGGTCTCGGCACTTCCCGAAACCAGCCGGTGCCACCAGTAGAGATCGCGGCCCTCGGCGACCAGCCGGTAGGCGCATGTCCTGGGCAGCCAGCTGATGGTGCGCACATTTTGCGGCGTCAGCCCGACACAGTCGGGAACCCGCGCCAGCCGGTTGGCGTAGTCCGAGCAGCGGCAGGTCTGAGCGTCGAACAGCCGGCAGCCGACACTTGTCCAGTAGATTTCGCCGGTGTCCTCGTCCTCGAGTTTCGACAGGCAGCATTTGCCGCACCCGTCGCAGAGCGACTCCCACTCGGTCGGGGTCATCGCCTCCAGCGTCTTGGTTTTCCAGAATGGCGTGTCCATTGCGGGGATGTGGCCCGCGTTGGCGTCAAGGTCAAGCAGCGCGATGGTCGCAATTGCCGGCCGCACCATACGAAAAACACGAAATCGCCTTCAAAACGCCGGCCAAACGTCCTTCGCTGCCGGTAATGCCTGCAAATCGGAACCAATCCGGTTAAGGACAGTTTGGGCAGGGATGGGACCCACAAGGAGAATTTTTGACATGAAACGCCAACCACGGATTCTGGCAGGCACAGCGCTTGGCCTGCTGATGGCATCCGCGCCGTTGGGCGCGTTCCCGCTGCACGGCAGTGCCGCATTCGCCCCGCTGCAGCGCACGGCAGCACCGCTCATCCTGGCGCAAGCAGCTTGCGCCGAAGGGGAATCGGCCGAAGCCTGTGCGCAGAACCAGCAGGCAGAACCGGAACAGAAGCCCGAAAAGAAGAAGCGGGACCAGCAGCAACAGACAGAATCTGCTCCAGCCGAGCAGGCCGCTCCAGCTGTGGAAGAACAGCAGCCCCGCAAGAAGAGGCACGATCAGCAGCAGCAGCAGCAGACGGAATCTGCCCCAATCGAACAGGCGGCTCCAGCCGTCGAAGAACAGCAGCCCCGCAAGAAGAGGCACAAGCAGGAACAGCAGATCGAGGCAGCGCCGGCAGAGCAAGCCGCTCCTGCTGTCGAGCAGGCAGCCCCTGCAGTCGATGAACAGCCGCTCAAGCCGCGCAGGAAGAAGCACGATCAGCAGCAGCAGATCGAAGCGGCCCCTGCCGAACAGCCCGTCGAACAGGCAGCCCCGGCAGTCGACGAACAGCCGCTCAAGCCGCGCAAGAAGAAGCATGACCAGCAGCAGCAGATCGAGGCTGCCCCTGCGGAACAGCCGGCCGAACAGATTGCACCTGCCGAACAGGTCGCGCCCGCAAACGACAATGAGCAGGCGAACCCGCGCAAGAAAAAGCACAAGCAGGACCAGCAAATCGAGGCCGCCCCTGCGGAACAGGCGCCGGTCAAGACAGAAGCGCCTGCCGGAGAGCCCGTGCCGCAGGCTGAACCGCTTCCGACCGACCAGCAGGCTGCTCCTGCCGAGGGCGAACAGCCGCTGGACAAGAAGAAGCATGGCAAGAAGCCTGTCGGCGAACAGCCGGCAACAGCGGAACAGCCCGCCACCGGCGAACAGCCTGTTACAGATGAGCAACCTGTTACTGGCGAGCAGCCCGTCACTGGCGCGCAGCCGGTCCAGGGTGAAAATCCGGTTCAGGGCGAAGCCCCGGTCGATCCCAACGCAGCCCCCATTCTGGACAGCCAGAAGGATGTCCAGCGCAAGCACAAGGGCGGTGGCAAGGATAAGGGCGGCAACCAGACCGAACAGCAGAATGGCGAGCAGGTAGCACAGCCTCCAGTCGACCAGGGACCGCCGCCCACCGACGACAAGGCAGCCCAGCAGGAAATCAAGCCTGAAAAGATCGTTCCCGTGACGGAGGAACAGGGCACGCGCGTCGAGCGCGCACCCGACGAGAATGTTCGCGACCGCCGGCGCCCCAAGGGCGTGGACGTGTTGAAGGAGATCGGCGACCGCGTCATCATCCAGTTCAACAACCAGACGATCGTCGAAAGCAATGACGGCCCGCGCATGAACCGCGGCGCCAAGGATGTCTACTACGAGGATCTGCCGCGCGGCCGCACCCGCGAAACCGTGGTGCGCGCCAACGGCGTCCAGATCGTCACCATCCGCAACCGCAACGGCGACGTCATCCAGCGCTCGCGCATCACGCCGGACGGCCGCGAATATGTGCTGAGCTATGTCGACGAGCGGCACTATGACGACGACAACGACTGGCGCGATCCCGGCGACGACCTGCCGCCGATGCGGCTCAACATCTCGCGTCGGGACTACATTCTGGATTCGGAGGATGTGGAGGATCCGGACGACTACTACACCTTCCTCGAACAGCCGCCGGTGGAAAAAGTCCAACGCCTCTATTCGATCGACGAGGTGAAGCGATCGGCCCGCGTGCGCGACATTGCACGGCGCGTCGACCTCGACACGCTCAACTTCGAATTCGGTTCGGCCTCGATCTCCGACACCGAAGTGCAGAAACTCGAGGGTGTCGCCAATGCGATGGAGAAGCTGTTGAAGAAGAACCCGGCCGAGACCTTCCTGATCGAAGGCCATACCGACGCGGTCGGCACGCCGGTGGCCAATCTGGCCTTGTCGGATCGCCGCGCCGAGGCGGTGGCGGAGGCCCTGACCAATGCCTTCGGTATCCCGCCGGAAAACCTGACGACACAGGGCTATGGCGAGGAATATCTGAAGGTCAACACGCAGGCGCCCAACCGCGAGAACCGCCGTGTCGCCATCCGCCGCATCACCTCGCTGGTGGCGCCGGTGGCAAGCGACAACTGACCAAGATGTGAACCGCGCGATTCGAAGAGATCATTGAATCGCGCGGTCACCCACCCCAGATTCATGACAGGGCGTTCCCTGCCCTGTCCCGACTCCAGCGGGACACATGAGCCCCGCCGGCCCTCCCGGCGGGGTTTCTGTTTTTGGCATGACTGCCCTTGCAAACGGTGGCGGTCTGCCTGAAATACCGCCCTCAAGAAGAACCAGACCGGAACCGTTCTATGAAACGCCTCGAACTCGCCATTGAATCGATCATTCTTGCGTCGCGCTGGCTGCTCGTGGTGTTCTATCTCGGACTGGGCTTGGCGCTGGCCATCTATGCGCTGTCCTTCGGCAAGAAGCTCTATGAGTTCGTTCTCATGGCCTTCACGCTCGGCGAGACCGACACCATCCTGAAGATGCTCAGCCTGATTGACGCGGCTCTGGTCGCCTCGCTGGTGGTGATGGTCATCATCTCCGGCTACGAAAACTTCGTCAGCCGCTTCGACGAGAATGACGGCGAGGTTCACTGGCTGGGCACGATCGATGTCGGTTCGCTGAAGGTCAAGGTCGCCTCGACCATCGTCGCGATCTCCTCGATCCACCTGTTGCAGGTGTTCCTGAATTCGGTCTCCTACACCACCGACCAGTTGATGTGGCTGACCATCATCCACCTCGCCTTCGTCGCCTCGGCGTTCATGCTCGCCTATATCGACCGGCTGATGGGTCTGGGCAAAGTCAAGAAGGCCGCCGAGGAATGACGCCAGCGGCGGTGCCGCTAGTAGATGCCTTTTATCTTCGTGCTCGAGTTCGCAAACACCTCATCGGGCACAAAGAAGTCGCCAGCCAGCGGGCCTGTTGCACCGGGCGCATAGACTGAAAAGTCGCTGACGCCCTCGGCGCGCAGCACCTCCTCGTCGATGTGGAAATTGCCGGTCGCCTCGCGCGACGGCCGCATCAGGATCGCATGCGCG
The DNA here is from genome assembly GCF_056404575.1 of Mesorhizobium sp. P2_C4. Lineage (NCBI taxonomy): Bacteria > Pseudomonadati > Pseudomonadota > Alphaproteobacteria > Hyphomicrobiales > Phyllobacteriaceae > Mesorhizobium > Mesorhizobium sp. P2_C4. The sequence continues at coordinate 727,068 of NZ_JBFUDT010000002.1, forward strand.
GCATCGGCCATGATGTCGGGCGAACGGCTCATTGCCACCACCGTCGCACCGCCCAGAAGATTGCGCACCGCCGCCGTGTCGATGGTCGAGATCGGCCACAGCGAATTGACCGCGATGCCGTCTTTGGCGAACTCCGCGCTCATGCCCAGCGTGCACATCGACATGCCGAATTTGGCCATCGTGTAGGCGACATGGTTCTTGAACCACTTGGCCTTCATGTCGAGCGGCGGCGCCAGATTCAAAATATGAGGATTTTGCGCCAACTTCAGGTGCGGAATGCACATTTTGGAAACCAGGAACGTGCCGCGGGTGTTGATCTGGTGCATCAGATCGTAGCGCTTCATGTCGGTCTCCAGCGTGCCGGTAAGCTGGATGGCGCTGGCATTGTTGATGCAGATGTCGATGCCGCCGAATTTTTCGACGGTTTTTGCCACCGCCTCGGCGACCTGCGCCTCCTCGCGTATGTCGCACAGCATCGGCAGTGCCTTGCCGCCGGCCTGTTCGATCTCTTCAGCCGCCGTGTAGATCGTGCCCGGCAGCTTCGGATGCGGCTCGGCGGTCTTGGCCGCGATCGTCACATTGGCGCCATCGCGCGCGGCGCGTAGCGCGATCGCCAGACCAATGCCACGCGATCCGCCGGAGATGAACAGCGTCTTTCCCTTGAGCGACATTTTTCCTCCACCTATCTCTTTGCGCAATCCTTGCCTGCGCAGCTTGCGGATACAAGAGATTGTAAGGGGAAGCCATGGTGACGCTGCGGAGGGCCGCCCAGAACTTGGGTTCCCTAAACCAGCACCAGGCCCTGCCGCATGGCGATGGCAATCGCGTCGGTGCGGTTGGCGGCACCCAGCTTGATCAGGATCGCGGCGACGTGGAACTTTGCCGTGTGCACGGAGATGTTGAGCCGCCGCGCGATGACCTTGTTGGGCGCGCCCTCGGCCAGCAGCGCCAGCACTTCGCTCTCGCGCGGCGAAAGCGATGGCCTGGATGAAACGCCGTCGAGCGTCTCATCTTCGAACGGGTCGCCATCGCCATCATGGAAATCGTCACGCCGGTCGGACAAGGGGCGCCCCTCGCCTGAAATCCGGTAGCCCGCCGCCGCCAGCCTGACGGCAGCGGCGACCAGCAGCGCGTCCGCTGCCGCCGGCAGCACGGCAAACACCGCACCCGTCGGCCGCACGCGGCTTGCCCCCGAGGAGAGCAGTACACGCGGTGCATCGGCGCCGCCGCCGCTCAGCGTGCCGTTTTCCAGCGCGTCGGCATCCACGATGGCGACATCAGCCGCCTCGCCGCCGCCGACGACAACCGGCAGCAGATCGTCGCTCATGGCAAGCGCGGCGGACAGGCGCTCGGCGCGCGCGGCATCGCCGAGCGCGATCAGCACTGTCAGCCGCCGCCCTGAGATTCCGTCAGCCTCGCTGCTTGCCATCGATTCTCTCAGCTCAGCGGCTTTTCGCCGATGGTCAGCACGACCTGGCGCGTCTCGCCGCCGCGCACCACGCCGAGCGTCACCGAGGCGCCTGCGCTGTCGGGCCCGAGCTTGCGGATCAGCTCGCGCGGGCCGTGCACCGCTTCGCCATTCCACGAGACAATGATGTCGCCCAGAGAGAGGCCGGCGGCCTTGGCCGGACCATTGTCGTCAAGGCTCATCACCATGGCGCCATGCGCGTTGCCATCGCGGATCGGGTGCAGGCCGGCGCCGAGATAGCCGCGCGCAACATGACCCTTCTCGCGCAACGTCGCCACAGCCCGCTCGATCGTCTCGTAGGGCATGACCAACGCCCGCCGGCGCGGCCCGAACAAAAGCATGCCGATCAACGCACCCTTAGCGTCGAGAACCGGGCCGCCCTCGAAACGGCCGCCGGCACCAACCGCAAGATTGATGCGCTGGTCGATCGTGCCGCCGCGCATCGAGCGCCAGGCCGGACCGACCTCGGCGACCGTGCCGAAGACGGCGAGCGCCGAACCATCGCTGTTGCCGACGGCGATGGCCAGGTTGCCCGGCCGCACCGCGCCGGCTTTGGCCAGCCCCTCCTTGCTTAACAAAGACGGCGCGCTGACAGCACCTGCCGGCTTCAGCAAAGCGACACCGGTCGAAGGGTCGCGTCCAACCAGTTCGGCCTTCACGGTCTCGCCGGAGGCCAGCGTCAGCTCGATCTCTTCGCCGGTCTCCACCGCCTCCTCGGCAGTGACGAAATAGCCGTCGCGCCAGTGGAAGGCGGTCGCCGTGCGGTGGTGATGGGTGGCGAAGCTCGCCGCCACCGGCGCCGCGGTTGCGGCGATGTCGGCGATGGCGTCGGAAAATGCGCTCAGGTTGAAGTCGCTCATTGGGGTCTCCTGGGTTTTCTCATGCCCCAGATATCGCTCGGCTACGCGTTCGCTTGTACTCGCCTGACGGCTAGTTGCTGGTTCGACTGGCCATCTGGTCAGGTCGCGACCGAATGGGCCGCTTCGCACATATAGTCATCATCAAGCCTGATAACACGGAGCCCCGCCGATGGCCCTCCTCGCCCCAAGATTCCAATCCGACGACACGCTGCTTGACGCCTATTCGACGACCGTTGCCGATGCGGTCGACCGCATCGGTCCGGCCGTGTGCCGCATCGAGCGCATCGGTGGCGCCGGCGGCCATGGCTCCGGCTTCGTCATCGCGCCGGACGGGCTGGTCGTCACCAATTTCCATGTCGTCGGCGATGCCCGCACGGTGCGCGTCTCGATGCCGGACGGCGCCTCCAGCGAAGGCCGCGTGCTCGGCCGCGACCCCGACACCGACATCGCGCTGGTGCGCGCCGACGGCAGCTTTACCGACGTCGCACCGCTCGGCGATTCCAAGCGCCTGCGGCGCGGCCAGATCGCCATCGCCATCGGCAATCCGTTGGGATTCGAATGGACTGTTACGGCTGGCGTCGTCTCGGCGCTCGGCCGCTCGATGCGCGCTTCCACCGGCCGACTGATCGACGACGTCATCCAGACCGACGCGGCGCTGAACCCCGGCAATTCCGGCGGGCCGCTGGTGTCATCGGCGGGCGAGGTCATCGGTGTCAACACCGCCATGATCCACGGCGCGCAAGGCATCGCCTTCGCGGTTGCCTCCAACACCGCCAATTTCGTCATTTCGGAGATCATTCGCTTCGGCCGCGTCCGGCGCGCTTTCATCGGCATTTCCGCCGACACGACAAACCTGCCGCGCCGCGCCGCCCTTCTGTCGCAAGTGTCGACCAGCACGGCCGTGCGCCTGCGCAGCATCGAGAAGAACGGCCCGGCGGCCAAGGCCGGCCTGAAGGAGGGCGACATCATCGCGGCAATAGACGGCCGCCCGGTCACCGGCGTCGACGACCTGGTGCGCATGCTCGATGCCGAACGCATCGGTCGCGAAACGCTGTGCACCGTCGTGCGTCGCACCGGCGTCAGCCAGGTGACGGTGACGCCGGTGGCACGGGCGAGCTGAGGCCTCCGGCTCTAATCTGCCGGTTCTTCGACAAATTGCGCCTGAAACTCCGGGCTGAGCGGGATCGGTTTGATCACGTCGATCAGCACACCATTAGGGTCCTTGGTGATGAAATGGCGCTGGCCGAAGGGTTCATCCCGCAAGGACAGCAGGATCGGCAGGCCAGCGGCAAGGATGCGTTCATAGACCGCGTCCGGATCGCGAACCTCGAAATTGATCAACAGGCCAGACGTGCGGCCGCGACCCTCCTCCGGGATGGTCTCATGGTCGCCCTGGACGATGCCGAGATTGACTCGCCGGTCCTCGGCCGACTGCAGATGCACGTACCAGTCGCTCGCAAACAGCGGCTTGAAGCGGAAGTGCTTGACATAGAAGGCTTTCGTGCCGGCCACGTCGCCCGTCATCAGCACCGGATAATAGCTCGTCGTCTTCATCTTTCCTTCTCCCGTCACATAACATACAGTCTGTATGTAAATTCGAAATAACATACAGGCTGCATGTATGCAACGAGAAACCGCGCACCGCTCCAACCGCGACCGCACCGAAGCGACGCGCGCCGATTTGATCGCCGCGGCGCGAAAACTGTTCATTGAAAAACCCTATGCCGAGACCGGCACCCCCGAGATCGTCGCGGCCGCCGGCGTCACGCGGGGTGCGCTTTACCACCATTTCGCCGACAAACAGGCACTGTTCGCCGCCGTCGTCGAGCAGGAGGCAGCTGCGGTGGCGGAGGAAATCGAGCGCGCTTCGCCGCCCTCGTTGTTTGCCCGCGACGCGCTGATCGCCGGCTCGGACGCCTATCTCAGCGCCATGCGCGTGCCCGGCCGCACCCGGCTCCTGCTGCTTGACGGGCCGGCCGTGCTCGGCCGCGCCGGCATGGACGAGATCGACAATCGGCACGGCAACCGCTCGCTGTGCGAGGGCCTCGTGGCGGCGATGCGCGAGCAGTCGATGGCAAAATTGCCCGTGGACGCGCTGACCGCACTGCTTGCCGCCGCCTTTGACCGGGCCGCACTGGCTGCCGAGGCCGGCGCCTCAGCCGAGGATTACCGCGCCGTTCTCATGGCGCTGATGGATGGATTGTTCCCGGTTCCCCTTCCGGCACCTGGCCCGGCTCGAACTCGTTGAAGCAGCCGAGCTGGCGTTTGAACTGGTCGATCAGCCAGGCCGCAGCCGGTTTCGGGCTGCGGTCGGCGCGGTGCATGGCAAACAGCGGCGAGCGCACCTCGCTATAGGGCTCCAGATCGAGCTCCACCAGCCGGCCGCTGGCCAGGTCGTCGGCGACCAGCCATCGCGGCAGCCCGCCCCAGCCCAGCCCCTCGCGCATCAGCGCATGCTTGGTGCGAACATCCGTCAGCCGCCAGGTGCGGTATGCGAACACGCCGTAGTCGCGCCCGCGCGTGCGCTCGGACTGGTCGGTGACGACGAGCTGCGTGTGTTCACGCACATCCTCGACCGCCACCGGTTTTGGCAGCAGCGCCAAGGGATGGCTGGGTGCGGCCACCGGCACCAGCGAGGTGAAGCCGATGCGCAGAAGGTGCACGTCCGCATCGCCCGGAATGCCGCCGACGCCGAGATCGGCCAGCCCTTCGACGACATGGTCGACGATCAGCCCCAGCGAGCCGATATGCAGGCGCAGCGTCACCGTTGGAAACTGCGCCTCGAACGCTTTCAGCACCCGCACCAGCACCGGTGAAGGCAGCGCCATGTCGACCGACAGGACGACCTCGGCCTCAAGTCCTTGCCGGTAGCCGTCGACGCGCGAGCGGATGCGCTGCAGCACGCCGACCATGCGCCGCGCATCTTCCAGCGTCGCGCGGCCGACTTCGGTCAGTTGCGGCTCGCGCGTACCCTCACGCTCGAACAGTTTCAGGCCAAGCTGTGCCTCGAGATTGGCGATGCCATAGCTGATGACGGATTGCGCGCGGTTGAGCTTGCGGCCGGCGGCCGAGAAACTGCCGGTGTCGGCAACGGCCACAAGGATCTGAAGCTGGTCCAGCGTCGGGTTGGGTTGCATCGTCTTATCCAGATTGTAGATGGATACTATACAAAATATACCAGTTTTTCAAATGGGTCGGCGGCCCCATATCTGGCTGGACAATTCATTCCAACCCTGGAGAGCCCCCATGTCCATCCTTCTCGTTACGTCCAGCCCGCGCGGCGCTGCCTCGCACTCGACCCGCATCGCCACTGAATTCGCTGAAAAGCTGCTTGCCGCCGATCCGTCGGCGACGCTTGTCGTGCGCGACCTCGTCGCCAATCCGCTGCCGCACATTGACGCCGATTATTCGACCGGCATCTACACGCCTGTCGAAGCCCGCACTGAGCGCCAGGCCGAAGTGGTCGGCGTTTCCGACGCTGCGCTCGACGAGCTGTTCGCGGCCGACACCATCATCCTCGCCACCGGCTTCATCAACTTCGGCATCTCGTCGACCCTGAAGTCCTGGGTCGACCACATCGCCCGCTCCGGCAAGAGCTTCTCCTACGGCGAGGGCGGCCCCAAGGGCCTCGTCACCGGCAAGAAGGTCTATATCGTGCTGGCCTCGGGCGGCATCTATTCCGAAGGTGCGGCCGTGCAGTTCGACCACGCCATCCCCTATCTGCGCGGCGTGCTCGGTTTCCTCGGCATGACCGACGTCGACGTCATCCGCATTGAAGGCGTCGGCATGGGTCCGGACGCGGTAACCGCCGCACTCGCCAAGGCGACGGCCAAGGTTGACGCCGTGGTGGCCGCGACCCAGCAGGTTGCCGCAGCGGCGTAACCGCAGGCCATTCCCGACCCGAATGAAAAAGGCAGGTGCTCCGGCGCCTGCCTTTTTGTTGTTCCACGAACGTCGACCGAAACGGAGCAGCGCGTGTAGTGAAACGCGCCGCGAGATCGCCACGTAACCGTGTGCGCGTTGTCGGGCGAATCCTCTTCACACGTGTTTGATTATTCAGATAAGTTCAATTTTGAGTTTTATGCCAAGTACAGTATGTGCAAGTCACACACGTCATAAATGACAAGCCACCTCAAAACCTCCCACGGAGACTTGTTTGTCTGAGTTCCCAATTCTCGGCATTGACCTTGGCACGACCAATTCGTTGGTAGCTCATTTTACCGCAGAAGGTCCCATATTGATCCCCAATGCTATGGGCGCCTTTCTGACGCCTTCCGCCGTGGGGCTTAGCGACAGTGGTGACTTGCTGGTCGGCCAGGCAGCCAAGGACAGGCTCGTGTCCAATCCCGATATAAGCACGGCACGATTCAAGCGTTATATGGGCACGGACCACATGGTTCATCTCGGCCGCAAGACATTTCGCCCGGAAGAGTTGTCCGCGTTCATTCTGCGCTCCTTGAAAGCGGACGCCGAGGCGCATCTCCAGCAGCCTATTGACGATGCGGTTATTTCCGTGCCGGCCTACTTCAACGACGTGCACGCAAGGCAACGATCGCGGCCGCACAACTCGCGGGCCTTAAGGTAAGCCGGCTGATCAATGAACCGACTGCGGCGGCCTTGGCTTATGGCCTGCATCGCAAGGACGATGAAAGCACCTTTCTTGTCGTGGATCTTGGCGGCGGCACATTCGACGTTTCAATTCTGGAGATGTTTTCTGGCGTCATGGAGGTGCGGGCGTCGGCCGGGGACGCATTTCTTGGCGGAGAAGACTTCACGGATATCCTTGTGGCGTTGCTGGGTAAGGATCTTGGCCGTGATGATTTGGGAAAGGGAGATCTGTCGCGGCTGCGTGCGCTAGCTGACGAAGCAAAGCACAAGCTTTCAATCAGCAAAGACGCCGATATCCGATATGTTCTGAACGGCGAACAGAAGCATCTTTCTATCTCTGCAGATCGTTTTGAGGAGGCAACGACGCAGTTAGTCAACCGGATGAAGGCCCCTTTACAGCGCGCGATGCGCGACGCAAACCTGGGCAACGACCAGATCGACCGGATCATACTCGTTGGCGGTGCAACGAGAATGCCAATCATCAAGTCTGCAATAACCAAGCTTTTCAAGCGTTTTCCGGAACATGATCTCGACCCCGATCATGTCGTGGCCCTGGGCGCGGCAGTGCAGGCCGGCCTTGCTTCCCGGCATCAGGCACTCGACGACATCGTCATGACCGATGTTTCACCCTTCACCTTGGGTATCGAGACAAACCATCACGTCGGACCGAACGGCCAAACCCTGCCCGGATATTTTGCTCCAATCATTGAGCGCAACACGGTTATTCCAGCGAGCCGAGTTGAGCGTTTCAATACTGTAGTTCCTGGCCAGCAGAAAGTGGAACTCAATGTGTTTCAGGGCGAGGCGCCGCTGGTACGCGACAATGTCAAGATAGGCACATTGAGCGTTCCTGTTCCCGTCAACCGCAACGCAAATGAAGCAGTCGATGTTCGCTTTACCTACGATACGTCCGGAGTGCTCGAAGTCATCGCAACGGTCGTCACCAATGGCAAGGCTCATCGACTTATCATAGAAGGCAATCCGGGCGCTCTTTCGCAAAAAGACGTTCTGCAACGCCTGGCGGAACTTGATCGGATCAAGGTCCATCCACGCGAAGAAGCGGTTAACGCGGCGCTCGTCGCGCGTATCACGAAAGCTTTTGAGAATGCCTTGGGGCCGCAACGCAAGGTGTTGTCGGCACGGCTTGGGGAATTCGAGGCGATCCTTGCCCGGCAATATCCCAAGGAAATCGCCGCCGTGCGATCCCAAATCACGGAAGAACTCGAAGCGTTAGAGAAGTACGATGTTTATTGATGCGTTTTCCGTGCTCGGAATATCCGACAGGGAAGACGTCACCGAACGCGAGATCAAGCGCGCCTACGCTACAAAGCTCAAACTGATCAACATCAATGAGGATCGCGACAGCTTCATTGCATTGCGTCAGGCATTCGAGAAGGCGCGCGATCAGGTCAACAGGCGGGAGTATTTCGACAAAATTACTTCCCCTGACGAGACACAAATTGCCGAAGACACCGACGCGCGCGCTTTGAAGAACGTGCCATTATCCAACGAGAGTGCAGTTCCCGTTATCCTCGAAGCACACGCTTTGCGGGCCATGGAAGATGATATCGAGACGCTCCTTGTCGAAAACATCGAACCAGATGCACCAAAAGAAGCGGCTCCTGCCCGCACGACTTCAATTGCCATCGAAGCGCCTGCCCTGCGCGCCATGAAAGCTGTCGAGTCGCTTATCACCGAACCACAGAAATGGCAGGCAATAGACAGCTGGCTGGCAATTCTGGATGGCGAACTTCTACAGACGATTGACGACATTCGAGAGTTTGAAACCCGCATGCGGACCTATGTTTGCGAGCAATCAGGCTTCGGCGAGCGGCAGCGTCCGTTGGCCAAGCCCTGGATGATTCAGCGCTTGCTTGACTTGCTTGACGAACGCTTTGGCTGGACACGCAATCGCGGATCAAACTATTGGGAGAGTCAACAGCTTGACTGGTTGCACGCGCTAATCGATCCTGAGACGGCACCTCAATATCGTATGGCGTCCACGCCGCGACAGGACCCTGAGCCCGAAACGATCGCACCATCGATCCAAACCGCCGGTTCGGCGCGTCGATCACCCATTACCGGGTGGGCATGGTTTGTGATCTTTTTTGTGCTTGTTAAACTTGCCGCCGTTCTTTCGGGCTCAAATGAGCCGGCGAAAACATTCCCACGGCCCGATGCCACACAAGTGCCCGCAGGCATTCCTCCCGGCCTCTGTCGTAATCTGTCGTTTGACGAATGTTTCAAGAAGATGAGTGGGATACCGGAGCCATAGGCCGAAAATTATCGAACGGAAATCGGGGGAAAAGATAAACAACCGGAGCAACGTTGGCCACCGCGGGTCCTACCCGAACATCCTCTCGCCTTGCTCGTCGACCAGCTGCATGCCCTTCTTGATCGAGATATCGACAGCATCGTCCAGTCCGGCAAAGCGATCGGCGCGGATGAATTTGTGTTCCTTCATGACGCCGCCGACTTCCTTGGAAACCACGCCGCAGGTCTGGTACTGGCCGCCCTCCGCCTTGTAGGGCGTGGCACTGATCAAAAATCCCTTGTGCTCGACCTGCTTTGCCGGTGCGGCGCTCTTGGGCGCGCCCGCCTCACCGCCACCACCACCGAAAAGACGCTTCAGAAAAGACATGGGGCTTCCTCCAACGGCAATCATCCTGCACCGCGTCTCGCGGGTGCAGGATGATTTTCAGTACCGTTCCTCGACCGAACGGGCAAGGGCCGCTTGAGGCCGCTGCAGAGCTCAGCCGCGCGACAGCGCTTCCAGGGCGTCGGCTGCAGCCTCCAGCACAGCAATCGCCTCGGCCTGCTTTTCGGCCGGCGCATCGACGAAGTCGCCGAGCGCAGCACGCAGCCGATGGCGCACGGCGCGGAATTCATCGCGGGCATCCGAGCGACCACGCCCACCGCGCCGCCCGCCTTCCTCGCCGTCGTCATTCCAGCCGAACCAGTCGCGCGCCTTGGCCATCTTGCGGCCGAAGCGCTCGAGATGCTCGAGCACGCCGTCGATCATCTCGCGATTTTCGTTGAGATGCGCCTGCCCTTCCTCGGTGATCGAAAACACCTTCTTGTTGCCATCGGCTGCGGAGGCGGCATAGCCGGCCTCTTCCAGGAAGGTCAGCGTCGGATAAACGACGCCCGGGCTCGGGCTGTAGATGCCGCTGGTGCGCTCTTCCAGCGCCTTGATGATGTCGTAGCCGTGGCGCGGCGCCTGCGCCAGCAGCGACAGCGTGATCAGCTTGAGATCGCCGTCGGCCAGCATGCGTCCGGCGCGAAACATGTCGCCTGGCCCGCCACGGCCACCGCCACGACCGCCATGTCCGAACGGACCGAAACCGCCGCCGCGACCGCTGAACTTGCCGGCCATGTGCATGAAAGCGCGCTCGGCGCGCTCGCCAAAGGGATGATGTCTGTGCATTGTTTGCTCCTTGAGTTCTATCTTACGATATATCTTAAGTAGGCGCACACGTCGGTCGAGTCAAGATATATCTTACGATGTATCTAAGACTGGCGCCAGAGGCTTGCCTTCGCCAGAACCGGCAGCTAGAAGGCCGCTTGAGCGCCTCGGGCTGCTCCGTAAGCGTCTGACGTCAAGCAACGCATCCAACCCCGGTCTTTCCGGGCAGTTGCGCCGGAGAACCGGCGAACGGATGCCAATGCGACGGACCGGATACTTCAGGGAAAATCCCAATGACCATGAAAACCCGACGCAGGAAGCTGCCTGCGCGCTATGCGACGATCGTCAGCCCGTTGGTGCTGTCGCTGTTGATGACCTTCATCGTCTCGTTCATCTCGACGCTGAAAAGCCTCGGCTTCCAGCCCGGCCTGCCAGCCATCTGGCTCACCGCCTGGGGCCTGTCCTGGCTGGTAGCGTTTCCGACGCTGCTGCTGGTGCTGCCGATGGTGCGCCGCATCGTCGGCTGGCTGTGCGAACCCGCGGCCCGATAGAAGCCCCCGGGAAGGCCCGGAAATGCTTCCGGGCCTTTCAACCTGCAAGAATGCCAACTACCAGCGGCCCTTGCGCCGGTTCCAGGCATAGAGAAGATCGGCGAAGCGATCATAGCCAAGATGCGTCAGCGGCAGTGCGAGGCGGTTGCCGAACAGCGAAGCCAGCCAACCCTCGCCCGGCGTCGCCCTCCACACCGCAATTGCGACATCGGCGCCGACCAGAAGCTTGTCCTCGGCGTCGGTGGCGTGCAGTCGGCGGCGGATGTCTTCCAGCGAGATATTGTATTTGACCAGTGCCGCCGGCTCGGCATTGATGTCGCGAAACGCGATCCGCCCGGCCTTGATCGCCTCGATCAGCCGCCGCTTCTGCCGGCTGATGCCTGCATCGCAGACCGGACAGCGCGTGTTGTACCAGACGGTCAGCAAGGGCTTGGACCCATGTTAGCCGTGGTCATGCCGGTGATGCAGATCGGGATAGTGCGCATGCGCATGGCGCATCGGGGCATGCCGGTGTGGGTGCGAATGCGGCTCTGTTACCGGCCCGTCATGATGGTGCTGATGGTGCTCATCATGCACATGGCTGTGCTCATGCTCAAGAGCCTCGTGATCATGCTCGTGGTCGTGACGCTCGGAAAGATGCAACCACAGGCCAACGCCCATCAAAAGTCCCGCAATCGCCAGCTTCAGCGTCATGGGATCGCCGACGACAGCGATGGCAAGCAGCGCACCGATAAACGGCGCCAGCGAGTAATAGGCTCCTGTGCGTGCCGTGCCGAGATGGCGCAGCGCCAGGATGAACATCACCAGGCTGACGCCGATGCCAAAGAAGCCGACAGCGGCCGCGGCGGCGACAAAGGACGCGGCGGGAAATGATGCACCGGCAATGAAGCCGAGCCCGACATTGACGATGCCCGCCACAAGGCCCTTGAGCATGGCGATGACCACCGGGTCGGTGGCCGAGATCTTGCGGGTGAAATTGTTGTCCAGCCCCCATGCCAGGCAGGCTCCGGCAACCAGCAGGGCGCCGAGGTTGAAGGCAACACCCTTGCCCTCCCATGACAACAGAACCGCGCCGGCAAGAATGGCGAAGGCACCGAAAAGCAAACGCCGGTCGACATTCTCGCGATAGATGAGCCAGGCGATCGCCATCGTCGCCAGCCCTTCGAGATTGAGCAGCAGCGCGGAGCTGGATGCCGTATTCAGTGTGAGGCCGAACATCAAAAGCACCGGCGCGACGATGCCGCCCATGCCGATGGCCAGCACCAGCCATGGTAGGTCCTTGCGCGCCAGCTGTGCTTCGCCGGCCCGTGCTTCCGCGCCTCGGAGCAGACGAAATACGGCCAGCCCCACACCGGCGCCGAGATAGAGCAGGCCGGCCAGCATGAAGGGGTTGACGGTATCAAGCAGCAGCTTGGAAAGCGGCGGTGCCGCACCAAACAAGGCGGCAGAGCCGAGAGCAAGCGGCACACCGGGCCACAGATGCGAATGTGAATGCGGTTCAGACATGGCCTATCCTACCACGACGTCGCGTCGCGTCTTCCCGTTGCGCGCCCGGAATCAGAATTCGTAGCCGAAGCTCTGAGATAGAGCCGTCGAACGATGCTTTTGGCCTCGTCTTCATAGTGCGTGCGAGTCAAAGGGCGCGTTGATGTTCGCCCTGGGAAGCGCCATCAGGCGCCGTCAAGCGGCGCCTGACCATGGGCGATCGAGAAAGTTATTTGGTCTTACCGCTCGTCGCTCGAATCTGGACCGTATCTATCCAAGTGATGCGATGATCTCGCGATAGGCAACCTCCGGGAAAGCCTTCAGCGTTCGCGTCTTGACGTTGCCGCCACTCGCCAGCATCAGCGAGAAGCGGGCGAGCACCGCATCGTCGGGCGCCTCGACCACCGCCACCATGTCGCATTCGCCCATGGTGAGATAAAACGCCTTGAACGACCCGCCCATGTCCCCCAGCATCTTCCTGGCGGCATCGAGCCGCTTTGGCGAGTCGCGCACATTCTTAGCGCCCTGCTCCGTCCAGTTGATAAGCACGATGTAAGTCGTCATGGCACACCTCCCTCCGGGGCCACGGAGCACGGCGTCACCGCCGGGGCGGGCATCCGGGTTGTCGCCCAGAAAATGCATCCGACTTGGAAACTATCTGCCCGAAACAGACGGGCCGCAAGAGCCGCGCGTTTGGCAACCCGATCCCTGTGTCACCAACGAAAAAGGGCGCCATCGGCGCCCTTTTGAAATGCTCGTACCCGTGGCGGGCCTCAGCTGTCCAGGAAGCTGCGCAGCTTTCTGCTGCGGCTCGGGTGCTTCAGCTTGCGCAGCGCCTTGGCTTCGATCTGGCGGATACGCTCGCGGGTGACCGAGAACTGCTGGCCGACTTCTTCCAGCGTGTGATCGGTGTTCATGCCGATGCCAAAGCGCATTCTGAGCACGCGCTCCTCGCGCGGCGTCAGCGAAGCCAGCACGCGCGTCGTGGTTTCGCGCAGATTGGCCTGGATCGCCGCGTCGATCGGCAGGATCGCCATCTTGTCCTCGATGAAATCGCCCAGATGCGAATCCTCCTCGTCTCCGACCGGCGTTTCGAGCGAGATCGGCTCCTTGGCGATCTTCAGCACCTTGCGCACCTTTTCCAGCGGCATGGCGAGTTTTTCGGCCAGTTCCTCCGGCGTCGGCTCGCGGCCTATCTCGTGCAGCATCTGGCGCGAGGTGCGCACGATCTTGTTGATCGTCTCGATCATGTGCACCGGAATGCGGATGGTGCGCGCCTGGTCGGCGATCGAACGGGTGATCGCCTGCCGGATCCACCATGTCGCGTAGGTCGAGAACTTGTAACCGCGGCGGTATTCGAATTTGTCGACCGCCTTCATCAGGCCGATATTGCCTTCCTGGATCAGGTCGAGGAACTGCAGGCCGCGATTGGTGTATTTCTTGGCGATGGAGATAACGAGGCGCAGATTGGCCTCGACCATTTCCTTCTTGGCGATCGCGGCTTCGCGCTCGCCCTTCTGCACCTGATTGACGATCTTGCGGAATTCCAGGATCGAGATCGCCGTTTCGGTGGCGAGGTTCTGGATCTCGGCGCGCAGGTCGCGGATCGCGTCCTTCTCGTTCTTGGTGAATTCCTTCCAGCCGCGCGAGGTCAAATTGCCGATCGAGCGCGTCCAGTTCGGGTCAAGTTCCGAGCCCTGATATTCCTTCAGGAACTCCTCGCGGCGCACGCCGTAGCTTTCGGCCAGGCGCAGCAGCTTGCCTTCGTTCTGCACCAGGCGCTTGTTGATGTCGTACAGCTGCTCGACCAGCGCCTCGATGCGCGCCGTGTTGAGAGACAGCGACTTCACCGCCTTGATCAGTTGGTCCTTCAACTCCTTCAGCCGGCGATCCTGGCTGGGCGACAACGTGCCGGCGGCAGCCAGCCGGTTTTCGACCTGCTGATCCTGCAGCTTCCTGAGCTTCTTGTAGGTGTCGGCGATGACGTCGAGCGTCTCCATCACCTGCGGGCGCAGTTCCGCTTCCATCGCCGCCAGCGACAGGCTGGCCTCGTCTTCGTCTTCCTCGTCGTCATCGACCAGTCCGCGCGTGTCGGCGCCGACATTGGTGACGTCTTCTTCCTCGTCGCGCGAACGGCGCGACTTTTCCTCGGGCTTCGGGGTTTCCTCGATGCGCTCGACCACCGGCGCCTGCTTGGCTTCGGGTCCGGCATAGGTCGCCTCGAGATCGATGATCTCGCGCAGCAGGATCTTGGATTCGTTGAGCTCGTCGCGCCAGATGATGATGGCCTGGAAGGTCAGCGGGCTTTCGCACAGGCCCGCAATCATCGTCTCGCGGCCGGCCTCGATGCGCTTGGCAATGGCGATTTCGCCTTCGCGCGACAAAAGCTCGACCGAGCCCATCTCGCGCAGATACATGCGAACCGGATCGTCGGTGCGGTCGGTCGGCTCCTTCTTGGTGGTCGTGGCGGCAACGGCGGTGCCGGTCTGCTCCGCGAGCTCGTTGGCGTCTTCCTCGGCGTCGGCGGCCGTATCAGTGGCTTCGGGCTCCTCGCCCTGCTCGTCGTCCTCGACCACGTTGATGCCCATGTCGGACAGCATCGCCATCGTGTCCTCGATCTGCTCGGAGGTGACTTCCTCCGAGGGCAGCACCGAATTCAGCTCGTCCATGGTGACATAGCCGCGCTTCTTGGCGGCCTTGATCATCTTCTTGACAGCATCATCGGAAAGGTCGAGCAGAGGCCCATCGGTGGCGCCTTCGCGTTCGGTTTCGACCTCTTCCTTTTCCTTTGTCGCCATAGTCTTTGTTTTCTCCTAGCGGCTGAACATCAAAGCCGCGTATGCTGCCGGACCGGTCAAATTGGATGCGCTCGTTGTCAAACGCGCTTCACCGGGGCCAGTAACTGCATCTCTCGTTAAGTCCAGATTAACCCTGATATCTGTGGCAGGCAGCTTGCCTGTCCAGTGACCAGTACCTCACATCGTTGCATTACCCATCGACGCCGGGTGCGGGTTAACGTTTCGAATCGTCCTGATTCCGCCATTCTGCCAGAAGGTCAAGCGCCTCTCGCATGATTCGCATGAAAAAAGCGAATCAATTACCCGACTTAGAGCGCCGCGCGCCCAATTCGACGCGTAAGCACGTTCTTGCTCTTTCACTTCGACGCAGGCTTTGACCTACACGCGCCCGGCACGCCCTGAAGACACGCCAAACCCTTCGATCAACGCTTCCGTCGCTTGCACATCATTGAATTGCGCCTGAATCTCGACCAGATGCCGGAAATTTTCGTCCGAGGGATCCGCATCGAGCGCCGCTTGCGCCTGTTTCAGCTCTCTATGTAAGGTGCGCGCGCTGCGCTGCAAGTGCAGCGCCTGGTTGAAGGCGTCGCGGGCATCGTCGAGCGCCGCGGTTTCCAGCGCTGGCCACTGCCTGGCACGCTTGATCAGCGCCACCGAGCGCGCCCAGATGTCGCTGCAGCCGGCGCGCTCAATTGTCGCGATCACGGCGTGGCGGTCATTAGCCATGTCATGCGCCATGGCGTCGAGGATAGCGGCGTGCAGTCGCTTCAGATCGGTGTTGGCGAGGTCGAGGAACTCGACATGGGCGAAGTTCTCGTCGATCAGCGCCGGATGATTGATCAGCGCGACAATGATCGTCGCCTCGCGCACCGACATCATCTCGCCGCCGCGCTTGACCATGGCGGAGCGGCCAAGGCTTTCGGTGATCGCGGCCCGCGCGCCGACGCCGCTACCTTTCGCGAACTGTCCGCCAGGTGGGGGCGTCTTGCCCCGCCCCGGTTTCCAATCCTGACGATCTTGCCGAACATTGCGCTGGGCGCTGAAGAAGTTCTGCTCCCGCTCACGCATCCACTGCTGGTAGTGGTAGCGCTGGCTCTCATCGCGGATGCGGCTGGTCAGTTCGCGTAGCGTCTTTGTTAGCCCCGCCCGCCGCTCCGGCGTGTCGAAGACACCGCCCGCCGTCTCGCGCATCCACAACAAATCGGCGAGCGGCCGCGCTTCCGCCAGCACGACACGAAACGCGTCCGGTCCTTCCGCCTTGACCAGATCGTCTGGATCCTTGCCCTCCGGCAGCAGCGCAAAGCGCACCGAACGGCCGGCCTGGACCGCCGGCAGCGCCATGTCGGCGGCGCGCCACGCCGCCTTCAGCCCCGCCTGGTCGCCGTCGAAGCACAGCATCGGTTCCGGCGCCATGCGCCACAACAGTTCGAGCTGGTTTTCGGTCAGCGCGGTGCCGAGCGGCGCCACGGCATTCTCAAAACCGGCCTGCGCCAGGGCGATCACGTCCATATAGCCTTCGACGGCGATGACCGTGCCGCCCTTGGCCAGCGCCTTGCGGGCACGGGCGAAATTGTAGAGCACATTGCCCTTGTGGAAGAGCTCGGTGTCGGGCGAGTTCATGTATTTGGCCAGCGCATCGGGCGCCAGCGCCCGGCCGCCAAAGGCGATGATCTTGCCCCTCGAATCCGGGATCGGGAACATGATGCGATCGCGGAACCAGTCATAGGACACCGGAATGTCGTCGCCATGGCGCACCAGCCCGCAGGCCTCGATATCGGCCTTGGGCACGCCCTTGGCGGCAAGATGCTCCTTCAACGCATTGCGGCTGTCCGGCGCGAAGCCGAGGCGGAACGACTGCTGTGTGGCCGGCGTCAGCCCGCGGTCCCTGAGATAGGCGCGGGCTTTTGCACCCTCCGGCCCTTGCAGCCGCTCCTGGAAGAAGGCGGTCGCCATTTCCATGACATCGGTCAGGCTGGCGCGTTCCTTCTCGCGCCGCTCCTCCTGGGCGTCGCGAACCGGCATCGGCACGCCGGCCATATCGGCGATCTTCTCGACCGCTTCGGGAAAACTCAATCCCTCGAGTTCGGTCAGGAACTTGAAATGGTCGCCCGAAACCGAGCAGCCGAAACAATGGTAGCGGCCCTTCTTGTCCTCGCAGTGGAAGGACGGGCTCTTCTCGCCATGGAACGGACAACAGGCCCAATAGTCGCCGCGCGACGCGTTGGTCTTCTTCCGGTCCCACGCGACGCGTTGGCCGATCACCTGGGAGATCGGCACGCGGTCGCGTATCTCGTCGAGGAAGGCGGGTGGAAAGCGCATGGGGAACTCTTTTCCCGTCCATATAATCACGCTTGCCGGGGCCGACGACCCCTAATACCGACCATACCCGGTTTCCACAGGGCAAAACAGAAGGCGGCCATCGCTGACCGCCTCCTTCAAGATCCGGCTTGCGCGGATCAGTGCGCCGCGATGGCGCCGAAGATGATGCCCGAGAGGATGCTGACCAGCACATAGTCGTTGCCGACCCGGATCCACTCCTGGCCGCGGCCGGGGCGATGCAGGCCATAGCGGCCATAGTCGCGGATCGGCTGGTGGCGCTTCCAGCTGGAATATTTCTGGCCTTGCCTCCAGTGGTTGTTTTTCACCACGACGCGCTTCTTGACGATGACGCGCTTCCTGACGTCGACATGCTTGCCGGGCTGCTGCCAGTCGACCTGCGCGTAGTTCGACTGCGGTACGACCGGCGCATTCAGCGGCGCGGCCTGGCCCTGCAGCGACGTCGCGACCAGCATCGAGACAGCGAGGGCAGAAAGGATAATGCGTTTCATAAGAAATCTCCTTGGTTGTCGATGCCCAAGGAGTAGCGGCCGGGCGATGAACTGAAACTGAACGCGCGCATTACAATTATGTAATGAATTCCTTTGCTTACACAAGAGAATTGAACACTATCCCAAAGGCAGGCCTGCAGTGCGGCGCGCTCAGCCGATCCGCCACACCACCGCCACCTGGCAACGCGCCCGTTTCCACATCCGTCCCTTTTCCGACACCGCCTGTCGTGCCGCAACGGTCCCTGAAATCGACAAGATTTTATTACCCGGCTAAAATATTCGGACTATTATCGGTCGCTGCCATGAACATGATTCGTACCCTTGTTCTTCACCCCGCTCGCCACGCTGTCCGCGTGACGGCCCCTGCTCGCATGCACACCCCAAGATGAGCGGCTCCGTCGTCCTCCTGCATCTGGCCGGCGCCGTGGCGCTGATGCTGTTTGCCACCCGCATGGTCAAGACCGGCGTCGAGCGCGCCTATGGTGACGTGCTGCGCCACAAATTGCGCGCCACCATGCGCAACCCTGTTATGGCGGTGCTGGCCGGTTGCGGCCTGTCGATCGCGCTGCAGAGCTCCACCGCCGTCACTCTGCTGGTCGGTTCCTTCGCCGGCGCCGGCATCGTCTCAGGGATATCGGGGCAGCTTGCCGTGCGCGGGGCCGAGATCGGCTCGGCCCTGGTCGTCAAGCTTTTGACCTTCGACCTGTCGCTGCTGGTGCCGATCTGCCTCGCCGCCGGCACCGTCATGTTCATGGCCACCGAGCGGCGCGACTGGCGCCAGTTCGGCCGCATCCTGGTCGGCATCGGCCTGTTGCTTCTGTCGCTGGAAATGATCGGCCAGGCGTCGGAGCCACTGCGCCAGAGCACGCTGATGCCGATGATCGTCAACTACTTCTCCGGCGATCCCGTGACCGCCTATCTGCTGGCGGCGCTCATCACCTGGCTGTTCCATTCCTCGATCGCAGCAGTGCTGCTGATGGTGACGCTGGCCGGCCGCGGCTTCATCCCACCGGAACTCGGCATCGTGCTGGTGCTCGGCGTCAATCTCGGCTCGTCGATCATCGCCCCGCTGCTGACCCGCAATGCCGAGCCCGGCGTTCGTGTCGTGCCGATCGGCAACCTCTTGATGCGCGGCATGGGCTCGCTGGTCATGCTGATCCTGTTCATGACCTTCAAGCCACCGGTCGCCTTTCTCGGCGCCACCGTGCCCGACCAGATCGTCAACGCCCACATCCTGTTCAATGTCCTGATCCTGCTCGCCGGCCTGCCGCTGGCGGGTCTCGTCTATCGCGCTTCGGAAAAAATCGTAGCGCTCGGCACCCCGCCGGTGCCGGCCAATGCGCTCGATGTCGTGGAGTTGTCGGCGCTCAACGACAGCGCGCTCGACATGCCGAGCCAGGCATTGGCCAACGCCGCGCGTGAGGTGGTGCGGGTCTGCGAGACGGTCGAGATCATGCTGAAGCGCATCATCGAGCTCTATGAAAGTGCCGACGCCGACAAGATAAAGGCGCTGGCAGCGCTCGATGACCGCGTCGACCGCAAGCACGCGGCGATCAAGCTCTACCTGGCCAAGCTTACCAGGAACCCGCTGACCGAAGACGAGGCCTTGCGCTGCCAGGAACTGATCGGCGCCTGCGTCAAGCTCGAACAGGTCGGCGACATCATCGTGCGCAACATGCTGGTGCATGTGAAGAAGAAGCTCGAGCGCGGACTGGAATTCACGCCCGAGGGCTGGCGCGAGCTTTGCGCCTTCCACGCCTCGGTGCTTGCCAATGCGCGGCTCGCCTTCAATGTTCTGGTGTCGCGCGATCCCGAGACCGCCCGCCAGCTGGTGCTGGAAAAGGACCGGCTGCGCGACCGCGAGAAGGAAACCAGCGCCAGCCATTTCGTGCGCCTGCGCGACGGCACCGCCAAGAGCGTCGAGACCAGCTCGATCCATCTCGACACCATCCGCGACCTCAAGCAGATCAACTCGCTGCTGGCGTCGATGGCCTATCCCGTGCTCGAGGAACGCGGCCTGCTCACCGGCTCGCGGTTGAAGGCGAGCTGAGCGGTCTCCCAAGTTCAGCAGCCGGGCCCAATAATACCTTTGCGCCACCTCCTGTCCGTCGGCTAAGGATCGATCAAAGTCCACCGGGAGGAAAATCGATGGATACGCATTCGCGCAGTTTCGCCAAGGCGCTCTCCTGGCGCGTCACCGGCACCATCGACACGATCATCATCTCGCTCGTCGTGACCGGCAGCATCAAACTCGCCGCTACCATCGGCCTGACCGAAGTCGTCACCAAATCGCTGCTCTACTATTTTCATGAACGGGCGTGGCTGAAGATTCCTTACGGTCGGAAAACGGCCGCGTAACCTTGCTGGCAGCACATCGCCAAGGCGAGATGATCAAGAAAACCTAAAGCGTCGGCGACAATTTCTGCATTGCCGGCAAGCTCCATCCATGATTTGAGGCGACCTTGTCTGAGGATCGCTTCCGCGCCATGCTGCCGCTTTTCGCCCTGTTCTTTGCCGCCTTCGCCTTCGGCACCACCGAGTTCGTCATTGCCGGCGTGCTGCCGCAGGTGGCGGATGGCCTTGGCGTTTCGATCCCCACCTCAGGCTATCTCGTCTCGGGCTACGCCTGCGGAATCGCCATTGGCGGCCCACTGCTGACGCTCGCCACAAAAGGCTTTTCGCGAAAGGCCCTGTTGCTTGGCCTTTCGATAGCTTTCACCATCGGCCAGGCCGCCTGCGCGCTGGCACCCGACTTTGCGTCGATGTTGGCGTTGCGGATCGCCGTGGCCGTGGCGCACGGCGCCTATTTCGGCGTCGCCATGGTGGTCGCGGTCGGCCTCGTCCCCGAGGACAAGCGCGGCATGGCGGTGGCGGTCATCCTGTCCGGCCTCACCGTCTCCAACGTCATCGGTGTTCCCGCCGGAACCGCCATCGGCACGCTGTGGGGCTGGCGCGCCACCTTCTGGGTGATGTGCGCACTGGGCGTGGTCGCGACCTTGGCCATGCTGGCGCTTTTGCCGCGCACGGCAGGCGCGACGAACCAGCAGGCAGGCTTTGCCCGCGAGGTGCGCGTGCTGGCCCGCCAGCAGGTCTGGACCTCGCTGATCCTGATGCTGATGTTGATGATCGGCCAGTTTACCCTGTTCACCTACATCACGCCGACGCTGCTTGAAGTTACCGGCCTCGACAAGAGCCTGGTGCCCTGGGTGCTTCTGCTCAATGGCGTCGGCGCCACGATCGGTGTCTTCGTCGGCGGCAAGCTCTCCGACTGGAAGCTGATGCCGTCGCTCATCACCTTGCTCTGCTTGCAAGCGGTCACGCTCGCGGTGATCTATGCCGTCAGCCCCTATCCGCTGCCTATGGTCGTGGCGATCGTCGTCTGGGGCGGCCTCAACTTCTCCATCGGCACGCCGATCCAGACCCGCATCCTGGCCTGGACGGCAGACGCCTCCAACCTCGCCTCCTCGCTCATCCCCTCCGGCTTCAATGTCGGCATCGCGCTCGCCGCATCGCTGGGTGCCGCCATGCTCAATGCCGGCTACGGCTATCGCAGCCTGCCGGTCGTCGGCGCGCTGGCCATGCTGGTCGCGGTGGCGGTCGCTGCCGTTTCCTACATTTCGGAGGGACGCAGCAACGCAACGCCGCCTGTCCCCGCCGCTGCCGAATAGGCACGGCCAAAGCCGGCGTCAGCTCACACCCGAAAGGTGGCCTCGGGAAAATCCCTACTGCAACAGCCCCTTGACGATGCCGCTTGCCTTGCCGAAATCCATCTGGCCGGCATATTTCTGCTTCAGCGCAGCAATCACCTTGCCCATGTCCTTCTGGCTGGCGGCACCGGTGGCAGCGATCGCCTCGCGCGCGGCCGCCGTCACCGCGGCGTCGTCCAGCTGCGTCGGCAGAAAATCGCGGATGATGGCCATCTCGTCGCGCTCCTGCGCGGCAAGCTCCGGCCGCTTGCCATCGTCAAAGGCCTTGGCCGACTCTTCGCGCTGCTTCACCATCTTGGCCAGGATCTGCAGGATCTCGTCGTCGCTGGCCGGCTCCTTGGCCGAACCGCGATTGAGGATGTCGCGGTCGTGGATGGCGGCCTGGATCAGCCGCAGCGTCGGCAGCCGGCGCTTGTCCTGCGCCTTCATCGCACTCTTCAGGGATTCGGCGATTTTTGCGCGCATGATGCTTTCTCCTTCGAACGGCGCGGACAATAACCGCGGCGAACTCGTAAAGCAAACGCGCCAAGTCCCTGATATTGTTTGACGAAACAAATGCCCACCGTTTTGGCACGGCATGATTGACCGCTCTGGCGCCTTCCCCTATGTACTCGGCCTTGCATAAGACAATGGATTGACGTGAGCGGGCTCGATAAATCGCCGCCACGCCGAATGCTGTGCGCGGCAATCGCAAAGCAGCTTGATAGGAGCGCCGCGATGGCAACGACCCCTTGGGCCACCGAGAAGCCGACCGCTCTGCTGGTGCTGGCCGACGGCACCGTCATCGAGGGTCGGGGGCTGGGCGCCACCGGCTCCGCCGTCGCCGAAGTCTGCTTCAACACCGCGCTCACCGGCTACCAGG
This sequence comes from Mesorhizobium sp. P2_C4, assembly GCF_056404575.1. Lineage (NCBI taxonomy): Bacteria > Pseudomonadati > Pseudomonadota > Alphaproteobacteria > Hyphomicrobiales > Phyllobacteriaceae > Mesorhizobium > Mesorhizobium sp. P2_C4. The sequence goes on from NZ_JBFUDT010000002.1 coordinate 749,641, forward strand.
AAATCCTCACCGACCCGTCCTATGCCGGCCAGATCGTCACCTTCACCTTCCCGCATATTGGCAACATCGGCACCAATGACGAGGACATCGAGGATCTCAATCCGGTGGCACGCTCAGGCGCCGTCGGCGCCGTGTTCAAGGCCGATGTCACCAATCCGTCCAACTACCGCGCCGGAACCGGTCTCGACCAATGGCTGAAGAAGCGCGGCATCGTCGCCCTGTCGGGTATCGACACCCGAGCGCTGACCGCGCTGATCCGCGAAAAGGGCATGCCCAATGCCGTCATCGCGCACGCGCCCGACGGCGTCTTCGACATTGATGATCTGAAGCGGCGCGCTGCCGCATGGTCCGGCCTGATCGGGCTTGATCTGGCCAAGGAGGTCACCTCCGGCCAGTCCTCGGTCTGGCACGAGACGCAATGGGTGTGGAACGAAGGCTTTGGCGAACAGGTCGATCCGTCCATGCATGTCGTCGCCATCGACTATGGCGTCAAGCGCAACATCTTGCGGCTGCTTGCCGGTCTCGGCGCCAAGGTGACCGTGGTGCCGGCCAGCACCGGCGCCGAAGAGATCCTGGCCATGCAGCCGGACGGCATCTTTCTCTCCAACGGCCCCGGCGACCCGGAAGCCACCGGCGACTATGCCGTGCCGGTCATCCAGGATCTTTTGAAGACCGATATCCCGGTGTTCGGCATCTGCCTCGGCCACCAGATGCTGGCGCTGGCGCTGGGCGGCAAGACCGCAAAGATGCATCAGGGCCATCACGGCGCCAACCATCCGGTCAAGGACCACACGACAGGCAAGGTCGAGATTGTCTCGATGAACCACGGCTTTGCCGTCGATGCCGACTCGCTGCCCGAGGGCGTCGAGGAAACCCATGTCTCGCTGTTCGACGGCTCGAACTGCGGCATCGCGCTGACCGGAAGGCCGGTGTTCTCGGTCCAGCATCATCCCGAAGCCTCGCCGGGCCCCCAAGACTCGCACTATCTGTTCCGCCGCTTCGTCAATCTCATTCGCGAGAAGCGCGGCGAAGAATTGCTGGCCGAGCGCGCCTGATGCTTACGCCACCGGACGGCCTTCGCTGGCCTCCAGGATGGCAAACCATTGTTGGCGGTCGAGGCTGATATCCAGCGCTTTGACCATGCCGGCCAATCGCTCCGGTTTCATCGTGCCCAGCACCGGCAGCAGCCGGGCGGGATGGCGCAGCAGCCAGGCAATGGCGATCGCAGCGAGATCGGCAACTCCGGTTTCCGCCGCCACGGCGGCAAGTGCTGCACGCACCCGCGCCTCGCGTTCCCCTTTGCCGATAAACAGCGAGCCGCCGCCAAGCGGCGACCAGATCATCGGCGCATAGGCAAGCCGCTGCGCATGGTCGAGGCTGCCGTCCGTCAGCGCTGTCGTTTTCAGCACCGACATCTCGATCTGGTTGGTGACCAGTGCAAAAGGCAGCCGTGAGGCCAGCAGGTCGAACTGCGACGGCGTGAAGTTGGAAACACCGAGCGCACGCACCTTGCCCGATGTGACCAGCCCGGCCAGTGCCCCTGCCGTCTCATCGGCATCCATCAACGGGTCCGGCCGGTGCAGCAGCAGAAGGTCGAGATAGTCGGTGCCGAGATTGGTCAGCGAGCGCTCCACCGACGCAACGATGTGAGCAGCGCTGGTGTCGTAGTGCTTCAATTTGTTGCCCGGCCGGTTGGCCGACTTCAGCATGATGTCGCATTTGGAGATCAGCTCGATGCTGTCGCGCTTGCCCGTCCAGCGCGCCAGCCCGGTGCCAAAGGCCGCTTCCACCTCATAGTTCCCGTAGATGTCGGCATGGTCGAAGCTGGTCAGGCCGAGATCGACCGCCGTGCCGATCAGCCGGGCGACGGCTTCCGCATCCGGCCGAGCATCACCGTCGAGCAGGCGCCAGGCGCCGAAGACGAGGCGCGACAGCGACAGCCCATCCTTGGTCAGGACGATGCGGCGCGCATGGCTCATATCTTGGCCCCATCTTCCGCGACGTCGCTCGTGACCTTTCCAAGTGCCGCGGGCCTCGCCACTTTGGTGACAAAGACGATGAGCGCCAGCGTCATGAACAACCCGCCAACCAGATAGGGCGCGCCGCCGAAGGTCACCGGCGCGTTCGGCCCGGTGAACCAGGAAAAGATCGCCGTATAGAGCAGCGGCGTGATGATCGAGGTGATCGAGAAGATCGAGGTCATCGCGCCCTGGAGTTCGCCTTGCGCCGAAGGGGGCACCTTGGCGGCAGCGAGACTCCTCAGCGGTGGGTCGGCCAACGCTTCGAGACAACCGACGACGATGACTGCATAGATCATCCAGCCTTGCGACGCGAAGGCATAGCCGAAGGCGCTGAGCGCCGTGAACGCAAGACCGATTGCCGCAGTCTTCCACTCACCAAGCCTGGGGATCACCCGCGGCAGGACAGTCGCCATGACGATCGCTCCGCACAGGCCGAAGGCACCGAGCGAAAAGCCGATCTGCTGTTGGCTCCAACCATAACGGTACGTGGAAACGAACGACCACACCGCCGGGTACATCATGTGCCCGAGCGTCATCAGGAAGAAGACAAGCCCGACCCAGCCAATGCCTTTGTATTGGCGCATCTGGAGGAGCGTTCCCACAGGGTTGGCGCGTTTCCACTCGAAGCGGCGGCGGTGCTTTTCATCCAGCGTTTCCGGCAGGAAGAACATCGCGATCAGGAAGTTCACGAAGGCAAGCCCGGCGGCGAAATAGAACGGCACGCGCGGTCCGAACGTGCCGAGCAATCCGCCCAACACCGGGCCGATGACGAAGCCGACACCGAAGGCAATGCCGAGCAGGCCGAAATTCTTGGCACGGTTCTCATCGTTGGAGATGTCGGCGATGAAGGCCGACGTCGTCGAATAGCTGGCGCCCGAAATGCCGGCCAGCACACGGCCGATGAACAGCATCGGATAGGACCAGGCGACTGCGCAGATCAGATTGTCGATAGAGAAGGTCAGCACCGAGGCGAGCAGGATCGGCCGCCGGCCGAAGCGGTCGCTCAGGCCGCCCATGATGGGCGCGAAAAAGAACTGCATGGCCGCATAGACGAAGAACAGCCAGCCGCCTTCGATCGCCGCACCGCTGATGCTGACGCCGGTCAATTCCCTGAGATAGGCCGGCAGCACCGGCATGATCATGCCAAAGCCGATGATGTCGAGCAGCAGCGTGGTGAAAACGAGCGCGAGGCCCCGCCTTGCGGTTTTGGGGTCGATCATGATGGGTCAAACTCCTCTTACCACCCTGGGGCGCAGGCGGACGCACCTTATAGGCGAGCCCGCCGCCGGGAACAATAAGGGAACGGGTCAGATATTCTCATCCTGACATCACTTGCCATGATGGATGCTGTCCGCGCCACATCGTTGGATGCGTCGGTTTTCCAGAAAAATTCCAGCGTCTCAGATGGGCCAGACTCAGGTCGGCCAGAGCCTCAGATCGGATTGTTGAACGTGTCGCAGTCCGAAAGCTTGCCGCTCTTGTAGCCCCGCGCCAGCCAGGTCTGCCGCTGCTGCGACGTGCCATGGTTGAAGCTTTCCGGCACGACATAGCCCTGCATCTTCTTCTGCAGTGTGTCGTCGCCGATCTTCTGGGCCGCGTTCAGTGCTTCCTCGATGTCACCCTGTTCCAGAATGCCCTTCTGCGCGGTGAAGTGCGCCCAGATGCCGGCGAAGCAATCGGCCTGGAGTTCGACCTGCACCGACATGTGGTTGGCGTCGGCCTCGCTCATGCCCTGCCGCATCTGGTTGAACTTGGGCAGGATGCCGGTGAGGTTCTGCACGTGATGGCCAACCTCATGCGCGATGACGTAGGCCTGGGCGAAGTCACCCGAGGCGCCGAACTGCTGGTCGAGCTGTTGGAAGAAGCTGGTGTCGAGATAGACCTTGTGGTCGCCGGGACAATAGAACGGTCCAGCCGCGGTCGAGGCGGCACCGCAGGCCGAGCGGATCTGGCCGCTGAACAGGACCAGTTTCGGATCCTCATAGGTCTTGCCGTTGGCCTGGAAAATACCTTTCCAGGTGTCCTCCGTTTCGGCCAGCACCGTCGAAACGAACTGCTTCATCTCGTCGGAGGCCGGCGCACCGGTGCCACCGTCCTGCCCGCCGCTGTTGTCGGTAATCTGACCGCCGCCACCCGGCAGCAAACCGCCGCTGTCGCCGCCCAGAATCTGTGAAGGATCGAAGCCGAAGTACCACCCGGCAAGGACAACCAGGACGATAATAAAGAGGCTCGAACCACCGCCGGCACGTCCGCCGATCGGGATGCGGAACTGGCCGGGGCCGCCGCCGCCGATCCCGCCGCCACCGCTGTCACTGCGCTCGTCCTCGACATTGTCACTTTGACGACGGCCCTTCCAGAGCATGGCAACTCCCCGTGATGCACGTTTCGATTGATTGACCTGCCGATGTCATGGCCTGGTCCGACCCAACAAACAATTATCCCAATGGTTGCACCAAGTCACAGTATTTTTCGCCGCTGGCGTCGCCGCTTTGCCGCTCTGGCCGAGACGGCACAGGCGCTGTAGCATCCAGCTTGAACAGGGGTGTGAGGGCGCTTGCAGACGATCGGCCGATTCTTGTTGTTGGCGGCGCTGCTTTGCCTCGGCGGCCCCTGGCCGGCCCGCGCCGTCACGCTCGATTCGAGCGTTGCCGTCACAGACCCCGCCACCTTGCAGGCGCTCGAACGGGGCGGCCTGTCAATCAGCCGCCTGCTTGGACCGGCGCTTGGCCTGACGCGCGATGTCGACAACCATGGGCTGTTTTCGGTGCGCGCGCTGACCCCAGTCCGCAACGCCGTCAAGCAGCAGATCGTGGACGAGCCCGGCAACAGCCCCGACCCCTATGTTGCCGCACTGGCCAAATCGAAGGATACCAGCCAGAAATTCAACCCCAGATACATCGACGACGACGGCTCGACGCTCGACCTCACCGGCGTCGTCAACCGCATGGATCGCGGCTATCTGGGCCACACCCAATGCGGCGAGATCAGGCTGATCTACCGCTTTCATTATTCGGTCGAGGAGACACCCGGCCAGCGCATCTCGTCGCGCCTGCCGCTGACCATGAGCCTGGTCTTCAACGCCAGGCCCACCGAGGCGCAGGCCCGTGCCTCGAAAGACCGCCCAAGCGCCACTGGCGCCTCCTGTGCGGATGTCGCCAAACGCTGGCTTGCCGCCGGGCAAAAGGACCTCGAGCCCGAACAGCTGGCGGCATGGCTGCGCTCGGACGAGGGTCCGCTTTCGAACGCCATGCTGAATTCCTCGCAGATCATGCGGCTCGAGCTCAACATGCAGGTTTTGCGGCTGTCGGCCTCGACCCGCCGCGATTTCGGCGGCCACGCGGAATACCTGCTGAAGATCTTCAAATGGGATCCGGCCACCTCCACCTTTCAGGAATCGAAGATGGAGAACGAGATCGATCGCAAAGTGGTGCTGGCCGACAGGCCGGCCTTCGCCAAATGGCTGCTCACCGACCGCAACATCTACGACCTCGACCGCGGCCGGCTGGTCATCGACGAGAAATTCCTGGCGACCAGCGCCGTCTCGGTGTCGCCGGGCGGCATGAGCCGGTCGCAGAACAATCTCGCCTATGGGCTGCTCGACGACGACGCCATCGACAAGGCGCTGAAGGACTATGTCGCCAGGGGCAACGAGCTGAAAACCGTGAAGTCGGTGGCCGGCTTCAATCTGCGGCTCAACGAGATGAGCTGCACCGGCTGCCACCAGACGCACGGCATTGCCGGCTTCCACTACACCGGCGCCGATCCGGCCAGCGAACCGCGCCGCAACGCGGTCTTCGTACCGGGCTCCGCGGTGTTCTTCGCCGACCTGCCGCGCCGCCGCGCCATCGTCGAGGAATTTGCCGCCGGCGGCCACCCGGATTTTTCTCGCGGCTTCGTTGCCCGGCCGGACGCCAAATACGCCGAGGCGCTGAAAGGCACCGATCTCTACAATGGCTGGGGCTCGATCTGCTATCGCGGCGAGGATTTAAGCTTCAAGGACTGGACCTGCGGCGAGGGCCTGCGCTGCGCCGGCGTGCATGAAAGCGCCATCCATCCCGGCTTCGGCACCTGCGTCAGCGAAGCGGGAACCGCAGTCGGCGATCCCGTCGAGTTCGGCGAGATCAAGATGTCGAAATGGGGCGACGACAAATATTGCCGCCTCTCACCGGCAACCGCAAAGGCCTGCGCCATTGACCCCGCAAGAGACAAGAAACCGCCGATCAAACTGGCCGGCTACGGCGCGGCGCGCCAGCGCTACGACAATCCCGAGCAGAAGACCGGCGGCTTTCCAGGCGGCATGCTGCGCAAGGCGAGCTGCGAAAAACTGCCCGACGAGGCGACGTGCGGACGGCTTGCCAAGACCGGCTTCAACGACTGCATCGCCTCGGGCAAGGACCATAAGTTCTGCACCAAGGAGTTCACCAAGACCGCCGGACTGCGTGCCTGCGACAAGGCGCATCCCTGCCGCGAGGACTATATCTGCACCGCCGGCTACGATGATCTGGCAGAGGCAAAGCCCGGCAAGGGCACCTGCATCCCGCCCTATTTCATCTTCCAGTTCCGCGTCGACGGCCATCCCAGAAGCTGGGTGCAGGACACGCAGGAGTAGACGCCCGCGGCAAATCTCAACTCTTCTGCTTGGCGCCGGCGCTCTTGCCGTCCGAGCTTTTCGAACGCTCCTCGAAACGGGCAGCGCCCTTTTTCAGCGGCCGACCGGTTTCGGCTTCGGTCTTGCGCTCGTCCTTCGCCGCTGCTTGCCTCAATCCCTTTGCCGCCTGCTTGCCCTTCGCGGTCGGTGCCTGTTCAACGCCCATGATGTCCTCCTCGGCCTCGCGCCAATCGCGCGGCATGCCCCTCAACGCATCCGTGATGCAGCGGTTCCGGCAGGCCTGTCGGCAAGGGTATTAGCGCGGCGCGGTCATCGCCTTGCGAAAGGCTTCGAGCGTCTCGGCACTGACATGGTGCTCGATGCCCTCGGCATCGATGCGCGCCGTTTCGGCGCTGACGCCGAGCGAGCGCAGGAAAGCTTCAACGGTCTGGTGGCGGATGCGGCTCTCCTCGGCGACCTTGCGACCGGCATCGGTCAGGAACACGCCGCGATAGGGCTTCCTGGACACCAGCCCATCGGTGCACAGCCGCGTCAGCATCTTGGCCACGGTCGGCTGGGCAACGCCGAGCCTCGCCGCGATGTCGACCTGCCGCGCCTCGTTGCCGTCCTCGATCAAGTCGGCGATGAGTTCGACATAATCCTCGACCAGCGCGCTGCGGCGCGCTTCGCGTGTATGCCGGAATCCCTCCGAATGGACGTCGGCATCCGGCAGCGGTTCGCGCGGGACGGGTCTGTTCTTCAGCGCCAATATGCGCTCCTTGTGGCCGTCGGCGGATGTCCCGACATTGAACATTCATAGCACGGGCTTGAAATGTTCTGGCCGTTTATTTGCATTCCTCGGCGCGCGCAACAGGGTTCCCCCGATTACCCCCTGCTCTCTGACAAGGTGCCCTTAAAAAGCACATACAATGAAATATAGCATATTGCATAATGTTCAGCCGTGGCATAGATTGGCGGCAACATCCACCAAGCCCAGCGGAAATCCCCTTCATGTCGGACGCCCAAGCCACCTCTGAATCCCGATCCATGTGGCGATTTGCCCGGCCTGAAGAGGACGACCAGCCCAGCCTGCGCGAAGTCAATTCCTCGATCGCCGTGCCGAGCTCGGGCGTCTGGTTTCGTCGGCTGTTCGCCTTCATGGGTCCAGGCTACATGGTCTCGGTCGGCTACATGGACCCCGGCAACTGGGCGACCGACCTCGCCGGTGGCGCCCAGTTCGGCTACACGCTGCTCTTCATCATTTTGCTGTCGAACCTGATGGCCATCCTGCTGCAGGCGCTCGCAGCGCGGCTCGGCATCGCCACCGGCCGCGACCTCGCCCAGGCCTGCCGCGCCTATTACCCGCGGCCGGTCAATTTCGTGCTGTGGATCGCCTGCGAACTGGCCATCATCGCCTGCGACCTGGCCGAGGTCATCGGCACGGCGATTGCGCTGCAGCTTTTGTTCGGCATTCCGCTGATCGGCGGCGCCCTCATCACCGCGCTCGACGCCTTCCTGCTGCTTCTGCTGATGAACAAGGGGTTTCGCTTCCTAGAAGCCTTCATCATCGCGCTTTTGATCATCATCTTCGGCTGCTTCGCCGTCCAGATCTTTGCTGCCTCTCCCCCGGTTGGCTCGGTCCTGCACGCCATGTTCGTGCCGTCGTCCGAGATCGTCACCAACCCGGCGATGCTGTACATCGCCATCGGCATCATCGGCGCCACCGTGATGCCGCACAATCTCTACCTGCACTCTTCGATCGTGCAGACGCGTGCCTATGAGCGCACCGAGAAAGGCAAGCGCGACGCCATCAAATGGGCAACAACCGACTCGACCATCGCCCTGATGTTGGCGCTGTTCATCAACGCCTCCATCCTGATCGTGTCGGCGGTGGCCTTCCACGGCACCGGTCATCAGGACGTGGCCGAGATCGGCCAGGCCTTTGAACTGCTGTCGCCCCTGCTTGGCCTCGGCATCGCCTCCACCCTGTTTGCCGTAGCGCTGCTTGCCTCAGGCCTGAACTCGACGGTGACGGCGACACTCGCCGGCCAGATCGTCATGGAAGGTTTCCTGCGCCTGCGCATCCCGCAATGGGCACGCCGCCTGGTGACGCGCGGCATCGCCATCGTTCCCGTGGTGATCGTCACCGCGCTCTACGGCGAGAAGGGAACTGGGCAGCTGCTCGTCTTCAGCCAGGTGATCCTGTCGATGCAACTGCCCTTCGCGGTGGTCCCGCTGGTGCAGTTCGTCTCCGACAAGAAGAAGATGGGCAATCTCGCGATACCACGCAGCGTCGCCGCGCTCGCTTGGGTGGTCGCCGCCATCATCCTGGTGCTCAACTTCAAGCTGCTCTACGACACCGTCTTCGGCGTCGGCTGAACAACGAACAGTCCAATTGCTCCCTCACCCGGCTTGTCCGACAAACCGGTGAGACAAATCGGCTGTCTGCGCTATCTTGACGGACGATGACCGTCCTTGCGGAAGCTCGAAAATTCTACGCGCGGCTGATGGCTGCCAATTCCGGCTCGGCCGATCCGCGTCTCGAAGAGGCTTTCGCCACGGTGCCGCGCGAAGCCTTTCTCGGTCCAGGACCATGGACGGTTATCGTTGGCAGGATGGTCACAGCCGGCAACGGCAAGGTCGTGACCCCAAGCGCCGATCCAGTTCACATCTATCAGGACGTGCTGGTGGCGCTCGATGCCGACAAGGGCATCAACAATGGCGAGCCCTCCCTGCACGCCATGTGGATCGGCAAGGTCGCGCCCAAACCGGGCGAGGCCGTCACCCATGTCGGCGCCGGCACCGGCTACTACACCGCCTTGCTGGCGCGGCTGGTTTCGCCTGGCGGCGCTGTTACCGCCTTCGAATTGGAGGCCGATCTCGCCGACCGCGCGACAAAGAATCTCGAAACCTATCACAATGTGACGGTCGTCCACGGCGACGCGGTTACCACGACGCTGCCACCGTCAGATGTCATCTATGTCAATGCCGGCGTAGCCGCACCACCGGCTGGATGGTTGAAGGCGCTGAGGCCGGGCGGCCGCTTGATCTTCCCCTGGCGTCCGGCCGAGCGTGTCGCCCTGGCGGTGCTGGTGACCCGCACCTCACAGGGCTTTGCCTGCGACCCGTTCATGCGCTCGTGGTTCATCCCTTGCGTCGGCGCGTCGGTCGCAAGCCCGGCAGCGAAAATCCCCGACAGCGAACAGGCCGCGCGCAGCCGCTCGATCTGGCTGACATCAGACAGGCCCCCGGACGGGACCGCGACCGCCATCATCGGCAATGTCTGGTTTTCGTCACAGAGCCTTGAGAACCGACCGCGGACTTCACGGACCAAGCGCAAGACCGCCTTGTGATCTCCGAGGGTCCCGAATGCCGGAATTTCTCAGGCTGCTGTCGGGCAGACGCCTGATCATCCGTCCTTGGATCGAAGTCCGGCCCCGCCGGCGGGATGATAAAAAAGGAGCACCCCAATGAGGAAGATCACCGCAGCAACATTCGTCAGCCTCGACGGCGTCATGCAGGCGCCCGGCGGGCCGGAGGAAGATCCGGTCAGCGGCTTCGAATATGGCGGCTGGACGTTCCACTACTTTGACGAGGTGGCGGGCGTGGCCATGGAGGAACTTTTCTCCAAACCCTTCGCCCTGCTGCTCGGCCGCAGAACCTACGACATCTTCGCGGCATACTGGCCTTACCAGAAAGATCCGATCGGAGATGCCTTCAACCCTGCGACCAAATATGTGGCGACGCACCGGCCGGACAGCCTGACCTGGGAGAACACGCAATGGCTTGGCGACGATATCGTCGCGACGTTGCGCAACCTCAAAAAGGAGGATGGACCTGACCTTCTCATCCAGGGCTCGGGCGAGCTGATCCAGACTTTGCTCGCCAACGGGCTGATCGACGAGATCCGGCTGATGACCTTCCCGCTGCTACTGGGCAAGGGCAAGCGGCTGTTCGGCGATAGTGCGATGCCGGCCGCCTTCAAGCTCGTGAAGTCGCAGGCCACGACCACCGGCGTCATTGTGGCGACCTACGAACTATCAGGTGAGATCAAGGTCGGGTCGTTTGTCACGCAAGAGCCGTCCCACGCCGAGCTCGAACGGCGCAAGAACTGGAAGTAGCGGGACGGTCTTGGCACCTTTCCTCTCCCTCCGGAGGGGGGAGAGGAAACCGAGTTCTGCTTGGCCTCAAGCCGCCACCGCCCGCCGCGCCAGCCCATCGCGGATGTGGCGTGCAAACTCCTGCGCCGCCGGCCCGACACCATGCTGCGGCAGGTGCAGGTTAATCGAAAAATTCGGCAAGGCCGGCAGCTCGGAATCGGCAGGCAGAATGTTGAGATCGGCCGGCACGGTCGACGCCAGCCAGGTGGTGACGGCGAGGTCCGAGCGCACTGTGGCCGTCGTCGCGTCGATGTTGCCGTTTTCGAACACGGTGCGCCACTCCAGCCCATGCTCATTGAGCGCCGACAGCACCGCTGGCCGAAACGCGCAGGTATCGGCGACCATCGACACCGGCAATGGTCGTTTGCGGCCCGCGACACCGCCCTTGGCGCCGACCCAGACCAGCCGGTCGATGATGAGGCATTCGCCGGCGGACAGGCCGACCCGCTCCTCGATGACGGCGAGGTCTATCGTGCCGGTCGCCAATGCCGCGGCGAGTTCCGGCGACGAGGCGCAGACCAGCGAGATCTCCACCTGCGGATAGGTCTCGGCATAGCTCTTCAAAATCGGCGCCAGCAAGGTGCCGACAAGGTCGTAGGGCACGCCAAGCCGCACCTCACCCGCGACCGCATTGCCCGCCATCTCGGCCCAGATCTCGTCATTGAGGCTGAGCAGGCGTTTGCCCTTGCCGAACAGCCGCTCGCCGGAGTGCGTCAGCCTCAGCCCGCGCCGGTCGCGCTCAAACAGACTGCATCCCAGAGCCTCCTCCAGCCGCTTGATCTGCTGGCTGACGGCGCCCTGTGTCAGATGCAAAGCGTTGGCGGCCGCCGTCATACTGGCCTTGTCGGCGACGGTGACGAAGGTGCGGATCAGGGCCGTGTCGAGATTGCGGATCATGCGACATCATAATCTCTAATGCTAACCATCGCAAACATTGCATTTACTCATGCGAGATGGCGCCTAGCATGCGGCTTCCCAGGAGAGAAACCGCATGTTTGAGGCCATCCTTCCTCTCGTCCTGTTCGCGCTGGTCGCCACCTCCACGCCAGGCATGGCGACGACCTTGTCGACGGCGTCCGGCGCGCAGTTCGGCTTTCGCCGCTCCGTGCCGCTGATGGCCGGCAGCGCGGCTGGTCTCGCCACCGTGGCTGCTGCCGGTGCGGCCGGGCTCGCCGGCCTGCTGGCGGCCGTCCCTTCCCTGCAGCTGGCAATGAAGATCGCCGGCTCGCTTTATCTCATCTGGCTAGCCCTCAAGATCGGCCGCAGCGGACCGCCCAATCTCGAGGTGGCGATGGCCAGGCCGAACAGCTTTCTCGGCGGCGCCGGCCTGCAATGGATGAACCCCAAGGGCTGGGCGATGGGGCTGGGCGCCGCTGCATCGTTTGCGGCTCTCGCCAACGGACCACTGCAACTTGCCCTTTTGCTTGGCGCGGTCTTTGGCCTCGCCGCTGCATTGTCGCTGTCGCTGTGGTGCGTGGCGGGCACGCTGCTCGCCCGGTTGCTTAGAACCGAGCGGCAGTGGCGCGTACTCAACATCGCGCTCGGCCTGTTGCTCGCCGCCTCGATCATTCCGATGTGGCGAGCAGCGTGAGGCGCGGCAGCCTTTCAGAACCTGGGTTCCTCGCCCCCGTCCGAGCACTACGGGCATGCACGCATTTTCAAGCGGCTGGTCTCTCTCGATAGCGAGCATGGCAGCGTGGCGCATTCATTGTCTTATTCTGCGCTGGTCGACCCCCACTCCGTCTCGGCTTCGCCGAGCCACCTCTCCCCCGATCGACGGGGTAGAGGAAAGGCGCCAAGCTTTTTGCCGTCAATGCTCGTCCAGCAACGCTCCCTTCCTTTCCCTCCGGAGGGGGGAAAGGTGGCGCTGCGAAGCAGCGACGGATTGGGGGAACCACCTGGCAATCAAGCCTCGCGCCGATCAGTCTCGCCAGTCACAGAAGATGTGTGCTTAGCGTAGCGCCAGAGTGGGGACAGAGGTGGCCATCAAGCTGCGTAGCGCGCCGCAGGCTTGTTGGCGTGCAGGCTGCCGTAGAAGGCTTGCCGGGCACCGAGGAACGCATCCAGCTTGGCTGCATCGGCAAGCGCCGGGGCGGTGACGGCTTCGCCCCTGGCGAGGCCGACAAGTGCGGCATCGACCAGATCGTCGGCGCTCATGACGATCTCCTTCGGAAGCTGGTCGATATCGCCGCCGGCAAGTTCCCAGAAATCGGTCCGGGTCGCGCCCGGCAGCACCACCTGCACCTTCACTTCGGTATCGGCGACTTCGCGCTGCAGGGCTTCGGTGAAGTTGACGACATAGGCCTTGGTGCCGCTGTAGATGCCGCCGAACGACGTGTCGAAGGCGAGCACCGAGGCGATGTTGACGATGGCGCCGCGGTTGCGCGCGATCAGGCCCGGCAGCACGGCACGGGTCAGCCGCGTCAAGGCGACGACATTGACCTTGATCATGCGCTCGGCCACATCGGCGTCCGCGGTCGCCACCACTTGCGCGCCGCCGAGGCCGGCATTGTTGACCAGCAGCATCACGCTGTCGTCGGCTGTTACAGCCTGTTCGACCCGGCGAACGTCGTTGTCGTCGGCAAGATCGGCGCTGATGACACTGACCTTGCGGTTGTAGGCATAGCGCAGCTTCTCGGCCAGTTCCTCCAGCCGGTCGGCGCGCCGCGCCACCAGCACTAGATCGTAACCCTGGCCGGCGAGCCGGTCCGCATAGACCGCGCCAATGCCCGACGAGGCGCCGGTGACGACCGCCGTGCCCTTGTTGTTTTCTACACTCATTGTCCTGTTCCTTCTGTTGCTGCCCGGCGGAACAGGCCGATGTTCCTCGCCCGCCGCCTGATTTCTAATTAGTGGCATATGCCACTTTCTGGGAAGTAGGTATATGCCACTATCTTGTCAACGGAGGCGACAGAAACTATTTTTGCGATAGGCCGGCGAAGCTTTTTGCCGGCGAGGAGTCGTAATGACAAAGACCGCGATGCCGGGATTTAGCCCTTGCAACAACGCCACGCTGCGGCGCGCGGCGCGCAAGCTCGGTCGCTTCTATGACGATGTGATCTCGCCTTCGGGCCTGAAGGGCACGCAATACGGTCTGCTCTACCAGATCTATGTCAGCAGCGAGCCCGCGATGGGCACGATCGCAGAAGCGATGGTGATGGATTTGTCGGCGCTCGGCCACACGCTGAAGCCGCTGGTCCGAGACGGCTATGTCGAAACCTTCGCCGACGAGGACGATCGCCGTGTCAAGCGGGTGCGGTTGACGCCACAAGGCCTCGCCAAGCTAGACGAGGCCACGAAACTATGGAGCATTGCCCAGCGGCGCTTCGAGGCCATGGTCGGCCAGCAACGGGCGGCAGATCTGCGCGCCTTGCTCGACGAAGTCGCCGCGCTGGACTACGAAGTGCCGCCGGCCGCCCTTTCAACCTGAAAGAGCGGCCGGCAATCAGCTCTGGAAATCGTGCTATTCGGCCGGCATGGCCACCGGCCGCGCCGCCCAGCGGCCGGCCAGCACGATGCCCAGTCCCACGATCGGGAACACCGCCGCGATCAGGCCGAGATCGGCCGGCGCGCCGTAGCGCAGCACGCCGCCACCGACCACGGCGCCCAGCGCCACGCCGAGATAGAGCGCCGACCCGTTGAGCGACAGCACGATCGGTGCCGCGTCGGGCGCCAGCTTGATGATGCGGCTGGCCTGCGCCGGCGGGAACGCCCAGCCGACGATGCCCCACGGCACCATCATCGCCATCAGCGCCGGTCCGGCGATATGCGGCGGCAGGAAGGTCGGGATGACCGACAGCATGACCAGCATGGCCGCGCTCAACCCCAGCGACCAGCCGACAGTGCGCGTCGCGCCAAAACGGTCGGCGGCTTGGCCGCCGGCAATGTTGCCGATGACCGCGCCGATACCGAAGGCGAGCAGCATGCCGGGCAGCGCGATCGGGCTCAGCCCACCGCCTTGAATGGCCAACGGCGCGACATAGGCAAACACGGTGAAGGCGCCGGTCAGCGCCAGCAGCGTCGTCAACAGGATCGGCATCACGCCGGGACGCAGTGCTGCGGCAAGCCTGCGCCTAAGCGGCAGCTTGGTGCCGATGATGCCGCGCGGCAACCGGTACCACAGGATCGCGCCGGCGAGCGCGCCGAGCCCGGCAATGGCGTAGAAGGTGCCGCGCCAGCCGGCGAAGGCCGCGACCAGCGCGCCAAGCGGCGCGCCGACCGCAACCGCCACCGTGGTGCCGCCAACGACGACGGCGATGGCGCGTGCGCGGTGATGGCTATCGACCAGCGCCACGGCCGTGCCTTGCGCGGTGGCCGCGAACAGGCCGGAAGACAGCGCCATGACGATGCGGGCGATCAGCAGCAATTCGAAGGAGGAACTCAACGCGGCCGCCAGATTGCCGAGAACGAAAAACACCAGCGTCCACAGGATGACGCGGCGCCGGTCCCATTCGCCGGTCAGCGTCGCCAGGATCGGCGTGCCGACCGCATAGGCGAGTGCGAAGGCGGTGATCAGCGTGCCGGCGAGCGGAATGGAGATGCCGGCATCCCTGGCGATATCGGGCAGCAGGCTGGAAATGACGAAGCCTTCGGTCGAGATCGTGAACGACCCGAGCGCAAGCCAGAAAAGGCGCTTGTCCATGGCGATGTCCTTAGTTCAAAAGTTATTGAACAATTGGACATAAGATGCCATCATGTCAATGTCCGGGAGCATAAATAGTCCAACCCTGCTGACAGCCCTGTGTCAGGACGGATCGCGAAACGAGAAACCGTGCGCCCCGGCCAAAGGAGGAGATGCGTTGAAATCGGCCCCGATTGTGCTTAATTCTGCGGCATGACCTTGCCCCACCCCAACATCGAACAGATCAGCCTGCCGATCGTGCTTGCAGTGCTTGGCGACCCGACGCGGCTCGCCATCGTGCGCTATCTCGCCAGCAAGGAAGGCGTGCCGCTGAACTGCAGCCAGTTCCTCGATCTCGGCTCGAAAACCAATCTCAGCTATCACCTGGCCAAACTGCGCGAAGCCGGCGTCACCCGCGCCGAAGTGGTCGGCACCAGCCGGCTGATCACGCTGCGCCGCGACGACCTCGACGCCCGCTTCCCCGGCCTGCTCGACAGCGTCATTGCCGCCGCCGGCGAGGATACGGCCCTGCCCGCGGTTGGCGGCCACGAGATTGAAATCACCGCCTGAGGGTGTTCCTCACCACCGGAGCCTCCTCATGCGCATCGCCGTCCTCGCAGACATCCACGGCAATGTCCTCGCCCTCGACGCAGTGCTCGGCGATTTGAAGCGGCGCGGCGGCGCCGACCTCACCGTCAATCTCGGCGACAGCGTCTCCGGTCCGCTGTGGCCGCGCGAGACTTTTGCGCGGCTGGAAGCGCTCAACCTGCCGACGGTGCGCGGCAATCATGATCGCCGCGTCGCCCGCGACCCAGCCGACGACACGATGTGGGCGTCCGACCGCTATGCGCAGGAGCGGCTGACCGTGGCGCAGCGCGAGGTGCTGTTCGCCCAACCGCTGACGCTGGAGGTCGCGCCCGGCGTGATCGCCTTCCATGCCCGGCCCGACCATGACGAGAAATATCTGGCCGACGCGATCACCGACGGCCAGTTGGTGCGCGCGCCGCTGGCCGCGATCAAGCGACGGCTGAAGGCCCTCGACCCCGCATGCCGCATCGCGCTGTGCGGCCACAGCCACCGGAGCGAATTGATCCACATTCCCGACGGTCCCGTCATCTTCAATCCCGGCAGCATCGGCTGCCCCGCTTATGACGATTCGACACCGCCGGCGCATGTCTCGGAGCAAGGCTCGCCGCATGCGCGCTACGGCATCGTCACACTGGGTGACAGCGGACCCGACATCTTCGAAACCATCGCCGTCGATTACGACCACGGGGCGGCGGCACGGCAGGCCGAGCAGGCGGGACGACCGGAATGGGCCCACGCGCTGCTGACTGGGTATATGCCCTGAGCCTCGTTGGCTGCCCGGCCCGGATCGCGATCCACAAACTTGCACCGAGCCGCTGCGAGAGCTAGGTAATGAATTCTCTCAGCGAGGTCGGAAGGATAGACTTCGCGAGGGGATCGCTGAGGCTTCGAAAGGAGCAGCAGGATTTCTCCCGTCCTCTCAGCACCATGGTCGGCGGAATTTCGGGCTTACATGAGGCGCACACTTTCCCTCCGAACGATGCTGGCCGCATTGATTGTCGCTCCGCTGCTGCTTGCGGCGCTGCCTTCCCGCGCGGAGGAGGCGGCGATGATCGTCTCCATCGTCACCAACCTCGCCCCCGGCGATCTCCTCAACGTCCGCGCCACGCCGTCGCCGATCGGCAAGACCGAAGCGCGCCTGCCCAGTGGTTCGAGCCTGAAGAACCTAGGCTGCAACGACGTCAACGGGCATCGCTGGTGCAAGGTCGAAGCGATGGACAATTCGCAAATGAGCGGATGGGCGCCCGCGCGCTATTTGAACCCGGAGAACCCGGTGGCCGTTCCGGACACCGAGGTGACCGGCGCAAGTCCCACCACAGCGGACCAGCCGCCGCCCGGCCTGACAACGCGGCTGGGCGACCCTGAAACCGCGCAGACGCCCGCTGAGATCATCGGCAAGACCGCCATCGAGGATGCCTACACAATGGCGTTCGCGGCCGACCCCTCGGCCGGGGAGGTAGAAGCGCCGGCGGCAAACACGCCCACTGCCACCGGCGAGCTTCCGTGCGCCCGCTATATCGGCCAGCCGATGACAGGCTGCGCGGCAAGCGTTGTCCGCATGGACGGCGGCAAGGCCGACGTGACCGTGACCTGGCCCGATGGCGGCACGCGTGTCATCAGCTTTTCCGCCGGTCTGCCGGCCGGTTCGAACGCCTCCGGCGAATTCCGCTTCACCCGCGAGGGCAGCCTGAGCATCGTCCGTGTCGGGGTATCGGAGCGGTTCGAGATTACGGATGCGCTGGCGTTTGGGGATTAGGCAGATCTCACTTTGAACGCTGGCGGGACAGCGCCCCCCTCTGTCCTGCCGGACATCTCCCCCACACGGGGGGAGATTGGCAGTTCCGGCGCCTCCACCTCCCTTCATCGTTGAAAATTGGCGAAGCGGTCGCGACGTCCAATCTCCCCCCTCGTGGGGGAGATGCCCGGCAGGGCAGAGGGGGGCGCGAAGGAACGCGGTGCTTCTTGGGGGCGGCCCATAAGAACCCTCATTTTCGGGGTTACATCCGCCAAAACTCTTCCCTATAAGGCCCTCCTAGCCTGATACCAGAATCGCGAGCACAACCGGCCGGGTCTTCCCGTCCCGGTTTTTTGTGCAAGCCGCCCGCCGAACGGACCTATGACATGCCAAGACGCACTGACATCAAGTCGATCCTGATCATCGGGGCCGGTCCCATCGTCATCGGCCAGGCCTGCGAGTTCGACTATTCCGGCACCCAGGCCTGCAAGGCGCTGAAGGAAGAGGGTTTTCGCGTCATCCTGGTCAATTCCAATCCGGCCACCATCATGACCGACCCGGAACTGGCCGACGCCACCTATATCGAGCCGATCACCCCGGAAGTCGTCGCCAAGATCATCGCCAAGGAACGGCCGGACGCGCTGCTGCCGACCATGGGCGGCCAGACCGCGCTCAACACCGCTTTGTCGCTGCGCCGCATGGGCGTGCTCGACCGCTACAATGTCGAGATGATCGGCGCCGACGCGCATGCCATCGACAAGGCCGAGGACCGCGCGCTGTTCCGCGAGGCGATGCAGAAGATCGGCCTCGAAACGCCAAAGTCGATGCTGGCCAACGCCACCGACGTCAAGAACACCGACCGCAAGACGCATGAGGCCGAGCGCGCCGCGCTCAAGGCCGAGAAGCCCGACAATCTCGACGCCGCGCTTGACGCGCTGGAAACCCGCTGGAACCTCGGCGAAGGCGACCGCAAGCAGCGCTACATCAGCCACGGCATGGCGATTGCCGCCCAGGCGCTCGACCATGTCGGCCTGCCCGCCATCATCCGCCCGTCCTTCACCATGGGCGGCACCGGCGGCGGCATCGCCTACAACCGCGCCGAATTCTACGAGATCGTCCAGTCCGGCCTCGATGCCTCGCCGACCACCGAAGTGCTGATCGAGGAAAGCGTGCTCGGCTGGAAGGAGTATGAGATGGAGGTTGTCCGCGACAAGGCGGACAATTGCATCATCGTCTGCTCGATCGAGAACATCGACCCGATGGGCGTGCACACCGGCGATTCGATCACCGTTGCCCCTGCCCTGACGCTCACCGACAAAGAATACCAGATGATGCGCAACGCCTCGATCGCGGTGCTCAGGGAGATCGGCGTCGAGACCGGCGGCTCCAACGTGCAGTTCGCCGTCAACCCGGCCGACGGCCGTCTCGTCGTCATCGAGATGAACCCGCGCGTCTCGCGCTCGTCGGCGCTTGCCTCCAAGGCGACCGGCTTCCCGATCGCCAAGATCGCGGCAAAACTCGCCGTCGGCTACACGCTGGACGAGCTGGAGAACGACATCACCGGCGGCGCCACGCCCGCTTCGTTCGAGCCGTCGATCGACTACGTCGTCACCAAAATCCCGCGCTTTGCCTTCGAGAAATTCCCCGGCGCCGAGCCGGTGCTGACGACCTCGATGAAGTCGGTTGGCGAAGTCATGGCCATCGGCCGCACCTTTCAGGAATCGCTGCAGAAGGCTTTGCGTGGGCTCGAAACCGGCCTGACCGGTCTCGACGAGATCGAGATCCCCGGCCTCGGCCACGGCGCCGCTGTCGCCAATCACGCCGACGACCGCAACGCCATCCGCGCCGCACTGGGCACGCCGACGCCCGACCGGCTGCGCATGGTGGCGCAGGCGATCCGCATGGGCACCTCGCTCGAAGACGTGCACGCCATGTGCAAGATCGACCCGTGGTTCCTCGAACAGATCGCCGGCATCCTCGATATGGAAGCCCGCATCCGCGAGCACGGCATCCCCGAGGACGCCGTCAATCTGCGCATGTTGAAGGCGATGGGCTTCTCCGATGCCCGCCTCGCCTCATTGACGAAGACCGACGCCGAAGTGGTTGCGAAGATTCGCCAAAAGCTCGACGTTCATCCGGTTTACAAGCGCATCGACACTTGCGCAGCCGAGTTCGCCTCGCCCACCGCCTACATGTATTCGACCTACGAAGTGCCCTTCGCCGGCGCGCTCGCCAACGAGGCGCAGGTCTCGTCGCGCAAGAAGGTGGTCATCCTCGGCGGCGGCCCCAACCGCATCGGCCAGGGCATCGAGTTCGACTATTGCTGCTGCCATGCCGCCTTTGCGCTGCGCGACGCCGGCTTCGAGGCGATCATGATCAACTGCAATCCGGAAACCGTGTCGACCGACTACGACACCTCCGACCGGCTCTATTTCGAGCCGCTGACGGCCGAGGACGTGCTGGAGATCCTGCGCGCCGAACAGGCCTCGGGCGAACTGGTCGGCGTCATCGTCCAGTTCGGCGGCCAGACGCCGCTGAAGCTGGCGGATGCGCTGGAGAAGGCCGGCATCCCGATCCTCGGCACGTCGCCCGACATGATCGATCTCGCCGAAGACCGCGACCGTTTCCAGAAGCTGCTGCACAAGCTGAACCTCACCCAGCCGAAGAACGGCATCGCCTATTCGGTCGAGCAGGCCCGCCTCGTCGCCGGCGAACTCGGCTTCCCCCTGGTGGTGCGCCCGTCCTATGTGCTGGGTGGCCGCGCCATGCAGATCATCCATGACGAGAGCATGCTGCAGAGCTACCTGCTCGACACCGTGCCCGGCCTGGTGCCGGAGGACATCAAGCAGAAATACCCCAACGACAAGACCGGCCAGATCAACACGCTCTTGGGCAAGAACCCGCTGCTGTTCGACACCTATCTCTCGGGCGCCATCGAGGTCGATGTCGATTGTCTCTGCGACGGCAAGGCGACCTTCGTGTCCGGCATATTGGAGCACATCGAAGAGGCCGGCATCCATTCGGGCGACAGCGCCTGCTCGCTGCCGGTGCATTCGCTGCCCTCGGAACTGGTGGATGAGCTGGAGCGGCAGACGGCAGCACTTGCCCGCGCGCTCAATGTCGGCGGCCTGATGAACGTGCAGTACGCGATCAAGGACGGCACGGTCTATGTGCTGGAGGTCAACCCACGGGCATCGCGCACCGTGCCCTTCGTCGCCAAGACCATTGGCCGGCCGATCGCAAAAATTGCCGCCCGCATCATGGCCGGCGAAAAACTGGAAGACGCCTTCGCCCATTACGGCGCCATGCCCGACCCCAGAAACCCAGGTCACATTGCGGTCAAGGAAGCCGTCTTTCCCTTCGCCCGCTTCCCCGGCGTCGACATCCTGCTCGGACCGGAAATGCGCTCGACCGGCGAGGTCATGGGCCTCGACCGCGACTTTGCGCTGGCCTTCGCCAAGAGCCAGTTGGGCGCCGGCGTCGACCTGCCGCGCTCCGGCACGCTGTTCGTCTCGGTGCGCGACGAGGACAAGAAGGGCATCTTGCCGGCGGTCAAGCGCCTCGCCGGCCTCGGCTTCAAGGTGCTGGCAACCTCAGGCACGCAGCGCTTCCTCGCCGAAAACGGAGTCGACGCGCAAAAGATCAACAAGGTGCTGGAAGGCCGCCCCCACATCGAAGACGCCATCCGCAACCGCCAGGTGCAGATCGTCTTCAACACCACGGATGGCCAGAAGGCGGTGTCGGACTCGAAGTCGCTGCGCCGCGCCACGCTGATGCAGAAGGTGCCGTATTACACGACGCTGTCAGGTGCGGCTGCGGTGGCCGAGGCGATTGCAGCGCTGAAGGCGGGAAGCCTCGAGGTCAGGCCGCTGCAGGAGTATTTTGCCTGAGGATTAGCTGATCTCCCACCGCGAGGGGGAGATGGCCGGCAGAGGTTAGGCTTTACCTAAGGACAAACCTTTTCATAGCCAGGTCAATTGGAGAGGCATGTGTGTCGTCGATCTGATTAAGTATTGCTCTTCTTTCATCACGCCCGAGTATTTCCATTGCCCCCACCACGGCTGCCCGATCCATCGGAGCAAACTGCATGAAACTCGAACGGTGAGAACGTACCCAAGCCAAGTCCTTAAGACAAACAGCCGCTCTCGCTTGCGAGCGAATCTCTCCCGAGAACACAGCGCTTTGGATCGGCCTGATCTGCAAAAGATTCGCACTGCCGGCACAGATCCAATCCCACCAACGGCGCACAGCCTGTCGTCGATAGTATCCAGACACTGCGATCTGTCTGATTAGCGGCAAGGCATGTTCATGGCCTCCAGACTGAATTACACTGTCTAGTGCCTTCGCCAGCTCATGAAATACGGGAAGGAAAGCATCAAGGGAAGCGCCCGCGACCTCGATAAACTGATGAGAGTTGCTGGAACGGGCCCTCCTAATATACGCCTTGATCAAATTAAGATCGACATAGCCATCCGAAGTAAATTTTTCTCGGATTGTCCGTCCAATTTCATCAAGAATTTCGGCATTTATTGCCGGTCCGATTTCTTCGCCGGCATGCTCACCATAAGGGTCAAGTGCCGACATTCTCTGCATCGCGGCCTTGGTTTCAGTATCCATGTGATCTTGAAGGACTTTCTCCGAGAATTCTTCACGAGAGTATATATTTGTTTTTCTGCCGTTGAGATTAAGTCGGTGATTTTCATAAAGATAGATCGACAATAGTTCTATTGCATATTGTAAAGAATTTCTGTCGTTGTCAAAAATACGAATGTCGTCTACGTATCTAACATGCTTAAATCCATTGCGTATCAAAAGTTGATCGACATCAATTAAGACCGCTTCAGAAATCAAATTGCTGGCATTTGGTCCAACAGGTATTCCTTTTGAGGCGCCAGCATTTATCGAATGGATAACGGACTCAAAATCCTGCGCCACCTCATCCAGATGCGGATCGGCAGCCTCTATTGAGCCGCGCACACGGTGGGAATAAATCTGGTTGAAAAAGTCGGAAATATCAGCGGTTGCAGCAAAACCGTGATCGTTAGCGAGCTGCCGTGACTTCTCTTTGTATGCATCATAACCGGTGCCCGCCGAGAAGAACGCACCATCTGACGGTGAAAATCGATTAGAGAACGCGACCTCTTGGCTAGCCGGCACTCTCGCAGCTTCGATTGCCGGGCCGACTCGATAGGCTAGCGCCGTATATGCAAGACATGTCAACGGATCCAGTTGGTGAACAATTCTATACGAGCACTTTCCCTTGGCCACCGGCATCGAATCTGCAGGAACTATTGGAAGCTTCCTGACGTTAGATGACATAAGGCGATCACGTACATTCTCCCAATCAGCCCATACCGCTTGGTATGCCGGCAACCTAGGAAAGAAATCGCTGTCCTCAAACCGCTCAAGATGACGGCGTGCAAAATCGAGACTGTCTTCGGTCAATTTCGTCAAAACGGCCCCCAAAGAAACTCATAGCGCAAGGTATTTAGATACATCGTTATGGATTCGATATTGAGGACGAGTTGACTTGAAAGACAAGTAAAAAACTCACGCTATATACGGTTACGCTTTCGCGTTTGAAAATCAAAATGCCAAGCAATTGACTTTTCGTCCGCTAGACGAACCGCTTCTCACCATCACGCCACCGCCACACACTCGATCTCGATGTCAAACTCCATCGGCCATGATGCCACCGGCACAAAACTCCGCGCCGGCGGGTTGACGCTGAAGTACTTGGCATAAACCCGGTTGATGGCGTTGTAGAAGCCGGAATTGACGGCGTAGATGCGCACCATCACCACGTTGTCGAGCGAGGTTCCCGCCGCTTCCAAGCAGTGCTTCAGCGCCTTCAGCGACGCCTCGGTCTGCGTTTCGATGTCGCCGCGCACCATCTCGCCGGTCACCATATCCACCGGCGGCGTCGCCGAGATGAACACGAAGCCGTTGGCCCTGACCGCAGTCGAACACGGCAGGCCGAGCGCCCGCACCTTGTTCGACATGACCGGCACTTCGATGACTTCTTTTTTCATGGTGATCCTCCATTTGTTGGTCACACTGGCGCAAAGGCCCCCTCACCCAGCCTCCGCTTCGCTCGGCTGACCTCTCCCCGAGGGGAGAGGAGCCTTTCAGCGCCAACGGCAACCTCTTCTCCCTTCGGGGAGAAGGTGGCCGCGAAGCGGCCGGATGAGGGGGTCTTCTGCGACAACCCTATTGTTTCAGGGAGCTTATCCCGGCACTGGCGGAACGCCGGCGCCGACGCATGGTCCAGGGCTCAAGCCGTCGCCACACACTCGATCTCGATATCGAACTCCATCGGCCAAGATGCCACCGGAACGAAGGTCCGCGACGGCGGATTTTCGGGAAAATACCGGGCATAGACGCGGTTGATGGCGTTGTAGAAGCCGGAATTGACGGCGTAGATGCGCACCATCACGACATTGTCCAGCGAGGTATCAGCCGCTTCCAGGCAATGTTTCAGCGCCTTCAGCGACGCCTCGGTCTGCGTTTCGATGTCGCCCTTGACCAGTCTGCCGGTCGAGATATCGAGCGGCGGCGTGCCGGACACGAAGACCAGCCCCGCAGCTTTGGTCACCAGCGACAGTGGCAGGCCCAGCGCGCGCACGGCCGCCGACAGCACCGGCACCTCGATGATTTCCTTCTTCATGACAATCCTCCCTGGGTTTGCCGGGAGCTTATCGCGCCGCCCGGTGAACGCCAGCGCTCATGCATGGTCCAGAACTCACCCCTGCCCCGGATACGGCGTGCCATCCTTGTGCAAAAACCGTCCGTCGGAACTGGGGCTCATCATGTCGATGTCCGAGCACGTGATGACATCGTCGGGATTGCGCGAGCCGACCTCCAGATAGAGCGCCGTGGCGGCGGACCGGTTGATCAAATGGTGGCCATTGCCGCTGTTCCTGGCAAAGGTCGCGCAGTCGCCGGCCTTGAGCAGCGTCTCGCCGCCGTCTTCGACCAGCGCCAGTTCGCCTTCCAGCACATAGACGAACTCGTCCTCATGGCTGTGCCAGTGGCGCTGGCTCGACCAGCCGCCGGATGGCAAGGTCATCAGGTTGACGCCGAAATCGGTGAGGCCGCCGGCATCGCCGAGGCGCCGGCGCGTCCGGGTGGCGCAGGGTGCATCGAAAGGCTTGGGATAGCCCGAGCCGTTGCGGGCGGGCACGGCGGACAGGTCGATCTTGGGCATGGGGTTCTCCCTCGATTTGATGACGGCAGTCTAATTCACGGTGCTCGGAGGCACAGAGCCACCTTACGGCACTCGGTTCACCAAGCGCGTTGAAGCTCCCGCCGTGGCGCTCTACGGCGCCCCCCTCTGTCCTGCCGGACATCTCCCCCACTCGGGGGGAGATCGGCCGTCACCGCTGCCTTCGCCAATTGTCAACGTTGCAGAGAAGAAAGCCGGCGCCAAAGCTGCTGATCTCCCCACCTGTGGGGGAGATGTCCGGCAGGACAGAGGGGGGCGCCGTAGAGCGCTGATTTTGAATCACCCCAAAGGCACTACCGCCCTCCCCCTCAACGACAACACGCCTCGCCATACTGCAATTGCTCGTGCCAGTCCGGCCGGCCTTCGGGGGTAAAATCCATCAGGTTCCACAGGATCTCGCAAGTGCCGATGGCGCGCGCATCCTGGCCGGGTTCTGACGGCGCGAAGTCTAGCTCGGAACTCCAGAAATGCCTGACACCATCGGCATCGCGGTGGAACACCGACAGCAGCGGCAGTTGCGCGCCATCGGCGGCTTCCGCATTGTAGTCGCGCTTGAAGCTGTTGCCGGCCGACGACAGTAGCCGCATGTTGCGCCAGCCCCGATCGCGGCCAAGCGTGAGCAGGTTTTCGAGGGTGGTCTTGCCGACCACGGCGAAATTGAGGCCGGCGGCCTCGAGATGGCCGATGGCGCCGTCGAACTGGTCGAGCAGGCCGGTGCAGGACGGGCACGGCTGGTCCGGCCGCGCGAGCTTCGCCGTGCCGCCGCTGGTTGCCACATCGCGCGTTTCCTTGGGATGGCGCGGAAACATCATGCTGTAGAGGATCAGCGTGTCCTTGCCCGGCGCAAACAGCTCCGACAATTTGACCTTGGCAGGCCGGCCATCTGCGTCGAGCCCGTCGAACACATAATCCTGCGGCACCAGCCCGCCCGGCGGCAGCGCGCGCCGCGCCACGGCGACGTCTTCCATGACGCGGCGCAGCTCGATTTCCTTCTTCAGCAGTCTTTCGCGGGCGGCGCGGTATTTCGCGGATTCGTTGGGAAAGGTGATCATGATGGGCTCCCTGGTTCGTCGCGCCTGGGTCCCGGCGCGGTTGCTCTGCAAACCAAGGACGCTTCGCCGGGATCGGTTCCGACATTTTTGCGCGCCGCCGCTGTGGAACCTGTCCTGCTTCCCCGCATTCTTCCCATCGGCTAGAGCTTGCGGGATCCGGGGAGAAGAAATGCACGAAGCCGACGATGACGAGATCGACCTGCGCTGTCCGCAGATCGTTGCCGACAACGCCGCCAAGGGTCTGCGGCTGCGCGAAAAATTCGGTCGCGGCGGCACCGAGATCGGTGTGGCGCGGGCCACCGAACTGATGAATCGCGAAAAACTCGCACCCTCCACCATCCGCCGCATGGTCAGCTTTTTCGCCCGTCACGAGGTCGACAAGCGCGGCAAGAACTATGGCAATGAGGCGAACCCGTCGGCCGGCACCATCGCCTGGCTGCTGTGGGGTGGCGACGAGGGTCGCGCCTGGGCGCTCGAGCTGAAGCGGAAGATCGGCAACGCACCCGACATCTGAGCGGGTGGTGTCAGGCTGAACATGTCGGCGTGAAGATACCCACCAAGAACAGGCGGGTCCCAAACCCCCGCCTGAGACCCGCCCGGGAGGGACCGACACATGCCGGCGCAGCCCACTCCGATATCTCGCCTCTCGCAGATCCCTGACCGGTCGAGCGGCGTGGATATGTGGTTAACATTTGCCTGCAGCGGCCTATGTGAAGCAGTTCACAAAGCGAACGCTTTCCCCAACGGCAGAAACCGCCTTACCCTTCCCAGGCGACCGGCGTCATGCCGAGACGCTCATAGAGCCTGACGGCGGCGGCGTTCTCGACCGTGTTGGTCTTCAGGTCGACATAGGCGGCACCGCGCGCATGAAAGACGGCGAAGGCGTGCCACATCAGCGCCTCGGCAATACCCTTGCCGCGCGCCTCGGGGTGGACGGCAAGGTCCTTGACGAAGGCCCGCGTCCAGCACAGCGCCGCCCCCGCCAGCCGGCCCTTGCCGTCGATGACCAGGAAGCACAAAGCCGGATCGAATTCGGCGTCATTTGCAATGCGCGGCCACCATTCGTCGAACGGACCGTCGCTGCCATCGTCGAACACTTCGCTCAGCAGCGTGTGCAAGGCGAGCGCGTCAGTGGTCGCAAAGCCGCGCATAACAAAGCCCTCGGGCCAGCGCGGCGCAACAAGTGTGTCGTCGAGGATCTTGCGCAGCCGGATGTCGTTGAGCGCCGGCGGACGCGGCTCAGGCATCGGGCTGCAGGCGGCGGCGCGAACGGTCACGGCCAAGGCCGGTTTCTTCCAGCAGGCCCTTGCGCTTGGCGTCGTAGTAATAGCCGGTCTGGTAGAGCCGGTCGGCGCGCTTTTCATTGCCGTCGGAGACCAGCCAGGCGCCGCGCAGATACTTGACCGCGTATTTCAGATTGGTCTCGGCGTCGAACAGGCCGCTTGCCGGTCCGAGATAGCCCATGCCGCGCGCCGTCGCGTGCTTGATCTGCATCAGCCCCCAATGGCCGTGATTGTAGGCTTTCGGGTTGAAGGTGCTCTCGCGGTTGACGACATGACGCACCAGATCCACCGGCACCTGATAGAGCGCGGCGTATTTCTCGATCAGCCGCTCGATCTCGCCGCGCGGTCCGGTGGCGGGTTCCACCGGTGGGCTGAGCGGGGCTTGTACAAGGGCGGCAGGATTCTGCGGCACGACATAGGCGACTTGTTGAACGCCCGGCATCTCGGCCGTCTTGACCGTCTGGCCAGTGAGCGGCATGGCGACGGCCGCGGTGGCATAGACGGGCGCGGCCTTGATGGAGCCGGGGCTTGTCGGCGACGTGCCGGCCATCACCGCCGGCGGCGGCGGAAACTGTCCGGCGACAGGTGTCGAGCCGGCAAAGGCGGCCGGCTGGGCCAGCACTTCGCCAGGTTGCGCCGGCGCCGGCAGCGCGCCTAGCGTCGCCGGCGCGCTTGGCGTCGCCCCAGCGACGGTCTCGCCGGTCAGCGCCGCCGTCTGAACCTGGGCAAGGCCGGACGGTTCCGGCAGCACGGCCACGGTTTCAGGCAGCGCAACCGTCGGCGTATCGTCCGCAGGCGTGGCGGCCGCGGCAAGCGCCGGCGTAGCCTTGGTCTGCGATGTCGTGGTGCAGCCGCTGAGGCCGGCCGCTGCAACGAGCACGCCGATTGCGGTGATGATGATTTTCGCTGGCAAGCCGCGGGGGTCCAGTTTGTCGGGTTGTTAAGAAGTCCTTACACCAGCGCTTTTCCGGCGGCAATCAGGGCCATCAGGTGGTTTTCGGGTGGCGAGACCGAGTGCAAGCTGCGATATTGTTCCCTATCTGTACCAGACACGTACCCGTTTCTTGGCCTTTTGCGCAAAGGAGTCCGCCATGGAAACCACCTCCCCGATCACAGCCGGCCACGCAGTGTTAGAAACAGTGATCGGCTTCATGGGCATTGCCTGGAGCGAGACAGGGCTGATCCGGCTTTGCCTGCCCGAGCGCAGCCGCGAGGCGGTGGAGCGCCGACTGTTTCGCCATGCCGGTGTTTCCACCTCGGCCGACCAGCCGCAATGGGTGGTCGAGCTGATCGCCTCGATCAAGGCCTATGCCGCGGGCGAGGATGTCGATTTCTCCGGCGTGCCGGTCGATCTCGCCGGCGTCGACGATTTCCGTCTCGCCATCTATGACGCGGCGCGGAAACTCAGCTATGGCGAAACCACCACCTATGGCGAACTGGCCAAACGCGCCGGCCATGCCGGCCTGCCGCGCGAAACCGGCGCAGCGCTTGGCGCCAACCCGGTGCCGCTGGTCATCCCGTGCCATCGCATTCTTGCCGCAGGCGGCAAGATCGGCGGGTTTTCCGCGCCGGGCGGTTCTGCCACCAAGGAAAAGATGCTGGCGATGGAAGGCGTGCGCGTCGGCCCGCCGCCGCCGGCACAGGTATCGTTCGGATTCTGAGGCCGGCACGTAAGCCCGACCCTGTTTCGGGATAACGCCTGGAAAACTCTAGTCCGGGAGAAGTCGCCGGCGGAAACGCCGCTCCGAATCCACCCGTTTGCAGATGTAGACCGGGCAGGATTTCGTGTCGGCGCTCGGCACATAGGCGCGTTTCCTGACCTCGCCCATGGTGCAGAATTGCTCGCTTTGCACATAGCGATCGTAGAGCGGCAGTCCCGGCACGCGCGTCGACTGGTAGCGCAAGATGACCGCGCCTTGCCTGGCGATCGTCGCCTGCACCTTGCCGCAACTCATATGGGTCGGGTCATAGCGCGAGATCGCCTGCGCCTCGGCGGCGACCAGCGTCAGGCAGGCGGCGAGCAGAATGGTTTTCATGGTCTTCTCCCAAAACCGGACCAACGCCAGAGGGCGGTACGATCTTCCCAATTTTGCAACGCTTTCACGCGATTGGGGCGGCCGTTGGGCGGTGCCGCGGTGACGGGTTTTTCCGCACCATCTTGTTTTTGGTGCAAAACCAGACTATATGCGTCCCATTGATATTTCGGCCGATCGATCCGGGCCTCGCGATCTTCGCGTTTGCTGACGTCTATCTCCAAAATCTCGATGCACACCGGCTGGACTTCGGTTCGGTCAAACTAAAGCAAATGTTGAAGGACTATCTAAATGGCAACTGGTACGGTCAAGTGGTTTAACTCCACCAAGGGCTTCGGCTTCATCCAGCCTGACAATGGCGGCGCGGACGTTTTCGTTCACATCTCCGCTGTCGAGCGCGCTGGGCTGTCGACCCTGGTCGAAGGCCAGAAGATCAACTTCGAGATCGAGCAGGACCGCCGCACTGGCAAGTCGTCCGCTGGTTCTCTGAGCAAGGCGGCCTGATTTTGCGAATGGCGCGCGCCGGGCGACAGCTCGGGGCGCGCGGCAAGTCACGGATGTACTGACGGTCGCGCGAGAAGCGTACCGGAGCGAAAAGACCCGACAAGCTGGATCAGCAGATAGCTGCCAGCCCGGACCAACGCTCCCGATCAGGCTACCGGAAATGGGAAGGCGGGATTTATCCCGCCTTTTTATTTGTCTGGATTCCGGATGCAGCGCCGTCTGAGACCTTATTGAGAATTCGCTCCGGTGAGTCAGATGGCGTGGCTTTCGAGAACCGGAGCGGAGCGTACTTAATGTACGTGAGCACCGGAAGCGCAGAAAGCCGCGCCAGCTGGCCGCCGGAGTAGAATTATCAAAAGGTCTCAACCCAGCCATTCCATCGGCACGTGCCCCGGATCCGCCTCGACCCGCTTCAGCCAGGCCGCCACCGCCGGAAAGTCATCAAGCTGGAAGCCGCCCTGCTCCGCCGTATGCGTATAGGCATAGAGCGCGATGTCGGCGACGCTCAGGGCATCACCAGCGAAGAACGCCCTGCCTTGCAGCTGCCTGTTCATCACGCCGAGCGCCTTGTTGCCGCGCTCCAGCGTCACCGCCAGCCGCTCCGGCGTCGCGTCCTTGGCTCTTTCAGGAAAGGTCAGCAGCGCC
The DNA here is from genome assembly GCF_056404575.1 of Mesorhizobium sp. P2_C4. NCBI lineage: Bacteria > Pseudomonadati > Pseudomonadota > Alphaproteobacteria > Hyphomicrobiales > Phyllobacteriaceae > Mesorhizobium > Mesorhizobium sp. P2_C4. Next base: position 780,096 of record NZ_JBFUDT010000002.1, read on the forward strand.
TTGCGCACCGCTATGTAGGGCTCGTGGCTGTACTGCTCGAAGAACAGCCACTGATAGGCCAGCCCCCGCTCATAGCTGTCGGTCGGCAGGAAACGCGTGCCTTCGGCGAGATAGAGCAGGATGGCGTTGGATTCGGCAAGCCGCCGCCCATCGTCGAGTTCCAGCAGCGGCACCATGGCATTGGGGTTCTTGGCGACATAGTCGGCCTTGCGCGTCTCACCGGTGTGCGAACTCACCTCGATATTGGTGAAGGCGATGCCGAGCTTGGCCATCAACAGGCGCGGCTTGTAGCAATTGCCGCTGTCGATCATCCCGTAAAGTATGGTCATTGCCGCTCCCTTGGGGCTGCGCTCCCTGGCTGGGCAATTATCGCGACGGGAACGGCGTCAACCAGTGATTTGTTTTGGCGCGTCCATCAGCGGCGCTGATGCAAGGGGATGACCTTGTTGTCGGTGCCGAGCAGCGTGTCGATGCGCAGCGGCTCTTCATTGAAGATCGTGCCGGCCAGCGCGGGCCGCGCCAAGAGAAAACCCTGCAGCAGGTCGACACCACCCTCCAGCGCGACGCGAAGGTGCACGGACTGCTCGATCCCCTCGACCAGCACCTTGGCGCCGCGGTCATGCAGCATGGAGACGAGCGGCCGAAAAAACCGTTCGGCGGCGGCATGGCGGCAGAATTCCGCAAACCAGGCGCCGTCGATCTTGACGATGTCGGGCTGCAGAAGGCTTATCCGCTCTTCCGTCGAGTGGCCGGTGCCAAAGTCGTCGATGGCGATGCGGAAGCCGTCACGCCGCATCTCCCGCACCAGGCTAATGAGCACCTTGTCATCGGCCGCCTGCTCGGTGATCTCGCAGACCAGCATCGCCGGATGCAGGCCGAGCTCGCCGAGATGCCTGGTCATCAGCCGGATTTCGGCCAGCGCCCGTCCGTGATGATCGTTGATCAGCGGGTTGTAGTTGAAGAACAGATTAAGTCCGTCGACGCCGATATTGCGGAAATTCCTCAGATGCAGCATCCGGCACATGGTCTCGACCAGCAGACGATCCTCTACTGGCACGCCGTCGAAAAACACCGGTGGCGCAACCGGCCTGCCGGCGCGGTGCGGCTCGACCAGCGCCTCGACGGCGACCGCCGTCAATGTCCTGCTGCGCGGCATGAAGATCGGCTGATAGGCGCTCTTCAGCCGGAATTCGCCATAGATGCCGTATTCGATTCCGATCTCGTCGGCAAAGATCGCCTCGCCGGCATTGCGCCGCCTGTCGCCTGGTCGGATCATGGCGCTTTCCTGCGCCCGAATGCTTTCACCGGGCGTGCCGACGGCGCCGCGGTTGGGCTGGAAGCCCCCGCATCGGCTGCCGCGCCCGATGGCTGCGTGTCCTTGCCGAATGTACGAAAACTGGTCGGCGCCAGTTCCGGTCGCGCCATCACGAAGCCCTGCACCATGGAGGCTCCCGACTTTTCGGCCAGCTCAAGCTGCCAGCCTTCCTCGATGCCCTCGAACACGGTGCGAATTCCTTGCTGTTCGAAGCTCGTCACCATGGCGGTCAGCAGGGCAAAGCCGGCACCGGACTCCATCAGCTGCGTGATCCAGTGCGCATCGAACTTGACGATATCAGGCTTGAGTTCCTTGATGCGGTTGATGTCGGACTCGTCGGCGCCGTAATCGTCGACGGCGATGCGAAATCCATTGGCCTTGAGCGCCGCGACGAAACTGTGCAGGGTTTCCTGCGATGCCGATTTCTGCTCGGTCACCTCGCAGACGACGCGGCGCGGATCGATGCCGGCCTCCTGCAGCACCAGCCGCATGTCGCGCAGCGCATGGTCGGAGATGGCACGATCAGTGAACACCGAGGGGTCGAAATTGATGAAGATGGACGCCTCTTCCGGCAAGCAGGCGCCGGCGTTGAGAAGGTGAAGTGTCCGCGTCAGCGCCTCGATATGCAGGCGGTCGCCCGCCGGACAGTTGTTGAAAAAGCTCATCGGCGACAGCGGCTCGCCGTCGCGAAACGGCCGGATAAGCCCCTCGAAGGCGACGGCCGACAGCTTGCCACCCCTGAAGGCGAAGATCGGCTGGAAGGCGCTCTGCAGCGTATAGATGCCCCAGACACCGGTGGAGGTGCCGTCATTCTGGCGAATGATGTGGTGGGCAAGCCCGATGCTGCTCGACACGGTTCCTCGCTCCGCAAGATTGGCGGAATTGGACCGCGATCCTGCCATGCAAAGGGTCTACCCCTCGTTAATGAATTTTGTGTTGCCGAGGATTTGAGCCCTGGCTCACCCGACAATGCTTGCGCTTGGCTAAATGATGCGACATGAGAAGCGCCGCGGCCGCTGTTGGCCGCGCCTATCGTCTCTGGAGACACCTGGTCATGGCCTTTCTTGCCGACGCCCTTTCCCGCGTAAAGCCTTCCGCGACCATCGCGGTGACGCAGAAAGCGCGCGAGCTGAAAAACGCCGGCCGTGACATTATCGGCCTGGGCGCCGGCGAGCCGGATTTCGACACGCCCGACAACATCAAGAATGCGGCGATCGAAGCCATCCGCCGTGGCGAGACCAAATATCCGCCGGTTTCGGGCATCGCGCCGCTGCGCGAAGCGATCGCGAAAAAGTTCAAGCGCGAGAACAATCTCGACTACAGACCGGAGCAGACCATTGTCGGGACCGGCGGCAAGCAGATCCTGTTCAACGCCTTCATGGCGACGCTGAACCCCGGTGACGAGGTCATCATCCCGCGTCCCTATTGGGTCAGCTATCCCGAAATGGTGGCGATCTGCGGCGGCACCTCGGCCTTTGCCGACACCTCCATCGACAACGGCTTCAAGCTGACGGCGGCAGTGCTGGAAAAGGCGATCACGCCAAAGACCAAATGGCTGCTGATGAACTCGCCGTCCAACCCGTCGGGCGCTGCCTACACGGAAGCCGAACTCAGGGCGCTGGCCGACGTGCTGTTGAAGCATCCGCATGTCTGGGTGCTGACCGACGACATGTACGAGCACCTGACCTATGGCGACTTCGTCTTCAAGACCATCGCCGAGGTCGAGCCGAAACTCTACGAGCGTACGCTGACCATGAACGGCGTGTCGAAGGCCTATGCCATGACCGGCTGGCGCATCGGCTATGCGGCCGGGCCGGTGGCGCTGATCAAGGCGATGGACATGATCCAGGGCCAGCAGACCTCCGGTGCCTGCACCATCGCCCAATGGGCCTCGGTCGAGGCGCTGAACGGCCCGCAGGATTTCATCGCCAAGAACAAGGCTATCTTCCAAGGCCGGCGCGACCTCGTCGTCTCGATGCTCAACCAGGCGCGCGGCATTTCTTGCCCGTCGCCGGAGGGCGCCTTCTACGTCTATCCATCCTGCGCCCAGCTGATCGGCAAGAAGACCAAAGCCGGCAAGGTGATCGACACCGACGAAACCTTTTGCTCGGAGCTGCTCGAGGCCGAAGGCGTAGCGGTCGTGTTCGGTTCGGCCTTTGGCCTCGGGCCGAACTTCCGCATCTCCTACGCCACGTCGGAGACGTTGCTCGAGGAAGCCTGCACGCGCATCCAGCGCTTTACCGCATCGCTGACCTGATCGGCACATCGACGAGATCATGAAAAACCCGGCCGCGCGGCCGGGTTTTTCATGTCGGCCCAACAGAGCCTTTGTGGCCTCAGCCGCCGTACTGCTCGTCGGTGACCTGCTCCATCCAGTCGGCGTGGGAGCCTTCGAGCGCTTCCTGCATCGCCATATGCGTCATCGCCGATTTCGACCCAGCGCCATGCCAGTGCTTTTCGCCTGGTTCAAACGAGACGACGTCGCCAGCCTTGATCTCCTGGATCGGCCCACCCCAGCTCTGCGCGCGGCCGGCGCCCGCGGTGACATACAGCGTCTGGCCAAGCGGATGCGTGTGCCAGTGGGTGCGAGCGCCGGGCTCGAAGCTGACCATGGTGGCGCGTAGCCGCGCCGGCGCCTCTTTCTCGATGACCGGCGTCTGCAACACACGGCCGGTAAAGTACTTTTCCGGCGCGATGATGGTTGCGACGCTGCCGCAGGCAATGATCTTCATGACAGCAATCCTTAATCTGGTCGGCTGATGGCGGCCAACGGAAGCCGCCTGCTTCTCTCTGTCGTCAGGGGCGCTCAACAGTTTCGTCCGATATCCGGCGCGGTGCAATCGCGTGACCGATGGAAAAGCACGGATCCTATTTTCCTTGCCCTGCCGGCTAACCCGTGGGACGATACATTTGGGCAGGTGGCAAACGAAAAGAACCCCGCCCGCGACGGTCGACAGGCCGGCCGCCGCTCCCAGGGAAACGCCTGAGTGGAGGTCAGTCATGGGTACTCGCGCCGGAGGACGACGCACGGGACCGAAATGCATTGCCATAGTCGGTCCCTTTGCAAGCGGTAAGACGACACTTCTCGAAGCCATACTCGCCCGTACGGGCGCCATTCCCCGCCAAAATCCCGTCTCATCGGGAAACACCGTTTCCGATCATTCGCCCGAGGCGCGCGCCCACGCCATGAGCGTCGAGGCGACCGTCGCCACTACCGAATTCATGGGCGAGCAGATCACCTTCGTCGACTGTCCCGGCTCGATCGAATTCTCCTTCGAGGCCGAGCCGGTGCTGGCCGCTTGCGACCTCGCTGTGGTCGTCGCCGAAGCCGACGAGAAGAAGATCCCCGCTTTGCAGCTGATCATGCGCAAGCTCGACGATCTCGGCGTGCCGCGCATCCTGTTCCTCAACAAGGTCGACAAGGCAATCGCCGGCGTGCGCGACACGCTGAAGATGCTGCAGCCGGCCAGCTCGGTGCCGCTGCTGCTGCGTCAGATTCCGCTGCGCAAGGACGGCGTCGTCATCGGCTCGATCGATCTCGCGCTGGAGCGCGCCTACATCTATCGCGAATATACCGAAAGCGAAGTCGCCCAGATCCCCGGCGACGACAAGGCGCGCGAACTGGAAGCGCGTTTCTCCATGCTGGAAACGCTCGCCGACCATGACGACCAGTTGATGGAGCAGTTGCTGGAGGAGATCGAGCCGCCGAAGGACGAGATCTTCGATGACCTCTCAGCCGACCTGCGCGCCGGCATTGTGACGCCGGTGCTGATCGGCACCGCCGAAAAGGGCAATGGCGTGCTGCGCCTCTTGAAGGCAATCCGCCATGATGCGCCCGATGTCGAAGCGACCCGCAAGCGCCTCGGCGCGCCCGACGGCAACGCGGCCGTGGTCCAGGTGATGAAGACCATTCACACGGCGCATGGCGGCAAGCTTTCGGTATCGCGCATCCTCTCCGGCCAGCTTGCCGATGCCTCGGAGCTCTACCTCCCGAACGGCGAGACGGCAAAAGTCTCCGGCATCTACAAGATGCTGGGCAAGGACCAGTCGAAACTGACCTCCGCCAAAGCAGGCGATACCGTCGCGCTCGGCAAGCTTGACGACGTCAAGACCGGCCAGACGCTGAGCTCGGCCAAAGGTGGCATCAAGCCACTTGTCGCCCTGGCACCGCCGCAACCGGTCTTCGCCTTCGCGCTGCGTCCGAAGGAACGCAAGGACGAGGTCAAGATGTCGGCGGCCATCCAGCGCCTGGCCGAGGAGGATCCCTCGCTCAGCCTGCGCCACAACCAGGATTCGGCAGAAACCGTGCTGTCCGGGCATGGCGAGATGCATCTGCGCGTCGTGCGCGAAAGGCTGGAGGGCAAGAACCAGATTCCGGTCGAGGGCCACGCTCCGGCGGTCCCCTACCGCGAGACGATCCGCAAGTCCGTCCAGCAGCGCGGCCGCCACAAGAAGCAGTCGGGCGGCCATGGCCAGTTCGGCGACGTGGTGATCGAGATCAAGCCGCTGCCGCGCGGCTCCGGTTTCCAGTTCTCGGACACCATCACCGGCGGCGTTGTACCGAAAACCTACATCCAGTCGGTTGAAACAGGCGTGCGCGACTATCTGAAATCCGGCCCGCTTGGCTTTGCGGTGGTCGATGTCGCCGTCAACCTCTCCGATGGCTCCTACCATGCCGTCGATTCCTCGGACATGGCCTTCCAGATGGCGGCCAAGCTGGCGATGAAGGAAGGCATGGCCGCCTGCTCGCCGGTGCTGCTTGAGCCGGTGATGAAGGTCGAGATCGTCACGCCGTCCGACGCCACCTCGAAGATCATTGCGCTCATCCCGCAGCGGCGCGGCCAGATCCTCGGCTACGACGCGCGGCCCGATTGGCCGGGATGGGATGTCGTCGAGGCGACCATGCCGCAAGCGGAGATCGGCGACCTGATCATCGAATTGCGCTCGGCGACCGCAGGCGTTGCCACCTACCGCAGCGTCTTCGATCACATGGCCGAGCTGACCGGGCGTCTCGCCGATGAGGCGATGAACTCCAACGGCAAGGCTGCCTGAAGCAGACGCTTGCGGTGGCGGCTTGCTTCGCCATCGCCGCCGACATGAAAACGGCGCCCGGACAACCGGACGCCGTTTTGCGGACCGTCTTCGTGGGAGGTAAAAACGGCAGGTCCGCCGCACGATTTCCGCCGTGTTGGCCGGCAGAGAAAAGGTTCGGACGCGGTAGCCGCCTGAGCCCGGACCGTTCGAGTGATGCCCCCATCTCCCGAACGAACCAACCGCGTCCTATGCTCTACTTAATCCATAGAGTGCGTCCGCGACATGTTACCTGGGGTTACATGTCACTGTTACGCGGCAATGCTGATCAATTTTCCGTCAACCCCAGCAGGGTTCGGGCAACAAAAAAGCCGGATCAATAAAGATCCGGCTGAGTTTGATTGGAAGTGCCTGTTAAGGCTAACCTCCAGAGGGGAACACTCGCGGGCGCTAATGGGAGGAGAACGCGCCCAGGAGATGAACTATATATGTGCTCATCATGCCCAAGAAACAAGCATCTATTTTGCAACACACGCATGCAAAAAGACGCAGTCTGTGGTCCAACCCATTTTCGGACCCGATAGGACCAGAAAAACCCGCCGAAATGGGCGCGCCCGGCACCAAAGCCATTGCGAAACCGCCGATCTGAACCGATTCTGTTGCCGAAATTCGCAAAACGCCGAATGATGCTGAATCGGGCAGCCGGCGTTTATTTTTACGGCACCAGGCCGTGAGCTTGCAGGAAGACCTCGATGCGAACACCTCAGGCAATCGCCGGCAGCGCGCTGTTCTTCATCGCCGCACCATGCGTCGTCGCGGGACTGGTGCCCTGGCTGCTGACGGATCGCTATGGTCTGCCATTGTCGAGCATGCCCGGCTTTGTCGTGGTCGGCACGATCCTCATTGTCGCGGCCGCGGCCTTGTTGCTGCATGCCTTCGCCCGCTTTGCCCTCGAAGGCCTGGGCACCCCCGCCCCGGTGGCGCCGACCGAAAGACTGGTCGTCGGCGGCATCTATCGCCATGTCCGCAACCCGATGTATGTCGCCGTGCTGTCGATCATTCTCGGCCAGGCGCTGCTGTTCTCGAGCTGGACGCTTGTCGCCTATGCCGCCATCGGCACGATTGTCATGGGATCCTTCGTCAGGCTCTACGAGGAGCCGACGCTGGCCCGCCGCTACGGCGCCGAATACGAAACCTACCGCCGCAACGTCCCCGGCTGGCTGCCGCGGCTGACGCCCTGGCGGGGAGGCAACTAGCTAGTACCATCATCAAGACGAAGGCGGCGCCAGGCTCGCGTCATCGAACTTCCCGGCTTTACATCGTGGGGTTAGTCCCGCTTCGACCCAGCTCTGGATGAAACACCATGGCGGTTCGGATACCCAGACCGATGAAGATCAAGAGCACGACCAACTGTGTGACCAGAAATGGCGGTTCTGACTGTGTCGGCGCCAGCGGCTGAAGAAACGGTAGCTTCTGAAATGCCTGCACCACGCCGACAAAGACGTTCAGGTAAAGCGCGGCAATCGCGCAGCTTGTGTAGATCCAACGCCAGGCCCCAGCCAGCCTGAAGAGGTACAGTGCGATCACGGCGAGACCGAGCAACACCAGCGAAATCCCGCCGACAATGCGCGGCGGATCGATCCCCAGGGGCGGCAACGGAAACCCCGTGACGCTCGTCAGGATGGTTGCGGCAAGAAACAGCATCGTCCACCTGCCGAACGTTTTTCCTGTCAACAATCCGGCGAGCGCAACGACGCCTGCTGCGATGCCGATAAGGCTGAGGACGACGTGGATCGTGACGAATGCAGCCGTTGGAATTCCCCAGGTCATGGCACTCTCCGCTGATTGATTTGGTCCAGGAATGCAATGGAATGCCGCATTCGCAACATGCCCGCGCACACTAGCACGAGAATTGCCAAAGTCGCGGAGAACACAATAGCGACATTGCTTATCGACAACAGCCATGCGCCGGTTGCCGCGCCGATGAACATCAAGCTGCTGGCCAGAGGCACTCCCGATCAGGGTGATTTAGAAAGACCAGCTTCGCGCCTTGGCGATGATGAAATCGCGAAACACATGCAGCTTCGCCTGGTTCTTCATCGCATCCGGATAGGCGAAATAGGTGTCGAAGGACGGCACTTCGGTCTCCGGCAGCAACTGCACCAGACCAGACTCCTTGTTGATCACATAGTCGGGCAGCATGGCGATACCGGCGCCGCCCTGAACGGCGCGCTTGATCGACAGGATGTCGTTGATCTGCAGCGTCGGCACCCTTTGCCCGCCTTCGAAATCGCCGATCGTTTCCAGCCAGTTCAACTCCGACAGATGCGAGGGCACCGGAACGCCGAAGGTGACGATCCGATGGTTCTTCAGCTCGGCGACCGAAGCCGGCTTGCCATGTTTGTTGACATAGGCCGGCGAGGCATAGAGGTGGAAATGCACGGTGAACAGGCGGCGCTGGATGAGGTCCGGCTGCTGCGGCTGGCGCAGCCTGATCGCGCAATCCGCCTGGCGCATGGTGAGGTCGAGTTCCTCATTGGCCAGGATCAGCTGCAGGCTGATCTCAGGATAGAGTTCGATGAATTCCTGCACCCGCTCGGTCAGCCAGCCGGCGCCCAGGCCCACCGTCGTCGTCACCCGCAGCACGCCGGATGGCCGGTCCTTGGCCTCGGTCAGCCGCGACTTGATCGTCTCCAGCTTCATCAGCACGTCATGCGCCGTGCGAAACAGCATCTCGCCCTGTTCGGTCAGCACCAGGCCGCGGGCGTGGCGGTTGAACAGCGGCACGCCGACGTCATGTTCGAGCGCGCTGACCTGCCGCGAAATCGCCGATTGCGACAGATGCAGCGTCTCAGCCGCATGGGTGAAGGACCCAGCCTCCGCCGCGGCGTGAAACACGCGTAGCTTGTCCCAGTCCAACGCCATGATTCCCCTCGTTCTGTTTTTTGGCGTCTGAATGAAAAATCAGGCTTTTGAGCGGCTTGCCCCGCCGCTTTGATAAACTTATTCCGCCGCTTCGCGATGAACCTCGATGCCGGCCAGGTACTTTTCCGCCTCAAGTGCGGCCATGCAGCCGAGCCCCGCCGCCGTCACCGCCTGACGGTAGATGTCGTCGGTGACGTCGCCGGCGGCGAACACGCCGGGCACGTCGGTGCGGGTCGAATCCGGTGCCGTCCACAGATAGCCATTGGGCTTCTGCTTCAGCTTGCCGGCGAACAGTTCGACCGCAGGCGCATGGCCGATCGCCACGAACACGCCATCGACCTTCAGATGCGTTTCCTCGCCGGTCACCGCGTTGCGCAGCTTCAGCCCTTCGACCGAGGGCGGCAGCGGTTTCACGCCGGGCCGGCCGGTGATCTCGTCAACGATCGTGTCCCAGATGACGCGGACATTTTCCTTCTTGAACAACCGCTCGCGCAGGATGCGCTCGGCACGGAAATCGTTGCGTCGGTGAATGACCGTAACACTCTTGGCGAGGTTGGAGAGATAGAGCGCTTCCTCGACCGCCGAATTGCCGCCGCCGATCACCGCGACATCCTTGCCGCGATAGAAGAAGCCGTCGCAGGTGGCGCAGGCCGAGACGCCAAAACCCATGAAGGTCTGCTCGGTCGGAATGCCCAGCCATTTCGCCTGCGCGCCGGTGGCGATGATCAGCGCGTCGGCAGTGTAGGTGGTGCCGGAATCGCCCTTGGCGCGGAACGGCCGCACATTGAGATCGACCTCGGTGATGATGTCGTTGATGATGTCGGTGCCGACATGCTCGGCCTGCTTGAGCATCTGCTCCATCAGCCAAGGACCCTGGATCGGATCGGCGAAGCCGGGATAGTTTTCGACATCGGTGGTGATCATCAGCTGGCCGCCTTGCTGCAAGCCGGCGACCAGCATCGGCTTCAGCATGGCGCGGGCAGCGTAGACCGCCGCCGTATAGCCGGCGGGGCCGGAGCCAATGATAAGAACAGGCGCGTGCTTGGTGGTCATCTAAAGCCTCTGCGGAGAGCAGCCAGCGATTGTGGCATGGAAATCTCGTTTGATATCGCGCGTAATGTAAGTGCTGCCCGCCACGCCAGCAAGGCGAGTTGGCATTCGTCCCCGGAAAGCTTCCGCGCCAAGGGCTGTCGCTGTGTCGACAGCCCGAGAAATCCTTCAGAGGCCCGGGAAAATCCTTCAGAGGCGGGGATGGAATGGACAGTGAACTCGTTTAATTACAAAATCACGAAAGATTCTTTCGCGCCGTACGAAAGCCGCCCATGCCGCTCAAAGCCGACCTCGACGCCATCGACTGGAAGATCCTGCGCGAACTCCAGGGCGACGGGCGCATGACCAATGTCGAACTGTCGAGCCGCGTCGGCATTTCGGCGCCACCTTGCCTGCGCCGCGTCAGGCGGCTGGAGGAAACCGGCATCATCCGCGGCTATCGCGCGCTGCTCAATGCACCGGCGCTCGGCATGGACGTCGTCGCCTTCTGCCTGATCGGCCTGCACCACCAGGCCGATGCTGAACTAAAGACCTTCGCCGAGCGCACGCGCGGCTGGCCGATCGTGCGCGATGCCTGGATGGTGTCGGGTGAATCCGATTTCCTGCTGCATTGCGTGGCGAGCGACCTCGGCACCTTCCAGACCTTCGTCATCGAGCAACTGGCCTCGGCGCCGAATGTCGACACGGTGCGCACCGCGCTCACCATCCGCCGCGTCAAGGATGAAGGCTTGGTGGCGTTCAGCACGCCCTAGTAGCGAGCCAGCCCCTCGATCGCCGCCACCAGGCCGGCGAGATCGTTGCGGTCGTGCAGGCGCATCACCTTGAAACCGATCTCTTCGGAGGCCTCGCCGTCGACCAGCCAGCCACGCGCCAGGCCAGCGCGCTGCCCCGCTTCCATGTCCGCCACCTTGTCGCCGACGATCAGCGAGCGTTCGAGATCGAGCCCGAGACGAATTGCTGCCTCAAGCAGCATGCCTGGATTGGGCTTACGCATCGGATGGTCGGCGATGGCGAGCGGCCCCTTACCCGCCTCGTGATAGGCGCAGGCGACGACCATATCGACGAACACGTTTCTTTCTCGGAGCAGATCGAGCACGCGGCCGTTGACGGCGGCGAACGCGCCCCAGCCGAAATAGCCGCGCGCGATACCGGACTGGTTGGTGACCACGACGACAGGGATCTTGCCCCGGTTGGCGGCCTCGATCACCGGCACGATGTCACCACGCAAGACGATGTCGGTGGGATCGCTGGGATAGTCGGTGTCGATGTTGATGGTACCATCGCGATCGAGGAACAACGCCGGTGTTCCCAGGGCGAAAACCCTTGTGCCGATCCGCTCGACCCACAGCCCCGGCTCTTCGAGCGGATACGGGTTCGGCTTCACCGGCGGCGTCCCGTCAGCCATTGCTCAGGTGCGCTTCGACCACTTCGCACAGATGATGATAGAGGCACAGATGCCCCTGCTGGATGATCGGCGTCGAAGTCGAGGGCACGTTGAGCAGGATGTCCGAGAGCGGCTTCAGCTTGCCACCGGTGTCGCCGGTCAGGCTGATCACCGTCATGCCCATCATCCGTGCCTGTTCGGCGGCCGCGAGGATGCTCGGCGAATTGCCGCTGGTCGAGATGGCGAGCAGCACGCCGCCGGCCGAACCATGCGCCTCGACCTGGCGCGAAAACACCGTGTCGAAGCCGTAATCATTGCCCCAGGCGGTCAGCACCGCGGCATTGGCCGGCAGTGCGATGACATTGTAGGCCTTGCGCTCCTTCAGGAAGCGGCCGACCAGCTCGCCGGCGATGTGGATGGCGTCGCTGGCCGAACCGCCATTGCCGGCGATCAGCAGCGCCTTGCCCTGGGAAAGAGCCGCGACGACCGACGTCACCGCTCGCTCCATCTCAGCCGTGAGGTCGCGCTCGACCATTGCGTTGATCGCGGCCGCCGAGCGGACCAGGTAGTCGTTTAGCTCAGACATGAAAACCTCAGTTGGTAGTGCTGCCGGCACGCAATTTGCCGATGGTGCCGGTCGTGCTTTTGCCGGCGACGAGATCGACGAGTACGACGCGCCCGCCCGCCTTCTGCACCACGTCGGCGCCGACCACGGTTTCGACCGTGTAGTCGGCGCCCTTGACCAGAATGTCGGGCAGAAGCGCTTCGATCAACGCCAGCGGCGTGTCTTCCTCGAAAACCACGACCGCGTCGACCGAGGCAAGTGCCGCCAGCACGCAGGCGCGGTCATGCTGGTCGTTGACTGGACGCCCGGCACCCTTCAGCCGGCGCACCGAGGCATCGCTGTTGAGACCCAGAACCAGCCGGTCGCACTGGCTGCGCGCGGCGTGCAAAAGGCTGACATGGCCGGCATGCAGGATGTCGAAGCAGCCATTGGTGAAGCCGACGCTCAGGCCCTCCTCCTTCCACGCCGCCACCATCCGCGCGGCTGCTGTGGCATCGAGGATCGCATCCTTGTGGGCGGTCGGTCCGTGCGAGCGAAACAGCGCGCCGGTCAATTCCTCGACCGTCAGCCGGGCAGTGCCGCGCTTGCCCACCACCACGCCGCCGGCGGCGTTGGCGATGGAGGCCGCCATGACGCGGTCGGCGCCGCCGGCAAGCGCCAGCGCAAACGTTGCGATCACCGTGTCGCCGGCGCCCGAGACGTCGAACACCTCGCGCGCTTGAGTGGCGATGTGGCGGGCATCGTCAGGGCCGATGACGCTCATGCCTTTTTCGCTGCGCGTCGCCACGACGAAATCGAAATCGTGCGCCGAGATCAGTTCCCGCGCGGCCGCCACGATCTCCTCGTCGACAAACACCGCGCGGCCGACGGCCTCGCCCAATTCCTTGCGGTTGGGCGTGATCGCGGTTGCTCCGGCATAGCGCGCATAGTCGCGCCCCTTTGGGTCGACCAGCACCGGCTTTCCCGCCTCGCGGCAGATCGAGATCAGCTCGCCGGCAACGCCGTCGAGCAATATGCCCTTGCCGTAGTCGGACAGGATGACGATGTCGGCCTGTTTGAGCGCTGCGCGGAAATGCCGGATCAGCGTCGCCCGCTCCGCGTCGCCGAGCGGCTTGATCTCTTCTTCGTCGAAGCGCAGCACCTGCTGGTTGAGCGCGCTGAAGCGGCTTTTCGACGAGGTCATGCGATCGCCATCCTGCGCCAGACCGCTGGTGTCGACACCCAGCTCGCCCAGCATGCGCACCAGCGTGTTTCCGGCCGTGTCGGCGCCGATCGCCGACACCGGTATGGCGGCAGCGCCAAGCGAAACGATGTTGGCGATGACGTTGCCGGCGCCGCCCATCGCCGACGTTTCGCCGCGCCCATGCAGCACCGGGATCGGTGCTTCCGGCGAGATCCGCTCGATGACGCCGTTGACGAAACGGTCGAGGATGAAATCTCCGACCACCAGCACGGTAGCATTGCCGAACCGCGCAATGGCGCGGTGCAAGGGTTCGGAAGAAGGCGGATTGTGCTTGATCATGTCATCTGCAACGCGCGGGAAAAGGGCTCGGCGAAGCCGATATACCGCAATTCCGCGCAGCGCAACGGCAGGAGATGGCCGCAACGGCTCAACCGGTCAGGCCTTCTGCAAGGCGACATGCACGCCCAGTCCGACCAGCACCGTGCCGCCGGCACGCTGCATCAGCCGCTGCGCACGGCTCGAGCGCCGCAGCCTACCGATGACGGCACCTGCCAGGAACACGCACATGATATCGGCAGAGGAAAACATCAGATTGACGATGGTGCCCAGCACGACGAACTGCAGCCAGACCGGAAACGCCGCCGACGCATCGATGAATTGCGGCAGGAACGCCATGAAGAAGATCGCCGTCTTGGGATTGAGCACCTCGACGGTAATGCTCTCGAAAAACGCCCGACGGGCCGATTTCGGTTCGATACCCGGCAGAACCGCGTCGCCTTGTGCTTTGGCGCGAAACAGCGAGACGCCGAGCCAGATCAGATACAGCGCACCGACCAGCTTGACCGCCATGTAAAGCGTCGGCACGGCGTGAAAAAGCACCGACAGCCCCGTCGCGGCGGCGATGACATGCACATAGCCGCCAAGATGAATGCCGAGCGCCGCCGTCAGCCCCGACCAGCGGCCGCGCGCCATCGTCTGCGCGGCGGCATAGAGCATGGCCGGACCGGGAATATAGGCGAAAATCGCCGTGGTGGCGAAAAAGGCAATCAGCAATTCGGTCGACGGCATTGTCTTGCTCCTGTCGCGCGTCCCGACGGGTCGGCCCGTGCCGACTGAAGCGGGAGATTTGCGGCGCCACTGTGGCTGGCCGGCGCGCCCTTCTCAATAGCCTGCTTTATCGACAGGCCAGCCAGCCTCCCCTATAAGGGCCGGAATCGGCAAGGCAAACCAGAGGCCATCATGATCATCGTCACGGGCGGCGCCGGCATGATCGGCTCCAACATCGTCGCCGCTCTCAACGCCGAAGGCCATAGCGACATCCTCGTCGTCGACGACCTCACCAACGGCCACAAGATCACCAATCTCGCCGACCTTGAGATCGCCGATTATCTCGACAAGGACGAATTCCTGACACAGTTCGAAGCAGGCGCGCTTGGCCGCATCGAGGCGGTGTTCCATCAGGGTGCCTGCTCGACCACCACCGAGTGGAACGGCAAGTTCATGATGGAGGTGAATTACGCCTATTCGAAACGTCTGCTGCATGCCTGCCAGGCGCTGCGCGTGCCCTTCCTCTATGCCTCCTCGGCCTCGGTATATGGCGGCGGCTCCGAGTTTCGCGAAGAGCCGCAATGCGAGCGCCCGCTCAACGTCTATGCCTATTCCAAAAAACTCTTCGACGACTACATCAGGCGCACCGTCTTCGACACCGATCACTCTCAGGTGGCGGGACTGCGCTACTTCAACGTCTATGGACCGCGCGAGGCGCACAAGGGCGCCATGGCCTCGGTCGCCTTCCATCTGTTCAACCAGGTCGAGCAAGGCCAGAACCCAAAGCTGTTCGGCGCTTATGACGGTTTCGGGCCCGGCGAGCAAAGCCGTGACTTCATCCATGTCGGCGATGTCGCCGACGTCAATCTGTGGCTGTGGAAGCGCGGCTCGAGCGGTATCTTCAACTGCGGCACCGGCCGCGCCCAGCCGTTCCGCGCCATAGCCGAAACGGTGATCGACACGCTGGGAAAAGGCGAGATCGAGTTCATCGAATTCCCCGACCACCTCAAGGGCAGCTACCAGAGCTTTACGCAAGCTGATATGTCCCGTTTACGCGCGGCCGGTTACAATGGCCAATTCCGGACAGTGGAAACCGGTGTCAGAGACTATGTCGAATGGCTGAAAGCCCAACGATCCTCGTGATCGGCCCACGCTGGGTGGGCGACATGGTGATGGCGCAGTGCCTGTTCTCGGCGCTGAAAGAACTGCATCCCAACGCCGCGATCGATGTGCTGGCCCCTGCCTGGGCCGCGCCCTTGGTCAAGCGCATGCCGGAGCTACGCCAGCAGATCGACTTTCCGCTGAAACCCGGGGCGCTCGAATTCACCATTCGCCGCCGCTTCGGCCGCCTGCTGCGCGGCCGCTACGACATGGCCTATATCCTGCCGGGCAGCTGGAAATCGGCGCTGATCCCGTTCTTTGCCCGCATTCCGCGCCGCATCGGCAATTTGCGCGAAATGCGCTACGGCCTTTTGACCGACATCGTGCCGTTGCCCGAAGCGGTGAAACGGCGCACGGCGCAAGCCTATTTCGGCCTCGCCCAGGGAGGGGCATTCCGGGCTCCGAAGCTCACCGTCGATGCAGCCAACCAGGCGGCGTTGCTCGGCCGATTTGGGCTGAAAGCGGATAAATTCGTCGCCCTTATGCCCGGCGCCGAATTCGGGCCGGCCAAGCGCTGGCCGAGCGAGAGTTACGCCGGCCTTGCGCGCAACATGATGGCCAAAGGTTTTCAGGTCGCGCTGCTCGGGTCGAAGAACGACGCCGAAGTGACGGCGGAAATCGCCACGCTTGCACCTGGCGTTGTCAACCTCGCCGGCAAGACGCGGCTGGAGGACGCCATCGACCTGATATCGGCGGCAAGACTGGCGGTGTCGAACGACAGCGGGCTGATGCATGTCGCCGCCGCGGTCGGCACGCCGATCGTCGCCGTCTACGGCTCGACGTCGCCGCAAAACACGCCGCCGCTTGCCGAACACCGCGAACTGGTCTGGCTCGGCCTGTCCTGTTCGCCCTGCCACAAGAAGATCTGCCCGCTCGGCCACCTCAATTGCCTGAAGACGCTGGACGTCGCACGGGTTGCGGCAGCGGCCGACCGGTTGCTGGAAATTCCGGCCGCCGTATGAGGGTGCTCATCGTCAAGACCTCCTCGATGGGCGACGTCATCCACACATTTCCCGCTGTCGAGGATGCGCGCCGCCGCCGTCCGGATGTGTCCTTCGACTGGTGCGTTGAAGAGGCTTTTGCCGGCATCGTTGCCTTGCAGCCGGCGATCGGCAAGATCCACACCGTTGCGATAAGACGCTGGCGCAAGGCGCTGGTCGATGGCGGCACCTGGCGGGAAGCGGCAGAATTGCGCCGCAGCTTGCGCGATTGCCGCTACGACCTCGTCATCGATGCGCAAGGCTTGCTGAAGTCGGCCCTGGTGGCAAAACAGGCGGCAGCACCGATCGCCGGCTTCGATCGGTCGAGCGCGCGTGAGCCTTCGGCGACCCTGTTCTACGACCGCCGCTACGCCGTGCCGCGCGATCTCCATGCCATCGAGCGGACGCGGCGGCTGTTTGGGCTGGTGCTCGGCTACGAGCCTGATTTTTCAACGCTGGCATCAGGCATTGAGCCGCCGGCTGGCGGTCTGACCGGCATATCAGGCAAAACCGCCTTCCTGCTGCACGGCACCAGCCGCGAAGACAAGAAATGGCCGGTCGGCGACTGGATCGAAACCGCCCGCCTCCTGGTGGCGTGGAAGATGACGCCGGTCACCACCTGGTCCAACGCAAAGGAAAAAGCGGTCGCCGAAACCATCGCGGCGACCGTTCCCGAAGCTATCGTTGTGCCCAAATCACCGCTTGCAGAAATCGCTGCGATCCTCGGCCGCTCGACCCTGGTCATCGGCGCCGACACCGGCCTGACCCATCTCGCCAGCGCCTTCGGCCTGCCAACCGTCGCGATATTTCTGGCGACCGAGCCCGGCCTGACCGGCCCGCGCGGGCCGTATTCGTCGACGCTGCTGGCTGCGCCGGGCGGCCAGGTCACGCCCGCCGAGGTGGTAGCTGAAGCCGAGAGATTGCTGGCCGCCAGAGCAGAATTATCAAAAGGTCCTAGATAAACTGCACCTGGACGATCTCGTAACCCCTTGCACCGCCGGGCGCATTAACCTCGATGGCGTCGCCGACTTCCTTGCCGATCAGCGCGCGCGCGATTGGTGACGAGATCGAGATGCGGCCCGATTTCACGTCCGCTTCCTGGTCGCCGACGATCCGGTAGGTCTTCTTTTCCTCGGTGTCCTCGTCGACCAGCACCACGGTGGCGCCGAACTTGACCTTGTCGCCGCTGAGCTTGCTGACATCGATGACCTCGGCCCGCGCGATATAGTCCTCAAGCTCGTTGACCCGGCCCTCGTTGAGGCTCTGCGCCTCTTTCGCGGCGTGGTATTCGGCATTTTCGGACAGGTCGCCATGCGAGCGCGCCTCGGAGATCGCCTCGATGATGCGCGGCCGCTCTTCCTGCTGACGCCAGCGCAGCTCTTCCTTCAATGACGCGAACCCCTCGCCTGTCATCGGGACCTTGTTCATGATGCCTGACCTTTCCTGCCGCCACCCCCGCGTTTCGGGGAAAGCCTTGTCGATGGGTACAAAAAGAAAACGGTCCGCCAGCCTCGGGCTAACGGAACCGTTTCACCGCAATTTCGCTGAATATAGCAATCTTCCCGGGTTTTTCACGCCAAAAAATCGGATTTTGAAAATTCATCTGCCGGTTATGCAATTGCCGTTGCGGCAGATGCAGTTTTGCCAACAAAAAACCGGCCGCGATTGCTCGCAGCCGGTTCGAGAAGCGTTGGGGTAAATCAGCTTCTCATGAAATGGTCGATCTGTTCCGACAGCATGCCGTATTCGCGCGAACCCTTGCCGGTGCGCTTTTCGATCTCGCTGAGCTGCTCGCGGGCGCCGGCAAGATCGCCGATCTGCAGATGCGCCTCGCCGAGATATTCGCGCACAAGCGTGTAGTCAGGGTTGATGCGCAGCGCTTCCTCATAATAGCCGAGGCCGACGGTGACGCGGCCGGAATGGCGGTGCGAATAGCCGAGATAGTTGAGGATGCGCGGATCCTGCTTGTTGGCGGCAAGGCTGAGCACGGCGATTGCCTCGTCATAGCGTCCCGCCATCGCCAGCGAATGACCGGCATCGTAGATGTTGTCGTCGTCGAGCATTCCATACTTCGGCGTAACACACTTCTTCAGCTTTTTGTCCCAAACCTCGCCCTTCTTGCACTGGGGGGTTTGGTCGCTGCCGCCACTACCGGCTGCAAACACCGGAACCGCAAAGAACTGCAGCGCGACAAGCGCCGCAGCCGCCTGGATCAGCACTCTTTTATGCATCGAAGCCTCCTTGAGGATGGGTAATGCAACAATAACGCAGGGCGAAGTCCGTTTCATCCCGGAAAAAGTAGTGGCCGCGAAACATTTTCGGACCGGCGTCCGTAGACATTCGGCAAAGCTCTGCTCCGCCGGGGATTCTGACACAGCTGATGGCGGCAAGCCGAACGTGACGTGACGAGCGCTCTAAATCCGCTATCATCTGGAGAACGGAGGATGGAGAAGGCCAGTGCAACGGCGCCTTGAGAAGGAATGGGAGCTTTCGATCGGTCCCGACACCGTGCGGCTGTTCATTCTCAAGGCCAAGGCGCTGAGCGCCGCCGTCAACGAAGACTATGCCGATGGCGCCGAGCACGAGATCGAGCTCGACGGCGAGGCGCACGCCAATCACCACCATGACGGCCTGGCCGAGGAAAGCTCCGAAAACCTGACCGAGGAGGAACTGCGCGAACTGATCAACGACCTCAATGTCGATGAAGCGGCCGAACTGGTCGCGCTGGCCTGGGTCGGCCGCGGCGACTACGACGCCTCGGAATGGACGGACGCTCTTGCCGCGGCGCGCGAGCGCGCCAACAAGCGCACCGCGAAGTATCTGCTTGGCATGCCGTTGCTCGCCGATTGGCTGGAGGAAGGACTGGAAGCGATTGGTGCGTGACAGTGCGGTTACCGTTCGTGATGGGCCGCAGGCAACCTCCGGGCGCTCATGCCGTTGATGGCGATGGGGTCTTTTGTCTTTTCCCGAACATGCAGGATTGTACTGGTCATGGCCGTCACGGGCCTGCTGGTGACGCCGGCCGACGCCAGACATCGCCACAGGCAACACAAGCCGCTGACGATGCGGGTGGAGGAGCCGCTGACGCCGCGGGCCGACCAGCCGCTGACACGACGGGGCAAGCATCGCCTGAAATCGCGGGGTGTCAGGCATATCGCGCCGAGCCAGATACCAGAGAAAACGCCGGATCCGCAGCCTTCCCGTGACGTTGTCCCGGTGCCGGAGGCACGTCCCGCAGACGCGGAGAAGACTGACGCCGCAACGACCGAAGAGCAAAAGACCCAAGATCAAAAGACCACTGGTGCGCCCAACCGGTCCAATGACGACCGGTTGAATGAAGAAAAGTCTCATCAGACAAGGCAGGCACGTCCCGAGCCGCTGGCACCAGAACCGTCGGACCACACGAAGAGCGAGCCGGAGCCGCCGACCGTGGCGCCGACGCCGACACAGAAGCCCGACATTGCGGAACCCGAGGTTGAGCCGCCGGCCGTTGCCCCACAGCCAGCCGAAAAACCAGCTGTTACCGACGACAAGAAGATGCTTCCCGACCCGCGCTCGGCGGATCTGCCGGATGAAAAAATGCCGCAAGAGGAAGTCGCTTGCCGCGAACGGCTGAAGACGCTTGGCGTCGCGTTCGAGGCGCACAAGGCGGAAAGCGATCCCGAAATCGGCTGTTCGATCCCCTATCCCCTAGTGCTTAAGACGCTTGGCAAATCCATCGAAATCGGCCCTGGCACCGAGCTCAACTGCCAGATGGCCGAAGCCGCCGCGCGTTTTGCCGCCGATGTCATCCAGCCGGCCGCGAAAGCCGAATTCGGCGCGGATCTGAAGTCGATCAGCCAGGCATCGGCCTTTGTCTGCCGGCCGCGCCACGGCACCAGAAAACTGTCGGAACATGCCTTTGGCAACGCGCTCGACATCGCCAGCTTCACGCTGTCGGACGGCAGGAAGATCGAAGTCGGGCCGACGCCGCCGGAGAAGGATGGCAGATTCCTCGACGCCGTGCGCAAGGCTGCCTGCGGGCCGTTCAAGACCGTGCTCGGACCAGGCTCTGACCCGGATCATTCCCTGCATTTCCATCTCGACCTGGAGCCGCGCCGGCATGGCGGCACATTCTGCCAGTAGCATAGCGGTTGCAGCGTGCCGCTTGCCGCAATTCAGCCGCAGGCGTGAACGCGACCGCAGAGTTTTCCTTTACCCTTGATCGTTAAAATGCCGGACATCTGGGGATAGGACTCCGCCAATGGCCGGCAAATTTCGCGCCGCTTTTTTCGCCGCCGCACGCCAATCGAAACCTTTGACGATGATGGCCGGTGGGCTCGCCATCGCGGCGATCTCAGCCTGCAACACCGGCAGCGTGCTCTCGTTGCAGCCGGCGGTCGATGTCGGCGCCCAGACGTCGGCCGTGTCGCCACCGCAATACAGCGGCATGCAAACGCTCGTCCCCTCCAACCCCTACATGACCGCTGCCTATCCGCGCATGGACGAGCCAATGTCCGAGCCCGAGCAGATGCCGGCCAGCGAGGTCGACTGCCGCAGCGAGTTGAGGCGCCTCGGCGTCGTCTACACCGATGTCCAGCCGATCCATGAAGGCCAGTGCGGCATCGACTATCCGGTCAAGGTCTCGGCCATCGGCAGCATTCAGATGAAGCCTGCCGCGACCCTGACCTGCGACATGGCCGCCACCTTCGCCGGCTGGACGAAGAACGAGTTGGTTCCCTCCGCCCGCTGGCGCTATTTCTCCGGGGTCAAGACCATCCATCAGGGCTCGAGTTATTCCTGCCGCAACATTGCCGGCGAAGGTGTCCTGTCCGAGCACGGCAAGGGCAATGCGCTCGACGTGATGAGCATCGAGCTCAACAATGGCGACGACATCGACGTGCGCAAGCCTGGCCTGTTTGCCTTCCGCACCCGCGGCTTCCTCAACAATGTGCGCGCCGACGGCTGCCAGTATTTCACCACCGTGCTCGGCCCCGGCTACAATTACGACCACCGCAACCATTTCCATTTCGACATCAAGAACCGCAAGAGCGGCTATCGCGCCTGCCGTTAAGGTGAAGATCGGGCGTGCTGGGCGCCGCCGGTGGACGCTATGATTTGCCGAGCCACCAGATCCTGGATGCGCCAAAGGTTCCTGTCGCGGATCCCGCTCTCCTCCAGTTTGCTGACGGTTCGGAAGAGGTACTGCGCCGACGAGCCCCAATGCCCGGCAGCCCGCGCCAGCGTGTCGGCAACCTGCTCCAATGGCAACCGGCCGGCATAGGCCCTGCCGTCTGGCGCGGCGACGAAGGCCAAGGCACGCAGCGGCCCATCCTTGGTCTTGACCTTGATCCAGCACGGCACGTTGGTTGGTGGGTTGGCATCGATCTCCCGGCGCATCAACTGGCCAAGTTGCCCGAAATGGTCTTGCGCAGGCAGCCGATAGACGATGCCGTTGCAGCTGCCGCCTCGATCGAGGGCCAGCATCAAAGCCGGCAAATCGCGGGTTCCGCGCCAGCGGGTCAGCGTCAGGCAGAACGAGCGGTGCCATCCTGGCGCCGTGGCCGGGCGCTGCTCGACATGGACGAATTCCGGATTCCAGATCAGCGACCCATAGGCAAAGACCCACAACACTTCGGGCCGGTGCTGTGAAAGCAACCGCTCGACCAGGCCGTCGAACTCGGAGTCGGTGTGCTCGGTTGTTCCAGGCTCGGGACCGGGATCCGGCTCGATACGTTCGACCCTTGCGACAAGGTCGGCGGTCAATGCCATTGAGCTGCGATCTACCGGCTTCCGCTCCATCCCTGCCCACCCAGCCAAAAAGCGATGGCCGACGATAGAACAGCTTCGCGCCGCTGGCCATTGATTTCCAGGGTCTGTCAGGCAACAGATACCGCACGGATCGAGCCGCATTGATGAGCCGACGAAACCTGCGACGACACGCATTGACCTGGTTGGTGGCGCTCTGCGCGGCCTATCTGGCGCTGGCCTATGTCGCCGCGCCGGAATTCTGGACGTTTCACGATCGCGGTTTTCGCACCCAGCGCTTCGAGATGGTGACGCACACGCCGCAAGGCATTCCGGGCGATCCGATCAACGTCGGCCTTGTCGGCACGCAGAACGAGGTGGTCCACGCCTTCGCCGTAGCCGGATGGGATACGGCCGACGCCGTCACGCTGAAGACCGCGATCGAGATCGGCGAAAGTGTTTTGTTCGGCCGTCCCTATCCCGATGCGCCGGTCAGCCGGCTGCTGTTCGAAGGCCGCTCCCAGGACCTCGCCTTCGAAAAACCGGTCGGCGACAGCGCCGACCAACGTCACCACGTCCGCTTCTGGCAGACCAATGCCACCGGCGACGATGGCCACCCGCTGTGGCTAGGCTCGGCCAGCTTCGATCGCGGCGTCGGTCTCAGCCATGACACCGGCGCCGTCACGCATCACATCGGCCCCGACATCGACGCCGAGCGCAATTTCCTGATGAACGATCTGACCGCCGCCGGCACGCTGGCCTCGACCAGCGAGATCCCTGGCATCGGCGCCACCAAAACCGGGCGCAATGGCGGCGGCGATCCCTATTTTACCGACGGCAAGGCGGTGGTCGGGGTGTTGAAGCAACTGCCATAGCCGCGATCGTTGACGAAGATTGCTCATAGGCTTTTCGATCGCCCCGCCGCAATGCTATTGACCGCTCATGCTTTACGTTGAAATCGCCATCGTGGTCGTCCTCATCTGCGTGAACGGCCTTCTGTCGATGTCCGAACTTGCCATCGTCTCGTCACGGCCTGCCCGCCTCAAGGCAATGATCGACCGCGGCGTCAATGGCGCTGGCCGCGCCTTGGCGCTCGGCTCCAATCCCGGCAAGTTCCTGTCCTCGGTGCAGATAGGCATTACCCTGGTCGGCGTCCTGTCCGGCGCCTTTTCGGGAGCCACGCTGGGTGAGCGGCTGGCCCGGTTCCTGGCCTCGACCGGCATTCGCGAAACCATCGCCGATCCGCTCGGCGTTGGCATCGTCGTTGCCATCATCACCTATTTCTCGTTGATCGTCGGCGAACTGGTGCCCAAGCAGATCGCGTTGCGCGATCCCGAGCGCGTCGCCGCCCGCGCTGCCCCAGCGATGACCGTCCTTGCCACCATCTCGGCGCCGCTGGTGTTCCTGCTCGACCTGTCCGGCCGCGCCATATTGTGGCTGCTCGGCCAGCGCGGCGAAAGCGAAGAGAAGGTCACCGACGAGGAGATCAAGATGCTGGTCGCCGAGGCCGAGCATCACGGCACCATCGAATCCGACGAGCGGCGCATGATCGCCGGCGTCATGCGGCTCGGCGACCGCGCCGTGCGTGCCGTGATGACGCCGCGCACGGAAGTCGACTGGATCAATTTGCAGTCCGACGAAGCGGCGATCCGAAAATTGCTGATGGAGACCCAGCATTCGCGCCTGCCTGCCGGTGACGGCGGTGTCGATGTCATGGTCGGTGTAGTCCAGACGCGCGATGTGCTGGCGGCCATGCTCGCCGGCCGCGCGCTCGATCCGCGCAAGCATGTGCGCGCCGCACCCATCGTCTACGATCAGGCCGACGCGCTGGACGTGCTGTCCAAGCTCAAGGAATCCGACGTGCCGATGGCGCTCGTCCATGACGAATACGGCCACTTCGAAGGCATCGTCACCCCGGCCGACATTCTGGAAGCCATCACCGGCGTCTTCCGCGCCGATACCGACGCCGGCGACGAGGAGAACGCCGTCAGGCGCGAGGACGGCTCGTGGCTGCTGGCCGGCTATATGCAGGCCGACGAGATGGCCGACGTTCTCGGCATCGACCTGCCGGAAAACCGCGACTACGAAACCGTCGCCGGCTATGTGCTGGCGCACATGCACCATCTGCCGGCGACCGGCGAATGCGTCGACGCCCAAGGCTGGCGCTTCGAAGTCGTCGACCTCGACGGCCGTCGCATCGACAAACTGATCGCCACCCGCCTGCCCGGCGGCCATCGGGAGGTGGCGCGCTGACCGTTCGAAGGTCAGCTTTTGACCCAGCGCCGACATCGTCCTCCACGAAGCGAACGGCAGCTTTGCGCCTCATGTCGGCCATAGAGGCGAACTTTGCCTCCGCCGGGAAGCAGACATTGCGGTTGACCACGCTGGAGGTCGTGGTCGCGCCAGGACCGGACATTGCATTGCTAGCATGTGCGTCATCATGCCCCCAGCTTGTCGAGCAAGGTCTTAGCCTCTTTCAAATCGAGCGTGTCGAAGCCTTCGGTGAACCAGCCGTAGGTCGGCGCGAGCAGGTCGTGCGCCTCGGCGCGCTTGCCCTGTTCGGCCAAAAGGCGCGCAAGCGATGTGGCGGCGCGGAGCTCCCAGGATTTGGCACCTTGCTCGCGAGACCGTTCGATCGCTTGGCGGAACGATATTTCAGCCTCGTGGCAATCGCTTGGTTCCGCGGCAGCCAATATAGCACCTCGGAGCCGCAGCAATTCGGCGTCGCACCACTGCTCGCGGGTCCGGCTCACCTGGTCGAGAGCCCGATCGATCAGGCGCACGCCGTCCGACGCGCGATTGACACTCCCGAGCACCTCCCCGAGGAATCCCATCGTGTACGCCTGGGTCACTTGCGTTCCGACGGCCTGCATCCGGGCCAGGCTATCCTCAATTTGGGCGATTGCTCGCTCCCTCTGGCCCTGCTTGGCCGAGAGCCATCCCTTCTGTTGGGCGGCCATGGAAACCCAGAAGGGATACGCCTGCTCGGTCGCGAACGTGAGCGCACGGTCGATCCGCTCCTCGGCTTCGGCCACCTCGCGTCGGAATATTCGTAACCACGCTGCCCATACCAGCACGTAAGCGCGGCTGAAGGGGTGCGCCAATCGCTCGGCCAAGACAAGGGCGTCTTCCATCAGGGTCAGCGCCTGGTCGGGGTAGCCGAGGTGCCAAAGCACCGCCGACCCACGACATAGGCAAATCGGTCCGGGATCCTGGCCGTAGAGCGCGAGATGAGCTCGATGTCGCTGTGGGCGATACGCTTCGGAGGCCAGCTCTAGATGTTTCCGTGCCTCCTTGAAGTCGCCGCGCCAAGAACAGCTGACCCCCCGAGCATAATGGGCTTCGACCACCCATACGGGATCGCTACTCTGCAGGGCAAGGTCGAGAAGCCGTCCGCTCAGCTCGTGCGCCGCCGTGAGTTCGGCGCGCGTGGCCGAGTAGATGGCCAGGCCGAGCAGAACCGGGAAGACAACCGCATCTTCTGGCATCACCTCGCAAAGGCGGCGCGCGCGAGAATAAATCGGCTCGACCTCGGCATTTGCGTAGCCATTCTTGGCGGTGAGCACACGGCCCAGCACCGTTAGCGCTGCGAGCTCGCGCCGCTGGCGCTCCGGGCCCGCGGGGAGCGTTTCGATTAAGTTCAGCGCTTTCTGCAGATGGCTCTGGGCCTCATCGTTGGCCGAACGGTCGTTGGCGCTCTCTCCCGCGCGCTGCCAATAGCTGATGGCCTGAAGGGAGAGGCCTGCAGCCGTATAGTGCTGAGCCAGGATCTCGGGCTCGTGTTCGACGACCTCGCCGAAATGCTGCTCGAGCGCGTGGGCGATCCGGGTGTGCAACTGCTGGCGGCGACTGCGCAGCAAGGTGGAATAGGCGGCATCTCCCACCAATGCGTGCTTGAAGATGCACGTCGCGTGCGGCGGCCGACCGCGCGCGATCACGAGTTCGGCGCTGATTAATTGGTCGAGGGCGCCCTGCAGTTCCCGTTCCTCACGCTGCGCGACCGCCGCCAGCAGCTCATAAGAAAATTCGCGGCCGATGGCGGCGCCAATCTGCGCGACCTCCCGCGCTGGCGTCATCAGCCGATCGAGCCGCGCCAGCAGAGAATCTTGCAGGGTTGCAGGGATCGCCAACGGTGGGAGCGGGCCTGAGAGTGCGTAACGATCGCCTTCATCGGTCAGCACGTCAGATTCAATTACGGCCTTGGTCACCTCCTCGAGGAACAGGGGCACGCCGTCTGTCTTGGTCACCATCTGCTCGAGCAACCCGCCCGGCAGCGCCTTGCCCCCGGTCAACCGTTCCACCAGGATTGCGCCCTGCCGGCGGCTTAAGCGGTTCAGCGTGAGCGAGGTGACCTGCGGGTGGCCGATCCACCGCAGCTTGAACTCAGGGCGGAAACTGAAGATCGCCAGTACTGCAAGGTGGGGGATCTGCTGGACCAATCGGTCGAGAAGCTCTAGCGAAGTTGGATCAATCCAGTGGATATCCTCGAAAACCATCAGCACGGGCTGGTGGGCCGCTAAGCCAATAAGCTGCCGGACCAGAGCCTCGAGGGTCAGCTCCTTCTGGCGCTGAGGGCTGAGGTTCAGGGGTGCGTAGCGGCTGCCTACCGGGAGCGAAAGAAACGCCGACAACAAAGGGGCGACGTCCAGGACCTTGTCTGTGGACCGCGCCAAGAGGCGCTCTAGCTTGTCGAGTTTTACGCTCGGCGAATCGTCTGAATGGAAGCCAGCCGCGCGGGTGAGCTGGATAATCGACGGGCGAAGGGCGCTATTTGCGTGGAACGGCGAGCACTGGCAGCGGATGCGGGTGTGCGGCCGGTCCCGCAGGCGCTCGCGGAGCGCCTGAATCAGGTGCGACTTGCCGATGCCGGGTTCGCCGGAGAGCAGGACCACCTGCCCCTCGCCGGACGCAGCCTTGCCCCAGAGCTCCGCGAGCAGAGCAAGCTCGTGCTCGCGCCCAACTGTGGGGGCGAGGCCGCTCGTCGCGCGCGCTTCGAACCGGGTCTCGGCGGCACTCTCGCGAAGCACGCGCCAGGCGCGGATTGGGGCGTCGAACCCTTTCAGGTCGTGCAGGCCCAGGTCGTCGAACTCGAACAGCCCGCCGAGCAGTTGGCGCGTCGCGAGCGGGATCACGATCTGGCCGGGCGCCGCCAATGCTTGCAGCCGCGCCGCTAGGTTTGGCGACTCGCCGACCACCGCTTCCTCCTGCGCCGCTCCTTCGCCGATGAGATCGCCCACCACCACCAGCCCCGTTGCGATGCCGACACGTATCGCCAGCGCCGCTTGTGCCGGGGTCGCGAGCCTTGCGATCGACTCAACGAGCGCCAGCCCCGCGCGCACGGCTCGCTCTGCGTCGTCCTCATGCGCCTTTGGATAGCCAAAATACACCAGCACGCCGTCGCCCATGTATTTAGCCACAAACCCGCCAAAGCGACGCACGGCCTCGGCAACGCACTTCTGATAGGCCGCAATCACCTCACGCAAATCCTCGGGGTCCATTCGCGCGGAGAGTGCTGTCGAGCCGACAAGGTCCGAGAACATCACGGTGACCTGGCGGCGCTCGGCGGTGTCCTTCGCGGCGTTGTCGATTGCCAGAGGCGCATCCGATAACAGCGGTATTGGTGCGCTTACTTGCGCGCGCAAGGCTGCGATAGCGTCGAGCAGCTTACGACGATGTCCGACAAATCCGACGCCAAGATCCTTCAAGTCCTCGGCCGTCAACCTGGGCAGGACCGTGTCGTCAATTTCATTCTCGCGGAAGGAGGCCTCATACTGTTCGAGGCCAAGCCTCCGCAGCCAACCTCCGACGTCCATGGCGGCGCCCCTGGCTTGCCTACCCACGCATGATCCACCAGGGGAGACAGCCTGTCTAGGACCGGGTTTTGAATTACCCGTTCGGGTCAGTTCGAGACTTCCGGCCCACCGGATTGAATGTCTGCATTCTCGCGCGTTCCCTACCAGAACCGGTCGGGCCCAAACGGGACGCTCATTGTCTAGCTCTGAGCGTCGGCAGTTGGCGCAAAGCGGACAGGTTCGACTATCGGCCTGTGGGCGATTAATCGACCACGATCCCGGCCATCAACACGACAGGCAGCCGCGCCACGGGCACACCGCAGTCCCCAATAGAAAAGGGCGGCGCAAGCGCCGCCCCATATCCCTTGGGAGGATAATTCGATCCGACGGCTCAGGCCGCCTTGACTTCCTCGGCGACGGCGTCGGCCTGACGCGCTGCCTTCAGCACTCTGGCCCACCAAGCGATGTCGTTGACCAGGGCGGTCGCCGCCTGATTCAGGTGTTCGAGTTCATCGAGCTTCTTTTCGCCCTGCTTGACGGCGAGGTAGTCGCCCCAGGCGATATGGACCGCCGACTTGACCGGCGCCATCTGCAACTCGACGGCATGAAGACGGAGTTGCTCGACAGCGCGAGCGCCACCGACGCTGCCATAGCCGACGAAGCCGGCCGGCTTCTTGTTCCATTCATTGGCGGCGTAATCGATCGCGTTCTTCAGCACGGCCGTCGGGCCGTGGTTGTATTCGGCGGCGGTGAAGATGAAGCCGTCGAAGCCGGCGACCTTCTTCTGCCAGCGCTGTGCCACTTCGTTCTGCGACGGCGCCCAGGCGGAGGATGCAACCTCGTCGAAGAAGGGCAGCGGGAAGTCCCTGAGATCGACGACTTCCACATCGATGTCGGCGTGCGACTTGGCGATCTTGGCGATCCACTGGGCGGGCACATCGGCGAAGCGTGCGGCGCGGGTCGAACCGACGACGATGGCGATTTTGGGTTTGGACATAAGGGGCTCTCCTAGCGGGTATCTCTGGTATCGTTTAGATACCTGAGCTATATGAGATACTGCCAAGTTGATCCGCAAGGAGGCACCTTTTTGTTACCTAGGCACCCGCACCGCACCGAGGACTGTCGCGCCATCTCGGAAATCCTGCAGCGCGTCGGCGACAAATGGACCGTCCTGGTCGTCGGCAAACTGGGCGACGGACCGCTGCGCTTCAATGAATTGCGGGCAGCCGTCGGCGGCATTTCGCAGAAGATGCTGACCACCACTTTGCGCGGTCTGGAGCGCGACGGTTTCGTAACCCGCACCGTGTTTCCGACCATCCCGCCGCGTGTCGATTACGAGCTGACGCAGCTTGGATGTGACTTGCTGGTGCCGGTCGGCGCACTCGGAGAATGGGCCCGCAACAACACCGATCGCGTCAAGGCGGCGCGGGCGAAGTTCGACGGGATTCATGCCTGAAACCCTTGCATTGCAAGGGTTTTAACGAAGCATCGCACATGGGCGAATTCTACGGCTGCATCTGCAGTCCGGTCCGCAGACGGCTTTCGATCCGCTTCGATTTCGGATCCCGACTGACCACCTTGCCGTCGATGATGCAGCTCGCGGCGCCAGCGCAATGGCTCGCGGTCATCGCACTGCTGTCGCATGGCGGCACGACGCAGAATTCGCACCTGGCCGCTTGCCGATCGAGGGTGGGGTTTTCGGAGGCGCAGCCGACCTCGGAATCGTCCTGCTTGACCTCTTCATAAGCAGTCGCGGCCAGCAGGCAGAACAAGCCTGCAAGCGCGCCTGCCAATGCGCCGTTCAGCAATCGTTGACGCATTGTCTTCTCCCGGGTCCGCTCGGACACGGTCTCGAAAACTTGCGAACGCGACTATGAAAGACATCACACAGGGTGGCTGTTTGCATGCGGAGGCCGAGAGCGGCCTAGCTGTCTGATTTCAAGCTAACGGCCGATCAGCTCTCGGCCGGAACTGCCTTCGGCTTGCCCTCGCCGTCCAGCGCCACCATGACGAAATCGGCATGGGTGACCTTCTCCATCAGGTCGGAGAGGTAGCGTTGCGCCCAGGCCTCGACCTTGAGCGTCATCGAGGTGCGGCCGACGCGTTCGACATGCGTGTAGATGCACAGCGTGTCGCCGATCTTCATCGCCTTGGCGAACGACATTTCCTTCACCGCCGCGGTGACCACGCGGCCCTTGGCGCGCTCGGCGGCGCGGATGCCGCAGGCCAGATCCATCTGCGCCATCACCCAGCCGCCGAAAATGTCGCCCGCCGCATTGGCGTCCGAAGGCATGGCCAGCGTGCGCAGCGTCAGATCGCCGATCGGCCGTCCTTCAGCGTACTGCACCATGCGGAAATCCCCTTGCGATCGACAGTCCCAAGTCACGTATCGGCATGCCGCCGACGCGTCAACGCGCTCGAAATGCCGGAAGTACCAGTTGAGGCGAAAAGCGCGTCTCCGAAGCGGTCGCTTTTTTCACAGCCGATGCCGGATGGCACGGCGACTTTCGGAGCCTGCGGCGTCTAGGCTGCGGCCTGAAATTCCGGAGCCGCCCGCACCCATCATGCAGAGTTTTGATTTCATCGTCGTCGGCTCCGGCTCGGCCGGTTCGGTTTTGGCGGAAAAACTGTCGGCCTCCGGCCGCTTCTCGGTGCTGGTGCTGGAAGCCGGTGGCACCGACCGCCGCTTCTACGTGCAGATGCCACTCGGCTACGGCAAGACTTTTTTCGATCCAGCGGTCAACTGGAACTACAAGCCGGAACCGGACCCCGGCCTTGGCGGCAATGTCGACCATTGGCCGCGCGGCAAACTGCTTGGCGGCTCAAGCTCGATCAATGCCATGGTCTGGATCAGGGGCGCGCGCGAGGATTTCGACGATTGGCGCGATGCCGGCAATCCCGGCTGGGGTTACGACGACCTGTTGCCGGGCTTCAAGGCGCTCGAGGACAATGAGGCAGGCGCCGACAGATGGCGCGGCACCGGTGGACCGCTGCACATCACCGACACGACCAACGCCGTCCATCCGCTGACCAGGCGCTATCTCGCCGCCGGCCAGCAGGCCGGCCTGCCGCTCAATCCAGACTTCAACGGCGCCGCCCAGGAAGGTGTCGGCACCTACCAGATCACCACCAGGAACGGCCGCCGTATGTCCGCGGCGCGGGCCTTCCTGCGGCCGGCGATGAAGCGCAAAAATGTTCGCGTCGAGATGAATGCGCTGGCGACCAGAATTCTGTTTCAGGGCAAACGCGCCGTCGGCATCGAATATCTGCAGAACGGCGAGACGAAGACCGCCCGCGCCGGTCGTGAAGTGATCCTTTCAGGCGGCTCGATCAACTCGCCGCAACTGCTGCAGTTGTCCGGCATTGGCCCCCAGGCGCTGCTCGGCAGCCTCGGCATACCCGTCGTCCACGCCAACGAGAATGTCGGGGCGAACCTGCAGGACCATGTTGGCATCAACTACACCTTCAAGGGCAAGGTGCCGACGCTCAACCAGATCCTGCGGCCATGGTGGGGCAAGTTGCTGGTCGGCATGCAATACATCCTGACCCGTTCCGGTCCACTGTCGCTGTCGATGAACCATGCCGGCGGCTTCTTCCGCACCGACCCGGCGGCGACGCGGCCCAACATGCAGCTCTATTTCCAGGCCTTTTCGACCCTCATTCCGAAAAGCGGCGAGCGGCCGATCCTGACGCCCGATCCGTGGCCGGGCTTTTCCATCGGCCTGTCCAACTGCCGGCCGTCGAGCCGTGGCGAGATCATGATCCGCTCCAGCAACCCGCGCGACTATCCCAAGATCGTCGCCAATGCCTATTCGACGAACGCCGATGTCGAAGAGATGCTGGCGGCGGTGAAGTTCGTGCGCAAGATCGCCTCGATGCCTGCGATGGCCGAAATCATCGAGGAAGAGGTTTTGCCGGGTCCTTCGATCACATCGGACGCCGATCTGATCCAGGATTTCAGGAAGCGTTCCGGCACCGTCTACCATCCGGTGTCGACCTGCCGCATGGGACCTGATCCCGCGCGCGCCGTAGTCGACCCGCGGCTGAAAGTGCACGGTCTGGAAGGCCTGCGCGTCATTGACGCCTCGATCTTTCCCGACAACATCACCGGTAACACCAACGCCGCCTCTATCCTGACCGGATGGAAGGGCGCCGAACTGGTCCTGGAGGATCAAAAATGAAAATCACCGACGTCAAGACCTGGGTTGTCGGCAACCCGCCGCCCGGCATCGGCGGCAAGTATTTCATCTTCGTCAAGCTCACCACCGATGGCGGTGTCGTCGGCTATGGTGAGGCCTACAACGCTACCTTCTCCGCCCATGTCACCGCCAAAATGGTCGAGGACATGGCCGAGCGCTATCTCCTGGGACGCGACCCGCACGACATCGAAAACTTCTTCCGCCGCGCCTATTCCTCCGGCTTCACCCAGCGCCCTGACGTTTCCGGCATGGGCTGTTTTTCGGCGCTGGAAATGGCCTGCTGGGACATTATCGGCAAGGAGGCCAACAAGCCGGTCTACAAATTGCTTGGCGGCCAGGTGCACGAGACACTGCGCTCCTACACCTACCTCTACCCACACACTGGTAGCGTCCATTCCGAGGATGCGCACGGCAAGAACGTCTACAACGACCCCGATCTGGCCGCCGCCTGTGCTCTCGAATATGTGGAGCAGGGTTTTACTGCGGTCAAGCTCGACCCGGCCGGCCCCTACACCGCTTTTGACGGCCACCAGCCGCGCCTCATCGACATCGACCTCTCCACCCGAATGATCAAGGCGATCCGCGAAGCGGTCGGCACAAGAGCCGATATCCTGTTCGGCACCCACGGCCAGTTCACTGCTTCAGGCGCATTGCGTATGGCCCGCGCCATCGAACCCTACGACCCCCTCTGGTTTGAGGAGCCGGTGCCGCCGGACATGCCCGAAGTGATGGCGCAGGTGGCCCGCGGCACGTCGATCCCGATCGCCACCGGAGAGCGGCTGACGACCAAGTTCGAATTCGCCCGCGTCATCGAGAACCGGGCGGCCACCATCCTGCAGCCCGATCTCGGCCGCTCCGGCGGTATTCTCGAGACCAAGAAGATCGCCGCCATGGCCGAGGCCTACCACATCCAGGTCGCCCCGCACTGTTATTGCGGGCCGATCGTCGGCGCCGCCAACATCCAGCTGGCGGTGACCTTGCCCAACTTCCTGATCCTGGAATCGCTGAAACAGTGGGATGGCTTTCACGCGACGCTGCTGAAGAAGAAGATCGAGTGGCAGGACGGCAATGTCATTCCGTCGAAGGAGCCGGGCCTTGGCGTCGAGCTCAACGAAGCCGTCTGCGACGCGCATCCCTACACCGGCAAGGAACTACATCTGCAGATGATGCAGACGCCGTTGATGCCGTGAGCGAAAACTACGCTTTCATCGGCCTTGGCCATCTCGGCGGCAACCTCGCCGCCAGCCTGGTCCGCAACGGCTTTGCCGTCACCGTCTTCGACCGCGACCCCACCGCCGTCGAGCGACTCATCGCGCTCGGCGCCAGCGCTGCCGACAGCCCGGCCGAGGCGGCAGCACGGGCCGGCAATGCCATCACTTGCCTGCCCTCGCCCAAGGTGAGCGAAGCGGTGCTCGCCGGCCCCAGCGGGTTGCTCGAAGGCCTGCCCCAGGGCGGCACCTGGATCGAGATGTCGACCAACGGCCGCGACGAGATATTGCGGCTCGCAGCGTTGGCTTCGGCAAGTGGCATCGAGACGCTCGAATGCCCGGTCACCGGTGGCGTGCATCTGGCGGCGGTCGGCAAGATCACCGCGCTGGTCGGTGGCGATGCGGCGCTCTACGAACGCCACCGGCCGGCCATCGAGGCGATGTGCGCAAAATCGTTTCTGATGGGGCCGGTCGGCTCGGCAGCGGTGATCAAGGTCATCACCAACATGCTGGCCTTCATCCATCTGGTCGCGGCCGGCGAAGCGCTGATGCTGGCCAAGCAAGGCGGGCTCGACCTCGCCCAATCCTACCACGCCATCGTTGCGTCCTCCGGCAACAGCTTCGTCCACGAGACCGAAAGCCAGCTGGTGCTGAACGGCTCCTATGACATCGGCTTCACCATGGACCTGGCGCTGAAGGACCTCGGCTTTGCGCTCGGCATGGGCGAGAAATTCGGCGTGCCGCTCGACCTTGCATCACGCGTCAACGCGATTTTCGAGCAGGGCAAGTCCGCCTATGGCGGCGGCGCCTGGTCGACCCAGATCGTCAAGCTGCTCGAAGATGCGGTCGGCACCGACCTGCGCGCACCCGGTTTTCCGGCCAAGCTGGAAATCTGAGGCGACTAAATTTTACAAGCGATTTCAGCGAATTGGGCGGCTGGTCGGAATCAAGCCCGCAACTGCCTGAATCAATCCCTTAACGTCTTGGTTCAATATCTGAGCGTCAGCGCGCCGGGCAGGATCTCAAAGGTGGCCGGTATGCGCCCCGGCGACTCACCGTCTATGTCGACCAGCGCGCCGTTCTTTTCCACATCGCCCAGCGGTTCGACAACCACTTTCTTGCCACGCAAGATTGTGATCGCCGGATGGTTACGATGCCGGCCGCCGTAAAGCAGGCGGATGTCCCAGATCAGCTTCAGCTTGCCCGCTGCCCGCAGGATGACGATGTCGAACTGGCCGTCGTCCAGTTCGGCGTCGGGCGCGATCATCATGCCGCCGCCGAAGAACTTTCCATTGGCCACCGCCACCAGTGCCATGCGCGCTTCCACCGGGGTGCCGTCGTCCACCGTGATCCTGACGTCCTGGAAGCGGTAGCGGATAAACTCGACCACGGTGCGCCACAGGAACAGCGCCTTGGCCGACATCTTGCCCTTGCGCTTGTCGGCATTGACCGCGCGATCGGTGGCACCGGACAAGCCCAGGCTGGCGATGTTGATGAAGTGGCGGCTGGCCAGCGCGCCATGATCGTCGATGTAGCAGATGCGCCCGGCATCGACCGTGCGGGCCTTGGACTCGGCGATCTGCTTCAGCGTCGCGTCGACGTCGCGCGGCAGGCCGAGCCCGCGGGCAAAATCGATGCCGGTGCCGCAAGGCAAAAGGCCAAGCTCGGTCGTCCGGCCGCTTTCGGCAGACGCCTGCAGCAGCCCATCGGCCACTTCGCTGGCGGTGCCGTCGCCGCCAGCCGCGATCACCAGGTCGAAGCCGGTTGCCGCCAGATCGAGCGCCAGCCGTTCGGCATCGCCTTCGGCTTGCGTCTCACGCAGTTCGAAATCGCCAAAGTGCTTTTTCAGCGAAGCGGCGACCTCCGGCCAATGCCGCTTCAGCCGGCCGCCGCCGGCAATCGGATTGAGAATGACCCCGACCTTCAAGCACACCCTCCCCAGGGAGATCGAAGACGCTTGCGCCTCGAATCCTTTGCCGGCATTGAAGACCGCGCCGGACTGCGGGGCAAGATCGAATGTCCTGAGCATACCACAAATGACAGGACCCGCCTGTCCGCCGGGTGCGGCCGAAAAATCGCTCCGCTGCCTGGAACAGTCCCCGATAATCCCGCTATCCACAGGCTCGCGCCAGTATCGCAAACCACTTCCCCGGCGTACGTTAAACCCATCTCAGGCGGCTACCGATCGCCACGCCGAAAGGCAAAGCGAAAAGGCGGATTTCCTGAGGCCCGTACGGCCCGGAGCGAAAGCAGGCTTGCCTGTTCGAGGGACGGATGCCGAGACCTACGGGGCCGCGGAAAGCGTGCGAACGCCAACGGCGGACCGATGCTGCCATGAAGGACGGCAAAAACCTTCGATGGCGCGCTGGGCGAAGCTCGCAAGGGTGGAGATCGGCGTGGTCTGGAACGGGAGCTGCCCTCGGGTGGTGACTGGCAGGACCGTCAAAATCAAGGCCGGCAAGGCGCGATGACTTTACGGAAGTTGCTGCCGCGACCGTGTCCTGATCTGACAGGGAGGCGCTGGGAGAAATCCCGGCGCCGACTGTCTTTCTGGCAATCCCCCACAACCTGTCGTGGTGCCGCTTCACCCAGCGGCAGAATCGGCTACTATCGCCGCGTCGCTTGAAGGGGGATACTTCATGACGCTGATCCAGAAGCTTGCAGTCGCCTATGCTTTGCTGTTCTTCGGCGTTGTCGCCATCGGCTATATACCGGCCTTCAACGACGCCGACGGCAATCTGTTCGGCCTGTTCTCCTTGCAATGGTATGACGACCTGCTGCACGCCTTCTCCGGCGTCTGGGCGCTGGCTGCCGCCTTCATCTCGCATCGCCAGGCGGTGTTCTATTTCAAGCTGTTCGGTTCGGTTTATCTGTTCGACGGTGTGCTCGGCCTGGTCACCGGTTCCGGCTGCCTCGACGCGGGCATCTTCATCAACGGCTTCCGCTCACTCAACGACATCGAATTCCCGACCCGCTTCTTCGCCAACCTGCCGCATCTCGTCATTGGCGGCTTCGCCGTCTATGTCGGCTTCTGGCTGTCGAAGCGCATATACGACCACTTCGCCACGGCCTGACCGGAATGTTCCTGTTCCGCTGGCTAAAGCGCATCATCAAGACGATCCTCTGGCTGGTCGTCATTGTCATACTCATCCCGATCGTCGGGCTGAGCTATGGCTTCCTGACCACGTCGTCCCTGGACACGGCACCTCTGGCAGGCACCGCCGATGGCGCGCCACCGAAGGCGCTGGCCAACAAGGTGCGCGCCGAGATCCCCGGCTACCAGCGGCCGGAGGAATCGACCTACCTAACCTATCCCGAATGGTCGATCGTCTACGCCGCCCGCGAATATGCCGGCTTCGTCGCCAAGAACCAGCCGAGCGGCTTCCCCTACTTCGCCTATGTCGGCCGCTTCTGGCAGGACTATGCGATGGTCACCCGGGCCAGCGCGAACTACAAATTCAACTTCGACAACCACCAGATGCTGGTCGTCATCGGCACCAGCCACACGATCGAGCACGTCTTGCAATGGGCCTATGAGAACACGATCGGCCGCATCACCGAGGCGACCGCAGGCAAGCGCACCGCAACCGACATCTATCAGGCCAAGGTGGCGGGCGAATACGCGGCTTTCCTCGATCAAGTGCCGTGGTACCAGTTTCCCTATGCCGAAAAGCGCGCCGGACTGTTTGCCGTGCAACCGGCGCCGGGCGACAGCAGCGTGCGCACCAGCGAACGCAAGCTCGCCTTCGGCCTCGCCGATACGATCAAGCAAGCCTATGCCGACCTGATCACCAAGGCACTCGCCGCCACCTCCGACCCGGCCCTGCTCGACATCCATGTCTGGACGAAAGGCCCGGTCGGCGAAGCGACACGTGACGAACCCGACACCTTGCTCGAGCGCGACTTCGGCGCCGACGGCACGATCTTCGTCACCAGGCGCTATCAGGTGTTCACGGAGATGATCCCGCGGCTGATCGACAAGGGCGTCTCCTTCGTCGAAATCGGCGGCAATGACGAGATCATGGTCAGTGTGCTGTCCGCCAACGAAGTCGCCGTGCCGGAAGGCGCCCGCATCCTGTTCAGCTATCCGCTTCCGGCCGACCCGGCCACACGCCGCACCGGCCTGACCGTCGCCGTGCGCAAGCTGCATCTGGTGCTGCCGGCGCTGATCAAGGCAGGCGCCAAGCTCGAACACGTCTACGACTACTGAGGTTTTTCGGTCACAGCCGATACCCCTTGGGCGTCCTGCTGCGCTTCGTCTTGCTCATTCCTTGATTGCGGCCAAAATCCCGCCTTGTTCGGCAGCGATGGGTCGTCTGGGGGAGGCAACTCGAAGGGACAAGACCGTGATCAAGACCGCCCTTGTCGCCATGACCATCGTCGGCTGCGACTGCGACGCCAAGCTTTGCGAATATATCGGCGAGACGCCGGCCAAATGGGCAACCATCGCCGACTGCCAGGCCGCGATGAAGAGCCAGATACTGCACCAGAAAAATTTCAACTACCCGCTGGTCTCCGGCATCTGCCGCACGAAGGGCTCGTCGTCCACCTCGCAACTGGCCGCGACCGCATCGCGCCCAGAGCTGAAGCCTGTCAGCAGGGTCGTTAAGGTTGAAAGCCCGCTGCCCCCGGAATTGAGCCATCGGCCGAGCGTCCCTGTCGGCGCGCAGACCACCGCCATGGAAGCGGCCGCCGCCCGGCCCGTTGCCTACGAGCAAGTGGTCGATGGCGGAACCGGCGTGCTCTATCGCACGAAAAACGGCTACGCCGTGGTCAAGACCGACCTTGGCCGCGCCGCGTCGGCGACTGTGGGCATCGCAAAGCGGTCGGCGAACTGGCTGGCGGGGTTGATGCCGGACGGGCTGTAGGCTCGACTGGGCTCTAAAGCTTAATCTGCAGGCTCTGCCAAAATCTGTCGATCAGCGGCCCTTCGGCCTTGGCGTTTTCAGCGCCAAGGCGCGTCACCACGATGACGCCCCGGTCGGCCGCGCCGAAGCTGAGCACCTCGTAGTCAGCGCTGTCGGTCCGCGTTTTGACCGTGCCACGGATGCCGGTCATCTCCCTGCCATCGGCAAGCTTGCGCGTTGTCGGCTCCTGGGTGAGCGTCGCGCCCGCCTGCACTGATTCCTTGGTCATCTCCTGCAGCATCAGCTGGTTGAGCGACACCGGGTTCATCGTCGAATATTCCTGCAGGATGACGATCGTTCCAAGCGCCGACGCCATCAGATACTGGGTGATGTGCTCATCCAGATCGGTCTTGCTGACCGGGACGTCGCTTGGATGGACGAAGGAAAAATTGTCGCCTGAAAAGGTGGCGAAGTCGTTGCGCTGCAGCGTCGCCCTGGCCTTCTTGCCATCCGGCAAGGTGACGTCGACGCTCTCGCCGGGATCGATATCGACGGCGACGCCGTCGATCGTCAGCTTGAACGCCTTGAGGTCTTGCGATCCTGCCGGACCGCAGCAAAGCGCCACAACAGCCAGTGCCATTGCCGTTGATCTCATTCGCATTGCTGCTCCAGTCGTCTGCTACGCCACGCCGCTCAGCACTTTGATCGCACGATAGAAGGTCGAGGAAAACAGCCCCGTCGGATCATATTGCCGCTTGCTGGCGAGGAACGCCGGCAATTCTGGATAGGACGCCAGCAATTCCGCGGCCGTATAATGCAGCTGGTAAGGTAGAAAAAACCGCCCGCCATGCCTGATCGTCACGTCGATCAGCGCCCGCGTCAGCGCCCGCATCCTGGCATTGCCGTCGGCGTCGGTGGGCTGGTTGATGTAGAGCACCAGCGAATAGGCCGGTTCCGGCGCATAGGTCAGCGCCACATCTTCCTTGTGGACGATGCGCACCGAGGCGTTGAGCACCGGCAGGCTCTGGTTGCGCAGCAGTTCTCGCGCTTCGTCGATGAATGAATTGTAGGCAGCACGAGGGATGAAATACTCGTGCAGTATGTCGGTCTCGTCCATCAAATCGTTGAACAGATAGGGCACGGAATCGTGCATCGGGTTGTTGCGGGTGACGAGGCAGGCCTCGCCCTGCGCCATCGCTGTCGTGCGCGCCACCGTGCAGCTCTCGAATTTCGGCTCCAGCGTCTTTTCGGTGAACCATTTCAGTTCCTGGAACAGCGCGCCTTTTTTCGCCAGGTTCATGATCACCCGTTTCAGGCCGACGCCATCGGGTTCGCCAATCGCCGGCTGGTCGGTCGGCGGCTGGTCGGCCACCTTGTCATAGCGGTAGACGATCATGTCCTCGAGAAAATTGCCCGGCGCCGTCGACAGATGGCCGTAGAACAGGCCGATGTCCTTGTTGGGCTCCAGCACCTCGGCGAAGTATCTCGGAAAATCGTCCGACTTGATGATTTCGCGGCTCGTCCGGTAGACGGCGTTGTCGACAATGTCGAGCGTTGCCTCGAGCACCACGCCGAACAGGCCGTAGCCGCCGACGACATGGCGAAACAGCTCGACATTCTCGGTCGGCGAACAAATCGTCACCGACCCGTCGGCCAGCATCACCCGCATCGAGCGGATCGAGCCGGCGACCGAGCCGGCCTGATGGTCCATGCCATGCGCATTAACCGACAGCGAACCGCCAACCGAAAAAATGTCGGTAGACTGCATCGCCTTCACCGCAAAGTGCGGATGCAAAAGGTTCTGGATGTCATGCCAGCGCGCGCCGGGCTGCAAGGTCATGGTCGTTGCAGCGGCGTCCACCGTAACCTTGTTGAACTTGCGCATGTCGAGGACCAGCGCATTGTCGTCGAAGGCGTGGCCGCCCATCGAATGGCGAATGGCGGCCAGCGACACTTTCAGACCATTGGCGCGGGCAAAGGCCAGCGCCTTGACGATGTGCTCTTCCTCGCTCACCTCGACCACACCGTAGACCGGTGTCATCGACAGCCCGCTGGCATCGTTGATGTCGCCGCCTTTGCTGAGCCATGGCAGCGAAGAGTCGTAGGCCGGCGCGTTCGACAGCGGCTTCAGCGGCAGGGCGATGCCGTCTATATCGGCAATGCGTCCGGCATTCTTCTGCCCCGACGGACCGCGCGCCAGCCGCGCCACGGTGGTCCCGCCCCACAGCACAGCACCGCCGACCACGGCAGCACCAAGCAGCAGCCGCCGAGACAGGCGAAACCCTTTTTTCTCTTCGACCATGCCCCACCCCGCTGCCTCAGGGATAGCGCGCGGCTTTGGCAAAAACCATAGCGGGGCACGGCGAAACCGCAGCGCGGCTGCATCAAAAGCGGCCGGCCCCGGACGGGACCGACCACTCCTGGGACAGGGGCATTGTTAAAAAAGTTCCTGGCAGCAGGCTGCTGCCGACGATAATTTCTACGAAGCTTTTTCGATCGACGTGACCAGCCCGGTCTTGTCGTCGACTGTCACCGCCACCTTGGCGCCGATCTTCAGTTTTTCGATCGCCGCTTCCGGCGGCAGCTGGTAGATCTTGCCGTCGTCAAGCGTGATCGACTTGGTTGTCGGATCGACCGCCTGGATGGTGCCTTGAACGGTCGCGGCATAGGCGGTGCCAACAAAGGCGAGCATGGCGGCGGTGGTCACAAGGATTTTCTTCATCGGTAGGTACTCCGTTTCAGTTTGCCGGGACCGCCGCCTCCTGGAAGCGACAGCCACCGAACACCCCAAAGCTGGTACGGAAAGCGACCTGCCGCAAATCACGTTGAGTGAATTTCGCAAACAGAATCAGCTACTTAATTCTGACACATTGTTTTTGCCAGCGCGACTTCCGGCCGTTTCGGCTCCTCGGCAAGAGCGCTTCTTCCCGCGAAAAGAGTCACTTGGCCGATCGTGGCGGGCGGCTTTCGGCCATCACGCAGCCGCCGCAATCCAACTCTGTCGGCATCACGAAACAGACTGCTGGCCAGTTTCTCGGTACAAATTTTGTTTCATGGATGAGGCCAAACCACCACCCCGAAGCGGATGCAACTCGCGCCCCGGTTGCAAATCGGGGGTGGATGCAGGATGGTGACGACCATTACGATGAAGGGGGCCTTCCATGAAGCTTGCAGTCCGGATCATGATATCCTTGGTGCTGGCGCTTGCTCCGGGGTTGGCCAGCGCACAGGGCGCGGATCCGGGTGACGACAAAACGATTGCCTTCACTCGTGACGACCCCGACATGGCGGCAGCGACTGCGAAGGCGCTCGCCAGCCTGGACGAATTCCTGGCTTTGTCCGCGGCTCCTCCCTCCGGCACGGACAGGTTCAAATTGAAGGTCAAGGTGCGCGACGGGAACGTCACCGAACACTTCTGGGTCATACCGTTCCGCCGCACCGAGAGCGGATTTGTCGGCATATTGGCGAACCAGCCGGAGGAAGTGCACAACGTCGTTCTCGGCCAGAACATAGAATTCACCAGGGGCGATATTTCCGACTGGGGATACACAAGCGGCGGGCGTCAGATCGGCAGCTTCACCGTCTGCGTAATGTTCAAGAAAATGTCGAAGGAAGAGGCAGACTACACGCGCGACAAATACGGCTTCGACTGCTGACGGCGCGGCCCGGCTAACCCGCGTCGTCCTTCGCGCCGATCTTGCGGACCAGCGCCACCGTCGCCAGCATCGCGCCCATGTCGGCGATCATCGGTGCGACATGGGTCTTGTAGTCGACCGGCACCGAGATGGCGGGCAGCTCGAAGAAATTCTTCGTCTGCGGCAACAGCAGAAAACCGTCGCTGCCGTTGAGCGCCACCCGCGCCGGATCATCGGGCCATGTTTCGTGCAGCCATTTCAGCGCCTGCGCCAGCCGGCCAGTCACCAGCGGTCTGGCTGCTTCGATATTGTCGGTGCGGAATTCGTAGGCAGCATCGAGCGCCGCGTCGCCGGAAGACAATTCCTGCATCTTCGCTGTGAATATGCTGCGGAAGAAACCGACGACCGCATTGGCCCGCCGCGCCGCCACCAAAGTCCCCGGGAACGTCTCGATGGTGTCGAAGGCGACGATGACGCCTTTGAATGTTGTCGACGAGCCTTTGCCCGTGCTTGCGCGCAGCTCTGCCTCGTAGAGCTCGAACGGAAATTCCTCGTAGCGGCCGGACACGATGTCGTCGAAGGCTTGGCGGTTGAAAGGACCGACCACGGCACGTGGCAATCGGTCGAAGGAATTCGGCGTCACTCCCTGCTGATAGCGCACATCTCTGATGAAGCCGAAGATGATCGGCAACAGCGTGTCGCGGAACGATTGCTGTATGCGCGTCGCCGGCTTGATCGCCTGGAAATAAAGCAGGAGCGCGGCGAAGAAACCGCCGATATAGAGGAATACATGCGGTGTCGAAAACCACTGTTCGTTGGCGTCAGCGACCTTGTTGAACAGCCAGGCCACCAGCACGACAAAGCCCAGCAGCAGTCCCAAAAACACCGGCACCCGCCAGCGCACCTGCCGGTAGGCCGACGCCCGTCCGGCCTCATAGGTTTCGATATTGGTCCTGATGCCGGCGATCACCGCTTCGCTCGGCATGAAATCCGCTGTTTCCATCGCCCCCTCGCAAGCCTGACTGTACTCATGATAGCCGCTTTTGCGGGAAAGTCGTCAGCCGTCAAAAATCGCTTTCAACCGACCCTCGACCTTGCCGCGTAGCCGGCCCTGCAGCGCCTCCACCGGCACCAGTTGCTCATGATTGCCGGCGCGCAGCCGCATGAACGGGTGCAGTCCGTAGGCGGCAATAGCACCCCGCATACCGAGGTCGGCACTGATATCGGCGACGAAAATGCACCCGATGCGGCCGGGCCATGGCTGGCGGGCAAAGGCAGTGCCAAGAAAATCGCCAAGCCCATAGGCGACAAGCGTCTTGCCGAGCCACTCAGCCGGCTGCACGACATGGGCGTGGTGGCCGGCGATCAGGCCCACCCCATGCCCGGCCATCAGCCTGGCCAGGGCCCGTGTTGCCGGCCTTGGAAAATGCCGGAACTCCCAGTCCCAATGCGGCACGGCGCAGACGAGATCGACCCCCTTGGCCGCATCGCGCTGCCATCGC
This sequence comes from Mesorhizobium sp. P2_C4, assembly GCF_056404575.1. Lineage (NCBI taxonomy): Bacteria > Pseudomonadati > Pseudomonadota > Alphaproteobacteria > Hyphomicrobiales > Phyllobacteriaceae > Mesorhizobium > Mesorhizobium sp. P2_C4. The sequence goes on from NZ_JBFUDT010000002.1 coordinate 823,647, forward strand.
GTCGGGTCGCCTTGCATCGACACGCGGCCGGCAAACAAAGCCGCATCTGCATTGCGCCACAGCGTGAAGGCAGCAAAGCCGATGGTCAGCGGCCCAACCGCAAGCCGCGCGACCGGACCTTTGGCAGCGGTGCCGATGCTGCGGATACCGAGGCGCTTGAGCGCGGCAACCGTCTCGTCAAAGCCAGCCACTCCCTGGTCGAACACATGATTGTTGGCCAGCGACAACACGAGCTTCCTGTGTGAGATGCCGACGGCCGCCAGCGCGTCTGCAAGAAATCGCTCGGTCATCGCATGATGTGTGCCGAGCCGCGTGCCGGCGACAACGCTTGGTCGTTCCACGACCGGGCTTTCGCAATTGCCGATCACCAGATCGGCGGAATCAAGCAGCGCTGCGATGGCCGGGTCGCATTCGGGCGCGGCACGATTGGCAACCGCCGAGATATCGCCGACGAAGGCCAGCCGCACCGTCCGCGCCGGCGGCGGTTCGATCATGGTTGCGGCCGCCGGAGCAAAGCCATTGATAGCGCCGCCGAGCGAAGGCTTCAGGAAGCGCGGCAGCCACGACAGTTTGTAGGAGAGCGGATAGTTCGACACGCAATGCCCAATCGTTTGCCTTGTGTAGACTGTCTGCTGGAATGGTTGAAGCGTCGACTCTTGGTCAATTGAAATACGGGCCCGCATCGCATCAGGACCGACAGGCGCGGCGCAGCAGATGCGTGTATGGTTGCTGCGGAACAGCACATCGGAGGACCAAGATGACCCGACTTTCGAGCCTGCTGGCATCAGCGTTCATTCTGCTGCTGCCGCTGTCTTCCTCTTTCGCTGCAGCGCCCGAAGCAGCGGCAGCCCTGTTCGAGGCGAAAACCGTGGCCGAGCGCGATACCGCGCTCGCCACGCTCGAAGCAGCGGCACCGGCCGATCCGGCCTCGGCCTATGCCGCCGGCGCCGGCGAATTCTTCACCGCGCTGGAGATCCTCGCCGGTGGCCTGCACCGCCACGGTTTCGACAGCCCGCAATCCTTCATGCTGCCGCTGATGCGGCTGCCCGTGCCGGACAATCCCAATCCCGAACCGCTGACCTACGAGCAGTTTCGCGCCGTCCTGGTCGCCTTCCGCGACCGGCTGGAGAAATCCGCGGCAACGCTGGGCTCGGTGCCGGACGATCCCGATATCGGCATCGTCATCGACCTCGCCCATGTCGGCGTCGACCTCGACGAGGATGGCAACATCACGCCGCAGGAAAGTCTCGCGGCAATCATGGCGGCGCTGTCGAACAACAGCGGCGATGCGCCGGATGCCACCCCGCTCATTTTCCGCTTCGACCGCGCCGACGGTTTCTGGCTGCAAGGCTATGCCGAGTTTCTGATGGCGCAGGCGGATTTCTGGCTGGCGCATGATTTCAAAAACACTTTCGACGGTTCGTTCCACATGCTGTTCCCGCGCGCCAGGCTGCCGCTGCAGGATATTCTCGTGCCGCCGGACGGCGGCATGGGCGGCGGCATCCTCACCTCGGAATGGCGCCTGGCCGATTTCATCTCGCTGGTGCATCTCATCAACTGGCCGGTGGTCGAGCCCGAGCGCCGACAAGCGGCGCGCCGCCATCTGCTGGAAATGATCCGGCTATCGCGCGAGGACTGGAAAGCGATCCGTGCCGAGACCGACAATGATCGCGAATGGCTGCCCGGCCCGCAGCAGAAAGGCACCAACCGGCTCACCGGCCTCGAAGTCGGCGAGGAGCAGGTCCAGGCCTGGCTCGCCACCTTGACCATGGCCGAGGATCTGCTCGAAGGCCGCACCTTGCTGCCGCATTTCCGCATCACCGGCAAAGGCATCAACATGAAGCGCTTCTTCGACGAACCGAAAAACTTCGACCTCGTGCTGTCGATCACCGGCCCAGCAATCGCGCCCTATCTCGAAAGCGGAAAGATCCTCACCAGCGAGGAATTCAACCAGATCCAGCGCCAGTTCGGCGGCGGCGGGTTTCTGACGTTTGCGTTGTGGTTCAACTGAGGGAAGAACGCGGTTCAGGCGACACATGCTGCTGACACCCTTGTGTCAGCAGCATGGTTTCGCCCCGGGCCCTCCGCTACTCGGCTCTTTCCATTTTGGCTGACTCTGCCCATATTCGCGGCATGGCCAAACTTTCCGACAAAAAGACGCCGCCGCCGGCGGGCGACAACAGCGCTTCGCCGCCCAAGCGGCGCAGCCCGCTGACCGATTTCCTCGATGCATCGGAGCCCCTTCACAAGGGCGGCTTTGCCGAGGCGCCGCAGGCCGAATTCACCGGCGCGCCGCTGACCGGCTCGATCGCCGACTGGGCCGAGCAGATCGAGCAGGAAGCCGAGAAGGAAGGACGCCTTTCCGGCAAGGATAGCGGCAGATCGGCGAAGACGGCGAAAAAGATCCCCGAACGCTCCGCCGCCCCGGGCCGCTCGTCGCGCGGTACCTCGATGGGCGGCGCGGCTTCGGCCCGGGAGCGAACCGCGGCCGGCCTCAACCCGGTCGCCGGCCTCGACATTTCGCTGGAAGATGCCGAGACCATGGCCTCCGGCGGTGTGACCGCCACGGTCGCCGCTTTGTCGGCGCTGATCGAATCCGGCAATCCCTTGCACAAGGACGGCGTGCTGTGGACGCCGCACCGCCCTGCCCGTCCGGAAAAATCCGAAGGCGGCATCGCGATCAAGATGGTGTCGGATTTCGAGCCGGCCGGCGACCAGCCGACAGCGATCAAGGACCTTGTCGAGGGCGTCAACGACAATGACCGCACCCAGGTGCTGCTCGGCGTCACCGGCTCCGGCAAAACCTTCACCATGGCCAAGGTGATCGAGGAGACGCAGCGCCCTGCCCTGATCCTGGCGCCCAACAAGACGCTGGCGGCGCAGCTCTATTCCGAGTTCAAGAAATTCTTCCCGGAAAACGCCGTCGAGTATTTCGTCTCCTACTACGATTATTACCAGCCGGAAGCCTACGTCCCGCGCACCGACACCTTCATCGAGAAGGAATCCTCGATCAACGAGCAGATCGACCGCATGCGCCATTCGGCGACGCGCTCGCTGCTCGAGCGCGACGACGTCATCATCGTCGCATCGGTGTCCTGCATTTACGGTATCGGCTCGGTCGAGACCTATACGGCGATGACCTTCCAGATGCAGATCGGCGACCGGCTGGACCAGCGCGCGCTGCTCGCCGACCTCGTCGCCCAGCAATACAAGCGCCAGGACATCAATTTCGTGCGCGGCTCGTTCCGCGTGCGTGGCGATACGATCGAGATCTTTCCGGCCCACCTGGAAGACCGCGCCTGGCGCATTTCGATGTTCGGCGACGAGATCGAGCAGATCACCGAATTCGACCCGCTGACCGGCCAGAAGACCGGTGAGTTGAAAAGCGTCAAGATCTACGCCAACTCGCACTATGTGACGCCGCGCCCGACCCTGAACCAGGCGATCAAGTCGATCAAGGAAGAACTCAAGCACCGGCTTGTGGAACTGGAACGCGCCGGTCGCCTGCTCGAGGCGCAGCGGCTGGAACAGCGCTGCCGCTTCGATCTTGAGATGCTGGAAGCCACCGGTTCCTGCGCCGGCATCGAGAACTATTCGCGCTATCTCACAGGCCGCCAGCCAGGTGATCCGCCCCCGACCTTGTTCGAATACATCCCTGACAATGCGCTGGTCTTCATCGACGAGAGCCACGTCACCGTGCCGCAGATCGGCGGTATGTATCGGGGCGACTTTCGCCGCAAGGCGACGCTGGCCGAGTATGGCTTCCGTCTGCCGTCCTGCATGGACAACCGGCCGCTGCGCTTCGAGGAATGGGACGCGATGCGCCCGCTCTCGGTCGCGGTTTCGGCGACGCCCGGCGGCTGGGAGATGGAACAGTCCGGTGGCGTCTTCGCCGAGCAGGTCATCCGCCCGACCGGGCTGATCGATCCGCCGGTCGAGGTGCGACCGGCCAAGTCCCAGGTCGACGATGTCGTCGGCGAAATCCGTGACACCACCAAGGCCGGTTACCGTACGCTGGTCACCGTGCTGACCAAGCGCATGGCCGAAGACCTGACCGAATATCTGCACGAGCAAGGCGTCCGCGTCCGCTACATGCACTCCGACATCGACACGCTTGAGCGCATCGAGATCCTTAGGGATTTGCGCCTCGGCGCCTTCGACGTGCTGGTCGGCATCAACCTGCTGCGCGAGGGTCTCGACATTCCCGAATGCGGCTTCGTCGCCATTCTCGATGCCGACAAGGAAGGCTTTTTGCGCTCGGAGACTTCGCTGATCCAGACCATCGGCCGCGCCGCCCGAAACGTCGACGGCAAGGTCATCCTCTATGCCGACCAGATCACCGGTTCGATGGAGCGGGCGATGGCCGAGACCAGCCGCCGCCGTGAGAAACAGATGGAGTGGAACGAGGCCAACGGCATCACCCCGGAATCGGTCAAGTCGCGCATCTCCGACATTCTGGATTCGGTCTATGAGAAGGACCACGTCCGCGCCGATATCTCGCAGTTCACCGACAGCGCCGGCGCCATGATGGGCAACAATCTGAAGGCCCATCTCGACGCCATGGACAAGCAGATGCGCGAGGCCGCCACCAATCTCGATTTCGAGAAGGCGGCGCGCATCCGCGACGAGATCAAGCGGCTGCGCGAGATGGAACTCTCCATCTCCGAAGATCCGCTGGCCAAATACGCCGACATGGAAAGCCCTGTCTCGGGCCGCGAGAAGGGCAAGCACAACAAGGGCGTGGCCAAACATCGTACTTCAGAGGAACAGGAGCGTTTCCGCAAGCTCGACGCGGCACAGGCTGCAGAAGAGGCGGCCAAGGCGGCTCGGCCCAACCTCTTCCGCAAACCTGATCTCGACGCCATGGGGCCAGGCACCGACATGCCAACACCGGCCGGTGCGGTGTCGCGCTCGCTGTTCAAGAAGCAATCAGCCGAAGAGGCGCATGGTTCCGATTTTGGGATTCCCGGCGAGCCGGTCAAACCGTTGTTCAAGAAGAACTCGCTGGACGAGATGACGGTTCGGCGGACCGAAACACCGATCGAAGGCGACAAACCGGTCAAGCGCGAACGCGCCGGCATTGGTTCCTATGAGGATCCGGCCGACGCCCGCCGCGAAAAGCGGCGGCCGGCCAAGACGGGTCGACCGGGCCGATAGGGCGCCCTTCCCTTCTCCCCCTGTGGGAGAAGGTGGATCGGCGCGCAGCGCCGAGACGGTTGAGGGGTGTTCCAGCGGGGTGAGACGTCGGTGTTCCCGGGAACACCCCTCATCCGACCTCGCTTCGCGAGGCCACCTTCTCCCACAAGGGGAGAAGGAAAGTGCGCTCCCCTTGCCATCCGCCCACTCTCTGGTGTAGCCATTCCCCACACTCGAACGTCTTGAAAGGAGGGCTGCGTGTTTATCGATCACCATCGTCAGCGTGGCCCGATTTCTGCCCTGCGAGCTAGCTTGCAGGGCTGACCAGGGACATCACGGGTTTTTCCCGCTTCGTTTTTTTGGTCTGCCCTTCGTGGTGCCGCAACGCCGAGCCTGATGGCCAGTCTGCGCACCGTCAAAGTGCATCGAACCGGAGTTTGTCTCCGGACAGACCAGAGAAATCACCATGGCCCTGATCAGCCTCAAATCCCTCGGCGTCACCATGAGTGCGCCGCTGTTTTCCAACCTCGACCTCACCATCGGCACCGGCGACCGGCTCGGCATCGTTGCCGCCAATGGCCGCGGCAAGTCGACCTTGCTCAAATGCCTGACCGGCGAGATGGAGCCGACCTCCGGCGACATCACCCGCACCCGCGGCCTGCGCGTCGGCCATGTCGAGCAGTCCGTTCCCGCTGCCCTTCTCGGCCGAAGCTTTCATCAGGTGGTGGCCGATGCCTTGCCGCCCGAGCAGGCCGACAGCGAGCTGTGGCGCGTGGACGTGGTGCTGGATTCGCTCGATGTGCCGGAGCCGATGCGCGAACGGCCGATGCGGGCCTTGAGCGGCGGCTGGCAAAGGCTGGCGCTGATCGCGCGCGTCTGGGTCACCGATCCGGACGTGCTGCTGCTCGACGAGCCGACCAACCATCTCGATCTCGCCAAGATCAGCCAGCTGGAAAGCTGGCTGAACGCGCTGCCGCGCGAGGTGCCGGTGGTCATCGCCAGCCACGACCGCGCCTTCCTCGACGCCACCACCAACCGAACGCTTTTCCTGCGCCCGGAACAGTCGCCGGTGTTTGCGCTGCCCTACTCCAGGGCAAGGCAGGCGCTGGACGAAGTCGATGCCTCGACCGAGCGGAAATTCCAGCGCGACATGAAGGTGGCGCAGCAATTGCGCCGGCAGGCCGCCAAGCTCAACAACATCGGCATCAATTCGGGCAGCGATCTTTTGGTGGTCAAGACCAAGCAGCTCAACCAGCGCGCAGAGCGCCTCGAAGACTCCGCTGCACCGGCACACCGCGAGAAATCGGCGGGCGCGATCAGACTGGCCAATCGCGGCACCCACGCCAAGGTGCTGATCACGCTCGACGACGCCGCGGTCGAAACGCCCGACGGAACCCTGCTGTTTCGGACCGGCAAGCGTCATATTTGCCAGGGTGACCGTATCGTCCTGCTCGGCCGCAATGGTGTCGGCAAGTCGCGCTTCGTCACCTTGATCCGCAACGCCATCGCCGAGCCGGAAACGGTGCTTAACGTGAAGGTGACGCCGTCGACGGTGCTCGGCTACAGCGACCAGGCACTGGCCGGTATCAGCGGTGACGACACGCCGCTGGCGATGGTTTCACGCCGCTACGATGTCGGCGAGCAGCGCGCCCGCTCGCTGCTTGCCGGCGCCGGCGTCGTCATCGAGATGCAGGAGAAAAAGATCGGCGTGCTGTCGGGCGGCCAGAAGGCGCGGCTGATGATGCTGGCGCTCAGGCTCGCCAATCCCAACTTCTATTTGCTCGACGAGCCAACCAACCATCTCGACATTGACGGCCAGGAAGCGCTGGAAACCGAATTGCTGGCGCATCAGGCAAGCTGTCTGCTGGCCTCGCACGACCGCTCCTTCATCCGCGCCATCGGCAACCGCTTCTGGCTGATTGACAAGCGGAAGCTGACTGAAGTCGAGGACCCCGAAGATTTCTTCCGCTCGGTAGCCGAAGCGACAGGTTGAGGAACTGCCGGAATGCATGGGCCGCCTGGTGTTGCGGCCCATGTTTTCGCATGTCTCGCAAATATTTTCGGCGCTCTGTCGGATCGCTTGAACGCGCCACGTCCTTGGGATGCCGACACGATGATGCCGGCTTCAACCGAGGAGAAAGCATCATGTCCATTCTGTCATCCATAGGCCGCGTCGCCACGCGCTACGCACAGAACCGCGCCCGCCATCGCAGCGAGCAGGCGCTGTTGTCCCTGCCGATCGAATTGCGCAAGGACATCGGCTGGCCGGAAATTGTCATCGACGCGCAAAACGGTCCACGGATCCGCAGGGCTCCCTGACCATGCCCGGGAGAAGCATCGATGCCGGCCGTCAAGGGGCGACCGTTGCTCAGTCATGCGTGTCGCCCGACAGCGGCGTCGCCTGCATCGATGCGCGCTTTTCAAAAACCTCGAACCAGCGGGTTAATTGTGCTCGCGCGCGAAACGACGGAAGCTGGCGAAACGCCATCCAGGACAACGTGGTGGCAAGCGCAATATGGCCGACATGGAGCGGCGCCTCGTCGTCCAGCGCGCTTTCGAGCCAGTCGTAGCTCGCCTCGATCTTTTCCCGGTATCCCTCCGCAAGAGCGGCATAGCGCAGCTGTTCGGGCCGCCTTTCGGTCTCCCAGCGCAAACCTATGCCCGTCTGCGCCAGGCCCTGGGCGACCGCTTGCAGCCGCAACGCCTGCCAGCGCGCCTCGCCGTCTTGCGGCAGCAGCTTGCGGCCATCATGCAGCGTGTCGAGATAGGCGCAGATGACATCGGAATCGAAGAGCGGCGGCGCATCGGGCCGCAACAGCACCGGCACCTTGCCGAGGGGGTTTTCGGCATAGACGCGCGCATTGCGCAGGGTCGGACTGGTCTCGTGATGGATGACCTCGAGCCGATCGGCAATGCCAACCTCATGCGCGAAGACGAGCGCCTTGCGCGCGAACGGTGAGTGGGTCTGGTAGTAGAGGATCATTGTCGCCTCAGGGATGGAAGCAATCCCCTTTTCTAGCCTGCGGGTCGCGAGGATTGCGCTCTGATTGGGCGCTCCCGATGCAAGTTCATTTCACGCCAAAAAATCGCAGCGGCCATGTAGGATTGCTACCGCCCCGTTCGTCCTAAGGTTCGCAAGGCCAGACCAAACGCCCAGACGAAACGCAAAGAGGAGCAAGACATGACCGACCAGACCCCCGTTCAGCCGGCCGCGAAAGTTCTCGGTGGATTGACCCCCTATCTGCAACTGGACGGCGCCTTCAAGGCCGCCGAATTCTACAAGAAGGCCTTCGGCGCCGAACAGGTGTTCTTCTATCCGCCCGATGATCAGGGCCGCACCATGCACATCCACCTCCACATCAATGGCTCGACGCTGATGATTTCCGATTTCTACCCCGAAAACGGCATGCCCCCCGTCAAGCCACAGGGCTACACCATGCAGCTTCATCTCGGCGCCGACGAGATCGATGGCTGGTGGAAGCGCGCCGTCGATGCCGGCTGCGAAGTCGCCGTTCCACTCCAGGTCATGTTCTGGGGCGACCAGTGGGGCAACATGCGCGACCCCTTCGGTGTCGAATGGGCAATGAACGCGCCGGCGAAGCCGGCATAGGAGAACCACCATGTCCTATGTCGATGGTTTCGTACTCGCCGTGCCCAAGGCAAATCTCGATGACTACAAGAGGCTGGCCAACCTCGCGGGCCCTATATGGATGGAACACGGCGCGCTCGCCTATGTCGAATGTATCGGCGACGACGTTCCCTATGGCGAGCTGACCTCGTTTCCACGTGCCGTTCAGGCCAAGGACGACGAGATCGTCGTCTTCGCCTGGGTGGTCTATGAATCCAGGCAGAGCCGCGACACGGTGATGCCCAAGGTGATGGCCGACCCGCGTTTGACACCCGATTGGGGGCCAATGCCCTTCGATATGAAGCGCATGATCTTCGGCGGCTTCCAGCCCTTCATGGAGCTTTGACGCCAAGCTAGGTCGAGATTGAGGTCAGGCCGAGCCGAGAACGGTTGATACCGAGAACCGGAGCGGAGCGTACTTGAAGTACGTGAGCACCGGAAGCGCAGGTATCGGCCGTTCGCTGGCCGGCCTCACCTCAATATCGGCCTAGCTTGTCCAGCAGCGGCTTCAGCCTGTCCCCATAGCGCTTCCACAGATCGACCGAGCCCTGGTACATCGGCTGACGCACTTGCGCGGCCGAGGCCGTGCGCACGGGACGGTCGGTCTCGTGGAACGACAGCACGGCATCGTTCCACGGCAGGCCGAGATGGGCGATCAGCGCCCGCGTCTGCCCTTCCTGGTCGGCGACGAAATCCTCATAGCGCACGTCATGCACGACGCCGGGCAGCACGGCGCGCCAATGCGCCATGATGTCGGTGTAGAGATTGTGGAAATCGGCGAGCTCGCCAAGGTCGTAGCCATAGCGGTGGCTGTCGCCGCGGAAATGCACCTTGTAGATCGAAAGGCATGTCGCCGCCGCATCGCGCGCGCAATGGATGATCTTGGCATTCGGCAGCGCCATGTGGATGAAGCCGATGAGCAGGAAGTTGCCGGGCATCTTGTCGGTGACATGCCTGAAGTCGGGATAGCGGGCGTGCAGCATGTCGAGATAGGCTCGGCCGGCCTCGGCAAAATTCGCGTCGGGTACATCAACCAGTCCCCAAGGGAACCCGCCGGGCATGGTCGTCGGGAACTGCTTGCCAACCGCGGTCTTCAGGATGCTGAGCTCGCCTGCGCCATAGACCTGCGGATGGCTGGCGATGATCTGTTCGACCAGCGTGGTGCCCGAACGCGGCATGCCGACGACGAAGATCGGCGTGTCGTCGGCAATCGGGCTTGGCTTATGCTTTTCAAAAAAGCCGGCGTCGAACACCGTCTTCATCGCCTCGAATTCGGCGCGCGTCCTGACCGGATCATAGTCGATGCCCTTGCGGCGGATCGCATTGCCTTCGGCGAAATAGTCGAAGGCTCTGTTGTAGTCCTTCAGATCGTCATTGGCCTTGCCGAGACCGAAGGATAGCTGCATGCGCGCCAGGCTGTCGGCGGGCGCCTTGGCGTGCTGCGCTTCCATGCCGGTCAGTTCCGCGTCGCGCTCCTTCTGGCGCTTGACCTGCGTCAGCATCAGCCACGCTTTGGCCATGCCTGGCGTGATCGCTAGCGCTTGCCGGAACAGGTCGGCCGCTTCATCGAGCTTGCCTTTTTCCATCAGCCCGACGCCGAGCCCATGCAACAGATCGGCATCCTTCGGACGGATCGTCAGCGCCTCGCGGAAAACGGCCAATGCCTCATCCAGACGTCCGGCTTCCTGCAGCGTTTCGGCAAGCCCGATGCGCGCACGGACATGGAAGGGATTGCGCCCGACTGTGCCGCGATAGATCGTTTCGGCCTCTTCGAACTGGCCGAGCTGTTTCAACGCAGAACCCAGATTATCGCGTGCCGCGAGCTGGTCGGGCTTGAGATTGACCGCACCGCGGAAAAAATCCACGGCCGCTGCAACGCGACCGAGATCGCGCATCACAGTGCCGAGATTGTTGAGGAAATCGGGATTCTTCGGCTGCAAACGCACCGACTGCTCGATCAGCTCCAGCCCTTCGGCGCTGCGCCCGGTCTGGTGCAGCAGCAGCCCGAGGAAATGCGCCGCAGCAGGGTGATTGGCCTTTTGCGCCAGCACTTGCCGGTACAGCATCTCGGCCTCTTGCCGGCGGCCGGCCTGATGCAGCTGCAACGCCTGCTGCACGCGCTGGTCAAGCCCTAGCGGCGGCTGTCCGCCTGAGCCGGAAGTGGCGCCCGCGCCTGCCGGGCTTCTTGGATCTCTGGTGATGGGAAACCTGCCGTGTTTGTCCGCTTGCCGGACCTAAGCCATGACAGACGCAGATTCAAGAGCGGACCAAGGACAGGGATCCGGCTCCTGTCAAATCAGGCGGTTGCTTTCGGCAAGCTGGCGCGCGCGCCGCAGCGTTCCGTCGGTGTCGGCGATCGTCCGCCTTGCGGCCTCGTCGCTTCTGATCGTCAGCCGCGCCGAGATGACTTTGATCGGCTTGACGATCGGTTTGATCGTCACTGTGGAGCCGTCCGGGGTTTTTACAGAAATCATGTTTTCTTCTCCTACGCCTAAATAAAATGCAAATGCCGGGACAAATGTTCCGGCGAAATATCAAACAATTTTTGAGAATGCGTCCGCATCCTATCAGCATTCTACAGATAGATATAGCGGACGATTTTTGCGACAAGATCAGGGCTTTACGGGAATCTTCTTGATTTGTCCCGCATTTCGGAATAAAGATTTGAGGTCATTTTTGGGTCAGGCTTGGCATCTCGCGGCGTCAGAGTTTCTCGACCCGTCAATCTCATTCCAGATCGCCGACACCCAGATTGCCGATACAGGGGCGCGCCACGCCTCGCGACCATTTCTCTCTTTGAAGAAACCGCTTGCGCGGATTGATAGAACATCGAGGCACTAGAATGTCCGGCCGCACCACCCATTCCATCGCCCACTTTACGGCACCTTTCGTGCTCGGCGGGCTGGAAGGAAAATTGCCGGCCGGCGACTATGACATCGACCACGACGAAGAGCTGATCGACGGCATGTCGTGGCTTGCCTGGCGCCGTGTCGCCACCTTCATCCATCTGCCGGCAAGGACGGTGAAAAGCCCGACCAGCCAGCTCATCGCCATCGACCACGCCGAGCTCGAAACAGCGCTTCGGCAAGACCGGGAGAACGCCGCATGATCCGTTTCCAGCAGAATGCACGCCCGCGCACCGACACGCCCGCACATCTCTTCGCGATCGGCCAGACGGTCCGCATGAAGAGCCGCACCGGCCTGGTGCAGAAGACCGCGGAATTGTTCCAGATCAAGAGCATGATGCCGGTCAAGGACGGCTCGCCGCAATACCGCATCCGCAGCGAGCAGGAGACCCACGAGCGGGTTACCACCGAAGACAATCTCGAAGCGGCCGACAATCCGGCCGTCTAATGCATGTCGCCCAAAAGTGCGCAGCGATTTTGGGACAATGACATGCATAAGACAAAGATCTAAAGCGCGTCTCGCGACGCGCTTTGGACCATAGCGCTTGAACAACGAGACAGAGCCCCATCCCGATCCAACGGGGGTGGGTCAGGCTCGCGTCCGCACCTCAACAGACACGCAACGAGGGATCAGAGAATGGCCAAGGGTCAACAGCGCAGCAACCGCGAGACACGCAAGCCCAAGAAGGACAAGGTAGCGGCAAAACCGGCTTCGCCCTTCGGCTCGGCAGTCAAGCAGGCAGAAAGCGGATTGAAGCCGAAGTCCAAGTAGCATTTCGGACTGAAGCCAACGGGCGGCTCGTTCCTCGAAGGCGAGAGGCGCCGCGGCATGACTGCCGCGAGGCAGGACAGCCAAACACCTGTCCAACACGGAGGCGCGCTTGAACTTTGTCATCGAGTTCTATCGGTCGTGATGCCGACGAGGCGATGCTCGACAAGGTGTCGCTGGAGGCGCCGAATTTGCGTGCCGCCTTGCAAGGCGCAACCGCGCTCTTCCACACTTTGGCCATGCCGCAGATCCCCGACCGCCTGCGCATTTCCGACGAAGATGGCAGCGAGCTTTACGCTGGGCCTGCAGATGGGGCGTATCCCGTAGAGGTGTGAGACACGCCCTGCTCACGCCTCAGCACGGCCCATCATCAACCACATTATAGTCGGCGGCACGAGCCTCGCATTCGTTCGGGAAGGTGCGCAGTTCGCCATGGCGGCGAGCACAGACGGGAGCGTATTCACGGGTGCAGAATGTCTGCTCCTCGCCGCCACCGCCACCGCCACCACCGTCGCGGCACTCGCCATCGCGCAGAATGCGATATCCGGCCCGCTCGGCAAGGCAGGCATTGGCGAAGGTCTGGCGATCGCCACCGCGCCGGGCGCAGACCGGCTCATAGTGCTTGGGGCAGAATTGCGGCTCCGGCCTCGGCGGGCGCGGTCCTGGCCCCTCGTCGACCACCACCGTGCAGGCGCCAAGAATTGCCGACAGGAACAAGATGGCAAAGCCCTGTCGCGAGAAGATAGCCGCAAGAAATCTCATGAATATGTCTCCCTCGAGACCCCCCGTCCCGGCGCTAACGCGCCGGCCAATCCTCGTCATTCCGGTCGCGAATGCAACCCCCGTTTGCGGACCGCCTGCACAGGCAAACGACGCGGTGTACGTACTGGCGCCACCTCAGAAGTAGCCGCTTTCCGCCGCTGGACCATGCGTGGCCGGGCTCTGGCCGATGACCGGTGAGAGAGCCGGGTCTATCGATGCGCTGCGTCGGATGCGCCCATCGGGGTGCCCCGCGGGCCTATCTTGCAACCATCACGTTTCCGTGCGATAAATTTTGTGTTCGGGCATTTGCGACCCGGAGAGCGGAACGTTTTGGACGACCTTTCCCCGATACTGTGAATCTCTGACGGCCCCGTTTTCGGCGGGGGGTTTGACCATGCGCAAATGCATGACTGCCGAAGCAACCACCGGGACTTGCCCACGGCGCCAGGCGGCGGGCAAACCACAAGACTGACACGGGTGAAGGAGTTTCCCCAATGGCCCAGACCGGCACCGTTAAATTCTTCAACGCGACCAAAGGCTTCGGCTTCATCACGCCGGACGGCGGCGCCAAGGATGTGTTCGTCCACATTTCCGCGATCGAGGCTTCGGGCCTGCGCACTCTCGTCGATGGCCAGAAGGTCACCTTCGACGTCGAGCCCGACCGCATGGGCAAGGGTCCGAAGGCGGTCAATCTGCGCGCAGCTTGAACCATTGCGCGTCCGTTCGGACGTGCGAAAGGGCGCTGCAAGACCTTGAGCCGGCTTCCGGAGCCGGGCTTGAATTTTTCGAAGGCGCGACGGTTTTTGTCGCGCCTTTTTCGTGTCCGGCGTGCCTAATGCATGTCGCCTAAAAGTGCGCAGCGGTTTTGGGACAACGACATGCATCAAAACAAAGGCTTAAAGTGCGTTGCCTGAATCTTCAACGCGACGCGCTTTAGCCGCCGCCGCAAAACTTTCTCTTGCCGATAGCGCTAAAATAAAGGACAAATTTCCCTTCGGGCATTTGCCGGCCCGAGACTGGACTTTATGGGATCAAAGGGAGCTTCCCATGCCGCAGACCGGCACCGTCAAATTCTTCAATCATGCCAAAGGCTTCGGCTTCATCACGCCGGACGATGGCGCGAAGGATGTCTTCGTCCATATTTCCGCCGTGCAGGCGTCGGGTCTTCCCGGTCTTGAGGATGGGCAGAAAGTGTCCTTCGACACCGAGCCGGACAAGCGTGGCAAGGGGCCGAAGGCCGTCAACCTTTCGGTCGGCTGAGCCGGCCGGAAAGACAGGACCGAACGGGGTGAGGTCCGCTCTCTGCGAGCGTGCGGTTTTTGTCGCACGCATAGAACCTCTGAAAATTTCGTTCAGCCCCCGTTCAGCCACGGTCACCTATTAATCTTTGGTAAAGCCGGACCGCATCCCCCCGAAAACTGCACGGGCCGGCACGAAGGAGACCAAGATGAATCGCATTCTCAAGACCACCATCCTGTCCGCAGCCATCGCCGCGACCACGCTCGCCACCTTGCCTGCGGCCAATGCCGATGAGTGGCGCCATCACCGGCATCACCACAATGGCGACGCCCTCGCCGCCGGCGTCCTTGGCCTGGCGGCCGGCGCCCTGATCGTTGGCGCGCTCAACAACCCGCAGCCGCGCTACTACGATCCCGGCTATGACGACTATGATGGTTATGCGCGGCCGGCACCGGTACGCCGCTACTACGCACAGCCGCGGGTCATCTATTCGCAGCCGCGTGTCGTGTATTCCGATCGCTACGCCGAGCCGTGGACCCGCGACTGGTACGAATACTGCTCGGATCGTTACCGGACGTTCAACTCCCGCT
Organism: Mesorhizobium sp. P2_C4; assembly: GCF_056404575.1. Classification (NCBI taxonomy): domain Bacteria; kingdom Pseudomonadati; phylum Pseudomonadota; class Alphaproteobacteria; order Hyphomicrobiales; family Phyllobacteriaceae; genus Mesorhizobium; species Mesorhizobium sp. P2_C4. Next base: position 838,677 of record NZ_JBFUDT010000002.1, read on the forward strand.
CGGGAACCTTCACCGGCAATGACGGCGAGCAGCATTTCTGCACCGCCAACTGAGGCATCCCTGCCCCAAAGCAAAAAGCGCTGTCCGCAAGGCCAGCGCTTTTTTCATGCCCGCGGTTGATTTTGCCGTCGAAGCCAAAGCGTCAGGTCAGGAACGGATTGGTTCGCCGCTCCTCGCCAAAACGGCCACCGGGCCCATGGCCACAGATGAAGCCGATGTCGTCGCCGAGCGGCAAAAGCTTTTCCTTGATCGAGGCGATCAGCGCGGCATGGTCGCCACCCGGCAGATCGGTGCGGCCGACCGAGCCGCGAAACAGCACGTCGCCGACATGGGCGAACTTCGCTGCGCGGTTGTAGTAGACGACATGGCCGGGCGCGTGGCCGGGACAATGAAGGACCTCGAACACATGCTGGCCGAACGACACGGTCTCGCCTTCGATGAGGAACCTGTCGGGCACGCAGTCGCGCACCGGGTCAGTGATGCCGAAACGCTTGGCCTGGTTCTCGAGATTGGCCAGCAGCGGCTTGTCTGCCTCGTGCGGGCCGATGATCTCGACGCCGAGCGCCTCCTTCAGATCCATCGCACCGCCTGCATGATCGATATGGCCATGCGTGATCCAGATCGCGCCCGCCGTGATCGCATTGTCCTTCAGCACCGACAGCACCTTGTCGATATCGCCGCCCGGATCGACGACGACACCACGCTTGTCATCCATGTCGAACAGGATGGTGCAATTCTGCTGGAAGGGTGTGACCGGCACGATGCCGGCATTGAGCTGCCCCATGGTCGTCCTTTCGCAAGAGCAATTCCAGGAAAAGTGTGAAACGGTTTTCCGTCCGGAATTGCGTCAAAACAAAGAGATAGAGCGGTTCGGCGTTTCCGTGAAACGATGAACCGGTCTGTGTCATCTCCGATGTAGAGACAGAGGCGAAAGCCGTCCACCGCCAAAGGGCGCCGCGAGTGGCCCAAGATAGAAATGGGCGGCCGGAGCCGCCCATGCGAGAAGCCTGAAACGCCTTAGGCTTATTTCTTCATCGCACCCATGACCGCACCGATGATGCCGGTCAGGATGGCGCCGCCGCCGGCACCGCCAACGATGTTGTTGAGGTTCAACGCGCTGCCCAATCCGCCGGTTGCCGCCGCGGCCGCTGCCGGATCGACCGCACCGCCGCCCAGCAGGCTGCCGAGGATAGCCGCGCCGCCGACGCCGCCAATGGCACCGCCGAGGATTTTGGGCAGCTGTCCCAGAGCCGCGTTCTTGAGCGCAACACCGATCGCCTGACCACCGATGACACCCGTAATCACCTGAATAATGATCGGAAGAAGCGTGTTCATGTCCATGTTTCCAGTCCCTCCATGACTGCCAGCCTCCCGGGCCGACGCCATCATGAGACGCTGAATTAAACGAAAGTCAAATGCAGAGATGCTGAAATAAAAGGGGCGGCCTCAAAACCGCCCCTGCTTGACTAAAAAGCTGTGACTTACGCTATTCTGCGGCGATCGCATGCTTAGGTTGCACGGCGGCGGAGTAGTCGTTCATCAGTGTTTTGGCGATTTCGCCGACCTCGAATCGGTAGGGCCCAACCTCCGAAACCGGCGTCACTTCAGCCGCCGTCCCGGTCAGGAAGCACTGCTGGAAGCCTTCGAGCTCGTCCGGCATGATGGCGCGCTCGATCACCTCGATGCCACGCTCCTTGGCAAGGCCGATGACCGTGCGGCGGGTGATGCCGTCGAGGAAGCAATCGGGCGTGGGCGTATGGATCTTGCCGTCCTTGACGAAGAAGATGTTGGCGCCCGTCGCTTCCGCGACCTGGCCGCGCCAGTCAAGCATCATGGCATCGGCATAGCCCTTGGCTTCGGCGGCATGCTTGGACATGGTGCAGATCATGTAGAGGCCGGAGGCCTTCGACTTGGACGGCGCGGTGCGCGGATCGGGCCGGCGCCATTCCGCCAGATCGAGACGGATGCCTTTGAGCTTCTGCGCCGGATCGAAGTAGCTCGGCCACTGCCAGATGGCGATGGCGCAGTTGATCCGATTGTTCTGCGCCGCAACGCCCATCTGCTCGCTGCCGCGCCAGGCGATCGGCCTGACATAGGCGTCCTGGAACCCCTGCTTCTTCAAAAGCGTGGTGGAGGCTTCGTTGAGCTCGGCCACCGAGTAGGGAATCTTGTAGCCGAGCAGGTGTGCCGATTCATGCAGGCGCTCGGTATGCTCGTTGAGCTTGAAAATCTCGCCGCCATAGGCGCGCTCGCCCTCGAACACGGCGCCGGCATAGTGCAGGCCGTGAGTCAGCACGTGGATCTTGGCGTCGCCCCACTTGACGAACTCGCCGTTCATCCAGATGAAGCCGTCCAACTGGTCGAAGGGAACGGATGCCATGGAAACCTCCCGCGAGCGGCCGCCCGCACATCATTTTTTCGTTGCGTGTTTCGTCTCAGCCGCGCCGGGCAGCCGCTGTCTCAAAGCGTAGGCGGATATTTGAGGGTTGGCAAACTCAGGAAGTTCCGGAAAAACGGCTTTCCTTTGCCTTTTCGTTCGCAATCCACCGAAAAGCTTGTCAAAAATTACCATTGCCGGGAAATTACGTCAATAGTACTGACATAATTTCCTGCTTCGCATGGAGAAAAGATGACGGATCGAAGCCCAGCTGCCGGAAAACCGATCAGGACGGCGATCACCGACGAGGACGGCATCGACTTCGCCATCATCGAATTGTTCTTCTTCGCCTATCGCGACTTTACCTCCGATCCGGATCAGATCCTGGCCAACTATGGTTTCGGCCGCGCCCACCACCGCGTCCTGCATTTCGTCAATCGCCGGCCGGGCCTGACGGTGGCCGAGCTGCTGGACGTGCTCAAGATCACCAAGCAGAGCCTGGCGCGCGTGCTCAAGCAGCTGATCGACACCGATCATATCGTCCAGTTGCAAGGCCCTCGCGACCGCCGCCAGCGCGAACTCTACCCGACGGCCAAGGGCCGTGCGCTGGCGCTGGCGCTGGCACGGCCACAGTCGCGCCGCATCCGTGCGGCATTGGAGGATTCCGGAACCACCGAACGCAACTTGATCGAACGTTTCCTGGAAGCGATGGTCAATCCGGAACTAAGAGCGCAGATCGACATTGTGCCTGCGAACGCATCGGGGAAAAGCCATGGAGACCATTGAGAGGGTTGATCAACCGGCAGCACCGGACGATGACGCACCGCATCTGCTTGTGGTCGATGACGACACCCGCATCCGCAACCTGCTCAAGCAGTATCTGACCGAGAACGGCTTTCGCGTCACCGTCGCCGGCAATTCCGGCGAAGCCAGGCGGAAGCTTGTCGGTCTCGATTTCGATCTGATCGTGCTCGACGTCATGATGCCGGGCGAAAGCGGCGTCGATCTCACCAAGGCGCTGCGGGCCGAGAAGAACGTGCCGATCCTGATGCTCACCGCACTGTCCGAAACCGACAGCCGCATCACTGGGCTCGAGGCCGGCGCCGACGATTATCTGCCCAAGCCTTTCGACCCGCGCGAACTGATCCTGCGTATCAACAACATCCTGCGCCGTGGCGGCCCGGCGACGACGCCCAAGGTCGAGCAACTGGTCTTCGGTCCCTACACGTTCCAGATCGCTAGGCGCGAGCTGAAACGCGGCGGCGAGGCGCTGAAGCTGACCGACCGCGAGCAGGAGATCCTGGCGATCTTCGCAGCACGGGCCGGCGAAACCATACCGCGCCATGAATTGGTCGGCGACGATTCGGAAGTCGGCGAGCGCACCATCGATGTCCAGATCAACCGGCTGCGCCGCAAGATCGAGCGCGATCCGTCCAATCCGGTCTGGCTGCAGACCGTGCGCGGTATTGGCTATCGGCTCAGTGTGGAATAGCCGCTTCCCATCTATGCGTTCTCAACGGCTTACGGGAAAAATTGTCAAACCATGCCGCTTGGTTATTGCGCCCAAGAAATAGGAAGCAAGGCGGAAGCGGCTTCGCCCGCTTCCGTATCATCACATGCTGCAGATGCTGGCAGCAATGCCATCGGCTGATACGCGATAGCTTAGGGCATCCTCGTTCCGAAGCTGAACCTCAATCCCTCGATCACACAATCATTCAACCAGCCGCATTCAGCGGCAATCGCCCGTTCTACGGGTAGGCGCCGGCAATGTTGGCGCGCTGGCGCACCAGAGCCAGCACGGTGTCTATCGTGGGCGTTGCGACGCCGACAATGCGGCCCAGTTCCGCAACCGCTGCGACCACGGCGTCGATCTCCATCTGCCTGCCGCGTTCGAGATCCTGGAGCATCGAAGTCTTGTGCTCGCCGATGGCGGCTGCGCCATCGATGCGCCGCTCAACTGATATCGGCATCGTTACGCCGAGCGCGTTAGCAACCTTCTCCGCTTCTGTCATGATCGAGAGCGCCAGGCGACGCGTATCGGTATCACCGCAGATGCGCGCCAGCGTGGCTCCCGTCAGCGCGCTGATCGGATTGAAAGCGACATTGCCCCACAGCTTTACCCAGATCTCGGTGCGGATATCGGTCTTGACGGGAGCCTTCAGACCAGCCCCGATCAACGCCTTGCTGAACGCTTTCACGCGTTCTGTCGCGACGCCCGATGGCTCGCCAAGGCTGAACCGGTCGCCAGAAACATGCTGGACGACGCCGGGCTCGACCACTTCGGCCGCCGGATAGACGACGCAGCCTATGACCCGGTCGGCGCCAATGCCGCGCTCCTGAACCCCGCCAGGATCGACAGACTGCAGGACATGATTACGCCACGGACCATCGAGACCGTGAAAATACCACCACGGCACGCCATTGACCGCCATCACCACGCTGGTCGCCGGCCCGAGCAGTGGCTGCATGCGCTCGACGACGGCGGCAACGGCCGGCGCCTTCAGCGCGACGACGACAACGTCCTGTTCGCCAGCCTCGGCGGGATTTTCATACGCCGCAACGTGCACGGTCGAGGACGTCTCCCCTTCGACAAGGCGCAGACCATTGGTCTGCATTGCCTGCAAATGCGGCCCCCGCGCGATCAACGTCACATCATGGCCAGCCTTCGCCAGTCGGGCGCCCATCAAGCCACCGATGGCGCCGGCGCCATAGATGCAGATTCTCATCGCGCTATCCCCAGCCGTTCCGCAAGCCCGATCCGCTGCAGTTTGCCCGTCGGCCCTTTCGGTATCTCTTCCAGGAAAACGACGCGGCGCGGAACCTTGAACGGCGCCAGCCTGGCGGCGACGAATTCGCGCAACTCGCTCTCGGATGCGGACGCGCCTTCGCGCAGCACCACGGCGGCGGCAACCTCCTCGCCTAGCTTCTCGCTCGGCATGCCAAAGGTCAGAGCCTGAAGCACGGCCGGGTGTTCGGCAATGACGTCGTCCACCTCGCGCGGCGAGATCTTTTCGCCGCCGCGATTGATGATCTCCTTGAGACGGCCGCTGATGGTGAGATAGCCCTGCTCGTCGAGGTGGCCGAGGTCGCCGGTGCGAAACCAGCCGCCGCGAAAGGCCTCGGCATTGGCTTCCGGCCGATTCTCGTATCCCCCCGTCACATTCGGCCCGCGAATGACGATCTCGCCGGGCTGACCCGGTGCCGCTAGATTTCCAGAAGCGTCGAGGATTGCCACCTCGGGGCCGGCGGCGATACCGACAGAACCCGGTTTGCGCGCCGACGGCGGCAATGGGTTGCTGGTCATCTGGTGCGCCGCTTCCGTCATGCCGTAGGATTCGATGACCGGACAGACAAAGGTCTGCTCAAGCTCGCCGATCAGAACGGGTGACATCGGCGCGGACGAGGAGCGGATGAGCCGCAGCCTGTGCCGCTCCATCACCTCGCGGTTGCGTTCGGCCCGGCCCAGTATCGCCTGATGCATGGAGGGGACGGCGCTGTACCAGGTGGCGGCCGACTCATCCAGCCAACCGTAGAAGCGCAGCGCATTGAAACCGCCGCCACAATAGACGCTGGCGCCGGCAGCGATCGACGACAGCAACGCCCCGACCAGGCCATGAATGTGGAACAGAGGCATGATCACCAGCCCGCGATCAGCCTGGGTCAACGACAATGTGCGGGCGATGTTGCGCGCCGAGGTCGTCAGGTTGAGATGGCTGAGCGGCACGATCTTGGGTTTTGACGTCGTTCCGGAGGTGTGCAGCACCAATGCGATATCCGAAGGCGCCGCGTCGGCATCTGCTGCCGGCGCGCCGGTCGTCTGTTCAACCATCAGATCGAACGAACCGGCCGGCCCGTCATTCACAGGCCGTAGTTCGACAATCGCTACGCCGCGCGCGAGCGCTGCCGCACGCGCCGGCGTCTCGGAACCTTCAAGCACCACCAAGGCCTTGGCGCCGAGGTCGTTCAGGTAATAGTCGAACTCCTCCATACGATAGCTTGGATTGAGCGGCGCGGCCGTGGCCGCCGAGGCAATCGCCAGAAACGCGGTCGCCAGCTCGGCACTGTCCGGCATGACGATCGCCACGCGATCGCCAGGAACAATGCCCGCCTTTCGAAACACGGCCGCAGCCGACGCGATCCGGTCAGCAAGCCCGCCATAAGTCAGCGGGGCACGTCCGGGAGCGAGGATGGCAAGAGACGCGGGATCGTGCGCGGCGACAAGCGCCGGAATTGTAGAGGTCGCGGATGTCATGAATGGTCCTCGCTTGTCGTGATCGGTTCAGCTGGCGCTGCCAAAAAGGCCACTGCGCACGGATTCCAAATGGCGCCGCATCGCCTGTGCGGCGGCTTCAGGGTTGCGCGCCGCAATGGCGTCGACATAGGCGCGGTGTTCGCCGCGATAGACAGCGAGGCGCTCCTGCGTCAGCGTTTCGTGCCGCAGCCGCGACCATTGCGGCTGGGCACGAATGGCGTTGAAGGCCTCGTAGATCGACAGCAGAAGCACATTGTGCGCGGCCTCCGCGACCGCCCGGTGCAGTCGCGCATCCCACAGCTCCCAGGTCTCGACATCCTTTGCCACCTGGCTCTTGGCGAGGAGATGATGCAGTTCGGCAATCTCGGCTGCCGTTGCCCGCGTCGCGGCGAGCCGAGCCAGCGATGGCTCGACCAATATTCGCGCTTCCATCAGTTCGTTCGGACTGGTGTGGGGCGCGACCAATGGCGCCGGGCCGGCAGGGCGGTGCGGGCGCGCTCCAACGAAAGTACCTTGCCCGACATGGCGCCAGATCTTGCCTTCAGCCTCGAGCACGTCGAGGCCTTCGCGCAACGCGCTGCGACTGAGATCGAGCTGCTGGCAAAGATCGCGCTCGGCCGGAAGCCTGCTGGCTTCGGGAAAAGCAGCGCCGTCGATCAGTTCGAGTAGTTTTGCGATGGCGCGCTCTCGACGCCTCATCCGATACCTTTTAAAATTGGTTTCAACTGTGTGTTTAAAATTACCATTGCTCGCAAAGTTTACTATCGTTAAATTTGATACCAATTCTATATTGGTTCGCAACCGACCTGGCACTCGTGCATAAGATTACCCCCGGTCGGTTCGCCGTCTTGGAGCCATGATCGCCGGTGCCATAGCCGATGGTTCGCCTGCAGAAGCTCGACGTTGCGGCGCATGACCCCTGTCGTCGCAGAGTGCTGATCCGGTCGACAGCTGGGTTCACGATGGCACGCCATCGAAAGATTTCGGACGGAATCTGCGCCAAGTGGTGTATTCAGCGGGCGGCAAACGTGCGCTAGGCTACTGGCTTGATAGGTTTGACAATTTGGGAATAAACCCAATCCTACCAATGATGAAGAAAGCCGAGTTTGACAGCCTAACCATTTGATCTACCACGGCCGTTCCAGAACGGCTCAGCGTGGAATAGCCGCGCCTCGACCAGCCGTTTGCGTATCAGAGGAAAGTCTCAATACCGCCATAGCCCAATAGTCGGCTGACGATGTGGAATACGATCGAGCAGATCGCCGCGATTGAGATCGGCACGCCGAACGGCACAACACCCTTGCGATCGAGATGCTCGGCGTAAAGACGGAATGCACCTTCCGGCAGCATGAAGGGATTCTTGACGACCGCTGCCGTGATGAGCGCAAACACCAGCAACATCAAGGTAAACACCACGAGATCGGTCCCGCCGGTCAGAAACGGCACCACCGCTATAAGCTTGACGTCTCCGGCGCCAACCTTGCGCAAGACCCAGAAGGGAAAGAGCACGACAAGCAGGACAAAGCCGGTAATGATGCTCAGACCCATGTCCCACCATGACCCAGCCTGGATCGACATGAACTGCATCGATGCGATTCCCAGGCACAACAGCAGCAGCACGTCACGATTGGATATTTTCTGTGTCGTGAAGTCCACCCATGCAACTCTCGCGAAAAGCGGGATGGCGAGAACCTTCAGCAGCAGCGATGCGGCAAGCAACATGCTGCGCCTTACCGCTCGATGTTCTGCACGCTGGACGACAGCAGCTTCAGATTGTTGGCCACCGTCGGATCGTTGGGCGCCAGTTCGTAGGCCTTGAGGAAATTTTTGCGCGCATCCTGCAGTTTGCCGCGCAGCAGATAGGAATAGCCGACATTGTTGTAATATTCGGGCGTCGCGCCAACCAGCTTGAAGGCCCGACCATAGGCCCGGTCGGCAAGGTCGAAGCGGTGGATGCGGTCGCATGAGGCGGCCAGTCCCATCCAGGCGTTGCCATCATTGGGGGCCAGTTGCGTCGCCTTGAAGAACAAGGCACCGGCATTGCCGTAATTTTCCGCGCGGAACTGATTTTTGGCCTCGGCGACGGCCTGATCCGACGCGTAATATTCGACGTCGCTGACCGTCTTCAGTCCGTCAAAGGCATCGCCGAAGGACGTTACGTCGCCTTTCGACGGCTCGTTTGTGCGAACGACACCCATGCTGCTATCGGTCGACTGGCAACCGGCAAGCACGAAAAGCAGCACGCTGGCCGCGGCAGTGAGGCGTATTGGCCCTGTCATTTCGTTCCTCAGGGTTCCCTCGACTCGGTTCATTAGAACCAAAGCATATTGGTTAATGGTTGAAAATAGCCTGCATCCGAATGATTACCGGCAGAAGGACGATCATTAGCACCACTGGGAAGATACAGATACCCAGGGGGATCATCATCTTGACCGGAAGCGCATTGGCGCGCTCCTCGGCTTGAAGGATCCGTTGGGTGCGCATTTCGTCGCTATAAACCCGCAGCGCATCTGTCAGGCTGGTGCCGAGTTCTTCCGACTGGCGAAACAGCACGGCCAAGGAGCGCGCTTCCTCAAGACCGATGCGATCAGCCAACTCGCGCAGCGCCTCGCGGAGCGGCTTGCCTGCGCGCAATTGCAGATTCATGATCGCGAGCTGGATGCCTAGCCATTTGTGGGTGCCGGCCAATTCCTGGCTCACCCGCTCGACCGCCGCTTCCAGGCTCATGCCGGCGTCGGCACAGGTGATCATCATGTCCATGAAGTCGGGAAAGCCGCGGCGGTAGGTCTGCTTCTGAGTTCTTTCGAAGCGATCGAGCGCGATGCTCGGAATGACCAGACAGGCGAGCCCGAACAAGAACGAGCCGCCCAATGTCATGAAGCCGGGTATCTGCGGCGGCAGCACTGTGGTCAATCCCCAGTAGCTGCCGAGAAAACCGATGGCGACGGCACCGATGCGCGACAATGTATAGATGATCGGCGCGCTGGAGTGATAGAATCCCGCCCGAAAAAGCCGCGCCTCGAGCGCATTTGGCTCGCCGCGTTCCTTCTCAAGCGTACGGAAATAGGCGTCGACCGGCCGCTGTGCCGAAATCTTGACCAGTTGCTGCTGCGCATCAAGCGAACGCCGGTTGGTTACTCCTTCCGCCATCAAGCTTGCTGCGACGAGCTTTCGCGTCTGAAAAGCTGGCAGGAAGACAAGCGCGCCAAACAGGAAAAGCGCCGCCGCCGCCACGAATACCGAAAGCGAGACGAGAAGCTCAGAACCCAGAATGTTCGACAAGAGGTCTATGTCCCCCTCCAACTAAACATCGAAGTTGACCATGCGATACATGATGAAGTCGCCAAGCAGCGCCCATACACCGAAGATGGTGAACACGGGAAAGATCAGTGGGTTGTCCCAGACAGCCCCATAGTACGCCGGAGCAATCCCCCAGAGGATCGCGAACATAACGAGCGGGAAAAGTGAGATGATCCACGCCGAGACGCGGCCTTCGGCGGAGAGCGCCCTGATCTTCAACCGCAATTTTTGCCGCTCCCGCAGCACGCCTGAAAGATTGGCAAGGATTTCGGTGAGGTTGCCACCGGTCTTGGCTTGTATGGACAGCGACACCGAAAGCAGATGCAGACCTTCGAAGCCCACCCGCTCTGAAAGCTTTCGACAGGCTTGCTCGATGCTGAGTCCGAAAGTGACCTCATCGGCAACGATGCCGAACTCGGTGCCGAGCGGGTCAGGCATTTCGCGCGCCACCAGCCCAATCGCCACCGAAACCGGATGGCCGGCACGAAGCGAGCGCACGATCATGTCGAGCGCATTGGGCAACTGCTTGGCGAATTTCATGATCCGTTTGTTGCGGGCCCGGCGAAGGAACTGAAGCGGCAGGAGAAGACCCACAAAAACGAAGACAACCAGGGCTGCAATTGCGGAAAACCCGAGCAACACCTTGAAAAGCAGCGCCAGAACCAGCCCCGCCAGGACAAATACCAAAGCAAAAGTCAGCGGATTTCCGGTGACACCCGACTGTGTGTAAAGCCTGTTCAGCGCAACCGCACCATAGAGATAGTCACCGGAGTCGGTCAGCCCGCGTTCGCGCAGCAGGCCTTGCAAGGTCTGTTCGGCCGGCGCCTCTTCCGCCAGACGTTTGATCCGCCGGTTGATGGTGCCCGCTCGCGAGCGACCCTTGGAATAGGTGACGTAGAGCGCCTCGGCCGCCAGAATGACGGATGCCGCAGCCATAACATAGATGAAATAGAGCAGGGGCTGGCCGGTCAACATCAGAGAGCAACCTGCGGATTGAAGGCGTCTTTGCCGAAGTGCAGGCCAAGGGTTGCCGCCTCCGGGGCAAAGCGCGGGCGTATGCCCGTGGCACGGTATTCTCCGACGATCTGGCCGTCCGCCGTAACATCGCGGCGGACAAAGTGGTAGATTTCCTGGAGCTGGACGACATTGCCCTCCATGCCGGTCAGCTCCGATATGGAGATAACCCGCCTTGCCCCATCGGAGAGGCGCTGCGTCTGCACGATGATGTCGATGGCCGACGCCATCTGCGCCCGAATTGATTCATGGGTCATCGGCATGCCGGCCATGCCGACCATCTGTTCGAGACGAGACAGCGCGTCACGCGGCGTGTTGGCGTGGATGGTGGTCATCGATCCCTCGTGGCCGGTGTTCATGGCCTGCAGCATGTCGAAAGCTTCCTCGCCGCGAACCTCGCCGACGATAATGCGGTCGGGCCGCATGCGCAGCGCGTTCTTGACGAGCTCGCGTTGACGGATCTCGCCCTTGCCCTCGACATTCGGCGGGCGTGTCTCCAGACGGCCGACATGCGGCTGCTGCAGTTGCAGTTCCGCCGCGTCCTCAATGGTGATCAGGCGCTCCTTGGACGGGATGTGGCTCGACAGTGCGTTGAGCAAGGTGGTCTTGCCGCTGCCGGTGCCACCCGAAACCAGGATCGACTTGCGCGCCAGCACGGCGATCCGCAACAGATCGATCATCGGCTGCCTGATCGAGTTGAGTGCCATCAGGCGTTCGAGCGAATAAGGATTCTTCGAGAATTTGCGGATCGACACCAATGGACCGTCCACTGAGATCGGTCGCACCGCGATATTGACGCGCGAGCCGTCATCCAGGCGGGCATCGACCATCGGCGACGATTCATCGACGCGCCGGCCGATGTTCGAGACGATCTTGTTGATGACGCGCAGCAGATGCGCCTCGTCACGGAAGCGGATCGAGGTTTGTTCGATAATACCGCGTCGCTCGATGAACACGCGGTCATGCGTGTTAATCATGATGTCGGTGATGGAATCGTCCTTGAGCAGCGGCTCGATCGGCCCCAATCCGAGCATCTCGTCGGCGGTGTCGCCGGTCAGCTGATCGAGCTCACGCGCGTTCAGCGGCACGCTTCGATTGCGCACGAACTCGCGCACGATCGGCCGGATCTCGTCGAGGATTTCGTCCTTGGAGGCGCTTTCAAGAGCGGTCAGATTGAATCGGTCAATGAGATGGCGATGCAGTTCGACCTTGAGCGTCAGGAAGTCGTCGCCATGTGGTTCAAAGTCTGGCGTCGGGACCGGTGTCGCCACATTTGATGCTGCCACAGTCATCAGTGGCGGCGGCTCTGCCCGTAGCTCACTCGGTCCCTTGATAAAGCGGCCCAACATGTCGCCCAACCCCCGTTGAAATTCCCCAGGACCAGAAACTAAGCGTTAACCACGAGGGGCACAAGCGGCCAACGAGGCGGCGAACACCTAATACTTACAACATAGTTAAAGCCGTGACATAAAAAATATCGTTTTTATTTCAACGCCGAGCGTTGCCGTCGTCGCACGAAGCCCCCAACTTCCAACCTCACGGAACCTTTCATATCGCAACAAATGGCATGCGGGTGAAAAATGTCCGTAAGCCGTTAGATATAAACGGATATGCCGTTTGGCTAATATGATTATCCTTTTGCCTTAGCTGTGGCCAAATTGTGAACGAATGGTTAAGGACGGTTGAAAATTCAGCCGAATCAAACTCTTGTCAGAATTCAAATCGCCCTTGAACGCGCAAGATCAGGTATTGCAAGGTTAAGGAACTGTTAATCCGTTTGACTCTGCTTTTTCGTGAGACCTAGGATTGAGGTGACGGGGGATGCTGGGTATGGGGTACATCCTTGGCTCTGTCTCGTCGGGTTCAAACTCCAAGGGGAGAATTGGCATGAAGAAGCTCATGACGATGGCCCGGCAGTTCCGCGATGACGAAAACGGCGCTGCCATGGTCGAATATTCAATCCTCGTCGGCATCATTGCCGGCGCGGCGATCCTCGCAATCCTTGCTATCGGAGCATGGGTTACGGGTCGCTTCACTGGCCTCTGCGGCAAGCTCGACGGCAAAGCTGGCGGCGTCTGCAACGCTGGTGCTGGTACCGGCAGTTGATCATCCACTCCATCGGGCCCGGGCCGCTAAAACCCGGGCCTGATATTTGGGGGAAATAGAGATGAAGAAACTCATGACGGTGGCCCGGCAGTTCCGCGACGACGAAAACGGCGCTGCCATGGTCGAATATTCCATCCTCGTCGGCATCATCGCCGGCGCGGCGATCCTGGCAATCCTTGCTATCGGAGCTTGGGTTACCGGGCGTTTCTCGGGCCTGTGCGGCCTGCTCGATGGCAAATCCGGCGGTACCTGCAACGCGGGCGCTGGAACCGGAAGCTGACAATCATCAGGCCCGGGTCTTCAGGCCCGGGCTTGATACCGGCCGCGGTGGGCTAACGCGGCTGATTCTTGGGAGCCCTTGGGGTTTGGGGTCATGCGCGCAAATACAATCATCATGATTATTCTCGCCGGCGTGTTTGGCGTTCTGGCGGTTGTGCTTGCCAATATCTGGCTGGCCAATCAGCGCAACGCCATGGCTGAGTCCGAAGGTGTTCCGCGGGATACAGTCGTCGTGGCGGCAGTGCCGTTGAAATTCGGCGACACGCTGAGCGCCGACAAGCTTCAGGAAATTGCGTGGCCGGCGGGCGCAATCCCGGCGGGCGCCTTCAAGACAACCAAAGACCTTCTCGCGGGCGAAGGCACGAAGCAGGCCCTGCAGGCGATCGGTACCAATGAGCCCGTCCTCGCCACCAAGATCACCGGTCCCGGCCAGCGCGCCACGCTTTCGGCAGTGCTCAGTGAAGGGATGAAGGCAGTGTCCATTCGCGTCAACGACGTGCTTGGCGTCGCTGGATTTGTCTTCCCGGGTGACCGGGTCGATGTCTTGCTGACGCGCACAGCGCGCGGCGATGATGGCACGGACAAGAGCTTTGTCGACGTGCTGCTGCAGAGCATCAAGGTGCTCGCCGTCGACCAGGTCGCCGACGAGAGCAAGGAGAGCCCGACCGTGGTGAAAGCAGTGACGGTCGAAGTCAGCACCAAGGATGCGCAGAAGCTTACGCTGGCTGCCGGTGCTGGCCAATTGTCTCTGGCGCTTCGCCAGGCTGCCGCCAACCAGGGCGAAACCACCGAGCGCATCACAACTTCGGACCTGAATGGAGAAACCCCGGCCGACGTCGCCGCCAGGCAGGCCGAACTCGAACGGAAGGCTGCAGCCGAAGCCGAAGCCGCCGCGGAGCGCAAGCGTGCCGACGACAAGATTGCTGGATTGGCACAGGCCGTGGACCGGGTCGGAAGCCAGCTCGATCAGTTGAGCAAGGTCAAGCCGGCTCCGGTCATCGTGGCGGCACCCGCCCCGCAGGAAGTTGTCAAGGAAGTTATCAAGTATGTTCAGCCAGAGCCGCCGAAGAATGTTACAGTGGGTGTGTTTCGTGGCGTGAAGCTCGAATCCTATGAAGTGCCGCGACAAAAACAAGAAGGTGCGGTAAATTGAGGGCTGCCAAGGCAGGATTTTAGGGAGACGAGAATGCGGGGGTTTTGTGTGAGGATGGCGGCGGCCGCGCTGTCCTGTATGGTGCTACTGACGTGGAGTCTTGCCGCCGAAGCTGCCGACCGCTTCATCGATGTGTCCAACCCCAGCGTCCATCGAATCTTCCTGCCGATGTCACAGTCGGTTACCCTCCAGGTGAGCGCCAATCTCGGCGACATCGTTGTCGGCGACGAGAAGATCGCCGATGCCCAGCCGATGACCGACCGGACGCTTTACGTCATTGGCAAGAGCGCCGGCACCACCACGGTCAATCTCTTCTCCCCGGAAAAGCGCTCACTGGGCGTGATCCAGATCGAAGTCGGCGTCGACGTCAGCGACATGGCGCAAGCGATCCGCCAGGTGGCGCCCAGGGCGCGCATCGAAATCGGTTCGATCAACGGCAAGGTCAGGCTTGGCGGCCATGTCAAGGACGGCGCCACGCTGGCGTCGATCCTTGAGGTGGCGCAGCAATATGGCCCCGACGCCATCATAAATTCTGTCATCGTCGACGACAGCCAGCAGGTGAATCTCGAGGTTCGCGTGCTTGAGGCCAAGCGCAACACCGGCCGCGATCTCGGCGTGTCGATCAGGAGCACAAATAGCAGCGGCACAACCCGTACAGGAACAGGCATCGCGGCCGCCGACAAAGATGGCGTAGTGCTTGGCCCGGGCGATCTGCTCAGCGGCCTACTGTCGACCAGCAATCCCTTCGCGGCGCTGATCACCCGCGTCATTGACAGCAACATCAAGGTCGACCTGATCATTGAGGCGCTTGAGGCCAAGGGCGTCGTGCGCACCCTGGCTGAACCCAATCTCACCACTCTGTCCGGTGAGCCGGCAAGCTTCAACGCCGGCGGCGAAGTGCCTATCCGTGTCGTCGGCAGTGATGGCCAGATAAGCATTGTATACAAGCAATTCGGCGTTAATCTGCTGTTCACGCCGGTCGTACTCGACGACGGCAAGATCCATATGAAGCTGGCGCCGGAAGTGAGTGACCTCACCGGTTTCACCACCGCCGGCGACCCGATCTTCACCAACCGCAAGCTGGAAACCGTCGTTGAACTCCGCGACGGGCAGAGCTTCGCCGTCGGCGGCTTGTTGTCCAGCAAGACCACCAAGTTGCAGAACCAGGTGCCATGGCTCGGCCAGGTGCCGGTCATCGGCTCGCTGTTCCGCAATTCGAGCAACCAGAAGGAAGAGACTGAACTCGTCGTCATCGTCACGCCGCATATCGTGCGACCGGTCAAGCCGGGCGAGCAGCTGGCGACCCCATTCGACAAGACGCGACCTGCCAACGACCCGGAGTTCTTCATCCTTGGTCAGCTCGAAGTGAACAAGGACATGATCCGAAAATATGAAACGGGCGACGGCGTCACCGGCCCCTATGGCCACATGCTGGACTTCAAATCGAAGGACAAGATGCTCTATGTCAAGAAATAGTGTCCTGATCCTCCTCTTGTGTGCCGGCGCGCTGTCAGGCTGCGCTGCAGACTATCTCAACCACTACGACACGGTGACGCTCGCCGCCGGCGACACGCAGAAATACAATTCGCTGCTGCAGACGGTCGATCCGTTCAATCCGAACTCGAAGAACACTAGAATAGAAGGCGACGGCACGCGGGCTGCGCTTGTTGCCCACAACTACAAATTTCCACCGCCGCCACCGCCGCCGCCCGGGATCACGGTCAATGTCGGCACGCCGACCGCGAACTGAACAGAAGGATGCGGTTTCTGCACGCCAGGCCAAACGAGGGATCCTGGCGCCAAGGGGGTAAAGAGTAAGGCCATGCTGCGAACCATTCGCGCGTTCTGGCACGATCAGAGGGGAATAGCGCTGATCCTCGTCAGCGTCATGCTGCCGGCGATCATCGGCTTGTCGCTGCTGGCGATCGACATGAGCCGGATGAACAACCTGGACAACGACCTGCAGAAGGGCACCGATGCGCTCGCGCTCGCCGCGGCCGCCGAGTTGAACGGCAGATCTGATGCGTGGACGCGTGCCGATAATGCCCTGACATATCTGGTTGCCAACGAGACCAGGTTTTCCGAGGGAGGGATTGTCGCCCTCTCCACAGGCAACGGAACTGCGACGGTAGACTCGACATACTCCGCCTGCCGGTCGAAAGGACAGATATCGTGGTGCTTCCTGGCAAGCATCCCCGCAAACGACTCCAGCCCGATTACATCGGCCAACTACGCAGCCTCGGCGATCGTGACCCGTTTCATCCAGGTAAAGGCCCAACCGGAAAGCTTCACGTCGATGTTCCCGGTTTCGGTCGCGTCATCGGGAAGTGCAACCGACACGACCTATAATCTGAGCGCCGTCTCGGTGGCCGGTTTCACCTCCGGCGTCTGCAACTTCACGCCCGTTTTCATGTGCAATCCGTACGAGATGGTGAACGGCACCAATTCGGCGGGTGGCGCGACACTCGAACAGGCAGTGTCGGATCCGGCCATCCATCGCCGGCTCATCGAACTTCGGATGGTGGGGAACGGCGCCGCATATGGGCCGGGTAATTTCGGCTTCCTGCAGCCGCCGGACGGTGTCGGCAACGGTGCGCAGGCGCTTGCCCAGACGATTGCCACGTCGACGCCCCAGGGCTGCTATTCAGCACAAGGCGTGAGCACAAAGACCGGCCAGAACAACGGCCCGGTCCAGGACGCGTTCAACGTTCGCTTCGGGATCAACGCCAGCGGCAATGCCTTCAACAGCCCGGAATATGGTCCGGCTGCGAATGTCCGTAAGGGCGCATCAACGGGCGGCAATGGCAACGGAAATGGCAATGGGAACGGAAACGGAAACCAATGCCCTTCCTACAATCAGTTGACGTTCAACGGGACCGGCAACATGGGCCTGCCCCGGGATGCTACCACGCCCTATGTAGGCGGGCGCATGGGCGACGGAGACTGGAACCTGTCCGGTTACTGGAGCACCAATTTCGGCTCCACCAGCTACCCCTCTTCCTGGAACACGACCAAGCCGACCCGATATCAGGTCTATAAATACGAGATCGCAAACGGCCTGGTTGGGACCGCGTCTACAGGCGGCGAGGTGGGAACCCCGCCGAGCTCCTGCCAGCCTCCGGTGACTTCCGTCGATCGTCGCTTGCTCTACGGCGCGCTCCTTAACTGCAA
This sequence comes from Mesorhizobium sp. P2_C4, assembly GCF_056404575.1. Taxonomy (NCBI): domain Bacteria; kingdom Pseudomonadati; phylum Pseudomonadota; class Alphaproteobacteria; order Hyphomicrobiales; family Phyllobacteriaceae; genus Mesorhizobium; species Mesorhizobium sp. P2_C4. The sequence goes on from NZ_JBFUDT010000002.1 coordinate 856,329, forward strand.
CGCGCTTCAGGCTGCCGGCAACAATTTGAGCGGCAACAGCACCAACCTTCCCGTCGAAGCCTTCGCAAGTTTCTTTATGACGGAACCCGTTCCAGGTGCCTCGGCCGGAGGGTCGGTCTTTGTCGAACTCGGCGATATTACAGGCCGCGGCGGGCAAGGAACGCTGGACAATTTCCTGCGCGACGAAGCGCAGCTCTACCGGTGACCGCGATGTTGAGAAGGCTGTCCCGCATCCTGAACCGCTTTCGCTCCGACCAGCACGGCACGGTGCTCGTCGAGATGTGCTTTGTTGCGCCGCTGATGCTGCTTTTGTCTGCAGGCGTATTCGAGTTTGGCAATCTCATTCACGACAAGCTGCTGATGGAGGCCGGCCTTTCCGACGGAGCGCGGTTCGCCGCGCGCTGCAACAGCAAACTCTACACAGACGCGGGGCTTGGCGCGATCGACTGTGCCGATCTCGCCAAGAACATCACCGTGTTCGGCAACGTGGCGGGGACGCCTCCCGCACGTATCAACCAATGGGCGAAGTCCGATGTGACGATCAGCATCGCCGACCCCGCCACTTGCAAAAACGTGGTCGACGGCAGCGGCAACGTGCTCTACCTGTCGACGACCTCGCAGGTCTGTATCGTCACGGCTTCGGGTTCCTACCCCTATGCAAGCCGCGACAGCATCGGATTGCTGTCATTAATCAACATAAGCTCGGTCACGCTCTCCACCAGCCATCAGGAGCGGTTGATCCGATTTTGATGATGCTGAGGCAGTTCGCAAGATCAGAGGACGGAGCAACGATGGTCGAAATGGCCATCGCCATGACGCTGCTGCTGACCCTGACCCTTGGCTTCGTCGACTTCGGCTTTGCATTTTACCAGTGGAATGCCGCAACCAAAGCTGTGCAGATCGGCGCACGGCTTGCGTCGATCTCGGATCCCGTTGCCGGCGCTCTGATCACCGCCGCCCCAATCTCCAGCCCGGGAGCACCGGTGGTTGCCGGCGCATATGGTCCATTTGTGTGCACCTATGACAACGCAGGCGCCGGCTCCTGCACCAATAGCGGCGCTTTCAACGCCGCGGCGTTCAGCCGAATCTTCCGGGGCGACACCACAAACACCAGTGACGATACCTGTCCGGCGCTGGCAGCCAACCAGAGACCCGGCATGTGCCAGTTCTTCCCGGGCCTGCAGCGCAAGAATGTCGTCGTGACCTACACGGCCACCGGCCTTGGCTACCAGACCCGCCTGGGTGGGCCGGTACCGACCATCACCGTAAGCCTTCAGAACATCAATTTCCAATTCTTCTTCCTGGGCGGAGTGCTCGGGTTCGCAGACATCACGGTGCCCTCCATGCTGAGCACGGTAACGGGCGAAGATTTGAAGAGCACATCACCATGAATGCTATCAACACCAAGGTCCTGCCTACCAAGCGAAAGCAGGTGGCGCTGTTCTCGTCGGATGCGAATTTCAAGCGCGATGTGGCGACGCGGCTCGACGCGCTGGCGATCTACGATGTCCGGATTTCCGAGACCGGTGACTTCCTCAAGGGCCCGCCGGCCGACACGCGTCCGGGCATCGTCATCCTCGACCTTGGCCATGGCGAGTTGCTCGGCCAGCCCGGCATCGTCGAGGCGCGCTCCAAATGGGCAACCGTGCCGCTGATCGCGGTCTCCGACGAGTTGACGTCGGAGCAGACGCGGGTGCTGGTGCGCATGAACGCCTCGGACTGGCTGCACAAGCCGCTCGACGGCAAGGAACTGCTCAACGCAGTGACCTTCCACGACACCGGCAACCAGGGAACGAAAAGCCGGATCATCACCTTCATCAGCGCCAGCGGCGGCGCCGGCGCGACGACGCTCGCTCTGTCGGCCGCCGAACACCTGGCGTCGAAATCGACAGAGCGCGCGGCTTCCACCTGCCTGGTCGACCTCGATTTCCAGAGCGCCAATTGCGGCGCCTATCTCAACCAGTTCAACCAGTTCGACCTTGGCGGCATCATCGGCATGCCAGAGAGGCTCGACGTCGAGCTGATGGATGTCATCAAGCTTTCGCGTCCGTCCGGGCTGACGCTCTATTCCTTCGAGAGGCCGCAACTGCCCTTCGAGCCGCAGGGTGCCGATTTCGTGTTTCGGCTGCTGGACCTCGTCGCCTACCGGTTCGATGACATCGTCATCGACCTGCCGAACATCGAGACGGCCTGGCACAATTCCGTGCTGTCGACGAGCGATGAGATCTTCATCGTCTTCGAACTCAACGTCGCCTCGCTACGACAAGGCAAGCGGCTCTACAAGAAGATCCGCGAGTTGCGCGGCAATGCGGTCAGCATCACCCTGGTCGCCAACAAGCACAAGCGCAAATGGTTCGGGAACCACTTTTCGCGCAGCGAGCTCGAAAAGATTTTCAAGGCGCCGCACATCAAGTCGGTTGCGCTGGACAATGCGCTTCTGGCCGATGCCTTGAACCGTGCTATCCTGCCTGCCGAGGTGGATGGGCGTGCGCGCTTCAACAAGGACCTGAAGCGGATGTTCAAAGAGCGGCTCGATGACGCTGCCAAAGCATAGGATCGTCCGAGGATTGGCCGGCGCCTGCGTCATGGGCGTGGCGCTGGTGATGTCCGTCCAGGACTTCGCCTACGCGCGATCGGCACTTTCGGATCGGCCGCCGCTACCGGCAATGGGTCCCAGCCTGCGCAAAACTGTCGCCTTCGATACCACGGAACAACCCGGAACCATCGTTATCCGCAAGGGCGAGAAAGCACTTTATCTGGTGACCCGCCAAGGCCAGGCGCTTCGCTATCAGATCAGCGTCGGACGCGAAGGATTCGGCTGGACCGGGATCGTCAAGGTGGGGGCGAAGACCGAGTGGCCGGAATGGCGCCCGCCTCGGGAAATGCGCGCCCGCCAGCCGGAGCTGCCGGAAATGGTGCCTGCCGGTCCCTACAATCCACTCGGCGCCAGAGCGCTCTATCTGCTTCGGGACGGGCGTGACACGCTCTACCGCATCCATGGCACCAACGATCCCAAAGGTGTCGGCTTCGACGGAACATCGGGGTGTTTTCGCCTTACCAACACCGATGTGATCGATCTCTTCAAGCGCGTCGCGATCGGCGCAAAGGTGGTGGTCCAATGACGATGATCAGCGAACCGGACATGCCGGCAATCGAGGTTGGGGCGGCAACCCCCATTGGAGAGCAGGCAGTCGTTGGGAAACCGAGCGACAGAAGCATTCTTGGCGCTGTCGTCATCGGCACGTCCCTGATCACCTTGGTGAATATAGTAGCCGCGGTTTATCTCTACCGCGGCATCAGCGATATGCGCTTTTTGGAAGGGCGCCTGGAACAACTAGGCACGTTCGAACAACGAATTGGCGGCCGGCTGGATACGGTCAACAACGGTTTTCAGAGCCGGTTTGAAAAACTGGACAGTCAACTGCAGAGCAGCTTTGGTGAAATCAACAGGAGCATAGCCCGGCTGGAACAGAACCAGCCTCTTGCCCGTGACGAAATCATGTCGAGCGCAGCGGAACCTTCAATGGTCGCGACCAGCAGCATGGCGGAGGCGCCTGCTGTTCTCGATGGTGAAGACGCGACCGAGCCCAGCGTTGTCGATGCGCCGCGTCCGCCGAGAAAGAGGATCGCAGCTGCGGCGCCTGCCCCAAGCCCCGACTACCAGCGCATACAGCAGGCCGACGGCAAGGTTTACTACCGAAAGATCAACTAGCGCCGGAAAACTTGGGGCTGTCCCAGAGCATGATCCCGAACCGAAGGTCCGCGTCAGCGAAAACTGGGAACCGGTTTTCTCAGACAAAACGGGAACCGTTTTGTCCGGAGATCATGCTTAAACAAAGAGATAGAGCCCCGTTCCGATTCCATCGGGATGGAACAGGCTCTAGAGATCTCGCTGCAGAGCAACAAGTCTCGCGGCCAGCGCTTCGGAACGCTGTCGGGTTTCGCTGAGGAAGGCGACATGGCAGTAGGCGCATGCCGCAGTGCCTAGCATCAACACCAGGCTGTTCTTCAGGGTGAAATCGACCATCAGCGAGAATTCCAGGCCGCTGGGCGCCGTGAAGGCTGCAATCGTGCTCGCTGTTTCGGAATGGCTTGTGACGGCGATCATCACCCCGGCGAAAAGCAGGGCGACGTGATTGGCAAGGAAGAAGGCAGCCGACCTTCTTGTGCGGCACGCCATCCAGCAAACGATCGATGCGGCGGCCAGCATCGAGGCATCAAGCACCATCGACGACCCGAGATAGACATCGACCTGTTGCCAGAACATCGTCGACAGGGGCCTTAGTTCAAGCCAAATCCGCCACATTGTCGGGCTGGCCGGATAGGCTCCCAGCAAGAAAGTCGCCATGCGCTCCCCTGCCAGAATCAGCAGGATCAGAGCAGGGAAGGCAAAGAGCATTATCGACTTGCGCTTCATGTCACCCTCGACAATCTGGCATTCAAGATAGATTGCAGAGGTTGCGCGAGGCTTAACGGAGCGTTTGTGGTCCTGCGGCGGTGCAGCCAGCTGCTGATGGCAGCCTGCAAATCAAGAGCCATGCGTCGATAGCGCACCCACTAGTTGTTTAGGCTGAGCACAAGCGTCACCACCTTCGGCTCGGCTCGCTGCAGACATCGTTGCGGAATATTGGGCCACGTCGCCTTGGCGCATCCGTCGTTTTCGTCTGGCGCCGGCGCAAGCGAGAGCTCTGAGTTACGGGCTTCGTCGGCGGTCGATAGGAATACCTGTGTAGCCAGGGCAGTCGCCATGGATACCTGGACGAGGATAAGGGCGAAAGCAAATCGTCTGATCATTTGCTCGCAACGCTCAATCTGCGAAGTGGTTCCAACATGGCGACGCGCCGGTGTCAACTCGATCACGATTCTTGCGCTTCTGTGCCCTGTTGGTCATCGGCCGCCCTAAAGGTGCGGGCCTTCGTCAATCCTCCAGCGCCCGACAGCGGACATCTTGGAGGGGCTAATCAGCCCTGTTGAGTTTGGGAAAAGGACTTATATGCGCGTTGATACCCCTCCAATCAGGTCGGCTGCGGTCCGAAGGCTGGTTTGACAATTTGGGAACAAAGCCTTTGTTATCAATGACCGGCAATCGAGCGTTTGACAGCCTAAGCACTGTAACGGCCATAGCTGTTCCAGAACGGCTCAGCGTGGAATAGAATGCCGACCCCGGCCCTTTGCTGAAAGGCCGCAGACGAGCGAAAAGGGCGAATGGCGACCACGGAACTGCGACGGCCGGGAAATGGCGGCTTGAGCGATCGCTTGATGCGGACGCTGAAGGCGATGCCGCGTGCCTGGAACCGCTTCTGGCGCCTGGTAGCGCTTTATATGCCCAAGCGGCTCTATGCCCGCTCCCTGATCATCGTCATCGCGCCGATGATCCTGCTGCAATCGGTCGTCGCCTTCGTCTTCATGGAACGCCACTGGCAGACCGTGACGCAGCGCCTGTCGCAGGCCACCGTGCGCGACATCGCCGCGATCATCGACCTGATCGAGACCTATCCGCACGATGCCGACTACGCCAATGTCATCCGCATTGCCCAGGATCGCATGCAGCTGAAGGTCGACCTGCTGCCGCCCGATCCGCTGCCGGCGCCCGGTCCAAAGCCGTTTTTCTCGATTCTCGACGATGTTCTCTCAACCGAGATCACGCGCCAGATCAACCGCCCGTTCTGGATCGACACGGTCGGCAATTCCAACATCGTCGAGGTTCGCGTCCAGCTCGAGGGCAAGGTGCTGCGCGTCTTCGTGCGCCGCAGCCAGGCCTATGCCTCGAACACCCATATCTTCCTGATCTGGATGGTCGGCACCTCGCTGGTGCTGCTGATGATCGCCATCCCCTTCCTGCGCAACCAGATCCGGCCGATCCTGACGCTGGCCGAGGCCGCCGAGAGTTTTGGCAAGGGCCGGCCAATGCCGCGCGATTTCCGCCCGCGCGGAGCCGAGGAGGTTCGCCGCGCCGGCTTTGCCTTCATCCAGATGCGCGAGCGCATCGAACGCCAGCTCGAGCAGCGCACCGCCATGCTGACCGGCGTCAGCCATGATCTGAGAACCATCCTGACCCGCTTCAAATTGCAGCTGGCGCTGACCGGCGGCAAAGCCGAGACCAAGGCGGCGCTCGATCAGGACATCGACGACATGCAGTCGATGCTGGAGGGCTACCTCGCCTTTGCGCGCGGCGAGGCATCGGAAGACGCCGGCCATTTCGATCTCGAGGCCTATTTCCAGAAGCTCGGCGAGGAGGCGACGCTGCACAAGCGCAAGCTGTCGACCGTGCTTGCCGGCGACCCGGATGTGCATGTGCGGCCCCACGCTTTCGCCCGGCTGCTGTCCAACGTCGTCGGCAACGCCTTCCGCTATGCCAAGACCGTCGAGATCACCGCCAACCACGGCCGCGGCTCACTTCTCGTCACCATCGATGACGACGGTCCGGGCATTCCCGCCGACAAACGCGAACACGTGTTCAAGCCTTTCGTGCGGCTTGACGAAGCCCGCAACCTCGACGCCAGCGGCACCGGGCTTGGCCTGTCCATCGCCCGTGACATCGCCCGCAGCCATGGCGGCGACATCACGCTGGACGACAGCCCGCTCGGCGGTTTGCGGGCGGTGATCAAGGTCCCGGCCTAGCTGCGCCTGGAACGAGGCTTCATCCGCCCGTCATGAAACCATGGTGAAGAGCGCGCATGAAGCGCGCGACATCTCTTGATTCGGCCTTGCCGCCTCACTTTGACTCCATGCCCGCCCGGGTGCGCTGGAGCGAAGCGAGGGCAGCCGGCTGGTCGCCGTTCCGGCATCGTTTCAAGGCAACCGTCGACCTTTCACGCAAAGGGCCGCCATGCGCATATTGATGGTCACCGACGCCTGGCGCCCGCAAGTCAACGGCGTGGTCCACACGCTGGAACGGCTCACCGAAACGCTGAAATCCTTCGACGTCTCGGTGGATTTCCTGACACCGAACATCTTTCGCACGCTGCCTTTGCCGACCTATCCGGATATAAGGCTGGCGCTGACGACGCCGGGCAATGTTTCGCGCCTGATCGAGGCGCGCAAGGCTGACCATATCCACATCGTCACCGAGGGACCACTCGGCATCATGGCGCGGCGCTACTGCCGCCACGCCGGCCGGCCGTTCACGACCAGCTACCACACGCGCTTTCCAGAATATCTCAGCGCACGCCTGCCGGTCCCCGAAAGCTGGGCCTATCGCTGGCTGCGCGACTTCCACAATTCCGGACAGGGCACGCTGGTCGCCACCCAGTCGCTGGCCGACGATCTTGCGGCGCGCGGCTTCACCAAGCTCAGGCCATGGACGCGCGGCGTCGACACCGATCATTTTCGGCCGGAGAAGAGGAAAGACCTTGGATTTCCCGGCCCGATCTTCCTCTGCGTCGGCCGCGTCGCCATCGAGAAGAACCTGACCGCCTTCCTCGACCTCGACCTGCCGGGCAGCAAGGTGATCGTCGGCGAAGGCCCAGAACTGGCAAAACTCAAGGCCAGATATCCGCAAGCGCATTTCCTCGGCCACCGTCCCAATGACGAACTGGCGGAAATCTACGCCTCGGCCGATGTCTTCGTCTTTCCCAGCCGCACCGACACGTTCGGCAATGTCATCATCGAGGCGCTGGCCAGCGGCACGCCGGTCGCCGCCTATCCGGTGACCGGGCCGATCGACATCGTCGGCGACGGCATTGGCGGCGCGGTGTCCAATGATCTGCGCGAGGCTGCCCTTGCCGCGCTCAATGTCGACCGCGCCCAGGCGCGCCAGCGCGCGTTGCGCTACAGCTGGAAAGCTTGCGCGGAGATGTTTCTCGACACGGTCGAGGAAGCACTGGGGATGCCGCGGAAGCTTGCAGCCTGATAAATTTCGCGGCTAGGATGTATTGAGATTCAGCTCAGCCGAGCCTCGAATGGTGGCCCCAATAACCGGAACGGAGCATACTTTCGGGTATGTAAGCGCGGAAGCACAGATCCTTGCGAGAGCTTGTGCGACGGTTTTTTGCAGTGCATTATTCCGCATCTGTAGTTCCCTTCGGGATTGACGCCGATTTCAACGCTGGACGAATTGCCTGCCGTATCGCGGAAGCGTCGCGTCTTGCGCATCAGCAAGACCGTTGCGAGGGTGTTCGACTATTGCCGTGCGAATGCCTGGCCACTCTTCGTGGCCGCCTGGTTTCCCTGCTTTCTAACGACGCTCTGCCTGACGGTACTTGCTCTTGTTCTTTTTGCCGATCCGGGGCAGGCGCCCACCTGGCTTCTGTCGCGAGGCTTTGATCCCAGGACTTGGCTTTCCGCGATCGTTGCCGCGCCGTTCTCGGCAATGGTCTTTGCGTTCGTTCTGGACCGCATGGCAAACGCGCCCGAGCACGGCCTTGTCGTTGTTCGGCGCGGCATTGAAAGCGTCAAACGCTTCTCTATCCCCGGCCTGCGCTTTGAGTTCGGCCGGCGGATTCTTCTCGCTGCGTTGCTTCTCGCGGCCATCCAGCTCCTTTGCGGCTTTGCGGTCGACGGCGAGCACAGGCTGCTCGTTGCCGGACTGCTGGCCACACGTGACCTACCGCTCAACCCCGAGGACGTCGCGCCTTGGGCGTCGGCGATGGGAGTCTTCAACGTGTTCGCGGGTGGTTTCGTACTTGTCTGGACATATCTCTTTGTCGGCGATTTTCTCTGGACCGGATCGTTTGATCCAAGCGGGTGCTGGCGTGCGCTCAACGGCAATCGTCTGCGCTTCGTCGCCATAATGTTCATCGTTCTCGCAATAGTCGCCATACTCAAATACGGGCTGCTCCTGGCCGCAGCCTTGATCCTAATTCCCGCGGATGGCGCGTCGCCCTTGAACCTTATGCTGATGCATTTCGGTCTCGCCTGGCCGTTCGACCTCCTGCATCTCGTGCTCTCAGCCGCCACGGTCGGAACCATTCTCGGCGCGTTTCGGCCCCCAGCTATCGCTTCAATCCGGTCGGCTGCGGCGTGATGGCGCCTGACGCGGCTTCCCGGCGGCAGCCTGCTCGCTAAAACAGCCGCCCGCCGTCCGGCACCTTGCGCTCTATCGCGCCAAGCACCACGGCGCCCTCCTCGTCGGGAAAGCCGAGCGTCAGCACTTCCGACATGAACGGTCCAATCTGGCGCGGCGGGAAATTGACCACCGCAAACACCTGCCGGCCGATCAGCGTTTCCGGCGCATAGTACTTCGTGATCTGCGCCGAGGATTTCTTCACCCCGATGTCGGGGCCGAAATCGATCTTCAGCTTGAATGCCGGCTTGCGCGCCTCGGGGAACGGCTCGGCCTCGACGATCGTGCCGGCGCGAATGTCGACACGGTCGAAATCGGCAAAGCTGATCTCGGGCTTGCGCGCGCTGCTCGAACTCATCGCTGATTCTGGCTCAGGCGTTCCCGTAGGTCTCGAACAGCACGCCGGCGAGTGCGTCCTTGGCCGAGGTTCCCGACCAGACGACGAACTGGAACGCCTGGAAGTAGCATTCGCAGGCTTCCAGCGCCGACGACAAAAGCACTTCGACCTGCTGGCTCGACGGCTCGACTCCGCCGGCCAGCAGCAGCGACTGGCGGAACATGATCGCGCCTTCCTGCTCCCAGAGGTCGAAATGGCCGAACAACATCTGCTCGTTGATCAGCGACAACAGCCGCATCACCTCGAGAGCGCGTGTTTCCGGCACCTTGATGTCAAAAGCGCAGGCCAGATGCAGCGCTTCGAAATCCTCCATCCAGGAGAATGAGACATGGTAGTCGGTCCAGCTTCCGGCAACCGAAATCGAAATCTCGTCATCGCCGGCCCGCTCGAAGGACCAGTCGTTGTTGTGCGCCACCTGCTCGATGACATCCACCGGATGGATTTCGCGGGAGAATTCGAGTTCGAGAAGTTCCATGGAATGCTTCCTGTCGTTCTGGGAGCGCCACCACACGCTCCGCGGGAGAGGCACACACAACGAACAATCGTGTCTAGAACTCGGACGGCCGGAACTTCATCAACGCAAAGACCCCAGACCGGACCCCACCGCCCGGCGCATGACCCTGCTCCGAATCATGCAACAAATTCAGTCTATTGATCAGGAGTCGCCTGAACAGCCCAATTTTTCGCACTGCGTCATTCGCATGTGGAAAGGCGCTGTCACAAAGATTCATGCAATGCCGGTAAGCGATTCACGGCAAAGCGCTTTTTCGGATTGTGCTTTGTGGAAAAGTTTAACGATTATTTTTTTGGTTTCGGCTTGGCCGCCGCCGCCGGTGCGGCCTGCCCGGTCAATTCAGCAAGCTTCGCCTCGAGCGCTTCGATGCGGGCAGCCAGGCGCGTGTTTTCCTCGCGCGCCTTGGCAGCCATGTCGCGGGCGGCCTCGAACTCCTCGCGCTGCACCACGTCCATAGTGTTGAGAATGCGCTCGGCCTGCCCCTTGAAGGCTGTCTCCACCTCGCGCCGCACCCCTTGCGCAGCACCGGCGGCGTCGGTCATCAGCTTGGCGAATTCATCGAGAATGCGGTTCGGTCCGGTCGACATGGCAAATCCTCGCTTGCTCGAATTGACGTAGTGGCGCGCGGCGCGGAATGCAAGCATAGGCTTGCCTTGACCCTGCCAAAACCCTACCGCATGGTCCGCGCCCAAACGCGATCGCAATCGAGAGTTCCCCGTTGAACGAATATTTTATGCTGCCGCTGGCCTCCCTGCCCTTCCCCAACATCAACCCGATCCTCATCCAGATCGGGCCACTGGCGGTACACTGGTATGGTATCGGCTACATCGTCGGCATTCTGTTTGCCTGGTGGTATGCCAAGCGGCTCGTCACCAACTCGAAGCTGTGGCCCGATGGCGTCGTGCCTATGAAGCCGGTGGACCTCGACGACTTCATCGTCTGGGCGGCCATTGGCGTCGTGCTTGGCGGCCGCGTCGGCTACGTGTTGTTTTACGACCTGTCGCGCTACATCGCCCACCCGCTCGACATCGTTGCCGTCTGGCAGGGCGGCATGTCGTTCCACGGCGGGCTGCTCGGCGTCATCATCGCCATGACGCTGTTTTCGATCAAACGCGGCATCCGCACGTGGACACTGTTTGACGTCGTGGCGGCCGGCGTGCCGGTTGGGCTGGGCCTTGTCCGCCTGGCGAATTTCATCAACTCCGAACTCTGGGGCCGTGTGACCGACGTGCCGTGGGCCGTCGAATTCCCCAATGGCGGACCGTTTCCGCGCCATCCGAGCCAGATCTACGAGGCGCTGCTCGAGGGATTGGTGCTGTTTCTCGTCTTGCGCATCCTCACCCATTCCAGGCTCAAGCTGAAGACGCCGCGCTTCGTCGGCGGCGCCTTCATCTGCGGCTATGGCCTGTCGCGCATCATCGTCGAATTCTTCCGCCAGCCCGACCAGCAGCTCGGCTATCTCCTCGGCACCGACTGGCTGACCATGGGCATGATCCTCTCGCTGCCGATGGTGCTTGTCGGCATCTGGGCGATGGCGACGGCCAGGCAGGTGCCACAGCCGCAGCCGGCATGACACGGCTCAAAGCCCGCATCATCGACCTGATCGGCGCGGTAGGGCCTATCCCCGTCAACGAGTACATGGCGCTCTGCCTGTTCGATCCCGAGGACGGCTACTATACGACGCGCGAGCCTTTCGGCGCCGCCGGCGATTTTGTCACCGCACCCGAGATCAGCCAGATGTTTGGCGAACTGATTGCCATCTGGCTCTACCAGGCCTGGCAGGCGATCGGCCGGCCGGCGCCGGTCACCATCGCCGAGATCGGCCCCGGCCGCGGCACGCTGATGAAGGACATGCTGCGCACGCTGTCACGGCTCGATCCGGCGCTGACCACCGGCGCATCCTTCGCCATGATCGAGACCAGTCCGAGATTGTCCGAAATCCAGAAGCAGACGCTTGCCGGGACAGCGGCCAGCATCGGCTGGCACGAAGCCATCGAAACGCTGCCACAGACGCCGCTGCTCATCGTCGGCAATGAATTGTTCGACGCGGTCCCCATCCGCCAGTTCATCCGTGCCGGCGCCGACTGGCGCGAACGGATGATCGGCCTCGACGACGCCGATGATTTGCGTTTCTTCGCCGGCGTCGGTTCAATCGACCCAACACTGTTGCCGGACGACGCAGGGAATGCACCTCAAGGCGCGATCGTCGAGGTGGCACCGGCCCGCGCCGCGCTGATGGCGGCCATCGCCGAACGATTGGCCAAGCATGGCGGCGCTGGCCTGCTCATCGATTATGGCCACCTCAAGCCCGGCGTCGGCGACACATTGCAGGCCTTGCGCAAGCACGATCACGAAGACGTTCTGGCCAATCCGGGCGAAGCCGACCTCACCGCCCATGTCGATTTCGCCGCCTTGGCCAGGATTGTCCGGGCGCACGGCCTCGATGCACAGCTCGCCACACAGGGCGAATTCCTGCTTGGCATGGGCCTGCTCGAGCGAGCCGGGCTGCTCGGCGCGCAGGCGAATGAACAGTCGCGGCAGACCATTGCCGACGCCGTCGAGCGCCTGGCCGGCCCCGATGCCATGGGCGAGCTTTTCAAAGTGCTGAAAATCCAGCCGAAGGCAGCCGGCTAGAGCATGATCCCGAAAAAGTGGAATCCGGTTTTCGGAAAAGACCATGCTCAAACAAAGGGATAGAGCCCCATCCCGATTCCATCGGGATGGAATAGGCTCTAGGCCTCGCATCAATCAGCCGATCATCCGGCCTCAGAGGTCGTTGACGAGCCGTCCCGCCACGCCGCCGAGATAGGTGTCCCAGAGATAGTCCGACATCAGCCGGCGGTGGCGCTGCGTGCTGATCAGGTTCCCGTATGAGGCGCCGCCAATATGGAAGAAGCTGTCGCCGAGTATGCGGTGGTCGACGTCCACGCCGCCGAGACTCAGGCCGACCGTCGTCTTTCCAACGTCGGCGATATTGCTCTCATCCAGCCTGCCACGCAGCATTGGCCAATTGCCGCCGCCTTCGCTTTGCGCACCTGACGGTTCTGATGAATCCGCGGATCAGGCTCTTGAGTGGTTTCCAGGCCATTGACACTTTCGCCGGAACCCAAACCGTCTGGTCCGTCGATCACTGGCTATAGTCGAAGGCCGGCTTTTCGCCAAGCCGGCGAGGCCGCCGGACACGGCGTCTGGCTGCCTTTGTCCAGGCTCTTGTCCGGCACGCGCCTTGAACTTCGCCTTGACGAAATCGCCGCCGCGGACAACAACCCGTCCATGCTGAATCAGACCAAGCCGGATCCCGTTCGGTCGCCCTTGCTGGAGAATGCGCGCGCGCAAGGCATCCGTCACGGCTATTTCACCCGTGTTGGCGGCGTCTCCAGCGGCATCTATCAGGGCCTTAACATCGGCACCGGCTCGAATGACGACCAGACGCTGGTCGCCGAGAACCGCCGCCGTGTCGCCGACTGGATGGGCGTCCCGGCAAACCATTTGCTGACCGCGCACCAGATCCATTCACCGGATGTCGTCATTGCCCGCGAGCCCTTTGCCGGCGAGCGACCCAAGGCCGACGCCGTCGTCACCGACCGGCCCGGTATCGCCGTCGGCGCCTCGACAGCCGATTGCGGGCCAATCCTGTTCGCGGATGCCGAAGCGCGCATCATCGGCGCGGCGCATGCCGGCTGGAAGGGCGCTTTGTCAGGTGTGCTTGAAAACACCATTGCCGCGATGGAAGGCCTCGGCGCCCGCCGCGAGCGCATCGTCGCCGTGCTCGGCCCTTCCATCGGCCCCGAGAACTACGAGGTCGGACCGGAATTCGTCGCTCGCTTTGTCGAGGCGGATGCAGCAAACATCAGCTATTTCACACCCTCGGCAACTCCCGGCCATGCGATGTTCGACCTCAACCTCTATACGGTCGACCGGCTTAGCAGGGCCGGCGTAACCGCAGAGGGCCTCGGCCGCTGCACTTACGCCGAGGAAGACCTTTTTTACTCCTACCGGCGCACCACGCACCGGAAGGAAGCGGACTATGGGCGACAGGTTTCGGCAATCGTTTTGGAGAAAGAGTGATGGCGCTGCATTTCGAACGGCCGGAATTTGACGCGCGGCGCGATCGGCTGATGATCGAACTCGCCGAGAAGAAGCTCGATGCCGTGCTGCTGTTTGCACAGGAAAGCATGTACTGGCTGACCGGCTACGACACGTTCGGCTTCTGCTTCTTCCAGTGCCTCGTGGTAAAGGCCGATGGGTCGATGGTTCTGCTCACCCGCTCGGCCGATCTGCGCCAGGCGCGCCACACCTCGATCATCGACAACATCGTGCTGTGGACCGACCGCGACGGTGCCAATCCGGCGGTCGACCTGCGCAACCTGCTCAATGAACTCGGCCTGCTCGGCGCCCGCATCGGCGTCGAATACGACACGCACGGCCTGACTGCCTATAATGGCCGTCGCCTCGACGAACAGTTGCAGACCTTTGGCCAGATCGCCGACGCTTCCGGCATTGTCGGCCGGCTGCGGCTGTTCAAGAGCCCGGCCGAAATCGCCAAGGCGGAGAAGGCTGCAAATCTCTCCGACGATGCGCTGGATGCGGCCCTGCCGCTGATCAAGCAGGGCGGCGACGAAGCCTTGATCCTGGCCGCCATGCAGGGCGCGATCTTTGCCGGCGGCGGCGACTATCCGGCCAACGAATTCATCATCGGCTCCGGGATCGACGCGCTTTTGTGCCGCTACAAGGCCGGCCGCCGCAAGCTCACCAAGAACGACCAGCTGACGCTCGAATGGGCCGGTGTCTTCCACCACTATCACGCGCCGATGATGCGCACCGTGCTGACCGGCAAGGTGTCGAAGCGCCACCAGGAACTGTTCGACGCCGCGCGCGCCGCCCTTCTCGCAGTGGAAAAGGCGATGACGCCGGGCAACACCTTCGGCGACGTCTTCGACGCCCATGCCCGCACGCTCGAAGCGCACAATCTGACCAAGCACCGGCTGAACGCTTGCGGCTATTCGGTCGGCGCCCGCTTCACCCCGTCCTGGATGGACATGCCGATGTTCTACCAGGGTAATCCCGAGCCGATCGCGCCAAATATGACGCTGTTTGCCCACATGATCATCATGGACTCCGAAACCGAGACGGCGATGACCCTTGGCCGCACCTATCTGACAACCGAATCGCAGCCGAAGCCGCTTTCACGCCATGATCTCGACTTGATCGTACAGTGAATCCATAATGGCAGGAATGCGGAGGGCGTTCATCAGGGCGTTCAGCGCCAAGGAGTTTTCAGGCAAATGAGACGATCGCATGTGACGACCGTGTCATTGCTCGCCGCACTGGCGCTGGCTGCTTGCACCAATGCCAAGGACGTCCTCGAGCCTTCGGCCATCGCCCCGCCAACGACCTTGACACAGACGGTGCCGACGGCACCGGGCAGTGCTGCAGCCGCCACTCCGGCGCCTTCGTCGCCCGCCACTGCTGCTCCTAGCCCAACCACCCCGGCCCAGACTGCAGCCATCCTGTCGAAGACGCGGCTGCAGGTGGCGCCGATTGTCGGCGCCTCGGTGGAAGCCGCAACGCCGCTGACGGCCGAGCTTCAGACGCGCGCCAGGCAACGCGGCATCACACTCGCCGGCAGCGCCGACCAGACTGCCACGCATGTGCTTAAGGGCTATTTCTCGACGATGACGGAAGGCACGGACACCACCGTCATCTATGTCTGGGATGTCTATGACCCTGCAGGCAACCGGCTGCACCGCATCAACGGCCAGCAGAAAGCACCCTCGGTCAATGGCGGCGAAGGCTGGGCGGCGGTCGCGCCCGCAACCATGCAGGCGATCGCCGACCAGACGATCGACCAGTTCGCCGCATGGCTTGGTGGCGCCGCCGGCTGATCGGCGTGTTGCCCGCTTTCGTCAGTGTTGACGTTTTTGAGATTAGCCGGCGGATTCCCGATCACGAGGCTTGCAATACCGGCGCGGCCCGCTAAAAGCCCGGTTAAGAGGCTCATGAGAGTCAGTTAGGGCCTCTCCATCCTTCACCAGGAACGGTGCATGAAGCTCTTCGCGGGCAATTCCAACAGGGTGCTGGCCGAAGCGGTCGCCCGCTACCTCAATGTACCGCTGGGCAAAGCCAGCGTCAGGCGCTTCGCCGATCAGGAAATCTTCGTCGAAATCCAGGAAAACGTGCGCGGCGAGGATGTCTTTATCCTGCAGTCCACCTCATTCCCGACCAACGATCACCTGATGGAACTGCTCATCATGATCGACGCCTTCATGCGCTCGTCGGCCAAGCGCATCACCGCAGTGATCCCCTATTTCGGCTATGCCAGGCAGGATCGCCGCGCTTCCGGCCGCACGCCGATCTCGGCCAAGCTGGTCGCCAACATGATCACGCGAGCCGGCGTCGACCGCGTGCTGACGCTCGATCTCCATGCCGGCCAGATTCAGGGCTTTTTCGACATCCCGACCGATAATCTGTTCTCCGTGCCGGTCATGGCCCGTGACGTGAAGGCCAAATACAAGCAGCTTGCCAATGTCGTCGTCGTCTCGCCCGATATTGGCGGCGTGGTGCGCGCCCGCGCGCTGGCCAAGCGCTTCGATGCGCAACTGGCCATCGTCGACAAGCGCCGCGAGCGCCCCGGCGAGTCGGAAGTCATGAACATCATCGGCGCCGTCGCCGGCAAGGATTGCCTGCTGATCGACGATATCGTCGATTCGGGCGGCACGCTGTGCAACGCCGCCGACGCGCTGCTCGCCAATGGCGCCACCAGCGTCACCGCCTACATCACCCACGGCGTGCTGTCCGGCGGCGCCTGCGCCCGTATCGCCGGCTCGAAGCTGCAGGAACTGGTGATCACCGATTCCATCCAGCCTACGCAAGCGGTGCTCGACGCCCACAACATCCGCGTCATCTCCATCGCCGACCTGATGGGCGAAGCGATCTCGCGCACCGCGACCGAAGAATCCGTCTCCAGCCTGTTCGATTAAGGCGCGGCACTCTCCGGTCGAACTGGGCCGGCTATCCGCCGCGTCCCCTCCCCGCTATCGCGGGCGCCGCGCATATAGGCACGCGGTGAGGCCCCCAGCATGCGCTTGAACATGGTGATGAAGGCCGGCACGCTGTCATAGCCGAGATCGAGCGCCACCCTGGTGATCGGTTCGCCGTCGGCCAACCTGGGCAGGGCCGCGAACAGACAGGCCTGCTGGCGCCATGTCGACAGCGACAATCCGGTTTGACGATGGAAGGCGCGGGTGAAGGAGCGGCGGCTCATGCCGACGATGTCGGCCCACTCGTCGATCGTCGCATGCGGCGAAGGTGCCGCGACGAAACGCCGGCACAGTGCGGCCAGCTTTGGATCGGACGGAAATGGCAGACCGAGCGGCCGTTCCGGCAGGTTCGGTATCTCATGCAGCAGAAGGTTCATGATCAGCCCGCCACGGCCCTCCAGCTCGGCGCCTTGCGGCAGCTTTTCCGATTCCACGATCAGGCTGTGCATCAAATCGGTGATGCCGACGACACGCAAGCTGTCCGGCAGCCCGGCAATTGCTTCCGGCATCACGTAGACCGAGCGCATCGAGACATCGCCCAGCATCTCGACGGAATGCTCGATGCCGGCCGGGATCCACATGGCGTGATCGGGGGGCACCATCCAGCGTCCATGCCGCGTCGTCACCAGCACGACGCCGACCAGCGCATGCAGCAGCTGGCTGCGGCTGTGATGGTGTTGCGGCACGTGGTAGCCGTCCGGATATTCGGTCGGCAATGCCACCGCCGGCCCGACAGCCTGCTCCAGCCACTGCCAGCGACTCTGATGCAGTCGGCCGAGCTCGGCGGCGTCGCCTCTGAAGATTTCCCTGCCATGCGGCATCGGCTATGGCCCACTTGCGAAACTATTGGACCAAACCACGAAAGAAGTCGCCTCGCAAGCGGCTTATAAGGCAACCATCCCCAAGGCGCTCCGCAGGGGCGTCCTTGAGGCGCTTCAGACGAGCGTCCTTAAGGCGGTCCGCAGGAGCGGCCGCCAAGCCTGCCCGCGGGCAAACACCCGCCAAAAAGACCTCGGAGCCTGCCTTGACCGATACGACAGCCACCAGCATTGCGCCGCCAGCCGGCGCCAGCCTCCCTTCAGCCCAGGCGACCGCCTTCACCGTCATTCTGGCGGTGAGTTTTTGCCATGGCATCAACGACATCATGCAGTCGCTGCTGCCGGCGATCTATCCGCTGCTGAAAGAGAATTACGGTCTCGATTTCTGGCAGATCGGTCTTTTGACTTTCACCTTCCAGGTAACGGCGTCGCTGCTGCAGCCGATCATCGGCATGATCACCGACAAGCGGCCAATGCCCTATTCCCTGCCCTACGGCATGGCTTCCTCGCTGATCGGCCTGGTCGTGCTGGCCTATGCCGGCCACTATGCCCTGCTTCTGGTCGGCGCCTCGCTGATCGGCATCGGCTCGGCAATCTTCCATCCGGAATCCTCGCGCATTGCCCGCTTTGCCTCGGGCGGTCGCTTTGGCCTGGCGCAATCGCTGTTCCAGGTCGGCGGCAATTTCGGCCAGTCGATGGGGCCGCTGCTCGCCGCCTTCATCGTCGTGCCCTTCGGCCAGACCAGCATTTCCTGGTTCGCAGTCGGCTCGCTGATCGGCATCATCGTTCTGTCGCGGGTCGGCGGCTGGTACAGCCGGATGCGCGCCGCGCAGGGCAACCGCAAGGCGGCAAGCTTCGTCTCGCCCTTCCCGCGCCGCAAGGTGATGGGAGCGCTGGCGGTGCTGACCTTGCTGGTGCTGACCAAGAACGCCTACATCGCCTCGCTCTCCAGCTACTACACCTTCTATTCCATCCATAAGTTCGGCGTTTCGGTGCAGATGAGCCAGGTCATGCTGTTCCTGTTCCTCGGCGCCTCGGCGCTCGGCATCCTGCTCGGCGGCCCGTTCGGCGACCGTTACGGCCAGAAGGCGATGATCTGGTTCTCGATCGTCGGCGTGCTGCCGTTCACACTCGCCCTGCCCTACGCCAACTTCGAATGGACGATGGTGCTGACGGTGCTGATCGGCTTGATCCTGTCGTCGGCCTTCTCCAACATCGTGGTCTTCGCGCAGGAGCTGGTACCGGGGCGTGTCGGCACCATCGCCGGCATCTTCTTCGGCTTTGCCTTCGGCATGGGCGGCATTGCAGCCGCCGTGCTCGGCGTCGTCGCCGACATGAAGGGCATCGATTTCGTTTTCCAGGTCTGCTCGTATCTGCCCCTGCTCGGTCTGCTGACCGTGTTCCTGCCCAACATGAAGGAAGCCAGGAAGGCGCAGGCGATAGCCAGCTAAAACCGTTCGATTTTCCGGTTCGACAAGAGGGCGCGGCATTTGCCGCGCCCTCTCTGCTTCTTTCGCCATACGCCGGGTGAAAAGCCTGTTAGGAGATAGTCATCGCTGAAGGCTTGGGGCCCACGGCGTCTCTGGAGAATGATATGCGCAAGATCGTGTTGGCCGTGTTGGGTGTGCTTCTCGTTACCGTGCCGGCCATGGCACGCATCGTTCCCTTTCCCCCGGGTTTCAAGACGCAGTCCGTCGAAACCAACGGCACCAAACTCTATGTGCGCGTCGGCGGAAAGGGTCCCGCGGTCGTGCTGCTGCACGGCTTTGCCGATACCGGAGACATGTGGGGCGCGGCGGCGGTGGCACTTGCGAAGGACCACACCGTCATCGTGCCCGACCTGCGCGGCATGGGGCTCTCTGCCCACCCGGAAGCGGGCTACACCAAGAAGAACCAGGCCGTCGACATCGCGGGCGTGTTGGATGCCCTGAAGATCGACAAGGCCGACCTGGTCACCCACGACATCGGCAACATGGTCGGCTATGCGCTTGCCGCGCAATATCCCAAGCGCATCACCAAATGGGTCATCATCGATGCGCCGCTGCCCGGCATCGGCGACTGGGAAAAGATCAAGCAAAGCCCGCTGCTTTGGCACTTCAACTTCCGCGGCCCGGATATGGAGCGGCTGGTCGCGGGTCGCGAGCGCATCTATCTCGACCGCTTCTACAACGAGCTGTCGGCCGACCCCAAGAAGATCGACGAGGCAACGCGCAGGCACTACGCCAAACTCTACGCCCGCCCGCATGCGATGCATGACGCTTTCGAGCAGTTCAAGGCCTTTGACCAGGACGCGATCGACAACCAGGCGATGCTCGCCACCGGCGGCAAACTGACCATGCCGGTGTTGGCTGTCGGCGGCGAAAAATCCGCCGGCACCACGCAGGCCGATACTTTGCGGCTTGTCGCGACCGATGTCACGGGCGGCATCGTGCCCGCCTCCGGTCACTGGATCATGGAGGAAAACCCCGACGCCACCGTCAAGCTGATCACGGGCTTTCTCGGCAAATAGGATCCCGCGGACATTTCGATGAAGCAAAGGGCACCCGCCTGACGGCCGGTGCCCTTTGTCTATCCAACTGGACGATTCTAGGCCTTGAAGAAGGCCAGCAGGTCGGCGTTGATGACATCTGCGTGGGTGGTTGCCATGCCATGCGGGAAGCCCTTGTAGACTCTGAGCTCGCCCTTCTTGAGCAGCTTGACCGCCAGCAGCGCCGAGTCGGCGATCGGCACGATCTGGTCGTCGTCGCCATGCATGACCAGCACCGGCACGTCGATGGCCTTCAGATCGTCGGTGAAGTCGGTTTCCGAGAACGCCTTGATGCAATCGTAATGCGCCTTGGTGCCGCCCATCATGCCCTGGCGCCACCAATTTTCGACGACCGCCTGCGAGACGTTGGCGCCGGGACGGTTGAAGCCGTAGAACGGACCGGCGGCAACATCGTGGAAGAACTGGGCGCGGTTGGCGGCCTGGGCGGCGCGGAAACCGTCGAAGACCTCGATCGGCAGGCCGCCAGGATTGGCCGCGGTCTTCAGCATGATCGGCGGCACGGCGCCGAGCAGCGCCGCCTTGGCGACGCGGCCGCCTGAACCATATTTCGCGACATAGCGGGCTACTTCACCGCCGCCGGTCGAATGGCCGACATGGATGGCGCCCTTGAGGTCGAGATGCGCCACAAGTTCCGCGACATCGGCGGCGTAAGTGTCCATCTCGTTGCCGGTATCGGTCTGGGTCGAGCGGCCATGGCCGCGCCGGTCATGGGCAACGACGCGGTAGCCCTTCGACAGGAAGAACAGCATCTGGGCGTCCCAGTCGTCGCTGCTCAGCGGCCAGCCATGATGGAAGACGATGGGCTGACCGGTTCCCCAATCCTTGTAGAAAATCTCGGTGCCGTCCTTGGTGGTGATCGTGCTGCTGCCGGGCTTGGTCATCTCAATCTCCATTTATTGTTTTCGCGATAATAAATGCCGCGATAACAATATGTCTAGCGCAGATCGAAACCCTTGTCTACAGAAGATATATATCGCGATATCATTTTTCGTGGTACATATCTGAAATGCTCAGTCGGCAAAAGGAATGCGCCGTGCCTCTCCCGTTGGACAATCAGCTCTGTTTCACACTCTATGCCACCAGCATGGCGATCAACCGCACCTACAAGCCGATGCTGGACGAAATGGGGATCACCTACCCGCAATATCTCGTGCTGAACGCGCTCGCCGAGGCCGACGGCATGTCGGTCGGCAGCATCGCGCACAGGCTCGCTTTGGAATCGAGCACGATCACGCCGCTGGTCAAGCGCATGGAACAGGCAGGGCTGGTCACGCGCCGGCGCAGCCAGACCGACGAGCGTCAGGTGCAGGTCGACCTGACCGCCGCCGGCCGCGCCCTGCTCGTCCAGTGCAACTGCCTCAACGAAACCCTGATCGAGCGCTCGGGCATGACGCTGACACAGCTCGACGCGCTGAACCGGCAGATCCAGACGCTGCGCGACGCGCTGAGCGGCAATCAGGAA
Source organism: Mesorhizobium sp. P2_C4 (assembly GCF_056404575.1). Lineage (NCBI taxonomy): Bacteria > Pseudomonadati > Pseudomonadota > Alphaproteobacteria > Hyphomicrobiales > Phyllobacteriaceae > Mesorhizobium > Mesorhizobium sp. P2_C4. The sequence goes on from NZ_JBFUDT010000002.1 coordinate 878,112, forward strand.
TAGCCCTGCCCCGCCCTTGCCCGCCATGGCTTGCACGCCCGCCTTCCGCTCGGCCTGCTGACGGCGTTCTTGCCGAACGTGAAGCAAGCCAGAAAGCTGGAAGCCGGCGCTGCGTGAAAGCCTGAGCGGGCGGTTTACCGCCCGCTCCTGAGCGCGGTATCAACGCCGCGGGCGGAAAACCAAGGAGGTTGATCATGAGCAGTACTCAGACAGGTGTCGATATGAAGTTCGAGGCCGCCGTCATCCCTGTTTCGGACGTCGACCGCGCCAAGCGTTTCTACGGCGGCCTGGGTTGGCGCCTGGACGCCGACTTCCCCGTCGGCGACACGTTTCGGGTCGTGCAGTTCACGCCTCCGGGCTCGCCGGCTTCCATCCACTTCGGCACCGGCCTGACGTCTGCCGCGCCCGGCTCGGCGCAGGGCCTTTATCTCATTGTGTCCGATATCGAAGCCGCCCGCGCCGAGCTTGTGGCGCGCGGAGCCAATCCCAGCGAAGTCTTCCACCGGGCGGGCCCGGGACAGCCGCCGCTCAGCGGCAGGGATCCCGAGGGGCGCAGCTACTCCTCATTCGCCTCGTTCAAGGATCCGGACGGCAATGGCTGGCTGTTGCAGGAAATCACGGCACGATTGCCCGGACGGGTGGACGCCGGCGACACGACATTCACCTCGTCGACCGAGCTTGCCGCCGCGCTGCGGCGCGCGGCGGCCGCGCATGGCGAGCACGAGAAGCGCACTGGCGGACAACGCGATGAGAACTGGCCTGACTGGTACGCCGAATACATGGTAGCCGAGCAGGCCGGCAAGCCGCTGCCGGCCTGAGCGGCGACCATCGCTTCTGTCATTGGCTGATCGCAATCAGCACGGAGCCGGATTCGACCTTGGCTGGATAGGTGCGGAGGTTGATGCAGGGTGGCAACCGCTTTGCCGCGCCGGTGCGATAGTCAAAGGCGCCGGCATGCTTGGGGCATTCGACCTCGTAATCCATGACCAGCCCTTCGGCGAGATGGACGGCTTCGTGCGTGCACAAGCCGTCGGTGCAGAACACTTCGTCGTCGGGTGAGCGGAAGACCGCATAGGTCCGGCCTTCATGGTCGAAGCGGCGGGCGCCTTCCTGTTCGATGTCGTCGAGGCCGCAGGCCCTGATCCAACTGGTCATTTCTCTCATCCGTAAAATTCGATCGCGGCGGACATCCGGACAGCCTTCATGGCCGCCCGGAGGCCCCAGTCCTGGGATCAGTTCTTGTTGAGGTACTCGCCGGCGTTGGCAGGCGTCACCAGTTCGAACGGCACGTAGACGACGCGGTCGACCTTCTCGCCCTTGGCCAGCGCAAGCGCCGCGTCGACGCCGCCGCCACCCTGCCCCTTGGCGTTCTGGAACACCGTCACCGAAAGATCGCCGGCCTTCATCGACTGCAGCCCATCCTGCGTGGCGTCGATGCCGCCGACGACGACGTTCTTCATGTCGACGCCGTTGGCCTTGAGCGCCAATATGGCGCCGATGGCGGATTCGTCATTGTTGGCGAGGACGGCGTCGGGTGCCGCGCCTGCGGTCAGCCAGTTGGTCATCAGGTTCTGCGCATTGTCGCGCGACCATTCCGACGACTGCTTGTCGGTGACCTTGATGAAGTTGCACATGTCGGTGGCAAAGACCTGTTCGACATCCTTGGTGCGCTGCAGCGCGGCCTGGTGCACCAGGCTGCCCATGACGATGTAGGCGGTGGCGCCCGCCGACTTGCCCTCGGCGCGCAGCATCTTGCAGACCTCGAAGGCTTCCAGCGTGCCGGACTCGACCTCGTTCGAACCGACATAGACCTGTTTCTCCGGCAGGTTCGCCATGTCCGACGGTTCGAGGTTGACGAAGACAAGCGGAATGCCGGCCTTGGCGGCTTCCTCGCTGATGGTCTTGGAGGCATTGGTGTCGACCAGCGTGACGATGATGGCGTCGACGCCGCTGGCGATGAAGTTTTTCACCTGGTCGAGCTGCTTGGCGACGTCGTTCTGCGCGTCCTCGACCTGGATGCCGGCGCCCTTCTCCTTGGCGCGGGCCTGCATGCCGTCCCTCAGCAGCGTCTGAAAATTGTTATCGAAGTTGACGATGCTGACGCCAATTTTTGCAGCCATCGCATTGGTCGACATAGTCGTGGTGAATGCCGTCGACATCAAGGCCGCCAGCGCGGTCGAAATGAGAAGTTTCTTCACGGTTTTCCTCCCTTGCGGATGGAGTGCCGGTTCACTCCTCCTTTGACTTCCGGCCCTTGCGGGATGGCTTGCGCGGACGGCCAGAGCCGCCTCGCGTGGCTGTCTTTTGGGCTGTCTGTTCGGGCTCCTATTGGGCGGCGTTGGCGCGCGCCTTCTTCTGCTCGTAGCGGGCCTGCATCCGGGCCTCGCCTTCCTTGCTGCCGTCGTGGAATGTGCCCAGCCAGCGATCGAAGGGGATGAGGCCGTCGCCGTAGTTCACCTCGAAATATTTGTGGTGCAGGTAGTGGATATAGGCGTGGCTATCGACGCTGGTGTCTTCGGTCAGCTCGACCTTGTCGAAGCCGACATGGCCGGGAATGGCGCCGAAGCCGGCATAGTGGAGCTGGTAGAGCGCGAGCAGCGGGTTCGACGGGATGACCAGGTGCCAGAGCGCGACGCCGAGATAGCCGAACTGCTCGACCGGATGCATCGACAGCGACGACCACGGCGACGGGTTGACCGAATTGTGGTGCACCGAATGCACCGATTTGTAGAGCGGCGGCCAGTGGATTGCCCGGTGCAGCAGGAAGAAATGCGTCTCGTGGATGATCGGCACCACCAGTGCCAGGCAGAACAGGTAGACTGGATGCTCGGCAACGGGCAGCCACGGCACGTAGCCATTGGCGTAGGCATAGAGGACCGCCACCTCGATCGCCGTCCAGATCGGCACGCCGGTGCCGAAGGTGCGTAGCATGTTGTCGATGTTCTGGTTCTCGAAGAAGAACGCCTTGCTCTTCTGCTCGGAGGGCCATTTGCCGTTGTATTTGAAGCGGTTGCCCTGGGCTCTCAAAATGTAGAGTCGAAGCTCGAAGACGCCGAAGAAGACCAGCAGCGCCGCGCAGTTGACGAGGAAAAGCCACAGGATCCAGCCGAAGGCGAGCGTCTTCATCACCTCGACGTCGGGCAGCACGAAGCGCCACCACGCTACGGCCGAGAGCGCGAAGAGCAGATTGTAAGGCAGGAAATAACTCGGCATCCATTTCAGCAGCGCCAGCGGGCGCGGCGGAAAGGTGAACAGCGGCGCTGTGCCGGCCGGTTCGCTCGGAGCCCAGTCGCCTCGCTTGTTGCGCGTGCCGTATTTCAGGTCGTCCATGGCGATCTCACAGGGATTGGGAGAGGGTGAGGAACCGGTCATAGGCGGCATCGTCCATGTAGACCTGATGCTTGCCTTCAGGGTAGGCGCCGGCTGTCACGTCGCGGCCGAAGGCGCGGAAGGCAGCGATGCGCTTTTCCTGCAGCTCCGCCTCCAGCGTGACGAAGTCGGCATAGCGCTTGGCATGGCGCGGATAGTGGCCGGTGTGGGTGCCGAGCACGTCGCTGGAGAACAGATACTGCGTGTCGCAGGCCGAACCGCAGCCCATGCCCATGGTGATCAGCGGCGTGGCGCGGGTGATGTGCTCCGCCAGCCGCACCGGCACCACCTCGACCTCGATGCAGGCGGCACCGGCATTCTCCAGATCCTTCGCCGCGCGCAGAACCTTGAAGGCTTCTTCCGCCGTGCGGCCGATGGCGCGGAAATTCGTCCAGGTGGCGCGGTTCGGCACCAGGCCGACATGGCCGGTGACCGGAATGCTCTCCGCCGCCATCGCCTCGATCAAGCGCGGCGAGTGCGAGCAATAGATGGCGTCGGCGCCACGCTTCAGCATGGCGAAACCGAGCCGCACCGCCTCGTCGGGCGAAGCGACCGCGCCATGCGGCATGCCGACGGAGAGGAAAGCGAAGGGCACCGCCTGGCGGATCGGCTCAAGATTGTGGTCGGGTTCGCAGGACAGGATGACGATGTCGCAGGCGACAGCGGCGGCCGCCTCGGCCGGCGTGTCGACATGCAGCTGCAGCCATTTCTTGCTGCCCTTGGCGCTCTGCAGGTCGCTGACTGTCAGCCGTCTCGTCACTGGTGATCCTCCCGTTTTGCGAGAGGTAACACCGCGCCCTTCGGGGCGCCGCTTGTTCCTTGATCAAATCAGATCAAAGGTTCTCGGCGGTGAAGGTGATGAAGCGGATCGGCGGGTTGTCGACTGGCAGGTCGTGCAGGTTGAGCGCGGCGAGCACCAGGTCGATGGCGCGGCGCGCCTGCGCTTCCGGCGCCTGGTCGAGCACGACATCCATCGTCCCATCGCTGAGCGCGCGCGTGCTGCGTTCGGTGAGCTCGTGGCCGACGAAGAAGATATCGCGGCCGCGCGGGTGGCGGCGCAGCACCTCGTTCAGCGCCGTGTTGGCGCCGCCGGCATTGTAGAGGCCGGCAAGGTCCGGCCAGCGTTTCAGCGCCTCATACAATTGCTCGGCGTTGCGGTCGCCATCGTCATGACCAAAGAGTGCGGCGACCGGCTCGAAGTCGTGGCCTGCCTCGATCAGATAGTCGAAGAAGCCGCGCACGCGGTCGCGGTGGACGCGGTAGATCTGGCTGTGGCAGATGGCGATCACCTTGCCCGTCCGCCGCTGCATACGCGCCATCAGCAGCCCGGCCATGCGGCCGGCGGCGTAATTGTCGATGCCTACATAGGTGCTTTTCGTGCCCGAGATTTGCGTCACGATCTGCACCGTCGGGATTCTTTCACCCTCGAGCTTGCGAAGCGTGGCGCTGACCAGCGGATGGTCGGGCACGGCGAGGATGAGGGCGGCGCGGCGCATGTCCGGATCGAGGATGCGCGCGGCGATCTCGGCCGGGTTCGCCTCGTCGAGAAACGTGCGGTGGACGGCGATTGTCCGGTCGAGCGTCGCGGCGATGCGCTCGAAGGCGCGGGAAAGCCGGGCGAAGAAGGTCGCGTCAGGCCGCACCAGGATGACCTCGATGCGGATGACCCCGCGATGCGCCTCGGGCAGCCGGCGCGGATAGTCGAGCGAGCGCGCGGCGGCGACCACCTTCTCCACGGTTTCTGGCCTAACCCCGCCCCTGCCGTTCAGCACGCGCTCTACTGTGGCCGTACCGACCCCGGCGCGGCGGGCAATTTCGGAAAAGGTGGGCTTCGGAATTTGGTCACCTCGCTGCCACGACGCCGAAGCCTAGCCAGCCGCATCCGCTTTTCCAAGGCTGATGCTCCCGTTCACGAAGATGCTGGCAATGTTGGCGGATCGACTGTAGCGGATACCTGGCGAGTGGCAGCCAAGTGCAGCCAGGCCTTTGGAATGAGCACGTCGGCTCCGTTCAAGGCAGGCATTCATCGCCGTTGCCCTCGCCTTGCGTTCACGCCCACCTTCCGCTATAGAGCCGCCACCCGCGTAGACACCCTTGGAGGCAACGCGGCGGAAGGCCGCCTCACCCGGCGGCTTTCGACGTTTACGGCCAGGCACATTGCTTGCCGCGAACGCTCCAGAACAAACCGAAAGGAAATGCCATGAGCCACGACACTTACGAGCTCAAGGCCGAAGCACGCGAACAGGTCGGTAAGGGGTCCGCCCGTGCAGTTCGCCGCAACGGTAAAGTGCCTGCAGTAATCTACGGTGACAAGCAGCCTCCCCTGGCTATCGCGCTCACCTACAAGGACATCTACTACAAGATCCATGGCGGCGGGTTTCTGACCACGATCGCCACGATCGATGTCGACGGCAAGAAGATCCAGGTCCTGCCGAAGGACTTCCAACTCGACCCGGTCAAGGATTTCCCTGTCCATGTCGACTTCCTGCGCATCGGCAAGGACACCGAAGTCAATGTTGACGTGCCGGTCCACTTCATCAATGAAGACAAGTCGCCCGGCATCAAGCGCGGCGGCGTGCTCAACATCGTGCGTCACGAAGTCGAGTTCCACTGCCCGGCCAATGCGATCCCGGAATTCATCACCGTCGATCTCACCGGCGCCGACATCGGCGATTCGATCCACATCTCGGCAGTCACCCTGCCGGCCGGCGTCAAGCCGGTGATCTCCGACCGCGACTTCACCATCGCGACCATTGCCGGCTCGTCGGCGATGAAGCCGGAGGTCGAAGAGACGGCTGAAGCGGCAGCACCTGAAGCGGCGACCCCCGCCGCCGAAGAGAAGTAATTATTCCGGCCCGGAGCTGACGATGCTTGTATTTGCAGGCCTCGGCAATCCGGGCGCGAAATACGCTGATAACCGGCACAATGTCGGCTTCATGGCGGCGGACGCAATTGCCCGCCGCCATTCCTTTTCGCCCTGGTCGAAGAAATTCCAGGGCCTGATCGCCGAGGGCACGCTTGCCGGCGAAAAAATCATCCTGATCAAGCCGCAGACCTTCATGAACCTGTCGGGACAGGCGGTCGGCGAGGCGCTGCGCTTCTACAAGCTCGACCCTTCCGCCCTCACCGTCTTCTATGACGAGATCGACCTTGCCGCCGGCAAATTGCGGGTCAAGGTCGGCGGTGGTTCGGGCGGCCACAACGGCATCCGCTCGCTCGACCAGCATGTCGGCAAGGACTATCGCCGCGTGCGCATCGGCGTCGGCCATCCCGGCGTCAAGGAAATGGTGCACGGCCATGTGCTTGGCGACTTCGCCAAGGCCGATCGCGAATGGCTGGACGTGCTGCTCGACGCTATCGCCGACGACGCCGGACTGCTGGCCAAGGGCGACGACAATTCCTTCATGAACCGGGTGACGCTGGCGTTGCGCGACAGACTGACGCCGACCGGCGACGACGATCGCCCGCCACCCAAGGCGCCGAAGGCCCCGGGCCCAAAGGCACAAAGTCATGTCCGCCAGGCGCGGCCGCAACAGCCGGCCATCAAGCTGCCAGAGACCGGCCCAATGGCTGCCATGCTGAAGAAGCTGTTCGGCGGCAAGGACTGAGTGTGGGCACGGATCATGGCTCAAGGGCTTGACGTTGATCACCCCTATCGCCCATAGCCCTGATCAAAATTAGATTTCCCGATAGGACCGGACAAAATGGGTTTCAAATGCGGCATCGTTGGCTTGCCCAACGTCGGCAAGTCGACGCTTTTCAACGCGTTGACCAGGACGGCGGCGGCGCAGGCCGCCAACTATCCGTTCTGCACCATCGAACCGAATACCGGCGAGGTGGCGGTGCCCGACCCGCGCCTGCAGAAGATTGCCTCCGTCGCCAAGTCGAAGGAGATCATTCCGACCCGCATCTCCTTCGTCGACATTGCCGGCCTGGTGCGCGGCGCCTCCAAGGGCGAAGGACTGGGCAACCAGTTCCTCGCCAACATCCGCGAGGTCGACGCCATCGTCCATGTGCTGCGCTGCTTCGAGGATGACGACATCACCCATGTCGAGGGCCGCATCGATCCTGTCGCTGATGCCGAGACCGTCGAGACCGAGCTGATGCTCGCCGATCTCGACAGCCTCGAGCGCCGCATCGTGCAGATCCGCAAGCGCGCCGGCAGCAAGGACAAGGAAGCCACCACCGTGCTGCCGATGATGGAAGCAGCGCTTGAGCTGCTGCAGGCCGGCAAGCCGACGCGCATCCTGCTCAAGGGCATCTCGGCAGAGGACCTGCGTATCCTGCAGGGGCTGAACCTGTTGACTTCGCATCCCGTGCTCTATGTCTGCAATGTCGCGGAAGCCGACGCCGCCACCGGCAATGAGCACACCAAGGCCGTGGAGAAGATGGCCACCGCGCAGGGCGCCGGCACCGTGGTGATCTCGGCCGCGATCGAGGCCGAAGTCGCACAGCTCTCGGACGAAGAAGAGATGGAGTTCCTGTCCTCGCTCGGCCTCGACGAACCTGGCTTGAACAAGGTCATTCGCGCCGGCTACGATCTGTTGCATCTCATCACCTACTTCACCGCCGGGCCGAAAGAGACGCGCGCCTGGACCATCCACAAGGGCGACAAGGCCCCGCAGGCCGCCGGCGTCATCCACACCGACTTCGAGCGCGGCTTCATCCGCGCCCAGACCATCGCCTACAACGACTATGTCACGCTGGGTGGCGAAGTGGCGGCCAAGGAAGCTGGCAAGGCACGCGACGAAGGCAAGGAATACGTCGTCCAGGACGGCGACGTGCTGCTGTTCAAGTTCAACACCTGATCTTGCGGGCAGCCCGCCCTCGTGGCGGCGCTCCAGGGTAACGCGAATTTCGGATTCGCCACACGAGCAAGGGAGAGCCGGCGATGATCAAGGCCTTCGTCGTGGACAATGATCGCCTGCGCGTTACCGACGATCTCGTGGCAAATGGCGACAGCGTCGTCTGGGCAGATCTCTTCAATCCGACCAAGGAGGAAGAGGCTGCCATCGAGAGCTGGCTTGGCGTTGCCATTCCGACGCGCGAGGAGATGGAGGAGATCGAGATCTCGAGCCGCCTCTATGTCGAGGACGGCGCCTACTTCATGACCGCCACGCTGCCCGCCCAGACCGAGGCCGACGATCCCCTGATGTCGCCGGTCACTTTCGTTCTGGCCGGCTCCAGGCTGATCACCGTGCGCTATCACGAACCCAAGGCCTTCAAGACCTTTCCGCTGCGCGCCGAAAAGGTGGCGACCGGCTGCACCAGCGGCGACACCATCCTGATCGGCCTGCTGGAAGCGATCGTCGACCGCCTCGCGGACATTCTGGAACGCGCCGGGCGCGACGTCGAGGCGATCTCGCGCGACATCTTCGAGGCGCGGTCGACCAAGGTTTCCAAGCGCAACCGCGATTTCCAGGAGCTGCTAAAGGCGATCGGCCGCAAGGAAGACCTTGCATCTTCGATCCGCGACAGCCTGATCTCGCTGCAGCGCCTAGCCGGCTTCCTCGCCCATGCCTCGACCCAGATCAAGATGAGCAAGGACATCCGCGCCCGCATCAAGACCTTGTCGCGCGACGTGCTGTCGCTCGCCGACCACGCCACCTTCCTGTCGCAGAAGATCTCGTTCCTGCTCGATGCGACGCTGGGCATGATCTCGATCGAGCAGAACGCCATCATCAAGATCTTCTCGGTCGCCGCCGTCATCTTCCTGCCGCCGACGCTGGTCGCCTCGATCTACGGCATGAATTTCGACATCATCCCCGAGCTCAAATGGCAGCTCGGCTATCCCTTCGCGATCGGCCTGATGATCCTGTCGGCGATCCTGCCCTTCTGGTATTTCCGCCGCCGCGGTTGGCTCTGAGCAAGGCTTGGATCACCAGAAATCGCTTGACCAAACGCCGTCAGGCCTGCATCCGGGAACCCCGATCCGTGGCGATCGTACAATATTGAACCGGATTCGGATGATGACCGGAAAGACCTGGGCCTACGAGGATTTCACCGAGGGCGCGTCGCTCGACCTCGGCAAGAAGCTGGTAAGTGCGGCCGAGATCATCGAATTCGCGCAGGAATTCGATGCACAGCCGATGCATCTCGACGAGGCCGCGGGCAAGGCAAGCCTGCTTGGCGGGCTGGCGGCTTCCGGCTGGCATACCTGCGCGATGTTCATGCGCATGCTGTGCGACGCCTTCCTGCTCGACTCGACCTCGCAAGGGGCGCCCGGCGTCGACCAGGTCAAATGGAAGAAGCCGGTGCTGGCCGGCGACACGCTCACCGGCCACGCCACCGTGCTCGCCAAACGCATTTCCAGATCGAAGCCGCAGATAGGCCTGATCACCATGCGCAGCGAACTGTTCAACCAGCGCGGCGAGAGCGTCTTCGAATTCGAAAACACCTGCATGTTCCTCACCCGTGAGGCCAGCACATGACGCTGGACGAGTACTTTCGCATCGGCGTCACCGTCACGCTCGGTTCGCATAGATTCGAACCCGAGGCGATCAAGGCGTTCGCCCGCAAATACGATCCGCAGGTCTTTCATGTCGACGAGGAAGCGGCAAAGAACAGCGTGCTTGGCGGCCTCTGCGCCTCGGGCTGGCACACCGCAGCCACCTGGATGAAATACAATCTTGAAACCCGCATGGATGCCGAAGGCATCAACTGGACCGGCCCCGGCCCGTTGCCCGAATTCGGCCCCTCGCCCGGCTTCAAGAACCTGAAATGGCTGAAGCCTGTCTATGCCGGCGAAACCGTCACCTTCAGCCGCACCGCACTTTCCCATCGCCCCATTGCCTCGCGCCCCGGCTGGCGGATGCTGGCGCTGCGCGCGGAAGCCTTCGGTTCGACCGGCGACAAGGTGCTGGAGTTTGAGAGCGCGGTGCTGGTGAAGGCGGGGTGAGTTTCTTCCTTCTCCCCATTCACGGGGAGAAGGTGCCCGAAGGGCGGATGAGGGGCGGCACCAACGTTAGCGTCTTATCCTCGACCGAAGCACCTTACCCCTCACCCTGCTCCGCTCGCTTCGCTCCCTCCGCTTTCCCTCTCCCCGTAAACGGGGCGAGGGAGAAGAGCTAATGCCCTTCAAACCCAATCAGCGTCCGCACCGGCACGCCGAGCGCTTCCAGCTTGGCACGCCCGCCGAGGTCCGGCAGGTCGATGACAAAGCAGGCGGCAAGGATGTCGGCGCCGATCTGCCTGAGCAGCTTCACCGCAGCCTCCGCCGTGCCGCCGGTGGCGATCAAATCGTCGACGAGGATCACCTTCTCGCCGGGTGCAACACCGTCCTTGTGCATCTCCATCTCGTCCAGCCCGTATTCCAGGCTGTAGGCGACGCGCACCGTCTCGTAGGGCAACTTGCCTTTCTTGCGGATGGGCACGAAGCCGGCCGATAGCTGGTGGGCGACGGCGCCGCCAAGGATGAAGCCCCGCGCCTCGATGCCGGCGATCTTGTCGATCTTCTGGCCGGCATAGGGATGCACCAGTTCGTCGATGGCGCGACGGAAGGCGCGCGCATTGCCGAGCAAAGTGGTGATGTCACGAAACAGGATACCGGGCTTCGGATAATCCGGAATGGTGCGGATCGCGGCGAGCAGCGTGTCTTCAAGGGACGATTTCATCAGGCGGCTCTCCGGGGATTGGTCGTCCAGATTCGGCAGTAGGACGTTGGCCGATCGTAACCCGGCTAGGCCAAGGACGGCTACCGCGATGTGTCGCCTGGCAAAAAATTGTCTGGCAAAGGATCGGTTCGCTTCGTGGCAGTGGCCGCACTAAAAAAGGGCGCCCGGGGCGCCCTTTTTCGTGTGCCGGCTGCCTTTTTTGAGCAGGACGGTCGTCACATGCCAAGGTCGGAGCGGAGCTCGGACCTTGCCACTTCGTATTCGGCCTTGAAATCGGGGCGGCTGAGCAGGATGGCGGCAATGACGCTGCCGGAAATCTTGCCCACCTCGATATCGGACGGATAGTGGATGCCGCCGACCTCACGGTTGTGGGCATATTCGGCCGCGCGCGCCATGATCTCGGCGCGCTTTTCCGGAACCATGTCGGAAAGGATGATGCCCATCATCGTGCCGACGGTCGCATGGCCGGACGGCCAGGAGCCGGAACTCGACAGCTTGACCACGGGCTTGACCAGATCGCTCAGCTGATGCGGTCGCGGGCGCTTCCAGACATCCTTGGCCGGGTCGACGACCGCGCCTTCGGTGGCAACGACGCGATCGAAGAAGGCGCTGAACTTCGGCAGCGTTTCCTTGTTGAACTTTGGTCCCATGACATCGGCGAAGCGCCAGACGTCCTCCTGGGCATCGGCGATGGCCCGGGCTTCCATTTCAGGGGTGCGCGTCACCTGCAGCGTCAGCACCTCGCCCAACTCGGCTTTCGTCTGGGCGGAATCGTTTGCCGGCGGCGGTGGCAGGATCATCGTCAGGTCGATGTCCTTGTTGGTGACGAAGGGTGCCGCGTCCTCGGCATAGGCCGTGGAGCCGACGACAAGCAGCAGAAGGCCTGCTGCCAGCGATGCATATTTTTTCATGGGTGCGATCCTTTGATGAGGGCGGCTCAGCATCACCGAAAGCGGTGACGGCCATGTGACACAGCCGGTGTTCTCACCTGCTCCAGAATGCAGAAAGGGCGCCTTTCGGCGCCCTCGCATTTTCGAATGCCTGCAGCGCTCAGTGCGCCACGCCTTCCCAGACCTTGCGCTTGGTCAGGTAGACCAGGGCGCCGAACAGCAGCAGGAACACCAGCACGCGGAAACCGGTCTTCTTGCGGTCTTCCATGTGCGGCTCGGCCGCCCACATCAGGAAAGCCGACACGTCGCGGGAATACTGGTCGACGGTCTGCGGCGAGCCGTCGTCATAGGTCACCTGGCCGTCGGAGAGCGGCTTCGGCATCTTCAGCGACACGCCGGACATGAAGTACGGATTGTAGTGCGTGCCCTCCGGAATCACCATGCCGGCCGGCGGCTGCTCGTCATAGCCGGTCAGCAGCGAGTGGATGTAGTCGGGACCGCCCTGGGCGTACTGGGTGAAGATATCGAAGACGAAGCGCGGAAAGCCGCGCTCGACGCCACGCGCCTTGGCCAGCAGCGACATATCGGGCGGCGCGGCGCCGCCATTGGCGGCAGCGGCGGCCTCGACGTTGGCGAACGGCGCCGTGAAATGGTCGGACGGCTTGCCCGGGCGGTCGAACATGTCACCGGCATCGTTGGGGCCGTCATGGATGGTGTATTCGGCGGCAAAGGACTTCACCTGCGCCTCCGAATAACCGAGCCCTTCCAGCGTCCGGAAGGCCACCAGGTTCATCGAATGGCAGGCCGAACAGACTTCCTTGTAGACCTTCAGGCCGCGCTGCAGCTGCGCCTTGTCATAGGTGCCGAACGGACCGGCGAAGCTCCAGTCCATCTCCTTCGGCTCATCGATCGGGAAATGCGTCGGCGCGGCAGCGTTGTGTGCCTCTTCGGCGGCGATTGCCCCCGTGCTTGCAACTCCGACACCGGTGGCCACAAGGCCGACCAGCGCCAGCGAGGTGAGAATCTTCTTCATGCCAAATCCCCTTAGATTCTCTACCGCTCAGCCCTTGGTTTCCGGCGCGGCCGTGGCGCCCGTCGGATGGCCGCTGCCGCCCTTGTTCTTCTCGAGCACCGCCTCGGTGATCGAATTGGGCAGCCTTCGCGGCGTCTCGATCAGCCCCAGCACCGGCAGCGCGACCAGGAAGAAGGCGAAGTAGAACAGTGTCGCCGCTTGAGCGTAGCCAACGTAGTTGCCCACGAATTCACCTATCAGGAGAGTCATCAGACCGCCGCCTTCCGCCGGCTGCGAGCCAAGCCAGCCAAGCAGGATGGCATCGGCCACGAACAGCCAGAAGAACAACTTGTACCAGGGCCGGTAAACCGCCGAGCGCACCTTCGAGGTGTCGAGCCACGGCACCAGGAACAGCATGACGATGGCGCCGAACATGCACAGCACGCCGCCGAGCTTGGAATTGATCGGCCCGATGTTGAAGGTGATGGCGCGCAGGATCGCGTAGAAAGGCAGGAAGTACCATTCCGGCACGATGTGGGCAGGCGTCTTCAGCGGGTTGGCGATCGTGTAATTGTCGGGATGGCCGAGAAAGTTCGGCAGGTAAAAGACGAAATAGGCGAAGACGAAAAGGAACACGATCATGCCGAACGCGTCCTTGATGGTCGCGTAAGGGGTGAAGGCGACGGTGTCGGTCTTTGACTTGACCTCGATGCCGGTCGGGTTCGACTGCCCGACCACATGCAGCGCCCAGACGTGCAGCACGACGACGCCGGCAATCATGAACGGCAGCAGATAGTGCAGTGCAAAGAAGCGGTTCAGCGTCGGATTATCGACGGCAAAGCCCCCGAGCAGCAGCTGCTGGATCCAGTCGCCGACCAGCGGAATGGCGCTGAAGAAGCCGGTGATGACGGTGGCGCCCCAGAAGCTCATCTGGCCCCAGGGCAGCACATAGCCCATGAAGCCCGTCGCCATCATCAACAGGTAGATGATGCAGCCGAGGATCCACAGCAACTCGCGCGGCGCCTTGTAGGAGCCGTAGTAAAGGCCACGGAAGATGTGGATGTAGACGGCGACGAAGAAGAACGAGGCGCCGTTGGAATGGAGATAGCGCAACAGCCATCCCGAATTCACGTCGCGCATGATCTTCTCGACCGAATCGAAGGCGAGATTGGTGTCGGCCGTGTAATGCATGGCCAGCACGATGCCGGTCAGGATCTGCGCCACCAGCATGATCGCCAGGATGCCGCCGAAGGTCCAGGCATAGTTGAGGTTGCGCGGCACCGGATAGGCTATGAAGCTGTCATAGACCATGCGCGGCAGCGGCATGCGGGCGTCGAACCAGCGTTCGATACCGGTCTTGGGCGTATAGGTCGAGTGTCCCTCGCTCATCGAAATATCCCCTGCCTCAACCGATAAGGATCTTGGTATCGGAAATGAACTTGAATACCGGCACCGCCATGTTCTCCGGCGCCGGACCTTTGCGGATGCGGCCGGCCGTATCGTATTGCGAGCCGTGGCACGGGCAGAACCAGCCGCCGAAATCGCCTTCCTGGCCGAGCGGAATGCAGCCGAGATGGGTGCAGACCTGAACCATCACCATCCAGGCTTCCTTGCCCGGCGTGGTGCGGTTGGCATCGGTCGCCGGCGCATCGGCCGGCAGATTGGCATTGCGGGCGATCGGATCCTTGAGGTCGCCCAGATTGACCGCCTCGCCGTCCTTCATCTCCTGTTCGGTGCGGTTGCGCACCACGACTGGCTTGCCGCGCCATTTGACAATCAGCGACATGCCCGGTGTCAGCGAGGAGACGTCGACCTCGACCGAGGCAAGCGCCAGCGTCGAGGCGTCCGGGCGCATCTGGTCGATGAACGGCCAGGCGACGGCACCCGCGCCGACCACTGCTGCCATGCCGGTGGCGACGTAAAGAAAATCACGACGGTTGGGATCCTGGGTGTCGGTTGCGCTCACGGGTGCCTGATCCTTTCGCCTCTTCCGTGCCGGTGGTCGAGCCTTGTTCCCCGCTCATTCACGCCAACCCGACAGCGCATGGCGAACAGGCTAGCGAATTCCTCCGGCATTTGGACTTCGGTTTATGCGTGAAGCCCGTTTTTGTCCAGCGGGGTGGAGACACAAGGGCAGATTGTCGCGGGGGCGCAATCCGGCGTCGGATGGGGTGGCACTGGACACTGTTCGGCCCCGGCCAAACCGCCTTATATCGACGGCAGATCAGGGGTCGGCGTTTGCCTCGACAACAGACGCGGGCGCGTTCTATCCTCCGCTCATGGCACACGTCATAGACCGCGACACATGGGCTGTTCGCTCCGACGGCTGGAAGGGCGAGCTGCAATGCGGCGCCTACGGCTCCAACTCCTGCCTGATCTTCAATTATCTGCCTGAAGTCGGTGGTGGCCCGCGGCTGCACACGCATCCCTATGCAGAGATCTTCATCATCCGTCAGGGCACCGGCCTGTTCACCGTCGGCGACAAGGAGGTCGAGGCATCCGCCGGCCAGATCCTGATCGTGCCGCCCAACACGCCGCACAAATTCACCAATCTCGGCCCAGGCCCGCTGGAAACAACCGACATTCACGAGAACGGCAGTTTTATCACTGAGTGGCTGGAATGATGCCTGCCGGGGCAGCCTGAGGCGGGCTGAACCACATCTCGTCCAGCTTAGCTGGCGCCGAGCCTGACCAGCACCGCCCTTGGAATGTCGTACTCGCGGATCACCGACTCATGCCTGCGCAAACCGCAGAGTTCGCGCTGGATGAAATAGGCGTGGACGGCCGCGGCAGCTTCCTTCAGGAGCCGGGCGCGATGGTCGTCCTCGCTATTCTCGCGCAGCTTCTTCAGCGTTTCCTCGACGCGCTGGCCGGTGCGGCCAAGTGCGGCGGCCTTTTCGGCCAGGATCTCGTGGCCGAGCAGGTCGAGCGCGCTCTCTTGCGCGCTGCTTTGTCCAAAATTCGAGGGCATTCTGACCGACATGATCGCGTTCTACTCCGCCGGCCGCGTCTCTTCCAGCACGCTGTCCTCATGATAGAGAAACCCGCCGGACTGCCGCTTCCACAGCCGGGCATAGAGCCCGTCGAGCGCCACCAACTCGTCATGCGTGCCCTGTTCGACGATGCGGCCGCCGTCGAGCACCACCAGCCGGTCGAGTTCCGCGATGGTCGACAGCCGGTGCGCGATGGCGATGACCGTCTTGTTCTCCATCAACCTGGTCAAATTCTCCTGGATCGCTGCCTCGATGTCGGAATCGAGCGCCGAGGTCGCCTCGTCGAGCACCAGGATCGGCGCGTCCTTGAGGAAGACGCGGGCAATCGCCACGCGCTGGCGCTGCCCGCCAGACAGTTTTACGCCGCGTTCGCCGACAAAGGCCTCGTAGCCGGCACGGTCGCGGTTGTCGCGCAGGCCGAGGATGAAATCATGTGCCTCGGCCTTCTTCGCCGCCGCGATCACTTGCGCATCGCTCGCGTCCGGCATGCCGAGCTTGATGTTGTCGCGCAGGGAACGATGGAACAGCGCGGTATCCTGGCTGACGACGCCGATATTGGCGCGCAGCGAGTTCTGCGTCACCTCGGAAACATCCTGCCCGTCTATGGTGATCCGGCCGGCTTCGAGGTCGTAGAGGCGCAGGATGAGATTGACCAGCGTCGTCTTGCCGGCGCCGGACGGCCCGACCAGCCCGACCTTTTCGCCCGGCCGCACGACGAGGTCGATGCCATTGAGCACACCAAAGCCCTTGCCGTAGTGGAACTCGACATTTCTGACATCGATCCGCCCGCCGGCGACCACAAGCTCCTTCGCGCCCGGCGCATCGGTCAGCCCGAGCGGCTGCGAGATCAGCGCCTTGGAGTTTTCCAGCACGCCGAGGTTCCGCAATATGCCGTTGAGCTGCATCATCAGCCGTCCCAGCAGCATGTTGAGCCGCAACACCAATGACAGCGTGAAGGCGACGGCACCGACGGTGATCGAACCTTCGACCCAGAGATAGACGGCAAAACAGGCGATCGCGGTGATCATGATGCCCGACAGCGTCGTCAGCGCCATGCGCACACCGGTCAGCCGGCGGGTGAACGGCCGCAGCGCATCGAGATAGATATCAAAGCCGTTGCGGATGTAACGGTCGTCGCCGTCGGCCGAGAACAGTTTCAGCGTCTGCACGTTGGAGTAGGAATCGACGATGCGGCCATTGATCATCGAGCCGGCCTCGGCGGTTGCCTCGGCATGCTTGCGGATCGCCGGTACGTGAAACTTGGCCAGAAAGCCGAAGGCAACAATCCAGATCACCACCAGCCCAGCCAGCCTGAGGTCAAGGCCGGCGACCAGCGCCAGCGTCGTCATCGTGTAGACGAGCATGAACCAGACGACCTCGATGAAGCTTTCCATCAGGTCGCCGGTCGCCTGCCCCGCCTGCCAGACCTTGGTTGCGATGCGGCCGGCGAAATCGTTTTGGAAAAAGGCATAGGACTGGCGCGAGACATGCCGGTGCGCCTGCCAGCGCACCAGATTGTAGAATCCAGGCGTGATGGTCTGCTCGTCGACCAGCGCCGACAGGCCGACGACGATGGTGCGGATGACCAGCACCACGACGATCATGAAGATGAGTTCGGGGCCGGCGGCGGTCCACAAGGCATGCCAGCTGCGCTCGCCGGGAAGCTGGTCGAGAATATCGACCAGCCGCCCGACGAAATAGAACAGTCCGGCTTCGACCAGCGGCGCGATGCCGCCAATGACCAGCATGGCGAAGAAGGCGAACTTCGCCTGGCCGACATAGTGCCAGAGAAAACCGCCGACGCTGGCAGGTGGCCGAAGATTCGCCGGCTCCCGGAACGGATAGACCCAGTTCTCGAACCAGCGATAGACGGCTGTCATCATGCGGCGGCCATCATTCTGCGGCTTGCCCCTTGGCAACCGGATCGTTGGCGGCTTCGGCCGGGCCGTCATCAAGCAGGAAACCGCCCGACTGGCGCTGCCAGAGCTGCGCGTAGAGCCCGCCGCTGGCGACGAGTTCCTCGTGCGAACCCTCCTCGATGACCCGGCCCTTGTCCATGACGACGAGCCTGTCCATCGCGGCGATGGTCGACAGTCGGTGGGCAATGGCGATGACAGTCTTGCCCTGCATGAGCTTGTAGAGGTTCTCCTGGATGGCTGCCTCGGCCTCGGAATCGAGCGCCGACGTCGCCTCGTCGAGAATGAGGATCGGCGCGTCCTTCAGCATGACGCGGGCAATGGCGATGCGTTGCCGCTGGCCGCCGGACAATTTGACACCGCGGTCGCCGACATGAGCCTCGAAAGCTTTGCGGCCGCTGGCGTCCGAAAGCCCTGAGATGAAGTCCAGCGCCTCGGCGCGGCGCGCCGCCTCGACCAGCATCTCGTCGGAGGCGTCCGGCCGGCCGTAGAGGATGTTCTCCCGCACCGAACGATGCAGCAGCGAGGTGTCCTGCGTGACCATGCCGATCTGGGCGCGCAGCGAATCCTGCGTCACCGAGGCGATCTCCTGGCCGTCGATCAGGATCTTGCCCGCTTCGAGGTCGTAGAAACGCAGCAGCAAGTTGACCAGCGTCGACTTGCCGGCGCCGGAGCGGCCGACGATACCGACCTTCTCGCCCGGCTTCACCGTCAGCGACAGGCTCTCGATGACACCCTTCTGCTTGCCGTAGTGGAAGCGAATTTCGTCGAAGCGGATCTCGCCCTTGGTGACGGCAATATCCTTGGCGTCCGGCCTGTCTTCGACCAGGCGCGGCAGCGAGATCGAGCCTATGCCGTCCTGCACCGTGCCGATGTTCTCGAACAAGCTGGACATTTCCCACATGATCCATTGCGACATGCCCCAGAGCCGCAGCACGAGGCCGATGACCACGGCGACGGCGCCGATCGTCACCGCCTGGCCGAGCCACAGCCACAGCGAGATCGCGGTGACCGAAAACAGGAGCAGCGAATTCAGGACATAGAGCACGCCGTAGAGCTGCGTCACCAGCCGCATCGACTGGTAGACCGTGTCGAGAAAGCCGGCCATGCCTTCCCTGGCGAAGGACGCCTCGCGCCGTGCGTGGCTGAACAACTTGACCGTCTGGATGTTGGAGTAGCTGTCGACGACGCGGCCAGTCATGGTCGAACGCGCGTTGGCCTGCGCCTCGCCGACCTTGCCCAGCCGCGGAATGAAATAGCGCAACAGTCCGATATAGCCGACAAGCCAGACGACAAGCGGTGCCGCCAGCCGCCAGTCCGCGGAGCCGACAATGAACAGGATGCCAAGGAAATAGACGATGATATAGTTGAGCACGTCGATGAGCTTGATGACGCATTCGCGCACGGCAAGCGCCGTCTGCATCAGCTTGGTAGCGATGCGCCCGGCAAACTCGTCCTGATAGAAGGCCATCGACTGCTTGAGCAGGTAGCGATGCACCTGCCAGCGGATGCGCATCGGGTAGTTGCCCATCAGCGTTTGCTGGTTGAGCAGCGAGTGGAACCAGACCGTGCCCGGCAGCGCGAACAGCACGACGAAGGCCATGCCGGCGAGCTTCAAGCCCTCGGTCTGCAGGAAGGTCTCGCGGTTCTGCCCCGACAGCCAGTCGACGATCCGGCCGAGGAAGCCGAACATCCACACTTCCGCCAGGGCGATGGCCGTTACCAGCACCGCATCGAGCAGAATGTAGTGCCAGGCGCCGCGCGTATAATGCACGCAGAACGCAACCAGTGTCTTGGGCGGCTCGACCGGTTCCGCAGCGGGGAACGGGTCGAGCCTTCTTTCAAACCAGGCAAACATCGTCTTGATACTCTTCGATGGCTTGTGTGCGCTCACGCGGCGCGGGATCGCACGACTTCGACGCCAAACGGCTCGGAATCACCCGAGTCGCTGGCTTCGTTTCGCGCAATATAGGGTGTCGAACGCATTTCGCCGACAGGCTCGTTTGACGATCCTGACGCCGCCGTGTGCACGACGCGGATTTTCGCGCCCGGCCGGATCAGCCGGATGATCCGACGCACCAGCGACGGCCGGCTGTAGTCGGGAACGGCGCGCGAGAAATCGACATCCGGCAGCATGCCGCGATGCGGACGCCGGCGGGTCTCGGCGTGGACCGCCGACGAATAGGTTTCGCCGATCAGCAGCGCCCAGGTCGCCATCTTGCGCTCGTGCAGGTTTCTTGAGCCCGGTATTTTGCAGGGATCGAACATCGGTCCGTCCTCCATGTGAAAATAGAGATAAAAGGGTGAGTCAAACCCGGCCGCGGGCATGGCACCGGCGGCAGGGAGAACATCGGTCGAGGCGTGTTCAGGTGGGGCGTTCAGCCCCTTCGACAGCTTGAAAAACATCGCAGGATTCCTTCGAAGACCGAAAAAGGTTTCGGCTGGGAATCGGTGCGACTAAGTCTAAACGTTCAGGAGAATTGTCGTACCGAAACCGCCGGCAGGCAGGTAAGCCCACGAGAGGGGCGCTGGATGTGCATGGTCATGAATTTCCCCTCCATCGGTTCGGGTTGACAATGCTGGGCGTATAACCGATTTCGCAGAAAATGACCACCCGCAGGTCAAGGAATTTCCAAAACCTGGGGATGCGTGTGGCCGATCTGCCACTTATTAGAAGGACGCGGAAATGAACGATCGTCTCCGCATCGCGCTCTACCAACCGGATATCGCCGGCAACACCGGGACAATCCTGCGCTTCGCCGCTTGCCTCGGTCTCGGCGTCGATATCATCGAACCGGCCGGCTTCCCGCTGTCCGACCGGACGCTGAAACGGGCCGGCATGGACTACCTCGAAATGGCTGATCTGACCCGGCATGTCGACTGGCACGCCTTCGAGGACTGGCGCAGAGGAAGCGCGCGGCGGCTGGTGCTTTTGTCGACCAAAGCCGCGACCGCCTACACGGACTTCGCGTTCGGCAACGGCGATATCCTTCTGTTCGGCCGCGAATCCGCAGGCGTGCCGGATCCAGTCCACGAAGCCGCCGACGCGCGACTGACCATCCCGATACAGCCGAACACGCGAAGCATCAATGTCGCGCTTTCCGTCGCCATGGTGGCGGGCGAAGCGATCCGGCAGCTGCGATAGGATTTGCAGCCGATCGGCAGGCGCCGGCGCCTCGTTCCCGCCGGCAATAGCGCCCTCACCCGTCATTCTCACCCAGGCGCACATTGCCTTCTCCCGCGGTTTGCATCTCCAGGATTTCATCGCTACAAGCTCAACTTAACTTGAGGTCAAGCGGAAAATACAAAATGGCTCCGGTAGCGGAATTGACGGTCGGCCAGGTGGCCATGCGCAGCGGCGTCGCGGTGTCGGCGTTGCATTTTTACGAGGCACGCGGGCTGATCCGCAGCCACCGCACATCAGGCAACCAGCGCCGCTACGGCCGCGACGTGCTGAGGCGGGTGGCGATCATCCGGGTGGCGCAGGAGGTCGGCATCTCGCTGGCCGAGATTGCTGCGGCCCTTGAATCATTGCCGGAAGGCCGCACGCCGACGCGCGAGGACTGGAATCTGCTGTCGACCGCCTGGCGCGACAGTCTCGACCAGAAGATCGACCAGTTGAAGAAGCTGCGCGACGGGCTCACCGACTGCATCGGCTGCGGCTGCATGTCGATCGACAAATGCCCGTTGAGAAACAAGGGCGACCGGCTGGCAAAACAAGGCACAGGGGCGAGAAGGTTGGTGACTCTTCCTTCTCCACGTTTACGGGGAGAAGGTGCCTGAACGAAGTGAAGGCGGATGAGGGCAGCGCCAGCATGCGAAGGTTTGCGCCGCCCCTCACCTGCCTGCCGGCATCCTCTCCCCGTAAACGGGGCGAGGAAATCCTAATCCGCCGCCGGCAGCCGCCGGATGGTGAACTCGATGACGTCGCCTGGCCGTTCGAACCAGCTTTCGATCTCGGTCCAGTAGGCCTGCTTGGGAAAGCGCTCGAACCACTCCTTGGCCTTTAGCCGCGCGTCGGAGCGTGGCAGCACGAAGGTCTCGCGCAGGAAACCGTCGCGCGGCATGCGCTCGCGCTCGGCGCGCGAACGGTCGAGCCGTTTCTTCAGCCCATCCAGCGATGGTCTTGCCGGGGTGCGCACGAAAGAACCCTTATTCACTTGACCCTTGCACGCAAGAGATTAGGGATCGCGCCCGGAAAAGACGAGTCATTTGTCGGGAAACCGGCAACCGGAGACAGATTTGGAACGACCCGAAATACCTGCAGGGCTGCCGGCCGACATCGAGCAGAAGAAGATGAAGGCGCGGCTTTGGTTCGAAACACTGCGCGAGCGCATCTGCGCCAGCTTCGAGCAGATCGAGCAGGACCTGCAGGGACCGCTGGCCTCATGGTCGCCCGGCCGCTTCGAGAAGACGCCGTGGGAACGCGACGAGGGCCGCGGCGGCGGCGGCACCATGTCGATGATGCATGGCCGTGTCTTCGAGAAGGTCGGCGTCCACACCTCGACAGTCTATGGCGAGTTTTCGCCCGAGTTCAGGAAGCAGATGCCGGGCGCCGAGGAAGACCCGCGCTTCTGGGCGAGCGGCATTTCGCTGATCGCGCACCCGTGGAACCCCAACGTGCCGGCCGTGCACATGAACACTCGCATGGTCGTCACCTCGCGCCAGTGGTTCGGCGGCGGCGCCGATCTGACGCCGGTGCTCGACCGCCGCCGCGTCCAGGATGACCCCGACACGATTGCCTTTCATCGCGCCATGCAGTTCGCCTGCGAGAAGAATCCGGCGGTTGCCGATTACCCGAAATTCAAGGCCTGGTGCGACGAGTATTTCTTCCTGCCGCACCGCAACGAACCGCGCGGCACCGGCGGCATCTTCTTCGATTGGCTGCATTCGGGTGAGGAGAGCGGCGGCTGGAATGCCGATTTCAACTTCGTCCAGGACGTCGGCCGCTCTTTTCTCGTCGTCTACGGCCATCTGGTGCGGGCCAACTTCAACGAAAACTGGACCGATGGCGACCGTGACGAGCAGCTCATCCGCCGTGGCCGCTACGTCGAATTCAATCTGCTTCACGATCGCGGCACCATCTTCGGACTGAAGACAGGCGGCAATGTCGTCTCGATCCTGTCCAGCCTGCCGCCCGAGGTAAAGTGGCCGTAAAATTCCGGTGAGCGGGATGTGAACCGCAATCAGGTCCCAATCGATCGAATGCGGCCTGGAATGTGGCACCAGACGCCTGGGAAATTATCTTTTTCGTCTAATAGGCACTTGAAATAACAAGGCTATTTGTCGTGCCGGGTCGGGAAGCGCCGGCGGTTCGCCCGAGCAATTTCAGGAAAAGCGTGAAACGGTTTTCCGTTCGGAATTGCGTCAAGAAAAGGCTACCGTGACCCGACGCAACCGGACGGCCCAAGACGATGCGGACCATCTTCCCAAACGGATGTCCGCTTTTTTCCAGGAGTACTTAACATGCGCAAGCTCATTGTTTCGGCCGCCGCCGCTGCCCTTCTTGCCTCCGGTTCGGTCGCGTTCGCCGCGGTCAAGCACACCACCGGCACGGTCAAGACCTTCGATGGAACGGCGCTGAGCCTCGTTCTGGATGACGGATCTACCTTTACGCTGCCCAAGACCTTCAAGGATCCTGGCCTGAAGGCCGGCGAAAAGGTCCGCGTTTCCTGGGACATGAGCGGCAAGAACAAGATTGCCGAAGCAGTCAAGATCGTGAAGTGATGGACCAGCCGGGACAAGACCAATTGGTCTTGTCCCGGGGTAGCGTAAGAGGGCGGAGCAGCGATGCTCCGCCTTTTTGGTCCCGGCTGGCATTCTGCGGCAACCAAAACCATTCATTCGTGTTATGCTTGTCGCCCCGTGCATGACCCAAAAAACCGGATACGGTTTTCGACAAACGATCATGCGCGGAACAAAGCTGCCGGAGTGTCCGTTGCCTGCCCGATGGGCGCGGCGCTCCAAGGAGGAAAGGAGAACTCCAATGAAGCAATTTCACTGCGGATCGCTGGTTCCCGGCTGTGAGTGGCATACGCGCGCCGAGGAAGAAGCCGAAGTCATGCGCCGCGCCGCCGAGCACATGCGCGAGACGCATGGCGAGACGGTCATCCGCGAGACGATGATCGAGGCGATCCGTTCGCGCATCGAGAAAGTCCGCGACGCGGCGTAGCAGAAAAGCGTCGGGCCGGTAGCGCCCGCCATCGGCGTTCTTGGCGCCTTGGCGGGCGATTTTGACAAACGCGGTCACACCAACGCCGAATGGCCTTGGAACATTGCGGCCCATGAATTTCATCCCGACCGTTCTCGGTCGAAAAAACATATTCGCTTCAGCTGAAATAAACCCGGCGGTAACCGAACCCGTGCGACTGTCGCGCGGATAATCCGGCTACAGTGGGCTGATCGAGAAGCCCGTCGCCACCAGGCACTGGTCCGGAATCGGTGGGGCGAGGTGTTTCGCGCATGCGCGAAAAGTCCGGCATTCGAGGCAGTTTCCGCACGACGGCGCTCCTGGTGTCCGCGCTCCTTGGGGCATCTCCGGCGATTGCCCAGGAAATTACGACCCAGGAATTTACGACGTCGCTGGTCGATATACACCAGGGCTCACCGCTCAGCGACCGCGCGAGAGGCCTGGGTGACGGCGGCTATGAGCTGCAGAATGGAAGCTGGCAATCGTTCAACCATTGGTACCGCGCGCGCTGGGTCGACATGCATGTGGACCTGCTCACCCAGATCACGGATGACACCGGCATCCTTTGGGGGTTCGGGACCGGAGAACAGGCAGAGAAGTATCGAATCGAGCCCAGCTTCAAGCTTGGCTTCCTCACTCAGATTCATCCGAGTGCGAACAGCATCCTTTCATTCTCGTTCACCACGACCTTCGGCGGGAGCCTCACCGAAAAGTCCTGCCAAGCCGATTATGGCGACTTGGGCACCTACAACGTCAATTGCCGGCTCGCGGCTGGCGAGATGGCGCCCGAGGAAACCTTGAAATATCTGGTTAACGCTAAACCGGAGAGCCAGCATCTCTGGCTGAATTACCGTGTTACTTTCTGATCGCCAGGGGGCTCATGAGATGTCGAAGAGCCGGCAGAAATTCGCAATCGTCCGTCCTAGCTTTTGTTTGATCCGGGTTAAGAACATGTCAGGTAATCGTTGGAAGTTCGCACTCGCCACAGCTCTCGCCCTCCTGCCGGCAACAATGGCAGCGGCGCAGGATCTCGGTCCGGATCCGCTGGGGGCGCTCTGCGTCGGCGGTCAATCGAACGCTTCCATATGTCTGAGCGCAACGCTGCCGACCGCCACAACGCAGGCCGTGCAAGGCTGGATGAGTTCCGATGTCGGCGCCGCATGGGCTGCAGGCTACAAGGGAAAGGGTGCGACGATTACCATCGTCGACGACTTCTCCAGCACATCGCGTTTCTCCGGCAATTTTGGCCTCGGGGTGCAGAATCAGCGGCATGGCGAATGGACGCGCCAGGAAGCCAGCATGATTGCTCCCCTGGCGACCATCAGATCGAAGGACTTCTCCACGAGTTCGGCGGTCACGCTGGTGCCCGGCCTGAACGTGCTCAATCTGAGCTATGGCATGTACGCCAAGGCGGGCTATAGCCCGAACCAGATCGGATGGAGCGCCGAGGAAGCCTCCATCATCTCCTACGCCACCAAGGGAACAGCCGTCGTTTCGAAGGCAGCGGGCAACGATGCCGTCGCGGTCGGCGGTGTCGTCAGCGGCCAGCAGGACTATCTCGACCTCGCTCTGGTCGGAAAGGCGTCAGCGATCTTCGTCGGCTCGCTCGACGGGAATGGCACGACGTCAGCCAAGACCAAAATGGCCTGGTATTCCAACACTGCCGGCTCCAACCCAGTTGTGCAGAGCCATTTCCTCGTCGTGGGTGTCGCCGGGAACAAGACAGGCCTTTACGGCACCTCTTTCGCCGCGCCGATCATTTCCGGCTACGCCGCGATCGTGGGCAGCAAGTTCACCAACGCAACGCCGACCCAGATCACCAACCAGTTGCTCAACACGGCCCGTACCGACACGCTGGTCAACTATAGCGCCTCCGTCTATGGCAAGGGCGAGGCAAGCCTTTCACGCGCGCTGGCTCCCTTGGCGATCAAGTGAGCGGCGCGACGCCGGTGACGTCGTCGCCTCGGTCGAGCGTGCCGGCAGCATATGATTGGCGGCGTCAAGCTGCAGGGCGCTGCAGCGACGCTAAGCGCTAGGTTTCAAGTGCCTTTGCGGCGCGCTCGAGCAGCGCGCCGCGATCGGGCGCGAAGCCGGCTTCGATCCATTCTCTTTCAAGATTTTTCAGGATGGCGCCAAGCTTCGGTCCTGGTGACGCGCCAAGCTTGGTCAAATCGGCGCCCTTGAGCGGAAACACCGGCTTTTCCCATTTTGCGGCAAAAGCTAGCAGGCGCGAAAAACCGCCGGCTTCGAGCAGTGCATCATTGTCCTCGACGGCGCGTGCCCGCGCTGAAGCCAGCGAAAGCCGCAGCCGATCGACAAAGCCCTGGCGATCGCCAAGATAGAGCTTTTTCGCCAATTCGCCCTCGGTCGTCTTCGGCTCGACGGCAGCCGTCAGCGCCCAGTGTCGCAACCGATCGGCTTCGCTGGTGGAAAACTTCAGCCGCTCGGCCAGCACCTTCATGCGCGCCGCGTCGGGCGGCACGATCGCCTCGAGCCTAAGCAGCGGATCCGGTTTCCAGCCCAGCTCCTTTCCGCTTCTGGCCAGCCCGTGAATGGCGTCGATGCCCCATTTCTCGCTTTCGGGCAAAACACTGGTCAGCACGCTGGCCTGGCGCATCCACAGCAAGGCGCGCGACGGATCGGGCGCCGACAAAAGTTTCTTCAGTTCGGACCAGACGCGCTCGGCTGACAGTTGGCCAAGCCCCTCCTTCAGCCGGGCACAGGCCTTCAGCCCTTCGGCGTCGGGCCGGCCGTCGCCATACCAGGCAAAGAAACGGAAGAAGCGCAGGATGCGCAGAAAGTCCTCGCGGATGCGCGCTTCCGGGTCGCCAATGAAACGCAGCCGGCGGGCTTCGATGTCGGCGACACCGCCGACCAGATCGATGACCGTTCCGTCTGCCTCGGCATAAAGTGCATTGATGGTGAAGTCGCGCCGTTCCGCGTCGGCCTTCCAGTCGCGTCCGAACG
Source organism: Mesorhizobium sp. P2_C4 (assembly GCF_056404575.1). Taxonomy (NCBI): domain Bacteria; kingdom Pseudomonadati; phylum Pseudomonadota; class Alphaproteobacteria; order Hyphomicrobiales; family Phyllobacteriaceae; genus Mesorhizobium; species Mesorhizobium sp. P2_C4. The sequence continues at coordinate 905,062 of NZ_JBFUDT010000002.1, forward strand.
AAACCTTGGCGCGGCGCCCGTCGGTCTCGATATCGGCGCGCAAAGTGGTGATCTCATAGGGCGTGCCGCCGGCGATCACCGTTACGGTGCCGTGCTCGATGCCGGTCGGCACCGCCTTGAAGCCCGCCGCCTCGGCACGGCGGATGGTTTCCTGCGGCAAGCAAGTGGTGGCGATGTCGATATCGGCGACCGGCTGGCCGATCAGCGTGTTGCGCACCGCGCCGCCGGCGACACGCGCCGTCCCGCCGCCATCCGCCAGTACGGCGAGCAGGCGCTGCAGATGCTTTTCACCGAGCCAGTCGGCTCTGCCGGCGATCGAGACGCTCACGCATAGAGCCTTTCATAGAGCGTGCGGATGATGCCGGCGGTGACGCCCCAGATGCGCTGGTCGCCATAGGGCATATCGTAGAAGAACCATTCGAGATCGTTCCACATACGGCTGTCCCTGGTGTGGTTGGCCGGGTCCATCAGGAAGCGCAAAGGCACTTCGAAGGCGGCATCGACCTCTTCGGCGTTCAACGTCAGGGAAAAACCCGGCTGAACGATAGCCAGCACCGGCGCAATGCGATAACCGCTGCCGGCGACATAATCGGGCATGCGGCCGATGATCTCGATGTGATCCTGGTCGAGCCCGATCTCCTCGAAGGTTTCACGCAGCGCCGCGGCTTCCGGGTTCGGATCGGTGGGGTCGATCGTGCCGCCCGGGAAAGCCACCTGCCCCGAATGGCTGCGCAGCTTTTCCGCCCGCTTGGTCAAAAGAACCGTCGCTTCGCGCCCGTGATCGACGACCGGGATCAGCACGGCGGCATTGCGAAGCGCCTTCAACTGATTGAGCCTGGGATGGCCGGGATTGAAGCGATGGTCGCCAAAATCGTCGCCTTCATGCGCATCCGGCTGGGCCGCGACACGTGTGCGAAAATCCTCGGTGGAAAACGGCGGCGTCACTTGATCCATCACGCGCTCAGCCGCTGCAGCTTTTCGGCCGGCATGATCGGATAGACCTCGCCCTTCGAGCGCACGGCAAACATTTTTCTGCCGCCGACATCGATTTCCTCGCCATGCGCGACCAGCTCATACATCACCGGCCGCGCCACCAGCGCCTCCAGTCGCCCGCGCACCAGCACATAGGGTTTCAGGCCGCCGGTCTCGTCCTCGTCGACGAAGCGCAGCGGATTGCCCGGCCCGGCCTCGACCACATCGCCGACATTGGTGCGAAAAGTGATGATCTGACCGTCGCCGGCGCCGGAAACATCCATCTCGACGGCGATGAAAGGCGCATCGACGATCCGAATGCCGACCTTTTCCACCGGCGTCACCAGATAGGTCTTGCCGTCGGCGTCCTTGCGCAGCACGGTCGAAAACAGCTGCACCAGCGGCATGCGGCCGATCGGCGTGCCCAGATAGAACCAGGTACCGTCCTGTTTGATCTCCATGTCGAGATCGCCGCAGAAGTCGGGATTCCAGCGCTCCACCGGCGCCGCGCCCTTGCCGGCGCGCGTCGCCCGCGAGATCAGCGCCTCGAGTCCCCGCGCTTCGGTGGCGCTCGTAAGGCTTTGTTCGCGATGTTCGGAGCGTTCCGTCATGGTCACGAAATAGTCACTGTTGTTGCGCTTGTCAGCCTAAGTCTGTGATTTAAATTCAAATGCAGGCGCCAGGCGAGGCCGAATCGCGGCATTCTGCGGCACTGAGGGTGCAAGCCGGTATTTCCAACCACAAGGATCGATACGACATGAGCGTGATGATCAAGGAAAGCCCGATCAGCGAAAAGGACATGATCGCCCAGGCCGAGAAGGCCCTGGCCGATATTTCCAGGGTCCGCGACGGCGTCGGCCGTGTCATCTTCGGTCAGGAAAGCGTCGTCGAGCGCACGCTGGTGGCGCTGCTGGCCGGCGGCCATGCGCTTTTGGTCGGTGTGCCGGGTCTCGCCAAGACCAAGCTGGTCGAGACGCTGGGCATCGTGCTCGGCCTCGATTCCCGCCGCATCCAGTTCACCCCTGACCTGATGCCGTCCGACATTCTCGGCTCCGAGGTGATGGAACAGGACGAATTCGGCAAGCGCTCCTTCCGCTTCATCTCCGGGCCGATCTTTGCGCAATTGCTGATGGCCGACGAGATCAACCGCGCCTCGCCGCGCACCCAGTCGGCGCTGCTGCAGGCGATGCAGGAATACCACGTCACCATTGCCGGCGCCCGCCACGACCTGCCGGCGCCCTTCCATGTGCTGGCAACGCAGAACCCGCTGGAGCAGGAAGGCACCTATCCGTTGCCCGAGGCACAGCTCGACCGCTTCCTGATGCAGGTCGACATCCTCTACCCCGAAATCGAGGCAGAGCGCCGCATCCTTTTGGAAACCACCGGCATCGAGGACGCCAAGGCTGAAAACGTGCTGCAGCCGGCGCGGCTGAAGGAGATCCAGACGCTGATCCGCCGCATGCCGGTACCGGAAAGCGTCGTCGAGGCGATCCTCAAGCTGGTGCGCTCGGCCCGCCCCGGCCAGGGCAACGCCGAAACCGACAAGCATGTGGCCTGGGGTCCGGGCCCACGCGCCAGCCAGGCGCTGACATTGTGCGCCCGCGCCCGCGCGCTCTATGATGGACGGCTGGCGCCGTCGGTCGACGACATCCGCGCGCTGGCCGAGCCGGTGCTGCAGCACCGCATGGCGCTGACCTTTGCCGCCCGCGCCGAGGGCACGACCGTGCGTGACGTGGTGGCGAAACTGGCAAAAGGCATCTGATGGCGCGTATCGGCGAAGTCCAGGCACCGGCAGCGACGCGCGACGCGCTCGCCCGTGGCCGGTTGCGGGCGTCGCTGGTGCCAGACCTGCTGGTCGAGGCGCGCCGCCTCGTCAACACCGTGATTGCCGGCTGGCATGGCCGCCGCAAGCGCGGCATTGGCGAGAATTTCTGGCAGTTCCGGCCCTATGTCGAAGGCGATTCCTCGCGCATCGACTGGCGCCGCTCTGCCCGCGACGACCACACCTATGTCCGTGACCGCGAATGGGAGGCCGCCCATACGGTCTGGCTGTGGGCCGACCCCTCGCCTTCCATGCTCTACAAATCGACTGGGGCCACCGTTTCGAAGGAATCGCGCGCGCTGGTGCTGGCGCTGGCCATGGCCGAGCTTCTGTCGCGCAGCGGCGAGCGCATCGCCTGGCCGGGCCTCACCGATCCGTTCACCGCCCGCAACGGCGCTGAGCGCATCGCGGCCCAACTCACCCACGCTGGCGACCTGCCGGCCAAGCCCGACCTGACCGCCATTCGGCGCTTCTGCGACATCGTCATCGTCAGCGATTTTCTCGACCCGGTCGAAGACACCATGGCCTGGCTCGACGTTCTCGCCCGCCACGGTGTGCGCGCGCATCTGATCGAGGTCGCCGACCCCGCCGAGGAAAGCTTCCCCTATGCCGGCCGCACCGAATTCACCGATCCCGAGACCGGCGACAAGCTGACCGCCGGCCGCGCCGAAATGCTGGGCGACGACTACCGCCTGCTTTACACCGCTCGCCGCCAGGAGTTGGCCGGCTGGTGCAAGCGGCTCGGCTGGAGTTTTACCGTCAACCACACCGACCGCCTCGCCTCCGAGGCGCTGGTGCGCCTGCACATGGCGATGACCGCCGATGGCAGCTTTGCCGGAAAGGTCAGCGCATGAGCTGGCTGCCGCTTTCCTTCGGTGCGCCCATGGTGCTATGGGGCCTGCTGGCGCTGCCGGTGATCTGGTGGCTCTTGCGGCTGACCCCGCCCAAGCCGCAATCCGAGGTCTTCCCGCCGCTGAAAATCCTGGCCCGCGTGCTGAAGCGCGAGGAGACGCCGCAGCAGAGCCCATGGTGGCTGACGCTGCTCAGGCTGTTGATGGCAGCCCTCATCGTCGCCGCTTTGGCCGAACCTGTCTTCAACCCGCGCGAAAAGCTGCCGGCAGAGGGCGCGGCGCTGGCGCTGGTCGTCGACAATGACTGGGCAAGTGCGGCCGACTGGGGCAAGCGCGTCGCCACCGCCCAAAGGTTGATCGCCGATGCCGGCTCGAACGGCGTGCCCGTCATCATCGCCTTCACCGCCGAGAAGCCCAATGCCGAGATCGGCCCTTTCGATGCGGCAGCAGCGCTTGACCGGCTGCGCGCCGCGAAACCGCGGTCGATCCCGACCGACCGCCCCGCCGTCTACGCCCGCGTCGCGGCTGCCCTGGAGGCCTTGCCCGGCGCCAGCGTCGCCGTTCTTGCCGACGGACTGGCCGCACAAGGCGACGAAGCCGCCTTCAACACGCTGCTGTCGAAGAACGCCGCCCGCGTCGTCTGGGCCGTCTCCGATCGGCTAACGCTGACCGGCCTGACCAGCGCCGACAACCAGGTCGACGGTTTCGCGCTGACCGCCATCCGCGCGCCGGGCGATCCGGCCCCGGCGCAGGTGACCGCCGGCGCCTTCGATGACAAGGGCCGCCGCATCGCCGACGCGACGCTGACCTTCGCCCCAGGCGAAGCCACAGCCACCAGCACGATGGCGGTGCCGTTCGAACTGCGCAACGACTTCGCCTCGATCGCCCTCGATGGCGAGCGGCAGGCAGGTGCCGTGCGCGTCCTCGACGAGAGCTCCAAGCGCCGCCGGGTCGGGCTGCTGTCGCAGTCCGAGGCCGACCAGGCGCAGCCGCTGCTGTCGCCGCTCTACTATATCAGGCGCGCGCTGCAGCCCTTCGCCGATCTGGTCGAACCGTCGAGCGCCGACCTTGCCGACGCCATTCCGCAATTGCTCGACCAGAAGCCGGCGATGATCGTCATGGCCGATGTCGGCACCATCCCGGAACAGGTCCGGCAAAGGCTGGTCGACTGGGTTGACAAGGGCGGCACGCTGGTGCGCTTCGCCGGGTCACGGCTGGCCGCCGCCGGCAATGACGACGATCTGCTGCCGGTCAGGCTGCGTATCGGCGAGCGCTCGCTCGGCGGCGCGCTGTCATGGACGACGCCGCAGCCGGTCACCGAATTTCCGAAGAACGGCCCTTTTGCCGATCTCGCCCCACCCGCCGAAGTCACCGTCAGCAGGCAGGTGCTGGCCGAGCCGACGCCCGATATCGTCGAACGCACCTGGGCCACGCTGGCCGACGGCACGCCGCTGGTGACCGGATTGAAGAAAGGCAAGGGCACGCTGGTGCTGTTCCATGTCACCCCCGAAGCGACATGGTCGAACCTGCCCATATCAGGCAGCTTCGTCGAGATGCTGCGCCGCATCGTGCAATTGTCACGCAACCAGGGTGCTGCTGTCGCCAATGCCGAAGCCGCCGCCACCTCGCTGGCGCCTTATCGCATGATCGCCGCCGACGGCACTTTGGTGCCGCCGACGCCGGATGCAAGGCCGCTGGTGCCCGGTGCCGGCCCGCTGCCGGTGACATTCGAGAACCCGCCCGGACTCTACGGCTCCGAGGCCGGCGTCTTCGCCCACAATCTGCTCGATGCCGCCAGCACTTTTGCGCCGCTGGTGCGCCCGCAATTCGCGGTGCCGGTCACCACCATCCAGTACGCCTTCGACGAATCGCGCAACCTGAAAGGCCCGCTGGTCACAGCGGCTCTCGTGTTGATGGTGCTCGACACGCTGGCCGTGTTCTGGATGGGCGGCCTGTTGTCACGCCGGCCGCGTCGCGCCCGCACGGCTGCGACCGTGGCGGCCCTTCTGATTGCGCTCAGTGCGCTGTTCGGCCATGCCGACATCGCCCGCGCCGACGATGCCAAGCCCGGCGATGCCCAGGCGATCGAGGACATTTCCAAGACCCGCATCGCCTATGTCCTGACCGGCGAGCCCGGTGTCGATTCGATCAGCCGCGCCGGGCTCGAAGGCCTGACCCGCTTCCTCATCGAGAAGACCGCACTCGAACCGGGAGCGCCCGCCGGCGTCGATATCTCCAAGGACGAACTGTCCTTCTACCCGCTGATCTACTGGCCGATCGACCCTACCGCCCCGATGCCGACCGAAGCCGCCATCGCCCGCATCGATGCCTATATGCAGCAAGGCGGCACGGTTCTGTTCGACACACGCGACCAGTTCGCCAACGGCATCGGCGCCGATTCCACCAGTCCGGCGACGGAGCGGCTGCGCGACATTCTCGGCAATCTCAACGTGCCACCGCTGGAGCCGGTGCCGTCCGACCATGTGCTGACCAAATCCTTCTTCATCCTGCCGGAGTTTCCCGGCCGCTTCAGCGGCAGCCCGCTCTGGGTTGAGGCGTCGCTCGAAGCCAGCAACACCGAAAACCGCCCGGTGCGGGTCGGCGACGGCGTCTCGCCGATCATGATCACCGCCAATGATTTCGCCGGCGCCTGGGCGGTCGACGAGAATGGCGACCCGCTGCTGCCGACCGTGCCGTCGGATCCGATGCAGCGCATCTACGCGCTGCGCGCCGGCGTCAACATCATGATGTACATGCTGACCGGCAACTACAAATCCGACCAGGTGCACGTTCCGGTTCTGCTCGAACGGCTGGGGCAGTGAGATGAACTGGTCGCTCGCCTTCGAACCGCTCATCTCTTGGCCGCTGCTCGCTACCGTGCTGGTGCCGTTGATATTGCTGGCGCTGGTCGGCCTGTGGTTTCGCCAGCGCGGCGCGATCTTCCGCTTCGCCGCTCTGCTGGCGTTGGGCGCCGCTCTGCTCAACCCGGTATTCCTCAGTGAGGAGCGCGAGGCGCTGAAGAGCGTCGTTGCCGTCATCGTCGACCGCAGCCAGAGCCAGGACATTGGCGAGCGCACCAAACAGACCGACGATGCCCTTGCCGGACTTGTGCAGCGTCTTGGCCGCTTCAAGCAGTTTGACGTCCGCGTCGTCGAGGCCGGCAAGTCCGAGGCCGCCGAGGAGCGCACCGACACAAGGCTTTTCGGCGCGCTCGAAAGCGCTTTTCGCGACGTGCCGCCGTCGCGCATCGGCGGCGCCATCATGATCACCGATGGCGAGGTGCATGACGCGCCGGCAGGCAGCCCCGATTTCAATGCCCCGCTGCATGCGCTGATCACCGGCAACGACCACGAGAAGGATCGCCGCATACGCTTCGAGAACGCGCCGCGCTTCGGCCTCGTCGGCAAGCCGCTCGACATGACCTACCGCGTCATCGCCACCGACAACGAAACCGGCTCGGTCGATGTTCGCGTCTCGGTCAATGGCGAGCAGGTCGCGGTCGAAGAGGCGACCATCGGCCAGGCGATGCCGTTGCAGGTGACCATTCCCGGCGCGGGCCGCAACATCGTCGAGCTCTCCATCGACCGTGAGCCGGGTGAACTGACCGATGCCAACAACCGCGCCATTGCGCTGATCGACGGCATCCGCGAGAATCTGCGCGTGCTGCTGGTTTCCGGCGAGCCGCATGCCGGCGAGCGCACCTGGCGCAACCTGCTGAAATCCGACGCCTCGGTCGATCTCGTCCATTTCACCATTTTGCGGCCGCCGGAAAAGCAGGACGGCACGCCGATCAACGAATTGTCGCTGATCGCCTTTCCGACGCGTGAACTGTTCGTCGAGAAGATCAAGGATTTCGACCTGATCATCTTCGACCGCTACCAGCACCGCGACGTGCTGCCGATCCTCTATTACGACTACATCTCCGAATATGTCGAAAAGGGCGGCGCGCTGCTGATTGCGGCCGGCCCCGAATATGCCGGCGAGAGCTCGATCGCCCGCACGCCGCTGATGTCGGCGCTGCCCGCAATGCCGACCGGAGAGGTCATAGACAAGGCCTTCTATCCGCGCCTCACCGATCTCGGCCAGCGCCACCCGGTGACGCGCGGGCTCGATGGCTCGGCGACCGAGCCGCCGCACTGGAGCCGTTGGTTCCGCACCATCGGCGTGCAGAATCCCGAGGGTGAAGTGGTGATGAAGGGCGCCGACAACCGGCCGCTGCTGCTGCTCGACCACAAGGGTGAAGGCCGTGTCGGCATGCTGTTGTCCGACCAGGGTTGGCTGTGGGCGCGCGGCTTCGAGGGCGGCGGCCCGCACGTCCAGCTCTACCGGCGCATCGCCCACTGGCTGATGAAGGAGCCCGAGCTCGAGGAGGAGCGGCTGACCGCCGACGGCCGCGGCATGGTGCTGGAAGTCCGCCGCCAGACGATGAGCGACGACCCTGGCCCGGCGCAGGTCATCACGCCGTCGGGCAAGGCGCTGATCGTCAGGCTCGAAAAATCCGAACCCGGCGTTTTCCTCGGCAGCATCCAGACCAGCGAGATCGGCCTCTACCAGATCGGCAATGGCGACCTGACCGCGCTTGCCCATGTCGGTCCGGTCAACGCGCCGGAGTTCTCCGACGTCATCTCCACCGAGGGCCGGCTGAAAGCACCGGCCGAGGCCACCGGCGGCAGCGTGCGCCGGCTGGCTCAATCATCCGCGCTTGGCGGCGTTGTCAGCGATGTGGCGTTGCCGTCGATCGTGCCGGTCCGCTCCTCGGGTGCCGCCACCGGCGGCGACTGGATCGGCCTGCGCACCACCGACGACAGCGTGCTGAAGGCCGTTTCGCGCGTGCCGCTGTTCGGCGGCTTCCTCGGCCTCGGCCTGCTGCTTTTGGCGATGGGCTCGATGTGGTACCGCGAGGGAAGGTAGCGCCCCTTTTTCCTTCTCCCCGTTTCACGGGGAGAAGGTGCCCGAAGGGCGGATGAGGGGGTGAGAAGCGGTCCGCGCAGCGGACGAAAAGCCAATTGCTTGGCTTTTCGAGCTTCGAACGCCCTGAGCCTGCGAAGGGCCGCCTCTCTGGCCGTCTGTCATCTAATGCGGTGAACCGGCCCCTGCCCTCCGCTATGGCTCCGGGCGTTCGTCGTTTCAATCGACAAATCGTTGTCGATTGATCGCCCTACGGGCGACCACTCCTCACTCCTCCGGCTCCGTCGTGAACATCAGCGGGTAGCCCTTGGCCTTGCCGGCGTCGGTCGCCCGCGTCGCCTTGGTTTCGGCGACGTCCCTGGTGAAGACGGCGACGACGCAGACGCCACGCCGGTGCGCGGTGATCATCACCCGATGCGCCTGGTCTTCGCTGAGTTTGAACTCGCCCTTCAGCACCGTCACCACGAATTCGCGTGGCGTGAAATCGTCATTGACGAGGATGACCTTGTAGAGTTTCGGCCGCTCGGTCTGCGGCTTGACCTGGACACGAGGTTTTGTGGTGATTTCAGGCATGGGAACCGGCAATTCACGCGAGTGTCGCTCTCACTTTGACATGAGCCAAAGCGATCGTCCATTTTGATCCGCTGGCCGACCGCTCTGCGGGCGGCCATTCGCGAATCCACAAGTCTATGTGGGAATTGTCGCCAGCCGTTCAACGGCCATGGCGGCCGAACATCCGGCGCGGCGGGATTTGCCGGGGTGGCGTTGCGGACGCATCCATCCGGCGCTCCATCCAGGCGACGAACGGCCAGGCGACAAAGCAGATCAACACCGTGGCCGTCAGCACGATGAGCACCCAGGTCTGCCACGGCTTGATGTAGTCCCAGTCGCTGGATATTTCCGGCGCAAACAGCGATGGCTCGGTTCGCCCGCTTGCCGGATCCGGCACCGGGCTCGCGGTGAGCAGGATCAAAACCTTGGCCACCCCGCAGACCACAAGGCCGCCGATGACCATTGAACGCAGAATGGACGAAAGCCGCGTCTTCATGCGGATTGTCTTTACCGGGCCGGCATTGCGATCGGGTTAAGGTTACGAACGACGACAGATCGAACAAGCGTGAAAAATCGCTTGTCCGATACGACAAGGCCGCTCCAGCCGGATCTCGACTGAAGCGGCCTTGCTACAAGACAAGCTTGCTACGCCAGTTCTGGATCAGACCTTCTTCGGAGCCTTCTTGGGGGCCTTCTTGACCGGGCACTTATGCTTCTCGGTCACCTTGCAGACCTTGACGGGCTTCTTGGCGGTGACCTTCTTCGGAGCAGCCTTGACAGGCGCAGCGGTGGCCGGAGCAGTCGTCGTGGCAGCAGCAGCCGGAGCAGCAGTCGTGGTGGCGGCGGCGTTGCCGAGAGCCGGCATCGAGAAGGCGAGAGCGACGGCGAGACCGAGAGCGGAGAGGAGGGACTTGTTCATGGCTTCGTTTCCTTTTTTGTGCGGGTCGATTTTTGAGTGTCACTGAACCGGGTCGATAGGTGTCACTCCAAGCAGCTTCAAAGCGTTGGCGAGCATCCGGATCCCCTGTGCCTGTTTCTTGTTGGCGCAGAACCGGTTGCCCTTTCTCTGAAGTGCCTTTGCCGCGGTGACCTGCGTTGCCGTGGCATGGGTTTCGAGGGCTTCATCAAATTGGTGGCTGAGACTGCTGCAACGCTCGCTTCGGGTGATTGCAACCTTTGCGTCCGATTGTTCGACCGCGGCCGTGACGAGCGAAATGCCGAGCAACGCACCCATCAAGCTGATCGAGAACCTTTGCATTGGATTATCCGTAAACCCCGGAGCTAGCGTCGCAGCCGATGACCTGACCGCCACGACACCACTTATGCCCTTGTTTTTTTTCGCGAGTTTTTCCGGACTGTAGAATTTTGTTTCTGGATTGTTTCTGCGAAATCGGCTCTGCAGCCCATCATCGCCGCTGGCCAACATGTGGCCAGAATTCTATCGTGAGGGTGAATGAAGGCTTGGCCACCAACGATGACAGGATCCCCGTGAAATCCGACGCACACATACTGATCGTCGACGACGACAAGGGCATCCGCGACCTGCTCCAGGAATTCTTCCAGAAGCGCGGACTGCGCACGACGGTCGCCGCAGATGGCGTCGAGATGGAGGCCGTCCTGCGGCGGACACAGGTCGACCTCATCGTTCTCGACGTCATGCTGCCCGGCAAGAGCGGCCTGGAATTGTGCCGTGACCTACGCGCCCAGTATTCGACGCCGATCATCATGCTGACCGCGGTTACCGAGACCACCGACCGCGTGGTGGGCCTGGAGATGGGCGCCGACGACTATGTGCCGAAGCCCTTCGACCCACGCGAACTGCTGGCCCGCATCCGCGCCGTGCTGAGGCGCAACGGCGCCGCCGAGCCGCGGCGGCCCAGCACTAGGCAGATCTATCATTTCGCCGGCTGGACGATGGACTGCTCGCGCCGCCGGCTGATCGCGCCCGGCGATGTCAGGGTCGAGCTGACGATGGCGGAGTTCAACCTGCTGCAAACCTTCGTCAAGAGCGCGCAGCGCGTGCTGACCCGCGACCAGCTCATCGAGCTCTCCGGTGGCGACAGCGACTACAGCTTCGACCGCAGCATCGACATTCTGGTCAGCCGTCTCAGGCGCAAGATGGAAGATGATCCCAAGACGCCGAAACTGATCCTCACCGTGCGCAGCGGCGGCTATCAGTTCCTACCCGAGACGACGTCCGAATGAGACGCTTCCTGCCGCAAACCCTGCCCGTCTGGGTGCTGCTCATCGTCATTGCCGGCCTACTGATCAGCCAGGTCGCGACCCTCTACATCGTCTCGCGCGACCGTGCTGCCGCCAATGACGAGGTCGATCTCTACCGGCTCAACGATCGCGCCTTCTCGCTGGTGCAATTGATGCATACCGCGACGCCCGAGCAGCGCAAGGTCACGGCATCCGGTCTGTTCAACGCCACCTACGCGCTCACCGTTTCAGATACGCCCGCGGTCACGTCGTCGATTGCCGGCGATGACGAACTGGCCGAACTGGAAGACATATTGGTCGGGCGGCTGTCGAAATTCGGCATCACCGACGCACGGGTCCGGCGCGATCCAGCGACACATGAAGCCGACATCCCCGGACGCGATGTCGAGGGTCCCGACATCGGCCAGGTCGAGCGCGATCTGCTGGTGCTGGCGGCCGATTTTGCCCAGAGCGACAAGCTGACGGCGTCGGTGCGTTTCGCCGATGGCCAATGGCTGAACTTCACCGAGCCGAACACCCCGGTCGGCCCAATCCTGAGCTTCGACAGCCTGCCGCTCTACTCGCTGATCGCCGGGCTGGTGGTGATCATGTCGATCTGGTCGCTGCGCCGGCTGACCGCGCCCTACCGGATGATGGAAACCGCGGTCAAGCGGATCGGCAACGACCTGAAGAGCCCACCGATCGCCGAAACCGGCAGCCGCGAAATCCGTGCCGCGGCGAAGGCGATCAATGCCATGCAGGTCCGGCTGCGCGACTATGTCGAGGATCGCGAACACCTGGCGGCAGCACTTGCGCATGATTTACGCACGCCGCTGACCCGGATGCGGCTGCGCCTCGAACTGCTCAGGAAATCGACGGCGCGCGAGGCGCTGGCGCACGACCTCGCCGACATCGAGAGCATCGCCAGCTCCGTCATCGATTTCGCCAAATTCGAGGTGACCGAGGAGAAGAGCGAACGCATCGATTTCTGGTCGCTGGTGGAATCGGTCGCCGACGGTTTCGACGACGCCTCGTTCGACAATGACGAAACAAGGTCGCGCGGCCTGATCTGCATCGCGCGACCGGTGGCGCTCCGCCGCTGTGTCACCAATCTCGTCCAGAATGCCGTGACCTACGGCAAGAAGGCGCATCTCAGCCTGCGGCAGTCGGAGAAAATCATCACGCTGACCATTCGCGACGAGGGGCCGGGCATACCGCAAGCCCAGCTCGACGCTGTGTTTGGCTCCTTCGTGCGGATCGAACAGTCACGCAACCGCCAGACCGGCGGCCTTGGCCTCGGCCTGACCATTGCCCGCAACATCGCGCGCGGCGCCGGCGGCGAGATCAGCCTGTCCAATCATCCCGGCGGTGGCCTGCAGACGGAATTGCGCCTGCCGCTGGCAGCTTGAGGCAGCAGACCTCGACCCAGACGGGCCTCAGGGCTGGATCGGTCCATGCATCCTTGCGATACTGCAGCCATTCAGCAGGAGGAAATCGCCGCATGTTCTACGCCATCCTGGCCTACCACGTCGAACAGACAGTCCAGTCCTGGACGCCGCAGGAGGATGCGGCGCTGATGACCGACCTGCTCGAGGTCAATGACCGGTTGACCCGGGACGGAACCCTGGGGCCAGCCGCAAGGCTCGGCGCCACGGCCGACGCTGTCACCCTGCGCGGCCCTGGAGAAGGCATCGTCATCGACGGCCCGTTTGCCGAGACCAAGGAGCAATTGCTGGGCCTCTACGTCATCGACTGCGCTACGCGCGAAGCGGCGATAGAAGTCGCGCGTGATCTCAGGCGCGTCAATCCCACCGCCGTCTACGAAATCCGCCCGATCCTGCTTTATCTTCCCGGCGCTTCGCTTGCCGCCGGCGCGCCGAACGACGATGAAGCATCCGTCAAAGCATCGGCGATCGGCAGCTGAGGAGCAGCCGGCGGGCCCGGCAAAGGGTCAGGCCACTGCCTCCATGAGCGCCTCGCCGAGGCGGACCGTTTCGCTCACCAGAAGCTCCAGATCCTCACGCCGAGTGCGGTGATTGTTGATCGCCACCCTGAGACAATGACGGCCTTGCACCGTGGTGTCGGAAATGGCAGCGGTCCCCTCTTCCTGCAGCCGCAGCATGATCTCGGTGTTCAGCGCCTTCAGCGCGTCTTCGGACATGCCATCGGGCCGGTAGCGGAAGCAGACGATGTTGACGCTGGTCGGCGCCGTCAGCTCCAGCGTCGGTTCAGCCTCGATCAATCCGGCGAGATAGTGCCCTTGGGCGATGTTCTGGTCGATCAGCCGGCCGAATTTTTCGATCCCATGCTCCCGCAGCGCCATCCACACTTTGAGCGCGCGAAAGCCGCGTGTCGTCTGCAGACCGTAGTCATGCAGCCATTGCCCCGAAGCGAGGCCGCGCGGTGTCGATTCCAGATATTCCGGCGTCACCGCAAATGTCTTGCGATGCGCCGACGCGTCCCTGACCAGGGCGCAACCGGCCTCGAACGGTGCGTGCAGCCATTTGTGCGGATCGAGCGCCACCGAATCGGCCCATTCGATACCGGCGACGCGATGGGCATTTTCCGGCGCAATGGCGATCAACGCGCCGATACAGCCGTCGACATGGAACCAGACGTCTTCCTCATGCGCCAGCTTGGCAAGCGCCTGCAGATCGTCGATCGCCCCGGTGTTCACCGTGCCGGCATTGCCGATGATGCAGGCCGGCTTGAACCCGGCCGCACGATCTTCTGATATCGCCGCCCGCAAGGCGGCGATATCGATCCGCAGCCCGGCATCCGTCGAGATACGACGCAGCGCCCGGTTGCCGAGACCAAGCGCTTCCATCGCCTTGCGATGGCAGGAATGCAGCTGATCAGAGCCATAGTAGCGTAGCGGCTTCTCGATGGCGGCAACGCCATGCTCGCGCACGTCGATGCCTGCCTTGGTGTTGCGCGCCACGGTCAGCCCGATGATGTTGGCCATCGAGCCGCCGCTGACCAGCGTACCGCTGGCCGAAGCTGGCAAGCCCAGCATCTGCTTGCACCAGTCGACCACCTGGCTGTCCATCAACGCGGCGGCATGGTTGCCGCCGCCGAGATTGGAGCCCTGGATTGCCGCCAGGAAATCGCCGAGCGCACCGGTGAAATTGCTCGACCCCATGTACCAGGACCAGAAGCGCGGATGGATGTTGCCCATCGGATAGGGCATCACCTTGTCGACGACATCGCCATAGACTTCCACGAGCGGCGTTGGCGATTGCGGCAAGGGTGCTGTGAAGAAGTCCGTCACATCTCCAGGCATCTCCCGCCACACCGGCCGCTCTCTGACGTCGCGCAGGTAGGCGACGGCATCATCAACGATCCGATGCGACAGGATCTGCACATCGGTCCAGTCGCGGGGGTCAAGCGTTTCCTCGCCGGTCGTGGCGGTGAATCCAGGCGTCGCATCCATGCCGGTCGCTCCCGATATGCCGCGGTCACGCCGGGAACTGGCAGCCGGGCGTCGACTGCGAAAGCGCAATCTCGTCGGCGTCCATCTCAGCCTCGATGCCATCGAACAGCGGCGTCGTCATGTAGCGCTCGCCAGTGTCGGGGAGCATGCACAGGATGACCGAGCCGGCCGGTGACTTTTCCGCGATCTGGCGCGCCACGGCGAAGGTGGAACCGCCGGATATGCCGGTGAAGATACCCTCTTTCTGCGCCAGTGCCTTGGCCCATTTCATGCCCTCCGGTCCGGCAATCGGCATCACCTCGTCATAGAGGCTGGCGTCGATCGCCTCCTGCAGCACATTGGGGATGAAATCCGGGGTCCAGCCCTGGATCGGGTGCGGCTCGAAGGCCGGGTGGCTGGCGCTCGGCGCGCCACCAACGCCGCGCTCCTGCGCCTTGCCGCTGCCGACAAGCTGGGCGTTGGCGGGCTCGGTGAGCACGATGCGGGTCTCGGGCCGCTCGCGGCGCAGGACGCGCGCCACGCCGACGACGGTGCCGCCGGTTCCGTAGCCGGTGACGAAGCAATCGAGCCGCGATCCGGCGAAATCGTTGATGATCTCGCGTGCCGTCGTCGCTTCGTGGATGGCGGCGTTGGCCTTGGTCTCGAACTGGCGGGCCAGGAACCAGCCATTGGCTTCGGCCAACTCGACCGCCTTCTTGTACATGCCAAAACCCTTCTGCGCCCGCGGCGTCAGCACCACCTTGGCGCCCAGCATGCGCATCAGCTTGCGGCGTTCGATGGAAAAGCTGTCGGCCATCGTCACCACCAGCGGATAGCCCTTTTGCGCACAGACCATGGCAAGGCCGATGCCGGTGTTGCCGCTGGTTGCCTCGACGATGGTCTGGCCCGGCTTCAGCGTGCCGCTGCGCTCGCCTTCCTCGATGATGTTGAGCGCCAGCCGGTCCTTCACGGATGCTGCCGGATTGAAGAACTCGGCCTTCACATAGATCGTCGCATGGTCCGGGCCGAGATTGTTTATTCGGATCACCGGCGTGTCGCCGACGGTGTCGAGAATGCTGTCGAACAGGCGGCCGCGGCCGGCCGTGGTTCTGATTTTCTGCTGATGCAACATGGATGAACTCCTGGTTTTGCTCACGGGCCGGTTACACACCGGCGGTTTGGGCGGCGAGATTTCGACACCTTGCCGCACTACAGGTCCTTGACGTGCCGCAATGTGGTAAACACCACATTCGGCGCGCATATTTTGCGAGCCGGTGCACTTTGTCGTGTTCGGTGATAAAGCAAGGACTGGAGGGCCAGCGTGGGAGCAGGCGTGGAAACAGGCGTGGAATCGAGCCAGGCCAATGGCCAGAAAGGCCTTTTCGTGCGGCTTTTCGGGCCACTGGCAATTGTGCGCGACGGCGTTCCTGTGGCTTTGCCGGCATCGCGCAAGCTGCGTGCGCTGCTCGCCTATCTGGCGCTGGCGCCCCATCCAGTCGGACGTGGTAAGCTGTGCGAATTGCTGTGGGATGTTCCAAATGACCCCAGAGGTGAGCTTCGTTGGTGTCTGAGCAAATTGCGGACCGCTCTCGACGAACCGGGGCGCGGCAGGATCCAAACCGCTGACGATACGATCGCGCTTGATCTCGATGGCATGTGCATCGACGCGCTGGATGTCGCGTCGGCGGCTGCTGCGGGAATAGAAAAGCTTGATACCGAGCGGCTGCAGGCCCTGTCGAAGCTCGTCGGCGGCGATTTCCTCGAAGGGCTGGAGATCGACCGCAACCCGCTCTTCAACAATTGGTTGACCGCGCAGCGCCGCCGATTCGGCTCCTGCCACGCGGTCATACTGGAACATCTGGTCACGACGCTCCCGACCGAGTCCGAGGATGTCTCCGCCCATCTCGAAAAATGGCTGGAGCTGACCCCGTTCGACAGCTGCGCCCACATCGCGCTTCTGACGAGACTGGCGCGGCGCGGCCAATTCGGCGCCTGCGAGGACCATCTTGCCGCCGCCGCAGCGCTGTTCCAATCGGAAGAGCTGGATTTCGGTCCTGTGCGCCAGGCGTGGCTGGCCATTCGCGCGGAACGGCCCGGTGCGATTGTGCCGGCACAGCCGGCAGCCCCACCCGCGCCGAACCAAAGTCCGATCGTGCTTGCCGGTTCCCAAACGGCAACGTCCCACAAGGCATCACTTGCCGTGATGCCGTTCGCCGAAGACGCCGGCGGCGCTCGCGGTGGGCTGGCCGACGGCTTGACCCATGACATCATCACCCGCCTCGCCAAGCTCCGGGATTTCTTCGTCATTGCCCGTGGCTCGGTGTTTGCGCTGGCTGAAAAGAACATCGCGCCGGAGGATGCCGGCCGCAGGCTGAATGTCGATTATGTCGCCACCGGCACCGTGCGCAGCCTGGCAGGCCGCGTCATCGTCGCGGTCGAACTGGCCGAGGTGCGCACGGCCAGGATCGTCTGGGCCGAGACGTTCGAGCGCAAGCCGGACGATATCTTTGCCGTCCTCGACGACATCGGCAACAGCATTGTCTCGTCGATCTCGGCCGAGGTCGAGACGGTCGAGCGCAACCGCGCCATGCTGAAAGCGCCCAACTCGCTCAATGCCTGGGAAGCCTATCATCGCGGCCTCTGGCACATGTACCGTTTCACCCGCACCGAAAACGAGCAGGCCCGGCATTTCTTCGACATCGCCTTGAAGCTGGACCCGACCTTTGCCCGCGCCTATGCCGGCCTGTCTTTCACCCATTGGCAAAATGCCTTTCAGCGCTGGGTGGACCGCGATCAGGAAAGCGCCATGGCCTTCGAAACCGCCGGGCAAAGTCTTCTGGTCGACGATCACAATCCGGCCGCCCACTGGGCCATGGGCCGCGCGCTGTGGCTGCGCGGCGAGCATGACGGCTCCCTGATCGAGCTGGAAAGAGCCGTGGATTTGAGCCCCAATTTCGCGCTCGGCCACTACGCGCTTTCCTTCGTGCATTCCCAGTCGGGCGACCCGAAGGCCGCGATCGGCTCATCAGACCACTCGCGGCATCTCAGCCCCTTCGATCCGCTGCTGTTCGGCATGCTGGGCGCGCGCGCCATGGCCCATGTCCGCCTCGGCCAGTTTGAGGAGGCGGCCGACTGGGCGTTGAAGGCGGCCGCCCGGCCCAACGCCCATGCCATCATCCTGGCGATCGCCGCCCATTGCCTGGCGCTGGCAGGGCGGCTTGACGAGGCGCGCACATTCGCCACTGCCATCCGCAAGACGCTTCCGGATTATCGTGCCGACGACTTCATCGGCACCTTCCGCTTCGAACCCGATGCCAAAGCCCTGTTCAAGCTGGCCGCCAAGCGCATCGGGTTGAATTGATCGCCAAAGGCAGCCGTCGCTAATGCACCAGCGGGCCACTCGCCTTCGTCCAAGCGTCAATGCCGCCATGGATGTGGCGGGCGCCGGCAATCCCGGCGTCCTGTGCGGCCTGAACCGCCATCGCCGAGCGCTCGCCAAAGGCGCAATAAAACAAGAGTTGCTTGCTGGTTGACCTCGCGAGTTCATGCAGCATGCCGCCCGCGGCAATGTTCTCCTGCAACCTCGTATAGGGCAGATGGATCGCCCCCGGGATGATGCCGTGACGCTCACGCTCGGAGTGCTCGCGCAAATCGATCAGCGCGATATCAGGCTTTCCCACCAGCGCCAATGCCTGCTCGGCGCTGACCGCCCAGCCGCGCCGCGCAATCTCCTCTTGATGCAGCCCAACCTTCATGTTGGCCGGCACGGCGACATCCATCATCTTGGGATTCGCCAGCTTGAGGTTGTTCATGATCTCGACATACTCGTCCATCGACTTCACCTGCAGGCGCGGGTTGAAGGCCTTTTCCTCGCCGATGGTCGAGACCGTCTCGCCCTTGTAGTCATGTGCCGGATAGATCAGCGTCTCGTTGGGAAGCTTGAGCAGGCGGCCGAAGATCGATTCATATTGCTGGCGCGGATCGCCATTCTGGAAATCGGTGCGGCCGGTGCCGCGGATCAGCAGCGTATCGCCGGTGAACACCCGGTCCGGCAGGATGAAACTGTAGGAATCATCGGTGTGGCCGGGCGTGTAGATGACGTCGAGCGACAGCCCCTCAATGCCGAGCTTGTCGCCGTCGGATAGCCGCATCGAGACCACGTCGGCCTTGGTCTGCTCGCCCATCACTGTCACGCAATGGGTCTTGTCGCGCAGCGCCCCGAGGCCGGTAATGTGGTCGGCGTGCAGGTGCGTATCCACCGCCTTGACCAGCTTGAGGTCGAGTTCGCGCACCAGCTGGAGATAGCGGTCGACCTTCTCCAGCACCGGATCGATGATCAGGGCTTCGCCACCCAGGCGGCTGGCAAGCAGGTAGGAATAGGTGCCCGAGACGGAATCGAAGAGCTGACGGAAGATCATTCTTGCCACATGCCCCGCTGCATTCTGATACCCATGGCAGGCGCAACCGTCCATGCGGCTGCGACGCTATCCTAGCGCACCGGCTCGAAAAATCGGAATCGATTTTCGGAAAAGCGTGGCCAGCGGTCTACCGCCGCAACACCGCGCTCAGCACGTCCCTGATCCCAATCGCGCCGACGAAGCGCGACTGGTCGTCGAACAGCGCCACGGGCGCGGTCTGCGAACGATGCATGGCCAGCATCACGGTCTTCAGCGACGTGCCGGGGTTGGCCCAGAACACCTGCGCCGTCTCCTCGGGTTGCGCCTCGACATCGGCGCAGGACACCCACACCGCCGGCTTGCCGTCACGCTCGGCCGCCGCCACCAGCCCGTGCTCGTCGATCTTGAAGCGCGTCGTCTTGCGCCGGTCGAGCCACACCCAGCCATCCTTGCTCTCTTCGAGGTCGCGGCGGTCGCGCATCACGTTCCAGGCCGTCAGCACCGACAACGGATTCACATTGGCGATGAAGTCGCGGACATAGTCGTTGGCCGGGCGCAGCACGATGTCTTCCGGCGCGCCGGTCTGCACGATGCGTCCGCCCTCCATGATGGTGATGTGGGTGCCGATCTTCAGCGCTTCTTCCAGATCGTGGCTGACGAAGATGATGGTCTTCTTCAGCTCCGCCTGCAGCTGCAGCAACTCGTCCTGCAGCTTTGTCCGGATCAGCGGATCGAGCGCCGAGAACGGCTCGTCCATCAGCAGGATCGGCGCTTCGGTGGCAAAGGCGCGCGCCAGGCCGACGCGCTGCTGCATGCCGCCGGAAAGCTCGTGCGCGTATTTCTTCGCCCACTGGTCGAGATGGACCAGCTCCAACTGCTTTTTGACGCGCTGCTTGCGCTCGGCTTCCGGCATGCCGGCGAGCTCGAGGCCGAGGCCGACGTTTTCCTCGACCGTGCGCCACGGCAACAGGCCGAACTGCTGGAACACCATGGCGACCTGCTTCTGCCGCAGCCGCCTCAGCGTCACCTCATCGCAGGTGACGACGTCGACCGTGCCGTCGCCGTCCTTGACCAGGACCTGGCCGCGCGAAACGACGTTCAGCCGGTTGACGGCCCGCAGCAGCGTCGACTTGCCGGATCCTGAAAGGCCCATCAGGACGGAAATCTCGCCCTCATGCACTGTCAGGCTGGCGCCGGCGCAGCCAAGCACATTGCCGGTCTTTTCGAGGATTTCGGCGCGGGTGGCGCCGCTGTCGATCAGCGCCAGCGAACCGGCTTGATCCGAGCCGAAGACGATATCGACATTTCTAAAGTCAACGGCGACGGTCATTTCTTGCCTCCAACGCCAATACGCGTCATTCGGTCGAGTACGATGGCGAGCACGACGATGGCGAGGCCGGCCTCAAGTCCGAGGTCGATCCTGCGCGAACCCAGCGCCCGGTTGATCTCGGTGCCGAGGCCGCCGGCGCCGATCAGCGCCGCGAACACCACCATCGACAGCGACAGCATGATCGACTGGGTGAGGCCTGCCATGATGGTCGGGAGTGCCGAGGGCAATTCGACCTTCCACAAGAGCTGGCTCTTGGTGGCGCCGAACGCCTCACCGGCCTCGACGATCGATTTCGGCACCGAGGTGACGCCGAGATGCGTCAGCCGGACCGAGGTCGGGATGACGAAGATGATGGTGACGATGAGGCCGGGCGCGTTGCCGAGCCCGAACAAGGTCAGCACCGGGATCAGGTAGACGAAGGTCGGCAGCGTCTGCATCAGGTCGAGCACCGGCAGCATGATGCGGTAGACCTTCGGCTTGTGCGCGGCCCAGATGCCGAGCGGCACGCCAATCGCCATCGAGGCGGCGGCGGCGGCAACCACCAGAACCAGCGTCTCCACCGTCTGCTTCCACAGGTTCTGGTTGAGGATGAACAGCAGTCCGATGAAGACGGCCACGGCCAAGCCCCTGGAGCGCTGCAGGAAATAGGCGAGCAGCGCAATCAGCGCGATGAGAATGACGGGCGGCACCAGCAGAAGTCCGTCGACGATGCCGTCGAGCAGGAAATTGAGGCCGTTGGAGAAGGCCCTGAAGATGGTGTCGAAATTGTCGGTGAGGAAGCCGAAGAAAGCCTTGCCCCAGGCGCCTATGGGGATCTTGTAGCTGACCAGGAATTTCGAAATTGGATCCATCTTACCCCTCTTTGGCAGTCGCCGTCCTTGCCGGACGGTCATCTTGTCACAGGATATGAAAAAGGGCAGCCCTTTCTACAGTGACTGCCCTTCCTGGTTCGGCCTTGCCGAATTCAGTCGGCTCAGCTTCCGAGTGCGGTCTTGACCGCCGCCGCCGCGTCGCCACCGTCGAAGGTGGTCACGCCGGCGATCCACGGGGTGACCGCGTCCGCGTGCTTCTTGAGCCAGTCGGTCGCGACCGTGTTGGCGTCGGCGCCCTTCAGGATCGCGTCCATCATCTCGCCTTCCATGTCGAGATTGAACTTCAGATTGGCGATGAACTTGCCGGCATTCGGGCATTCGGTGGTGTAGCCTTTGCGCACATTGGTGTGCACGGTGGCGGCGCCGAAGCCGGTGTCGCCCATGCCGTCGAGATAGGTGATCTTCATGGCGCCCATCACAGGATGCGGCGTCCAGCCGAGGAAGGCGACCCATTCGTTGTTCTTCATCGACTGCTCGGCTTGCGTCAGCATGCCGGCCTCCGAGGACTCGACCAGCTCGAAGCCTTCGAGATTGTCGGCCGGGTTCTTGATCATGTCGAGGATGATGCGGTTGCCGTCATTGCCGGCCTCGATGCCGTAGATCTTGCCGTCGAACTTGTCCTTGAACTTGCCGAGGTCGGTCAGCGTCTTGACGCCGGCGTCCGCGACATAAGTCGGCACGACGATGCCGTAGCCGGCGCCGGTGAGGTTTTCGCTGATGGTCTCGACCGAGCCGTCGGCGGTATAATCCTTGATGTCGTTGGTCATCGACGGCATCCAGTTGCCGAGGAAGACATCGAGATCCTTGTTCTTCAGCGACGCCATCGTCACCGGCACCGAAAGCTGGATCACCTTCGGCTCGTACCCGAGTGCGGTGAGCAGCACCGAGGCGACGCCGGTGGTTGCCTGGATATCGGTCCAGCCGACATCCGAAAGACGCACGGTCTTGCAGCTTTCCGCATCGCCGGCAAAGGCAGCACTGGTGGACAGCAAAGCCGCCAGGCCGAGGCCGGCGACAAGGGAATTCATACGCGACATTGATATTCTCCCATTTCGATTTCTTGGCGAAGCGAAGTTACGGTTTTTGTCTCCGCCTTGTTTCGTCAGCCAAACACCATTCTGGTGCGGTTTCAAGCGCCAAGGCAATCACGATCAACGGCGCGGACTGGCCGATGAGCGACACGTCTGCCGCTTTTTTGATGGAAGGCGGCTTTTTCAGGGGAATGGCGCTGGCGCCCCCTCCCCGCGCGGCGACAACTCGGCTTAAAAGGACGGCATGGCCAAGCTCTACTTCAACTATGCGACGATGAACGCCGGCAAGACGACGATGCTGCTGCAGGCGTCGTACAATTACCGCGAACGCGGCATGACGACGATGCTGTTCGTTGCCGGTCACTACCGCAAGGGCGATAGCGGGCTGATCTCGTCGCGCATTGGCCTGGAGACCGAAGCCGAAATGTTTCGCGATGGCGACGATCTGTTCGCCCGCGTCGCCGAGCATCACGATCACACGACGGTGCATTGCGTCTTCGTCGACGAGGCGCAGTTCCTCGAAGAGGAGCAGGTGTGGCAGCTCGCCCGAATTGCCGACCGGCTGAACATCCCGGTCATGTGCTACGGCCTGCGCACCGATTTCCAGGGCAAGCTGTTTTCCGGTTCGCGCGCGCTGCTGGCCATCGCCGACGATCTGCGCGAAGTGCGTACCATCTGCCGCTGCGGCCGCAAGGCGACGATGGTCGTGCGTCTCGGCCCGGACGGCAAGGTGGCCAGGCAAGGCGAACAGGTGGCGATCGGCAAGGACGTCTATGTCTCGCTCTGCCGCCGCCATTGGGAAGAAGAAATGGGCCGCGCCGCGCCCGACGATTTCATCGGCTTCATCAAGGCCTGACGACGGCGATCGAAATGGCGATCCGGCAAGCAGTCGCGGAAATGGTGGCGCACCAGCTGTGAAGCTGCGTTTGTTAAGGCCTCGGTCCTATTTTGTGCTCCAACCAGAACTCATCGGGGTCAGCCATGTTTCGAGCCGTTTCGTTTGCAGCAGCATTTCTTCTTGGCGTCCTTGCCGCGCACGCGGATGGCGACGCCGCGCTCGGCAAGAAGGTCTTCAACCGGTGCATGGCCTGCCACGAGGCGGCGACCGATCGCGACAAGGTCGGCCCGCATCTGCTGGGTGTCGTCGGCCGCACCGCAGGCACCGCCGCAAGCTTCCTCGGCCACTACTCGGAAGCTATGACAAGCGCCGGCGCCGCAGGCCTTGTCTGGGACGAGGCCAATCTCACCGAATACCTCAGGGCTCCCAAACTGAAAGTGCCCGGCAACAGGATGGCGTTTGGCGGTCTTAGCAACGATGACGACATTGCCAATGTCATCGCCTATCTGAAGGCAGACCCGAAGCCCTGAACCATCGCCGCGGCAGCGCTGCGTACGCGACATGCAAGGGGTTGCATGCGGCGCTGCGCACGCACAGAGTGCCCCACGGTGTCGAACCGGAGGGCATCGTTTCATGCGCACCGTTGCCGAGCGGGCGACGCTGATGCTCGGCCTGGACCGGGCAGGACGGACGCGAACTGCTTTTCGCGCCATCAGGAAGCGTTGTCATGTCGAGCTCGCGCGCCGGCGGCGACGGCGCAGCAAGGCCATGGTGATCGGCATTACCGGGAGTTCGGCCAAGACGACGACGGCAGAACTTCTGGCTTTTATCCTCGACTCGCAAGGACGCGTCCATAAGCAGACCCATGGCAACACGTTCAAACCCCTTGTCGAAGGGCTCCGACGTCTGTCACGTGACGCCGACTACGCGGTGGTGGAGGTGGCCGCTGGCGGCAAAAGCCGCGTGGGAGCGATGGCATCGCTGCTCAAGCCGCACGTCGCGGTCGTCACCTTGGTTGCCGACGAACACAGAGCCATCTTTCGCGGCGCCGACGCCGTCGCTACCGAAAAGCAGGCGCTGGTCCAGTCGCTTCCGCCCGAGGGCCTGGCCATGCTCAATGCCGATGACGCGCGTGTCGTGGCGATGGCAGCAGCAAGCGCGGCGCGCGTCGTAACCTTCGGGCGCGGGGACCAGGCCCGTTACCGCGCCACAGACATCCACGCCGCCTTCCCGCAGCGGCTGACAATGCGTCTGACTTGGCCCGGCGGCTCCCTTCACTTGCATACGCGCTTCATCGCCGAGCACTTCTGGCTGCCCGTAGCGGCGGCCGTAGCGAGTGCCATCGAACTAGGCCTAGATCCAGAGCGCATCGGCGAACGGGTTGCGCGTTTCGAGCCCCTGTTCAACCGCTGCGGTGTGCTGGAGGTCCCGCACGGGCCGACCTTCCTGATCGACACGATCAAGGCGCCGCTCCATTCCCTCGGGTTGGCCTTCGCCGCCTTGGATCGGGCTCAGGTGCCCCACAAGCGCGTGGTGCTCGGTCATATTGCCGACTATGCCGGCAAGGCCAGCAAAGCCTACCGCATGGCATACCGGGACGCCCGAGCCGTCGCCCAGGAGATCATTTTTATCGGTGAGCATGCACATCGCGCGGCGCCCTCGGATGAGGACCGCAACAGCGGCCGGTTCCACGAAATGCACTCGGTGCGCAAAGCCGCCGATCATATCAGGACCACCCAACGCCCGGATGAGCTGATCCTGATCAAGGGCTCGCGCAACCTTCATCTGGAGCGCATCGGCCTCGCGTTGACCAGGGACGTTCAGTGCTGGGAAGACCTCTGCGGCCAGGACTTTAGCTGTTTGCACTGCGGCAAATATGGCATTCCGTTTGAAAAACACCGTGATATCCGCGCGGCAGAAAAGCGATCACGGCGATGGTGGCGGCGGCTTTTTTCCCGCCCGTCAGCCTGACGGCCCGAAAACGCGGCCGAGGGCCGGCTTGACGTCGGCAATGCAGGCGCAGAGGATGAGCAAGAATCCGTCGGGGGCCACCAGATCAGCCGCCCACACAGGCCAATGGCAGCCTGTCGATCCGAAAATCATGGCATGTTCACGGTTCCATTGTGTTTCAAGAGTGGAGCGAATGCTTTTGTTTTCGTGCCCTCTGTTGTCTTGCGTCTTTCATTCCCCGGATGCCCCACATATATTCGCGCCGACACGAAACTGATGCCGAAGCGGGAGGCCCCTATGGCGACATTGCAGAATTTCGATGCCGAAATTGCCAAGACCAAGCAGGTCGTGCAGGACATGCGCACCAAGATCGAGCAGTCCGGCACCGTGCTTGATACGCTGGCCACCGCCGACAAGAAGATCGGCGACGCCAATTTCGACATCGAAAACGCCCGCATCGAGGATGTGCTGAAGCAGCAGAAGGTGATGGAAGGCAACATCGCCGACCTGATCATCGGGCTGGAGGACGCCACCAACGTCTTCGGCGCCGAATTCGAGAGCATGAAGAATTACACCGGCTGGGAAAATCTCGTCGGCGTCTTCTCCGCCCAGAGCAAGCAGCGCATGCGCACCGATCGCGTGCGCAACATGTCGCTGGCCGGCAATTTGCAGGAACTGCTGGCGAAGTCCGACACCATCGTCGGCATCCTCAAGGCGCAAAAGGAAGTTCTCGACCAGCGCTATAAGACCTCCGAGGCCAGCCTGGCGCAGGTGATCGAGCGCCGCAAGGTGACCATGGCCAACCTCGAAGCCGTGCAGAAACGCATCGAGGAGGTCAATCCGCTTCTGCTCGACATCGAGAACAAGATCGCGGCGTCGACCAGCCAGAAGGAGCGCACCCAGCTTGAGGGCGAGCGCTCGAAACTGGCCACCGAATACAACGAAAAGCAGGCCAAGGAGCAGGAATTGCTGGCCGAAAGCCAGACACTCGAGCGCTACACCTCGATGTTCCAGACCTTCGTCGATTCGCTCAACAACCAGATTGCGGCGCAGTCGACGCTGATCAACAAGCTGACCATCGATACCGAGCAGCGCATCGTGCTCTACAAGGCGCTGGAAGATTCGCTGAAGACCGCGGCCCAGCAGGACGTCGCCCACAAGATCAACACGCTGGGCAGCCAGGTCGACAACACCGCCGAGGAGACCATGGCCGGCATTGGCGCTGCCTCGCAGAAGCACATTGGCGATCTCCTCGAAATGCACGAGAAGAACATGGTGGCCAGCGGCGACATCCAGCGCCGCAAGAAGCTGGCCGACGACGCCTTCGCCCGCCGCTTCGACGAGGTGCTGAAGAAGCACAATTCGGCAGACTACGTGCAGTCGTAAGGGTGCAGCCACCGCCCGCGTCCATGGCCAGCCTGAGAGCACTAGCATGACCCCCGAAAACGAAGCGGCGGCACGCTATTTTTCGGCGATCACGGCTGCACTCAGCGGCCTTGAAGTGTTCATGCGCGACGACCGTTCGCCGCTCTACCGGCACGGCATCGTCGCCAAGATCGTCGCCGAATATATTGCCCGGCTGGACAAGTCCTTTACCTGCTGGCGCAACCGGCTGGGCTTCATGGACACGTTCCGCATTTCGCGCGCCGAAAGCGGTTTTCCGGTCTTCCAGAACCTGCTCGAACTGGAAAACGACCGCCGCCAGGCCGACAGCCGCCTCGCCAACATCCCGCTGGCCGGCGAGTTGCGCGAGGAAATGGCCGACTTCATCCTGCGCCACAAGGAGTTCCCCGAGGCGCTGCAGAAGTCGATGGCCGAGCGGCTCTATCTGGAGGACGTCAAGAGCGAGCAGACCTTCGGCCCCTTCTCGCTGGCGCAGACGGCAAAGGTCTCGGTCAATCCGAAGACCGGGTGGCCCTATTATCTCGTCCACTGGGCCAGTTTCGACGGCAGTGCCAACCTGCCGCTGGTCTACATGGTGACGGTGGAGGATTCTTCCGAAGACATGATCCGCCAGCTCGTCGACAGCAGCGGCAAGCTCAACGACAAAGTCGACATTCCGCTGCCCGTCGACGGCTTGCTCAATCCCGAGCTTGCCCATCGGTTCGACGATTTCACCGAGAAGAACTCCGCCTACACGCTGTCGCCGGCGACCATCGCAGTCAATCTCGACAAGGATTTCGAGCCGCTGCACCCCAAGCAGCTGCGCCGCGTCGTGCTCGGTCCTTTCTATTCGGCAGGCATTACCGACAACAACTCGACGGTCACGGAAGTGCTGGCCAAGGTGCGCAAGCCGGAAAACGCCTGGCTGCTGACCTGGACCATCCAGGAAGTCTATTCGAAGGGCGAAAAGCCCGGCCGCAAAGGCCTGTTCTCCAGCGAGAAGACGACGCAGGAGTTCTTCATCAACACCGACGATCTGGAAGCCGCGCGCCAGGGTGTCTCTAGCTACGAGAACCACGCGCTGATCCCGCACGAGGCCTATCAGGCGCTCTACGCCGCCGGCGAGGCACAAAAGATCTTTTCCGGTTACAAGGTCCACATCCTGTCAAACGGGCAGGTCATCTCAGACGTCTGACCGTCACACCACGGAGCATCCTTCATGGACACCGGCCTGACCACCATCCCGGAAGCCGCAATCGAAAAGCACCGCGCTACCGCGCAGAGCTTCATCACCCGCGTCGTCGTTCTGGAAGATCCTTCACGCGAATCCGGCACCGCGCTTGCCGGCACCAACCGCCGTTTTGTCTCGACCGTCTCTGTTGGCTCGGTGCGGCGCACGCGCGAAGTCGAGCTTACCAAGACCGTCGCCGCCATCCATCCCGACGATCAGCTGATGAGCATCCCGCAGCACACGCTGCTCTATCGCGCCCGGCGCGGCCTGGCGATTGCGCTCGCCATTTCCGATGTCTTCGCCGAAGGCTCCGACCTTGAGAGCCTGCAGGCGAAGAACACCCGCGCCCCGCTCGAAGGCGACGAAGCCACGACCTTCAAGAAGCTTCTGTCAGCCTCGGCTTACATTTCGGCCTTCAGCCTTGCCTCCTATCTGTTCCAGCTGGTCGACAGCGACGGCGAGGCGCCGAACGACATCCCCGAGCCGGACTTCCTGTTCGACACGCCGCAGGACGCGGTGAAGTCGATCGTCGCCGGCCTCGACAAGGCGATTGCCGGCTCGAAGGACGATGTCGATCTGATGACCAGGGCGCGCGCCTTTGCCCGTGTCGCTATTGACGGGCTCTTGGCCCGCAAAGGCCGCTTCGACGGCATCGGCCCATTCGAGAACGCCCATATCCGCATTGACGCCGACGATTTCACTCTGGATGGTTTTGACGTTGCGCCGGGCAAGCGCTCGAAACCGCTGGTGATGACCTTCAAAAAGCCGGAAGAGGTCGTCGGCAACCACATCGCCAAATACCAGTCGGTCAAGCTCGCCAAGATGTTGATGGCCTATGATTTCGAGCGCGAGCTGAACCCGTTCGTCGAGCTCGGCGGCTTCCTGTTCACCTTCATCGGCGATGGTGCGCCCGGCACCGGCAAGACGACGCTGATCCAGATGATCGCCGGTCTCGTCAACGACTACTGCCAGGTCGCCGGCTACCCCTTTGCCTACGAGAATTTTGGCGTCGACCAGATCTCCTCCTATCAGGGCAAATCCGGCCAGAACTGCCGCCAGTTCATCAACAATGTGCTGAACCCGCGCGTCATCGGCTT
Source organism: Mesorhizobium sp. P2_C4 (assembly GCF_056404575.1). Lineage (NCBI taxonomy): Bacteria > Pseudomonadati > Pseudomonadota > Alphaproteobacteria > Hyphomicrobiales > Phyllobacteriaceae > Mesorhizobium > Mesorhizobium sp. P2_C4. The sequence continues at coordinate 933,910 of NZ_JBFUDT010000002.1, forward strand.
CGGCACCATTGACGACATCGACCAGGTGGCGGCCAGACGCTCCGATGACCGTGCCTCCGCCGGCCAGCAGGAAATCACCGGCGTCTTGATGGACGCCTTTGCCGGCGCCGGCACCGTGGTGCGCGGCAACTGCGCGTTCGGCATGTTTTCCAACTACCCCGAGAACGTCGACGATGCGCTGCGCCAGCGCGCCGGCGCCCGTTGGCTGGTCGACGGGCCGCAGAGCCGCGACGACTACATCGACATTTTTGTCCTGCTGGCGGGCAAGAACCACAAGATCCCGCTTGGCGACCACAAGCTCTATGCCGCCCAGGAAATCCAGCGCGCGGTGACCGAAGCCTATGAAGAGCATGAAAAGCCGCAGGAAGACGGGCTGATCAAGGTCTACGAGCGCTACATGAAGGAGAACGGCGCGCCGAAATCGATGGCCGACATCGGCACCTATCTGCACATGATCAAGGACGCTGAGCCGCGCTTCACCGGCCGCGCCATCAAGAACGTCACCGACGCCATCAAGATGCGCGCCATGGACATCGAATTGCCGGATGAGTGGTTCGAGAAGCCGGAAGCCTTCATGCACAAGGGCTACGACGACAAGAAGGCGATGATCGAGGAACTGCGCGGCCCGTTCTCAATGGACATGGTCATGCAGGAGGTCAACCGCTACGCCGACTCGGAGTTCCGCTATTCCGACAAGTCCGACGATGCCGCGGTCACCAAGATGATCCGCGACACCCGCCTGCGCGACCGTGCGGTGCGCGAGATCGAGGAGATGAAGAAAAAGGGGCTGTGGAATGCGTGAAATGCGCCGCCGCCCCCCTCTCCCCGTAAACGGGGAGAAGGAAGAGTGAAAACCGCCAAAAAACCCGACCTTCTCCGCGACAATGAGCTGATCTACGGCCGGCTGCTGACGGTTGACGAACCGCATCTGATCCAGCGCTACAACAAGGCGATGGTGGCCTTCGGGCTCAAAGCAACCAAGCTGAAGAGCTTCCAGATCGATCGCACCGGTTTTTCGCCAGAAGTGGCCGAGGAATGCGGCGATTACGACTATCTCGATCCCGACGAGGTCAATCGCCGCTTCATCATCCTGACGCCGTCGCAGATCGACCTGCCGGTGGTCCACACCGCCTTTTCGAACACCTCGCAGCTGATGTTCGAGTTCATGTCGAAGAACCAGCGCGCCATCGACGCGCTGACCATCAAGGACGTGATCTACGGCGAGATCGAGGATTCTGTCCCCAAGGTCAACGACATCGAGGACCTGTTGTCGATCAGCCAGGTCGAGTTCAAGGTGCTGTCGGCGGAGGACGTGCTGGGCAAGGCGGCCGAGCTCGGCAAGCTGGTCGACCGGCTGAAGCAGGAACCAGACGCCTGGCGCGACAACACCATGCTTACCCGCATGGTGGAGCTGGCCAAGATCTGTGGCGACATCCGCGAGAATGCGCTGGTGCCCGATCAGGTGATCTTCCGCCACAACGCTTACTGGACCAGCCATTTCGGCGGCCTCTACGTCTTCGTCGATCCCGACATGACGACGGTGATCAGCGATCCGGCTGCACCCGGCTTCCGCCGCTCGCGGCCGTGGCAGGTGAGCTACATCTCGATCAGCGATGCCGACAAGGTGTTCAAGTTCCTCGCCTCGACCGGCCGCATCGAACTGCCGCGCGCCTCGTGGATCGAAACCTCCGGCTATCTTGAGCACCGCGCCGAAATGGTGGTGCGCGCGCTGATCCGCGACTCCGAGCCCGACCGCAATCTGACCGACGTCGACAAGGTCTGGCTGCAGACCTGGATTCACGGCCATGCCGACCTGATCACGAGGGACGGCAATTTCCCCTTCCTCAACGCTGCCAAGCGCGAGATTTCCCAGCTTGGCCATCTCAAGATCGACGACGTGTTTCCGCAGCAGCGCTTCCTGGTGATCCGGGCCAAGCCCGATCATCCCGATGCCTGGCTGACCAATCAGCTGATCTCGGATTTCGTGCCGCAGGACTTCGTCTCGCGCTATGTCTTCAACAAGCCGGGCTTCTACAGGGACTATGACGGCTACAGCGACGCCTGGCGATCGCATGTTGTGGACGTTCTGAAAACCACATATTTGAAAGACAAGGTGGCGTTTCGCACACGCCTCTATGGCCTGACTGACTGAGGGGTGAACACAGCCATGCTTGATCCGATCGTGAATTTCTTCACCCGCATTTTCCAGTGGATTGGTCGCGGCATCGGCCTGCTGATCGGTGTGATCCTGTGGCCGTTCCTATGGGCCGGGAGCTGGTATACGCAGCGCGGCTGGATCCTGAAGGCGGTGGTCGGCCTCGCTTTACTGGTGCTGCTCGGTCTCTACGCGAATTTCTTCTACGCCACCCAGTGGTGGAACAAGTTCGATCCCAACTACGTCGACAAATATACCTTCGAGAACCGCAACGTCTCGGCCGGTGAACAGGTCGCGGCCGGCGCCGGCACCGATACGGCCAAGACCTGCGGAAACTCAGGCATAGCCCAGGTGGCGGCCGACCTCACCGACTTCAACGTGAACCAGAATGCCTGGATCTCGTCGATGATCCTCTACAAGCTCGGCCTGTTCGGCATCGACTGGGATCACACGCCGTGGATGGACAACAAGGCTTCGTTCCAGCGCGGCGTCAACCAGGCGGTGCGGCGCACGGCGACCGAACTGGCCGACAATCTTGGCCGCGTCCGCACGACATCGCAGATCGACGCCGATCTGCAGGACGCGCGCGGCAATCTGCAGTTCGACGAGGAGACCTGGTATTTCGGCCTGAACCCCTTCGGCCCGAAGACCCCGACCCCGAGCTACTATCGCGATGCCGTGAACAAGCTGCGCTCTTTCAACGCCCGGCTGGCCACCTGCCAGGCGACATTCGACGCCCGCGCCGACAATCTGAAGCAATATATCGACCGCATCTCCTCTGATATCGGCTCGACCTCGGCGATCCTCAAGGAACGCGCTGAAAACCACAACAATGGCTGGTTCGACTTCCGCGCCGACGACCGCTTTTGGTTCGCCTATGGCCAGCTCTATGCCTATTACGGGCTGATGAAGGGCGCCCAGGCCGATTTCGAGGACGTGATCAAGGAAAAGCATCTCGGCAATCTGTGGGACACCATGGACTCGCAGTTCGTCTCGGCGCTGCGCATCCAGCCCTTCATCATCGCCAATGGCCGCGAGGACGGCTGGATCATGCCGACGCATCTGACGACGATGGGCTTCTACGTGCTCAGGGTCCGCTCCAACATGGTCGAGATCAGCAACGTGCTGACCCAGTAGCGCGTAGCAATACATCGACAGCGATGGCGAATTTGCGCCGTCGCCTCTGTCGCATTCGGTGCATTGTGCGGCTGTTTTGAGACGGCGGAACAGCGCCCGCTCTGGCTTCTATACGGCGCGGCAACCGGCGCGAAAAAAGACCCATGGCAGGTTCTGCCGGTAGCTGAAGCATTTTTCTTCATAGGAAACATAGTTGCATGCAAGTTGACGCCACGGCAGCGACAGGGTTAGAACATGCCCGCGCGCCTAACGGCCGTTTCGAATTGCTTGCGACGACCATAGTCACCAAACCCGTCCCCTCCATCGTCCAATCCAGAGGAAAGCCGTCATGGCCGAAGTGAAGTCCGACATCGAGATCGCGCGCGGCGCCAAGAAAAAGCAGATTCAGGAGATCGGTGCCAAGATCGGCATCCCGACCGAACACCTCCTGCCTTACGGCCACGACAAGGCGAAAATATCAGCCGAGTTCATCAAGTCGGTGAAGGGCAAGAAGGACGGTAAGCTGATCCTCGTCACCGCCATCAACCCGACGCCGGCCGGCGAAGGCAAGACGACGACGACGGTCGGCCTCGGCGACGGTCTCAACCGCATCGGCAAGAAGGCGATCGTCTGCATCCGCGAGGCCTCGCTCGGGCCGAATTTCGGCGTCAAGGGCGGTGCTGCTGGCGGCGGCTATGCGCAGGTCGTGCCGATGGAGGACATGAACCTCCACTTCACCGGCGATTTCCACGCCATCACCACCGCGCATAATCTGCTTTCGGCGCTGATCGACAACCACATCTACTGGGGCAACGAGCTCGGCATCGACACCCGCCGCGTCGTCTGGCGTCGCGTCATGGACATGAATGACCGGGCGCTGCGCGAGATGATCTGTTCGCTCGGCGGCGTCGCCAACGGCTTTCCGCGCGAAGGCGGCTTCGACATCACCGTCGCCTCGGAAGTCATGGCCATCCTGTGCCTGGCCACCGACCTCAAGGACCTGGAAAAGCGCCTCGGCGACATCATCGTCGCCTATCGCCGCGACAAGTCGGCCGTCTATGCCCGCGACCTCAAGGCCGACGGCGCCATGGCCGTTTTGCTGAAAGACGCCATGCAGCCCAATCTGGTGCAGACGTTGGAGAACAACCCGGCCTTCGTCCATGGCGGCCCGTTCGCCAATATCGCGCATGGCTGCAACTCGGTCGTCGCCACCACGACAGCACTGAAGCTTGCCGACTATGTCGTCACCGAAGCCGGCTTCGGCGCCGATCTCGGTGCTGAAAAGTTCTTCGACATCAAGTGCCGCAAGGCTGGCCTCAAGCCGGCAGCGGCGGTCATCGTCGCCACCGTGCGCGCCATGAAGATGAATGGCGGCGTCAAGAAGGAAGACCTCGGCAAGGAAAACATCGAGGCGGTGAAGAAGGGCTGCGCCAATCTTGGCCGTCACATCGAGAACATCCGCCAGTTCGGCGTGCCGGCGGTGGTTGCCATCAACCACTTCTATTCCGACACTGACGCTGAAATCCAGACGATGAAGGACTACGTCGCCTCGATGGGCGAAGAAGCGATCCTTTGCAAGCATTGGGCCAAGGGATCGGCCGGCATCGAGGAACTCGCCAACAAGGTGGTGGCGCTGGCCGAATCCGGCGCCTCGCAGTTCGCGCCGCTCTATCCCGACGCGATGCCGCTGTTCGAGAAGATCAACACCATCGTCCAGCGTATCTATCGCGGCTCCGAAGCGATCGCCGACAAGTCGGTGCGCGATCAGTTGCACGCTTGGGAGCAGGCCGGCTACGGCCACCTGCCGGTGTGCATGGCCAAGACGCAGTATTCCTTCTCGACCGACCCGAACCTGCGCGGCGCGCCGACCGGCCACACCGTGCCGGTGCGCGAGGTCAGGCTGTCGGCCGGTGCCGGCTTCGTCGTCATCATCTGCGGCGAGGTCATGACGATGCCCGGCCTGCCCAAGGCGCCATCCTCGGAAAAGATCTTCTTGAACGAGATCGGCCAGATCGAAGGGTTGTTCTGAGAGCATAGGTCAACTGAAATGGCGAAGGGCGCCGCATCGCTGCGGCGCCCTTTTGCTTGCCGCGTTTTCCCTCACGCCACTGTCGAGGACCCGAACTTCTTGATCCCGGCGACCGACATGCTGACGAACTGGTCGAGGATGGTGAAGAAGATGTCGAGGCTGAAGCCGAACAGGAAGGCGAAGGTGAACAGGCTGAAGCCAATTCTCGAAACCTCGTCTCCAAGCCTGCTGCCCGGCGTCACGAACCAGGCAAGCACCATGCCGGCCAGCGCCCCCAGCGCGATCCTGTGGATCAACCGCGACAGCGGCGGATTGGGCAGCAGCGGATTGAGGATCATCCGCATGTGAAACATGATGGCTCCGAGCGCGCCGTAAAAGGCCGGGAGTATCCACAAGGCATATGGGCTGAGAACCTCACCCAGTGTCTTTATCTGCGCGGTCAGCGTGTAGATCGAGTTCGGCGCGATCGTGATCACGCCGTCGCACTGCAGGCTGCGCGTTGCCTCGTCGAAATCGGCATTCACGTCCGTCACTTTTTCCGAAGACGCACCTTCAGGAATGTTCGGGTTTTTCTTGTCGGTGTTTATCTGCGCGCAATAGGTATCCGGCTGAGGGGGGAGCTCCTTGACCTTGTCTGGAGGCGTGGATTTACTCACCCCCAGCGCCTGGTCACAGAACTGGTTTATGGCACCCTGCTTGGAGAACTGTGCCTGGCCCGCCGCTCCGCTTTCGGCCGTGGATGTCGAATAAAGCTTGCAGTACATCCATTGCATTCCCCAGATCGGGAATTGCGCGTCCTCAGTCATGAACCCTTGCGCCCTTCTCACCAGGGAGGAAAAGCGCTGGTCGAGAGCGTGAAGGCTATCTTCCGAATTGTAATAGGCGTCCTTTAGAAGCGTCAGGTCAGTGGTCGAAGCCTGCTCGGACGATGCCGAGCTCAGCTGTTTCTTCGTCGCCCAAACCTGCCGTATCGCCTGTCCGAACCGTGCGCTGAAATCATTGTTGTCGATTTCTATGAGTTCGGAGTTTATCGCGATTCCCTTGTTGTAAATGTACGTCAACCTCCCGGTCACAACCATGAAGAGCACGGAAAGAGCCACCAGAAAGTATGTCGCCAGCGCGGTCTTGCGCGACATGTCCCCGGGCGACCATCCCGATCGCAGGGCCGCCAGGGTGGCAAATGGCACGGTGCCGGAACAATCGTTGAACACTGTCTGAAGATTGACGACCTCAGGCTGGCTGGCCGTCGCATCCTGGAGTTTTTCGGCATTGCCGATAGCCGCAAACAGGGAACTGTCCTTGAAGACGCCATACCGGCCGTAGTTGGCGACCAGCTTGGCGTCCGCGATGAGTCCCGAAACGAGAGGGTCGACCGGTGTCATCGTCATCGTGAAATCCCCCCGCCTGACGACTACCCTAGATAACCCGGCACATAGCCGTATTGCGACGGGCACCCGCACGGATATCCAGGCGGGCCGGGCGGCTGCGCCCAGCACCAGAAGGATTGAGTGAAGCAGATCGTTCCCGGCGCGTGCGGAGGGACCTGGGCGAAAGCGGGCCACGGCAAGAGCGCCGCGGTACCGGCCAAGGCCAGAACGACTGCAGTTCTTGCAACTCGCGCTTTCACTTGTTTCTCCCGGGAAAGTCCACCGATCACACTCCCTGATCAAATATGACCGTTCCGCAGAGAGAGGCCCTCGTCTGTGAAAGACTTCACTCCGTTCTCCAGATCTCTCCAGATTCTGAAATCGAGCACGCTCCGAATTCTTGCGTTGGCCGCCCACCATCCCGAAGGCGGATGAGCCCAGCGGACAAGAGTACCAAAGAGGCCACGACCCCGCCGAAAATGTCCGTGACCAGGAAACGCCAAGGGGCGCCGCAGCCTGCGGCGCCCCTTTTTCATTCGCGGCAATTGCCTACGCAGCGTTTCGCGCCAGCGCGCGCTGGTTGGACGCATAGGGCGTGTCGCGCTCGGGCAACGCGCCGGTCTTCAGGCAATCGATCCATTCGGCGGTCTTGAGAACCGCCGCGAAGCGCGATTGCAGGATGATGGTCACCACGCGGTGGATCTCTTCGGCCGAGGCATAGCCGGCGCTGTTGGCATAGGGCAGCGAGCCAGTGGCGTCGGACAGGAACTCGACCGCAAAGCCCATGTGCACGGCGTGGATGATGGTCGACAGGTCGCAATTATGCGTCATGTAACCGATGACGGTGATCGTATCGATGGCGTTGGCGCGCAGCCAGTCTTCGAGATCCGTGCCGGTGAAGGCGCTCGGCAAGGTCTTTTCGACATAGTGATCGCGGCTTCGCTTCGCGATTTCGGGGTGCAGTTCGGCGCCATGGCTGCCCTTGGCGAAAACCGGCGAGGTCTCGGGCGCCAGCTGCTTGATGACCACCACCTTGACGCCAGCCGCGGCGGCCGCGTCCATGGCCCGGGCCACGTTGACGACGCTGTCGCGGAACGGCGGATGCTTGATCGCGAGATTGCCGCAATCATAGTCGTTCTGGACGTCGACGACGATGAGAGCACGGCGCGGTGCGGTTTTGACTGGGTCAGACATGGTGTTTTCCTTTCCGGCTTGAATGCGATGGGTCGAAAATAGACGCGTCCTCGAGCGGTCGTAAGTGTCCCAATTGACATTGTTCGAAAGAATTGGGACAATTCAGCCCGACCCTCATTGGTGCGCCCATGGCCGATCCGATTGTTGCCGCCATCGCTTTCGATGGCATCAGCCCATTCCACCTCTCCGTCCCTTGCCTGGTATTCGGCGAGGATCGCACCGCGCTCGGCCTGCCGCGCTTCGACTTCCGCATCTGCGCACTCGAAGCGGGGCCGGTCAGGACCGAGGCCGGGTTGACCGTCACGGCACCGCATGGACTGGGCAGCCTCGACGACGCGGACATTGTGATCGTCCCAAGCTGGCGGAATCTGGACGATCCGCCGCCCGCATTTCTGACAGAGGCGCTGCGGCGGGCGCACCAGAATGGCGCGTTGCTTGTCGGGCTGTGCCTCGGCACTTTCGCCATTGCAGCGACCGGCCTGCTTTCCGGGCGGCGGGCAGCCACGCATTGGGCCTATACCGAACAATTGCAGGTGCTTTATCCCGACATCGTCGTCGACGCTGACGTGCTCTACATCGACGACGGCGATGTCATGACGTCCGCCGGTGTCGCCGCCGGGCTCGACTGCTGTCTCCACCTCGTGCGCGCCCGCTACGGAGTGGAAGCGGCGTTGCGCCTCGCCCGGCAGATCGTCCTGTCGCCGCATCGACAGGGTGGACAGGCGCAGTTCATCGAGCGCCCCATCGCCAGGGCCGAGAACACAGATCGTTTCACGCAGGCCCTCGATGCCGTGCGCAGAACGCTCGGTGAAACGCACAGCCTGGACAACGTGGCCGATGCGGCCGGCCTCACCCGGCGGACGTTCACACGCCGCTTTCAAAAAACGATCGGCACCAGTTTCGGCGATTGGCTGACCGACCAGCGCGTCGCGCTGGCGCAGCGGCTGCTGGAGGCCACGGAAAAGTCGATGGACACGGTCGCCTTCGAGGCGGGCTTCGGCAGCGCCACCTCGCTGCGCCAGCATTTTTCGGCGCGGCTGAGAACCTCGCCGGCGCAGTACCGACGCGAATTCTCGAAGCGTATCGATCAGGACGAGCACACCGCTTCGCGCTGATCCTGTCAGCTGAGCCTGAGCGGCCGCGCCGGATTGCCGACCACCGTGGTGTTCGCCGGCACGTCGCGCGTCACCACGGCACCCGCGCCAACAATGGCGCCCTCACCAATGCTGACGCCGCCGAGAATGATGGCGCTGCCGCCGATCCAGGCATGGTCGCCGATCGCGACCGGCCTGGCGATCTCCAGGCCTGCCTGCCGCCCGGCGGCCTCCTTGTGATGCTCGGCGCAGTATATCTGCACATTGGGGCCGAGCAGCGTTCCCTTGCCGATGCGGACCGTCGCCGTGTCGAGGATGGTGCAGCCGGCATTGAGAAAGGCGGCCTCGCCCAGAAAGATGTTGAAGCCGTAGGCGCAGTGGAACGGCGCTTCGATCCGGGCGTCCTCGCCGGCGCCGCCGAGCAGCGATTTCAAGGCCGGTCCGATGTTGCCACGCTGCCGGGGCGGCATTGAATTGTGCTCGAACACCGCGTCACGCGCGCTGACGCGCAGCGCTTCCAGCTCCGCATCGAGGCACGTGTACCACCCGCCCGCCGCCATCTTCGTGCGTTCGCTTTCGGTCATGACAGCGCCTCCGTCTCTTCCTCGTCTTTGACTGTTTTACCAAAGTACAATGCGCCCTGGTGCAAGAAGCGCCAGTGCCGACCCTGGTCAAATGCCGGACCTATGCTAGCTTGCCCGCGCGGACCTGTCCCGGGCAGGCCATCGAAGGGATCAAACATGCTTTACCTTCTTGCACTTCTGATCGGTGTCATCGCCGGCCTGCGCGCCGGAACTGCGCTTGCCGTCACCGCCTGGGGCGCCTGGCTGGGCTGGCTTCCGGTCGCCGGCACCTGGGCGAGTTTCATGGGCCACTGGATCACAGTCGGTATCTCCACCATCCTGGGGGTCATCGAACTCATCACCGACCAGTTGCCCTCGACCCCGAGCAGAAAAGTTCCGCAGCAGTTCGGCGCCCGTATCGTCGTTGGCGCCTTCTGCGGCGCGGTGATCGGAGCGACCGGCGGCGCCACCATAGGCGGCCTGATCGCCGGAGCCATCGGTGCGGTCATCGGCACGCTGGGCGGCGCCGAACTGCGCGGCCGGCTTGCAGCAAGCTTCGGCAAGGACCTGCCCGCTGCCCTCATCGAGGACGCGGTGGCCATCATCGGCGGCCTGCTGATCGTGGCTGCGGTGGCATGACGGCCCAAGCCTCAGACGCCAAGACATACGATGCCATCATCATCGGCGCCGGACAGGCCGGCCCATCGCTCGCCGCCCGGTTGAACGCGGCCGGCATGAGTGTGGCGTTGATCGAGCGCAAGCTGGTCGGCGGCACCTGCGTCAACACCGGCTGCATGCCGACCAAGACCATGGTGGCCAGCGCCTATGCCGCGCATCTCGCCCGCCGCGCCGCCGATTATGGCGTGACGCTCGGCGGTCCGGTCGGCGTCAATTTCAAGGCGATCAAGGCGCGCAAGGACAAGGTCTCCAACGATGCCCGCATTGGCCTGGAGACCTGGATTGCCGGCATGGACAAATGCACGCTCTATCGCGGCCATGCGCGTTTCGAATCCGCCAACACCGTGCGTGTCGGCAACGACCTTCTGACCGCCGAAAAAATCTTCCTCAACACCGGCGGCCGCGCCTCGGTGCCCGAGCTGCCCGGCATCAACGACATTTCCTACCTGACCAATTCATCGATGATGGATCTCGACGTGCTGCCGCGCCATCTCGTCGTCGTCGGCGGCAGCTACATCGCGCTCGAATTCGCGCAGATGTTCCGCCGCTTCGGCTCCGATGTGACCGTGATTGAAAAGAGCCCGCGGCTCACCGGCCGCGAGGACGAAGATGTCTCGGCGGCCATCCTGTCGATCCTCGAAAACGAAGGTATTGCGGTCCACCTTGGCGCCGACGACATCGGCTTTGCCAAGCAGGGCAGCGACATTGCGGTTACCTTCTCCGCCGGCAACCCGCCGGCAGTCGGCTCGCATGTGTTGCTGGCGCTAGGCCGCACGCCCAACACCGACGACCTCGGCCTCGACAAGGCAGGTGTCGAGGTCGACAGCCGCGGCTTCGTCACCGTCGATGACCAGCTGCGCACCACGGCGCCCGGCATCTGGGCGATGGGCGACTGCAACGGCAAGGGCGCTTTCACCCACACCTCCTACAATGACTACGAGATCGTCGCCGCCAACCTGCTCGACAACGACCCGCGCAAAGTAAGTGACCGCATCGAAGCCTATGCGCTCTATATCGACCCGCCGCTCGGTCGCTGCGGCATGACCGAGGCCGCGGTGAAAAAGTCCGGTCGTCGCGCCTTGGTCGGCCAGCGGCCGATGACCCGCGTTGGCCGCGCTGTCGAAAAGGGCGAGACGCAAGGTTTCATGAAAATCCTGGCCGACGCCGACACCAGGGAAATCCTCGGCTGTTCGGTGCTTGGCCCCGGCGGTGACGAGGCGGTGCACTGCGTGCTCGACCTCATGTACGCCAAGGCGCCGATCGACACGCTGGCGCGGGCAACCCACATCCACCCCAATGTCTCGGAGCTTCTGCCCACCATCGCCCAGGACTTGAAGCCGCTCGAATAGGATCGCCTTTCGAAGCTTCTGGCCGTTGGCGCCGCGCTTTCCGCCAGCCCTCGGCTTTCTGCAATGCAGCATTGCAACAATGGCGATTGCGCGCCGCGCATATCTGCGGCCAGTCTCATTTTTGAACCGATTCATTCTGGACGCTCCATGCCCTTGCCGATCCTAGCGCTTGCCATTGCGTCCTTCTGCATTGGCACCACCGAATTCGTCATCATGGGGCTTCTGCCCGAGGTCGCCGCCGATCTCGGCGTTTCGATCCCCTCGGCCGGGCTGCTGGTCACCGGCTATGCGCTCGGCGTCGTCTTCGGCGCCCCGATCGTTGCGATTGCGACTGCACATCTGCCGCGCAAGCCGGTGCTGGTCGCGCTGACGGCGCTGTTCGTCGTCGGCAATCTGCTTTGCGCCATAGCGCCCAATTACTGGCTCCTGATGGCGGCGCGCGTCTTCACCGCGTTCGGCCATGGCGCCTTCTTCGGCATCGGCTCGGTCGTGGCAGCAAGCCTGGTGCCGCGCAACAAGCGCGCCAGCGCCATGGCGATGATGTTCGCGGGGCTGACGCTCTCCAACATTCTCGGCGTTCCCGCCGGAACCGCACTTGGTGAAGCTTTCGGCTGGCGCTCCACCTTCTTTGCCGTCGTCGGCATCGGCCTGATCTCGGTCGCGGCCATCGCCTGGCTGGTGCCTTCCAACGTCGCCGAACCGAGCGGCGGCGGCCTGCGCAGTGAATTGCGCGTTCTTGGCAAGCTACAGGTGTGGCTCGCCATGCTGATCGCCTCGTTGGCATCGGCCAGCCTGTTCGCCGTCTTCACCTACATCAAGCCCTACCTCACCGATGTCTCCGGCCTGTCCACCTCTGCAGTCACCTGGGTGCTCCTGCTGTTCGGCGCCGGCATGACCATCGGCAACATCATCGGCGGCAAGCTCGCCGACTGGAAACTGATGCCGACGGTGATCGGCACGCTGCTCTTGATGGCGGTGCTGTTTGTCGGCTTCATGCAGTTTGGCGCCATTGCAAGCGTCGCCATCGGCGTCGTCTTCCTGTGGGGCCTGCTGATCTTCGTAGTCGTGCCGCCTTTGCAGATCCGCGTCGTCGAGGCCGCGTCCGAAGGGCCGAACCTTGCCGCCACGCTCAACCAGGGCGCCTTCAATGTCGGCAATGCCGGCGGCGCCTGGATCGGCGGCGTGGCCTTGTCCGCTGGCGTTTCCTACGCCCATTTGCCGCTCGTCGGTGCGGTGCTGGCCCTGCTGGCGGTCGCTGTCGCCGTGCTGTCGCAGGCGCTCGACCGGGCAGCACCCGTTGCAACCCTTCAGGCCCCGGCCGAGTAGCTTGCGCCCATCGCGCCGGGCGCTGGACCAATCGACAGCGTAACGACAAAGATGCATGTCTTCGGCTCATTTTCGGAGACATCCCATGCAGAAATCGATCGAGCGCATCACCGGCGACACCGAAGGCGTTTCCTACGAATTTCCGGTGTTCCGCTTTGCGGGGGCGGATAATGCTGCCCCTTCAGCCTATCTGCAGGCGGCACTTCATGCCGGCGAACTGCCGGGCGTTGTCGCCATCGATGCGCTGATGCCGATGCTGGCCAAGGCCGAGGCTGAAGACCGTATCAAGGGTTCGATCACCATCGTACCCTGGGCCAACCCGATCGGCCGCGCCCAGTATCATTTCGGCGAACATCAGGGCCGTTTTCACCTCGGCACCAGAACCAACTTCAACCGCGGCTTTCCACTGCTGGCGGCGCCCGACACCTCGCTCTTGCCGGACACCACGCATGGCACAACGGACCAGCAGCTGAAGACGCTACTGCTGCAGCTTTCCCTCGGCCACGACATCGTGCTCGACCTGCATTGCGACGACGAGGGCCTGGCCTATCTCTACGTCCACACCAGCCTGTGGCCGGCGATGGCCGATTGTGCAGCAGCCATGGGCGTCGATGCGGTCATGCTGTGGCATGAAGACGCCGCCGGCACCTTCGAGGGCGCCTCGATCATGCCCTACCAGAACGTCCCCGCCGATGTGGCGCGCTTCGATCGGCGCGTCGCCACCACGGTCGAATATCGCGGCATGCTCGATGTCGATGGCGCCCTGGCCGGCGCCGATGCCGAAGGGCTCTATCGCCTGTTGGTGGCGCGCGGCGTGATCACCGACCCGGCCCTGCCCGCGCCCGGCCCATTCGCCGGCGTCGTCGCGCCGCTTGAAAACATCGACATGATGCCGGCGCCCCGAGCCGGCGCCATCCTCTACGACGTGAAGCCCGGCGACCGCGTCACCAAGGGCGCGCGTCTGGCCACCATCGTCCATACGCCGGGCGAAGCCAGTGGCCGCACCGAGGTCTTCGCGCCGCAGTCCGGCATCATCCTGACCCGGCGGTCGCGCCGCATCATCCGCGCCGGCGAAGACCTGCTGAAATTGGTCGGCGACAAGAAGAGCGCCGACGCAAGGTCAGGCACGCTGGAAGACTGAGGAAGCATTGCTTGGTGTTTGTCGAAGCACCTATAGCTTCGTCATTCTAGGGCGGAGCAAGGAGCGAAGCGACGCGGCGCAGAACCTAGAATCCATGCCGTTACATCTGAGCGCCGCAGCGGTCGAGAATTCTGCTCCGCTGCACTCTTCGGCTAAGGTTGCGGCATGGATCCTCGGGTCTGCGCCGCGTCGCTTCGCTCCTTGCTCCGCCCGTGGATGACGAAGTTGGGAGGCTTCCGCCTTATCTCCACTACTGGATACCCACACAGCACTATTATCCCGAAATAGCCTGACGCGCTTTGGCCTCCAACCATTCGGCCATCTGCCGGTAAGGCACCGGGCCGTAGCTGACGCGGGCAACGCCCAGTTCCGCCAGGCGCTGGCGTGGCGGCACATGCGCCAGCGCAATGATGTTGACTGGCAGCTTGATCGACTTGCAGAGCTTCTCGATCAGGACCTCGTCACCGAGACCCGCGGCAAAGAAACCGTGTGCCCCGGCCTTCTCATAAGCGTGCGCCCGCTCGATCGCCTGGTCGACCAGAGCCTTGTCATGCGTGTCCGGCTTCGCTTTGAGGAAGAGGTCGGTTCGTGCGTTGATGAACGCCGGTATGCCGGAGGCTTTCACAGCCGCGGCCGCCGCCTCGATGCGTTTCACCTGCACCGCTATGTCGTGCAGGCCACTGCCGCCGACGATCTGATCTTCGAAATTGAAGCCGATGGCGCCGGCCTGCAAGGCGAGCGTCACCGTGCGAGCGACGACCTCGGGAGCGACGCCGTAGCCGCCCTCGAGATCCATGGTCACCGGTAGGTCGACCGCCGCAACGATGCGCTTGATGTTTTCGAGCGCCAGTTCCAGGGGGATTTTCTCACCGTCGGCGTATCCGAATGCGGCCGCGACCGGCCAGCTTCCGGTCGCAATGGCCTTCGCCCCTGCTTTCTCGACGATCTTGGCACTGCCCGGATCCCATGCGTTGTAGAGAACGACTGGATTTCCCTTGACGTGAAGGGCGTGGAACGCCCGCGCGCGGTCGGTTTGCTCGGTCATTGGTGTCTCTCGCGTCTTCTTGCTGTTGGATGTCCAGACTATGCGGGGCTGCCAGCCCTGGCGATGTGCCATGAGCTGTGGAAACGGCAGCCACCAAACAGCCTTTCAAACCTGTTGCGCAGCCGTTCAATCGCCGCTATGGATTTCGCCATGAACATGCGCTCGATCAAGACCATTTGGTGGTGGGCTCGCTGACAGCGGCCTGTTCGAACGCGTGCGCGTGAAAATAGAAGGTGGCCGCAACGGAATGTCCGGGCGGCCATTTGTTTTTTCAAGCCATTCCCGGGTCCGTTGCCCCAAAGACGCTGATGGAGACGGCAATGACGATGAAAATTCTGGAGAACGGGGCGGAAAGCTTCGTCACCGCGGGTGGCGTCACCATCACCCGCGAGCGCCACGACCGGCCCTATGAGGGCGCGATCGACGCCTATGTCGACGGGCTGAATTCGCGCCGCGGCGCGGTGTTTTCCTCGAACTACGAATATCCCGGCCGCTACACGCGCTGGGACACCGCCATCATCGATCCGCCGCTGGTGATCTCGGCGCGCGGCCGCGCCATGCGCATCGAAGCGCTGAACAGCCGCGGCGAAGTGCTGTTGCCGGTGATCGGCGCCGCACTTGCCGGCCTTGCCGAGGTGACGATCGCCGAGACGTCGAAAAAACTGATCCGCCTCGACGTCGCCAAGCCCGGCCGTGTCTTCACCGAGGAAGAACGCAGCCGCGTCCCCTCGGTGTTTGCGGTGCTGCGCGCCATCACCGCTCTGTTCAAGACGGCGGAAGACGCCAATCTCGGCCTCTACGGCGCCTTCGGCTACGATCTCGCCTTCCAGTTCGATCCGGTCGACTACAAGCTGGAGCGCAAGCAGAGCCAGCGCGATCTGGTGCTGTTCCTGCCTGACGAGATCCTGGTCGTCGACCACTATTCGACCAAGGCCTGGACCGACCGCTACGACTATTCCGGCGATGGTTTCTCGACCGAAAACCTGCCGCGCGACGAAATCGTCGAGCCGTTCCAGACCGCCGACCGCATCCCGCCACGCGGCGACCACGAGCCGGGCGAATATGCCAACCTGGTGCGCAAGGCGATGGACAGTTTCAAGCGCGGCGACCTGTTCGAGGTGGTGCCCGGCCAGATGTTCTACGAGCGCTGCGAGACGCAGCCCTCCGAAATCTCGCGCAAGCTGAAGACCATCAACCCCTCGCCCTATTCCTTCTTCATCAATCTCGGCGAAGGCGAGTACCTGATCGGCGCCTCACCGGAAATGTTCGTGCGCGTCAACGGCCGCCGCGTCGAGACCTGCCCGATATCAGGCACCATCAAGCGCGGCGACGACGCCATTTCCGACAGTGAGCAGATCCTGAAGCTGCTCAACTCGAAGAAGGACGAATCCGAGCTGACCATGTGTTCGGATGTCGATCGCAACGACAAATCCAGGGTCTGCGAACCCGGCTCGGTGCGCGTCATCGGCCGGCGCCAAATCGAGATGTATTCGCGCCTGATCCACACCGTCGACCACATCGAGGGACGGTTGCGCGAAGGCATGGACGCCTTCGATGCTTTCCTGTCGCATGCCTGGGCGGTCACCGTCACCGGCGCGCCGAAATTATGGGCCATGCGCTTCATCGAACAGAATGAGAAGAGCCCGCGCGCCTGGTATGGCGGGGCGATCGGCATGGTCAACTTCAACGGTGACATGAACACCGGCCTGACCTTGCGCACCATCCGCATCAAGGACGGCATCGCCGAAGTGCGCGCAGGCGCCACGCTGCTCTTCGACAGCATTCCCGAGGAAGAAGAAGCCGAAACCGAATTGAAGGCATCCGCCATGCTCTCCGCCATCCGCGACGCCAAGTCAGGCAATGCCGCCGGCACCGAACGCACCACCGCGCGCGTCGGCGACGGCGTCAACATCCTGCTGGTCGACCACGAGGACTCCTTCGTCCACACGCTCGCCAATTATTTCCGCCAGACCGGCGCCAATGTCTCGACCGTGCGCACGCCGGTGCCGGAGGAGGTCTTCGACCGGCTGAAGCCCGATCTTGTCGTGCTGTCGCCCGGCCCAGGCACGCCGAAGGACTTCGACTGTGCCGCCACCATCAAGAAGGCGCGCGCCCGCGACCTGCCGATCTTCGGCGTCTGTCTTGGCCTGCAGGCGTTGGCCGAGGCCTATGGCGGCGAACTCAGGCAACTGCACGTGCCGATGCACGGCAAGCCGTCGCGCATTCGCGTGTCGAAGCCCGGCATCATCTTTTCCGGCCTGCCCAAGGAAGTGACCGTTGGCCGATACCACTCGATCTTCGCCGATCCGGTGCGCCTGCCCGACGATTTCATAGTCACCGCCGAGACCGAGGACGGTATCATCATGGCCTTCGAGCATCGCAAGGAGCCGATCGCCGCCGTGCAGTTCCATCCCGAATCGATCATGACGCTCGGCCACAATGCCGGCATGCGCATCATCGAGAACATCGTTGCGCATCTGCCGCGCAAGGCCAAGGAAAAGGCAGCCTAGCGACGATGGCCGCAACCGAAGACATGACGGCGATCGCGGCCAAAGCCGCTGCCAAGCGCAAGGTCGCAAGCCTTGCCTTCTGGTCGATCGTCATCGCCTTCCTGGTGATGGGTTTGAAGTTCTTTGCCTGGCGGATCACCGGCTCGGTCGCCCTCTATTCTGACGCCCTGGAATCCATCGTCAACGTCATCACCGCGACCGCCGCTCTCTGGGCGATCCGCATCAGCCACAAACCAGCCGACAGCGACCATCCGTTCGGCCATCACAAGGCCGAATATTTTTCCGCCGTTCTGGAGGGCGTGCTGATCGTCGTCGCCGCGATGCTGATCATCGCCAAGGTGTGGCAGTCGCTGCCGAACCCGACATCGCTCGAACAGCCTTGGGAAGGTTTGGCGATCAATGCCGGCGCGGCTCTCGTCAATGCGGTCTGGGCCTTCGTGCTGATCCGCAACGGCCGTGCCGAACGATCGCCGGCGCTGGTTGCTGACGGCCAGCACATCATGACCGACGTGCTGACCTCGGTTGGGGTCATTATTGGCCTTGTCGGGGCGGTACTGACCGGCTGGCATATTCTCGACCCGCTGCTTGCGCTCCTCGTGGCGCTGAACATTCTCTACCAGGGCTGGAAGCTCACCGGAGAATCGCTGAGCGGCCTTATGGACCGCGCCGTCGACACCCAGGAACACATGCATATCCGCGACATCATCTCGGCCAACTGCAAGGGTGCGCTGGAGGTTCACGACCTGAAGACGCGCATTGCCGGCCGCGCCACCTTCATCGAGTTCCACCTGGTCGTCGATGCCGACATGACCGTCGGCGCCAGCCACGTCATCTGCGACCGCATCGAGGACGCGCTGAAGGCCGAAATCCCCTCGGTGCGCGTTACCATCCATGTCGAACCCGACGACGAGGCCAAGCTGCCCAAGGGCACGACGGCAGTGCCGTTCGCCTGAGACAGTTTCCCGTCACGGCCCTGGAAAATTAGCCGAAGACTCTCGACTTCGTCATCTACGGGCGGAGCAGGAGCGAAGCTTCGTCGCGTAGACCCCGAGGATCCATGCCGCGACCTGGGACGAAGCATGCAGCGGAACAGAAGATGCACCGCAGCAGCGCTCATGCGTCACGGCATGGATTCTATGGTCTGCGCTGCGTCGCTTCGCTCCTTGCTCCGCCATAGAATGACGAAGCGCCGGTTTACGGCGCGCAAGCCGATTGCGGCATCGGCTCCAGCCGGTAGACCTTATCGTCGGAGTTGGTCTTGCCCTCGGCCGCCTTCGAACAGAGGTCGACGATCGCCAGGCTGCTGTTGGGGTTGGCCAGCATCATGGTGCCGTTGGCGCCGCGCTTGAGGTAGATTTCCTTTTGGCCGATATCGCAGGAAAAGTTGCTCATCTTCGCGCTCGCCGCGCAGCGCCACTGGTCCGCCTCCCCCTGGCAGGAGTAGGTCTGCGTAACCTTGCCTGCCTTCTGCCGCGTGGTGACCGAAACGGCGATATCGGCGCCGTCGGGCCAGTTGGCGGCATCGCCGCCGGCGGCGAAGGACGCAAGTTCGACCGGGCCACGGAAAACCCGGATGGATTGCGTCACCTGGTCGGGATGCGAGCCTAGATGCGCGGCATCGTAGTCACGTCCGTAGCAAAAAGCCTGGTCCGACTTCAGCCGCTCGCGCAAAGGCGGACCGAGCGCCGGATCGATCGGATCGATGCGCGCGAACTCGGCCTGGCAGGTTGCCGCCGGCATCGGGTCGAGGCGGAAATTGTCGTCCTCCGAGCCAAGCGCCTGCCGGTCATATTCAGCCTCGCCGAGTTCGTCTTCCGACCCCGCGTCGAGATAAAGATCCTGAGAAACATCGGTGACGATCAGACGGCCTTTGTCGTCGAGCTTCAGTGACGCCATGGTGCGGTCGCAATCCATGCCGCAACGGATCGGACCGGTCTTGCCGTCCTCGGACTCGTGATTGCACCAGCCGCTGGCCCATTCCGGCGCCTTGGCGCCGCGCACGGTGGTGGCGATAAAGCCATTGTAGGACGAGTCGGAATTCGTGGCCGGCTCCTCGTTCGGACGGCTCACCGGGTCACGTCCATAGAGGAAGAATATTCGCGCCACCTTCTGCTTCGGATGCGCCTTGAGATGTGCAGCATCGTAGACCCGGCCGAAGCAGGCATCCTTGCCGTCCGGGCTCAGCTCGGTGAGCTTGAGGGCCTCGTCGGCAAGGGCCGAGCCGGCAAGCGCGCCGAACAGCGCGACGCCAAATCCGGCGCCGGCAGCAGTCTTCCATCTCCCGAACGCCATGTGACCCTCTCCCTCGCATCGACAGGACGTAACGTCGTTTTATGCTAGTATCATGGCCGCAGCCACGCAATTTGCAGTGAGCGTCAAGCCGAGGAGGATGCGATGCGCCGACGCGATATGTTCCGCGCGGTTCTTGCCGGAACTGGAACGCTTTTTGGCTTGCGGGTGGCGCAGGCAGCAAGCACTGACACCGCCGGGGAAAGGCAAAAAGTCGCCTATCACCTCAGCGATGTCGACAAGGTCAATTTCGTGCTCGGCAACATCAAGAACCACTATGATGGCACCGGCGGCAATGTCGACATCGCGCTGGTCGTGCATGGTCCAGCCCTTGCCGCCTTCAAGTCGAAGGGCATATCGGCCGCGATTTCCGGGCGTTTCGCCGGCCTTGTCCAGGAAGGGCTTGAGCCGCATGCCTGCGGCAACACAATGAAAGGCATGGAGATCACCCTTGCCGACCTGCTCGACGGCTTCCACGCCGCCGACAAGGGCGGCGTCGTCAAACTCGCCGAACTGCAGGGCCAAGGCTATGTCTATCTCAGGCCCTGAGGCTTGAACATAAGGGGGGCAAGGGCCTACGAAGGGACGGGGAAAATCCCGGAGGAACAGCAGTGCCAGCCACCCCGATCGCTCTCAGCATACCCGATCTCGCCGGCAAGGCGGTGCTGGTCACCGGTGCCTCGACCGGCATTGGGGCAGCACTTGCGCTGGCCTACGCCGCGCAGAAAAGCCGCGTCGCGCTGCACTACAATTCGAGCCGCGAAGCCGCCGAGAAACTGGCCGGGACCATTCGCGATGCCGGTGGCGAGGTGTTCTTGACCCAGGGCGATTTCTCGGTGCCTGCCGATGTCGAGCGCGTCGTCGAGGAGAGCGCTGAAAAATTCGGCCGGCTCGACGGCCTGGTCAACAATGCCGGCGGCATGCTTGGCCGGGTGCCCTATGCCGAGCAGACTGAGGCGCACTACGACGCGGTCATGGACCTCAACGCCCGTTCGGTGCTGACCGCCTCGCGCAAGGCAATCCCGTGGCTGAAGAAGCAGGGCGGCTTCATCGTCAACACCTCGTCGATTGCCGCGCGCAACGGCGCCGGCGGCGGCGCCGGCCTCTATGGCTCGGCCAAGGCCTTCGTCTCCAACGTGACGCGCGGCATGGCCAAGGAGCTGATCGGCTTCGGTATCCGCGTCAACGCGGTGGCGCCGGGCACCATCGCGACACCGTTTCACGAGCGCTATTCCACCGGCGAGCAGATGAAGGGCATGGTCGCCACCATCCCGCAGGGGCGCGCCGGCACTGCGCAAGATTGCGTCGGCGCCTATCTGTTCCTCTCCTCCGATCTGCTCAGCGGCTACATCACCGGCCAAATAATCGAGGTGAATGGCGGCCAGTTGATGCCTTGAGCTGCGCACTGCATACTTGTGTCGCGTAACGCGGAGGACACGATGTACGGACTGATCGGCAAGATGCGCGCGGCGCGCGGCCAGCGCGATGCTGTCATGGCCCTGCTGCGCGAAAGCACCGGCGCCCTGCCGGGCTGCCTGAGCTACATCATCGCCACCGACCCGGCCGACGCCGACGCGATCTGGGTCACCGAAGTGTGGACCGACCAGGCAAGCCACAAGTCCTCGCTGCAGCTCCCCGAGGTCCAGGCGACGATCGCCAAGGCGCGCCCCTTCATCGCCGGCTTCGAGTTCCAGGTCGAGACCCATCCGGTCGGCGGCTTCGGCCTCACAGACGCCCAGACCGGCTGACGCCCGGAGGCTTTACTTCAAGGCTATCCTTCCGCCAAAAGCGGTTCGCATTCCTCTGCGATCGGTCTAAGACACGCGGATATGGACTCCTCGCCGCATCAACCAACTCTCGAACGCTTTGCGCGCATGCGCTCCTCGTTTCAGTGGCTGGTCCTGCTCATTGTCTCGCTGCTCTTCGCCGGCGCGCTCGAATTCGCCGCCCTGCCCGCGGCGCTGCTGATCGGCCCGATGCTGGCGGCGATCCTCGCCGGCACCAACGGCGCCACGGTGCGGGTGCCTCGCGTTCTGTTCGGCTCGGCGCAAGCCATCGTCGGCTGCCTTGTCGCCGCCTCGATCTCCGCCGACATCTTCCCGGTCTTCTACAAGGAATGGCCGCTGTTCCTCGGCGCGGTGGTGGCGACCGTCTCCGCCTCAAGCCTGCTCGGCTGGCTGATCAGCCGCTGGCGCATCTTGCCCGGCACCACGGCGGTCTGGGGCTCGTCGCCGGGCGCCGCCACCGCCATGGTGCTGATGGCCGGCGCCTTCGGCGCCGACCAGCGCCTCGTCGCCTTCATGCAGTATCTGCGCGTCATCTTCGTTTCGATGACGGCCGCCCTTGTGGGTCGACACCTCAGGCATCGAGATCCCCGCAATCGTCTGGTTTCCACCGATCGAGCTGGCCGCCTTTGCCGCAACACTTGGCGTCGCGGTCATAGGCGGTTTGCTCGGCAAGCTGCTCAGGCTGCCGTCGCCCTTCTTCCTCGGCACTTTCATTTTCGGCGCCATCGTCCATCTCGGTTTTGGCGTGACGATGCAATTGCCGCCATGGCTGCTGGCGGTCAGCTACGCCATGGTCGGCTGGTCGATCGGGCTCAACTTCACCCGACCGATCCTGCGCCATGCGACGCGGGCGCTGCCGCAGATCGTCGGTTCGATCATCATCCTCATCGCCTTCTGCGGCGGCCTCGGCTTCATGATCAGCCACCTGCTCGGCATCGATCCGCTGACCGCCTATCTGGCGACAAGCCCCGGCGGCATGGACAGCGTCGCCATCATTGCCGCCGCCGCGCAACACGTCGACATCTCCTTCGTCATGGCGCTGCAGTCGGCCCGCTTCCTTGTCGTGCTGCTGGTCGGGCCGAGCGTCGCACGGCTGGTGGCACGAGCAGTCAAGGAATAGGCCGCAAGCGTTCCGCGGCACCATGGCTCGACGGATCGTTAGGCGACCACCGGGCTCGCGGTGGGATCGGGCGTGGTTATTCGTCTGTGCCCTAAGGTGTGTTGAGATTCAGGTCAGGCCGAGTCGGAGTCGAAGACGGGCGCGAAGCGACCAAACCAGATGGTTTTCGAGAACCGGAGCGGAGCGTACTTGAAGTACGTGAGCACCGGACGCGCAGGAAACCATCGTTTGCAGGCCGGCATCACCTGAATATCAACGCACCTTAGTCCAGCCGGTGCATCAGATCGTCATCCAGCCAGCGGGCGAAGAAATAGACCAGTTGCTTGTGCCACCACGGCCAGTCATGGGCGACATCACCACCCCAATAGTCGACCCAAGCGGGGATCGACTTGTCGCGTAGGATCTGTTCCAGCGCATGCGTCTCGACCAGCATCCGCTCTTCCCACGCGCCCTGCCCACAGCAGAAGATCAGCCTGAGCGCCTTCAGCCGGGCAAGCAGTTTCTGGTCGACGATGCCGGGCAGATAGTCGAGCGGCGAGTTGTAGAAAATGTCGCCGTCCAGCGCCTTGCCGAAGAAGTCGCGGGCGGAATAGACGCCCGACAGCGCGATAACGCCGCTGGCAAGTTCCGGAAAGCGGAAGACGAAATTCGACGAATGGTAGCCGCCCATCGAGCAGCCTGAGAACAGCGGCTTAAGCTCGCGTCCACCATTGGCGCCTGCGGCCGTGGACAAAAGTTCCGGCAGCGCCTCTTCGCGCACGTAACGGAAATAGGCCTCATGGCGGGCGATGCGGTGGGCGGCGTCGACATGCTTGTTGAAGAAGGATTCCGAATCGATGCCGTCGAGCGTGAACAGCTGGATGCGGCCGGTGTCGATGAACTCGGCAAGGGCTGCCACCGCGCCGGAATCCTCGAACTGATAGAAGCGCCCCTGCGAGGTCGGGAACACCACCACCGGCCGGCCGGCATGGCCGTAGCGCTTGTATTCCATGTCGCGGCCGAGGTTGCGGCTGGACCCCTTGTGATAGGAGATGTCCATCACCTCACGCCTCTTCCGCATGGATATAGTCGACCGCCTGGCGCAGCGCCTTCGGATCCTTCGAGCGCATCTGATAGGCGTAATTTCCCATGGCGCGGCTGAAAACCTCTTCGATTGGCTGATGGTGGACGATCTTGTCGCCGTGCGCGGCTAGCACGTCCGCATGGCTGTGCAAATAGTGGAGGTGACGCTTGCGGCTGGCATAAGCGGTGAAATATTTGCCCGTATACGGCCCGCCTGTCGCGTCCTTCACCACCATGTCGGCCCATGCGGCGTAGACATCGATGTCGAACGTATAGTTGATGGCGTCGGTCATCCAGGCGCCGGGCGGCCGCATGTTGACCTCCAGCGCGATGGCCCGATTGTCTTTGGTCTCGAACAGTTCGATGTGGAAGAAGCGCTCGCGCACGTCGAATGCCTTCAGGATCTTCCTGCCGGCCTCTTCCACCACCGGGTTGATTTCGGGAAAGCAGGTGTAGCTCATGTGACGGTCCCGGTTGACCACCTCCATGACGCTCTGGTCGTAGCGGTGGCTGGCGGCCAGCACCACCTCGCCGTCGCGGTTGACCAGCCCGTCAAAGGTCACCACCAGCCCCTCGATGAACTGCTCCATAACGAAGCTGACATCCTCGGGCTTTTCCTTGAAAAACTGGTCGAGCTCTTTGGCGTTGGAGATCTTGTAGGTGTTCGAGGCGCCGGAGCCGGAATCCGGCTTCACCACCACCGGATAGCCGACGCGGCGGATGAAGGTCATGGCCCCGGTTCGGTCGGAGCATTTGCGCTGCGGAATGGTTTCGACGCCGCTCTTGCGGAAGAAGGCGCGCATGCGGCTCTTGCGCTTCAAATTCTTCACGAAATCGAGCTTGGTGCCATAGATGTTGAAGTCGGTGCGGATGTGGGCTTCTAGCTCCAGCCAGTGCTCGTTCAGCGATTCAAAGCGGTCGATGCGGCCCCATTTGTGGATGAAATGACCCATCGCCCGGAACACCGGGTCATAGTCCTCCATGTCGGCGATGCGGTAATATTCCGAAAGCGCTGCCTTGAGCTTGCCGTCCAGCGCGTCGAAGGGCGCATCGCCGATGCCGAGCACGGTGGCGCCGGCTTTCTTCAGCCGGTCGCAGAAGTCGGCACCGTTGGCGGGAAAATGCGGCGAGAAGAACACGAAATTCATAGGCAACGACCCCTCCGGCAGTGAGGCAATACGGCCCCGTCGACTGCCAAGTTTGGCGCATTTGCCGCGTATGGGGAAGAGCACTCCGGGACAAGCGGCGGTGCAACCACTTGCCTGTCCATAGCCGCTCCTGTATGAGACCCGCCATGAACACGCGCCACACCTCCGTCGCTTCCCGTCAGACCGGCATTGCCGGCCAGACCGTGCGCGCGCTTGCTTCGACCCTGCTTCTTCTCGGCCTTATCGGCGATCGCCGGGTTCGCTGAAGGAGCGCCCGGCGGTCGAACCGCCGCTCACGCGCACGCTCCTTGGCCAGTCTCAAAATTGGCAAGTCACATCAAGCGAACGAAAATCTGGTAAGGCGCAGCTCGCCTCAATCCGTCTGAAGACCGATCCGCGAGCCGCCGGGAGAAACGACGATGAACGCACGAGAAGACATCCGATCCGATGCCACGGTAACGGCGCGGGGCATGCGCGACGCAGCCCGCAAGTACCAACCCTATCCGACCGTCGGCCTCACCGATCGCACATGGCCCAACAAGATTATCGACAAGGCGCCGATCTGGTGCTCGGTCGACCTGCGTGACGGCAACCAGGCGCTGATCGACCCGATGGGCCATGAGCGCAAGGCGCGCATGTTCGCCCTGTTGCTCGACATGGGCTTCAAGGAGATCGAGATCGGTTTCCCCTCGGCCTCGCAGACTGATTTCGATTTCGCCCGCTGGTGCATCGAAGAAGGCAATGTGCCTGCCGACGTCTCGTTGCAGGTGCTGGTGCAGTGCCGGCCCGAACTGATCACCCGCACCTTCGAGGCGCTGAAGGGCGCCACCAACCCGATCGTCCATTTCTACAATTCGACCAGCGAGTTGCAGCGCCGCGTCGTCTTCGAC
Source organism: Mesorhizobium sp. P2_C4 (assembly GCF_056404575.1). Taxonomy (NCBI): domain Bacteria; kingdom Pseudomonadati; phylum Pseudomonadota; class Alphaproteobacteria; order Hyphomicrobiales; family Phyllobacteriaceae; genus Mesorhizobium; species Mesorhizobium sp. P2_C4. The sequence continues at coordinate 959,773 of NZ_JBFUDT010000002.1, forward strand.
AAGGACGTCGCCGGAATCAAGCGGATCGCCACCGACGCCGCCAAGATGATCACTGACATGGCGGCCAAGGCCGGCGGCGGCTTTCGCTTCGAATATTCGCCGGAGAGCTTTACCGGCACCGAGCTCGAAGTCGCACTCGAAATCTGCAACGCCGTCACTGAGATCGTGAAGCCGACGGTGGACAACAAGCTGATCATCAATCTGCCGTCGACGGTCGAGATGTCGACGCCCAACATCTATGCCGACCGCATCGAATGGATGTGCCGCAACCTCGACAACCGCGACAAGCTGTTGATTTCATTGCATCCGCACAATGATCGCGGCACAGGCATCGCCACCACCGAACTCGGCCTGATGGCCGGTGCCGACCGCGTCGAAGGCACGCTGTTCGGCAATGGCGAGCGCACCGGCAATGTCGACATCGTCACGCTGGCGCTCAACATGTACACGCAAGGCGTCGACCCGGAACTCGATTGCTCCGACATCAACCGGATGAAGGACGTCTACGAATATTCGAACCAGTTGAAGATTCCCGAGCGCCACCCTTATGTCGGCGAGCTCGTCTACACCGCCTTTTCCGGCTCGCACCAGGATGCCATCAACAAGGGCATGAAGGCGCTGCGCAAGGCCAACACGCCGCACTGGGAAGTGCCTTATCTGCCGATCGACCCGGCCGATGTCGGTCGCAACTACGAGGCGATCATTCGCATCAACTCGCAGTCCGGCAAGGGCGGCATCGCCTATGTGTTGCAGGCCGATTATGGCCTCAACCTGCCGCGCAACCTGCAGATCGAATTCAGCCAGCATATCCAGGCCATCACGGACGCCGAGGGCAAGGAGGTGCCGGCAAAACGCATCTACGAGCACTTTCTCGAAACCTATGTCGACCAGCCCGGCGCGCGGCTGAAATTCCTCGACCACCACACCTATCCGGACACCGTGACCAAGGGCCGGCGCGTCGTCGAGGCGGTGATCCTCGACAAGGGCAAGGAGGTGACCATCACCGGCACCGGCACAGGCCCGATCGACGGCTTCGTCGATGCGCTATCGCGCCATGTCGGCGTCGACATGTCGGTGCTCGACTATTCCGAGCATTCCATGCAGCGTGGCTCGAATGCGTCCGCCATCTCCTATGTCGAGATGGAATATCCCGGCGGCAAGCTGTTCGGCGCCGGCATCAACACCAACATCGTGGCCGCCTCGCTGGAAGCTGTGGTTTCGGCCGCCAACCGCATCGTCGGTCGTAAGGCCGGCTGATCTTTCGCGGCCGACATTTTCCAATCTGCGCATGACCCGGACACCCGATCCGGTCTCCGGGTCATGCATTAACCCAATGGGAAATATCCGGTGGGGTACGCGATCGCATAATACGTGCACGCTTGTGCGGCGGTGCAGGCCCTATATGATTGCGCCTTAACCTGTGCCGACTTCGAGAGGATCGACACTTGCAGCATGCCACGCCTGCCGCCCCCGCAGTGCGCGAGACGTTGGAGCGACTGCTTGCCAGCGAAACGTTCGGGAGATCCGAACGCGCGCGGAAATTGTTGCGTTATCTGGTCGAGCGCGAGCAGGCCGGCGAAGCCGACAGGCTCAAGGGCTTTTCCATCGCCATGGACGTTTTCGGCAAGGACGGCGATTTCGATTCGTCGACCGATGCGGTGGTCAGGGTGCAGGCGGGCAGGCTGCGCGAGCTTCTGCAGCAGTACTTCGCCAACGAAGGTGTGGCCGAGCCGGTCCGCATCGCCATTCCGCGCGGCGGCTATGTTCCATCTTATGAGCTCAACGCCATTCGCTTGCCAGCCGGGCAAGAGCCGGTGGAACAGGCAGCCGTAGCAGCCGCCCTGTCCGCATTGCCTGAGCCCGGTAGCAGCGCGCATCCTGCTTCATTGATGTCGTCGGCAGTCGCCGAGCCGGCATCTTCGTTGGCGCGCCATCTCCAGTTCTTCTGGGTCGCGATGGCTCTGGTCATCGCCATGCTGGGTGTGCTGATCCTTCGCCAGGGCAGCGGTGACCTGCTCACCAACAGTGACGCAGGCTCGGCGGTCGAGACCGCCGTGGCCACCGGCAGCATCGCATCGCCTCCGGTGGAGACCTTGCCCCTGGTCTATATCGCCGTGAAGGACAATGGCGCCGAAGCTGCCCGCGTTGCTGCATCGCTGCGCGCCGGCCTCGCCGGTTTTGACACCATCGACTTCATTGGGCGCGACGCCGACGGCACGCCCGACCCGGTCACCGACGCAACCAGCTTCGTGTTCGAGATTTCACCGGGACCAGCGGCGGGCGATGTCACGCTCGAACTTCAGAGCGTTGCCACCGGTCGCGTGTTGCTGTCACGCAATCTGACACCCGCCAACAGCGCCCCCGCTGCTGTCGAGGACAGCATCGCCAACATCTTGAGTTCGACCATTCCCGCCTCTGGCACCATCTACGCTTATATCGAGCAGAGCGGCATTGAGACCGGTCTCACCGAATGCCTGGTACGCAACGACAAATACTATCTCGACCAGAGCGCCAAAACCCACGAGGCCGCCTATCGCTGTCTCGAAAACCTGGCCAACCGGGATGCGAAGTCGTCGCTGGTCTATTCTGAACTCGCCTCCCTGCATCTCGAGGCTGTCACTGATCACTACGCCTATCCGCCCGGCGCGACAGTGGAACAGGCGATGTCGTTCGCGCACCGCGCCGTGCAGATGGGACCGATGAGCCCCTATGCGCACCGCGCCTATGGCTACCTCTATTCGCGCCTCGGCAATTCGGAAGAGTCGATCCGCTGGATGCACAAGGCCTACGATCTCAACCCTTACGACCTCGGCATGGCGGCAGCTTACGGCTATGGATTGATTTTCGCCGGCAAATACGCCGAGGGAACGCCGATCCTTGCCCACGCCGTCGACATTTCGAGCGGCCACCCGACATGGTGGGATTTTGGGCTGTTTGTCGGCGAGTTCATGGTCGGCGATATGAACAAGGCCGCGCTGGCCAGCGAGGCTTTGCGGACGACGGCGACGAAATCGCATTATCTGGCGGCGCGCCTGATTGGCGCCAAAGCCGCCGGCCGCGATCAACTGGCGGGCAAACTGGTGGATGAGCTGGTCGCCAAATTTCCCAAATTCGCGGCCAATCCACGCGCGACTTTCGTCGACAGAAAATATCCAGCCGACCTGACCGACCGGCTGGTCGAGGCGCTGCGCACCGCCGGGCTTGGCAATGCCAGCTAAGCTTTTCTAAGATCGCGAAAATTTTACTGGCCATCGATCTGGACTAGGAGCAATCCAGCCACAATCTGAAGTTCTGTGCCTGCCCGGTCCCTGCGACAATCCATAAATTTTCATGACCTCATCCCTTTACGCTGCCGAACGGGGCGCCGGCCAGAAGACGATCGTCTTCCTGCATGGCTTCGGCGGGTGTCATGATGTCTGGCGTGAGGTGACCTCGGCACTGTCGCCCGGTGCTCGGACGCTGGCCTATGATCTTCCAGGCCACGGACTGTCGCTCGATTTTCCCGGCAGCGGTCCTGCCAAGACGGCCGCCCGGGCGGTTCTGGCAGATCTCACTGCACGCAAAACAAAAAGGGTGCATCTCGTCGGTCATTCGATGGGCGGGGCGGTGGCGACGCTGATGGCATTGATCGAGCCCGAAAAGATAGCCTCGCTGACGCTCCTTGCGCCGGGCGGTCTTGGCACGGAGATCAATGGACCGCTGTTGCGCCGCTACGCCGCGGCTGCCGACAGGCGCGAAATTCGCGCGTGCCTTGCCGCCATGTCCGGACCGCAAAGCCTGCCGCCGGAGCATCTGGTGGATGTCTTCGATGGGATGCGCCGGCGCCCAGATCAGTTGCAGAAACTTGTCGAGATCGCGGCCGCCATGACCAGGGATGATCGGCAGGGCGTCATCCCGCGCGAACAGCTCGACACGCTTGACATGCCGGTCATGCTGGTTTGGGGAACGGATGACCCGGTGCTGCCTTTCACCCAGGCTGATGACGTGCCGGTACATTTTCACCTGCACCATGTGCTGGAAGCCGGCCACATGCTGGTCGAGGAAGCGCCAGGGCTGATCGCGGAGGCTGTGCGCCGCAACATGAACCGCCGCAGCAGGCGCCCTCGTCCAAGGCTTGATGCAGCTGCGGGTTGACTCCCGCTGCCAACTCGCCAGTGCATTTTGCCGGCGGCTGTGTTAACTCGCTGTTAACCATACCCGCGAGGCCATGCCGATGAAGGACGCAGGCGAGAACGTGACACCCATCGACCAGTCGCGAAAGCTGTCCGACGCCATTCGCGACGTGAAGAACGCCTTCGCCGACCGCGACGATGTCGTGGTCGATATGCGCGAGGCGCATCGTATGCGCCTCGAACTGTTGGCAGCAGAACTCGCCCCTGTCTTCGCCGATGTGCCGGCCGATATGGATAATTTCGACTTCGCCGTCTCGTCCGGTCTGCAACCGCGCCTTTGGATAGACGCCGTCAGCCATGTCGCCATGGGGCGTGATCGCCGCACCTATCGCTTCCTCAGGGATACCCGCATCGGCCGTGTCGTGCTCGCCGAATCCACCGACATGAAACCGGTCGCCGATCAGGTGACACGCTATGTCGCCGAGCGCGTCGTCGAGCACCAAAGAATGATGGAAGGCGGCGTCGAGCACGCCGGCGTAAGGCGCAATGCGGTGGCGGAAGCCGAGCCGCCGCTGAAATCCGTCATGCGCGGCAACGGCTGGTCGACCTTCTTTTCCGGCCTCGGCGTGATCACCGCCGGCGCACTTGTCGGGTTGGCCGTCTCGGCCGCGCTGTTTTGGGATCGCCTGATGGCGATGAAAATCAGCTTCTAACCAGCGATGCCTCGGCATCCACGCCGAGTTCCAACGTCTGCAAATCGGATGGCGGCATTGCCGGCCCGGTCAGGCCGCGTCGCGTCAGCTTGATCCGCCAGTTGCCCTTTTCACCATCGATATCGATCAGATTGAATTGTGCTGCCGGGTTCTTGCCGCCTGGTGCTTGCCCCGCGGCAGCGACGCCAACCGCCGGAATCTTGACGCCGCGCCCGCCGATGAAGAACAGCGACGGCAGATGCGAATGGCCATGCAGCACCAGTTCGGCCCCGTGCCGGTGAACGGTCTTGTTGAAGCGGGCAATGCCGAACAGCCGCTTGTGTTGCGAAACCGCGCCGCGCACCGGCGGATGGTGGATCATGATCACCCGGAAAAGACCTTGCCTGGCCGTTGCGTCGAGCAGCTTGCCGAGCCTTTGCGCCTGGCCTTCCATGAAGAAGCCGTTTGCCATGAACGGCGCGGTGGCGCGCGCCGTAGAAACGCCGATCAGCGCGACATTGCCGCGCACGCGCAGATAGGGAAAGGCGTTGCGGTCGACCGGCGCGTTGACACCGTCGCCGCTCATCCATGCCGCCCAGGAGCGGCAGGTCTTGTCGAAGGCGCCCGGCACATAAGCGTCATGGTTTCCCGGAACGACCGACACATCGTGCGGAGAGCCCAGCGTTTCCAGCCAGTGCCTGGCCATCTCGATCTCGCCATCGAGCGCCAGGTTGACCAGATCGCCGGTGATCGCGAGATGGTCCGGTGCGTTCGCCTTCAGGTCGGCGATGATGGTGTCGATGACGGCGTCGTGCATGTGGCGGCGGCGGTTGCGCTGCCAGTTGACGTAGCCGACCACGCGCTTGGAGGCGAGATCGCGATAGGTTACATCGGGAAGCGGCCCCAGATGGACATCGGAAATATGCGCGAGCCTGAACATTCCTCCTTCATAAGCGACGCGCCCCCCGCTTTCCACTCCCGGTTTCCTTTCCATCCACGGTTCGGCTGGTGATGGCGACCGATACGGAGGCTGCCTTCCGCCAGACCGGCTGGCCGGGCCTCAGGGCAAGACTGTTCCATCTCTATTTCGTGCTGCGGCGACCGATGACGCTCGGCGTGCGCGGCCTGATCCACGACCGCGCTTCCAACTCGGTCTTTCTCATCCGCCACACTTATGTTCCAGGCTGGCAGCTTCCAGGCGGCGGCGTCGAGGTCGGCGAGACGCTGGTCGAGGCACTGACACGCGAACTTGCCGAGGAAGGCAACATCGCCTTGACCGCTCCGCCGTTGCTGAAATCGATGCATTTCAACCGCCGCTCCAGCAATCGCGACCATGTCGGTTTCTATCTGATCGAGAACTTCAGCCAGACCAAGCCGAAGCTTCCGGACCACGAGATCGCCGAGGCTGGTTTCTTCCCGCTCGACCGCTTGCCGCAGGACACGACGCCGGCAACGCTGCGGCGGATCGCCGAGGTTTTTGGGGGCCAGCCTGTATCGGCATATTGGTAGGCTTGCTTTCTCCTTTGCAGAAACTCTATGCTCTACTTCGGGCAATTTTGAGTTAGGGGGAGACAGTGAGCAACAGAGATGAGCCTTCCGTAAGCGTCTGGCCTTATGTTGGCTATTATACTTTGACGACGGTGGCGCTGATCGTTGCGCTTGGCATCCTGGTGGTCGTCATCCCGACACTTTCAAAGGAATTTGGTAAAGCTGCGGGATTCGCCATAAGCTTCGGATCGGCCAACGTTGCGCTATATAAGTTTATTAGAAGAAACGGCCGATTGTTTAGTCGCAGGGAATATTGGACGATAGTTCTGCTCTCGACCCTGGCAGCCTCTTTGATTTCGGCGCCGCTGGGTTGGTTGGCTATCGCGGGGGACGCGCATGACTTGAGCGGCGTTCCGCTGGCCGTGTGGGTTGGAGGCGTTCTGTTCGCTTTCCTGCTGACGTTTGGTTTGAATGCCGCCTGGTATTCGAGCCGATTTGGAAAAACTCTGTTGAAAGCTGAACTTGCCAGAAGGACCCGGATCGACACCGAGACCTTCCGCTAGCGCAATCCCAGCATAACGGCTCTCCGTCCGGAATTGCGTCGAACAAACGAATAGAACGGTTCTGCGCTTCCGCGAAACGGTGAACTCTACATCACTGATTTCACGCCGCCTTCCTGAATCGCGCCCGATCATGCGGCGCGGCATAGTCCAGTTCCGGACCGGCCGGCACGATGCGCGTCGGATTGATCGTTTCGTGGCTGCCGTAGTAATGCGCCTTGATGTGGTGCAAGTTCACCGTGCCGGCGACGCCGGGCACCTGGTAGAGATCGCGCAGATAGTTCGACAGGTTCGGATAGTCGGCGATGCGGCGCAAATTGCATTTGAAATGGCCGACATAGACCGGGTCGAAACGCACCAGCGTGGTGAACAGGCGCCAGTCAGCCTCGGTGATGCGATCGCCGGTGAGATAGCGTTGCTCCGACAGCCTGTCCTCCAGCGTGTCGAGCGCCGCGAACAGCTCGCCAAAGGCTTCTTCATAGGCCGCTTGCGTGGTGGCAAAGCCGGCGCGATAGACGCCGTTGTTGATTGCGGGATAGACCAGCGCATTGATCTTGTCGATCTCGCCACGCAGCGCCGACGGATAGAAATCGAGGCTGGCATCGCCCCATGCGTCAAAAGCCGAATTCAGCATCCGGATGATCTCGGAGGATTCGTTGGAGACGATGGTCTGCAGCTTCTTGTCCCACAGCACCGGCACCGTCACCCGGCCGGAATAGGCGGGATCGGCCCTGGTGTAGATCTGATGCAGGAAGTCGAGGCCATAGAGTGTGTCGCCGGTGGCGCCGTCCTCGGCCAGAAACGTCCAGCCATTCGCCCCCATGAAGGGATGCACCACCGAGACAGAAATGATGCCCTCGAGCTTTTTCAAGGCGCGAAAGATCAGCGTCCGGTGCGCCCACGGACAGGCGAGCGAGACATAGAGGTGATAGCGGCCGGGCTCGGCCTTGAAGCCGCGGCTGCGCCCCTCGGCCGGCGCACCGTCGGGGGTGATCCAGTCACGCCACTGCGCCTGCGTGCGTACGAACTTGCCGCCGCTGTTCTTGGTGTCGTACCAGCGGTCCTGCCATCTGCCTTCGACCAGCAATCCCATGCAAATGCCCTTTCATCTTTGCGCTGATGTAGGGAGCAAAGCCGCCGCACGGAATCGCTTGATGCTGAACAGACCGTCACCCGGCAGGGGCGGCTGATGAAAAGCGCCGATTGCGAAGGTCGAAAATTGATGCTAGCGGAAAATCCGCATGTTCAACTTTGCTTTGATCCGGTTTGACCGACGACGAAAGGGCGCCCGCGCTTAGAAAGCGCTGACTGGCGAACGCTGCCGCTTGCAGCAAACCTTTTCCTCGTAGACCGGAACGCAAAGACCATGAGCCTTGCCGACGTGAAATACCTGCCGGAAACTCCGGCGCATGATCCCGAAATCGAAGCCATCAACGAAGAAGCCTTTGGGCCGGGCCGTTTCGTGCTGGCTGCCTACAAGATCCGCGAGGCCGGCGGCCACGAACGCTCCCTGTCCTTTGTTGCCGTCGATGGCGACATCGTCGTCGCCTCCGTGCGGATGACGCGCATTGCAGCCGGCGCCGGCCGCGCTCTGATGCTCGGGCCGCTTGCCGTGCGGCCCGCCTTCAAGAATCTCGGCATCGGCCGCCGGCTGGTGGCGATCGCGCTGGAGGCCGCGGCCAAGGCCGGTGTACCGGCCGTTATGCTCGTCGGCGACGAGCCCTACTATGGTCCGCTTGGCTTCAAGAAAATCCCGCGCGGGCAGATATCGATGCCGCGTCCGGTCGATCTCGACCGGCTGCTGTCGCACGAGATCGTACCCGGCGCCGCGGCAAGGCTTTCGGGCGAGGTTTGCCATGCCGACCTTGCCAGGATTGCCGCGCAGGTCGCGGTCATCGCCTAACCCCCAGGGTCAATCGAGACTTCGATTGATCCCGCCTTCAAACAGAACGTCGATTGATCCTGCCGGTTGCGCCCCCGCGCCGGGCTTCGTAGCATGATCCCCACACCTTGGAGGACGCCGGCATGAACCCGAATGGCCAGATTGCGATCGTCACCGGTGGCGGCTCCGGCCTTGGCGAGGCGACGGCCCGAGCGCTGGCCGACAAAGGTGCCCGCGTCGCCATATTCGACATCGGCATCGAGCGGGCGCAGAAGGTGGCGGGCGACATTGGCGGCATCGCCGTCCAATGCGATGTCAGCAGCGCCGACAGCGGCGCCGCAGCCGTCGCAGAGGTGGAAAAACGGCTCGGCGCACCGCGTATTCTGGTCAACTGCGCCGGCATCGCCATCGGCGTGAAAACCATCGGCAAGGATGGTCCGCACCCGCTCGACCAGTATCGCAAGGTGATCGAGATCAACCTCATCGGCACCTTCAACATGATCCGCCTTGTTGCCGATCGTGCCGCAAAGCTCGATCCCCTGCAGGGCGGCGAGCGCGGCGTCATCGTCAACACGGCATCGGTGGCCGCCTATGACGGGCAGATCGGCCAGGCCGCCTACGCCGCCTCCAAGGGCGGTGTCGTCGGCATGACGCTGCCGGTAGCCCGCGACCTCGCCCGTTCCGGCATTCGAGTCTGCACAATAGCGCCTGGCATCTTCAAGACGCCGATGATGGCCGGCATGCCGCAGGACGTGCAGGATTCGCTGGGCGCCGCGGTGCCCTTCCCGTCCCGCCTCGGCGAGCCTTCCGAATATGCTGCGCTCGCGCTGCATATCGTCGAGAACCAGATGCTGAATGGCGAGACCATCCGCCTCGACGGCGCCATCCGCATGGCGCCGAAGTAGGCAGGCGCCCATGAGTGCCGACGTCCCGGCAAAGACCGGCCCGCTTGTCGGTCTGACCGTGATCGAGATGGCCGGGCTCGGACCTGTGCCGCTGGCCGGCCTGATGCTGTCGGAGATGGGAGCCGACGTGCTGCGCATCGAGCGGACCGGTTCGGACCAGCCGTTCGTGCCGCTGCCGGATGACTACAACCTCGACCGTCACGGCCGCTCCATCCTGCGCATCGACCTGAAACGCGGGGAAGGCGCCGAGTTGGTGCTGCGCCTTGCGCAAAAGGCCGACATGCTGGTCGAAGGCTTTCGTCCTGGTGTCATGGAGCGGCTTGGTCTCGGGCCCGATATTGCGCTGGCGCGCAACCCGGCGCTGATCTACGGCCGCATGACCGGCTTCGGCCAGGACGGACCGCTCTCCGGCCGCGCCGGCCACGACATCACCTATCTCGCCTATTCCGGGGTGCTGCACGCCATCGGCCAGGAAGGCGGCCGGCCGGTCCCGCCGCTCAACCTCGTCGCCGACTATGGCGGCGGCGCCATGATGCTGATTGCCGGGGTTCTCGCCGCGCTGTTCCAGCGCTCGCGCTCCGGCAAGGGCCAGGTGATCGATGCGGCGATGGTCGACGGCGCTTCGATGCTGGCGACACCTGTGCACGCCTTGATGGCGGCCGGCCTTTGGAGCGACACGCGCGGCGTCAACCTGTTCGATTCCGGGGCGCCCTTCTACGATATCTATGCAACGGCGGATGGACGGCACATCGCCGTCGGCTGCCTCGAACCCCGCTTCTTCGCCGAATTCGCAAGATTGCTGCCACTCGACGCGCGTTTTGTCCGCGGCCAGTACGACAAATCATTGTGGCCGGACATGCGCGTCGCCATCGCCGACCGGGTCAGGGAGAAGGCGCGCGACGACTGGGCCGGCCTGTTTGCCGAGACCGACGCCTGCGTTGCGCCGGTGCTGTCGCTGCGCGAAGCCAGCGATCATCCGCACAATCGGGCGCGCAACGCGTTCGTGAACACCGGTGCGTTCGAGCGCCCTGCCCCGACGCCGCGTTTCCCGGGCTCGCAATCGACGCTAGCGGTTGCGCCGACCGCACACGAATGCGAGCCGGCGACCGTGCTGGCGCGCTTCGGCATTTCGAAAAGCGAGACCGAAGCCCTTGTCAAATCCGGCCTGGTGGGCCGATACCTCGAGAAGAAAAAACAGCTTAAGCGGTGAGCACTTTGGGTGACCGGAAGAAGAATGTCATTCGCGAGACCGACGCTGAAGCGGTCAGGCTGGCCCGGACGCTGACCCGCAGCGCGCGCTTCGGCGCGCTGGCGGTGATCGAGCCCGCGACCGGTTCGCCGCTGGCCTCAAGGGTCGGCATCGCCAGCGATATCGACGGTGCGCCGCTGATCCTGGTGTCGATGCTGTCTGCCCACACCGGAGCCATTCTCGCCGACCCACGCTGCTCCCTGCTCGTCGGCGAACCCGGCAAGGGCGATCCGCTGGCACACCCGCGCTTGACGCTGGTCTGCCGGGCGCTGCGGCTTGAACGCGGATCGAGCGAGCACGCCCGAGCCGAGCGGCGCTATCTCAACCGCAATCCCAAGGCCAAGCTCTATGCCGGGCTTGGCGACTTCTCGATCTTCCGCCTCGAGCCGGAGCGCGCCAGCCTCAATGGCGGTTTCGGCAAGGCCTATCTGCTCGATCGCTCTGATCTGATCACCAGCGGATCGATCGTCGAAGAGCTTGCCGCGAGCGAACAATCCGCCCTCGATCACATGAATGCCGACCATCTCGAGGCAATCGCCGTCTACGCGCACCATTTTGCCAAGGGCGAGGGCGAGGGCTGGATCATCACCGGTTTCGATGCCGAAGGCATGGATCTGGCCTCGGGAGACATGATTTGCCGGGTCTTTTTCCCTGAACCACTGAAGGCGGCGCGCGACTTGCGGCCGGTTCTGGTCGACATGGCCAAGACTGGACGGCAGCCGGCTATGCACAAAGTAGGCAGTTTATCGCCATGAATCAAAAGCAAGTCTTGAGATTTGGAGGAAATGTTCTACGATTCAATATGGCGCTGATTCACCAGCGTGCATCCACAGTTGAATTTGGCACCAGACGCTATTGCCCCCATAGCGTTCGGATGAGCTGGAAAACATGGGGCATCAATGGTCTCGACTAAGCTAATTGCCAACGCCGAGTCGGCAGCTACGTTTCTCACCCTGATGGGCAACGAGAAACGGCTGCTGATCATGAGCTATCTGTCCGACGGTGAAATGTCGGTCGGCGCCATCGCTGAGAAAGTCATGCTCAGCCAATCCGCTCTGTCGCAGCATCTGGCCAAGCTGCGGGCGCTCGACCTTGTCGAGACCCGCCGCGACCGGCAGATGATCTACTACTCCTGCAAGTCCGGAGCTGTGCGCGACCTCCTCGCTATGCTGGACGGCATTTTTGGCGAAGGTGATCTGTCCCAGATGGCTTATCGTCTGCGCCGCGCCGGGACTTGACCGGCAGGACCGTTCGTCCCTTACCTCGCTGACGAATTTTCGCCGGCGAGGTGCCCATGGTTCCCATCCCTATCGACGACCCGCAAGACCCGCGCGTTGCCGCCTATCTCGATATCCGCGAACGCGACCTCACCGGCCGGCACGGCCGCTTCGTTGCCGAAGGCAAGGTGGTGCTGGACGTGCTGCTCTCGGCCCGGCGCTTTGCCACTGAGTCGGTTCTGATTCTCGAGAACCGTCTGGCCGGCCTCGATCAGGTCTTGCTCAAGGCACCGGTGGACCTTCCGGTCTACGTCGCGGCCAGCCAGGTCATGGACAGGATCGCCGGCTTTCACATGCACCGCGGCATCTTGGCGATCGGCAGCAAAGGCACCCCGCAGCCTGCCGAGGCCTTGCTGGACACCTTGCCCGCTGGCGCCCTGGTCGTCGTGCTGGTTGGCATCGCCAATCATGACAATATGGGTTCGATCTTCCGCAACGCCGCCGCCTTTGGCGCCGATGCCGTGCTTCTCGACGCAACCTGCTGCGATCCGTTGTACCGCAAGGCGATCCGCGTCTCTGTCGGCGCGGCGCTGAAAGTTCCCTTTGCCTCCCTCGGCGACACCGCCGGCTTCACCGCCATGCTCGACCGGCTGGGCTTCAGCCAGTTCGCCCTGTCGCCGCGCGGGCTGACCGACATTCGCGATGCCAGAACGGCGCAACGACTGGCGCTCTATCTCGGTACGGAAGGCCAAGGTCTGCCTGAAGACCTGCTCGCCCGCCTGCAAACGGTGCGGATCGATATGGCGCAAGGTTTCGACAGCCTGAACGTCGCCGCCGCCTCAGCCATCGCGCTGCATCATTTTTCAGCCAGGAAGGTATAGGCCGGCTGGTTTTCTGGATCTCAATTCGCCGAAGCGGCTTTTTGCAGCGCTCGCACGCGGTCGGCGAGACTGGTGGTCCCGGACCGCACGTCTTGAGGTGCTGAAAGTGCCTTGGCTATCGGCGAATCCGGTCCCTCGAGTTTCGCCGTCAGATTGACGACCTCCGCCGCCAGATCGTTCATCTGTTCGCGCAATGCAGCACCGGCGCCTCGCACATCGCCGCCATCGCCGGATTTCGATGTTTCGAGCGCGCCAAGATCCGCCTTCAATCTCTTGTTCTCGCGCGCCAGCACCGTCAGCCTGGCCTCAAGCCGCTCCCGGTCGCTGTCGAGCTTGGCGATCGCCTTGTCGATATCGGTGCTTTTTCCGCCGACGTCCTCTCCTGCGACGAGGCGAACAGCTGGAGCATTTCCCCCAGCCTCGCCCTTCGATTTTTCACGAAGCCGTGCCAGCTCCTTTTCACGGCGGTCGAGCTTGTCCTCGCGATCGGCAAGCGTTGCCAGCAGGCGTTCGAGCTTCTTGTCCAGGTCGGCGGTTCTCTTCTTCTCGGCTTTCAAGGCATCGCGAGTGGCCTTGCCTTCGGCAGCGATCTCCTGATTGCGCCTCTCTGCCTCCTTGCGCTGGCTTCGCAACACCGAGATGTCGTTGGCCAGCTTTTCCAGTTCGGATTCGCGCGCCACCAGTTCGATCTGGCGGTTGCTGGAGGAGAAGCTGGCGTCGTCATACATGTGCTCCAGCTTTTCGAGTTCGAGCGCACGCTTTTCCAGCATGCGCTCGGTTTGCGCCAGGCGTTCCGACAGGCGCTGCGACTGCTCTTCGCGCTGGCGAAGCTCTTCGCCCTTGGCCTGCAGTTCGGAAAGCGCCTGATTCTTGTCCTTCCGCTCGACCGCAAGACCCTTCATGGCCTCGTGTCCACGACTGATCTCGACCAGCTGTTCGGCCGCTTTCTCCCGCAACGTCTTGACGTTTATTTCGAGCCGGCGCGTCGACATCGCGTATTCGGCCCGGACGCGATCCTTGTCGGCCTGGATCTCGGCCAGCGTCATCGGCACCGAGGCCTCGACGCGTTTGCGCGTCAGCGCCACGGCACGCCGCCAGATGGCCGGCGCAACCATCAGCGCCAGAAAGCCAGCGCAGAGAAAGCCGAGAGCGAAGAACAGGATCGACTGGACCAAGGTGACTATCCGTTATGGATGGCAGAGAACCGCCAAGGCTGGACTTTGCCATCTTCGCATGACGCAAATCCAGTGCCGCGGCAAGGGTATGCCACAGCAACGTTGGGGCGAGGACCTATTGATCCGGTCGAAATGGCGCAGTCACACCTCGATCAGAAGGGATTCCAGGTCGGCTTCTGGGTAAGCTTGAGATAGCCGAGATTGACGCCGAGCCGCGCACCGACGCCGGTACGGATCGGCACCAGCAGAACCCGGTTGTTCTGCAGCACGTTGAAGCCGACGCCCGCCACGACATAGGCGGAGCCGGCAACACCGCCGAAACGATTGTAGAGACTGTTCACGTCGTCGAGATTATAGACCAGCATCATGACGCGCGATCCCTCGCCGCCGAAATCCCAGCCCAGCGACGGACCTTGCCAGAACACTTTGTGGTCGCCGGCATTCTTGGTGTAGAGCGTGCCTTCGCCGTAGGTAAGGCCGCCAATCAGCGCGCCGGAGCCCTCTTCGCCCAGCAGATAGCCATTGGGAAGACCGTAGGAGGCAAAAATCTTCTCGACGACGGTGGCGAGTCCGCCCGATGTCGCACCGAAGAACTTGTGACCGGAATCGACGATCTCCTGAGCGGTGTACTCCTGGGCCCGCAAAGCCGAGGTTGAAAAGACGAGGAGCCCCATCAGGGCAATCGTCATCGAAAGGACGCGGAAAGTCCGGTCGTAGAATCGGGAAAACATGCTTCCAATCTCCGTCATGGAGCACTTTCGCCGACGCCTCTCACCCATGCGGCTCTTTGGCGGCCGTTAAGGATGACTGTTACGGGCAAACTATGCCGTAATTCTTTTTCAACCATTAACCTCTCACATGAACATGGCGGTTCGAAGGCTGGTTTCGAGCCGTCCGCGCAGGCTCCCACCCTGCGTGACCACGGCATTTTCGCTAACGACAATTTTGGATTTGTTGCTGCACGCACAGGCGCTGTGTATTCAGAAGGCTTGGGAGCGAGCGTGATTCGTGTAGACAGGCGCGACGGTTGACCGCCCGACCGTAGGGACGCAGATTTTTAGCAGGGATTTTCGCCGATGGCCGAGCTTTTCACCCTTTCCGCGCCCGATCTCGCAGCCTTGTTATGCAGCCGGGTCTGCCACGACATCATTTCGCCGGTCGGCGCCATTAACAATGGACTTGAACTGCTCGACGAAGGCGGCGCTGACGAAGACGCCATGAAGCTGATCCGCCAGAGCGCCAGAAACGCTTCCGCCCGCCTGCAATTTGCCCGCATCGCCTTCGGCGCCGCCGGCTCGGCCGGGATGATGATCGACACCGGCGACGCCGAGGCTGTCGCCATCGCTTTCCTCAAGAACGAAAAGCCGGAGCTGACCTGGAACGGACCCCGCGCGCTTCTGCCCAAAAACAAGGTCAAGCTGCTGCTCAACCTCATTCTCGTCGCCAATGCCGCCATACCGCGCGGCGGCAAGCTTGGGGTCACGCTCGAAAATCTCGACACCGAGCCGCGCTTTGCCCTTGCGGCAAGTGGCCCGATGCTGCGCGTGCCGCCGAAATTCCTCGAACTGCATTCCGGCAACAAGCCCGAGGAGCCGATCGATGCCCATTCAGTCCAGCCCTACTACACGCTTCTTCTGGCGCGTGAAGCCAACATGACGATATCGATCCACGCGACCGCGGAAGAAATCGTGCTCTCGGCGGCCTGAGAAATCTCGACCCGGCCGGCAAGAACAGATCAAGTATTTTTTTCTGCTAATATTTGCGACATATTTTGCAATTCACGACAAGACAATTCAGGGCAAGCAAGCGTCGCCTGCCTGGCCGCGTCGAATTCGCGACGAAAACGGTGCGCCAAGGCCATGTTTGCGAAAACTTTACCTAACGGCTTTTCAGCTTCTTTACCAGATTGATCTATGGTGTCTCACAGATGCCCGGATGCCGCCGGTTCGCCACATGGCAAAGAGGACCCGGAAATGAAACGCTGCATGTTCGTCGACGATTCGAGTGTCATCAGGAAGGTTGCAAAACGCATCCTGGGTGGCTCTGACATGGTGGTGATCGAAGCCGCCACCGGGCTTGACGCCGTTGAGATGTGCGCAGCCGACATGCCGGATGTTATCGTCGTCGACGGCGCTCTGCCGGATATGCAGGCAGTGGATCTCATCCGCCGGGTGCGCGCCATGGAGAGCTCGATAAAGCCGCAGATCCTGATTTCACTGGTCGAGGTCGACGTCGCCTCGATCATGCGGGCAAAGCGTGCCGGCGCCCAGGGCTATCTGCTGAAGCCATTCAACCGGCCGCAACTGCTCGAGCGTTTCCGCACTCTGAAAATTGCCGCCTGATTCGCTCGATAATAGCTGTCAGCCAGCCACATGTACAAAAAACCCGGCCTAGGCCGGGTTTTTTGTGGGAAAATCGATCGGACGGGCGTTTTCGCTCAGGCGCTGACGCGAATGTCTTCCGGTTCGCGCAGCACATAGCCGCGGCCCCAGACCGTCTCGATGTAGTTCTGGCCGCCGGAAGCGGCATCGAGCTTCTTGCGCAGTTTGCAGATGAAGACGTCGATGATCTTCAATTCCGGTTCGTCCATGCCGCCATAGAGGTGGTTGAGGAACATTTCCTTCGTCAGCGTGGTGCCCTTCCGCAGCGAGAGCAGCTCCAGCATCTGGTATTCCTTGCCTGTCAGATGCACGCGCTGGCCACCGACTTCGACGGTCTTGGCGTCGAGATTGACCACCAGGTCGCCAGTGGTGATGACCGACTGCGCATGGCCCTTGGAACGCCGCACGATGGCGTGGATACGCGCCACCAACTCGTCCTTGTGGAATGGCTTGGTCATGTAATCGTCGGCGCCGAAGCCGAGACCGCGCACCTTGTCCTCGATGCCGGCCATGCCGGAGAGGATGAGAATTGGTGTCTTCACCTTGGAAAGGCGAAGCGTTCTCAAGACTTCATAACCCGACATGTCGGGGAGATTGAGATCGAGAAGGATGATGTCGTAGTCGTAGAGTTTTCCGAGATCGACACCCTCTTCGCCGAGATCGGTCGTATAGACGTTGAAGCTTTCCGATTTCAGCATCAGTTCGATGCTTTGTGCGGTTGCACTGTCATCTTCTATCAGCAGAACGCGCATTTCATTCCCCTTTTCTGCTGCCGGACCATTTCACGACCCGTCCGGGACCGGAGCAGTGATTGCCTGAACAGAAGGTGCCATCGAATGGTTAACAAAACCTAATTCCGCATGGACGACGGTACCAGATTTTTTAACCCCTTTCTACACCCTGTTGAATCTAATAACGAATCACAGAACCAAACCGCTAATGCAACACATTAATAAGCCGGACTAAGTGACTCCAGGGACTCGCTGGCCAGCTTCCGTACAGAGAGCCGGAATTTTTACCCGGCCTTAAGTCCTGAGCCGTATGATTAACAATGCCCGTAAACGAATGGTTACCGCCGGCAAAAAACTTTAGGAGTTTGTTTCCCATAATTCCGGGAATGCCGGTGGAAACGGGTGGCACCAGGCCCTTGCCGGGTGGATTGGACGATATGTGCAGGTGTGCGTTTCCGGGAGTACCGAATCATGAAGTCACGTGAAAACCTCGTTCGGCTGAAGCAGTTTCAGGTGAATGAGAAGCGGCGGCAGCTGCTGCAGCTCGACATGATGATCGCCGAGTTCGAGCGCATGGCTGTGGAACTGGAGCTTCAGATCACCGCCGAAGAAAAGAAGGCCGGCATCACCGACATCAATCATTTTGCCTATCCGACCTTCGCCAAGGCAGCGCGCTTGCGCCGCGACAACCTCAGAAATTCACAAAGCGACCTCGCCCAGCAGCGAAGCGCTGCCGAATCATTACTCGGCGAAGCTGAAGCGGAGCTTTCCAAAGCGGAAATGCTGGAATCGCGCGATACCAAGATCCGCGACGCCGAATTGGGCGGCCGCAGCGCCATGATCGGCTGAAAACAGGGCCTTAGACCCACTCCACCTGGGCAATCGGAGCGAGGCGCCGCCGCCCGACCAGCGCAACGCGCAAGCCAGACGGCATGAATCCGGCACTTTGTGGATGATCGGATAAGCCGGCGGCCTCAGGCTTGGGCCAACAAATCCTCTTCGTGACCCACTGTCGCCCGTGCACGGGCCTCCTTGATGTCGGGCACATGCTGCTCCGACCAGGATCTTATCTGATTGAGCAGCCCCGCCAGGTTCTGGCCGAGTTCGGTCAATTCATATTCAACCCGTGGCGGGATCACCGGAAAGATTTCGCGCCGCACCAGACCGTCGCGTTCGAGGATGCGCAACGTCTGCGTCAGCATCTTTGGCGTAATGCCTTCGAGCTTGCGCGCCAGCTCGCCATTGCGCATCCGGCCGCGGCGTAGCGCGCAAACCGTCAGATAGACCCATTTGCTGGCCAGCATCTCGAGCACGGCATGCGAAGGACACGTCCGCTGGAAGGCGTCATAGCCGAAGGGGCAGTTCTCGTCACTATCCATGAGGTGCCTATATATAGAAAAGGTACATACTAGACAAGGGAATATTACTATCCAAATGATAGTGGCATCAACAGAGCAGGAGACTCCCATGCGTGCCGTTATCCAGAATTCCGTCGGCGGACCCGACGTCCTTGTCATCGCCGACCGGCCCAACCCGACCCCAAAACACGGCGAAGTGCTTGTCCGCGTCAGGGGCGCCGGCATCAATCCGGTCGATGGTGCCGTACGCGGCGGCTATTACCCGCTGCTCGGCGAGCCGCCCTTCATCCTCGGCTGGGATATTTCGGGAACCGTCGAGGCGCTCGGCGCCGACGTGACGGGCCTCAAGGTCGGCGACGCCGTGTTCGGCATGCCGCATTTTCCCAGACAGGCAGCGGCCTATGCTGAACTCGCCGTCACGCCCGCCGATGAAATTGCGCTGAAGCCCGCAGGTATCGACCACATCCATGCCGCCGCATTGCCACTGGCCGGGCTGACAGCCTGGCAAGGCCTTGTCCGCCATGGCGGGTTGAAGCAGGGCCAGCGCGTGCTGATCCATGCCGCCGCCGGTGGCGTCGGACACCTGGCGGTACAGATCGCCAAGGCGCGCGGGGCTTACGTCATCGCCACCGCCAGCCCGGAAAAGCTCGATTTCGTCCGCTCACTCGGCGCCGACGAGGTGATCGACTACACCGAGGGCGATTTCACCGATAGCGCCCGCGACATTGATTTGGTCCTGGAGCCAATCGGCGGCGACCATGCGCAGCGCTCCCTGAAAGTGCTCAAGGCCGGTGGCGTGCTGGTCTCGCTGCTCAATGTCAGCGACGCCACCAGGGCAGAGGCTAGCGCGCGCAATATCCGCGTCGAGCGAATGTCCGTCGTGCCCGATCGTGAGGGCCTTGTGGAGCTCGGCAAACTGATCGATGCGAAAAAGCTTGCCATTCACGTGGCCAGGAGCTTTCCGCTTGAAGAGGCCGGCGACGCCCATGCTTTTCTTGCCACCAGACCGATCGGCAAGGTGGTGCTGGCGGTCTAAGGCAAACGCAGTCGTCGTGGCAAAACAAAAAGGGCGCGGATTGCCGCGCCCTTTTCTTATCTTCAAGCCGGCCTTAATGCCGGTATTGCTGGATGCGCGTGGTGCGCAGCCCGGCAAGGCCATATTCGTCGATCGACGCCTGCCAGGACAGGAATTCCTCGGTGGTAAGCTTGTAGCGCTGGCATGCCTCATCGAGGCTCAAAAGCCCGCCACGAACAGCCGCCACTACCTCCGCCTTGCGCCGAATAACCCAGCGCCGAGTGTTCGTCGGCGGCAGATCGGCAATCGTAAGGGGGCTGCCGTCAGGCCCGATAACATATTTGACTCGCGGTCTAACCAGATCGGTCATCGTACTCTCTACAAAAAACTCAAAGACCCAATCCCCACCACATTACCGCCACAGCTTTAAAAATTGCCTAAGCAGACCCTAATGACTAGGTAAGGATCATGAACGCCGCGTTAGTCTTTTCATCGGCATTTGAAACACTCGCCGGCAAGCGCGGAATTTGATCGCAAAATCGGCGCTGCCGCAAAGCTGGCGCGCCCGGAGAGCTTGACCTATATTCGCGCCATTGGCATGCAAGCGCCGTGCAGAACGAAAGAACCATGAACAGCCTCGATCTTCCCGCAAGCCCGCAAAACACCCGCATCGTCGTCGCCATGTCGGGCGGTGTCGATTCATCGGTCGTCGCCGGCCTGCTCAAGCGCGAAGGTTACGATGTCGTCGGCGTCACGCTGCAGCTCTATGATCATGGCGCGGCAACGCACCGGGCCGGTTCGTGCTGCGCCGGCCAGGACATCGACGATGCCCGCCGTGTCTCAGAGACGCTGGGCATCCCGCACTATGTGCTCGACTACGAAGAGCGCTTCCGCAAGGCGGTCATCGACCCCTTCGCCGAGAGCTATGTCGCCGGCGAAACGCCGATCCCTTGCGTTTCCTGCAACCAGACGGTCAAGTTCGCCGACCTCCTGGCCACCGCCAAGGAGCTTGGCGCCGATGCGCTGGCCACAGGCCACTACATCCGCTCCGGCGCCAACGGCGCCCATCGCGCGCTGTATCGGCCGGTCGACGCCGATCGCGACCAAAGCTATTTCCTCTTTGCCACCACCCAGGCGCAGATCGACTATCTGCGCTTTCCGCTCGGCGGCCTGTCGAAGCCACAGGTTCGCGCCATTGCCGAAGAGATGGGGCTCACCGTCGCCGCCAAGCAGGACAGCCAGGACATCTGCTTCGTGCCGCAGGGCAAATATTCCGACATCATCGCCAAGCTGAAGCCGTCCGCCGCCAATCCGGGCGACATCGTCCACATCGACGGCCGTGTGCTTGGCCGCCATGAGGGCATTTTGCGCTACACGATCGGCCAGCGGCGCGGCATCGGCATCGCGTCGGGCGAGCCGCTCTATGTCGTCCATCTCGACGCCGACCGCGCCCGCGTCATCGTTGGTCCGCGCGAAGCGCTGGAGACGCACAAGATCTATCTGCGCAACATGAACTGGCTGGGCGACATTTCGCTGTCGGACATTCCGGCAGCCGGGTTGGAGCTGTTCGCCAAGGTTCGTTCGACGCGCCCGCCACGCCCGGCCGTACTGCATCACCGTGCCGGCAGCACCTTTGTCGAGCTGGCCGATGGCGAGTCCGGCATCGCGCCCGGCCAGGCCTGCGTGCTCTATTCCGACGACGGCAACGAGGCCCGCGTCTTTGGCGGCGGCTTCATCGAGCGCTCCGAGCGCGGCGCCGAGGCCGAGGCGATGCTGACACGGCTGGCCGCCCGCCCGGCGCAGATCCCCGCCGAGTAAACGGCAACCATTTTCTTCAGGAATTGGACTTGGTGTGGGTGACGGTGCCCGCGGTCAGGATGCGCAGCACCCTGATGGCTTCCTCACCGCTGGTGCGCGGTTCGGCCCGCGTCTCGATGCACTGGATGAAATGCTCCAGCTCGCGCGTCAGCGGCATGCCTTGCCCAACCGCCACATAGGACGGCTCGTTGGCGGTGAACGCCCACTGGCCGCTGTCCTGCCATACGGCGTGGCGGTAGACGGCGAGCTTGCGCTCCCACGGCTCGACATCGTCGAACACCGCCATCGCCTTGGTGCCGACCACGGTCAACCGCCGCTCGCGGTAGGGATTGAGCCGCGAGGCGAAGAGGTGGCTGCGCAGGCCATTGGGAAAGCGCATGTGCAGATGGGCGAAGTCGCTGAGATTGTCGAGCAGCGCAGCACCCTCGCCGCGCACCTCGATCGGCTCCGTGCCGGTGATGGCCAGGATCATCGACAGATCGTGCGGCGCCAGATCCCACAGTGCATCGTTCTCGGTGTGGAACTTGCCGAGCCCGAGCCGGTGCGAGTGGATGTATCGTACCTCGCCGAGCTCGCCATTGTCGATCAGCGCCTTCAGCGTCTCGAAGGCGGGATGAAAGCGCAGCACATGGCCGACCATGAAGACGCGGCCATTGTCTTTGGCCGCTTGCACCGCGCGCTCGGCATCGGTCACCGTCAGCGCGATCGGCTTTTCCACCAGCACGTCCTTGCCGCCCTCGACGGCGCGCACCGCCATGTCGGCATGGAACTGCGGCGGCAGCGCCATGATGATGGCGTCGATATCGTCGCGGACAAACAACTGCTCGGGCTCGATCGCCAGGCAATCCTGCTCGCTGGCAAAACCTTCCGCACGGGCGCTGTTGAGGTCGGAGACCGCATGCAGCGCGCCAAGCGCCTTGAGGGTGCGGATGTGGTTGCTGCCCCAGTATCCGCAACCGAGGACTGCGATGCGCGGTTTCATTTGTTTCAAACTCTAGAATTTCCAGGCCGAGACATAGCGACGTGCCCCGCCGAACTCAACCCCGGTGGCCCAGCTCAAATGTCTGCCCGGCAAAGCTTTTCGGCGACACGCGAATATGCCGCCATGCCGGTCGCCTGGAAGCTTGACAGGCTTGCCCTCCCAACCTTATATCCGCGCGACCTTGGCGAACGCCTCGACATGCCTTTCGATTTGAGGCGGATTTCGGGCCTTTCGCCGCCCTGGCGGGGTAGCTCAGTTGGTTAGAGCACGGGAATCATAATCCTGGGGTCGGGGGTTCAAGTCCCTCTCCCGCTACCACCTTCAAAGTCCAAACGATTCTCCGGTTGCCTCATGGCTCCCCGCAAGCCCAGAGTTTGCGGGCTGTGCGGCCGAGAGCTGGGGGGAGCGGAAACAACGTTCCCGCCCAAATTGTTCTCCGAATGCCCGTCGTTCTCCGAAGCTGGGGAGTAGCTCTAAAATCCCAGGTTTTGACAACAGCAATATCAATGCCTTAGCGCCGGCCTTGCTGGGGGCGGTTTTGCGGTTCGCTCGCCTGTCAAGAAAGACCACAACCATACCATCGCTAGGCCCGGCTTGCGCCATGAGCGGACGCTTGGCGGCGATGCACCGAACGTCTTGATCGGGGCCGGGAGCAGTAGGTCCGCTTGTGGTGCAGGGAAGAACGATAGCCGACGTCGATGCAGAAGAGCCTAGCCCTTTGCCGTGGCGTCATTCTCAGCAGGATCTAAATTCGGCCGCTCAATCCCTTGCGTCTCAACATTGTAGACGCGAACGTGCCCTTCGAGGCCTTTGAACTGGCGAGTACCGAGGTCTACGAACGGCGTGTTGCCAGGCAAATGGCGCGCCACGGAATAATCGATAAGGATTTGTCGATCTTCAGCGGACGAACACAGCCTCGATGCCAAGTTCACGACATTGCCAATTGCCGTGTAGTCAGCGCGGGCCTCATAGCCAATTCGACCCACCGTTGCCCACCCCATAGCGAGCCCCATGCCGAAGCCAATCTCATAACCACGCTGCCGCCACCCAGATATGAGCTCTTGTGTGGAATCCTGCATGTCGACAGCCATTTTTACGGCATGAAGCGCCGGCTCTTCACATGGAACCGGGGCGTTGATGAGAATCATCAATCCATCCGCCGAAAAACTGGTCAGCGTTGCTTCATACTTGGTGATGATCGCGCCGAGCGCCTCATAGTACTCACGCAGGACCTGCATGATGTCCTCAGGCTCAGCGTGCGCTGAAAATGCAGTAAAGCCACGCAAGTCGCTAAAAACAGCGACTACTTCTGCGCGCTGTCCAGCGAGCATTCGCTCGTCACCGGCCTTTTCTACGAGTTCCGCAACCTGTGGTGCAAGGAAGCGCTTCAACCGCGTCAATCGCTCCGCGCGGTCGCGCGATGTGGCAAGTTCCTGCGCCATTTGGTTGAACCGAGCAGCCAACCGCTCAAGTTCGTCTCCAGTGGAGATGTTGATCCGGTGATCGAACTGTCCAGCACCGATCTTGAGAGCGCCTTCCTCCAACAGGAGGATAGGGCCGCTCATCCGTCTGGCAAGCCAATATGCGAGTACCGCCGCAAGGGCCGTGGCGAGGAACAACAACCCGCCGGTCCGCCACAATGAAGCGTATAGGGGTGCAAAAGCCTCTGCCTGCGACTGCTCGACAAATACCGTCCAGCCGGCTGCGGTAACCGGCGCGACAGCGGTCACAACGCGTTCATTATCGGGATTGCGGCTTGCAATCGCATTGCCGCCCGCGGCGGCGATCGCATCCCGCAATCCGCGCAGGGCCAACACTGCTTTCTCGTCGGCTCCCTGCATCACTTTGCTGACCGCTGGGTGAGCGATGAGGCGGCCGGTCTGGTCGACGACAAATCCCCGGCCGCTGCGGCCCACGCGGATTTCGGAAACGATGAGCCAAATAGGCTTCAGACTGATTTCGGCGATGACCGAGTTGACGACGACTGTACCGTCGTAATTGGCAATCGCCATGGTTACGAATGGTAGGGAACCCTGGCGATAAGTGACTGGGCCGTACCAGACCTTCGCCGTCCTGGCTCCCACGACAGCGGGATCGCCTGAGCGATCCGCCCCGCCTTCCGTCCTGTTTGAGCCAGTGCGAGAGATGTGCAGCCGCTCCGCGCCAGTACCGTCGACAAAACTGATGCTGAGAATTGCCGGGACCTGGTGCATCGCTCGTACGGCAAGGAGCCGAAGCTGGTTCACGCTGGACATGGCCGACATCGTGGAGCCGAGCGGAACCTTGATGCTGTCAAGAAAGCTCTCAATCTTGTCGGCCGCCGATGTTGCCTCGGACCGCAGCAAGGCACTGAGGATCGCACGCTGGTCGACATAGCTGAACCACGTGTTGCTGATGCCACTGGCAGCCATTGGAAAAATGGCCGCCGCGAACAAGACTAGAAAATACTTCTGAAATAGCGATCGACGCATGGAACCGGCTTTGAGATTGGAGAAAGGTCTCCACATGATGCGACCCGACCATAAGTCGCGACAGCTCAGTCCCAGAAAGGTAACTTAAATTCTTGCGTCTTGGTATGGGCTGAGCCGTTCCCACTCATGGTCGAGTCTCGTGACTTCCCCCTGATCGGGGAGAGTCGCAACCACGACCCTCAGCCTAATGGTGTCCGCTTCAGGGCAACGACGAACTTTGCCTGTTAGGCCGAAATGCGGCGCATTGCTGCCATTGCATGGTCGCGAATGAAGGTCTCCAACGGGTCAAAGCTTGCCGTGCACTGGCAGTTCCAAAGTGGATCACCGGTCGTAAGCTACGCGACCGGATTGTGCATCGCCAGGAAGACAGCCGTTTCCTCGAAAAACTGGTCGTAGGCTGACGTGCCTTCAATGAGCACGTGGTTATTTCCCGGCAGTTCGACGAACATCGCCCCCGGAATGAGTTTTGCCATCAGGCGGCCCTCCTCGATCGGCACGACGCGATCGCCCACGCAATGCAGCACGAGCGTTGGCACACGGACCCTCTTTGCCAGCTCTGTCACCTCAACTGTGCTGTTCATTTGCCAAAGTCGCATCGCCGCCTCGGGACTCGTGGCAATGCGCTGTAGTTCGTCAAAGCCCGCCATAATCTCATGTGGGGCGTCGGGGATGAACGTCGAAGTGAAGAAATGCCTGAAAACAGGATTCGGCGAGCCCCAGCCGTCGCGGATCATCATCGCCCCGGCTTCATATAGCTTCCTTTGGTCGAGACCCGGTCGCTTTAGCCGACCTCGGACAAAACCACCCAGCAGGACGAGACATGTCACTTGCGTCGGATGCTCCACAGCATAGCGCACGGAAAAGGCGCAGGCTTGCGAGATGCCGAGAAGCGCGAACCGATCCACCTGTGCAGCGGTCGCGACTGTGGACATGTCACCGGCCATTGCATCTTCCGATATAGTCTCAACCTCCCAGTCCGAGAGGCCGTTTCCGCGTTGATCGAACCGCACGAGATGGCAAAACTTGGCGAGCTTCGCGAGCATCGGACGCCAAATTGGACTGTGCCATTCATACTCAAGATGGTTCAGCCAGTTCGGACCCTTCAGCACCGGCGCTCCCTGGCCAATGCTTGCCCAAGCCAGTTGCACACCGTCCGACGCCGTCGCGAACTGCACCCTCTGATGCAGCGCCGCCTCGACAGGTCGATTCGTCTGCAGCGCCGCGTC
Source organism: Mesorhizobium sp. P2_C4 (assembly GCF_056404575.1). Lineage (NCBI taxonomy): Bacteria > Pseudomonadati > Pseudomonadota > Alphaproteobacteria > Hyphomicrobiales > Phyllobacteriaceae > Mesorhizobium > Mesorhizobium sp. P2_C4. The sequence goes on from NZ_JBFUDT010000002.1 coordinate 985,916, forward strand.
GGGTGTCCACTGCCAGACACGGATGGGTCGGGAGATGTTCTTTACCCGCTGGTTGCCCATGTCACGGAAGGGGACCTGGATCCGGTCCTCGACTGCCTGATGCACAATGTCCGAGACGCACACGCCACCCGGCTTGGCGAGCCCCTCTAGCCGCGAGGCCACGTTGACGCCATCGCCGAAAATGTCGTCATCTTCAACGATTATGTCGCCGAGATTGACCCCAATGCGGAACTCGATGCGCCGGTCCTCTGGCACGTCCACATTGCGCTCGCGCATTTGCCGCTGGATATCAGCAGCGCACGCAACCGCTTCCACCACGCTCGGGAACTCGACCAGAATGCCGTCGCCCGTGAGCTTGACGATCCTGCCCTGATGCTCTGCTATCTTGCCATCGACCAGTTCGCGCCGATGCGCCTTGAAAGCCGAAAGTGTTCCGCCCTCGTCGAGACCCATGAGCCTGGAGTAGCCAACCACATCGGCAGCGAGGATGGCAGCCAAACGACGCTGCATAGGTCCCTCGGTCATGCTCGGTATGACCCCTCACTTCGGGTGGTAGCTCTGTCTGGAGCTGAATTCGCTTCACCATAGCAAGCAAACAGAGCGCGGTCTTGGTTCACGGTCGGTACATCGCGACCAAAGCCTCCCTCGCGCCGGTAGTGTCTTAGTTTGAATTCCGGCTCATGACGACCCATACTCGACGCTCCCGCTCGTGGACTCGGCCGGCGGTCGCCCGTACAATCCTTGTCCTGTTGCTCTTGAAGGCAATGCACTACATGCCTGAAGGACGCGTCCAACGCCGCCTCGCGGCCATCTTTGCCGCTGACGTGGCGGGTTACACTCGGCTCATTGGCAGGGATGAGGTCGGCACGCTTGCAGCGACGGCGCGCCTTCGAGATGGCCTGGCGAATCCCACCAGTTGCCGGATCGAGCGCCTCGCAGACGCCACAGTGAACCAATGCTTCGCATAAGGTCGGCACATCGGAATTTTGATCCATAGACGGGCTCCAGCCGGCAACGTTGCGGTTCGGCTCGGATCGCGCCTTGCGATGCTGCAAACACGAGCGGTACAGGATACAACTACCGGAGCGAATGCGTTCCTCGGATGGCTCAAAATGTCCTCCGCCGATTCTCTCGCCGCGAGATTATTGTCGGCGACCTTGATGTTCGATCGTGCGTCGTTGCTGGCGCTCGAGGCTTTGGCTGCCGAATCCGACCGTCGGGTCCTGAGGCGCGGTGAGGTCCTGGTTCGCGAAGGCGATCCATCGGACAGGTTCTTCGTCGTGCTGTCCGGTCGCTTTACGGTACACAAAGGAGATCGGATTGGCTCGGTCGCCGAGATCGCACAGGGCGAACTAGTCGGCGAAATTGGTTTCTTTGCAGGGCTGCCCCGTACGGCCACTGTCCTTGCAGCGCGCGATTCGATCGTCCTTGAAATCAGTCGTAATCATTTCGAGAAGGCGGCCGAGGCTCTGCCGAACCTGAGAGAGGCGGTCACAATATCTCTGGCGCGCCGGTTCGCCACGCAATCTCCGATTTTGTCACGTCTCCAGCCTGCCAAGATTCGAACGCTTGCCATCATTGCAGCCGGCGGAAGCCGTATCTCACCGGTTTTCATCGGGCACCTACAGCAAGAGTTCGGCGCGGTCGCGCGCGCTCAGTTCGTTTCCCGGCTTGACGTCCAGGCGAAGTTCGCAGGTCGTCCGATCGACGACCAGCCGGTCCTTAACTGGTTGAACGAACTGGAGGCGCAAGCTGAATTCGTTGTCTACGTCGCCGATGAAGAACCTAATGAATGGACACGAGTCTGCATTCGCCAGGCCGATACCGTCCTGCTGCTAGCGAACGCGTCCTCCTCGCCTCGCTTGAACACGTCCGAGGAATTGGCGCTATCGGTCCATCCACCATCGACCGGTCGGCTAGTCCTAATTCACGACAATCGCTCGGCTGCGGTCTCCGGCACCTCTGCGTGGCTCGATGAGCGCCCCCATGTCGGCCAGCATCATCATGTTGCGCTGGAGGACGCGTCTGATATCCAGCGCCTGGTCCGATTTATTTCCTGCAAGGCACGTGGCTTCGTGGCGGCGGGGGGTGGGTCCCTGGGCAGCGCCCATCTGGGCGTCTACAAGGCCTTCGTCGAGGCGGGCGGGCGCTTCGACTATCTCGGCGGGACGAGTTCCGGAGCGGCGATGATGGCCGGCTTCGCCAGAGGGTTGGACGCGGAGCAGATCGACCGCGGCACGCACAACGTATTTGTCAAGAGTCGGGCGTTTCGGCGCCCCACCTTGCCGCGTTTCGCGCTTCTAGACCACAAAGCCTTCGATCGAGCCCTTCGGGAGGAATACGGCGACGTTCTGATCGAAGATCTTTGGCTTCCGTTCTTTGCGCTTTCGAGCAATCTGAGCAGCCGTCAGCCCCATGTCCACCGTCGTGGAAAACTCTGGCACGCCGTTCGGGCATCCGGCTCGCTCCCGGGTGTTCTGCCGCCGTTCTTTACCGCAGACGGCGATATGCTGGTGGACGGCGCCATCATGAACAATTTGCCGCTGGAACAGATGAGGGAACTCAAGACCGGCCCCAATGTCATCGTGAGCTTTGGGTCCAGTGGACCGCAAAAATACCACATCGACTATGACCGCATCCCCGGAAGATTGGAACTGGCGGTCGCCCTGCTGAACCCTTTCGGCCGTGCCCGCCTGCCGCAGGTTCCGAGCATGCTTCAGGTTATTGCCGCGAGCATACTGGCACACGGGCCGCAGGACATTGCCGTCGGCGACGAAGATGTCTTGGTTTGTCCGCAGGTTTCGAGCACCTTCATGGATTGGAGTCGGCATTCCGAGTTGTTTTCGGACGCCTACGACCGCACGGCGCATTGGATCGAGGAACGTCTCCGCCAGAACGACTCAGGGCTCCGGGCGGTGCTCGGTAACGCACATACCTAGCGCATCACAGTCCCACTATGCTCAAGCGGTTCACGGAGGGTATCGGCTGACCTCTGTACCCCTCGCGCTAGGCATTCGGAAGCAGCACACGTTTACTCCTCCCGGAACGCCCTCTGGATCTGATCCGCCAGGGGTTTCACGAGATAGGAAAGCATTGTGCGACTGCTGGTCGAAAAGAACACCTCGACCGGCATTCCAGGCGTCAGGGACAATCCTTTGAGCCTGGCGAGTTCCTCGCGCGGTAAAACGACGTGCACGGTATAGAAGCTGACACCACTTCGCTCATCGATGCTGAGATCGGCGGAAATCTTGCTGACGGTTCCGTTGAGTTCCGGCGTCGTTCGCTGGTTGAAAGCCGACAGCCGCAAAGTTGCGCCCTGCCCTAGCCTCAGTTGATCGATGTCCTGGGGAGCCACGCGTGCCTCGACGGTCAGTTCGTCTGCCACCGGCACAATGAGCATGATCAGCTCTCCCGGAGAGACAACACCGCCGACCGTGTGCACGGCAAGCTGAAGAACCACCCCGGTTTGCGGGCTGCGTATGTCGATTCGCTTGAGCTGGTCCTCGGCCGACACCTTGCGTTCGACCAGCTCGGAGATCTTTGCCTGGACATCGCGCAGCTCGGTCGCGACCTCGCTGCGCAGATCCTGGTCGACCTGGATGATCTGCAGGCGGATTTCTGACGTGTGGCCCTTCGACTGCGCGATCGACGCGGTCAGCTGCCCGTGCTCGCCTTCCAGCCGCACGGCATCGCGTTCGAGAGCGGTTATACGTTCGATCGAGACCAGCTTGCTTTGCCAAAGTTTGCGCATGCCCTCGAGCTCGATTTCGATCAGCTTGATTTCCTGGCTTTTGGCGTCTCTTTGCTCGGTCAGTCCGGAGACCTCCTCGACAAGCTGAGCGATACGCTCCGCCAGCTGAGCCTTCTGGCCAGCGCGCGCCTGCCTGCGAAACTCGAACAGGGATCGCTCGCCGGCCATCGCGCGGCTGGTCTCGGGTTCCGCTTGCCGCGACATGAGTGACGCTGGAAAGGCGATGACGTCGGCGCCGTCGCGCTCGGCTTCAAGGCGCGCCAGGCGGGCATCGAATTCATCGAGGCTCTTGGTGACAATGGCCAGATTGGCGCGGGTGATCGTTTCATCGAGACGGATCAGGACTTGCCCCGCCTGCACGGCATCGCCTTCCCGGACCAAGATTTGACCGACCACGCCGCCCGTTGGATGCTGCACCTTCTTCACGCTTGAATCGACGACCAATCGTCCCGAGGCGATGACGGCTCCGGAAAGCTCTGTGACCGCCGCAAGGCTTCCCGCGCCGCCAACAAGCAGGACGCAGGCGGCGACACCGGCCATGAGATAGCGCCGAATGGTCCGGTCAATCGCGGATGCAGCGCGTTCCGCCATCAGGATGTAGCCTCTTCGGGGGCGGAGACGACCTTCAGCGGGACGCCTGCCGGGCGGGCAACCTTGTTCAACACCTCATTCTTGGGACCAAAGGCCTGGACGCGGCCGCCGGCCATGACGAGCACCTGATCCAGGCTTGCCAGCGCGCTTGGTCGATGCGCCACAACGACGGCGATGCCACCTCTTTCACGCACGCCCTGGATTGCCGCCGTCAGCGCGGCTTCGCCTTCGGAATCGAGATTGGAGTTGGGCTCATCCAGAATGACCAGGAACGGATCGCCATAGAGAGCCCTGGCCAGCGCCACCCTTTGCCTCTGTCCGGCCGAGAGTGCCGACCCGGCCTCGCCGATCCGCGTCTCGTAACCTTCCGCCAGATGGACGACAAGATCGTGCACACCCGCGGCGCGCGCCGCCGCCAATATCCTGTCCGAGGGCGCCTGGGGTTCGAAGCGCGATATGTTTTCGGCAATGGTGCCGTCGAACAGCTGGACGTCCTGCGGCAGGTAGCCGACATGCTTGCCAAGCTCTTCGGGCGACCACTGGTCGAGCGTCGCGCCGTCCAGCCTGACGGTTCCGCGCACCGGCAGCCAGATACCGGCGATCGCGCGGACAAGCGAGGATTTTCCCGAAGCGCTCGGCCCGATGATGCCGAGGCCAGCACCCTTCTCCAGCGCGAAGCCGGCATCCTGGACAACCATGCGGCGCTCGCCCGGCGGCGTGACGCTGATGCCTTCGACCGAAAGCGCCGATATCGGCGCCGGCAGCGAGACACTTGTTGCAGTTTCGGGAAGCAGCGCCAAAAGCTGCGTCAGCCGAGTCCAAGCCTGGCGGGCAGTGACAAAACCCTTCCAGTGGGCGATGGCCAGTTCGATAGGAGCGAGCGCCCGGCCCATCATGATCGAACTGGCGATCATGATACCGCCCGTCGCCTCCTGATGAATGACGAGATAGGCGCCGATCGCCAGCACACCCGACTGCAGCATCATCCGCAGGATCTTCGAGATCGTTCCGAGCGTACCCGCCAGATCGCTCGCTTTCGCATTCGTGTCGAGATAGTCGGCGTTGATACCCGACCAGCGCTCGGCGATGCGCGAGCCAAAGCCCATGGCCTGCAGAACCTCGACGTTGCGCCGGGTAGCCTCGGCAAGCGTGTTGCGCGCCGCGGCCTGGCTGTTTGCTCTTTTTGCCGGCTCTCGTGTGCGCATTTCGGCAAGCAATGTCAGGCCAAAGAGAATGACGGCGCCGGCGAGCGCCGCCATGCCAATCCAGAAATGGAACAGGAAGCAAATACCCAGATACAGCGGCATCCACGGCAGATCGAAAAGCGCGGTCGGACCAGCGCTCGACAGAAACGAGCGCACCTGGTCGAGATCCCGCAACGACTGCAGGCCATCGCCAGCGAGCTTGGTGCGCAATGGCAGGCGCATCAGCGCGGCATAGACTTGCCCGCTCAGCTGCGCGTCGAGCGCCATGCCGATGCGCACCAGCAGCCGTGACCGGATGAGCTCGAGAACGCCCTGGAAGATGAAAAGCGTGGCGGCAAACACCGCAAGGCCGACAAGCGTCGGCACGCTGCGGCCGGGTATGACGCGATCATAGACCTGCAGCATGAAGAACGAGCCGGTCAGCGCCAGGATGTTGACGACGCCGCTCATCAGAGCGATTCCGGCGAACGCGCGTCGAAACGAAGCCAAAACCGCCGCCAGGGTTGTTCGCGGCGGCTCGGATGGATGGAGTTGCGTCGTCGCCTTCACATCAGTTCCAGTTCAGTCTCAGGCGGCAGTGCAACAACGGAAATTGCCGAGGCTTGATGACGAACGCGTCCGTGCCGACCTCACCGTCAGGTGTTGCGCTTAGATAAACCAATCGCCCAGCGCATAAGCATGAACATAGTCGATGTGCATTTCCGCGGGCGTCGCGAGCCCGTCGGCTGGCGCTCCCGCGATGCCGCCAACCGCCAGGTCGACCAGCATATACATCGGCTCGTGCATGTCGGCAGGCGTTGCGGCGCGGGCGACTTCGACGTCGTCGAAATACCAGACCAGTTCGTCTTGCGTCCACAGCACCCCGTATGTGTGGAAGCCTGCGGTATCCGAGACAAAGGGCGTCGCGCCCACGGTTGTGTGCGTTCCCGTCTCGTTCGTGTGGCCAGTCAGGAGGAGCTTGTTCGGGTCCTGGCCGGTCATCTCGATTGCATCCAGTTCCGGCGGCCAGGAACCGTCCGCCGGCAGCAGCCAGAAGGCCGGCCACACGCCTTGTTTTTCCGGCATGTCGGCACGGATTTCGAAATAGCCATAGGTCTGCGCGAAGGTGTCGTGGGTCGTCAGCAAGCCTGAAGTATACTTGTAGTCGTTGATCAAGGGTTGGATCGCGTCCGCAGCCGGGGCGGCGGTTATCGTGAGAACGCCGTTCGCAACGCTAAACGGGTGGACGGAACTGGTCGGCGCGTAATTGGCATCGACATACCATTGAAGCTCGCCATTGTCGGTGAGCGAACTGCCGTTCGCGCCGCCCCACCAGAAGTTCGTATCCCAGGTGCCGCTCGAGCCATTCCTCAGGCTCAGCGCGTTGAACTCGTCGGAGAAGGTGAGTTGCAGATGCGACCTGTCCAGCGCCAGATCGAACTGGCCTTCAGTGAACTGGCCGACCGTCTTGTTGGCGAAGACCAGAAACTCGGTGCTGGAAAGATTGAGCCGCACATTCGCGCCCGACTGGACCATATTGGCCTGCACCTGCTCGAAGGAGGTGAAGCCGTAGCTGCCGACGCGCACGGTGTCGTCGGCGCCAAAGTCCAGGATCAGGTCGCTGCCGTTGCCCCGGGTAACGACGAAGATATCCGCCCCGGATCCACCTTTCAGAACGTCATCGCCCTGCAAGCCGTCGAGCGTCTGCTGGCCGGCGCCGCCGGCAATGATGTTGTCTAGCGCGTTTCCAAAAGCATAGTGTTTGTCGCCGGTGACGGTCAGGTTCTCGAAATTCGCCGGCAGCCTGTAGCTCATCCAGGTCGAGATGGTGTCGACACCCTCATTGGCCAGCTCAACCGGCTTGTTCTTCGTGGAATACAGATAGTAAATGTCGTCGCCCTTGCCGCCATACATCGTGACGCTGACGCTGGCGTCGCCGTAGATGGTGTCGTTGTATATGCTGCCATAGAGTGACGGGCCGGAATTCGTCGCCGAGTACCACTTTGTTGAGGACCCGCTATAGGGGAGTGGAACGCCTTTGGCGTTCAGGACGGTGGCCATTCTGGTCTCCTCGTCTCGCTCGATGCCGGCCCTAGCATCTACGGTAGGGACGAGAAGCCAAACCTCTTATTTGGTCGTCGACTTGGGTTCGACTTGTGAGAGTTACCAAGAACTTAACACGCAGGCGGTCCGAGCCGCCTCATTGCCTCGAATGCATAAGGATTGGGCAGCCAGCACTTTTTTGGTCACGAGTCGTCGCAATTTTGGGGGCAAGGTTTGACGCTACCGTCTGTGCAGAGAAACGCGCGTTGCGCCATCAAAAGGCAGTCCGCCGAGCAACATGGCAGCGCTGCTCAACGGCAGCAACGAAGCCGGCATTGACAGTCCGGTGGGTGTGGGGAGAGGCGGTATCGCGCTCCCGCTACCGTCCTCGATCCGCTATCGCACGTAAGACGGCGGATTCGCCATTTGCGGGCCCCGGCGGGCCGCCCAGCCGAAATCAAACGCTTGACATTAATTAAATCAAGATGATTGATTTATTTTCAGGATCATAATTCCGAAAGACTCGTCTAGCTGGTCATCATGATAGTCAAGAAAGCCATCGCCGGCACCAATCTCGAACAGGCCAAGTCGCACAACCGCCGTGTGGTGATCGAAGCGATCAGAACCAACGGCGCATTGTCGCGTGCGGCCATCGCGCGACTTACGGCGCTGAGTTCCCAGACCATTTCCAACATCGTCGAGGAGCTCGAAAATGAAGAGCTGCTGCGCCCCGAAGCGACGCAGAAGGGTGCGCGCGGCCAGCCGGCGGTCCCCTATTCGATCAATCCCGACGGTGGCTATTCGATCGGCCTGCAACTCGACCATCAGCTGGCGGTGGGTGTCATCACCGATCTCTCCGGTACGGTTCGGGCCCGTTTCGAGCGGCCGGTCGACCGGCCGACGCCGGCGCAGGCGATGCCATTGCTGGCGGCGATCGCCGATGATTTGATGCGGACGTTTCGTTTCGACCGCAGCCGCCTGCTTGGCATCGGCATGGCGATGCCCGGCCCGTTCGATGTCGAGGGCATGACCTCGGTCGGGCCGACGGCACTGCCCGGCTGGCAGGATTTCCCCGTCGCCGAAGAGCTTGAGCGGCTGACCGGCATTCCGGTGACGGTCGAGAACGACGCCACCGCCGCTGCCATCGGCGAGCGGCTTTACGGCGTTGCCCGCAACCTCAGCAGCTTCGTCTATTTGTTCATCGGCACCGGGCTCGGTGCCGGCCTGTTTCTTGACAGCCATCTCTACAAGGGCACCCGCCACAACGCCGGCGAGATCGGCCATATGATCGTCAATCCTGGCGGCCTCGAATGCGGCTGCGGCAAGCGCGGCTGTCTTGAACGCTATGTCTCCTTGCGCGCCGCCTATGAATGTTTGGAGATCCCCGATCCCGATCACGCCTCGCCGGAACTGCTCGAGGCTTTGCTGGCAAGTGGCGACAGCCGCATGGAAGCATGGATCGAACAAGCCACTGCGCCGCTGCGCCAGGCGATCAATGTGCTCGAACTGGCGCTCGATCCTGAAACCGTCGTCCTCGGCGGCTTCATGCCGCTGGCGGTGATCGAGCTTCTGGCGAGCCGGCTCGATCCCTTGTATCTCTCGGTCAGCTCGACCAGCACCCGCACTGTACCAAGGGTGCTGGTTGGAGCCGCCGGCAAGGACACCTCGGTTCTGGGCGCTGCCGCGCTGCCGATATTTTCGGAGACCAACCCGCAATTCGACGTGCTGCAGAAACCGTTCGGCTAGACGCCTATGGCGGTTCGATCGATCGTAAGATTTCCCAATCCGCTCCTACGCGCTGTCGCGGAGCCAATCCAGCTGTTCGACAACGACTTGTCGAGCCTGGCGGGCGATCTCATCGACACTATGCGCGCGGCACCCGGAATCGGCATCACTGGCCCGCATATTGGCATTTTGAAACGCTTGGTCGTGATCCAGCTGCCTTCTGCCGCAAAGCCGGGAATCTATGTCAATCCATCTGTCATCCAGGCCTCGCCCGAAATGATCCGCCATGCGGAAGGCAGCGTTTCGATGCCCGGCGTCACGGAAGACGTCGAGCGGCACGCAAGAATACGTGTTCGCTATCAGGATCTGGACGGGGACGAGCGGTTCGAGGATGCCGATGGTCTGCTGGCGGTCTGCCACCAACATGAGATCGATCAACTCGACGGTATCTTCTGGATGCACAGGCTGTCGCGCTTGAAGCGCGACCGCCTGACCAAACGATACGACAAACTGATGCGGTCGTCCTGAGCGGAGGTCCGGCTATCTCTTTGTTTTGACGCAATTCCGGACGGAAAACCGTCAACACTTTTCCTGGAATTGCTCTAGGACAACCCGTAGAGCACCGGCATCAGCCCGGCGAGCGCGCTGAACCGTTCCCACGACTTTCGCTCCGGCACCGTCCAGCCGGTCTCGGCAAGGGCCGAGAGCCTGGGGAACACCAGTCGGTCGAAGACGGCACGGTCGGTCATCGGTTCCGACCAGATGCAGCACTGCACGCCGAGGAAATGCTTCTTCTGCGCCGCGCTCCACCCTTCCACCGGATCGAAGCCGTAAAGCTTTTCGGGCGATGACCAGCCGGCCCAGGCAGCGCCAGGCTCCGACCATTCCTGGCTGTTGGCCATGTCGAGGTAGTAGACCTGTCCGGGATTGACGACGATGTCGTAACCTTCGCCGGCCAGTGCCGCCGAAACCTCGACGTTGCGCCAGCCATTGAGGTAGCACTTCGTCTTGTCGATGACGTTGCCATGCGCGGCTTCTTCCCAGCCGCCGGTGATGCAGCCGCGGGAAGCAAGGAATGTTTGTATCCTTTTGAGGAACTGGGCTTGCAGCATGGCAGCCCCCGAGCCGTCGATCTCGTCGGCGCCATGCGTGTTGGTCACCACGCCGAGGCGCTTGGCATGCGATTGTGCCAGCGCCTCGCCGCCGAGTTCGGCGAGCCGCCGCAAGGCTTCCGGCGAGCCCGACCATGCACCGATCGGCACCTCGTCGGCGCCGACATGGATCGCCCTGAACGGGAACAGCTCGATCATCTCGTCGAAGATCGTCTCAAGCACGCGGTAGGTTTCCTCGCGTGCCGGGTTGAGGCAGTTGTTGGGAAATCCCTGCACGGAAAAATACTGGCCGTGTTCGCCGGGATCGCGCAGCTCGCGCAATGCCTCGAGCATGGCATAGCAGTGGCCGGGCACGTCGATCTCCGGCACCACTTCGATGCCGAACCGGCCGGCAAGCGCAACGATCTCGCGGATCACGGCCTTGGTGTAATGGCCGCCGGTCTTTCCCGGGCCTGAGCCAAGCAGCGACGGGATGGGCAGGCCGTGGCCGCGCCAGGCGCCGATGCTGGTCAGCTGCGGATAGGCTGATATCTCGACCCGCCAGGCTTCGTCGTCGGACAGATGCCAATGGAAGCGGTTGAGCTTGTTCCAGGCAAAAATGGCGAGGAATTGCTCGATCTCGGCCGAGGCGTAGAATTGGCGCGCCGTATCGAGGTGGCAGCCACGCCAGCCGAGCGACGGGTCGTCGTGGATTTCTCCCCGCGCCGGGAAGACAAAGGTTGCGGGATGTTTTCTGGCACCGCGCAGGATCTGGCCGAGCGTGATCAGCCCGTAGAGAAGCCCCGTGCGCGTGGACGCCGAAATCGTTGCCGCGTCGGCCGCAAAGTCGATTGTATAGGCCTCCCGTGCGAACCCGTCCTTGCGAGACAGATTGACGGGAAAGCCGCCTTCCGCAGCAGGGCGCACAAGGCCTTCGACAGAGAACAGCCTGGCGCTGAGCTCGGCGAAAGCGGCCGCCGCGGCCTTGGCCTCTTCGCCTTCTGGCCTCGGGTCGATGCCGGCTGGCGTGGGCAGCGCGCCTGACACTTCGACCTGGCGCGGCCAGGGGATGACCGAGATGGGAACTGGCGCGACAGTCGGCACCGGATAGGGCTCGGCGCCGCGCTTCAGCGGCGCGTTGTCGCCCTTGGCCTTCGTCGGTTCGACGGCGATGCGCTGGACGCTGCCATCAGCCAGCACGAGATAGGCGCCGGTGGCGCCATCCGTCCAGTGGCGCAGCGGGTAGCTCAGGCCGCGCGCCGTCAAGGTCCAGGCAGCACCGGGTTCAAGCACGAAGCCGGCGGGTGGCGCAAACTCGGCATGGTTCGACACGCGATTGACCAGTATGGCGCCTTCCACCGCGGCTGCGGGGTCGATCCGCGCCGGACCGCTGATACAGAGGCGGAAATCCTGCAGGGGCTGCTTTGAGGCGTTGGTGAGTTTCAGCGAATAGGCCAATGCCTGGCCGTCCGATGCGGGCGTCCAAAAACTTTCCAGCCGCAGGGCAAGTGTCTCGGTCATGGCAATCTCATGTGTAAGCGTGAAAAGATCAGTCGGCCGACTTCAAGAGGCCGGCATAGATGCCGGGTTCCGAATTGGGGATTTGCGTCGCGCCGACGGTGCGTTCGTAGAATTCGGACGGGCCGACATCGCCGATGATGGCGTAGGCGTAGCCCATGGTCTTGAGATCGAGCAGCGACGCCAGCAGCAGTGCATGGCCAATACCCTGGCCGCGCACAGCCTCGTCGACACCTGTGGGGCCGAAAAAGCCGCGGGCGATCGATTCATGGCAGGCAAAGCCGACCAGTTTTTGCCCCTTGGTGGCCAGGAAACAGGTCGGCGGCTGGCGCATCATCGAAACGGCCGTCTCGCCCGCCCAGCCGGCACTGAACTTGCGCCGGACCCAGTCGGTGACCAACTCATATTCCGGCGCCAGCGCCCGGCGGATGGTGACAGCGGCGCTGCGGACGCGCGCGTCGAGTTCCGGATCGGGGGCAAGCAGCGAGAGATTGACGAGATAGTCCATGAAAACCTTCCGGCGTGAATGTCAGGAAACCGCACCGAGCGCGCGGACGAAATGGTTCGGCCCGACCTGGTCGACCAGCGTCGAGGTTGGCCGGCTCAAGCGGCGCACCTCCTCGGCGTGGCCGAGAAAGCGGGCGCTGTCGCCAGCGATGAACGGCCGTTCCGGGTCCGGCACGGCTGAAAGCAGCAGCTGCGTATAGGGATGGCGGGCATCGCCGATCACGGCACGCGTATCGCCCCACTCGACCATCTGTCCGGCAAACATCACGATCACCTCTTCGGCGACATGGGCCGCGGTGGCGATGTCGTGGGTGATGTAGAGCAGCGCCAGCTGCCGCTCGCGCTTGATGCGCGCCAGGAGATCGAGGATGCCGAGACGGATCGAGACATCGAGCATCGAGGTCGGCTCATCGGCGACCAGAACCTCCGGCTGAACGGCAAGCGCGCGCGCGATGTTGACGCGCTGGCGCTGGCCGCCCGAAAGCTCGTGCGGAAACTTGTGCGCCGTCAGCGCCGGCTCCAGCCCGACCCATTCAAGCAGATCGGCAACGCCGCGCACTTGCTCGGCCTTGCTTTTGGCGTGGCCATGCAGCGCCAGCGGCCGGGCGAGATGATGCTGCACCGAAAACACCGGATTGAGCGAGGCGAATGGATCCTGGAACACCATCTGCACGGCGCGGCGATAGGCCTTTTCACCGGCGGCTGAGCCGGTTCGCGTCACGTCGCGGCCGCGGAAGAACATGTCGCCACCGGTCGGGGCGTCCATGCGCGCAATGATGCGGGCACAGGTGGTCTTGCCGCAGCCGGACTCGCCAACCAATGCCAGCGCATGGCCGCCCCGCAGCGACAGCGAGATGCCGCGCAACGCCTGCACCAGACCAAAGCTGCGCTCGATGCCGTCCAGCCTGATGATCGGCTCGGCCTCGATCGTGGCAATGGGGGTCGTCGGCAACGCGTTCATACGGCCGCTTCCTTTGCCAAGGGGTGGCCTGGCAGTTGTGGGATCGCGCCCCAGAGTTTTCGCGTGTAGTCGTGCGCCGGGGCGCGGCTGACCTGCCGGACGTCACCGATCTCGACCAGTTCACCCTTCAGCATCACCCCGATGCGGTGGCAGAGCTGCGCCATCAGGTGCAGATCGTGGGTGATGAACAGCACCGAGAACCCGTACCCGCGCTGCAGGTCGATGACCTGTTCGAGAATCTCGCGCTGGACGACCACGTCGAGCGCCGTCGTCGGCTCGTCCATGATGATCAACTCCGGCTTCAGCGCCAGGCAGATAGCGATGACGATGCGCTGACGCATGCCGCCTGAGAACTGATGCGGATAGTCACTGAGCCGGCTGGCCGGAATGCCGACCAGCTTGAACATCTCTTCCGCCCGCGCCCGCGATTTTTCCCGCGATGAACCGGTATGCCGGCGCAGCACATCGTGGAACTGCGCCTCGACCCGCATCAGCGGATTGAGCGAATTCATCGCGCTCTGGAACACCATGCCTATTCGCCGCCAGCGCACCTCTTGCAGCCGGCTTTCAGGCAGTTTCAAAAGGTCCTCGCCGTCGAGCAGGATTTCGCCGCCCGCCACCCAGGCCGGCGCCTTGGCCAGCCGTGTGATGGCATAGGCGATCGTGCTTTTGCCGCAGCCGGATTCACCGGCCAGCCCGAACAGTTCGCCGCGGCCGATGTCGAAGGATACGTTCTTGACCGCGCGAAAGGCGCCCTTGTCGAGCAGATAGTCGACGCTGAGGTCGCGGATTTGCAGCAACGCCTCGCTCACCGTGCCGCCTCCAGCTCGCGCTTGCGCAGACGGTTGAGGCGCAGCCACCGGCTGAGTGCGGGACCGGAGCGCAGCTGCGGGTTGGCAATCTCGTCGAAGGTGAAATTCAGCAACGCCAGGCCAAGCCCGACCAGCGCGATGCCGGCGGCCGGCGCGCCGATGTCCCACCAGGCACCAACGATGATGGCGGACGAATTCTGCGCATTGTAGAGCATCGTCCCCCAGGTGACGTTGAGTGGATCGCCGAAGCCGAGATATTCGAGCGTCGTCTGCGCTACGATGGCGTAGATGATCGAGCCGACGATGTTGATGCCGATCAGCGGCACCAGATTGGGCAGGATCTCGACGAAAATGATCCGCCACGACGGCTCGCCGACCATGCGCGCGGCGGTCACGAACTCGCGGTTTCGGAGTGCCAGCGTCTGCGAGCGCGTCATGCGCGCGCCCCACGGCCATGAGGTCAGCGCGATGATCATCATGATGGCGACAGGTCCGACCGTGCCGGCGAAGGAGGCGAGCAGGATAAGCAGCGGAATGTTGGGGATCACCAGCACCGCATTGGTGATCAGATCGAGCGTGGCGTCGGTGCGGCCGCCGAAGTAACCGGCGACAAGCCCGATGATGGTGCCGAGCGCGGTGATGAACAGGCCGGTGGCAAAGCCGACTGCCAGCGACGGGCGCGCGCCCCAGACGAATTGCGCATAGACGTCGCGGCCCATCTTCGTCGTGCCGAAATAATGCTCGACGGTCGGCGGCTGATGCGAGCGGCCGACGCGCTCACCCGGATCGGTCGGCGCGAGGATCGGCGCCAGCAGCGCCATCAGGCAGAGCGCCGTGACAATGATCAGGCCGGCGACGGCCTTCTTCTGCCGCCACAAAAGTCGCCAACCGAAATTCATGCCCGCTCCTCCCGAATGCGTGGGTCGACGACGCCGTAAAGAAGATCGACCAGAAGATTGGCGCCGAGCGTCGCCATCGTCATCAAAAGCAGCTGGCCCTGGATGACCGGATAGTCGCGCGCGACGCTGGCGGTAAACAACGTCAGCCCGAGGCCGGGATAGTTGAAGACGATTTCGGTCACGATCGAGCCGCCGAATACGGCGCCCAGCATCAGCGCGAGATTGGTCAGTACCGGCAGCATGGCGTTTCGCAACGCGTAGGAAAACATCACCATCGTCTCGCCGAGCCCCTTGGCGCGGCCCATGGTGACATAGTCCTCGCCAAGCACCGATATCATCGAAGAGCGCGTCGTCGTCTGGAACTCGCCGATCAGATAGGGCGACAGCGTCAGCACCGGCATGATCGCGTGCCAGAAGACGCTGCCGAAAAAGGTGAAGTTCAGCCCCGGATCGAGGTCGGGATTGTAGGCATAGCCGACCGGGAACCAGCGCAGCGTCACGCCGAAGGTGAACAAGGTCGCCAGTCCGATGATGACCGGAGGGATCGCAATCAGCACGACAGAAAACGGCGAGACGAACGCATCGAAGCGTCCGCCCCGCCGCCAGGCTGCCACTGCGCCGAGGGAGACTCCAACGCAGAGGGAAAAGATGATCGCCGTGGTGACAAGGAAGGCGGTCCAGCCGGCGGAGCGTGCCAGAACCTGGGTGACCGTCTGCGGGTAGTATTTCACCGAC
This sequence comes from Mesorhizobium sp. P2_C4, assembly GCF_056404575.1. Classification (NCBI taxonomy): domain Bacteria; kingdom Pseudomonadati; phylum Pseudomonadota; class Alphaproteobacteria; order Hyphomicrobiales; family Phyllobacteriaceae; genus Mesorhizobium; species Mesorhizobium sp. P2_C4. The sequence goes on from NZ_JBFUDT010000002.1 coordinate 1,001,733, forward strand.
ACGCCGAGATCGAACCTGGCGAGACCGGTGATGTAATCGACGAACTGCCCCAGGATAGGCTGTTCGACGGCGCCGAAGCGGGCCTTGATCGCTTCGATCGCCGCCGGTGTCGCGCGTGGCCCCAGCTGCGCGATCATGCCGTCGACCGGGCTTCCCGGCATCAGCCGGGGCACCGTGAAATTCATGACGATAGCGAACAGGAATGCGACGAAGTAGACCCCAAGTCGTCGAAGAGGAATCCGCATTCACCTGTCCTTGCGCTCGATTTGCCTTCTCCTCCTGAGGGAGAAGGTAACGGATGGAAGCGGACGTCGGCTGCTTCGTCAGCACCGTCGTCCGACCTGGCGACGCCTGCCCTGCTGCTGCCAAGGCAAGGCAGGGACGCCCCTCCCCCTCAGCGAGAGAAGGGCGCTTGCCCCGACTATTGCACGGGCTTCAGGCGCAGCAAATGCATCAGCCGCAGGCGGTTGTTGTCGTGGTTTTCAGGGTTCATCACCGGCTCGTCCTTGGTCACCCAGCCGGTGAAGCGCTTGGTCGAATACTGGTACCAGGTCGGTCCGTTGAACACCGGCACCACCGGAAAATTGTCGGCGATGATGACTTGCACCTGGTCGAACAGTTTCTTGCGCTCGTCGTCGGTGGTCGCCTTGCGGTAGGCATCGAACACCTTGTCCAGCTCCGGGTTGGAATAGCGCGACGGTGCGCTGGTGATACGCCCGGCAAAGGCCGTCGACAGCGACTGGTAATAGCCGCGGAACGGTGTCGGGCCGTCCGCGCGGGAGTTCATGACCGCATCGAACGAACCGTCGAGAATCTGCTTTTGCCATTGCTCGTATTCCGGCGTCGCCACAGAGGCGTTGATGCCGGCCTTGCGCAGGCCTTCAGTGGCGATCTGAACGGCGTCGATCCAGTCGGTCCAGCCATTGGGAACGATGATCGAGAACGCGATCGGCTCGCCCTTCGGCGTGGTGCGCATGCCGTCGGCGCCTTTCTTGTAGCCGGCGTCGTCAAGCACCTTGTTGGCCTTGTCGACGTCGTAGGTCATCCACACGTCCTTGTCGCCTTCGGCTGCCTTGTTGCGCCAGGCGTCGAACCGCGGCGGCAGGCCGCTGGCGTGCAGATTGACCACCGGATAGCCGAACCCGGCAATATCGACCATCGCCGTGCGATCCATGACCAGGCTGAAGGCGTGGCGGAAGTTGATGTCGTTGAAGGCTTCGGCCAGCGCCGGTTTGGCGGTCTTGAAATTCATCTGGAAAGCGATGGTTTCCGCCGGCGGCTGCCAATAGCCATTGTGGTCCTTGTCGAGCGCGACATAGGTCTTGTCGATCTCCGGCAGGAACGAGCCGATCCAGTCCATCGACCCCTCCGGCAACAGCGCCAGCATCTGGTCGTTGCCGGCGATCTGCGGCAGCTTCAGGCAGTCGACATGCAGCGAGGCGGCGTCCCAGTAGTTCGGGTTGCGGCACTGTTCATAGACCTGCGGCGTAAAGCGGCGGATCTCCGTCATCGGACCCGATCCCACAGGCTTCTCGTTCTTGAAGGCGAGCGGATCGGCGACGTCCTTCCAGATGTGCTCGGGCACCACGGGGAAATCGGCCATCGATTCCGGAAAATGCGTGTCGATGTCCTTCAGCGTGATCTTGACTTCGGTCGGCGACGGCGCCTCGACCGAGGCGACGCTGCTGCCGACACCGACAGTGTCGACCGCCGGGTTCTTCAACATCAGGTCGAGCGTGAATTTCATGTCCGCCGAGGTCAGCGGCTGGCCGTCCGACCATTTGACGCCGTCGCGCAGCGTGTAGGTGATCGACTTCAAATCGTCGGAGAATTTGTAACCCGTCGCCAGCCGGTAGATCGGCTTGCCGCCGTCATAATCGTTGAAGATGACCAGCGGCTCATAGACGAAATCCATGGTGCTCTGACGGCGCCCACCGAGATCGAACGGGTTGAAATTCTGCACCCAGCTCGTCTGCTCCTCGATGTGCATGGCGAGCACCGATTCGGCGGACGCCGATCGCACGCCGAAGGGAAAAGTCGTGGCAATGGTCGCGGCGACGAGCGCCGTGCCCATCAACAGCCGCCGGCGTGAAATCGCCGTCGACAGGTCTTGCGGGTAACGCAGATTCGGGTCTGGCAGCTTGGCGGTCATGCTTCATTTCCCCTTGGTTGATTGCCATTCCGCCTCTTCGGGCGAATAAGATAAATCAATTTGATTTAATCCTAAGTGGGAAACGGTGCTGCCGTCAACGCCTCTGTTCAGCATTGCCGGTTGAAGGTCCCAGAGCCGCTGGATGCCAAGGTCTGGCACAGATGCCGGCGGTGCGGAATGCGTTGGATTGATGCCCAGAGGATCGTCTCTTATCTCCTCTTGATAGATTGCGCTCGACATCTATATGAGGTATAGATTTCGAGTGAACTCTAAAGGGAGACTGACGATGCGTGTGAGTCGTAGTCAGGCCGCGGAAAACCGCGAAACCGTAATCAACGTCGCAAGCCGCCTTTTTCGGGAGCGCGGCTTTGACGGCATCGGCCTCAAGGATTTGATGAAGGGTGCCGGACTGACCCAGGGCGCCTTTTACAAGCAATTCGCGTCAAAGGAGGATCTGGCTGCGCAGGCGTCCAGGCGGGCGATGGAGAGCGCCACCCACCGATGGTCGGCCGCAACTGCGACGAACCCTGAGGATCCGCTGGGCGCGGTAATCGGATTCTACCTCAGTATGGGCCATCGCGGAGAAAAGATGGACGGTTGTCCGATCGTGGCGCTCGGTTCGGATGCCGCAAGGCAGGGCACGGACGTGAAGGCGTCATTCGAAGCCGGCATCAAGGAGCATCTCGAGATCCTCGGCCGTTTCATTGCCGAGACCAATGGCGAGGAGACCGGCGGCAAGGCCACGGCCATTCTCTCGACGATGGTCGGCGCGGTGCTCCTTTCGCGCGTCGTCAACGATCCCGATCTCGCACAGGCTTTTCTGGATGCGGCGACCGATCAGGTTCGCGACGCAGTCGCCGCTTGAGCGTTGCCGGTAGCGCTGTCGGTGCACCCAAGTGATAGGAGAATAGATGCGACGGATTGTTGTTACAGGCATGGGAGCGGTCACCCCCCTTGCCGCGAATGTCGAAGCGTCCTGGTCGCGCCTCTTGGCAGGTCGTTCGGGCATCCGTAGGCTTCCGGACGATGTGGTGGGAGACCTGCCGGCGAAGATCGGCGGCGTGGTGCCCTCCTTGGAAGAAGATCCGGACGCCGGTTTCGATCCCGATGTCGTCCTGTCTGCGAAAGATCAGCGCAAGGTAGACCGGTTCATTGTCTTTGCGCTGGCTGCGGCGGAAGAGGCGCTTGCGCAGGCGAAATGGAAGCCTGCCTTGGAAACGGATCGCCTGCGCACAGCCACGATCATCGCTTCAGGGATCGGCGGGTTTCCCGCCATCACCGAGGCGGTGCGCACGGTGGACACGCGCGGTGTCCGCCGCCTGTCGCCGTTTACGGTGCCGTCCTTCCTGGTGAATCTTGCGGCAGGTCACATCTCGATCCGCCATGGCTTCAAAGGTCCGCTCGGCGCGCCGGTGACGGCGTGCGCGGCCGGCATCCAGGCGATCGGCGATGCGGCTCGTCTTATCCGCGCCGATGAAGCCGATATTGCCGTGTGCGGCGGGACGGAAGCATGCATGAATATCGTCAGCCTCGGTGGGTTTGCCGCGGCACGCTCTCTTTCGACCTCCTTTAATCACCGTCCTGATGAGGCCTCCCGGCCGTTCGACAAGTCGCGCGACGGCTTCGTCATGGGCGAAGGAGCCGGCGTGCTGGTCATCGAGGAGTTGAGCCACGCGCTGGCGCGCGGCGCAAAACCGCTGGCCGAGCTCGTCGGCTACGGGACGACCGCGGATGCTCATCACGTCACTTCCGGTCCTGAGGACGGCGACGGTGCGCGCCGAGCCATGCAGATCGCCATTGCGCAAGCAGGGATTTCGCCGCGCGAGGTTCGTCACCTCAATGCGCATGCGACCTCCACGCCAGTCGGCGACCTGGGTGAGATCGAAGCGATCAAGAGCCTGTTCGGGCGCGATTTCGCGATAGCTGTCAGCGCAACGAAATCGGCGACCGGACACCTTCTCGGAGCGGCCGGCGGGCTTGGTGCCATCTTCGCGATCCTGGCGCTCAGGGATCAGGTGGCACCGCCGACGCTCAATTTGAGCGCTCCCGATCCGGCCGCCGACGGCATCGACTTCGTCGCAAACGAGCCCCGGCCAATGGCGATGGAGTATGCGATCTCAAATGGCTTCGGCTTTGGCGGCGTGAATGCCAGCGCGTTGTTTAGGCGCTGGCCCGACGCGAGCGTCAAGGACGCTCACAACTGACGCCCTTTGCTCCGACCTTTCATGCTTCTCCCACTCCGATCCAACGCAAAGAAAGACATGATTTCCATGAACAAGACCAATCCTGGCGTCGCCCTGGTGACAGGGGCATCCTCCGGCATCGGGCGCGCAACCGCCAACACCCTACGGAACGCGGGCTTTCACGTATTCGGAACCAGCCGTCGCACGGCCTCCAAGCAATCCGACGGCGTTACCATGCTGACCTGCGATGTGACCGACGACGCGTCCGTTGCGAAAATGGTCGATGACGTCCTGGCAAAGGCCGGGCGCATCGACCTGCTTGTCAACAATGCCGGCATGGGGCTGTTTGGCGGCGCGGAGGAGTCCTCGACCGCCCAGGCCCAGGCGCTGTTCGACGTGAACGTCTTCGGCGTTTTCCGCATGACCAACGCGGTGTTGCCGGCAATGCGACGCCAAGGGAAGGGCAGAATCGTTAATTTGAGTTCGGTGCAGGGGTTTATCCCCGCTCCCTATTTCGCGCTTTACGCGTCGACCAAACATGCCATCGAGGGCTATTCCGAATCGCTCGATCACGAATTGCGCCCGTTCGGCATTCGCGTTTCGTTGGTGGAGCCTGCCTATACCCGCACGTCATTCGAGGACAATCTCGCCGCCCCCGATCAGTTGCTTGAAATCTATGACTCCGCGCGCGCTGGCATGACTGTAGCCGTGCGGAAAGCGATGGAAACAGGCGATGCGCCCGAAGTGGTAGCCAAGACCGTTTTGGCCGCTGCGACCGATCCCGCTCCAAAAAAACGCTATGCGGCGGGAAAGATGGCGCGCCAGGTCAGTTTCCTGCGCCGGTTCGTTCCCGCGTCCGCATTCGACAAAAGCCTGCGAAAGCAGCTCGGGCTGCCGGTCTGACGGTTCGGGCTGCGCTGCCATTGCGTCCCTCGAACGGAGAAGCGTGTCCCAAGCCTTGGTCGCCGGCTGACATTTTCGACGTGAATGCGCCGCCAAAACTCAACCGCCGCGTGCCTACGCCATTTCAGGGCGTTTTGACGCCTCGCGGATCGCCTTGTGCACGCCGCGCTGCAGATCCATGAACGCCGGCGTTTCCATGACCTCTTCGCGGCGTGGACGCTCAATATCGACATTGAAGGTCTGGGTGATGCGTCCGGGGCCAATGCCCATGACGACAATCCGGTCCGAGAGATAGACGGCCTCCTCGACGTCATGGGTGACGAACAGCACCGTCAGCCGGTGCTCTTCCCAGATCTGGGTCAGGAGTTCCTGCATCTGATGCCTGGTCAAGGCATCCAGCGCGCCAAAGGGCTCGTCCATCAGCAGCATTTTGGGTCGATAGGAAAGCGCGCGGGCAATGGCGACGCGCTGCTTCATGCCGCCTGAAAGTTCGGATGGATAGCGATCGGCGCAATGCGGCAGCTTGACCAGGTCGAGATGCTCGAGCGCGATCCGCCGGCAGGTCGAACGGTCATGGCCGGCGGCCTTGAGGGCAAATTCGATGTTCTGCTGCGCCGTCAGCCAGGGAAGCAGTGTGTAGGATTGGAAGACGACGCCGCGGTCGAGCCCCGGCTGAAGGATTGGGGCGCCGTCGATGGCAAGCTCGCCGGCGTCGAAATCCTGAAGTCCCGCGACGATCGAAAGCAGCGTGCTCTTGCCGCAACCCGATGTGCCCACCAGCGAGACAAACTCGTTGCCGGCAAGATCGAGATTGATATCCCGCAGCACTTCCGTGCGCCGCTCCCCCGAGCCGAAGCTCTTGTGGAGGCCTCCGATGTGCAATTTGGGAACACTCATCGGCTGCATCTCATTGCGACTGGCCATCCTGCTGGAACAGCACTTTCTCGAGCGCCTTCATGACCTGGTCCGTGACCAACCCAAGCACGCCCAGCAGCAGGATGTAGCCGATGATGGTGTTGGTCTGGAAATAGCGCTGCGACACGGTGATGCGATAGCCGAGGCCGGAGGTCGCCGCGACGAGTTCCGCCAGCACGAGCCATGTCCAGGCCCAGCCGAGGCTGATGCGCAACGTGTCCCAGATACCCGGCAAGGCACTCGGCACCACGATGCGGGTCAGGATCTTGCGATCCGGCAGGCCGAGGGTCCGCCCAAGGCCGATGAAGTCCTTCGGCACCCGCTTCACATTGTCCATGATCATCAGGACCTGCTGAAAGAAGGTGCCGATGAAGATGATCAGGAACTTCTGCGTATCTGCCGTACCGGCCCAGAGGATGGACAGGGGCACGAAAGCGACCACCGGCATGTAGCGGATGAAATCCACCAGCGGCTCGACCGCTGCTTCCCACGACCTGAAACTGCCGATCAGCACGCCGATCGGGATCGCCAGGGCCGAGGCAATCAAGAATCCGATGGAAATTCGGTACATCGACGCCTTGAGATCGATCCACAGCGTGCCATCGCCGGCGAGCTTGGCAAGCTGGCTTGCCACACTGCCGGGCGATGGCAGGAAGATGGCCTTCACCGCGCCAAGGCCCGTCGCCGCCCACCAGGCAAGACCAAGCCCGACGAAGACTGCGACGGCAATCATCACAAAGCGCGACCGGGCGATGGGCACGCCGATCCCTGAGGATCGGCGGCGCGCCGGCGCGCGTTTCGTGGCTGGCTCGGGAGGCGGGCTCGTGGTCACAGCACGCTCCTCGGCCGTTTTCGTTGTCACGTGATCAGGCCTTCGTCACTCAGCTGCCTTGACGAAAGCCGGGTCGATCATCTGCTCGGGCGTCACATCTGCCTGAAGCAGCTTGGCGTTCTTGGCGGCGGCCTCGACATCGGCAAACGTCTTGGTCGAGAAATCGCCGGTCAACGCCGTCTTGTTTTCGGCGAGCGAGTAGTAGCGCACGCCGTCAAAGGCGGTGTTGAGGTCTTCGACGCTCGAACCGACAGCCTTGGAGATGATGGCGCGGCCACCGGGCGTGTCGGCATTGTAGTCCTTCAGGGCTGCGTCCCAGGTCTTGATCATGGCCAGCACCTGCCCCGGACGCGACTTGATCACTTCATCGCGCACCACCAGCACGTCACTGATCAGGCCGGGATCCTCACCGGCGGTGAAGATCAGCTTGACGTCCTTGTTCTGCGCCATGGCCACGGTGAGATAGGGCTCATAGGTGACCGCGACCGGAACCTGACCCGCGATCAGCGCCCCGCCCGCATCGGACGCCGGCATCGGCACCGGCTGGACATCGTCGATGGACATGCCGTTCTTGGCGAGCGCATATTTGAGCAGGATGTCGCTGGTCGTGCCTTCCTCGAAGGCGACCTGCTTACCCTTTAGATCCTTGACCGATGTGACGTCCTTGCCGGCGATCATCGCATCTGCCGTCATCGAGACATCGAGCAACAGCACGATTTTCACCGGCAGGCCGGCGGCAACCATGCCCATCGCCGTGTGGGTCGCGATGTTGGCGGCGTCGAGCTGGCCGCTCGCCAGGGCAGCGTTGATATCCTTGTCCTCGGCAAAGTTCACGATCTGGACGTCCGCCAGCCCGTTTGCCTTGAACAGGCCCTTGGCCTCGGCGACATGCCACTGGCCATATCCGAGCCACGGTTCGATGCCGATCTTGAACGAGCCAGCCTCGGGCGCGGTCGGAATGGTCGCATCGGCCGCGGCTGCGGCCTGACTGGCGGCGATGCCGATGGCCGCAGCCATGAACAGCGCGCGAAATTGTCCTGTGAGGTTACGCATCGTCATTGTTCCCCTTGATGCCGGATCACTTCTTCAACAAAGCACCGGTCTGGTGAGAAGGCGGGTTCTGCTCTCGCGGCTCTTGCCTGGCGTTTTTCCGCAGCCTTCATGGAAGTGCAACGGCATTTCAACGTCGGCGAAAGCCGTTGTCAAGAAGTAAAAATACATACATGCATATACAAGTCATGGCTCCTCATCGTCAGGCATTCTTGGACGGAGAATAGCGGCTGCCAAGGGCGTAGCGGCTGCCCGCATAGGTCAGTTTGCTGATCGTCGCGACCACGGCGCCGGTCCATGTGCGGTGATGCAGAAAGAGGCAGCAGTCGCCGACCTCGATGCCCAGATGCAGCGCGGTCTCGGTATCCGCCGGGATGGCGGAGATGATGTGCTCGACCTCGGTCACCGGGGTTTTCTGCATGAGGTAGTCATACGTCGCCGTCTTCGTGAAATCCTGCTTGTCATAGTCGGGGATGAGGCCCGGATTGACGAAGCGCTCTTCGACTTGCACAGGCAGGTCGTTCTCGAAATTGACAACCACGGAATGGTAGACGGGAACCCGTTTGGCCATCTCGAAGGCAAGCATCAGTTCCTTTGCCGGCATGATGGTTTCGAGGACGAGCACTTCGGAACGGTGCTTGTTGCCGCGCCCGACAATTTCCGCCGCTATGTTGTTGATCTCAAGCAGGGCCGACTGCGGCCGAGGCGGAGCAATGAACGTTCCAACGCCCTGAATGCGAACCAGAAATCCGGCCGACGTCAGTTCCCGCAAGGCCCGATGGATGGTCATCCTGGACACGCCGAGCGATGCCACGAGTTCGTTTTCGGACGGCAGCTTGCGGTCCTTGCTCCAGCGGCCGGTCCCGATATTGGTCAGGATGTAGTCCTTCACCTTCTCGTAAAGTGGGCTGGCCGTATTGGGCAAGGTGTTCATTTTCAAAGTCCTTTCCGGCAATCCATCGAAAATCATGCGCCCTCTGCAGGTTGCTGCATCCGGATGATCGTTTTCAAGCCATCGGCTCGCCCCGCCAACAACCGCTCATAGGCAGCGGGAACGTCATCGAGGCCGACCTCGCGGTCGATCAGCTCGATCAAGGGCTGCGTCAGTTCACCGAGCAGCGCAATGGCGTCGGGAAGCTCGTCTGCAAACGCATGGCAGCCCAGCAATGTGATTTCCCGCTCAACCAGGATGTTGGGATCGATGTCGAGACGGCCATGGAATATGCCGACCATCGCCACCGCGCCGCCCGGATCGAGAACACCCAGCAACTGCTCGAGTGCGGCGATGCTGCCTGTCGCTTCGACCGCGGCGAGCAAGGGGGCATGCGACGTGGCCGCGGCGATGGCTTCGCGGGTCAGTTCGACCGGCACGGCGCCGGTGACCCGCGCCACCAGCGCGCAGCGGCTCGGGTTGCGATCGGTGACCAGAATGGTCCCCTGGAATGTTCGGGAGAGCAGCAAGGCAACGAGACCGCCTATCGGCCCGCAACCGGTGACGAGGACGCAACGTCCGGTTTTCGGCAGGCGCCGCACGGCATGCAAAGCCACCGCAAGCGGCTCGGCCATAGCAGCGACCCGCTCGTCAAGCGCGGCATCGACGACGTGCAGGAGACGGGCGGGCAAGACGGTCTCCTCGGCGAAGCCGCCGTCGCAGACCTCACCGATAAACCCAAGCGAGAGGCAGTGCTGCCTCCGCCCCGCGCGGCACTCGGCGCAGTCTCCGCACCAGAAGCGCGAATCGGCGACGACCCTGTCGCCGACGGCGACCGTGTCCACGCCCTCCCCGACCGCTGTGACCTCGCCTGTCAGTTCATGACCCGCCGTCGACGGCGACCGGCTTATCCACTGGCCTGTCCGAAAATTATGCAGGTCCGAGCCGCAGATGCCCGCGGCCGCGACCTTCAGCTTCACCCAGCCCGCATCGGGATCGCCTGGCGCCGCGATGTCTTCGACGCGCAAGTCCCCGGGTCCATGCAGGCGTACGGCTTTCATGGCGAACCCTCAAAGGGCGAGATAGCGGTTGCGGATCTCCGAAATCGCATTTTCGTGGGAACTGAAGCCCTCGTAGCGGGCCAGTTTGCGCGCATGCCCGGCCAGTTCGGGATAGGCTGCCGAAGTGACATACCCAACGGACGAGCGCTTGACGAAATCCGTAACCGAAAGCGGCCCATAGGTTCGCGCCCAGCGGCTGGTCGGGAGCACCGCATTGGGTCCGAGCACAAAATTGGCGAGCGTCACCGGCGTATGCGGACCCATCAGGATTTCGGCCGCTTCGGTGATCTGTCCAAGATGCGCAAACGGCTCCTTCGACAGGATCTCGAGGTGCTCGGGCGCATAGTCGTTGATGAAACGATAGCTGTCTTCCAGCGACGCCGTCAGTACGATGCCGCCGCGCTTTCCCGTCAGCACCGCGCGCGAAAATTCAACACGCTGCTCGGTCATTCGCGACCAGTGTTCCGGAATGGCGGCAAGGGCGGCTTCAGCAACCTTGCGGCTGTGGGTGACGATATAGGCCGACGAGTCGGGCCCATGCTCGGCCTCGATCAAAAGGTCGAGCGCGGCAAGGCCGCCATCGATGCTGTCGTCGACAAAGATGATCGCTTCGGAGGGACCGGCCGGCAGACCGGTGTTGATGACCGAGGACAACAAGCTTTTTGCCGCAACCACCCACGGGCTACCGGGGCCAACGATCTTGACGGCTGGCTTCACCGTCTCGGTGCCGTACGCGACCGCCGCGACGGCCTGGGCGCCGCCGCATTTGTAGACAGTGTCGACGCCGGCAAGGCGGGCAGCGACCAGAGTGGCGGCGTCCACCGAACCATCCAACGTCGGCGGCGTCACGATGGCGATCTGCGGCACCCCGGCGATCACGGCGGGAACCGACGTCATCATCGTTACCGACGGGAAGGCCCCCTTGCCGCGTGGAACGTAAAGCGCGACCGAAGAAATCGGCGTGTATCTGTCGCCAGCATAGGCGCCCGGCCGAACCTCTTTCAGCCACATCGGTTCCGGCCGCTGCTCCAGGTGAAAACTCCGGATGTTGCCGATGCCGTATTTGATGCTCTCGGTGACATCCTTTTCGACCTTGTCGAACGCAGCATCGAATTCCGCCTCCGAGACCTTCAGCTCGCCTTCGGCCACATTGGCCTTGTCGAACTCCCGGGCGAACCGGATCAGCGCCGCATCGCCTTCATCCCTGACCGACTGGATGATCGGCCGGACCTTTTCGACAAAGGTCGACAGATCGCCTTCGGCACGCTTCAGCAAATCGGCCCGCTGGGCGGCATCGATCGACGACAGATCATGAAAGCTGATGTCAGACATGGGTGTTCCTTCTCTCGGAAAATAGGGTCATGCCGGCAGAGGCTCCCATAAAGTATGTACAACCACATACAAGATGCCAAGTTGATTCTCGATGTCCGGCTCAGCGCCGCAGCGCAGCTGCCCTCACCCGGTCATATCGACGCCAGAAAGCCGCCATCGACCGGGATCGATTGTCCGGTTATGTAGGCGGCGGCATCGGACGCCAGGAACACGGCGACCCCATGCAGATCGGCGACGTCGCCGAAGCGTCGTTGCGGTATCTTGGCAAGCATTGCCCGCTGCCAGGCCTCGTCGCTGTAGAAGACATCGGTCATTGCTGTCCGGAAGTATCCAGGCGCGATGGCGTTGACGCGGATGCCGAACTCCGCCCACTCCGCCGCCAGAGCCCGCGTCATGCCGAGCAGGCCCGATTTCGACGACCCGTAGGGCACCGCCGTCGGCACGCCGACTTCCGATGTCAGGGAGCAGAGATTGACGATGACGCCTGGCCGCCCCGCCTCCCTCATATGGCGGGCGGCTGCCTGGGCGCAGAAGAACGCGCCCTTGAGATTGGTGTCGACGATCCTGTCCCACAGGGCTTCCTCGACATCGAGTGATGGCCGGACCTCTTCCACGCCGGCATTGTTGACGAGGATGTCGAGGCCGCCGAGCAGGCTGGCTGCCTCCGCGACCGCGCTCCTGCAGAACCCGACATCGGTGACGTCAAGCGCCAGCGCATGCGCGATGCCACCGGCTTGACGTATGGCCGCAATCGTCTCGTCGAGCGACGGCAAGGCACGTGCGGTGACCGCGACGTCGGCGCCGGCAGCACTCAAAGCCTCGGCAATACTGCGCCCGATGCCGCGGCTGGCGCCGGTGACCAGCGCCTTTTTACCGGAAAGGTCGAAAAGAGAAGCATTGCGCATGTGAGTCCATTCCCTCGGTGCCGTCTTCCGATCCACCGGCCCGTCTCGGGCCATCTAGCGGTGGTTGCCCACGCTGGCATACATGCCGGTGGTGCGAAATTGCGTCGGGTTGATGCCGTACAGGCGGCGAAAGACCTTCGAAAAGTAGTTGGCATCCTCGAAGCCGCACATGATGGCCACTTCCTTCACCGGCAGGAAGTCGGCTTTCGTCAGCAGTTTCGCCGCCCGCTGCAATCGCTGCTGCAACACGAATTCGGCCGGCGGCAGACCCTCGCTCTCGGCGAAGCAGCGCGAGAAATGCGCGCGGCTGAGTCCGCTGATCCCCGCCAGGTCGTCAACCGACAGCGGCCTGTCGAGATTGGCCTTGATGTGATCGATCACCGGCTGCATGGGGCTCTTCTCGTCGGTGAAGGCATGCGAGCCGAAGACATCGTCGTAAAGTGCCATCGCCGCCTCGTAGGCGACGGCGGACGCGGCTCCCGGCGAGACCGCGCCCTTGACCAGGCGCACGCTGCAGTCGGCGAGATGATCGATCGTCGATGGCTGCAACCGCAGCACCGGGCCGACGGCGGCAAGGACCAGCTTGTGGATGCGCAGCGCCTCATCGCCGTTCATCGATATCCAGAAATATTCCCAGCGCTCGCCCTTGGCCAGCCAATAGCGGTGGTTGTGCGGCACCAGCACCAGCAAGGTGTCGCCCTTTTGCAGGCGGTAGTTGCGGTTCTCGTAGCGCAGCCGGCCAGTGCCGCCGATTGTGTGCTGGAGCACGGTAAACGGCGTCTGGCCGCGCTTGCGTCCATCCCAGTCGTAGACCTCGTTCTCGCGCACTTCGTAGCCGGTGCTGGTCGGCATGGTGTGCAGGCGCTGACGGCCGCGCGGCAGGGAGACGGTTCTGGCCGATGGTCCGGTGTCGATCAGGTCGCGCAGCACAAAATTACCCCTGAAAGCACAATCCTTCTCTGGTCGCATCGCTGAATAGGCGCATAATCCCTCCCGAAAGCAAAAGAAGCCGCAGTCGAGGAGCGGTCAGGAGGAGACGTCGGATTCGGGTTTGTCGTGGCTGCTTGCCGCGGCATGTGGATCAAATTTCCTTTTGCCGCCCTTACCTAACATTTCGGCAGGATCGAGGTGAAGTGATGAGTTTCAAAATCGCCATCATCGGCGCGGGCAGCGTCGGCTTCACCAAGAAGCTGTTTACCGACATTCTGTGCGTTCCGGAATTCAGGGACGTCGAGTTCGCGCTGACCGACCTTAGCCAGCACAATCTCTCGATGATCAAGGAGATCCTCGACAAGATCGTCGAATTCAACAAATTGCCGACCAGGGTCACGGCGACGACCGATCGCCGCGTTGCCCTCGAGGGAGCTCGCTATATCATCAGCTGCGTGCGCGTCGGTGGCCTCGAAGCCTATGCCGACGACATCCGAATCCCCTTGAAATATGGCATCGACCAATGCGTCGGCGATACGATCTGCGCCGGCGGCATTCTCTACGGCCAGCGCAACATCCCGGTCATTCTCGACTTCTGCAAGGACATCCGCGAACTCGCCGAGCCCGGCGCGAAATTCCTCAACTATGCCAACCCGATGGCGATGAACACCTGGGCTGCAATCGAGTATGGCAAGGTGGATACCGTTGGCCTCTGTCATGGCGTCCAGCATGGCGCCGAACAGATCGCCGAAGTGCTCGGAGCCAAATCGCATAGCGAACTCGACTATGTCTGCTCTGGCATCAACCATCAGACCTGGTTCATCGACCTGCGCCTCAACGGCCGCAAGATCGGCAAGGACGAATTGGTTGCGGCTTTCGAGGCGCATCCGGTTTTCTCGCAGCAGGAAAAGCTGCGCATCGACGTCCTGAAGCGCTTCGGTGTCTATTCGACCGAAAGCAACGGGCACCTTTCCGAATATCTGCCCTGGTACCGCAAGCGGCCAGACGAAATCACCCGCTGGATCGACATGTCGGACTGGATCCATGGCGAAACCGGCGGTTACCTTCGCTACTCCACCGAAACGCGCAACTGGTTCGAGACGGAATTTCCGCAGTTTCTCGAATCCGCCGCCAGGCCGATCGATCCTGCCAAGCGCTCCAACGAGCACGCCAGCCACATCCTGGAAGCGCTGGAGACCAACCGCGTTTATCGCGGCCACTTCAACGTCAAGAACAATGGCGTCATCACCAATCTGCCGCAGGACGCGATCATCGAGTCGCCGGGCTTCGTCGATCGCTTCGGCATCAACATGGCCTCGGGCATCACCCTGCCGGAAGCCTGCGCCGCCACCTGTATGTCCTCGATCAACGTCCAGCGCATGTCGGTTCATGCGGCGATATCAGGCGATATCGACCTTCTGAAGCTGGCGGTCCTGCACGACCCGCTGGTCGGCGCCGTCTCGACGCCGGAAGAAGTCTGGCAAATGGTCGATGAGATGGTCGTCGCCCAGGCCAACTGGCTGCCGCAATATGCCCACGCCATTCCGGCTGCCAAGGAACGGCTTTCGAAATCCAGGGTCAAGACCCGCGAATGGGCAGGCGCCGCACGCCGCGACGTCCGCTCGATCGAGGAGCTGCGCGCCGAAAAGGCGGCCCTCAAACAGGCCGTCTGAGCAAAAAGGCAGAATGGATCGCGGCTGATTTTCGGGGGGAGATCAGCGGTCCGCATATCTCGAGGAGAATGGAGCGACGTAAGCGCTCCGAAACAACAGGGAGGAGAGACGATGACGAGTTTCCGAAACATTGGCATTCTTGCCGGGCTGGCGCTTAGCGTGTCCATCGCCGCGTTGAATGCGCACGCATCCGAACCGACGGTGCCACCGGCGCCCGCACAATTTCCCGCCGAAGGAAAAATCAAATATGTGGCGCGCGACTCCATCCTGGAGTTCAAGGCGCTGCCCGAATACCACGAGCCCGATTGGGTCACGCAGAAATACGTCAAGACCGGCGCGTTGCCGCCGGTCAAGGATCGGCTGCCCAAGGAGCCGCTGGTCTTCAAGACCGCCAACATGCAGGACGGCATCGGCGTTTACGGCGACACGATGCGCCATGTCATCGGCGGCCGGCCGGAGGGCTGGAACTATGGTGCCGGCCAGACGCAAGGCTGGGGTGGCATCGATATCGGCCTTTCCGAATGCCTGACGCGCACCGCGCCGCTGTTCCAGGTCGAGGCCAAGGACACCGAGCCGCTGCCGAACCTGGCCAAAAGCTGGGACTGGTCGAAGGATGGCCACACGCTGACGATGCATCTGGTCGAGGGCGCCAAATGGTCTGACGGTGTCGCGTTCAATGCCGACGACGTCATGTTCTACTGGGATGACGAGGTCATGGACCCGAACGTGTCGCCGCTCAACGGCGCCACCCAGGAAACCTTCGGCGTCGGCACGACGCTGAAGAAGATCGACGATTACACCGTCGAATGGACCTTCAAGGACGCTTTCCCCAAGCAGTATCTCTATGCCATGGCCTACGGCACCTTCTGCCCCGGCCCCTCGCATATATTGAAGCCGCAGCATCCGAAATATTCGAAGAACACCTATGAGCAGTTCAAGAACGCCTTCCCGCCGGAATATATGAACCTGCCGGTGATGGGCGCCTGGGTGCCGGTCGAATACCGGCCGGACGACATTATCGTGCTGCGGCGCAACCCCTACTATTGGAAGGTCGACGAGAAGGGCAACCAGCTGCCTTATCTCAACGAACTTCACTACAAGCTGTCGACCTGGGCAGACCGCGACGTCCAGGCCGTTGCCGGCGCCGCCGATTTCTCAAATCTCGAGCAGCCTGAAAACTTCGTCGCCTCGCTGAAGCGTGCGGCGGAAAAGGACGCACCGGCCCGTCTCGCCTTTGGCCCGCGTCTGATCGGCTACAATCTGCGCATGAACTTCTCCGCCAATGGCTGGGGCAACCCGGACGAACGCGGGCAAGCGATCCGCGAGCTGAACCGCAATGAGGACTTCCGCAAGGCGGTCACCATGGCACTCGACCGCAAGGCGCTCGGCGACTCGCTGGTCAAGGGTCCGTTCACCGCGATCTATCCGGGCGGCCTGTCCTCGGGCACCAGCTTCTATGACCGGAATTCGACCGTGTACTATCCATTCGATCTCGCAGGCGCCAAGGCGGAACTTGCCAAGGCAGGCCTGAAGGATACGGACGGTGACGGTTTCGTGAACTTCCCGGCCGGCACCGCCGGCGGCAAGAACGTCGAGATCGTGATGCTGGTCAACAACGACTACACCACCGACAAGAGCCTCGCGGAAGGTGTCGTCGGCCAGATGGAGAAGCTTGGCCTGCGCGTTGTCCTCAACGGGCTGGACGGTGTCCAGCGCGACGCCTCCAACTATTCCGGCCGCTTCGACTGGCTGGTAAGGCGTAACGACCAGGAGCTCACCTCCGTGGTGCAGAACACCGAGCAACTGGCCCCTGTCGGCCCGAAGACCAGCTGGAACCATCGCGCTCCGGAAAGCGGTCAGGTCGATCTGATGCCGTTCGAGAAAGATCTCGTCGACATCGTCAACAAGTTCGTCTCGACGCAGGACAATGACGAGCGTGCCAGCCTGATGAAGCAGTTCCAGAAGATCTCGACGGAACACATCTACACGATCGGCCTGACGGAATATCCGGGCGCGCTGATCATCAACAAGCGCTTCTCGAACATCCTGCAAGGCACGCCGATCTTCATGTTCAACTGGGCTGAAGACTCGATCATCCGCGAACGTGTCTGGGTCGCCGCCGACAAACAGGGCAAGTATGAGCTGTTCCCTGAACAACTGCCCGGCAAGCCCGGAGACAAGGGTCCGTTGAACTAGTGCCTGTCGCCCAAAAGCGCGCAGCGGTTTTGGGATAGCGATAGGCATCAAAGCAGAAACTTAAAGCGCGCCGCCACCCGCGTTGCGCTTTAAGATCCTCCCAGACGAAAAGACCTTCCGGCCGCGCCGCGGCGCGGCCGGACAAGAAAGAAACCGCCGGCTGCACCTACCAGGAGCAACTGCCGCAAAAGCGAAGCGAACCGTCAAATGTTACGATTCCTGCTCGTGCGCATAGCCTCAGCCTTACCGGTGCTGGTCATCCTGAGCGCGGTCACTTTCGCCATCATCCAGGCGCCGCCGGGCGACTATGCGGATTACATTCGCTCCCAGCTCATCAATCAGGGTGGCGCCTCCTTCGCCGAGGCCGACGCCCAGGCGCAAGCCTACCGGGTCCAGCACGGGCTCGATAAGCCGTTGCTGGTCCAGTATTTCAACTGGATCGGCGGCATCGTCACCCACGGCGATTTCGGCTACAGCCTCTACTACAACAAGCCGGTTGCCGATGTGGTCGGCGAGCGCTTGCCGCGCACTTTGCTGCTCGCCCTGGTGTGCCACATCCTGGCTTCCGTGCTCGGCATCGGTTTCGGCATCTGGGCGGCGACCAGACAGTATAGCTGGATTGACAGCGCGCTTTCGACCGTCGCCTTCCTCGGCATGACGGTGCCCCGCTTCCTGATGGCGCTGATCATCGTCTATCTCCTGGTTTTCAAGTTCAACGTATCCGAGATCGGCAGCTTCTTCTCGCCGCAATATGGCGGCGCGCCATGGTCTTGGGCAAAATTCGCCGATCTCGTCAAACATGTCTGGCCGGTCGTTGCGATCGCAACCTTTGGCGGGCTTGCCTACAATATGCGCGTCATGCGCGGCAATCTGCTCGACACGCTGAATGCTCAGTATGTCGAAACGGCCCGCGCCAAGGGCCTGAGCGGCGCTGCGGTCGTCATGCGCCATGCGGTGCCGAACGCGCTGCATCCCCTTGTCATGTATCAGGGCGTAGTGCTGCCCTACATGCTGACCGGTGAGATCGAGACGGCAATCATCTTTGCCCTGCCGACCGTCGGGCCAGCGATCGTCGGCTCGATGGCGGTCGGCGACGTCTATGTCACCGCGACCTTCATGATGGTGCTGTCGGCGACGCTGATCGTCGGCAACATCATCGCCGACATGCTGCTGGTCCTTCTCGACCCCCGTGTCCGCCAGTATGCGGGAGCTTGAGATGCTTGCGATCGATCCCTCCCTGCCGCCCCCGGTCGAAGAACCCGTCACCAAGCGACGGCCGCATGCCAACGAGAGCTATATGGCGCTCGTCTGGCGCCGCCTGAAGCGATCCTGGACCGGCATGGCCGGGCTGATCCTGGTTGTGTTTCTGGTGTTGATGGCGGTGTTCGCCGATTTCTTCGCTCCCGTGGATCCCAAGGTGACCGATGTCGGCTTCGCTCCGCCGCAAATGATGAGCTTCCACGACAAGGACGGCAATTTCGTCTTCCAGCCGCGCGTCTATGCGCTGGCGGATTCGGAGGAGCTTGATCCCGTGACCTTCCAGCCGGTGGTCGGACCGGACTATGACCACCCGCGCCTGCTCGGTTTCTTCGTCAAGGGCGCGGACTACAGGCTGCTTGGTCTGATCCCCGCCAACCGGCACTTCTTCGGCTCGACCGATGGCCTTCCGGTGCATTTCCTCGGCACCGACAAATTCGGCCGCGATGTGCTGGCTCGCGCCATCTATGGTTCGCGCATCTCCCTGATGATCGCACTGACCGTGGTCTTCATCGTCACCGTGATCGGCACCACCGTCGGCATGGTCTCGGGCTATTTCGGCGGTGCGTTCGATGTCTGGGTGCAGCGCTTCGTCGAACTGGTGCTCGCCTTTCCGCAATTGCCGCTCTATCTGGCGCTGACATCCCTGGTCCCGGTGACGGCGCCGACCAACGTCTTCCTGGCCTTCGTGATCATCGTCATGTCGGCGCTCGGCTGGGCGCAGATGTCGCGCGAAGTCCGCGGCAAGACGCTGGCGCTGGCCCGGATCGACTATGTCCGAGCAGCGATCGCCGTCGGCGCCACCGACCGTCGCATCATCATGCAGCACATTTTCCCGAACGTGATGAGCCACGTCATCGTTGCCGTCACCCTGGCGATCCCGAGTGTTGTGCTGCTCGAATCCTTTCTCGGTTTCCTCGGTTTCGCGGTGAAGCCGCCGCTGATTTCATGGGGGCTGATGCTGCAGGACACCGCGACCTACTCGGTCATCGGCACCTATCCCTGGATTCTTGCACCCGTCGGCTTCGTGCTCGTCACCGTCTTCGCGTTCAACGCGCTTGGCGATGGGCTGCGCGACGCGGTCGATCCATACTGAGGGAAATGTGATGACCAACGCGCTCGTCAATTCCTTCGCCCCGCCTGTCCGGCTCGACCATGACGGGCGTTCGGAAAACCCGGTCATCAATGCCCGCAACATCGCGGTCGATTTCAAGGTCGAACACGGCACGGTCGAAGCCGTCAAGGACATCTCCTTCCAGCTCTATCGCGGCGAGACGATCGCCATCGTCGGCGAATCCGGATCGGGCAAGTCGGTGACGGCGCGCACCGTCATGGGGCTGCTGTCCAAGCGCGCCGTGGTGTCGGCGAAATCGACCGTCGAGTACGACGGCGCCAACATCCTGAAATTCTCCGAACGGGAGCGGCGCAAACTGCGCGGCGACCGCATTTCGATGATCTTTCAGGAGCCGATGAGTTCGCTCAATCCGATCTATACGATCGGCAGCCAGATCGTCGAGGCGATCAGGGTGCATCGCAAGGTGAGCCGCAGGCAGGCCGAGGCGCGAGCGCTTGAACTGCTGCAACAGGTGCAGATACCGGATCCTTCGGCGCGGCTGCGGCAATATCCGCACCAGCTTTCCGGCGGCCAGCGCCAGCGCGTGATGATCGCCATGGCGCTCGCCAACGATCCCGACGTGCTGATCGCCGACGAGCCGACGACGGCGCTCGACGTCACGGTTCAGGCGCAGATCCTGAACCTCATTCGCAACCTGCAGAAACAATTGCGGATGGCGGTGATCCTGATCACCCATGACCTGACGGTGGTGCGGCAGTTCTCCGACTATGTCTATGTCATGCAGCACGGCGCCATGTGCGAGCACAATGTGACGGACAGGCTGTTCGCCGATCCTCAGCATCCCTACACAAAGCATTTGCTTGCCTCCGAGCCGCGCGGCCAGGCCAATCCGCTGCCGGAAGGCGCCGGCATCATCCTCGATGCCAAGCGCGTGCGCGTCTCCTTCATGCTGCGACATGGCACGTTCCTGAAACCGGACCTGCGCGAACTCGTCGCCGTCGACAGTCTCGACCTGACCCTTTGCCGCCACGAGACACTGGGCCTCGTCGGCGAATCCGGATCGGGCAAGACGACGTTCGGTGAAGCCTTGCTCAGGCTCAACACCAGCAGCGGCGGCGAGATCTATTTCGACGGCCAGCCGATCCATGGCCGGTCGCGGGCTGAGATGCGGCCGTTGCGCTCGCGCATGCAGATCGTCTTCCAGGATCCGTTTTCATCGCTCAACCCGCGTATGACGATCGGCCAGATCATCGAAGAAGGGCTGGTCGTCAACAGGATCGGTGCGACAAGGAACGACCGCATCGACCGGGTGCGCGATGCGCTGACCAGTGCCGGCATGCCGGGCAACATACTGTCGCGCTTCCCGCACGAGTTTTCCGGCGGCCAGCGCCAGCGCATCGCCATCGCCCGCGCCATTGCGCTGGAACCCGAGTTCATCGTGCTCGACGAGCCGACATCGGCGCTGGATCTTTCGGTCCAGGCGCAGATCATCGAACTGCTGCGCAAGCTGCAGCGCGACCGGGGTCTCAGCTACCTCTTCATCTCGCACGATCTCAAGGTCGTCCGCGCGCTCTGCCACCGTGTGATCGTCATGCAGCATGGCAAGATCGTCGAAGCGGGGCCGGTCAACGAAGTTCTGTCCAATCCCAAAACCGCCTACACGCAACGGCTCGTCAAAGCCGCTTTCGAGGTAGCCTGATCGCATTTCCGGAGACTGTTATGACAAGAAATCCCAAGATCACTTTTATCGGAGCTGGTTCCACGGTGTTCATGAAGAACATCGTCGGCGACGTGCTGCAGCGTCCCGCATTGTCGGGAGCAGACATCGCCTTGATGGACCTCAATCCGCAGCGCCTCGAAGAGAGCGCCATCGTCGTCAATAAGCTGATCTCGACCCTCGGCGTCAAGGCCAAGGCCGAAACCTATTCCGATCAGCGCAAGGCGCTGAAGGGTGCCGATTTCGTCGTCGTCGCCTTCCAGATCGGCGGCTACGAGCCCTGCACGGTCACCGATTTCGAAGTCCCGAAGAAATACGGCCTGCGCCAGACCATCGCCGATACGCTGGGCGTCGGCGGCATCATGCGGGGCCTGCGAACCGTGCCGCATCTCTGGAAGGTCTGCGAGGACATGCTCGCCGTCTGCCCGCAGGCGATCATGCTGCAATATGTCAACCCGATGGCGATCAACACCTGGGCGATCGCGGAGAAATACCCCGAGATCAAGCAGGTCGGCCTTTGCCATTCGGTGCAGGGAACGGCGATGGAACTCGCGCATGACCTCGACATTCCCTACGAGGAAATCCGCTACCGCTCGGCCGGCATCAACCACATGGCCTTCTATCTCAAATTCGAGCACCGCCAGCCTGACGGCTCCTATCGCAATCTCTATCCCGATCTCGTGCGCGCCTATCGCGAGGGCCGAGCACCGAAGCCCGGCTGGAACCCGCGCTGCCCAAACAAGGTGCGCTATGAGATGCTGACGCGGCTCGGCTATTTCGTCACCGAAAGCTCGGAACATTTCGCCGAGTACACGCCCTACTTCATCAAGGAAGGGCGCGACGATCTGATCGAAAAGTTCGGCATCCCGCTCGATGAATATCCCAAGCGCTGCATCGAGCAGATCGAACGCTGGAAGGGACAAGCCGAAGCCTATCGTTCAGCCGACAGGATCGAGGTCGAGCAGTCGAAGGAATATGCGTCCTCGATCATGAATTCGGTGTGGACCGGCGAGCCGTCGGTGATCTACGGCAACGTCCGCAACAATGGCTGCATCACCTCGCTGCCCACCAATTGCGCCGCCGAGGTGCCGTGCCTGGTCGATGCTTCCGGCATCCAGCCCACCTTCATCGGCGACCTGCCGCCGCAGCTGACCGCGCTGATCCGCACCAACATCAACGTGCAGGAACTGACCGTTCAGGCGCTGATGACGGAAAACCGCGAGCATATCTATCACGCGGCGATGATGGACCCGCACACGGCAGCCGAACTCGACCTCGACCAGATATGGTCGCTGGTGGATGATTTGCTCACCACCCATGGCGACTGGCTTCCGGCCTGGGCGCGTAAAACGCCGGGAGCCCGGGCGGCCTGACCGTCGTTTCCGAAATCTGATCGGGAAGAACGAAGCGGCAATGACCGCTCGTGCCCGGGGCTCGGCTTCAGCCGAGCTCCAGGGTCGTGATCCCGAACACCTTTGACGAGGCAGTCCCGGGCATGCCTCCCCTGTACATCCGGGTCGTCGTGAAGCCCGGTGACAGACCGGCCGCCTCAAGCGCGGCGGTGAACCCGCCATTGGTCGCGGGAGCGTCGATGTGCAGCGTGTCGCTTGCCTGCAAGCCTGTCAGTCCCGTCACAAGTTGCAGCGCGACGTCCATGTTGTCGGCGAACAACGGCCCGATCTTGAAACCGTCCCGGCACGGCCGCGCGACGCCATAGCCGGAAACCCTTCCCGAGTTGACGACCGCAAGCGCGCTGCGCGGCGGCTGCAGCCATCTCTGCAGGAAGGCTTGCCGTGGCGCCGGAAAAAAGTGGCGGTCGTAAGCCAGTATATCGGCGACAAGGTCAGGCGTGACCGGCCGGATATCGCCTCCGCTGGCCAGGCTTGCAGCGCGCCCGCTGTAGCGAATAGTGTCATAGGCAGGCACAAAGCCCATGCTGCGGTAATTCGACTGCTGTTCGGCGACGCCGTCGAGGCCGACGGTCCGGTTGCCAAGCCGCGCCATGCCGGCATCCCACACTGCCTTGCCATGGCCCTCACCACGCCGTTCCGGATGGCAGATGTAGAGGCCGATGAAGCCGAAATCGTTGTCGTAGGCGACGGCCGAAATGCCGGCCACCATTTCGCCATCGACAAACGCGCCGATGAAGCCATCGGGATCCGCCGCACGGAACACCGCGGCATCGCCGAAGCCGGGGTTCCAGCCTTCCACGGCTGCCCAGTCGACAAGGGTTTCCACGTCGCTCTCAGAGAGCGTCCGGATCGTTCGAGGCATTGCAATCACTCGGCGGCAACAGATCCCGGTGCGAAGGATTTCAAGGCGCCACGATAAGGCTTTGCCAGCGGGTTTGCATAGGCGCCGCCCTTGGATGTCGACAGGCCGAGTGCAATCAGCGCCTCGGCCTGTTTGACCGCGGCGCCGACGCCGTCGATGACCGGAACGCCGAACTCTAGGCTCAGCGCGGCGGCGAGGTCGGCCATCCCGGCGCAGCCAAGCACTATGGCTTCAGCGCGATCCTCATCGATGGCGCGCGCGATCTCGCCGCGCAGTTTTTCGACCGCGCCGGATGCCGGGTCTTCAAGCGCGAGCACGGCAATATCTGCGGCCCGAACGCGCGCCCTGCCCGCCATGCCGTAGCGCTGCACCAGCGCCTCGACGGGAACCCATGACCGTGTGGTCGTCGTCACCACGGTGAACCGCTGGGCGATAAACGAGGCGATGCTGAGCGCCGCCTCGCAAATGCCGATCACCGGAATGTTGGCCATGGCGCGCGCCGCGTCGAGGCCCGTGTCATCGAAACAGGCAATGATCGCAGCCTGCGCGCCCGCGCGTTCGCCGGCGGCGATCTCGACCAGCAGGCCGGGCACGGCCAGCGCCTCGTCATAGTAACCTTCGATCGACACCGGTCCCATCGACGAGGTGACGGCGACGATCTCCGTCGCGGCGCCGGCCGCCGACCGGGCCGCCGCCGCAACGGTTTCGGTCATGCTGGTGGTGGTGTTCGGATTGACGACGAGGATCTGCACTGCGGTTCTCAAGCCCTTGCCCGGCGGCGGCCGACATAGAGGATGGCACCAAGCGTCGCCAGGATCACCAGGAAGGAGAACACCGTGGTCACCGTGCCCAGCGCATAGAGCACCGGCGTCGTGACATTCGTGGTCATGCCGTAGATTTCCAGCGGCAGCGTGTTGAAGGTGCCTGATGTCATCAGCGTGCGCGCGAACTCGTCATAGGACAGCGTGAAGCCGAACAGGCCGACGCCGATCAGGCTGGGCGCGATCATTGGCAGTACGACATGCACGAAGGTTTGCCAGGACGTGGCGCCAAGATCGCGCGCGGCTTCCTCATAGGCCGGCGAGAACCGGTTGAAGACGGCGAACATGATCAGCACGCCGAACGGCAAGGTCCATGTCAGATGCGCACCGAAGGCCGATGTGTACCAGGCGGGGCGAAAGCCGATCTGCTGGAAGACGACGCCGATGCCGAGCGAGATGATGATCGACGGCACGACGAGGCTGGCGACGGCGAGGTAGAACAGCGCGGTGGCGCCGCGAAATTTCTGGCGGAAGGCTAGGCCGGCGAGCAGCGACACGACAACGGTGACGATCATCACCATGACGCCCAGCATCAGTGAGCGCTTGAAGCTGCCGCCGAAATCACCAACCGCCTGGCGCTCGAACAGATTGGCGAACCAGTGCAGCGACACGCCGTTGAGCGGAAATGTCAGGCCGCCATTCTCACCCTGGAAGGACAGGATCAGGATCGCCGATAGCGGGCCGTAGAGAAACAGCACGAAGAGGGCGAAGAACGCCGCCAGCACATAGAATTCAAGGGTGCGCTTCTCGTGGCTCACGTCAGAGTTCCTTGCGGATGTCGACGATGCGCAGGATGCCGGCGACCATCAACAGCACCAGTACCAGCAGCACGACGGCATTCGCGGCGGCGGCTGGATATTGCAGCAGCGACATCTGGTTCTTCATCATCAGCGCCACCGACGCGCTTTGCCCGCCCGACATCACCTGCACGGTCGAGAAGTCGGCCATGACAAGCGTGACGACGAAGATGGTGCCGATCGCCATGCCTGGCTTGGCCAGCGGGATGACGACATTCCACAGCACCTGCCAGCCGGAGGCGCCGGCATCACGTGCGGCCTCGATCAACGACTTGTCGATGCGCATCAGCGTGTTGAAGATCGGCGTCACCATGAACAGCGTGTAGAGATGCACCATGGCCAAAACGACGGCGAATTCGGAATAGAGCAGCCATTCGATCGGCTTCGGCACCAGGCCCAGTTGCACCAGCGTCGAGTTGATCAGCCCGTTGCGGCCGAGCACCGGGATCCAGGAGATCATGCGAATGATGTTGGAGGTCAGGAACGGCACCGTGCAGACCAGGAACAGCACCATCTGCATGGCCGTGGTGCGGATGTGGAAGGCAAGGAAATAGGCCACCCAGAAGCCGATGACGAGCGTCAGCGCCCAGACGATACCAGCGAATTTCAGCGTGTTGAGGTAGGTCTTCCAGGTGACCCAGGAGCCGAGCACATCGGAATAGTTGGTGGTCAGGAGATCCGGATACATCGCCGCGAAGTCGTAGTCCCAGAAGGAGACGACGACGATCATGATGATGGGCAACAGCAGGAACGCGCCGAGGATCAGCGCCAGCGGCGCTGATTGAAGATAGGGCGTGGTGGCACTGAAGGAGACCCGACGGCGTCTGGCGGGCTTGGCAGCGGCGATTGCAGGGGATTCGAGGGCCACGGTCATCTGGAAAATCCTCCGCGTGATCGCGATGGCTCGCAATCCTTCGCGCCCCCCTCTGTCCTACCGGACATCTCCCCCACGAGGGGGGAGATTGAACTCTCACAACGGCCTTCGCCAATCTCCAACGCCACTAAGGGAGAGCCGGCCATGACGCTGCCAATCTCCCCCCTCGTGGGGGAGATGTCCGGCAGGACAAAGGGGGGCGCGAAGGATCGCAACATCACAGTGAACGCGCCCGCTTACGCCGCGATGAACTCGTTCCAGCGCTTCACCATGTAGCGGTCCTCGTCCATCACCGAGTTCCAGCAGGCAACCTTGCCCATGCGCTCTTCGAAGGAGCCGCCGTCGCGCACGGCGCCGGCCTTTTCCATGACGGTACCGTCCGGCGCCTTGATCTCGCCCTTGGCCGGCTTGCCCTCGATCCAGTAGCCCCATTCGTCCTCAGACATGAACTTCTTGGCCGAGACCATGTTGGCGGAATAGTAGCCTTGGCGGTTGAGGTAGCCGCCGACCCAGCCGGACGTGTACCAGTTGATGTATTCATAGGCGGCGTCGAGCTCGGCGCCCTTGAGGTGGGCGGCGAGGCCCAGGCCGCCGCCCCAAGAGCGGTAACCTTCCTTGAGCGGCTGGAAGCGGCAGGCGATGCCCTTGGAGCGGACGGCGGCCACCGCCGGCGACCACATTGACTGGATCACCACTTCGCCGGATGCCATCAGATTGACGCTCTCGTCGAAGGATTTCCAGAAGGCACGGAACTGGCCGGCCTGCTTGGCCTTGATCAGGAAGTCGATCGTCTTGTCGATCTCCTCCTTGGTCATGTTGCCCTTGTCGGCATATTTGATGTTGCCGGTGGCTTCCATGATCATCGCCGCGTCCATGATGCCGATCGACGGGATGTTGAGGATCGCGGTCTTGCCCTTGAACGCCGGGTCCATGATGTCGGCCCAGGTGGTGATGTCGCGGCCGACGAGGTCGGGACGGATGCCGAGCGTATCGGCGTTGTAGATCGTCGGCACCATGGTGAACCAGTTGGTCGGCGCCTTGGCGAAGGTCTTCGAGTCCTGCGCCTCGACATAGCCGACCGTGTGCGGTGCGGTGCCCTGAGCAATGACGCTGTCCGGCGTCAGCTTGCCGGTTTTGAACAGCGGCACCAGCTCGTCATAATATTTCAGCTTGCTGACATCCATCGGCTGCAGCACACCGCTCGGGAACACTTTCTTGCAGATCCAGTATTCGATGTCGGCAATGTCGTAGCTGTCCGGCTGCGTCACCGCGCGCTGGGCGGCGGCGTCGGAATCGGTCGCGGTCATTTCCAGCGTGATGCCGAGATCGGCCTTGCACTTGTCGGCGATGGCGTTGAGGTTCGACACGCCGGTGCCGAACTGGCGCAGCGTGATGTTCGACTGCGCCCAGATGGTCGGGAAGCCTGTGATGGCGCCGGAGCCGGCGGCAAAACCGACGGCGGCGGCCCCTGTCTTGAGCAGCGAGCGCCGCGAAATTCCTGTCTTCTTGGTGTCGGTGGTGTTGGTCATTTTCTGTTCCCCTTTTCTGGTTGGTTATGCTGGTTTCAGGAATCGAGACGGCCGAGGACGATCGCGTCCTCGGAGTCCCAGGCGATTGGCACCGCATCGCCGACGGCCACCGGCTTGGCAAAGAAGCTGGTGTCGTCGACGATGACGGTGAAATCCTCGATGCCGGCGCCGTTGACCGACAGCTTCACGGTCGAGCCGCGGTACTCGATGTTGGAGACGATGCCGGTAAAGCCGAGTCCGCTGGCCGGCGGCTCCCCGATCCGCACATGATCGGTGCGAATGGCGATATCGATCGGCTCACCGGCCTGCCTGCCCTGCCCGCTGGCCGCCAGCGAAACGCCGCCCGGCACATCGAAGACGACCATGCCGTCGCGCTCGCCGCTGACGCGGCCGGAGATGACGTTGTGATCGCCCATGAAACGGGCGACGAAGGCGGTGGCCGGTCGCTCGAAGACGTCGCGCGGCGGTGCCGCCTGCTCGATGCGGCCGTCATTCATCACCACGATCAGATCGGCCAGCGCCATCGCCTCTTCCTGGCTGTGGGTGACATGGACGAAGGTAATGCCGAGCGACGCCTGCAGTTTCTTCAACTCGGCCCGCATGCGGATTTTCAGGAACGGATCGAGCGCCGACAGCGGCTCGTCGAGCAGCAGCGCCTCCGGGTCGGTGATCAGCGCACGGGCCAGCGCCACGCGCTGCTGCTGGCCGCCTGAAAGCTGCGCCGGGCGGCGTGTTGCATAGGCTTCCATCTGCATCAGCTTCAGCATGTCGAGCGCCTTGGCGCGACGCTCCTCTTTGCCGACGCCCTTCATCTTGAGGCTGAACGCGACATTGTCGATCAGGTCGAGATGCGGAAACAGTGCGTAGGATTGGAACATCATGGCGGTGCCACGCTTGGCCGGCGGCAGGTCGGTGACCACCACATTGCCGAGCCGCACATCGCCGCTGGAAATGCTCTCGTGCCCGGCGATCATGCGCAGCGTCGAGGTCTTGCCGCAGCCGGAGGGGCCAAGCAGGCAGCAATAGGTGCCGGCCGGGATCTTCAGGCTGATGTCTTCGACGGCGGTGGTTGCGCCATAGACTTTCGAAACGGACACGATGTCGATTTCGGCGGCTTTGGACATCCGGCTTCCCCTTTGGTCGGATGAACCAAAGCATCATGCGTGCCAGTCGCCGGTCACCTCCCTCAAGCATTTGAATCCTTGGGGAAATCAGCACCGAAGCCGACTGCCCATCGAAACAGCATCCTTGTGCAGTGCACAAATTATGGGCGATTGTTTTCGATCTGCGCAAAAATCGTATGCAATCTTTTCTTGGATCGTGTTCACTTTGGCTCTCGTCCGCGCGCCCCGATTCAGGATAGAAAGGCGTGAGGGTGCGCCGCCATGAACATTGCCGACCAGACTTTCCCCGCTATCGACAACGCCAATGAGGATCGCGCCCAGGCGATCCGCGACCAGCTGCGCGACGCGATCGTCGACCGCCGGCTGGCGCCCGGAACCAAATTGTCCGAAGGCGAGGTCGGCACTCTGTTCGATGTCAGCCGCACCGTGGCGCGAGCCGCACTGCAGATGCTGTCCTTCGAAGGACTGGTGCGCACCGAGCGCAATCGTGGCGCCTTCGTCGCCAATCCGTCGCCGGAAGAGGCGCGTCAGGTCTTTGCCTCACGCCGGCTCATCGAACCCGGTATCGCCATTGCAGCCGCCGGGCGCATCACCCCGGAGCATGTCGATGCGTTCAAGGCGCAGCTTGAGGAAGAGGGTCGTTTCATTGCCGAACGCGGACCGACCGCCAGACGCTCCGAAATTAAGGCGTCAGGCGATTTTCACCTGCTGCTGGCCTCGGTGGCGGGAAACGTCATCCTGCAGCGCTTCATGGAAGAACTGGTGGCGCGCTCCTCGCTGGTGATCGCTCTCTATGGCCGCTCCGGCATTTCGAGCTGCGGCCACAATGAGCACATGCAGATCCTCGACGCCCTTGAAAACGGCAATGCCGAACGCGCCAGCGCGCTGATGCTGCACCACATCGACCACATCGAAGCCGACCTCGATCTTCGCGTCAGGGGTGGTCCAGCCCTGCGGGAAGCGCTCGAAATCTGACGCTTGGGTCACTCGCCGGTGTCGAGCGACGGGGTGGGCTCTTCGCTTGCAAGCAGTTGGCAAAACGCCGCAGCCGCCGGGCGCGATCGAGTTAGGACTATCGGTCGGATCGCGACGCTGGACACGAAGGGTGAAGGCTGAAAATGTAATCCTTGTCTTCGCGGGCCGGGGGCTGGGTCGGAGCGAGGAGGACGGCGCTGAATTTGGAAGATATTGCCGGCCATCCGGCATTGCACCGTGGTGTCCGGGCGCAGTCGCTAGCCCTGCTCCAGATTTATGAAGCGACGCCGCGCCTTGCTTCGGTGTTCGCCACGCAGCAGCGTTGGCTGATGGCCCATGTCGGCCTTGCCTTGCATTTCAGGCGAGACCCGCGCGACCATCACACGGAGGTGACGGTGACGCGCTTCATGGAGGCCATCCGCCGGAATTCGGTGGCCAGCCGCAACACCGCCGACGCTTTCATCAAGGAGATGTTGCACTACCACATCATTGAGTATCTGCCGACGACCGGGGACGGTCGTGCCCACCCGTTCGAGGTGACGGCGGGCACGCTCAAGGCATTTGCCGGCTGGGTCACCACCCATCTGCGCACGCTGGACAGTCTCGATGGCGGCAGCCGGTTGGCCATGTTCCTCGAACGACCCGAAATGATTGCCAAATTGCAGCCGCTGGTGGCGGACGGCCTACTTTCCTCCAGCCCGGTGCGCGAACCCAAACAGACCTTTTCGCTGTTCATCTGGCTCAACAATGGCGGCATCGTCATGGACAGGCTGATGTCCGGCATCGATCCCGATCATGCCGGCCTCGATCGTATCCCGACCAGCGTCGTTTCGATCGCGGAGTTTGCCGACTGGCTCAAGCTGTCGCGAACCCATCTGGCGCGCAAATTGCGCGATGCCGAGGCGCTCGGCAGTATTGGCTGGCTGGGCCAGCCCGGCCATTCGGTCATGTGGGTGTCGAACCAGTTCTACCAGGAGTACATGACGGTCCAGGCCGCCAAACTCGCCATTGTCGAGGCTGCTTTCCAGGCGTGTTTTCCAACAGCTGAGGCGTAGCTACCACCTGCTTAACACCGCCGTAATCGATCCGTTGTGTGGTCCTGATTGGGGCGTCTGGACACAAGCCGCGAAGACTGAAAATGTGATTTTCTTCTTCGCAGCCGAGAGGCTGTAGCGGCGCACGGGGGAGGATATGCTGACCTTGGAAGACATTGCCGGGCACCCGGCATTGCACCGCTGTGTCCAGGCACAGGCGCTGGCGATGGTCAAAGCCTTCAGAGCCGACCCGCGCCGCTCTTCGGTGTTTGCCACGCAGCAACGGTGGCTGATGGCGCATCTCGGCCTTGCCATGCATTTCAGGCGCGACCCCAGCGACTATCGCAAGCAATTGACGACGTCGCGCTTTCTGGACGTTGTCGGCCAGCACGCCGTCGCCAGCCGTAACACGGCCGATGCCTTCATCCGTGAGATGCTGCACTATGATTTCATCGAGTATCTGGAAAACAGCGAGGACGGGCGCATCCGCCCTCTGCAGCCCGCGGCGGCCTCGCTGGAAGCGGTGACCGGCTGGCTTCTTGCCCATCTGCAGACGCTGGACAGTCTGGATGGCGCCAGCCGGCTTGCGAATTTCCTCCAACGACCCGACGCGCTTGCAAGGGTGCAGCCGCTGGTGGCCGACGGCCTGGTGTCGTCGAGTCCGGTGCGTGAGCCAAAACAGACCTTCTCGCTGTTCACCTGGCTCAACAATGGCGGCGTCGTCATGGACTGGCTGATCTCCGGCGTCGATCCCGACCATGCCGGGTTGGACCGGATTCCGACCGGCGTGGTGTCGATCGGCGATTTCGCCAACTGGCTCAAGCTCTCGCGCACCCATCTCGCCCGCAAATTGCGCGATGCCGAAGGGCTCGGCAGCCTCGGCTGGCTCGGCCAGCGCGGCAAATCCGTCATGTGGATCTCGAACAGTTTCTATCAGGAGTACATGAGCGCCCAGGCCGTCAAACTCGCCATTATGGACGCGGCCTTCGCAGCGTGTTTTCCGCCGTCGAAGGGCACCTGAAGGTCGTTTTTCAGGAACCGCCGGAGCGTGTCTTCAGGATCGCCGAAAACCGCGGGTCGAAGGCGCGGCTGATCGGTTCGGCCGCGGCACCGAGCGCGATCGACCAGGGATCGGTGATGCCGAGTTGCAGGCGTGGCAACAGACGCCCGGGCCGGTCGGCGATCGACGGCAGCAGTGGATGCATCGCCTCCAGCAGGCGGCGGGCCAGCGCTTCCGGCGCACCGCTGGTCAGGATGACGATCTGCGGGTCGAAGATCGTTTCGATGAGATGCACGCTCCAGCGCAGATCATGCGCGGCACCTTCGATCCAGGCCATGATCTTGGGATCATCGGCTGTGGCGAGTGCGTTCATCCGCTCATAGAGGCCTTCATCGGCGAGGTTCATGTCGAGGTGCTGGTAAAGCGAGGCGAGCGAGGCGCGATGCTCGAGCGGCGTCGAGCCGGGACCGGCCGGCGACAACAGGGCCATGCCGATCTCACCGGCATTGCCGTTGCCGCCGCTATAGAGCTCGCCATTCAGGATAAGTCCGGCACCGATGCCATAGCCGACATAAAGGCAAACCGCATGGTCAACACCATGCGCGGCGCCGACGATACGCTCCGCCGTTGCACAGGCGGCGGCGTCGTTCTGCAGCCCGACATTCAAGCCGGTGCCTGCGGCAAGGGTTTCCAGCAGCGGAAATTTTTGCCAAGCCGGCATCATCCATTTGTCGTCGGAATTCTTCACCCCGAACGGGCCGGGCATGGCGACGCCTAGGCCGACGAGCCGGCTTTCGGACTGGCTGGAAATACCGGCCAGCTGGCGTCTGACACCATCGATCAGGCCGAGGATGATCTTGACGCCTTGTGAGGGCTCATCGACCGGCAGGTTCGCTTCGGCACGCGCCAGCACGCTGCCGACCAGATCGACGGCAACCGCCCGCGTCACATGCCGGTCAATCTGCAGCCCGATGGCGAAGGCGCCTTCCGGAACCAGCCTGTAGGGGGTCGAAGGCTGGCCCCTGCCCTTGCGCACCGTGTCGAGGGCAATGACCAGGCCGTCGCGTTCGAGATCCTCGATGATGTTCGACACCGCCTGTTTGGTCAGCTGCGTCGCCCGTGCCAGGTCGGCGCGCGAAAGCGCGCCGTTCAGCCGCAGCGCCTCGATCATGACGCGGCGGTTGTGTGCGCTGGTGCCTTCCTGGTTGGTGCCGCTTTTGGCACGGATCGGGCTGATATCGTTCACCGGCGTTTCCCTCTTGACTCCAATAAACTATTGATCGACTAATTAAGTCAAGCGAATTGACTTAATGGTGAAACCGGGCGCTCCAGAAAAAGATGGCCAAGGCTGAACGCCTATCGCCACCGATCGCTCCGGCAAACAAAAGGTCACGCGACATCAGTTTGAGAAGGCGGTGCAACGCCGGCACCACCAACTCGTCAACGCTGGAAATGGGAGATGAAAATGTTGAAATCGATCGGTAAGACACTTTTGGGCGCAGTCTTCGCTGGAGGATTGCTGGTTCCCCACGCTTTCGCCGAAACATCGCTGAATGCGCTTTTCATGGCGCAGGCCGCCTACAGCGAAGCCGATGTCCGCGCCATGACGGACGCCTTCACCAAGGCCAATCCAGACATCAAGGTCAATCTCGAATTCGTCCCCTATGAAGGCCTCCACGACAAGACCGTGCTGGCGCAAGGGTCGGGCGGCGGCTACGACGTCGTGCTTTTCGACGTCATCTGGCCGGCCGAATATGCCACCAACAAGGTGCTGGTCGACGAGTCGTCCAAGATTACCGAAGACATGAAGAAAGGCGTGCTGCCCGGCGCCTGGACCACCGTCCAGTATGACGGCAAATATTATGGCATGCCCTGGATTCTCGACACCAAATACCTGTTCTACAACAAGGAAATCCTCGAGAAGGCCGGCATCAAGACCCCGCCCAAGACCTGGGACGAGTTGAGCGAGCAGGCCAAGATCATAAAGGACAAGGGGCTTCTCACCACGCCGATTGCCTGGAGCTGGTCGCAGGCCGAAGCCGTGATCTGTGACTACGCCATGCTGGTCAGCGCCTATGGCGGCGAATTCCTCAAGGACGGCAAGCCGGACTTCCAGAACGGCGGCGGGCTCGACGCGCTGAAATACATGGTCGCCAGCTACAAGTCCGGCGTCACCAATCCGAACTCCAAGGAATTCCTCGAAGAGGACGTCCGCAAGGTGTTCGAGAACGGCGATGCCGCCTTCGCGCTCAACTGGACCTACATGTACAACATGGCCAACGACCCGAAGGACAGCAAGGTCGCTGGCAAGATCGGCGTCGTGCCGGCGCCAGGCATTGCCGGCAAGAGTGAGGTTTCGGCCGTCAATGGTTCGATGGGCCTTGGCGTCACCGCAGTCTCCAAGCACCCGGACGAAGCCTGGAAGTACATCGAGTTCATGACCTCGCAGGCGACACAGAACCAGTACGCCAAGCTCTCGCTGCCGATCTGGGCCTCGTCCTATGACGACCCGGCGGTGACCAAGGGCCAGGAGGAACTGATCGCCACCGCGAAAGTCGGGCTTGCCGCCATGTATCCGCGCCCGACCACGCCGAAATACCAGGAGATGTCGACCGCTTTGCAGCAGGCGATCCAGGAATCGCTGCTCGGGTCAGCCTCGCCGGAAGACGCGCTGAAGACGGCTGCTGAAAACAGCGGTCTTTGAGCCCAGCTGTTCGTTGAGCGCGGGCGGCGAAAGACCGCCCGTGCTATCTGTCAAATCGCGATGAATGAAGAGAGGCTGCTCCGATGTCGGGCACCTGGATGACGACCCGTGCGTGGCTGCTGATGCTGCCGCTGCTCGTGGTCATGGTCGCCGTCATCGGCTGGCCGCTTGTCGACACTGTTGGCCTGTCCTTCACCGACGCCAAACTGGTCGGCACAGAGGGCTCGTTCGTCGGCATCGACAACTACACCAAGATGCTGTCCAGCTCGAATTTCTCGCGCACGCTGGTCACCACGACCTGGTTTGCGGTCGTGTCGGTCGCCATCGAAATGGTGATCGGCGTGCTGGCCGCACTGCTGCTGAACCAGGAGTTTCGCGGTCGCGCCTTTCTGCGGGCGCTGATGATCCTGCCCTGGGCGCTGCCGACCGTGGTCAACGCCACGCTGTGGCGGCTGATCTACAATCCGGAATACGGAGCACTGAACGCGGCGCTGACGCAGCTGCATCTCATCGATGCCTATCGCTCCTGGCTCGGCGAGCCGGGCACGGCGCTGGCGGCGCTGATCATCGCCGACTGCTGGAAGAACTTTCCGCTGGTGGCGCTGATTGCGCTGGCCGCCCTGCAGGCGGTGCCGCGCGACATCACCGCTGCCTCCCTTGTCGACGGCGCCGGACCTTTCGCCCGTTTCCGCTTCGTCATTCTGCCCTATCTCGCCGGACCGCTGGTGGTGGCGCTGGTGCTGCGCACCATCGAGGCCTTCAAGGTTTTCGACATCATCTGGGTGATGACCCGCGGCGGCCCGGCCAACAGCACGC
The DNA here is from genome assembly GCF_056404575.1 of Mesorhizobium sp. P2_C4. NCBI lineage: Bacteria > Pseudomonadati > Pseudomonadota > Alphaproteobacteria > Hyphomicrobiales > Phyllobacteriaceae > Mesorhizobium > Mesorhizobium sp. P2_C4. The sequence continues at coordinate 1,036,793 of NZ_JBFUDT010000002.1, forward strand.
GCACACTGTCGATCCTCGTCTATCAGGAGGCCTTTTCCTTCCAGCGCGCCGGTTCCGGTGCCTCGCTGGCGCTGATTGTCACCTTGCTCGTCACCGTGCTGGCCGTTGCCTACGCAGCCCTGGTGCGGAAGACCGCCGGAAGCGCCAACTGATGGAACGCAAGAGCCCCGCTTTCACCGTCTTCATCTACGCATGCGCGCTGCTGCTTGCCGTGGTGATTCTCGCCCCAATCGCCTGGCTGTTCATCATGAGCATCTCGCCGGCCGCCGACCTTGCCGCCAAGCCGCTGCGCTGGTGGCCGCAAAGCGCCGACTTCTCGCGCTACCAGCAATTGCTGTCGACCGGCGAAAACAGCGCCGGCGCCGCCTTCACCGCATCGCTGCGCAACAGCCTGGAGATCGCCGGCATGGCGACCATTGCAGCTCTGCTTCTGGCCATTCCCGCCGGCTGGGCCGTCTCGCGCACACCGTCGATCGGCTGGTCGCTGTCGATGGTCATCGCCACCTACATGCTGCCGCCGGTGGCGCTTGCTGTGCCGCTCTATATGGGTCTCTCGCATCTCGGCCTGCTCAACAATGTCTTCGGCCTGGCGCTGGTCTACCTGACCATCCTGGCGCCGTTCACCACCTGGCTGATGAAGGCGGGCTTCGACTCGATCCCGCGTGAAATCGAGGCGGCGGCGATGATCGATGGCGCCGGACTGTTCCAGACGCTGCGCATCATCACGCTGCCGCTGGCAGCCCCTGTCATGGCCACGTCTGCGCTGTTTGCCGTGCTGCTTGCCTGGGATGAGTTCTTCTACGCGCTGCTCTTCACCTCCGACCAGCGCGCGAAGACGCTGACCGTCGCCATCGCCGATCTCGCCGGCGGCCGTGTCTCCGACTACGGCCTGATTGCCACAGCCGGCGTGCTGGCCGCCCTGCCGCCAGTGCTGATCGGCCTCGTCATGCAACGTGCGCTGATTTCCGGCCTGACCAGCGGCGGTGTCAAAGGATGACCATGACTGTACCAAAAGACCGTCCGTTCGGGCTCGCTGCGATCGATCGCGAAATGGCGCGCCAGCACAGCGATGCGATCGCGTCGTTCCAGGACAACGCGGTGATGGCGACAAAGATCGCTGCCTCGATACGACGGAGCGGCCGGCTGCTTCTGCTCGGCATGGGCGGCTCGCATGCGGTCGGGCGCGCCGTCGAGCCGCTCTATCGCGCGCATGGCATCGACGCCATCGCCTTGCCGCTGTCCGAGCAGCTTGGCCAGCCGCTGCCGCTCGCAGGCAGGACCGTGCTCGTCACCTCTCAGTCGGGCGAAAGCGCCGAAGTCGTGCGCTGGTTCGCCGAAGCCGGCGCTGTTTCCGACACGTTCGGCCTGACGCTGGAGAGCGCCTCGTTCCTCGCCCGAACGGTGCCCTGCCTGGTTGGCGCAGGCGGCAGCGAGCTGGCCTTCGCCGCGACCCGCAGCCTGACTGTGACCTTTGCCTTGCATGTGGCCATTCTGGCCGCGCTCGGCGATGACCCCGTCGCAGCACTCGCCGCGCTCGACGCTCCAGAAACAGTCGACATCCATGACGCACTTGCCGCGCTGGGCACGGTGACCACCGTCGTCACCTCCGGTCGCCGGCTGCAAGGTCTCGCCGAAGCTTTGGCGCTCGGCCTCACCGAACTGTCGCGATTGCCGTGCTTTTCCCTCGAAGGCGGCCAGCTCCGCCATGGTCCGATGGAAATGCTCGGCCCGCTGACCGGCGTCATCCTGTTTCGCGGCAGCGACCCGACGGCGGAGCTGGTCACCGCCATGGCGGTTTCCGTGGTCGAAGCCGGCGCACCGCTCGTCATCTTCGATTCGTCCGGGCAAGTCCCAGTCACCGGCGCCGTCACGCTGTCGTTCAAGCCGGCTTCCGGCCTGGCGGCGATCTTTGCCATGCTGCCGGTAGCGCAGCGGCTGATGATCGCCTTTGCCGATGCTCGCGTCGACAATGCCGGTACGCCGGTTCGTTCCACCAAGATCACCCGGAGCGAATGATGCGGCCGCTGGCAGTGATCGGCAACGTCAATGTCGACCTGATTGTCGGCCCGGTCGCGCCATGGCCGGCGGCGGGAACGGAAACCGTCGTCGACCATGACGAGTTGCGCGTCGGCGGACAGGCGGGAAACAGCGGCCTCGCCTGGGAAGCGCTGGGTGTCGACTTCGAGATTGCCGCCAATGTCGGCGACGACCAGTTCGGCCGCTGGCTGCGCGAGGCCTTCGGCAGCCGGGCGCAGAAATGGCCGGTGCGCCCGGAAGGCACGACGCTGTCCGTCGGCATGACCCACCCCGACGGTGAGCGCACCTTCTTCACCACGCGCGGCCACCTGCCGCGCTTCAGTCTTGCCGATGTCTTCGCCGTCCTCGACGGCAAGCAGCTCTCCGGCGGCTATGCGCTGCTGTGCGGCTCCTTCCTTACCGATGATCTCACCGGCGACTACGACGCGTTTTTCGACTGGGCGGACAGGCACGACATTGCGGTGGCGCTCGACACCGGCTGGCCGATGGCTGGCTGGACGGCGGCGAACTGTGCTGCGGCGCGCGGGTGGTTGTCACGCTGCGATCTCGCACTTTTCAACGAGGTCGAGACGCTGACCCTGGCAGGGCTGGAAAGCCCGGTCGACGCGGCGCGTGAGATCAGGTTCAGCATGAAGAAAGGCGCCACCGTCGTCGTCAAGCGCGGACCGGACGGCGCGCTCGCCATCGGCCCGGACGGCGCTCTGGTCGAAGCGGCCGCACCTAATGTGAACGTCGTCGACACGATCGGCGCCGGCGATGTCTTCAACGCTGCCTTTCTCGCCGCACTGGCGCAGGACCAGCCGCTGAGTTCCTGCCTGTCGGCCGCCACGCACGTGGCGTCCCGGGCGATTTCCACTCTGCCCCGCAACTATGGCGGGCCCTTGCAATTCGAGGACGTCGTCCATGAGCGCGCTTGAAATCCGCAACATCCGCAAAAGCTACGGCGCCGTCGAAACGCTGAAAGGCATCGACATCGCGCTGGAAAGCGGCGAGTTCCTGGTGCTGCTCGGCTCCTCGGGCTGTGGAAAGTCGACGCTGCTCAACATCATCGCCGGACTGGCCGAGGCGACCAGCGGCGACGTGCTGATCGGCAGCCGCTCGGTGCTTGGCGTCCACCCCAAGAACCGCGACATCGCCATGGTCTTCCAGTCCTACGCGCTCTATCCGAACCTGACCGTTCATCGCAACATCGGCTTCGGTCTGGAGATGCGCAAAGTGCCAGCCGCCGAGCGCGACAAGACGGTGCGCGAAGCCGCAAAACTGCTGCAGATCGAAGCCTTGCTCGACCGCAAGCCGAGCCAGCTGTCCGGCGGCCAGCGCCAGCGCGTCGCCATCGGCAGGGCGCTGGTGCGCAAGCCGCAGGTCTTTCTGTTCGACGAACCGCTTTCCAATCTCGATGCGAAACTGCGGCTGGAAATGCGCACCGAGCTCAAGCGCCTGCACCAGCTGCTGCAGACCACCGTCGTCTATGTTACCCACGACCAGATCGAGGCGATGACGCTGGCGACGCGCATTGCTGTCATGCGCGACGGCAGGATCGAACAGCTCGGCACGCCAGAGGACATTTACAACCACCCGGCGACGCTCTATGTCGCCGGTTTCGTCGGCGCGCCGTCGATGAACATGCTGCAGGCCACGGTCGAGAGTGGAACGCTGGCCATTGCCGGTTCAACTGTGCGATTGCCCTTGCCCGCCCGTTTCAGAAACGCGGCAAAGGATGGCGCACAGGTCATTGTCGGGATCAGGCCCGAGGCGCTTCGCCTCGCCACCGGCGCGGCAACGGAACTGCCATTGCCGGTCGAAATCGACGTCGTCGAGCTCACCGGCCCGGAACTGGTCACCACCGCCCGGATCGGCACACAAAGGCTGACGGCCTGCCTGCCGCCACGCGCCCGCGTCGGCAAGGGCGAAACATGCGCATTCGCCTTCGACGAAGAGACCTTGCGCCTCTTCGACCCCACGACGGGCAAGGCTTTCGCCACGGCACTGTAGAAATGGAAACGGGCAACGCCTCACGGCATTGCCCGTTCGCAGTTTCGGCGGAATTCCTCAGTCGATGTCGAAGGACACGCCCTGCGCCAGCGGCAGCGCCTTGGAATAGTTCACCGTGTTGGTGGCGCGCCGCATATAGGCCTTCCAGGCGTCAGAGCCGGATTCGCGGCCGCCGCCAGTTTCCTTCTCGCCGCCAAAGGCGCCACCGATCTCGGCGCCCGACGTGCCGATATTGACGTTGGCGATGCCGCAGTCCGAACCGTCGACGCCGAGAAAGCGCTCGGATTCCTGCAGGTCGCGGGTGAAGATCGACGACGACAGGCCGGCGCCCACCGCATTGTGTTCGTCGAGCACAGCGTCGAAGTCGGAATACTTCATCACATAGAGGATCGGCGCGAAGGTTTCTTCGGTGACAGGAGCCACCTGCTTCGGCATTTCAACCAGCGCCGGATGCACATAATAGGCATCGGGATGGCCGTTCTCGACCCGCGAACCGCCGGTCAGCTTGCCGCCATGCGCGGTAGCTTCCTTCAGCGCCTTCTGCATGGCGTCGAAGGCAGCCTTGTCGATCAGCGGACCGACCAGCGACGAGGTCTCCAGCGGGTTGCCGACCGAAACACTCTCATAGGCCTTCTTCAGGCGCGGCAGCAAAGCATCATAGACGCTGTCATGCACGAACAGGCGCCGCAGCGTCGTGCAGCGCTGTCCCGCAGTGCCCATGGCGCCGAAGGCGATGGCGCGCAAGGCCATGTCGAGATCGGCCGACGGGCAGACGATGCCGGCATTGTTGCCGCCGAGCTCCAGCACGGCGCGGGCAAAGCGCTTGGCCAGCCGCGGGCCGACATCGCGGCCCATGCGGGTCGAACCCGTAGCGGAGACCAGTGCCACCTTCGGATGGTCGACCAGGATCTCGCCGACGGCGCGATCACCGATCAGCACCGGCGCCAGCCCTTCCGGCGCGTCCGCTCCGAAACGCTTGACGGCGCGCGCAAAAATCGCTTCGCAGGCAAGCGCTGTCAGCGGCGTCTTTTCCGACGGCTTCCACACCACGGCGTCGCCGCAGACCAGCGCCAGTGCGGTGTTCCACGACCACACCGCCACCGGGAAATTGAAGGCGGAGATAACGCCGACGACGCCGAGCGGATGCCAGGTCTCCATCATGCGATGGCCCGGGCGCTCGGTGGCGATGGTCAGACCGTACAATTGCCGGGAAAGGCCGACGGCGAAATCGCAGATGTCGATCATTTCCTGCACTTCGCCAAGGCCCTCGGACGGGATCTTGCCGACCTCGATCGACACCAGCCGGCCAAGCTCGGCCTTGTGCGCACGCAGTTCCTCGCCGAGCAGCCGCACCAGTTCGCCGCGCTTCGGCCCCGGCACCAGCCGCCAGCTCTGGAACGCTTTGTGGGCGGCTTCGATGGTCTTTGCCGCATCGGCCGGTGAGATCGTCTTCAGTGCCGCGATCTGCTCGCCCGTCACCGGGCTGCGCACGATGAGATCGCCGCCGACAAGCGCGCCCTCGGCGACACCCAGTTTCGCCAGAAGCTCAGTCGTTTCCTTCGCTATCGTCATTTTTGTCCCTTTCAGAGTCCGCCGCTTATTGGCTGGCGGCTCAAGCCTTGCGTCATGCCTTCTCGGTGCCATCGGGCACAGGAGGCGCTGTCATGGCGTGCCATTACCTGTTTCAGGGAAAAATCGCCACCCCGGCATGGTCCAAGCCAGGCCCAGACCATTGAACCAGCCGGACGAAAAGGATCAGAGCGCGGCCTTGGCGGCGCTCGACGCGGTACCGTCCTTCATCAGGCGGTCGATATGCATGCGGATATGGGCGGCTTCCGCAGCCGTGTTGGCCAGCGCGATGGCACGATCGAAGGCGACGCGCGCCTCGTCGCCGCGGCCAAGCTGCATCAAGAGGCCGCCCTTGAGGCCGAAGAAGTGGAAATAGCCCGAAAGCCTGGATTCCAGCGGCTCGATCATGGCAAGCGCCGCTTCCGGGCCGCGCACCTTGGCAACAGCGACAGCGCGATTGAGGGTGATCACCGGCGACGGCTGCATCTGTTCGAGCAGGCTGTAGAGCAGGTCGATTTCAACCCAGTCGGTATCCTCGGCCCGTTCCGCCCGCGCATGCAGCGCGGCCACCGCCGCCTGCACCTGGTAGGGACCGGGCTTCTGGTGGCGCAATGCCTTGTCGACCAGCGCCAGACCCTCATCGATCATCTTTCGGGTCCACAGGCTGCGATCCTGATCCTCGAGCAGCACGATCTCGCCGTTTTCATCGAAACGGGCCGGCGCTCGCGCATGCTGGAGCAGCAACAGCGCCGTCAGCCCCATGATCTCCGGCTCGGTCTGGAACAGCCGCAGCAGCAGGCGGGCCAGCCGGATCGCCTCTTCGCACAGCGGCGCGCGCGCCGGCGCTTCGCCGCTGTTGGTCGAATAGCCTTCGTTGAAGATCAGATAGACCATGGCCGCGACAGCCGCGAGCCGCTCCGATCGCTCGACCGCGCCCGGTGTCTCGAACGGCACGCCGGCGTCGGCAATGCGCGCCTTGGCGCGGGTGATGCGCTGCTCCATGGCGCTCTCGCCGACGAGAAAGGCGCGCGCGATCTGCTTGACGGTGAGGCCGGAGACGATGCGCAATGCGACCGCAATCTGTTGCGTCGCCGGCAGGTCGGGATGGCAACAGATGAACAACAGCCGCAAGATGTCGTCGCGGTAATGCGCCCCGTCCAGCCGCTCGGCGATATCGCTCTCGGCATCCTCGAGGTCGGAAATCTGGTCCTCCTCCGGCAGCGGCGCCTGTTTGGCGCGCTTGCGTACCGCATCGATGCCGCTGTTGCGGCCGACAAAGATCAGCCAAGCTGCCGGATCGCGCGGCGGGCCATTTTTCGGCCAATTGTTCAGCGCTCTCAGGCAAGCGTCCTGGAAAGCTTCTTCCGCCGCATCGAGATCGCGGAAGTAGCGCAGCAGCGCGCCCATCGCCTGCGGACGGGCAGTGCTGATCGCCGTGCTGATCCAGGCGAGTTCGGTCATGCGGGAACCCTGGCGGGATTGAAAATGGAAACCGGCCGGATCTCGTAGGAGCCGCCGCTGGGGTTGACCTCGGAAAGCTCGCGCGCGAACTCGACGGCCTCGTCGAGATCGGCGCATTCGAGCGTGTAGAAGCCGAGGAACTGTTCCTTGGTCTCGGCAAACGGGCCGTCGATGACGACGGACTCGCCCTTGACCCTTCTCAGCGTTGTCGCCGCCGTGGTCGGCAGCAGCCGCGCCACCGGGCCAAGCCGGCCGGCTTTGGCATATTTTTCCTGGACGTCGAGAAGATTGGCCATGACCTCATCGTCCTGCGCCTTGCTCCAGGAGCAGACGACATCTTCGGAGGCGTAGCAGAGGATAGCATAGAGCATGGGACGTCCTTTTCTCTGTCAAAGGACGAAACAGTAGGACCGATCCCGACATGGCGTCGATAAAAAAATGCGGCTGACCTAGCGTCAAACCAGCCCCGCCTTGAGCCATCTCAAAAAAGAGCCTCCTGACTGAAACAAGTTCCAGGCTAGGCTTTCGTATCCACCGACACGTCGGCCATCCAGAGGCCGCCATCATCGACGTGAAGCGGGCTATAGTCGCGCCCGGGCGGAATCTGTTCGAACACGGCCCCTGCCTCGTCGGCTAGGTAGTCATAGCCCACATCCTGCAGGAGGCCCTTCGGATCGAGGTGGTCGTAGAGATTGCGGCGGGCGATCCGCCGTTTCGGCTCGATCATTTTCAGATGATAGAGGTTGAGCCCGCTTTTGCGGGCCTTGAAACCGAGATCAGGAGGATACCAGAGCCCATGCAGATCCTCTGGCCGGTAGTTCGCCGGATCGTAAGCTCTGAACAGACGGTGCTGGACCTTCTCGCCCCACAGGCCATCAACCCGGTACTCGGTCGGCGAATACAATTCGCAGAACCGGAACCCCCAGGCCATGCGCCTGTAATCACCCGTCAATTGTCCAATCCGCTCCGCAGCACCGTGTTCCATCCGCTCATCGGGATCAATAGCCAGGATCCAGTCGGCGGCGGCGTTTTTCGCTGCTTCGAGCAATATCCGCCGCCGCTGCGGCTCGCTGCTGAACACGCCGATCGCCCCACGATCGTCATAGGCAATCCAGCCATCGACGACCGGATCGATATTGGCGATCAGGTCGGCAACCAGATGCGCGTCATAGCGATAGCTGAAAACTGCGATCGTTCTCTGCCGCGTCCAGAACAGGCGGCTCCGTCGCCAGCGTCGAGGTTTGATTTGGCTGGTTATCATTTTCTTGGCGCCGCTTTCACGCGATTTCGCGCGCCGGCATAGACGCCCACGGACATCACGAGCAGGGCAAACCAGACAATTGGCATCGACCGCATCGCAAAGGTCAGATCCGATCCGGAGAGGCCGATCTTTGCCAATTCGCGAACATTGCGCCGGTCGCGAAAGGTGTCGCGGAAAAAACGAAACGGGGTGTTGCGGCTGGGCGCCGCAAGGTAATCGCCGCGGCGATAGCCGCGCCTGTACTGATCGGCGAGCAAGCCGAACAGCCGGGTTTCGTTGCGATGAACCGTTTGCACCCCCGGCTCCCAAACCGGCTGCAGTTCCTGCGGCAGCCGCCCCAAAAATTCTGTGTCTTCGGCAACGGGCATCGTTTCATCGAACAAGCCATATTCATCGAACAGCCGGCGATCGAACGATACGCCGTAACGCAGCGCACGATCCGCCGGCAGACCGGGAAGCCGCCGCATGAACATGACCAGATGTGCCGCACAGGCAATCAGATTGCGCGGATGGCTGTTCACCATGGCGCTCGCCACGGCGCGGTCGCCGGCCAGATGCCGCTGCATCCGTGCCGCGGCCCAGCCGGGACTGGCGAGACAATCGTCTGCAAGAAAGGCAACGAAAGGCGCTCGCGTCGCCGCGATGCCAACATTTCGGGCTGCACCGACAAACAGCCTTCGACTGACCTCGATCACCGGCGCCTTGACCCCGGCGCCAGACAGCAGCGTCGACACTTGCCCTCCCCCTGAGTTAACCACGACGATTTCAAGCGGCATCTTCTGATCAAGCAAAGACACTACCGCCTCGACGATTCGACCCGGCGCGCGGTAGCCAATGACAATGACGGCAAGCTTCGGCGGGCCCGTATCAGGCACGTTGCAACTGAGCTTGCGGAGGGAAAAAGCGGCGGCGCACCGCAAGCTTGAATTGGTAGCGCATGCAGCGCCAGCAATCCGAGGCACCTTTCGGCGCCGCCCTGGCTACGGTCAGGAACCGCGCCGCGGTCTCCAGGTCGCCACGCGCATAGTGGACGCGGGCGATCTTGAGCGCGACCAGGCCTTCCCTGACCTTCAGAGTCGACTTCGGAATGCCGCAGTCGGTGAGTTTGCGGAGTGCGAGGTGCCAGTCGAGGAAACGTTGCGCCGGCTTGATCGTGAAACGGTCGTCGGAGCGCTCCGCCGACACGACGTAAATCATCACAGGTCGTGAAATGACGGCAAGCGAGGCCCTGCTCATCAGCCGTGCCCAGAACAATGTGTCTTCGTCATAGGCGAGCCCGGTCGGGAACCTGGTGTCTCCGATCACGCTGCGCGACACCAGCACGCTGCCCACGGCAATCGAGCGGGTATGACCTTTCAGATAGGCAGAAGCATTGGCGGCGCCGCTGGCCGTATAGCCGCTGGGAACCTTGACATGCCTGTCCTCGCCATCGGTTCGTCGGCGATAGGCTCCGACCACCATATCGGCCGGTGGCTGGGAATTAGCGCACAAAATCAGGGACCGCAGCCCGCCTTCCAGATGCAGGTCGTCGGCATCGATCATATAAATCCAGGAACATCGCGCCTGCGCCAGCGCCAGATTGCGGGCGCCGCCGGCGTCACCGCAGCTGCCCTTGAGCACACGCAACGGCAATGACATTTGCGAAGCTGCGTCTAGCGCTATGGCTGCCGTGCCGTCCGACGACAAATCGTCGACCAGCAGCACCTCGTCGATAAGGTCAGCCTCGGAACGAAGTGAGGCCAGCGTACCGGCGATGGTTGCCGCCGCATTGTGGGCCGGAATGACGACGCTGACTGCTTTCAAAGATAGCTCCACGCCGGCGCATTTCACATGTGCGGGCGGTTCCCCTTAAATACGCTCAGGATAGCCGCCGCATCCGTGTTTGAGAAGCAGTCTTTGCCCGCCTGGGCGTGGCCCCGCACCCTCGCTGCCGTCAGGCCTTCTCGAGCACCACCGGGATAACGTCCACCGCCTGGTCGCCGACTTGCCCGCCTGTGGTTTTCAAGACACCGACGATCGGCGCCACGTCCGAGTAGTCGCGGCCATAGCCGACGGTGATGTGGTCGTTGCTTGCCCGCATGCCATTGGTGGGATCGAACTCCTGCCAGCCGGCATCACGTCCGCACCACACCCTGACCCAGGCATGCATGGCGTCGGCGCCTTCGAGCCGGGGCTTGCCCTTTGGCGGGATGGTGCGCAGGAAGCCGCTGACATAGCCGGCGGGAATGCCGAGGCCACGCAGGCCGGCGATCATGATGTGCGAAAAATCCTGGCAGACACCGCGCTTCAGCGTGAAAGCGTCGCTGGCCTTGGTCCGAACGGTGGTTGCCTTGCCGTCATAAGTGAAATCGCGGCGAATGCGATTGCACAGGTCCATGGCCGTGGCGGTGGTCGAACCGCCAAGGCTCTTCCGGGCATAGGCGGTGATCGCCGCATCGATGCCGACATGATCGCTGGCGGCGAGAAAGTGGTGCGGCGCATCGGGGGCCAGCGACCGCACGGCGCCGAGTTCTTCCCGCAACCGCTGCAGATCGGGCGACACATCGAGCCCAGGCTCGGGACGCGACACCGACACGCGCGCGCTCATCCTGATGTCGAGCCCGTCATGGACATCGCGAAAGGCGATCGCGGTGACATTGTTGCCGAAGAAATCGGCAAAATCCGTGCGTTCCGACGGGGTCGGCACAAACGAAAGCGAGGCGGCGACCACGCGCTGTACGCCAGCAATGGTCGGCGGCAATACACGCACCTGATGTCGACCGCCGCCGGCCGCCGCATCATAATCGTAGCTGAGATGAAGCCTGATATCGTACAGCATGCTAACCAAAATACGCTTTGGCGAGGCTGCTGTAGAGGTTGCCGATCTCAGTGGCGAGATCGTCGAGCACCTCCGCCGACATCTCCGATGGCTCCATGACGGCAATTGCCGTGTTGAGCTGCAGGATTTCCTTTGCCGCTGGCGACATATACCCCTCACCGAAGGCGGAGGGCAGCAGCCCGATTTCAGCCTTCAGCCGTTCGAGCTGGAACAGAATGGAGCGCGGGTTGAGCGGATCGAGCACCAAAAGGTCGATCACCGTGCGCCGGCCCGCCTGAACCGGATATTGCCGCCGGTGGGTCATGACGCTGTCGCCGATCTCCAGCATCATATCGAGCGCGCCGTCCGGCGCCTTGGGATTGGTCAGCCGAGCCAGCGTGCGGGCGATCTGGATGCCGCGTTCCAGCCGCCGGCCGATCTCCAGGAACCGCCAGCCGGTGAAACGGTACATGTTCTCATGCAGCAGGCCGGAAAATCCGGCGAGCTTGCGCAGCAGGACCGTCATTGCCCGGGTCGCGTCGTCGCCAGGCGCCACCGTCGTCGCGAACTGATGGACGGTCTTCGACAGATCCTTCAGCGCCAGCCAGCCATCGGGCGAAAACCGGTCGCGGATCTGCCCGGCGCTGTAGACGGCGCTGTCCAGCGTGCCGATCAGGCCGGAAGGGATTGCCGAGTCGACGTCGATGCCGAAGGGCTCGAGATAGTCCCTGATATCGGCCAGCAGCGGCATGTCGGGGTCTGAGGTCTCGGCCAACCGCACGTGATAGGCGCGCAGGATGCGCACCGTGTCTTCCGAGCGCTCGATGTAGCGGCCGAGCCAGGTCAGGTTTTCCGCCGCGCGGCTGGGCAGGCTGCCCGGCATGCTGCGGGTAAAACTGTCATGCTCCTGCGGCAGCAGCGTCTCGCGCTCCACCGGTTTGTCGCTGACCACCCAGACATCGGCCGCCTGGCCGCCGCGCTGCATGGCGATGGCCGTCGGATCGAGCGAAAAACCGACGCGGGCAAAGCCGCCGGGCATCACCGTCCAGCCTTCCGGCGTTCGCGCCAGGTAGACGCGCAGGCTTGCCGGGCGCGGCTCCAGCCAGCCGCCGACATAAACCGGCGTGGTGGAAAGCGTCACCGCTTCCTGGCCGACGAAATCGCCGCCGGCGCGTTCGATACGCGCCACCAGTTCCGCGCGCTCTTCTGCCGACAGCGCCGAACCGAGCTTGGTCTGGTCGTCATCCTCGAAGGCTAGCCGCGTCGACAGCGCCGGCCCGATCACCATGCGGTCGAGATTGGCGAGCACATGCGCGCGCTCCGTCTCTTGCCCGCACCACCAGGTGGCAACGCTGGGCAGCAGCAGCTCCTCACCCCGCAAGGCGCGCGAAATCTTGGGCAGGAAGGCGAGCAGCGCGCGTGTTTCCATCAGGCCGGAGCCCAGCGCATTGACCGTCGACACCGCACCCCGGCGGATCGCCTCGACCAGGCCCGGCGTGCCGATCTGCGAGTCCGAGCGCAATTCAAGCGGGTCGGCAAAGGCGGCGTCGAGCCGGCGCCACAGCACGCTCACCGGCTTCAGGCCGGAAACGGTGCGCACCATCAATCGGCCGCCGGAGACGGTCAAATCCTCGCCTTCAAGCAGCATGATGCCGAGATAGCGGGCGATATAGGCATGTTCGTAATAGGTTTCGTTGAGCGGCCCCGGCGTCAGGATGGCGACGCGGCCGTCGGTTTCCTTGGCCATACCGATCAGTGCGTCGCGGAAGCGGCGGAAGAAGCCGGCAAGACGATGCACATGCATCTCGCCATGGATATCCGACAGCGCGCGCGTGGTGGCGACGCGGTTTTCCAGCGCAAAACCGGCACCCGACGGCGCCTGCGTGCGGTCGCCCAGCACCCACCACTGGCCGTCCGGACCGCGGCCGAGTTCGAAGGCGCAGAAATGCAGGAAATGGCCGCCTGCCGGCTTGCTGCCGACCACCGGCCGCAAATATTCAGGGCTGGCCGCGATCAGCCCCGCCGGCAGGATGCCTTTCTCGATCAGCCGGTTCGGCCCGAAGATATCGGCAATGGTTTCCTCGAACAGTTCGGCCCGCTGTACCAGGCCGGCGCTGATGTCGGCCCATTCCTTGTCTTCGATCAGCAGGGGAACATGCGCCAGCGGCCATTCGCGCTCATTGGCGCCGGCCTTGTCGTAGACGCGGTAATAGACACCGGCGTCGCGCAGGTACTGGTCGGCACGAGCGAAGCGCTGCGCGAGCTTTTCCGGCCCGAGTTCCTCCAGCGCCTCGATGAAATTCTTCCAGGCCGGGCGGGGATTGCCCGAGGCGTCGACCATCTCGTCGACGACGCCGTCAATCGGCTGGTAGTGCTCCAGCAGACTGTGGGTTTGCGGCTTGCCGCGGACCCTCTTGTGATTCCCCTTTGCCATCGCTGATCAGAGTCTGGCCGGGCGGCGCAGGTCAAGGGTCATCGGGAAGTCTTCAGCGGCTTCTTCGTTGCGCAGCACGTAACCGGACGGCGTATGGCCGCGCGGCTCGAAGCGCGCGAGCCGCCGTGCCTCGGCCTCGTTGCCGTTGACCGGGAAGGTGTCGTAGCTGCGCCCGCCTGGATGCGCGACATGGTAGACGCAGCCGCCGACCGCCCTGCCCGACCAGCGGTCATAGATGTCGAAGACCAAAGGTGTGTTGACCGGCAGCGCCGGATGCAGGCCGGACGAAGGCTGCCAGGCCTTGAAGCGGACGCCCGCGACCGCGACTTCGCGATTGTCGGTCACCTTCATCGGCACGATGCGGCCGTTGCAGACGATGGCGTGACGCTCCGGGTTCAACCCTTCGGTCTTGACCTGCAGCCGCTCGACAGAGGAATCGACGAAGCGCACGGTGCCGCCGATCGCGCCTTGCTCGCCCATCACATGCCATGGCTCCAGCGCCTGCCGCAGTTCCAGCTTGATGCCGGCATACTGGACTTCGCCGCAGAACGGGAAACGGAATTCAAGCTGCGCGTCGAACCATTCGGGGCGGAATTCAAAGCCGTTCAGCTTGAGGTCGTCGAGCACGTCGAGGAAATCGGCCCAGACATGATGCGGCAGCATGAAGCGGTCATGCAGCGACGTGCCCCAGCGCACGAAGCGGCCATCGAGCGGGTTTTTCCACGCACGGGCGATAATGGCGCGCACCAGCAATTGCTGTGCCAGGCTCATCCTTGCGTTGGGTGGCATCTCGAAGCCGCGGAACTCGACCAGGCCGAGACGGCCGGTCGGACCGTCCGGCGAAAACAGTTTGTCAATGCAGATTTCCGAACGATGCGTATTCCCGGTGACGTCGGTCAACAGGTTGCGGAACAGCCGGTCGACTAGCCACGGCAATGGCGCTTGGCCTTGGTCGGGACGCGGCACCTGCGCCATGGCGATCTCAAGCTCGTAGAGCGAGTCGTGACGCGCTTCGTCGAAGCGCGGCGCCTGGCTGGTCGGACCGATGAACAGTCCGGAGAAAAGATAGGACAGCGACGGATGCCGTTGCCACTGCAGCACCAAGCTCTTCAACAAATCGGGGCGACGCAGGAACGGACTGTCATTCGGCGTCGCACCGCCGACGACGACATGGTTGCCGCCACCGGTACCGGTGTGACGGCCGTCGATCATGAATTTGTCGGCGCCAAGCCGCGTCTGCCGCGCTTCCTCGTAGATCGCCGTGGTCGTCGCCACGCAATCCTGCCAGTTGGACGCGGGATGGATGTTGACCTCGATGACGCCGGGATCGGGCGCCACGCGGATGACGTTGAGGCGCGGATCGTGCGGCGGGCCGTAGCCTTCGATATGCACTGGCAGGCCGATCGCCTTAGCCGCATTCTCCGCTGCCGCGACCAGTTCGAGATAGTCCTCCAGCGCCTCGACCGGCGGCATGAACACGCAAAGCCGTCCCTCACGTGGCTCCACCGAAAGTGCGGTGCGCACCGCGCCGCCGATCTCGGTGATCTCCTGCTCGACCCGGTCCTGCTGGCCGGTCGCAGCCGTGAACGACACCGCCTGCTGACGACGCGCCATTTCGTCGGCGCCTTCCAGTTCGACTGGGGCTGGCGCGGGCAGTATAGCTTCGCGCGCGGGCAGCGCTCCACGCGGCAGCGACGGGTCTACCGGCACGATGTAAGGAAACTGCGCCGGCGGCACATAGGGCAGCGTGCCCAGCGGCAAGCGGTAGCCGACCGGTGAATCACCCGGCACCAGGAACAGCCGACCGCGCCGCGTCTTCCATTTCTCCGAGCGCCAACGCGGTCCCGACGCCTGGCTGTTCCAGCGCTGCACCGGCAGCACATAGCCCGACGGCTTGGTCAGCCCGCGTTCGAACACTTTTGCCATGCGGCTGCGTTCTTCCGGGTCCTCCAGCTTGGAATTGGACGGATCGACATTGTCGGGCAGCTTGCCTTCCTTGAGCAGCCACTCCGCCGGATCCTCATAGGCTTCGCTGACCATGGTCTTTTCGATGCCGAGCTCACCGGCGATCGCCGTCAGCAGGCTTTCAGCCTGCTTCGGCCCGATATCCGCAGAACTCTTTTCACGCGCGATCAGCGACGGATCGCTCCACACCGGCTGACCGTCGGTGCGCCAGTAGAGCGAGAACGTCCAGCGCGGCAGGCTTTCGCCTGGATACCATTTGCCCTGGCCGTAGTGCAGAAAACCGCCGGGCGCGAAACGCTCGCGCAGTTTTCTAATCAGCGCATCGGCCTTTTCGCGCTTGGTCGGGCCAACAGCGGCGGTGTTCCACTCCGCCGACTCGAAATCGTCGATCGAGACGAAGGTCGGCTCGCCGCCCATGGTCAGCCTGACATCACCGGCCGCAAGTGCTGCATCGACCTTGTTGCCAAGCACATCGAGCGCCTGCCAGCTTTCGTCCGAGAATGGCTTGGTGATGCGCGGATGCTCGGAGATGCGGTCGACCCGCATGTCGAAGCCGAACTCGACATTGGCAAAGCTCGCCATGCCGGAGATGGGCGCGGCATTGCGGAAATGCGGCGTCGCCGCCAGCGGCACATGGCTTTCGCCGGTAAGCAGGCCGGAGGTCGGGTCGAAGCCGATCCAGCCGGCGCCCGGTAGATAGACCTCGCACCAGGCGTGCAGATCGGTGAAGTCGACGGCGGTTCCGGCTGGGCCATCGAGCGCCACCAGATCGGGTTTCAACTGGATCAGATAGCCGGAGACGAAACGCGCGGCGATGCCGAGGTTACGCAGGATCTGCACCAGCAGCCAGCTCGAATCCCGGCACGAGCCTTTTTTCGCGGCCAGCGTTTCCTCCGGCGAGAACACGCCGGTCTCCATGCGCACGATATAGGCGATCTCGCGCTGCAGCCGCGCATTGAGGTCGACGACGAAATTGACGGTGTTGGTCGCGCTGCGATCAATGGTTTTGAGGAACGCCGACAGCAGCGGCCCGGTCGGCTCGGGCGTGCGGTAGATGGTGAGGTCGTCGCGTATCTCTTCCGGATACTCGAACGGAAATATCTCGGCCGACGGTTCGACGAAGAAATCGAACGGATTGTAGACCGTCATGTCGGCAACGAGGTCGACTTCGATCTTGAGCTCCGTCACCGGCTCCGGAAAGACGAAACGGGCGAGGAAATTACCGTAAGGGTCCTGCTGCAGATTGACGAAGTGGTTTGCCGGCTCGACCTTCAGCGAATGGCTCAAGACCTTGGTGCGGGAATGCGGCGCCGGCTGCAACCTGATGACCTGAGGCCCGAGAACGACCGGCCGGTCATATTTGTAATGGGTCAGGTGGTAGATGGCTGCCAGAATTGCCATGGGGCCTCGAAAGTCGGCGTTTCAACGATTTCGCCGAACCCTGACACAAATGACGCCCATTCTCCAAGCAGAGATGTTGCGGTGCACCCAATTTAGGCTCGGGGAGCCGTTGATCCCGCAGCACGTCACGGCCGCTTCGAGCCCTGGACGAACCCACCAACAATGTCGGCGGGTTCGCCTTGCTCCGGCGGAATTCATCCGGTCGGCATGCGCTCGAATGCCTGCAATGAGGGGTCGATCGTGTCCCAACTACGCCCGCGAATGCCGTATGTGAGCACTTTCGGCTGGAACTGGCCCGGGTCGTCAAGGCTGGTCGCGTGGACCGCTATCAGCTCCGGCATGGCGACGAATGTGAGGTAGACCGGCGTTCCGCAGGTCGGGCAGAAGGCGTGGATTTTTTCGTTGCCGCTGTCGCCTTTTATCCGCCAGGTTTTCGCCTCGCCGGTGATTGCCATGTCGGCGCGCCGGCCGAAGGTCAGATAGGAGCCATGCCCGGTGCCGCTGCGCTTCTGGCAGTCGAGGCACTGGCAGTGGTTCTCGAAGATCGGTTCGCTGCTGGTTTCATAACGGATCGCGCCACACGCACATCCGCCGCTAAATCGCTTGGTCATTGTCATTCTCCGCTGGCGGATGTGTTGATCGGCAAGGGATCAGGCCGATTTCGGCTTGGCGAAAACGTCGATGCCGCTGCCGGTTTCCAGCAGAGATTTCAGGCTGGACAGCACAACCGGCCAACCCTGGCTGATGCCTTTCGCCATGCCGCTGCCGGCTTCGAGTTCGTCATGGGTGACGCTCAGCCGGACCATGTTGTTGTCATACTCCTCGATGCCGAATGTGACACGACTGTAGGCTGCCGGATCGGCGGCCTGCGATGGGCTCGCCCAGGTGATGACGAGACGGGTTGGCGGCGAGACCTCGACGACCTCACCGACGATCTGGACGGTGCGCTCATCATTGGCGCGGACATGTTCCCATTTCGATCCGGGCTGCCAGTCGGAGACGTTCTCGTGGCCCCAATAGCGCCTTGCAACGTCTGGTTTGGTTATGGCTTCGAACACCTTTTGCGGCGTCGAGCGAATGTAGGTCACGTAGACGAAACTGGTCGTTTCCTTGGTCATTGGTCGTCTCCTTCGATTTCTTTTTTCAAATCGTGCAGCAGGCTGAGCCGCTGCTGTTCGAATTTCCGCACCCAGCGCTCGTAGATGTCGTGCAGCGGCACCGGGTTGATGAAGTGCAGCTTTTCGCGGCCGCGCTTGACCGTGCTCACCAGATTGGCCGCCTCCAAAAGGTCGATGTGCTGGGTGGCCGATTGCCTTGCCATATCGAGGTTTTCGCAAAGCTGGCCGAGTGTCTGCCCGTTCTTCTCATGGAGAAGATCAAGCAGCCTTCTGCGTGTCG
The DNA here is from genome assembly GCF_056404575.1 of Mesorhizobium sp. P2_C4. Lineage (NCBI taxonomy): Bacteria > Pseudomonadati > Pseudomonadota > Alphaproteobacteria > Hyphomicrobiales > Phyllobacteriaceae > Mesorhizobium > Mesorhizobium sp. P2_C4. Next base: position 1,055,108 of record NZ_JBFUDT010000002.1, read on the forward strand.
GGTCGCCCAGCGCTTTGAAAACCTTGTCAGCGTCCATAAGTCTCGCTCGTTGTTGAGACCATAATATGCAGGTAAATACCTGCATGTCAAATGGCAAATTTCGCCACCCTCGCCGCGATGACCGAGGCAAAGGACGTGGTCGTGATCAATGCTACGCATCCGAAAGCCATCCGAAGGGTGGCCAGCTAGGGAAGTCCGTTGTTTCAGGGGGACGAGAAGCGGCCTGAACTCCAGGCCACACGCTGCTTGCGACGCCAGCGGCTATCGTCGTGCCGCATCGAACGCGTGTTCGGCAGGCTTAAGGATACGACCGTTGCGCAAACGTCTTCATGAGCGCCATCGCGGCAACCAGCATCTTCCGGCTATAGGTCCTGAGCCCAGGCAGCTCTTGCAGGGCTTAGAAAAACGCTTGCAACCCGGTCTGCGCCCTTCCGAGGATCAGCGCGTGCACGTCATGCGTGCCTTCATAGGTGTTGACCGTCTCCAGGTTCTGCGCGTGGCGCATGACGTGGTAGCCGATCTGGATGCCGTTGCCGCCATGCATGTCGCGGGCCTGGCGGGCAATGTCGAGCGCCTTGCCGCAATTGTTGCGCTTGACGATCGAGATCATCTCCGGCGCCATCTTGCCTTCATCCATCAGCCGGCCGACCCGCAAGGACGCCTGCAGCGCCAGCGCAATCTCGGTCTGCATGTCCGCAAGTTTCTTCTGGTAAAGCTGCGTGCCGGCCAGCGGCTTGCCGAACTGCTTGCGGTCAAGGCCATATTGGCGTGCCCGGTGCCAGCAATCCTCCGCCGCGCCCATCGCGCCCCAGGAAATGCCGTAGCGGGCACGGTTGAGACAGCCGAACGGGCCGGCGAGGCCCTTGGCGTTGGGCAGCAGCGCGTCTTCGCCGACCTCGACGCCTTCCATCACCACTTCTCCGGTGATCGATGCGCGCAGCGAGAGCTTGCCGCCGATCTTCGGCGCCGACAGGCCCTTCATGCCCTTCTCCAGCACAAAGCCGCGGATCTCGTCCTTGCCGTTCTCGCCCTTCAACTTCGCCCAGACGACGAACACGTCAGCGATCGGCGCGTTGGAAATCCACATCTTCGAGCCGGAGAGCTTGTAGCCGTTCGCCGTCTTCTCGGCCCGCGTCTTCATGCCGCCGGGATCGGAGCCGGCATCCGGCTCGGTCAGGCCGAAACAGCCGATCCATTCGCCGCTGGCGAGCTTCGGCAGATACTTCTTGCGCTGCGCCTCCGAGCCATAGGCATGGATCGGATACATCACCAGCGACGACTGCACTGACATCATCGAGCGGTAGCCGGAATCGACGCGTTCGACTTCCCGCGCCACCAGCCCGTAGGTGACATAGTTGGCGCCGAGACCGCCATATTCCTCCGGAATGGTGATGCCGAGCAGGCCGGCCTCGCCCATTTCGCGGAAGATGCCGGCATCGGTTTTTTCCTCGAGATAGGCTTCCTCGATCCGCGGCGCCAGCTTGTCGGCGGCAAACGCCGCGGCGCCATCGCGCACCATGCGCTCGTCTTCCGAAAGCTGGTTCTCGATCAGGAAAGGATCTTCCCAGACGAACGCGTTCTTGTCGGCGGCCATGGCTCTGTCCTCGGATTGATGCATGTCGCCCAAAAGTGTTCAGCGGTTTTGGGACAACGACATGCATAAACAAAAAATCTTGGAGTGACCGGCTTATCCGCCCACAGCTGGAAAAAATCAAACGAAATTGCTTCACTGATCAATGAGGGTTAGTAATGGATCATGAGTGTCCAACGCCGTCTTCTGCCAAGCACCAGCGCGCTTGCCGCCTTCGAGGCGGTGGCCCGTCTCGGCAGTTTTACCGCCGCCGCCCAGGAGCTTGACCTCACTCAGGGCGCCATTAGCCGGCAGATCGGGCTTTTGGAGGAACAATTCGGCCGCCGGCTTTTCGAACGCGACAGCCGCAATGTCAGGCTGTCGGCTGTAGGCGAAACCTACGCCGATGCGGTGCGCTCAGCGCTTGGCCAATTGCGCGACGCCGCCCTTGGATTGATGAGCAATCGGCATAGCGGCATCCTGAACCTTGCCATATTGCCAACCTTCGGCACGCGCTGGCTGATGCCGATGATCCCCGATTTCGTCGAAACCAATCCCGATATCACCATCAATTTCGTCACCCGCGTCGGCCGCTTCGACTTTGCCCGCGAGCGGCTGGATGCCGCCATCCACTATGGCTTGCCCGACTGGCCGGAAGCCGACTCGACGCTGCTGGTGCGCGAGACGGTGGCGCCGGTGGTCTCGCCCGAATTCCTGGCCGGGCGCGCCATCGCCACGCCGGCCGATCTCGGTCGCCTGCCGCTGCTGCATATGGCGACGCGCCCCGGCGCCTGGACGGAGTGGTTCGAGCATCAGGGCCTGAGCGCGCCGACCGGGCCGGGCATGCAGTTCGAACAGTTCGGCACCGCCGCGCAGGCCTGCATGGCCGGGCTCGGCGTGGCGCTGCTGCCGCAAATCCTGATCGCTGGGGAATTGCAGCGCGGCCAGCTGGTGCCGGCGCCGGGCCAGTCGATGCAAAGCCGCAGCGCCTATTATCTGGTCGTGCCGCACGACAAGCGCGGCCATCCGCCGGTCGCCAGTTTTCGCGACTGGCTGCTGGGGCAGCTTGAAAAGGAGCCGGCTGTTCTGGCGTGGTAGCTATTTCCGCTTCAGCGCATCCGCCAGTGCAGCGCCGAACGCCCCTTGCTGCGCCGGCCTTTCCGGCTGGCGCTGCGGTGCCGGCGAGCGTGGCGCCGGCTTGCCGCCATTGTCGCGCGGTCCTTTCGAGGCACCGCCCTCTCCGCCATCCCTACGCATCGACAGCGCGATGCGCTTGCGCTTGATGTCGACCTCGACGACGCGCACCTTGACCACGTCGCCGGCTTTCACCACCTCATGCGCATCCTTGACGAAACGGTCGGCCAGTTGCGAGACATGCACCAGCCCGTCCTGGTGCACGCCGATATCGACGAAGGCACCGAAGGCGGCGACATTGGTGACCGTGCCTTCCAGCTGCATGCCAGGCTTCAGATCCTTGATGTCGTCGATGCCGTCGGCGAAGGTCGCCGTCTTGAAACCAGGACGCGGATCGCGGCCGGGCTTTTCCAGTTCGGCCAGGATGTCGCGCACCGTCGGCAGGCCAAAACGCTCGTCGACGAAGACGCGCGGATCGAGCGCCTTCAGCGCGGCACTGTCGCCCATCAGCGAGCGGACATCGCGCCCGCACGCCGCCACGATCTTTTTCGCCACGCCATAGGCCTCCGGATGCACCGACGAGGCATCGAGCGGCTCACTGCCATTGGCAATGCGCAAGAAGCCGGCGGATTGCTCGAAGGCTCGTGGCCCGAGCCGCGCGACCTTGAGCAGGTCCTTGCGGCTGGCGAACGGACCGGTGGCGTCGCGATGCGCGACGATGGCTTCGGCCAGCGATGCGCCAAGGCCTGAGACACGCGCCAGCAGCGGCGCCGACGCGGTGTTGAGATCGACGCCGACGGCGTTGACCGCATCCTCGACCACCGCTTCCAGCGAGCGGCCGAGCCGGTACTGGTCGACATCGTGCTGGTACTGGCCAACGCCGATCGACTTGGGCTCGATCTTGACCAGTTCGGCCAGCGGATCCTGCAGCCGCCGGGCGATCGACACCGCGCCGCGCAGCGACACGTCGAGGCCGGGAAACTCCGCAGCAGCTGTCGCCGAAGCCGAATAGACCGAGGCGCCCGCCTCGCTGACGATCACCTTGAGCGGCTTTGGCCCGGCATCGGCAGGCATCTCGGACAGCATGTCGGCGACCAGCTTTTCCGTCTCGCGGCTGCCGGTGCCGTTCCCGATCGAAATCAGCTCGACCTTGTGCAGTCGGATGAGCTTCGCCAGTTCGGCCTGCGTGCCGCGCACATCGTTCCTGGGCGGAAACGGATAGACGGTCGTCGTCGTCAGCACCTTGCCGGTGCCATCCACCACCGCCACCTTGACGCCGGTGCGGATGCCGGGGTCGAGCCCCATCGTGGCGCGCGAGCCGGCCGGTGCTGCGAGCAACAGATCTTTCAGGTTACGGGCGAAGACATGGATCGCTTCCTCCTCGGCCCGCTCGCGTAGATCGCGCATCAGATCGAGTGTCAAATGCAGCGACAGCTTGATGCGCCAGGTCCAGCCGGCGACCTCCATCAGCCAGCGATCGCCCGGCAGGCTGCCACCAATGGCATAGGCATTGGCGATCATCCGCTCGACCGGCTTTACCGGCGAGGCATCGTCGGCATCGACCTCGATGTCGAGCGACAGCACCTCCTCGTTGCGGCCGCGCAGCATGGCCAAAGCGCGATGGCTTGGCACCATGGCCCAGCGCTCGACATGGTCGAAATAGTCGGAGAATTTCGCGCCGGCCTCCTGCTTGCCGTCGACCACCCTGGCCCGCATGAAGGCGCGTTCCTTCATGTAGGTTCGCAATTTGCCGACCAGATCGGCGTTCTCGGCGAATTGTTCCGACAGAATGTCGCGCGCGCCGTCGAGCGCCGCCTTGGCATCCGCCACCTCTTCGGTCAGATAGGCCAGCGCCAGTTCGGCCGGCACCAGCGCACGATCAGCGAGGATGGCTTCCGCCAGCGGCCCCAGCCCGCGCTCGCGCGCGATCTCGGCCTTGGTCCGCCGCTTCGGCTTGTAGGGCAGATAGATGTCTTCGAGTTCGGCCTTGGTCGTTGTTGCCGCGATCTTGCCTTCCAGCTCGGCCGTCAGCTTGCCCTGCTCGCGGATCGAACCCAGGATGGTGTCGCGGCGCGCCTCGAGTTCGCGCAGATAGGCAAGCCGCTCGGCCAGCAGGCGCAACTGCGTGTCATCCAGCCCGCCGGTGACTTCCTTGCGGTAGCGCGCCACGAACGGCACTGTCGCCCCTTCATCGAGCAATTCGATCGCCGCCGCGGCCTGTTCCGGCCGTGAAGCAATCTCGGCGGCGATGAGGGCTGCGATGCGCTTGATGTCGGATGCCATGTCGTTCCTGTAGCCAGTCGAAAAGAGCGGCGACCATAGGCGCTGAGCATCGCTACGCCAACCGCGGCGTTTTCAACCCCCAAAGAGGTCCACAGGAAAGCGCACCTTCGTTCGGACGACCGAGCGTGTCTAAACCAGCCGGCTCAGTGCCTCCAGAAAGGCAACGACCTCGACATCCAGCGGATCGTCGACCGGCACCGGTTGCGACGACATCTTTGCAATCACCACTTCTGCTTGCGGATTGACGTAGAGCCATTGGCCATGGATGCCGATGCCGCAGAAGGCGCCGCTTGCTGCACCGGTCTGGTACCATTTGTTGCGGTAGCGTCCCTCAGGAAACAGGAACGCCATGGTGCCGCGCTGCCAGGCCTCAAGGCTGCCGCCGGTGGCAACCGTATCGCGCACCCAGGTTTCCGGCACGATGCGGCGGCCATTGACCATGCCGCCTTGCCGCATCATCTCGCCGACCCGCGCCAGATCGCGCGGTGTCACCGAAATGCCGCCGGCCGTGCGCGCCGTGCCTTCCATGTCGACTCCGATCGAGGCTTCACTGACCGCGCCAAGCGGCAGCCAGAGTTTCTCGCGCATCAAATCGGCAAAGCGCTGGCCCGACGCGCGTTCGAGCAGAATGCCGAGCAGGTCGGAATTGGGCGAGCGGTAGCGGAAGGTCTGGCCGTGCGGCTCGGCAAGACGCTGCAGCGTCAGGATGAATTCGCGCAGGCTTTCACTGCCGCCGCCCGGATTCCACAGCGTCGCGCGACGGTAGCGGGCAAAGGCGCTTTCGGGGTCGAGATAGGCCTCCTCGAAATCGAGGCTGACGGTCATGTCGAGCACGTGGCGCACGCTCGCATCGCCATAGGCCGAACCGGCGGCTTCCGGAATGTAGTGCACGACAGGGGCTTCCGGATCGAAAATCCCCTCGCCTTCCAATATGCCGGCGATGATGGCGGTGACCGACTTGCTGATCGAAAAGATGATGTGGCGCGCGCTGAAATCCATGTGCGGCGCGAACCAGTCGCCGACGATCTTGCCGGCTTTCATAATGGTCAGCGCGTCGGTGTCGGAACGCTTGAGAAATGCCGCAAGAGTCTGCGCGCCATTCGGCAAGGCGATCTTCTCGCCGAGCAACCCGCCAAGATCCTGCGCCGGCGTCTCGCCACCACCCAGCGCCGCTGTCACGCGGGTGGTCGGCACCAGTTCGCCGAGGTTCTGGAACGACCATTTGTTGTACGGGGTCTCCCGCCAGTTGCCGAGCAGCACCTCATTGCGGGCAAAGCCGTATCGGGTCTCGAACGCGGTCGTGCCGGTCATGGCGTCTCCTCAGAATTTTCTTTTTGACTGTTTTTTCTTGGGGCTCAGGCCAGTGCCGCCGCAATCGCGTGCACGGCCTTCAACGTCGCCACCGAATAGGCGATGTTGGTGAAATCCGGATAGGTCGAAAGCTTTACCACGACCATTCTGGTGTCCCAGTCGATGTGGATCATTTGCCCGAACACACCCCGGCACATCAGCGCGCGTGAGCGCGGGTCCTCGATCCAGAACTGGTTGCGGTAGCTGCCTTCCGGCAGGCTGGGATTGAAATCCGGTCCGTGCCGGCCGTTGCGCGCCGCCTCGATCCATTCGGCCGGCACCACCCCGCCGCCATTGTCGAGGATCAGCTGGCCGAAGCGGCCATAGTCGCGCAACGTCGCGTTGAAGCCGCCATCGGCGACCGCGTAGCCTGCGCTGTCAACGGTGAAGCAGGCGCTTTCATCGGCGCCGAGCTTTTGCCAGATCTCTTCGGAAACCAGCTGCGGCAGCCGCTTGCCGCTGACCCGCTCCATGATGAAGGCGAGCACATCGGTCTCGATCGAGCGGTACTCGAACGCAGCGCCATGCGGCCGGCTCTGCTCCTTCAGCCCCAGGATCAGCTCGAACATATGCGATGGCCAGCGGAAGTTGGGGTCGCTGCCCGGCGGCACCGGCTTCCAGCCGCAGGCGACATCGACCTGGCCGATGTCGGAATAGGGGTCGGTGTATGCTTCGGAAAAGCGAACGCCGCTGGTCATATCCAGCACATGCTGGACGCTGGCGCCGGCCCAGCCGGTCGCAGCCAGTTCCGGCAGATAGGTCGTCACCGGCAGCGCCGGATCGATCAGGCCGCGCCCGACCAATATGCCGAACACCGATGATGTCACCGACTTCGCCATAGACTGCGACAGATGCAGCGAGCGGTCGGTCATGCCGTTGAAATAGCGCTCATAGGCGACCTTGCCGTCCTTGAGCACGAGGAAACCGTCCGTGTAGGTTTCGTCGAGCAACCCGGCCAGTGTCGTCGGCGCGCCGGTGCTGTCCACCACCGGCAGCGCATCGAGTTCGACCTCGGCGCGTTCGAAGCGGTGGCGGTGGCCGTTGCCGCGCCAAACTTCGGCGGTCGGCAGGAATTCACGGATGTGCTGGAACGCCCAGCGGTTCCACGGCCCCCTGTCCCAGTCGAGCTTTGGCGGCACCATCTGCGGCGGCGAGCCTTGCATGATCGGCGGCATTGGATCGCCGTTGCGGTAAGACGACATAAATCCTCCCCTAGACAAAAGAAAGGGAGGCCGGAGCCTCCCTCCCCCTATGAGTTCCGGCAGACCTATTTGCGCAGATTGGTCCAGATCTTGTTGTAAATCTCGACCACCTCGGGCGAACAAGGCGGAACGAACTCGGCCGCCGGTGCACCGGCCGGCGGGTTGAGTTCCGGCGACGCCGCGAAATCAGCCGGCAGGAACTTGTGGCTGCCGGCAATGCCGTTGTCATAGCCGGCGAATTCCGAGATCAGCGCCGCGTTTTCCGGAGCCATGATGAAATCCTGGAACAGCTTGGCGTTGTCGAGGTTCTTGGCGCCCTTCAGCACCGCGACATTGTCCATCCAGCCCTCGATGCCTTCCTTCGGATAGGCATACTTGATTGCCGGAATTTTCTGCCGCGCACGGTAGGTGGCGCCATTCCACGCTTGGGTGACGATGACGTCGCCGGAGGTGATCTTGGTGATGGTGTCGTAGCTGAAGGTCTTCCATGACGGCTTGGCCGCCGTCAGGATGTCGTTGACCTTTTTCAGATCGGCCTTCTCGGCACCGCAACGCGGCACGCCGGCATAGCGCTCGGCCGCATGCATGACGGTGTTGACGTCGTCGAGCATGTTGATCTGGCCCTTCAACTCGTCCGGCGGGTTGAACAGGATCGCCAGCGTGTCGATGTCGCCCTTGTACTTGTCGGTGTTGACTTCGAACGTGGTGGTGCCGAACTGCCACGGCGCTGTGTAGTGGCGGCCGCTATCCCAATAGATATCGAGGAAGCGCGGATCGATGTTCTTGCCGTTCGGCATCGCGTTGGGCTCGGTCTTTTCGAGCAGACCCTCGTCGACCATGATCTTCACGGTGTAGTCCGAAGGCACCACGATGTCGTAGCCGGAATTGCCGGCGCGCACCTTCGACAGCATGGTTTCGTTGGAGTCGTAGTCGTCCAGCGTGACCTTGATGCTGTACTGCTTCTCGAACTTTTCGATCAGCTTGGGGTTGGTGTAGTCACCCCAATTGTAGATATGCAACTCGCCGTCGGCGAGCGCGGGCACTGCCCACAAAAGCGCTGCCGTCGAAATGGCAGCCATCAGTTTCCTAGACATTTTGTTCTCCTTTGCCTTCACACTTATTCAGTTGGCCCATTTGCTCAGTTGGCACGGCGGCGCGCGATCAGGAACGAGACCGAGACGAAGAGGATCGAGACCAGCAGCAGGATGGTGGAGATGGCATTGATCTCCGGCGTCATCGGCCGCCTGATCTGGTTCCAGATGTAGAGCGGCAGCGTCGTCTGTCCGGGACCGGCGACAAGCTGCGTGATGGTGAAATCGTCGAAGGACACGATGAAGGCGAGTGCCCCACCCGACAGGATGCCGGGGACAAGCAAGGGCAGCGTTATGCGCCGGAAGGCATGCCACGGCGTGGCATAGAGATCGGCGGCGGCGGATTCGAGCGTCAGATCCATATCCTCCAGGCGCGCCCGGATCGGCATGTACGCGAAGGGAATGCAGAACACGGTGTGGGCGAGGATCAGGTTGCCGATACCGAAATTCAGACCGAACGCGCCGGCGATCAAGGCGAAGAAAGACAGGGTTGCCACCGCAGTGATGATCTCGGGGACCATCAGCGGCAGGTTGATGACCATGAAGGCAGCCGAAAGACCGCGCCACGGCTTCACCCGCGTCATGCCGATCGCCGCCAGCGTAGCGCAGATCGTCGAAATGATGGTCGCGGTCACCGAGATGATCAGCGTGTTTTCGGCGGCGTGGTGGAACTCCTCGTTGAGCAGCGCACTGCCGTACCAGCTGAAGCCGACGCCCTCCCAATGCGTGACGAGCGAACCAGTGTTGAACGAAAAAATCATCAGGATCAGGATCGGTACATAGAGCACGGCAACGCAGATGATGGCGACCGTGCGGAACCCGGGCTGGTCCTTGATATCGACGTTGCGGGGATCAGCCATGCTGGATCTTCCCGGACGTGTTGCGAACATAGAAGTAGAGAGCGACCAGCACCGCGGCCATCAGAATCAGCGCCTGGGCGCAGCCAAGCGGCCAGTTGCGCCCGGAGCCGAACTGCTGGGCGATGAGATCGCCGATCATCAGGTGGATGCCGCCGCCAAGGATCAGCGGCGTCACATAGGCGCCGAGTGCCGGAATGAAGACGAGCAGGCAACCTGCGATGATGCCGGGCAGCGACAGCGGAATGATCACGCGCCAGAGAACCTGCCGGCGTGTCGCGTAGAGGTCGTTGGCGGCCTCGACAAGCCGGAAATCCAGCTTCTCCAGGCTGGCATAGAGCGGCAGGATCATGAAGGGCAGGAACGAGTACAGCAGGCCAAGCTGAATGGCGAAGTTGGTGTAGAGCATGGTGATCGGCTTATCGATCACGCCAAGCCCGATCAGCAGATTGTTGATGAGACCTTCGTCGCGAATGATGAACATGATGGCCAGCGTGCGCACCAAAAGGTTCGACCAGAACGGAATGGTGATCAGCAGCACCCACCAGTTGCGCTGAGCCGGTGTCCGCGTCGCCATGAAATAGGCGGTCGGAAAACCAAGCAGCAGGCAGATGACCGTCGTCACCACGGCGAACAGAAACGAGCGCAGATAGATGATCAGAAAATCCGGCGTGAACTGCAGCGTGTCATCGAAAATGTCGCGCTGGAATAGGAAGTTCAGATAGGCGTCCGTCGAAAACTTCCACTGCACGCCGCCATAGGGCGCGGCAACGAGAAACGAATAGACGCAGATGATCAGCAGCGGCAGCACGCCGAACACGCCGATGACGACCAGCGCCGGTGTGGACAAGAGGCGATTGCGGCGGTTCGCGCCCCGCTCCGCCTTGGCTTCGAACAACGCGGCCTGGGAAACAATGTTTGCCATCAGTCCCTCAATATCCGCGCGCCGCCGTCCTCGAACACGATGCCGACCTTGGCGCCCGGCTCGAATGCCACCGCACTCGACCGGCTGTTCTGGTGGCGCACGATGAAGTTTTCCCCGCCGTCGAGCTTCACGTGATAGTGGGTGTCGGTGCCGAAATAGACGACATTGGCCAGAACGCCGGCGACGGTGCCCTTGGCCGCATCGGCAACCAGATCCGCATGTTCCGGCCGCACCACGACCGTCACTTCACCGGAGGGATCGAAACCTTCGGGGAAACCCGCCCCGACCATTGCCTCTGACGCGATCTTCACTGTGGCAACGCCGGATTTCTTCGACACCACGGTGCCCTTGAGGAAATTGGTTTCGCCGATGAAGTCGGCGACGAAGCGCTCGGCCGGACGGTCGTAGATGTCGTGCGGCGTGCCGACCTGCAGGATCTTGCCGGCCGACATCACCGCGATGCGATCCGACATGGTCAGCGCTTCTTCCTGGTCGTGGGTGACGAAGATAAAGGTGATGCCGGTTTCGTGCTGCAGCCGTTTCAGCTCGATCTGCATTTCCTTGCGTAGTTTGTAGTCCAGTGCGGAGAGCGGCTCGTCGAGCAGCAGCACCTTTGGCTGCGGCGCCAAGGCACGGGCCAGCGCCACGCGCTGCTGCTGGCCGCCGGAGATCTGGCTGGTGCGGCGAGCTGCCAGCGCCTCCATCTTGACCAGTTTCAGCATCTGGGCGACGCGCGCCTGGATCTCCGCCTTCGGCTTGCCCAGCATTTCCAGGCCAAAGCCGATATTCTGCGCCACCGTCATGTGTGGGAACAGCGCATAGGACTGGAAAACGGTGTTGACCGGCCGCTTGAACGGCGGCAGCGGCGCGATGTCCTCGCCATGCAAAAGGATTTCGCCGGCGCTCGGAAAATCGAAGCCGGCGATCAGCCTGAGCAGCGTCGTCTTTCCGCAGCCGGACGGCCCGAGCAGCGTGAAAAACTCATTCTCGCGGATGGAGACGGAAACTGTATCCAGCGCAGCGACTTGCGCCTCTCCCGTGCCGAACACCTTGCGGACGCCGCGCACCTCGATTGCATTCTTACCCGGTTGTTCCGGCACGATTACCCCATTGAGAAAGCCTGCTCTTGATGGCAGGTTTTGTTCCGGTTTGATTGTCATCACAAGCCAATCGGCTTGGCAACTGCAGAGCTGGACCTTGGCCTAAAAGGCAATTCCCATGCCTGTCAGGCTTGATAGGTGATCTTGCCTCCACAGATGGTCGTCACCGGTCGCACCGTATGCAGCGCTTCCGGTGCGGTTGCCTCGATATCGGCCGACAGCACCACCAGATCGGCCATATACCCTGGCTTCAGCCGGCCCTTGCGATGTTCCATGAACTCGGCATAGGCCCCTTCAACCGTGTAGCCGGCAATGGATTCCTGCAGCGAGAAGCTCTGGTCCGGCAGCCCCTCTGCCCAAGGTTTGCGCATCACCGCCGCCTGGATGCCCAGGATCGGATCAACCGGCGAGACCGGCCAGTCGGATGCGAACACGACGTGCGCACCGGCGTTCTTCAGGGTCCGCCAGGCATAGCTCAGCGGCCACTTCTCGCGGCCGATGCGCGAAATCGTCGGCTCCAGCGGAAAGTTCATGGCACCCGGCGGATGCGGCGGCTGCATCGAAGCGATGACGCCGAGTTCGGCAAATCGCGGCACGTCCGACGGGGTGGTAACCTCGATGTGCTCGACGCGGTGCCGGCTGTCGCGCCTGCCGTTCTTCTTCAGCGCTGCCTGATAGCCGTCAAGCACCGCGCGCACCGCGCCATCACCGATCGAGTGCACGGCGATCTGCAGCCCGCGCCTGTCGGCCTCCACCGCCACTTGCGCGAAATGCTCCGGCGTGAACAGCGGCTCGCCGCGCCAGCCCGGCCGGTCGGCATAGTCGTCGACCATGACGGCAGTCCAGGAATCCAGCACACCGTCATAGAAGACCTTGACCAAGCCCGACGACAGCCACTCGGAATTGTAGGCCGCCGCCATGCTCGACGCTTTTTCCAGCATGTCCAGCGTCATGAAGTTCTTGAAGTGGAACGGAATCTTGGTGCGGCAGATGAGCCGCCCTTCCGCTTCCAGCCCGGCAAGCAGCTCCAACTGGTAGAGGTTGCCGTCCATGTTCTGGATCGAGGTGATGCCGTGCTGGGCGCACCATTGCAGGCCGCGATGCATCAGGTCGCGGTCTGCCGCCAGTTCTTCCGCCGAAGGATAGGGGTCCGGCTCATGGCCCGTCAGGCCGAGCCGCGTCCGGTTTGCCCCGAAATGCTCGAGGATCGGGCCGAAGGCTTCGCCCTCGCGCAATTCGCCGGCGGCGAGCCCATCCGAGCCCATGACAACCTCGTTGCCCGGCCCGACCTGCTTGCCATGCAGGAGGCCGGCTTCTTCCAGCGCCTTGGTGTTCGCCCACATCGTATGGTGGTCGGATGCCGACATGGCGAAGGGCCGGTCCGGAATGATGCGGTCGAGATGATGGCGCGTGACCGGCTCGGGCAGGATCGCATAGTCGACGCCGGCGCCGATTAGCAGCCTCTGGTTCGGCCGCGCCGCCGCGAAAGCGCGGATGGCGTCCCGCAAGGCATCGAAACCATGCACGCCGGCCAGATGCAAATTGTCGAGCTCGGCGGCGCCTCCGAAAAGATGCATATGGGCTTCAATGAAACCGGGCAGGACCGAACCGCCCTTGGCGTCGATCACGACTGTGGCCGTTCCCTTGAGCTCTTCGATGGCAGCGCGGCTGCCAATGGCGATGATGGTGCCGTCCTTGACGGCAATGGCCTCGGCGGCGGGATTGTCATCGTCCATGGTCTGCACAAGACCGTTGACGACGATCAGATCGGCACCCGCACCCGTGACAGACATCGCGACTCCGCGCTTTTGACGACTGACTGAGACCGACAACACCGCCCAATGACGCACCACTCTTCCGGAGGCGCGATCGGACGAAAACTGATGCCAGTGCGCTGTTTTGAAATTCCCCTTGTGATCTCTGAAAACAGCGTGGATAAAAGAATGCGACTAATTATTCGCGTTTGTCAACGTGCCGAATTTCGAATGTATTGTGGACAGCATCCGGCGCTTGGGACGGGGGAACGAGGGCATCGGGACGTGAAGCGCAATCTCAGCCGCGAAACCAGGATGGCGCTTGAACCGCGCAAGCAACCGCGACAGGAACGTTCGAGCAAGGTGGTCGACAGGATTTTGGACGCGGCGCTAACCCTGACGCGTGAGCAAGGAACCAAGACGCCGACGACGCTGGCCATTGCGCAGCGCGCGGGCCTGTCTGTCGGTTCGGTCTACCAGTACTTCCCCAACAAGGAAGCCATTCTCCTCGACCTTGCCCGGCGCTGGCTGTCATCCTTTCCCGAGGTCATCGAAAAGCGCATCAAGGTCGCTGCGCCCGCCAACCGCGACGAGTTCCGGCGGGAAGTGCGCGCGCTGTTCATCGACACATCCAGCATCTATCTCGAGAACGCGACCCTGATGCCGGTGATCGAGGCGATATCCGGCAACGCCGATCTCAGGCCTATCCAGGACGAATATGACGAGCAGATCATCGCGCTCTACGCCGCATGGCTACGGCACGTAAATCCTGCTCTCGAAGACAAGATCGCCAAACGACTCGGCCTCGTGATGATGGAGGTTGGACACGCCTGCCGGCTTGTCGGACTGAAGCGGGACCGCAGGACATTCGACCTCATCGAGGATGATGTCGAAGCCATGTGGCTGGCTCTGGTGAGCCCCTATCTCAACCTTGACTGATTTCGCACCGTGAGAGGACCCTTATGAAGACTGTCTATTCGCCGCTTCACGCCGGCCATTCCGGCCAGATGGAACTGGTCACATCGGCCATCGTGCCCGGCTTCGAAAAGCCGTCGCGCGCCGAGTTCATCAAGGCGCGGGTCGAAAGCGAGAAACTCGGACCGATCATCGGACCGGCGGAGCATGATCTGGCCGCCGCCAAACGCATTCACAAGGCCGATTACATCGACTTCCTGCCCACCGTCTGGCCGCGATGGACGGCTGAGGGGCACAAGGGCACGGCGATGCCCTTCACCTGGCCGACGCGTGGCCTGCGCGGCGACGTGCCGCCGCAGCGCATCGACGCCCTGCTCGGCTACTATTCCTTCGACGCCGGCGCCACTTTCGTCGAAGGCACCTGGGCCGCGATCAAGTCGTCTTATGACGTTGCGCTGACCGCGGCCGCTTTGGTCAAGGGCGGCGAGACATCGGCCTTCGCGCTCTGCCGTCCGCCAGGCCATCACGCCGGTGCCGGCTTCATGGGCGGCTATTGCTTCATCAACAACGCCGCCGTCGCCGCGCAATGGTTCCTTGACCAGGGTGCCAAACGGATATCGATCCTCGATGTCGACTATCACCATGGCAACGGCACGCAGGAAATCTTCTACGGCCGCGCCGACGTCCAGGTCATCAACCTGCATGGTGATCCCCTGACCGAATATCCGTTCTTCCTCGGCCATGCCGATGAGCGCGGCGTGGGCGAAGGCGAAGGCTTCAACATCAACTATCCGATGCCGTTCGGCACCGGCTGGGATGCCTGGAGCGCCTCGCTCGACGATGCCTGCATTAAACTTGCCGCCTACGCCCCCGATATCGTCATCGTCTCGCTCGGCGTCGACACCTTCGAGAAGGACCCGATCAGCCAGTTCAAGCTGAAAAGCTCCGACTACCCCAAGATCGGCCGCCGCATCGCGAAACTCGGCCTGCCGACACTATTCGTCATGGAAGGCGGTTACGCCGTCGAGGAGATCGGCATCAATGCCGTCGGCGTGCTGACTGGCTTCGGGGACCGGTAACAAAAAAGGGCGGCCGTGGCCGCCCCCAATCGTTTGCAAAACCGACGTTTTCAGCTGGCGGCGCCGACACTCGGCGCCGCAGCCGGTGCCGCCGCTTTGCGCGACCGGCCGAGATAGTAGACCGCCGCCGCCGCAATGACGCCCGCCGCCAGAATGCCTGCCGCCAGCACCGGCCGGTACCAGAACCATGCAATGGCGATGGTCGTCGTCCCGACTAGGATCGCCAGGAAGAAGGCGATGATGCCGGTTCCCATCCGCGCGATGCTGCCGAGGAAGGGGATGACGTCGAGGATGACGCCGATCGGGCTGAGAAACAGCGCGAAGCCAATCGTCAGCAGCAGCAGACCGGCGGCCCGCAGCAGCCAGGTGATGATAGTGTTCTCAGAGACCGCGTCGGCGAACATCTTTGCCGCCGGCACATCGCCGGTATCGACCATCAGCAGTTCGTCGCCGGCGACGGTCTGGTAGGGCTGGAACCGGCTGCCGGCCTGGCGCGCAACGATGCTGACCACGCCAAGCGGCGCCAGCTCATAGCCGATGCGATAGTCGCCCAGCGCCGGCGATGTCGTGTCGGCGCCGAGATAGATCTTGCCGTCGACGACGTTGATCGGCTTTGTCCCGGTATAGGCGGCCTTGATCGCAGCCGCCTGGCTGGACTCGAGCGCATAGTCCTTGTCGCCCTCGATGCGGTCGAGCACCGGCGTATCGAGATCGAACGCGACAAGCTTGCCGTCCGGAATCTGGAAGGTCTTGCTGTGGATTTCCATCGGCGGATTCTGGTGGCCATCCGGCTTCTTGAAATCCGATGAATCGATCTGGCTGTCGTCCCACACCTTGGAGTAGGAGTAGGTCGTCACCGTCTCCTCGCCACCGCCCAGCTTCTTCTCCGTTTCGGACTTGGATTCTTCCTTCCACTGGTACATTTCGGCGGTGCGCGACAGGCGCAGCCCTTGCGCCGCAATGCCGAAATCTGGATCGGCAAGGCCGTCGCTCGCCGTCACCGGGCCGCTGACATGCACAAGCTTGCCGTCATTGGCGGCATCGACGCTGTCGGCGCCGACCGAGATGACCGCACCCGATCCCTCGGCCAGCGAGCGCGCCGTCTGCACCGCGCGGCCCTCGTTCCAGAACAGCCCGATCACCATCAGCACCACCAGCAGCAGGCCGAAGACGATCCCGCCAACCGCGCGCTTGATCCGCCCGAACCACGAGACGGATGTTACTTCTCGAAATGAATCGCTCATCGTTTCCCCCGAAACCGCTATTGCCAAAATTTCCACGCGGCCGGACAGCCACGCGCTTTAACCCTTCAGTCGGCGTGAATACGCGCGCCGCAATCCTTGCCGTTCTCACAGGAGTGCACCGCCCGTGTCGTGCCGCCGTCGCCGATCCGCCATGGCGAGGCGGTCAGTGGCGCCTGTTGATTGCCGCTGAGCAGATCGAGTGCCCGCATGGCGGTTTGCTCGTCTTGCCGCTGGACGATCTCGACGTCCTTGAGGCCGATCGCTGCAAGCTGCGGCATCACCACATCCGGGTCGCCCGCCACCACGATCAGCGAAGGCTCGAGCGACGACAGGGCCAGCGCCTGTTTCTGCACGGCATCGAGCGTAAGCCTGCTGCGCGCCGTCATGCGGCCCTGCTGGTCCTCCAGCGTCGAGCCGCTGCCGACGGCGCCGATCAGCGAACTGAACAGTCCGGCCGAAGTTTCCGCCGATCCGGCCAGCGCCCGGCGGTAGACGGTGACCGTGCGGTCGACCTCGTCCTGCGCCACCGGCAAGGTCTTCAGCCCGGCAAATCCTTTCAGGATTTCGGTGATCGCCGGACCGGTGTTGGCGCGCTCGACCGTGGTTGCCACCACCAGTCCGGATCCGGCTTTCATCGGGCTGAGCAGGTAGCTGGACACGCCGTAGGAATAGCCTTTCTCCTCACGGATCACAGAGTTCAGCCGGCTCGAAAAATCGTCACCGAGCAGATTGGCGACCGCCGTCGATTCGGCGCGCTCGCTTTCGTCGCTGCCGGGTGCTGGCCGCGCCACGAACAGGGCTGATTGGCTGGCGCCGGGTTCCGGCACCAGCAGCACCTTTTGGCCGCCATTGAAATGCGCCGACGGCGAGGCCTCGGCCGCATAGCCGGCAGCATCGCTTGACCATGCGCCGAACGCCTTTTCAAGGCTGGCGGCCACAGTCTCCACCGGCACCGGGCCGACGCTGTAGAAGGTCACGGATTTCGGCGTGAACACGGCCTTGAAGGCAGCCTTGGCGTCATCCAACGAGATCGACGCCAGCGCCGTTGCCGACCAGTCTATCGCCGCCTTGCCTGGCACTTGCGGAATAAGCGCTGCCTTCGCGGCGCGGCCTGCCACACCCGGCAGATCCGCTTCGCGGCCGTTGAGCCAGTCGGCGGTCTGCGCCGTCAGGATTGTCCAGTCGGTCTTGTCGAAACGCGGCTTCAGCACCGCGTCGGCAAGCAGGCCGATGCCTTGATCCAGTTTCTCGGGCTGCACGCCGAGCGTCATCGCGGTGGTCAGGGTGCCCGCCTGGGAACCGATGCTGGCACCGATATCGCTGGTGGCCTTGGCGAAGTCGGCGGAGCCGCGCTCACCGGCGCCGCGCGTCGCCATGCTGGCAGCAAGTTCGAGCAGCCCCTCCTTGCCTTCCGGCACGCTGTTCCAGCCGCCTTCGGCGCTCGCCGCGAGATAGACCATCGGCGCTTCAGGCATGGTGTAGTGGACAAGCTTGATGCCGTTGGAGAGCGTCGCCGTCTCTTTTTCCGGCAGCACCGCCGAAGGTGCGGTGCCGGCGGGGTGCTTGGGAATGTCGATCGCCACGCGCTCCGGCGCCGTGAACGGTTGCGGCGTGCCGGACGATCCGATCAAAGCGTCGGGGTAGCCGCCGCGCGGCCCGGGTTTCAGCACCAGAACGCTGGCGTCTTCCGGCTTCAACAGCCGCTTGAGCGTCGCTTCGATATTGGCGGCACTGGCGTTTTTGATCCTTGGATCGTCCTCCAGCGCGCTCTGTGCATCGCCAAGGATATCGGCGTTGTAGGAGACAGCGCCGGCACGATCCTTCAACGACTCGGTGCCGAGGCGGGCGCCGAGCAGCAGATTGCTGCGCGCGCGTTCCACGTCCGCCGGATCGAGCGGCGTCTTCAGGAAATCGGCGAAAGCCGCCTTCATCTCGTCTTCGAGCGCCTCGGGGGCGACACCTCCCGCGGCACCCGCCTCAAGGGTGAAGCGGCCGCCGAGCAGCCCGCCCGTCCAGCCGGCGCTGGCATAGGTGGCGATACCCTTCTGCGCCACCAGCCGGTTGCGCAGGAAGCCGTAGTCGCCATTGCCGAGCAGCTCCGCGGCAATGCTGAGCGCGCCATTGTCCGGCGACAGCGCCACCGGACCGCTGAAGCCAACAACCACGACCGGGCTCGGCACACGATCCTCGAGCACCAGTTTGAGCCTGGCTTGCGTCGGTTCGGGCACTGCCGGTCGCGCCACATCGGCGCCGCGCGGTATCCGGCCGAACGTGTCTTCGATCAGCGCCTTGGTCTCATCGACCTTGAGGTCGCCGACCAGAACCAGCACGGCATTGTTGGGCAGATAGTAGCTGTTGAAGAAGCCTCTGACATCGTCGAGCGTCGCGGCATCGAGGTCGGCCACCGAACCGATGACCATGCGGCTGTAGGGATGCGGCTTCGGAAACAGGCCCGACCAGAAAGCTTCCCAGCCGGAGGCGCCGGCCTTGTCGAGCACGTTCTGGCGCATCTCGTTCTTGACCACGGAGCGCTGCAGGTCGAGCTTGGCCTGCGTCACGGAACGGCCGAGATTGGCCATGCGGTCGGCTTCCAGCGACAGGATCATCGGCAGCGACGACGACAGCCCGTCGACATAGAAGACCGTGCCGTCTTCGGTGGTCCAGGCGTTGATCTCATTGCCGAGCGCGGCATGCGCCCCGAACACGTTCGGCCATGCCGGCGTGCCGGAAAACATCAGATGCTCGAACAGATGCGCAAAGCCCGAACGACCGGCCGGTTCGTTCATCGAGCCGACGCGATAGCGCAGGTTCATCACCACCTTGGGTGCGCGATGATCCGGCACCAGCACCACCTGCAGCCCGTTGCCGAGCGCATAGGTAACGACAGGCTCGGCCTTCGCCGGCTCCGCCGCCCAAGCGCCGCTCCACAGCGCAAGCGCCACCGTGAATGCGAGGAAAATCCGCACCATGATCAAACCCCATTTTGGCGGCCGCGAGACACGCGCCGCCAATATCGCCCATAAATCGATCGAAAGGGATGCCCATCCCTTCCAACCGCTGCAACCTATCGGAATCGATCGGCCGCCGATACGGCACGCTTGCAACAAGGTCTGGCTTTTTCGTGTCGAAACCCGTGACCGAAGGTCTGTCGAAGGCCCCGAAAGCCGGCCTCTGAGTCGCGCCCGAGTCCATCGGATTCGATTTTGTCAAATCGCGTTTGATGTCGGATTCGAGTGCGGGTAGATTAGACCCGAATCAGCCGGTCCTGGGGGGCGCGGCAACCACCCAAAGTCTCACGTTCCGGAGTTTTTCCGGCGCCAGACGCGGACGGCTTCGCGTTCCCTGAAAGGATTCGGTTCGATCGGGCGCGACCCCGTGCCGTGCGTGTGCTTCGTAAACGTAATGCGTATCCAAGTTCGGCTGCTGGTGACTCCAGCCTCCGGGCTAAAGAATAGATTCCGGCCATGACATACAACCAAAGCAGCAAATGAGCAGTCCCGCCGCGCTTCTGCAATCCGACACTCTAGGCTCGCGCCTCGCATCCCGCGGCGATCTCACCTCCTTTTTCATGCAGCTTGCCGCCGATATCGGCGCCGACAGCTACATGCTCGTCGCCATCGTCCACGACCAGGACCGCAACGACGCGCGCATCGTTTCTTCCAACTGGATCTTCGACGCCATCGAACTGATCGGCAAGCGGCTGATCGCAGGCCTTGCCCAAGGCGCGTTGACGGCAGCGCCCGGCATCCGCCCGAAACCGCTGGTGGCAGCCCAGGCGCCCGACGCCGGCGGGCTGCTCACCGGCGAAGAGGCCCGCCTTCTCGACGTGCTCGGCCATGCCGAAGTCTATTCGCTGCGGCTCAATGTCGGCCGCCAGCGCCTGTTCGCGCTGTTTTCTGCGGCGGCGGCCGGCAAGATCGACCAGCCGGCGCTGATGAAAGCGCAGTTGAAGTGCTGCTATGCGCTTTCCAGGATCCCGCAATTGATCGCCGCCGCCGCCATGCAGGATCCACTGTCCGACCGCGAGCGCGAATGCCTGTTCTGGGTGTCTGAGGGCAAGACCACCGACGAGGTCGCGGTCATCCTTGGCGTCTCCTCGAACACCGTCAACAGCTACCTCACCCACGCCATACAGAAATTCGCGGCCTCGAACCGCGCGATGGCCATCGCCACGGCGATCAGGAGCGGCATCATTTGAAACACACGCAAATCAAGGAGGCGGCGGAGGCCCTTTTCAGCGAGCAGCGCAATCCGTTCGGTGCCTTCTCGCTCGGCTCCGAAACGCATCAGGCCGTCACCATTCCGGATGCCGTGCGCCGCTGCCGCTGGATCGCCGTCGACGTCAATGCCGCTGCCTTCGGCCTGTTCTTCGTCAGTCCGTCGCCGGAACGGGCGCGTCTCGTGGCAGGCTTCGATTCCGATTATCCCGGCACCGCCGTCGCCACGAAATTCATCTCCGGCGCCAATGGCGAGGAGATCGTGCGCCACACCCGCACCTCGACGGCGCCGCGCTGGTGGGCGGATGACGGCATGCCCGGCTCGGAAGAGACATTCGTGAACCTTGCCTGGTCGGAGCGCATGGCGGCGCTGGCGCCGGGCACCAACGGCATCGCCTTTCCCGTCCATGCCGATCGCGGCCATTGCGGGCTGGTGGTTTTCCTGGGGTCGCAAATGGCCTTGCCGGAAGACGCGCTGTACGAGATCCACGCCCGCTGTTTCTCGCTGTTTGCAGCAGTCGCCCGCATCCGTCCGAGCGATGCCGGCAGGATGCGTTCGATCTCCAAGCGCGAGCTCGAATGCCTGAAGTTGACCGCCAACGGCAACACCAGCGAAGAGATCGCACGGCTGCTGAAACTGTCGGTCCACACCGCCAATCAGTATCTGACGCAGTCGACGCAGAAGCTCAATGCGGTCAACCGCAACCAGGCGGTCGCCAAGGCGCTGCGGCTCGGGCTGATTGAATAGGGCAATCAGCCAAAGGCCAGCGGTTCGGTCCTGCGGATCCGCGCCTGCTCGATCACCGCCTCGAGCAAGGCCGTGTTGCGCTCAGGATCCTCGCCCGGCTTCTCGAACGACACGTAGTTGACCACCACCGAAGCCTTGTGCTCGCTCAGCGTCAGCTGGAAATAAACGGTGACGCCGGGTGGCCTGAGTTCCAGATCGAGCACGATGCGCGGGCTGCCGCTCCAGTCGACATGCGCCTCGCCGCCGTGGCCGAGCCGCAATGTCCCCGGCTGGAAGAACAGCTCGACGGCCGAATCCACCAGATCCGACAGGCAGGCGAAATGCTCCAGCCGGATGAAGGCGATGTAGTCGGCGACATCGATCAGCCGCAACTCGTCCACCACCTGCTCGATGGCGTTGGCGACGATGATCTCGCGGGAATTTGCGTGTGCCTGTCGGTTCATGAGGTCAGTCTGCGCTCAGCCTTTTTCGAGTAGATGATCCGCACCAGTTCGGCGACGGCCTGGTAGAATTGCGACGGGATCACGCTATCAACCGAAACTTGCTTGTACATGGAGCGGGCGAGCGCCACGTCCTCGAAGATCGGGATGTTGTGCTCCCTGGCAATCTCCCGAATCTTCAGCGCCACCAGATCCTGGCCCTTGGCCAACACCACGGGGGCCGCATCCTCGTCGCGGACATATTTGAGCGCGATCGAAAAGTGTGTCGGGTTGGCGATGATCAGCGTCGCGCGCGGCACCGCCGTCATCATCCGCTTGCGCGCACGGTCGCGCGCCAGCGACCGCAGCCGCGACTTGATGATCGGGTCGCCCTCCGACTGCTTCATCTCGTCCTTGACCTCCTGCTTGCTCATGCGCAGATCCTGCTTCCAGTGGAAGCGCGACCAGACGATGTCGACGGCCGCGATCAGCCCCATGACGAAGACGATCGCCACCAGGATATCGACGGCAATACCCCTGATGACGAGACCGAAAGCGACTGGGTTGGTGATCATGCCCGTCAACAGCTTGCGGTGGTCTTCCGACAGCGTGAAGACAAGCACGGCGATGGCAAAGCCAAGCTTGCCCAGCGATTTCAGGAACTCGACCCAGCCCTGAACGCCGAACATCCGGCTCCAACCCTTGGCTATCGAGATGCGCGACAATTGCGGCCTGATCCGCTCGCCGACGAATTGCGGCATGTTCTGGAACACCGAGGCCCCGACACCGGCCACGACCAGCAGCACCAGCAGGCTGACGACGGCGCGGCCGACCTCCATGATCACGGTCTTGTAGAGCGCGATGACGTCGGTCTCGGTTTCCATCGGCCAGGCTTCCGGCTTCTCCAGGAACATCGACAGGAACGTGCCGAGATCGACGATGGCGTCCTTGGCGTAGAAAACGGTGAACACCAGGATGGCGACGAAGGAGGCAAGGATCGCGGTTTCCCTGGAATGGGGCAGCTTGCCCTGTTCGACGGTGTCGCGGATCTTCTTTTCGGTCGCGTCTTCGGTTTTCGAGTCTTTGTCGACCGCGTCAGCCATTTGGTGTCAGCCGCTTTGAGCAATTCCAGGAAAAGTGTGAGCGGTTTTCCGGTCCGGAATTGCGAAAAAAGATAGAATGTCAGGCCGCTTCGCTCTGCTGCGACGAGGGAAGCTCGAACGCTCCCTCGCGCGAAAGCCGGATTGTCGTCACCGAGACCGTCTTGCGTGCCGCCATGATGTCGGCAAGGGCGATCCCTTCCGAGCCTTGCCCGAGCTCGGCTTCGATCATGCGCCGCGACCGCGCGCCGATTGCCGACAGCACCGCTTCGGTCAATCCGGGCGGCGCGCCGCGCAAGGCCAGCGTGACCAGTTCGGTCGACAGCCCGTCGAACAGCAGCACCCGCGCCTTCTGGGTGAGCAGCGGCAAATCGTCGAAGGCAAACAGCCGCGACCTGACGCCGCTAAGATCGGGCGTACCGGCTTCTTCCAGATCCTGCATGACTTCGTCGAGCTGCGGCTTGTCCATCTCGTTGAGCAGGCTGGCGACGCGCGCCTGTCCGGCCGATGTGTCCTTGGTCGAGGTCTGCGCCAGTATGCTGTTGCGCAGCTGGTTCTCGACGATCCTCGTAGCCGCCTCCGGAACGGTCGCCAATGTCACCATGCGCTTGATGATCTCACTGCGCATCGGCTTGGTCATGGTCAACAGCACATTCGCCGCCGCTTGCGGCGAAAGCTTCGCCAGCACCATGGCCGCGGTCTGCGCATGTTCGCCGGCAAGGAAAGTACCAAGGCGCTCCGGTTCGAGCTTTTCCAGCTCGGGCCAAATCGGCGGCGGGCCTTCCGGCGCGACCTCGAACCGTTTGTCGCCCATGATGGCGCTCATTTCTTCCGGCGACAGCGATTCATTGAGGATGGTGTCCATCCGGTCGGCGGAATCGAGCAGCCCCGCGCCTTCGGTGAATTCGGCTTCGAATTCGGCAACGATGCGTTCGAGATCGCTTTGCGGAATGGTGCGCAGCAGACGGGCACCCTCAATCAGCGCCTTCAGTTCTTCCTGCTTGAAGAATTTCAGCAGCCGGCTGGCCGAAGGCTTGCCCATCGCCACCAGGATGGCGGCGGCCTTTTGCGGGCGCGTCAATGTCATCAGCGTTGTCATGCCGTCCGCCCCCACCGCCGCGCGTCGTTCATGCTTTAAGCGCCCTTTGCCGCTGCGATGATTTCGGTCAGCCTGATGCCGAAGCGCGATGGATCGCTTTCCAGCACGGTGATTTCGCCGCGCGCTATCTTGCGGCCATTGACCACCACGTCGACCGGTTCGCCAATGCGGCGGTTCAGCGCCACCGTCGAGCCCTTCTGCAGCGCCATCAACTCGGACACCGGCATCTCTGTGCTGCCAAGAATGATCTGCACATCGACGGGTATCGTCATGATGACATTCGAATTGGCGCCGGAGGCTGACCGGAAGGCAGCGTCGGGCCGCTTTTCCTCTTCCTGGAGAACGCCGCGCAATTCTTCGATGGCACGGTCAAGCTGTTCGTCCGGCTGATCGGGTTCGGCTTCCACCTTGGTCTTGGCCATGCGTCGTCTCCAAAAAAATGCTCAGGCTCGCCCGGCGTCAGCCTGGCATAAGCCCATCGATGAAGTCCTGTCCGGCGTCGTAAGGGTGCCGGATCCGGACGGTGTAATTCTGTCCCAGCTTGCCGAACTCGCAAATGAACAGCGTCTTGTCGCGCGCGCTCAGCCGCGCTTGCGACTGCGCGGTCTCCTCGAATTCGATGACCTGACCTGGCTCGAAATCGGCGAGGTCGCCAAGCGTCAGCCGGGCCAGCGGCATGGTCGCTTCGAGCGTCACCGTCGAGCGCATCACCTCTTCCGAAAAACGTGCCCGCCAGTCGGAATTCGCGCCGTCGGCCTCATTGCCATTGGCCGCGATGCCGCGCGTCGCCAGCAGAATGCGCTGCGGGATCATCACCGTGACCGTTCCGGTGTCGGTCGGCGTCGAGATGCCGAAGACGATGCGAACCGCGGCTCCATCGCGCAGCACGCGGCGCTTCGCCTCCATGCCGGACATCGCCCGCGGCACCGGCAGCCGCAGGTCGAGCGACCGGCGGCCCGATCCGTTGAGCGCCTGCGCAACCTCCTGGAACACCATCGTCGCCACATCCGTCTCGATCTGCGACAGATCGCGCTCGATGGGTGACACAGCCTGATCCGGATCGCCACCGAACAGCGCGCAGACCATGACCGCGATCGCCGGCGAATCGATGACCAGCGTCATCGCATCGGAGGAGGTCGGCGATTGGATGATGGTCAAGGCAAACGTCTCGCCGGCATGCGCGCGCGCATCGGGGACGCGGCTGACTTCGACCGCCCGCAGGTCGACGGTGACCGGAGCGCCAAGCTCGCTGGCCAGAGCTTTTTGCAGCAGCGGCAGAGCGCGTTCGCCCATCGACCGGCCGGTTCCGATGACGTGAGCGGCCTCGCCGCTGTCGCCGACCAGACGCTCGATAATCAGGGAGCGGGTTTGTGACGGGCTGCCAGGACTGGTCATGACGGCGCGCGGCCTTGTCTGTTGTCGCGCATGGCTCAGGCCGCTTTCTTCTCGGCGGAGGCGGTGTTCATCGTGCTCTGCTCGACGGCGTCGATCGTCGGCCGTTCATAGGACGAAATGGTCTTGCGGCCGAACTCGATCGCCACCTGCGGCAGCGCCCCGTTCATGTAGGCCAGCAGCGTCTGCTTGACGATGATGTAGAGGCGGTTCTTCTTCTCGCGCACCGTCTTGATCTTGGTGGCGACGGGCCCGACCACCGCATACGACAGAAAGATTCCGAGGAAGGTGCCGACAAGCGCGGCGCCGATCAGGCCGCCGAGGATTTCCGGCGATTGGTCGAGCGCCCCCATCGCCTTGACCACGCCGAGCACGGCGGCGACGATGCCAAGCGCCGGCAGGCCGTCGCCCACCGCCACGAGCGCATGATAGGCCTTCATCTTGTCGGATTTGATGGTTTGGATTTCCTCGTCCATCAGCGCCTCGATCTCATGCGAGCGCGCGTTGCCGATGATGATGATGCGGCAGTAGTCGCAGATGAAATGCGTCAGATCGTGGTTCTTGAGCACGGTCGGGAAGGCCTGGAAGATCGCCGATTCCTCAGGATTGTCGATATGCGCCTCGACCTCGCTGCGCGACTTGGAGCGCAATTCGCGCATCAGGCTGTGCAGCACGCCGAGCGTTTCGAGATAGTCCCGCTCCTTCGGCACTGCCTGCTTGAAGGCTTCCAGAATGCCTTTGCCGGTATCCTTGACGGTCTTCATCGGATTGGCGACGAGGAAGGTGCCGAGTGCCGCACCGCAGATGACCACCGCTTCCCATGGCTGCATCAGCACGTGAAGATGGCCGCCCATGGCCATGAAGCCGCCGAGAACGCAGCCGAGCGTCACCACTAGTCCGATCAGAATGCCCACAAAAGGTCCTTCCGCATTTCAACGTCCAGATCAACGGATAGCCCTCGTGCCTTGTGTGAGGCTTGAATCGCGCATCGCGAACCGATTCAGCCTCGCGCAAGGAAGTCGGCATATTCTGCTTTGGAAGCTGCGACCGGAGGCATGTCGTGTTGAGCACTTTTACCAGCTACCAGCTCATCGCCAGGGACATCCCCAAGGCGATCGACCGCGTCGAGGCGCAGCCGATCACCAAGCGCGACACCGACTACTATCTGGCCAACATCGGCAGCGTGAAAACGATCGACGATTTCGTCAAGAACACCCGCCTGTTCACCTATGCCATGAAGGCCTTCGGCCTTGGCGACATGGCTTACGCCAAGGCCTTCATGGTCAAGGCCCTGAAGGAAGGCGTATCCAGCTCCGACAGCTTCGCCAACAAACTGAGCGACAAGCGCTATGCCGAGTTCGTGAAAGCCTTCAACTTCGCGGCGCTGGGGGAGAATGCCACGAGCTACAACCCGGCGCAGCAAGGTGTCGCCAACAATTTCAGTGTCCAGGTCTCGGCCGGCGTCTCGAAGAACGGCTTCAGCTACTACAAGGGCGAGACCTCGTACTATATCTCCAACATCTCCAACGTAAAATCGATCGATGACCTGATGGGCAACGATCGCCTGCTCACCTATGCGATGGCCGCATTCGGCCTTGATGCCGACAGCGAACCGCCTGCGACCGTCCGGGCGATGCTGGAAGGCGGCGTCACCGATCCGAACAGCCTGGCAAACACCTCAACCAACAAGGGCTATGCTGCCTTCGTCGCCGCCTTCGACTTCGCCCAATATGGCGACCAGGCAACGGCGCGCGATGCCGTCCAGCAGGCGGTTCCGAAAGCTGTCATGGGCGGAACCGGACTGGTGCTGGTCAAACCGAGCGCGCAATACATCAAGGGCGAGGCCGACTACTACGCTGCCAACATCTCCAAGGTAAAATCGATCGAGGATCTCCTGAAGGACAAGCGCCTGCTGACCTTCGCCATGGCTGCGTATGGGCTTGATGCATCGACCCAGACGGCAAAGCAGATCCGCACGATGGTCAATGGCGGCGTCACCGATCCGTTGAGCCCCGCCAACCTCCTGGCTGACAAAAGCTACGCCAACTTTGTCGGCGCCTTCGATTTTGCCCAGTATGGCGATCAGACGACCACGCGCGACGCCGTGCTGAAGATCACGCCGAAGCTTTACACGATCGAGTCCGGGCTTGGCCTGATCAAGCCGAACGCCGACTACATCCAGGCGGAGACCAGCTACTATCTCGCCAACATCACCAAGGTGAAGTCCGTCGACGACCTGATGGCCGACAGCCGGCTGTACAATTATGCGCTCTCCGCCAGCGGTCTCGATCCGGCAACCACCAACAAGGATCTCGTCCGCGACGTGCTGGAGGGCGGCGTCAGCGATCCCGCCAGTGTCGCCAACAAGCTCAGCAACAAGGCCTACGCCCGGCTCGCCACCTCGCTGAATTTCGAGGCTTATGGAGAAGCGGCAACGACCCGCAGTCCGTCGCAGCAGCCGGTCGTCGACAAATACATGCGCCAGACGCTGGAGGAAGATGCCGGCAAGGACAATGAGGGCGTGCGGCTGGCGCTCTATTTCGAGCGCAAGGCGTCGACCATCACCAGCTGGTACGACGTGCTGGCCGACACGGCCCTGTCCAGCGTGGTGCGCACCGCGCTCGGCCTGCCCGATTCCTTTGCCTCCGCCGACATCGACAAGCAGGCGCAGGCCTTCGAGCAAAAGCTCGACCTCACCGATTTCACCGACCCGGCCAAGCTCGAGAAATTCCTGACCCGCTTCACCAGCCTGTGGGAAATCAACCATCCGACCTCGACGGCATCGACATCGGTCGGCGTGCTGTTTGCCCAACCGACCTCTGCCGGCATCTCGACCGATCTGATGATGGCCATGCAGAAACTGAAATTCTGAGAGCACCATGCAGGACAGCCTCTACGTCGCCCTTTCATCGCAGATCGCGCTCGAGCGCCGTCTCGACACCATCGCCGACAATGTCGCCAACGCCTCGACCATCGGCTTTCGCGCCACGGGCGTGAAGTTCGAGGATGTCGTCTCCGGCACCGGGCCGAAGTCCGTGTCCTTCGCATCGACGGGCAACACCTATCTTTCCGGCGCGCATGGCGCCATGACTGAGACCGGCAATCCCTTCGACTTCGCCATCCAGGGCGACGCCTGGTTCGCCATCGACACGCCTGCCGGCACCGTGATGACCCGCGACGGCCGTTTTTCGATGAACGAGAACGGCGAACTGATGTCGATCGAGGGCCATCCGGTGCTTGATTCCGGCGGCGCGCCAATCCAGCTCGACCCGCGCGATGGCCCGCCCAAGGCAGGCGCCGACGGTTCGCTGCGGCAAGGCGACAAGCTTGTCGGCGCCATCGGCCTCTACGATTTCGACCCGGGGCAGAACTTCGTCCGCTACGGCAATTCGGGTATCGTTCCGGCGCGCACGCCCGAGCCGGTTACCGACCGCTCCGATATCGGCGTCGCCCAGGGCTTCCTCGAGGAATCCAACGTCAATCCGGTGCTGGAAATGACGCGTCTGATCATGGTTCAGCGCGCCTTCGAGAACACGGCAGCGCTGATGCGCCAGACCGATGCGTCCACCGACGACGCCATCAAGACGCTCGGCTCCAAGTAGCGGTATGTCGACCGGCCCATCGATACGCGCGCTCGAAAAGCTGGCCGAAGCGGAGCCTGAAGACCGGCTTGCCGCGCTGGAGCGTATCTGCCGCCGTTTCGACGACACGGAGACATTGCTGCGGCGCGGCGGCCGCGTCGCCGAAGTCTCGCCCACCCACTACAAGGTGCGCGGCCTTTCAGAAGTCGCCAGGCTGGGCGATCTCGTCGAACAGCGCAGCCATGCCGGCACGCGCCGTGGCGAGATCGTCAAGATCGGCCGCGACGAGGTCATCGTCGCGCCTTTCGAACGCAGCGCCGATGCCGGCATCGGCGACGCCGTGTTTCGCCGCGGTCCGCTCACGGTGACGCCGCATGCCTCGTGGCGCGGGCGCGCCATCGACGCGCTCACCCGCGTCATCGACGGCGGTCCGGCCCTGATCAGGAATGACGTCGCTGCAGGCGGCGATGGCACGACACCAGGCGCCATGTCACGGCAGCGCGTCGGCACCTCGTTCATGACAGGTGTGCGCGTCATCGACATCTTCACCCCGCTTTGCTTCGGCCAGCGCCTCGGCGTCTTTGCCGGCTCCGGCGTCGGCAAGTCTACGTTGCTCGCCATGCTGGCCGGCGCCGACGCCTTCGACACCGTCGTCGTGGCGCTGATCGGCGAGCGTGGCCGTGAGGTGCGCGAGTTCCTCGAGGATACGATCGGCGCCGAAAGCATGGCCAAGACCGTCGCCGTCGTTGCCACCAGCGACGAGAGCGCCATGATGCGCCGGCGCGCGCCGGACACCGCCATGCGCGTCGCCGAGCATTTTCGCGACCAGGGCCACCGCGTGCTTCTGGTGCTGGATTCGATCACCCGCTTTGCCCATGCGCTGCGCGAAGTGGCAACGGGAACCGGCGAACCGCCGGTGGCCCGCGGCTATCCCGCTTCCGTCTTCACCGACCTGCCCAAGCTGCTGGAACGCGCCGGACCAGGCGTCGAGGGCCCGGGGGTCAAAGGCCAGGGCTCGATCACCGCCATCATTTCGGTGCTGGTCGATGGCGACGACCACAATGACCCGGTTGCCGATTCGGTGCGCGGCATCCTCGATGGCCATGTCGTGCTCGACCGGGCCATCGCCGAGCAGGGCCGCTATCCGCCGGTCAATCCGCTGTCGTCGATCTCGCGCCTTGCCGACAAGGCATGGAGTGCCGAGCAGCGCATGCTGGTGACCAGGCTTAAGTCGATGATCTCCCGCTTCGAGGACACGCGCGACATTCGCCTGCTTGGCGCCTATCAGGGCGGCGCCGATGCCGAACTCGACATCGCTGTCCGCCAGGTGCCGCTGATTTACGAGGCGCTGACGCAGTCGCCCAGGGATCGCGCCTCGACCGACCCGTTCTCCGACCTCGCCCGCCATCTGAAAGGCAAGCAAAGTGCCGATGCAGGAGACTGAGCTTCAGTACACCGAGCGCCTTTTGCGCGAGATGATTGCCGACGCCGCGGCTGCGGAAAACGCGCGGGCTGCCGAAGCGAAATTTGCCAAGGCAAGGGCTGATCGCGCCAAGGCAGCCAAGACCGAGGCGGTTCTGGCCAGGGCGGCAAAGCCATTCTTGCCGAGAGTGGCCCAACCTGCGTTGCCCCAGCCTATGTTGCCCAGTGTGCCCGAGCCTGCCTTGCGCGGCTCGCCTGACTCTGCCCTGCCGAACGTAGCCCGCCTTGCCTTGCCCGGCATGGGTGAGCCATCCACACCCAGCGCGTTCAGGCTTGCCTTGGTCGGTGCACCCAAGGCTGCCTTGCGCGGTGTGTCCAAGCTTGCATCGGGTAGCGCGAAACTCATATCGAGCAGTGCGTCCAAGGTGGCGTTGCGCAAAGCAGCCAAGGTGGCGGCGCGCAAGGCGGCCAAGTCTGCCTCGCGCAAAATCGCAGAGCCTGCATCGACCGACGAAGCCAAGCCAGCATCGCTCAGGACAGTCGGACCTGCATTGCGCGATGTCAGCAAGCCTGCCTTCCCGCAGGTGGCCAGACCTGCTCCCGCTTTCGCCAAGCCCCCGCTGCCCAAGGCACCGCATGCCGAGCTTGCCGACGCGATCGCCGCCAGTCGTGACTCGCTTCTCGACGGGCTCTTTCCAGTCACCGAATGGCCGCAGCCGCCAAGGGCGCAGTTTCCCAAGACGAAAAAGAAAGACGACCGGCGCAGTGATTTCGTTTTCGCCGCGCTCGGCATCACGCTCGGCCTGATTTGCGCGCTGTTTCCCTGGTATATCTTCTTCAACCAGGACCAGTTCGGCGTCCAGGCCATCAAGTTCGGCGGCAGCGGCACCAATGCCGGACGCAGCGCCGGCGGCTCGCAAATGGAAAATGCCGGCGCGCCGCTGACGGCCAAGGATGTTCCTCCTGACGTCGATCTGTTTGCCACCGGCACGCTGCAGGACACCACTGTCAATCCTCCAGGTGTCGACGAACAGCCCTTCCCGGCCGACGTCGGCAAATTCCGCGTGGTCCATGTCGCCAACGGCCGCGCCATGATCGAGGACGATGCCGGCCTGTGGATCGTCCAGCGCGGCTCAAAACTGCCGGATTCCAGCCTCGTCACGTCGATCGAGCAACGCGGCGGCAAATGGGTTCTGGTCACCAGCACCGACCAGGTGATCGAACTCTCCAAGTAGCAGCCCTGCCGCGCGGTGTTCGGCCGCGCGCAAGGCCCGCGCAAGACTGGCGGCCTAGTCTCTGGAACCTGCCCGGAGATTTCCCATGGATCCCGTCAACCTTTTCGATCTCGCCGCCAAGCAGTCGCAGTGGCTGGCCGTGCGCCAGTCCGCGATTGCCAGCAACATCGCCAACGTCAACACGCCGGGCTACACCGCCGGCGATGTCGAGCCCTTCGAGAAGGTCCTCGACCGCACGGCCGTATCGTTGAATGCCACCCAGGCCGGTCATCTCGGCAGCGCGGCAACCAATGCCGGCTTCACGGTCAAGCCTGAGGAAACCACCGGTTCGATCATGCCGTCGAAGAACACGGTGGTGGTGGAAAACGAGTTGATGAAGGCCGGCGAAGTCCGTCGCTCCTTCGAGCTCAACACCGCGATCGTCAAGGCATTCCATTCCATGATGATGATGGCTGTGAAGAGCTGACCATGGACGCATTGACCGCAGCCCTCAAAGTCGCAGCATCCGGTCTCGGCGCCCAGTCGGAACGCTTGCGTGTCGTCTCGGAAAACCTCGCCAATGCCCAGTCGACGGGCGACACACCCGGCGCCGATCCGTATCGCCGCAAGACCATCAGCTTTGTCTCGCAGCTCGACCGATCTTCCGGC
This sequence comes from Mesorhizobium sp. P2_C4, assembly GCF_056404575.1. NCBI lineage: Bacteria > Pseudomonadati > Pseudomonadota > Alphaproteobacteria > Hyphomicrobiales > Phyllobacteriaceae > Mesorhizobium > Mesorhizobium sp. P2_C4. The sequence goes on from NZ_JBFUDT010000002.1 coordinate 1,087,473, forward strand.
GGTTCGCTGGTCGAGGTCAGTTCGATCGACCGCGATCCGGCGGCCTTCCCCGTCGAATTCCAGCCCGGCAACGAAGCCGCCGACGACAAGGGCTACGTCAAGATGCCCAACGTCAATGTGCTGATCGAGATGGCCGACATGAGCGAGGCCAACCGCTCCTACGAGGCCAATTTGCAGGTCATCAAGCAGGCACGCGATCTTATTTCCATGACAATCGACCTGATGAGGAACCAGTAATGATCGGCGGCATTGGCGGCATCGGCGCACTTCAACTCAAACCCGAACTCGGCGGCACCGATGCGGCGACCAACCTGTTTCAAGGCGGTGCCGCACCGCTGGCCGGCACCGACATCGGCACCACCTTTGCCGAAGCGCTGAGCCAGGCCGCGTCGAAGACGGTCGGCACCTTGCAGAATGCCGAGCAGGTATCGCTGCAGGCGCTCAAGGGCGACGCCGACACCCGCCAGGTCGTCGATGCCGTGATGAGCGCCCAGCAAGCGCTGCAGACCGCGGTCGCCATCCGCGACAAGGTCGTTTCCGCGTATCTCGAAGTCAGCCGCATGGGCATCTGAGGAACCTCGCTATGAAAGCACTCGCCATCGCCGCCACCGGCATGAATGCCCAGCAGACCAATCTGGAAGTCATCGCCAACAACATCGCCAACATCAACACCACCGGCTACAAGCGTGCCCGCGCCGAGTTTTCCGACCTGCTCTATCAGGTCGACCGCACGCAAGGCGTGCCCAACCGCTCCAATTCGTCTCTGGTGCCGGAAGGCGTCTCGATCGGCCTCGGCGTCAAGACCACGGCAGTGCGCAACGTGCACACCCAGGGCGAACTGACCAGCACCGGCAACAGCTTCGACTTGGCGCTCACCGGCAGGGGCTGGTTCCAGATCGAGGGCGCCGACGGCGGCACGCTCTACAGCCGCGCCGGTGCCTTCAACACCAATGCCACCGGCCAGCTGGTGACCGTCGACGGCGCCAATGTCATCCCGGCCATCACCGTGCCGACCGATGCGCTCGAGGTCATCGTCAACAAGACCGGCCAGGTGTTTGCCCGCATCGATGGCCAGGCCAACCTCCAGCTGCTCGGCCAGCTGCAGCTCGCCAACTTCGCCAATGAAGCTGGTCTCGCGCCGCTAGGCGACAATCTTTTCCAGGAGACGGCGGCTTCCGGTCCGGCCAATGTCGGCGTGCCCGGCGACCCCGGCGTCGCCACCGTCCAGCAAGGCTATCTCGAGGCGTCCAACGTCGATCCGGTCAAGGAAATCACCGAGCTGATCTCGGCGCAGCGCGCCTATGAGATGAACTCAAAGGTCATCCAGGCCGCCGACGACATGGCCTCGGTCGTTTCCAAGAACATCAGGTAACAGACGATGTTCAAGCCGGTCTCTCGCTCTGCATTCCGCCGCGCCGCGCTGCTCATCGCGCTGGCGGCCGGCGGCATGCCAGCTGTTGCCCAAGAGACCACAAACCAGACCACAAACCAGTCGGCCAATCAGATCGCCAGCAACCAGGTGGCCGGCGACGTCGTGCTGATCCCCAACCGGGTCATCTATCCCGGCGAGACCATCGAACCCGGCGCCCTGAAGCAGGTGACGCTCATCCCGGGCAAGCACAAGCCGGATGCCGTCGCCACCAACGCCGACGAGCTCGACGGCAAAGTCGCCAAGCGCACGCTGCTGCCCGGCCGCTACATCCCCGTCGCCGCCATCCGCGACGCCTGGCTGGTCGAACAGGGCGCGGCCGTGCAGGTTTATTTCATCGCCGGCGGCCTCACCATTTCGGCCACGGCCGTGACGCTGCAGCCCGGTGCTGCCGGCGATCTCGTCAAGGTCCGCAACATCGACAGCGGCAAGATCTTCTCCGGCACGGTGATGGCCGACGGTTCCATCAGGGTCAGCGCTACATGAAACGCGGACTTGCTCTTGTGCTTGCAGCTTTGCTCGGCCTACAGCCGGCGCTGGCCGACGGGCTTACGCCCAAGCAAAAGCGTGATCTCGCCGCCAAAGATGGCGGCGTCTTTGTCGATCCCGAATATGATCCGGCCACCACCACGCGCATGTTCAAGGTCTCCAATGGCCCAAGCACGCTGCCGCCCGGCCAGGTCGCGTCGCGCATCAAGGACATTGCCCAGCTGCAGAGTTCCCGTGACAACCAGCTTGTCGGCTACGGTCTGGTCATTGGTCTCGCCGGATCCGGCGACAGCCTGCGCAACTCGCCCTTCACCGAACAGTCGATCCGCGCCATGCTCGAAAACCTCGGCATCGCCACCGAGGGCGGCAGTGCGCGAGCCAAGAACGTCGCCGCCGTCATCGTCACCGCCAACATGCCGCCCTACGTCCAGTCGGGCGCCCGCATCGACATCGATGTCTCCTCGATGGGCGATGCCACGTCGCTCGCCGGCGGCACGCTGGTGATGACGCCGCTGAAGGCGGCCGACGGCGAGATCTATGCCGTAGGACAGGGGTCGGTGATCGTTTCCGGCTTCACCGCCCAGGGCCAGGCAGAGCAACTGACGCAAGGCGTGCCGACAGCCGGACGGGTGCCCAACGGCGCCATCGTCGAACGTGCCGTCCAGGCCGAGTTCGAAGATCAGTCTTCACTGACCCTGCAACTGCGCAATCCCGATTTCTCGACCGCCGTTCGCATCGCCGACGCCGTCAACGAATACACCTCCCAGCGCTTCGGCATGCGCGTGGCGGCAGAGCGCGATGCCCGCACGGTACAGATCAGAAGGCCGAAGAATGTTTCGGCGGCCCGCTTCTTTGCCGAGATCGAGAACCTGGTAGTCGAGTCGGACACGCCGGCCCGTGTCGTCATCGACGAACGCACCGGCACCATCGTCATCGGCAACGAGGTCAAGATCTCGCGGGTCGCCATCAGCCACGGCACGCTCACCGTGCGCATCACTGAGCAGCCGAAAGTCGTCCAGCCGGAACCTTTCTCCAAGGGTGTGACCGCGGTCGAGCCTTTCACCACCATCGAGGCCACCCAGCCCGACGCCCGTGTCGCCGTGCTTGATGGACCCGACCTTCAGACACTTGTTTCCGGCCTCAACCGTCTCGGCGTCAAACCGGACGGCATCATTGCCATTCTGCAAGGCATCAAGTCGGCCGGCGCCCTGCAGGCCGATCTGGTTCTCCAATAGGCCCATGCCGATGATCGATCTTCTTCGCCGAAAACACCATCGCAACGCCAGGGCAGTCCTGGCGGCCTGCGCGCTTGCGCTTTTCGCCGGCGGCCCTGCCCGCACCGAGGAAACGGTTCGACAGGTGTTGCCTAGCGGGCAGCCGCCCGCAGCACCGCAGCAGCTGACGCGGGAGAAGACGCCGGATCAAAGCGAGATCGAACGTTTCTGCTCCAACATTGCCGACGCCGCCCGCGACCGCCGCTACATGCTGCAGGCGGAAGAACTGAAGCAGCTGCAGGCCGGCATCGACCAGCGCATGAAGGCATTGGACGACAAGCGGGCCGAATACGAGCAATGGCTGAAGCGGCGCGAAGTCTTTATGGCGCGCGCCGAGGACGGCGTCGTCAAGATCTATGCCGGCATGAAGCCCGATGCGGCGGCCGAGCGCCTGGCGATGGTCAATATCGACCTCGCCGCCGCCATCCTGATGAAGCTCGATCCGCGCAAGGCCAGCATCATTCTCAACGAAATGGACCAGAAGGCGGCGGCAGCGCTCACCGGCATCATGGCCAGCGCCGCCCGAAGGGTAGATCCGTCATGATCCGCAGAACGCTCATCCTGCTTGCGGTCACCGCGCTGTCCGGCTGCGGAAGCGACCTCAGCCAGGTCGGCAGGGAGCCGGCGCTGTCGCCGGTCGGCTCCGGCATCACCGGCAGCACCAACGCTCCCTACAGCTATCCTGAGGCGCCGCCGACGCCTGTGAAGAAATTTTCGCTGTGGGACGATCGCCAAAGCCGGCTGTTCACCGATCCCCGCGCGCTGCGCGATGGCGACATCCTGACCGTCAGGATCAAGCTTAATGACAAGGCCAACTTCAAGAACCAGAACGACAGAAGCCGCACCGCCGCCCGCAAGCTCGGCTATGACGTCAATCTCGGCTGGGAGGGCAACAGTACAAGCGGCAAGGGGGACGCGGCCCTTAGCTCAAACACCGAAACCAACGCCGATGGCGAAATCAAGCGCTCGGAGAGCCTGGAACTCAATGTTGCCGCCGTCGTGACCGAGGTGTTGCCCAACGGCAATCTGCTGATCAGGGGTTCGCAGGAAGTGCGCGTCAACGCCGAACTCCGGGTGCTCACCATCGCCGGCATGGTGCGGCCGTCCGACATCGGCGCCGAGAACACCATCTCCTATGAACGCATCGCCGAGGCGCGCATTTCCTATGGCGGCCGCGGACGCGTCAGCGAGGTCCAGCAGCCGGCCTACGGTCAGCAGATTCTCGATCAAGTCCTTCCTTTCTAGGATCGGGAGAACCGCACCGTGGCCAGCGTCGAGCAAGTCGAACCCAAAAAGGGACCGTCCATCGTCATCCAGCTCGCGATGCTGCTGGCGGTGACTGCCGCTGCCGTCGGCATGGGCTGGCTGTCCGGCGGTTATCTGAAAGGCGTCGGGGGGCCGGCAACGGTGCCGGCGGCGCCGGAGAACCAGGCCAATGCCGAGCAGCCCTCCGCCGCGCATGAGCAGCCGGGCGCCGGGCCAACGCTTGTGGCGCTGGCGCCGATCACCACCAATCTGGCGGCGCCCGCCGACGTCTGGATAAGGCTGGAGGCCTCGGTGCTGTATGACGCGCCGCAACCGACGACAGTCTCCGACGACATCCATCAGGATCTGCTGGCCCTGGTCCGCACTTTGAAGATGCACCAGATCGAGGGCGCCAGCGGCTACCAGCATTTGAAAGCCGACCTCGAGGAGCGCGCCGCGATCCGCAGCGGCGGCCATGCCAAACAGGTTCTCATCAGGACATTGCTGCTCGAATGAGAAAGTTCCTCATCGCCTCGGCGATCGTCATCGCTGCCACGTCTGTCGCTGCAGCGCAGCAACTGGACCTTGGCGGCATCGGCAAGACCGACGGCACGACCGTCGGCTACATCATCCAGATGTTCGGCCTGCTCACCGTGCTGTCGGTGGCACCGGGCCTTTTGATCATGGTGACGAGTTTCACTCGCTTTGTCATCGCCTTCTCGATTCTGCGCGCCGGCATCGGCCTGCAGTCGACGCCGGCCAATCTGATCCTGATCTCGCTGTCGCTGTTCATGACCTTCTATGTCATGGCGCCGACCTTCGACCAGGCCTGGAACACCGGCGTCAAGCCGCTGATGGACAACCAGATCAGCCAGACCGAGGCGTTCGGGAAGATCTCGGATCCGTTCCGAACCTTCATGCTGCACAATGTACGCGACAAGGATTTCGATCTTTTTGCCGATCTCGCCCGCGAGCGCGGCCAGGTGGTCGCCAAGGAAACCGTCGACCTGCGTGTCCTGGTCCCGGCCTTCATGATCTCCGAAATCCGGCGCGGCTTCGAGATCGGTTTCCTGATTGTGCTGCCGTTCCTGGTCATCGACCTGATCGTCGCAACCATCACCATGGCCATGGGCATGATGATGCTGCCGCCGACCGTCGTCTCCTTGCCTTTCAAGATCCTGTTCTTCGTCCTGATCGACGGCTGGAACCTTTTGGTCGGCAGCCTGGTGCGATCCTTCAACTGATCGTTTCCGGCCCGCGCCGCGCTCGCTCGAATTTTATGCAATATATTTTCGATTAACCGTCCCGTTTAGCCGTTTGGTAGGGACTTGCCCGCATATTCGCCTGCAGATGGCGGGTGATCGGGTCTCACGATCATTGGCATGATGCCGCTCCGTCATACCGGACATACCGGTATGTCAAAAAAACACCTGTAAAAACAAGGTACGAGTAGCCATGTCCAGTATCATGACCAATGCCTCGGCGCTGACCGCGCTGCAGAGCCTGAACAACACCAACAAGCAGCTCGAAACCACCCAGTCGCGCATCTCGACCGGCTACCGCGTCGCCACCGCCAGCGATAACGCTGCCTACTGGTCGATCGCGACCTCGATGAAGTCCGACAACAAGGCGCTTTCGGCCGTCCAGGACTCGCTCGGCCTCGGCGCCGGCAAGGTGGACACCGCCTACACCGCCATCAACGACGTCAAGGACCAGGTCGATCTGATCAAGACCAAGCTCGTCACCGCTCGCGGCGCCTCGAAGGAAGACCAGCAGAAGATCGCGACCGAAATCAACGCCATCCAGGCGCAGATCAAGTCGTCTGTCACCAACGCCAACTTCGCCGGTTCGAACCTGCTGCAGAACAACGCAGCCGCGGCCTCCGACCTGAAGATCGTTGCGTCCTACAACCGTACCGGCGCGACCGTCACCATCGACACGATCGACGTCAAGGCTGCCGACACGCAGGTTCTCGACGTGGCCGGCACGGGTGGCATCGTCGGCGGCCTGCTCGCCACGACGTTCTTCGATCCGAGCACCGCGCAAATCGCCGACAGCGCCATCGACACGGCACTGGGCAGCGTTGAAACGGCGCTTGGCAAGCTGTCGACGGGCGCTGCTTCGCTCGGCGCCGCCAAGTCGCGTATCGACACTCAGAAGAGCTTCCTCTCCAACCTGAGCGACTCGATCGACAAGGGCGTCGGCTCGCTGGTCGATGCCGACATGAACAAGGAATCGACCCGCCTGCAGGCCCTTCAGGTCCAGCAGCAGCTCGGCGTCCAGGCGCTGTCGATCGCCAACGGCAACTCGCAGTCGATCCTGTCGCTGTTCCGCGGCTAATCGCTTCCGCTTCACCACGAAGCAAGCCAATAGATCGGGCCGCGCCACCAGCGCGGCCCGATTTCTTTTGTGCGTAACCCACCGCCCCAAAACTTGCCGCTTGGTGTCTGTCTGCGTCACTTTTAAGAAGGCATTAACCATATCGCGCTACTCATGGTTAACCATACGTGTGATGGACAGACCGGTTGGCATGATGCCCTCCTGTCGAACAGGGTTGACCAGGCATGCGCGAGCAGGCCTGCTTTTAAAAGGGGTGTATCTTGGCAAGCATTATGACGAACGCCGCGGCGTTGACGGCACTTCAGAGCCTCAATGCCACCAACAAGTCGCTCGAAACGACGCAAGCGCGCATTTCGACCGGCTACCGCGTCGCCACCGCCAGCGACAACGCCGCCTACTGGTCGATCGCCACCACCATGCGCTCCGACAATAAGGCGCTTTCGGCCGTCCAGGACGCGCTCGGCCTCGGCGCCGGCAAGGTCGACACCGCCTACACCGCCATCACCGACATCAAGGACCAGGTCGACTCGATCAAGGCCAAGCTCGTCACCGCCCGCAGCGCCAGCCAGGACGACCAGCAGAAGATCGCAACCGAAATCAAGGCCATCCAGGCGCAGATCAAGTCGTCTGTCACCAACGCCAGCTATGCCGGCTCGAACCTGTTGCAGAACGACGGCCTGACCGCGTCCGACCTGAAGATCGTTGCGTCCTACAACCGCACCGGCACCACCGTCACCATCGACACGATCGACGTCAAGGCTTCCGATACGCAGGTTCTCGACCTCCCCGGCACCGGCGGTATCGTCGGCGGCCTGCTCGCCGCGGCATTCTTCGACCCGAGCGCCGCCCAGGTCACGCCCGGCGCAATCGACACGGCACTGGGCAGCGTCGAAACCGCGCTTGCCAAACTGTCCACCGGTGCCGCCTATCTCGGCGCCGCCAAGTCGCGCGTCGACACCCAGAAGAGCTTTCTCTCCAATCTGAGCGACTCGATCGACAAGGGCGTCGGTGCATTGGTCGATGCCGACATGAACAAGGAATCGACCCGCCTGCAGGCCCTGCAGGTTCAGCAGCAGCTCGGTATCCAGTCGCTCTCGATCGCCAACGGCAATTCGCAGTCGATCCTGGCGCTGTTCAAGAACTAAGGTCCCGGCTGATCTCGCAATTTCGTCGAAAGGCCGCGCCTCGGGCGCGGCCTTTTCGTTTGCCCCTATCATCTTCGCACAAGCTTCGCGGTCTACTGTTCCTGCGGACAGTCATGCTGGGAGCGATTGAACCGTGCCGGAACAGATCCAGAGGATCATCTCGAATCTCCAGGGGTTTGGCGTCAAGCGCCTCGCCATGCTGGCCGGCATCGCCGCGCTGGTGATGACCGTCATCGGCGTTGCTTCGGTCTATCTCAACCGCCCGGCCTATGACACGCTCTATGTCGGGCTCGAACGCTCCGATGTGAACCAGATCGGTCTCGTGCTCGGCGAGGCCGGCATCGGCTTCGACGTCGGCCCCGATGGAACCACCGTGCTGGTGCCGGCCGGCACCACCGCCCAGGCACGCATGCTGCTCGCCGAGAAGGGCCTGCCGACCAGCGCCAATGCTGGTTACGAGCTGTTCGACAATGTCGGCTCGCTCGGCCTGACATCCTTCATGCAGCAGATCACCCGGGTGCGCGCGCTCGAAGGCGAGATCGCCCGCACCATCCAGTCGATCTCGGGCATCAAGGCCGCGCGCGTCCACATCGTCATGTCCGAGCGCGCCAATTTCCGCCGCGACGAACAGCAGCCTTCCGCCTCGGTCGTCATCCGCTATTCCGGCATCGACGCCGAAAAGAGCGCCATGTCGATCCGCCATCTCGTCGCCGCCGCAGTTCCCGGCCTTTCGGCAGACAAGGTCACCGTGCTCGATTCCAACGGCAATCTTCTGGCCGCCGGCGATGATCCTTCCAACACCAGCGCCGCCCGCACGCTCGGCGTCGAGCAGACCGTCGAAGCGCAAATCGGCGACAACATCCGCCGCGCCTTGACGCCCTATCTCGGCCCTGACAATTTCCGCGCCAGCGTCAAGGCCGACGTCAACACCGACACCCGCCAGACCGAGGAGACGATCTTCGATCCGGAGTCGCGCGTCGAACGCTCGGTGCAGTCGGTGCGCGCCAACGAGAACAACAGCCAGAAGCAGGCGTCGACGCCGGCCAGCGTCGAGCAGAACCTGCCCGAGACCCAGGCGGCCAGCACCGACGGCCCGCAATCGTCCTCCGAGAACGACCGCAAGGAGGAGATCACCAATTACGAGATCAACTCCAAGAAAATCGCCACCACCTCCAACGGTTATTCCGTCACCAAGATGTCGATTGCCGTCGTCGTCAACCAGCAGCGCCTTATGACCATCCTCGGCAAGGACGCCACGCCGGAGCAAGTTGCCAAGCGCGTCGCCGACATCCAGAAGATGGTGGTGTCGGCCACCGGCTTCGATGACAAGCGCGGCGACATCATCGACGTCTCGGCGGTCGAATTCATCGACGGGCTGGATGGCGAGCCGATCGAGCAACCCGGCATGCTCGCCTCCATCGGGACCTATGCCGGCACGCTGATCAACGCCGGTGCGTTCATCGTCGTCGTGTTCCTGGTCGCCTTCTTCGGCCTCAGGCCGATGGCCGCCTCGCTGACGGCGAAGGCCACCACTCCGGCTCTCGCCGGCCCAAGCTTCGACGATGTCCAGCGCTCGCTGCCGACGCCCGAAGCCAGCGCTGCTTCCGAAGCACCTTCCGCTCCCGTCGGCGTCTTGCCGGGTTCTCGCCCGAGTTCCACCCCGCTTGACGATTTGCGCCAGAAGATCAGGCCGGCACCGCAGGAGCGTCTTGCCCGCATGGTCGACATCAACGAGGAGCGCACCGCGCAGATCCTGCGCAAATGGGCGGCCCAGGAAGTCGCGGGGTAGACCATGCCCACAGCAGCGCTCTTTGACCTACTGCCGGATTTCGGCTCGCGCGCCCCGCGCAGCGGCCAGCCCCAGGCGGCAACCGAGCCGCCGCGCAAGCCGGATGAACCCGCGCCGCAGGCAGATATCGGCGCGCTGATCGCCGAAGCGGTTGCTGACGCCGAGGCCGCGCTTGAGGCGCGCCTTGCCATTGCCCATGAAGCGGCGCTCGAGGCGGAGCGCCAGGCCAATGCCGATGAGGCAAAGACCTTTCTCGAGAGCTTCGGTGGCGATCTCGGCGCCGCCGTCGCCACGCGCGTCGACGCCATGGAGGCGGAAGTAACCCGCCTCGTCAGCGCCACCGTTGCCCGTCTCATCGGCGGCATCGTTAGCGACGATTTGCAGAAACGCTCGCTGGAAGCCCTTGCCCACACGATCCGCGAAGCCGTCGCCGACAACGAGGCGGTGCGCATCGGTATTCGCGGGCCGCTGTCGCTGTTCGAAACGTTGAAGACCGCGCTCGGCCCCCGCGCCGCCAATCTCGCCTTCGTCGAAATGCCCGGCTTCGACCTTACCGTCGCCATCGACGAGGCCGTCTTCGAGACGCGTATCGCCGAATGGTCGGCCGCTTTGTCCGAGGCCTTGTCATGAGCGCAGTCGACGCCGCGGAAGCCAGGCACGAGATCATCATCGTCAAGCGCAATCATCACGATCATGATGAAGGCCATCATGGCGGTGTGTGGAAAATCGCTTTCGCCGATTTCATGACTGCCATGATGTGCTTCTTCCTGGTCATGTGGCTGATCAACGCCGCCAACGAGCAGACAAAGGCAGCCGTCGCCAGCTACTTCAATCCGGTCAAGCTGATCGACCGCAATGCCAGCCGCAAGGGCCTGGAAGATCTCGGCGACGGCCCCAGCAAGGTCGCGCCGGCGGCACAGGACCAGAACGACAAGACGACCGCCAAGTCCGGGCAGGATAGCGCCGGCACCGCCGGTTCCGCGGACAAGCAGCAGCCGAAGCAATCGGCGCCGAAAACGGATCTGTCCGACCAGCATCTCTTTGCCGACCCCTATGCGGTTCTTTCCGAAATCGCCACCGACACCGGCGTCATGCAGAACGTCAGCCAAAAGGGCGATGGCGGCGTGCAGAATGCCGGCCCGGCGACTGGCGCGTCCGGCGGCGAATCCTACCGCGATCCCTTCGCCCCGGATTTCTGGTCGCAGCAGGTCGCAGCCCCCGCCGCCGAGGCCAGCGCCGAACGCGCAAAGATCGAAGGCGATCCGGTCAAGCCCGGCGACAAGGTCGCGCAAACGCAGGTACCCAAGGTGAAGGACGTGCCGCCGGCGCCGCCTGTGACGGAAGCGCCATCCGAGCCGCCGGCGACATCCGCACCAGACAAGGCAGCGCCGAAGGCGGCGGCCGCGAAAAAGGCCGAAGCCGCGAAGCTCGAAATCGCGAAGGCCGAAGCTGCCGAGCCCGAACATGCTAAAGCCGAGGCCGCAAAGGCGGAAGAAGCTGCTAAGCCCGACACCACGGAAAAGGCGCCGAGTGCCGCTGCCGTCAAGGCCGCGGCGCAGGTCAAGCAGCAACTGGCCGACGCCTTCAAACCAGGCGATAAACTGCATGATGGCGTCTCGGTCGAGGCCACCGACAAGGGCGTCGTCATCTCGATCACCGACCAGCTCGATTTCGGCATGTTCGAGATCGGTTCGGCCTTGCCGAGCCGCGAGCTGGTGCTGGCGATGGAGAAGATCGGCCGCATCGTCAACAGCCAAAAGGGCACTATCAGCATCAACGGCCATACCGACGCACGGCCGTTTCGCAGCGACACCTATGACAATTGGCGGCTGTCTACGGCGCGTGCCCATTCGGCCTACTACATGCTTGTCCGCGGCGGCGTCGACGAGCGTCGCATCACCGAGGTCGCAGGCTTCGCCGACCGCCAGCCAAAGGATCCCGCCAATCCGATGGCTGCCGCCAACCGCCGCATCGAAATCCTGATGTCGACCGACGGATGAGACCCGCCGCCATCATCGGCCGCGCTATCGGCCTGTTGCTGCTGAGCGCCGGACACGCACCGGCGGCCTTCGCCCAGGATGCGTTGCAACCATATCAACTTGTGCGCTCGCTGCAGCTGGTCCAGGACCGCATCGCTTCCGGCGACCATGCCGCACTGCCGATGCAGGCCAAGCTGCTCGAAATGGCCGACGCACGGCTTCGTGCGGCAGATGCGGACGATTTCAAGGACCCTAAGAATTTTCGCGCCTTGCTGGTCTACGGCATGAGCGGCGGCAACCCCGTCACTGTCGAGGCGGCCGCGTCGCGCGCCCAGACCGACCCGCAGAGCCTTGCCATCGCCAAGGGCATCATCAGCTACCTCAACGGCCGGCCGGCCGAGGCGATCGAAACGCTGAAGCCGATCGACCCGATGACCCTGCCAAGCGACATCGGGGCATTCCTGGCTCTGGTCAAGGGCTCGCTGCTTGCCACTGAGGAACCGGCCGAGGCGCTCAAGCTGCTTGACGAGGCCCGCCTGCTTGGCCCCGGCACGCTGGTCGAAGAGGCGGCATTGCGCCGCTCGGTCGGCATTGCCGCCACCATAGGGGATGGCGCGCGCTTCGCGCTCGCCTCCACCCAGTACGTCGAAGATTATCTCTATTCGCCCTATGCCAGCCAGTTCGCGGACTCCTTCGTCTCCGGCGTCATTGCGCTGCATATGGCCATGAGCGTCGACAAGCTTGCCGACATCACCGCGATGATGGATCCCGAGCGCGAGAAGGTGATTTATCTGCGCATCGCCCGCCGCGCCGCGATCGACGGGCTGAATGATCTTTCCACCTTCGCCTCGGCCAGAGCCGGTCAGGGCCGCGACGGTATCCACAACGCCGACGATCCGCGCGCCTCGCTTTATGCCGGCCTTTCCACGGTAACGTCCGGCACCATCGACGACGTGCGCGCCGCGCTGGGCAAGATCGACCGCAGCAAGCTTTCGGAGGGCGACCGCGCCTTGCTCGATGCCGCGCAAGCGGTCGCCAGCGAAGTGATCGCGCCGCCAACCGCCCTTCCCGTCGAAAAGCCTGCGCCAGCCGCCGCCGAACAGAAGCCGGCAGCCGAAACCGCTGCCGCGGCAAAGCCCGATGAAACCGGCCTCCCGCCGGTCGAAGGCGCGATGCCCGAACAACCCGTCGCGTCATCCGACAAACCTGCCGCGCCGGTGCCGGACGCGTCGGCTGTCGCCGCCGCTGCCGGCGATGCGGCTTCCGTCCTGCCCGTGTCGGCGCCGGCGCCCGCAGCCGGCCTCGACCCGACCGACCCCACCGACGCCGCCATGATCAAGGCGCGGCGTCAGCTCGACACGATCGACCAGATGCTTGGAGCCGCCCCGAAATGACCACCAGTGTTGGCCAGGCCCTTCCGGGGTTCGCTGCTGCGCGCGCGCCGTCGGCAAAGTCCGCGGCGGGCGAAAAGAGCGACGATACAAGCTTCGGCAAAATGGTGCGCGACGACGACAAACCAGCCGCGCCGGAAAACCCGCCGGCAACCGAAGCCGGCGCCCACGGCCCGCGATGGGCCAAGCGCGCCCTGGCCGGCCTTGGCAAGGCAGAACCTGCCCCTATCGAATCGGGCAAAGCCACTTCGCCGAAACTGCCCGCCGCTAAAACCGCAAAGGACGATCCCAATTCGGACAAGGCGTCGGCCGACAGCGAAGAGAGCGGGCAAGGTGCGAACGCAACGCCACTTCAGGATCATCTGCCGCTGCTGATGGCACTGCACGACATGCGCCATTTCTCGACATCGGCCAAGACCGACGCACACATCGCCACGGCAGACGAACAGGCACCGGATCCGGCACTCGACGGCCAGCCTCGTCCTGCCGAACAGCTGCCGGCGTCGACGAAAAAATTCCGCGCGGCATCCGGCGTCGATGCCGACGCCCTTGCAGCCATGTCGCGTTCCGAAGGCGCCCTGGTCGCGGCAGGTCTTTCGGGACAAAACGAGGGCCGACAGGCCGGCCGGACCGCGTCTGCTTCCGACGAGCCCTCGCATCAGGATGATCTGGCGCCTCTGCTGAAGGATCAGCCGGCGGCTGGCATTTCTGCGCCGGAAGCCAAGCGCTCCGCGCCGGTGATGAAGGGCCTTGAAGCGGTCCAGTCCGCCCTGCGCTCCGATACCGGAAAACAAGCCGCGTCCGGCGGACGCATTGAAATCGTCACCGAGCAGAGTTTTCCCGCGCCCGCCCAGAACCCAATGAGCCAGACGGCGTCAGCTCTCGTTGACGCGCTCGCTTCGGATGGCTTGCGGCAGGCTCTTTCGACGCCTTCGACGACCTCTCAAATGGCCAGCTCTGTTGCCGTTCCGACACATGTTTTGAAGATCGAGCTGCATCCGGCTGAACTCGGCGTCGTCACGGCCAGCATGCGGCTTGCCGGCGAACAGTTGTCGATCGAACTGAAGCCCGAAACGCATGAAGCCTATCGCCGTCTGACCACTGACAGCGAGGCCATCGTCAAGTCGCTGCGCGGTCTCGGTTTCGATGTCGACAAGGTTACCATTCTGCAACCCTCGATAGCAGTCCCCTCGGCGACCCGCACCGATGCCAGCAGTGCCTTGCCGATGTCTTCGGGTCGCGATCAGCCCTCCTTTCAACCCGGCAACTCAAGCGGCAACAATGCCGGTTCCGGCGGCCAGCAACCGGGAAGGAACAACAGCAATGACGCACACGAATTTGGCCGTGCGGCTTCGCCTGCTCGCGAGCGTGCTGGCGACGATATGTTTATCTAGCCTCGCTGCCGGTGTCGCGAACGCCGCCACCAACCCGTGCGAACCGGAGATCCTGCGCGCCGCCGATCGCTATGGCGTGCCCGCCGGCATCCTCTACGCTGTCGGCTTGACCGAAACCGGCAACAAGGGCAGTTTGCAACCCAACGCTTTGAATATAGAGGGAAAAGCAGTCTTTCCCAGAAGCCGGAGCGAGGCGCTGGCAGCGTTCGAGAACGCCCGGCGCGAGGGCAAGACACTGATCGATCTCGGCTGCATGCAGATCAACCACCACTATCATGCCTCGCATTTTCGCAGCGTCGACGACATGCTCGATCCGCGTCAGAATGTCGACTATGCGGCGCGGTTCCTGGCCGCTCTGCATGCCCGTCATGTGACATGGTCGATGGCGGTCGCCCGCTACCATGCCGGTCCCGACAACGATCCCGCACAGAAGATCTATGTCTGCCGCGTCATCGCCAACATGGTCGCCACCGGCTTCGGCAAGTGGACTGCGAACGCGCGAAATTTCTGCAACCCATAGCTGTCTTCGATGGCCGCTTCTGTAGGCCTTTGCCCGGCCTTGCCGATGCTCGCATCGTCGTCGGCGCGTGCTGCCACCGAAGCAGCCGCGCAACCGCCCTTATTTCGAACCTCAAAAAAACTCCCAAGAAAATAGCTACAAGAAATGACGGTTGTTCACGAATCTCGCCACCGGATACGCCTTTTCACACGGGGCAGATGAGCTGATTCGGAGGGCGGGCCGATGATTGTGATCGTTGACGAGCGTGAGCTCGTAACTGAGGGATACAATTCACTTTTCGATCGTGAGGGCGTCGCCTGTGCAGGCTTCGCACCCGGCGAATTCGGCGAGTGGGTAACGTCGGCGGCAGACACCGATCTGAGGTCGGTCAGAGCCTTCCTTATCGGCGACTGCCGCGAGGGCGCAATCTCGCCACGCCAGATCCGCGATCGCACCGGCGCACCGGTCATCGCGCTCAGCGAACAGCACTCGCTCGAAAATACACTTCGGCTGTTCGAAAGCGGCGTCGACGACGTCATCCGCAAGCCGGTTCACATCCGCGAGATCCTGGCCCGCATCACCGCCATCCGCCGCCGCGCTCACGAAGACGTGGCCTACACCGAGATCGGCGCCATGCGCATCTTCATGGACGGCCGCGATCCCGAGATCGACGGCCAGCCGCTGCCCTTGCCGCGCCGCGAGCGCCGCATCCTTGAATATCTGGCGGGCAATCGCGGCCGCCGCGTCACCAAGACCCAGGTCTTCAACGCCATCTACGGCATCTTCGACGAAGAGGTCGAGGAGAACGTGGTGGAGAGCCACATCAGCAAACTGCGCAAGAAGCTGCGCGAAAAGCTCGGCCACGATCCGATCGATTCCAAGCGCTTCCTCGGCTATCGGCTCGTCTATTGATGCCGACCTCCGCCAGCCTCGCGCAAGACAGAAAGCGTACCCTCACAGCCAGCAATATGGGCATTGAGGAGACGTTTCGATGAGCCTTTACGGAATGATGCGGACCGGCGTGTCCGGCATGAACGCACAGGCAAACCGCCTGTCGACGACAGCCGACAACATCGCCAATTCCGACACCACGGGCTACAAGCGGTCCTCGGCCGAGTTTTCGACGCTGATCATGCCGCAGGTTGGCGGCGCCTATAATTCCGGCGGCGTCAACACCACGATCCGATCGGCGATCAGTGCCCAGGGCGTGCTGCAGTATACGACCTCGGTCTCCGACCTGGCGGTCAACGGCAACGGCTTCTTCGTCGTCCAGGATCCCAGCGGAACGCCTTTCCTCACCCGCGCCGGCGCCTTCGTTCCCGACGCCCAGGGCCGGCTGGTCAACGCGGCCGGCTACCAGCTGATGGCCTACAGCTACGCCAATGGCGTGCCTGCTGCCACCGCCAACGGCTTCGAAGGCCTGGTACCGGTCCAGATCTCCGATCAGGAAATGACGGCAACGCCGAGCACCACAGGCAACTTCAACGCCAATCTGCCGGCTGGCGCCACGCCGCCCGCCGGTCCGCTGCCGTCGACCAACAGCGCGACGGCAGAGTACACGTCGAAATCTTCGATCGTTACCTACGACAATCTCGGCAACAAGAAGCTGCTCGACGTCTATTTCACCAACACCGGCACCGGCACGTGGTCGGTTTCGGTGTTCGACCAGTCCAAGGCGACGCCCGGCACGTCCTTCCCCTACACGGGCGGTGCACTGGCTTCGGCCAACCTGACATTCGACACCACCACCGGCAAGCTCACCGGCGCTGTTAACTCAATTACGATCCCCGTACCGGGCGGCGCGTCGCTTAATCTCGATCTGTCCAAGCTGACGCAGCTCGGCACCGGCTTCACCGTCTCCGAGGCAAAGGTCAACGGCAACGCTCCCAGCACCATCGAAAAGATCCAGATCGGCGAGGACGGAGTCATCTACGCCCAGTATCAGGACGGGTCGACCAAGCCGCTCTTCAAGATCCCGCTGGCCGACGTCCAGAGCGCCGACAACCTCACCGCACTGCCCGGCAATATCTATGCGCAGAGCACGGACTCCGGCACCGTGCGCATAGGCTTCGCCAATGAAGGCAAGCTTGGCAGCATCATCTCCGGCGCGTTGGAAAATTCCAATGTCGATATCGCCGAGGAATTGACCAACATGATCGCGGCGCAGCGCAGCTACACCGCAAATTCGAAAGTCTTCCAGACTGGTTCCGACCTGATGGACGTCCTTGTCAACCTGAAAAGATAACGACGGGCGCCCGCCCGTGAAAGACCCGCATGTCGCTTACCTCCGCATTGAGCATCGCCCAGTCGGCACTTCTGACCACGTCGAAGCAGACCAGCATCGTCTCCCGCAACGTTGCCGATGCCTCCAATCCGGACTACGCCCGCCGCACGGCTGTCGTCACCAGCACGGCGCCCGGCGCGCGCGCGGTGGAGATTCAGCGCGCCGCCAACGCCTTGCTGTTTCGCCAGAACCTCAGCGCGCTGTCGGCATGGAGCGGCCAAAGCACGCTTTCCAGCGGCATGGACCGGCTGGACCTTGCAGTCAACGGTGTCGACAACGCATCCTCGCCGTCGACCGCGATCGGCAATCTGCAGCAGGCGCTGCAGCTCTATGCCACCTCGCCGTCGAACCCGAACCTCGGTGCCAGCGTAGTCGAGGCGGCCAAGCAGGTCACGCGTTCGCTGAACGACGGCACCAAGGCGATCCAGGATTTTCGCACCCAGACCGACGGCGAGATCAAGACTGCGGTCGATGATCTCAACGCGCTGCTCAGCCAGTTCCAGGATGCCAACAAGGCCATCATCTCCGGCACCCGGTCGGGCAGCGATGTGTCGGATGCGCTCGACCAGCGTGACGCGCTGCTGAAGAAGATTTCGGAATACGTTCCGGTGTCGACCTTCACGCGCGGCGACAACGACATGGTCATCACCACCAAGGACGGCACGACGCTGTTCGAAACGATACCGCGCTCGGTGACCTTCACACCATCGCCGGGCTATGCCGCCGGTGTCGCCGGCAACACCGTCTATATCGACAACGTACCGGTCTCCGCGGGCTCAGGCGGCAACGCCAGCGCCGACGGCAAGATCGCCGGCCTGATCACATTGCGCGACGGCGTCGCCGCAACCATGCAGAGCCAGCTCGACGAGACCGCGCGCGGGCTTATCACCGCCTTTGCCGAGACCGCGCCGGCGCTGCCCAACGCAGCCGGCCTGTTCACCTGGTCGGGTGCGCCCGCCGTGCCGCCGGCCGGCACACTGGTCAACGGCCTTGCCGGCTCGATCAGCGTCAACGCGGCGATGGATCCGAGCGTCGGCGGCAATGTGACGCTGCTGCGCGATGGCGGCGCCAACGGCGCTGCCTATGTCGCCAACACCAGCGGCGGCGCTTCCTACGCAGACCTTTTGATCAGCTATGGCGACAAGCTCGACAAGCCGATGGCTTTCGATCCGTCCGCCGGCATCACCGTCGCTTCCAGTGTCGCCAACTACGCCGCCAATGCCATTGGCTGGTTCGAAAGCGTGCGCAAGCAGGCCTCAACCAATGCCGACACCAAGGAAGCGCTGGCGACGCGCACGGCCGAGGCGCTGTCCAACGACACCGGCGTCAACGTCGACCAGGAAATGTCGCTGCTGCTCGACCTCGAACACACCTACCAAGCCTCGGCCCGCATGATGAAGACCGTCGACGACATGCTGTCCGCCCTGCTCGATGCCGTGGGATAAGCCATGAAAGCGACATCCGTCTCCTCAGCCGCCATGTCAAACGCGCAGCGCTATTCGCAGATGCGCATGCAGAGCGATCTCGTCAAAGCCCAGAAAGAGGCGACGACGGGCACGGTCGCCGATGTCGGCCTGGCGCTTGGCGGACGCACCGCTCAGGCCGTGACCTTCTCGCGCGATCTCGACCGGCTGAATGTCATCATCGATTCCAACGCATTGGTCACCGCCCGGCTTTCGTCGACCCAGAATTCGCTTGGCCAGCTCTCCGATGTCGCGCAGAACCTGCTGACCGCCCTGACCGCCACCTCCGGCGATTCCTCCAGCACCATCACCCATGACGCCGGCAATGCGGCGTTGCAGCAACTGACGTCGATCCTCAACACCAGCGTCAACGGCGAGTACCTGTTCGCCGGCACCAACACCGACGTCAAGCCGATCGACGACTTCACCGCCGCCGGCTCGCCCGCCAAGGCGGCATTCGACGCCTCCTTCGTCGCCTATTTCGGCTTCACTCAGAACGCCCCGGCCGCGGCCGCAATCACCGCCACTCAAATGGACAGCTTCATCACCAGCAGTGTCGAGCCGCAGTTCCTGGGCTCCGGCTGGCAGACCAACTGGTCAAGTGCCACCGACCAGCAGATCACCAGCCGCATCGCGCTCAACGACACCACCCAGACCTCGGTCAGCGCCAACAGCGACAGCATCCGCAAGCTCGCCATGGCGTCGGCCATGATCACCGGCCTGCTGTCCAGCAACATCAGCCAGGCTGCGCGCAATACGGTCGTCACCCGTTCCGTGTCGCTGGTCGGCGACACACTCGGCGGGCTCGCCCAGTTGCAGTCGCAGACCGGTCTTGTCCAGAAACGCGTGTCCGACGCCAGCGACCGCATGAAGACGCAGGTCGATCTTTTCGAGCGGCACATCCTCGATCTCGAAGGTGTCGACCCTGCCGAAGCCGCCACCCGGGTCGCCGATCTTACGCAGCATATCGAGACGTCTTTCGCGCTGACGGCGCGCCTGCAGCAACTCAGCCTGTTGAATTACCTGACCTGACAACTCGCAAATGGAACGGTAGAGCCCAACGATGTACCAATTCTCCTACGCCGACATCCAGACCGACTCCGTTACCGACGCGAAGGATCGCGAGCGGCAGTTGCTGACCCGCTCGATCGACATGCTGTCGGCGGCGGCCGCTGTCGGTCACGGTTCGATGGAGGCGGTCGAGGCGCTGCACTTCACCAACCGCATCTGGACCACCTTCGTCGACGATCTCGGCTCCAGCGACAACGCGCTGCCCAAGGAGCTGCGCGCCAACCTGATCTCCATCGGCCTGTGGCTGCTGCGCGAGACCGAAGACATCCGCCAGGGCCGCACCGACAATTTCGAGGGGCTGATTGAAGTGTCCCAGATCATCAGGGACGGCATTCAATGACCAACACGCTGAAGATCTCGCTGAAACCCAACGAGAAGATCTACATCAACGGCGCCGTCATCCGCGTCGACCGCAAGGTCACCGTGGAACTGATGAACGACGTACAGTTCCTGCTCGAGAGCCACGTGATCCAGCCCGAGGACGCCTCGACGCCGCTCAAGCAGCTCTATTTCATCCTCCAGGTCATGCTGATGAACCCGTCAGGCGCCGTCGAGGCGCGCGACATGTTCCGCCGCTCGCTGCCGCTGCTTCTGGCAAGCTTCGAGGATGAGCAGATCTGCGGCGGGCTGAAGCAGATCGACCGCATGGTCGGCGAGGATCATGTCTACGAAGCGCTGAAGGCGATCCGCGCGCTTTATCCGCTCGAACGCCGCGCGCTTGGCGGCAATGACGATGTTGCGGGTGCGCAGCGCCCGCTGGCTGTGGGAGCACGATACTGATGAATGTGGACATGACGACCACCATACCGACCGGCGCCAACCAGACCACCCAGTCAACCTCGAAGACGGCGGTCGACTACCAGTCGTTCCTGAAGCTGCTGATCGCCGAGATGAAAAATCAGGATCCAACGAAGCCGATGGATTCGACGCAGTATGTCGCCCAGCTCGCCACCTTTTCGCAGGTAGAGCAATCGGTGCAGACCAACACCAAGCTTGACCAGATCATGCAGTCCTCGGCATTGTCGCAAGCCGATGCCTTGATCGGCCGTTCGATCACCTCCGCTGACGGCAAGACCACGGGCACTGTGGCGTCGGTGCGGCTGGCCAGCAGCGGCCTCATCGCGGTGCTGCAGAACGGCACGGAAATCGCGGTCGGTCCGGGCGTCTCGGTGAAGGCCGCAAGCTAGGGCTTATCTCAAGCCAGGGTCTTATCCCATGAACGAGGCAGACGCTCTCGATATCGTCCAGTATGCGGTGTGGACGGTGCTGACCGCTTCCGCGCCGGTGGTGCTGGTGGCCATGGTGGTCGGCATCGGCATTGCCCTGATCCAGGCTTTGACCCAAATCCAGGAAATCACGCTGACCTTCGTGCCCAAGATCGTCGCCATCATGCTGGTTGTGGCGCTGACCGGCCCGTTTATCGGCAGCCAGATATCGGCCTTCACCAACGTCATTTTCGAGCGCATCGAAAACGGCTTCTAGCCAATGGCTCAAGGCCGCGCTTGCAGCCGCCCGGGTTCCGGATAGATTGCTCTCTCGCGGCAACGCATCAGCTCTGCCAGCGGCGCCCTTTGTCCCGACAATGTCTTGGAATGCCATGAACCAGGCAAGACCGACCGGCAGGCCATGTGCGGAATAGCCGGCGTCTGGCGAAAGCATAGTCCGATCGGCGCGCGTGACCTGTCGGATGTCGCCCGCATGATGCAGGCGCTGGTGCATCGCGGTCCGGACGATCATGGCAGCTGGAACAGCGGCCGGCTCGCTTTGGGTCACCGGCGGCTTACGATCATCGATCCGTCGCCTGCCGCGCGCGAGCCGATGCTGACCGCGAACGGCCAGGGCGCGCTGGTCTATAATGGCGAGGTCTACAATTACCGGGCGCTGCGCGGCGCCCTCGAGGCCGAAGGCAATGTCTTTCGGACTGTGTCGGATACCGAAGTGGTCCTTCAGGCGTTGCATCACTGGGGGCCGGACAAGGCGGTGCCGCTGTTCGACGGCATGTTCTCCTTCGCTTATTTCGATCTGCGAGACGATACGCTGTGGCTTTGCCGCGATCGGCTCGGCATCAAGCCGATGTCGGTGGCGGTGACAAACGACCGCATAATCTTCGCGTCCGAGGACAAGGCGATCCTTGCCTGCGAAGGGTTTGCACGCGCCATCGACACGCGTGAAATCACCTTGCGGCTCGCCTGGCAGAGCCGCGATTCGAGCTACAGCCTGTTCGACAGGATCGAGCGCCTGCCGCCCGCCGGCCTGTGGAGGATCACCGATGACGGCGTCGAGAAACGCAGTTTCTGGCATGTTCTCGATGTCCTCGAAACGGCGCGCATCAACGACGACAGGGCATCCGACCCCGACCGCATATCGGCGCTGGAAAAGCTGATCGAGGACAGCATCGAAATACACTGCATCGCCGACACCAGCGTTGCCACGGCTTGCAGCAGCGGCGTCGACTCCGGCCTGATTACCGCGCTGGCCAAGCGCTTCCGGCCCGAGATCCACGGCTATGTCGTTGACCCCCTCATTGGCCGCAGCGAAGCTGAAGGCGCCGAGCGAACCGGCCGCCATGTCGGCGTGCCCTTGCGCAGGGTGCCGCTCGACAAGGACCGCTTTTTCGAACTGTGGCCGAGAATGGTCTGGCATCTGGAAAGCGACGGATGGCACGCCAGCCGGCCCGCACTGCTGGCGCTTGCCGAACAGTGCCGGGCCGATGGCATCAAGGTCCTGCTCACCGGCGAAGGCGCCGACGAGCTTTTTGGCGGTTACAATTGGCAGGCGGCGAGCATGAAGCTGTGGCGTTCATGGTCGTGGCCGCAGCGGCTGTTTCAGTCGAAGCGCTCGCTTGATCGGAAATTCAAGCGTCTGCGCCGCGCGCCATACGCGATCTCGGTGGGTGGTGGCAAAGGATCGGACCGTAACGCCGTGCTGCGGGCCCTGTCGCCGGAACTGAACTTTCTGCAAACGAAGCTCTTCGACCTGCTGGGGCCGGTGACGCCACTCAGCGACCGCGCATTTCTGGGCAGCTGCCTCCAGGACCTTTACGGGCATCTTCAGGACCTGCTGCACAGGCATGACCGGCTCAGCATGGCTGCTTCGGTGGAACTCAGGGTCCCTTTCCTCGAGAACAGGCTGATCGATTTTGCCATCCATCTGCCCAGGCGACAAAAATATCGCGACAAGACCGGGAAGTGGCTTTTGAAAAAGGTTGCGGAAAAGCACATCCCACGCCAGAATGTCTACGCAAAAAAGGTCGGTTTTGACATGTCTCCCGACTTTAGCGCCGGCGCCCAGGGTTTGTTGCGCAAGGGGTTCTTGCGGGATGCCATGAAATGGCCGGCGTCTTCCCTGGAAGACCTGGTGGAACTTGCGGCGCGCGATGAATCATCCCGCATGCGGCTTGTCGGCATGGAGCTTTTCCTGCGCCTCTACGCCGGCGGCGAGACGGCGGGCAACCTGACCGAAGCCCTGCATGCCGCCAGCCGGGACGCCCGCTGACGTGGACCAATGAGAACCTTGCGCTGGGCAAACGACTGTCCCCTCAGGACGTATTTTTGCCTTCGCTATCCTGTTGTTGGATCATAATCTTCTTTGAACAGGCGTTCGCCCTTTGGGTGCCACGCGCTACATGGTTCAGGGACGAAACCAGCAGGTGAAGGCAGGCAGCTTTTATGATCGATGACGAGCCGGCCAGCGAACGCGTCTCGGCGCTGGCGCCGTTCAGCCATGGTATTTTCCGCGCCGTATGGTCGGCCAGCCTGGTGTCGAATTTCGGCGGCCTGATCCAGGGCGTCGGCGCTGCCTGGATGATGACCACCATCGCCACCTCGTCCTACCAGGTCGCGCTCGTCCAGGCCTCGACCACGCTGCCGATCATGCTGTTTGCGCTCGTCGCCGGCGCCATCGCCGACAGCTTCAACCGGCGCAAGGTGATGCTGGTCGCTCAGACCTTCATGCTGGTCGTCTCGGTGCTTCTGACGCTGTTCACATGGTTCGGTCTGATCACGCCGTGGACGCTGCTTGCCTTCACCTTCCTGATCGACAGCGGCACGGCGCTCAACAGTCCATCCTGGCAGGCTTCCGTCGGCGATATGGTGCCGCGCCCCAAGCTGCCGGCGGCGGTCGCGCTCAACTCGCTCGGCTTCAATCTGACTCGCAGCGTCGGCCCGGCGATCGGCGGCATCATCGTCGCCGCAGCCGGTGCCGCAGCGGCCTTTGCCGCCAACGCAGTGAGCTATGTCGGCCTCATCATCGTGCTGGCCCGCTGGAAGCCGGAACTGCCGGCGTCGACGCTGCCGCGCGAGACGCTGGGCGCGGCAATGGGCGCCGGCCTGCGCTACGTCGCCATGTCGCCCAACATCGGCAAGGTGCTGGTCAGGGGGTCGGCCTTCGGCTTCAGCGCCGGCGCGGTGCTGGCGCTGCTGCCGCTGGTGGCGCGCGATGTCGTCAAGGGCGATGCCTTGACCTACGGCATCATGCTCGGCGCCTTCGGCATCGGCGCGGTCGGCGGCGCGCTGGTCAGCGTCCGGCTGCGGCAGTTGTTGTCCAGCGAGACCATGGTACGAATGGCCTTCACCGGCTTCGCGCTCTGCGCCTTCAACGCCGCCATCAGCCACCATGCCTGGCAGACCTCGCTCGGGCTGCTCCTCGGCGGTGCCTGCTGGGTGAACGCGTTGTCGCATTTCAACGTCACCGTGCAGATGTCGACGCCGCGCTGGGTGGTTGGCCGGGTGCTCTCGGTCTACCAGACGGCGACCTTCGGCGGCATCGCGCTTGGCAGCTGGGTCTGGGGCGTCGTTGCCGATGCGCATGGCGCCGAAACAGCGCTGATCGCCGCGAGCGTCACCATGCTGGCGGGCGGCGCCATCGGCCTGCTCCTGCCGCTTCCCCAGCAGGCGATGCTCAATCTCGATCCGCTCAATCGCTTCAAGGAGCCGCATCTCGGACTCGACCTCAAGCCGCGCAGCGGCCCGATCGCCATCATGATCGAGTACATCATCCGTGACGAGGACGTGCCGGAATTCCTCGGCGTCATGGCTGAACGCGGCCGCGTCCGCCGCCGCGACGGCGCCCGCAACTGGACGCTGGCGCGCGACCTTGAAAACCCGGCGATATGGATCGAGCACTATCACACGCCGACCTGGCTCGAATACATCCGCCACAACAAGCGCACCACCCATGCTGACGCCGTCATCGGCGAGCGCATAAGGGCGCTGCACAGCGGCGACGAGCCGCCGCGCGTGCGGCGCATGATCGAGCGCCCGACAACCGCTGGCACGGCGCTGGTGATGCCGAAAGGGCCGATCGAGCATTAGGGCCTTGCTGGCTGGATTGGGTCGCTTCCCAGCGACTGAATCAATTTTAGAGAAACCTGATATAAAGATTCTCGGCGTATTCGTGACCTTGACGGCAAGCCCGTGCAAGGAGCAACGAGAAGCCTTATGCCAGCATTGCGCAAGTCGCACGCACCGATGGATTTCAAATCGAACGAACCGGCAAAGGTCCGTTCATCGGAGCAGTTTCTGCGCGAAAGAGTTCGGCTTCTGGAGGCAGTCGTCGACAACTTCCCTGGTGGCATATCCCTGTTTGACGACGACCTGCGGATGGTCCTCTGCAACGACCAGCAAAAGTCCATGCTGGATTATCCCCCGGAGCTTTTCCGCAATGGCTATCCAAGCATGGAGGATTTGTTCCGGTTCAATGCCGAGCGAGGTGAGTATGGCCCTGGTTCGGCTGACGAACACGTGAGCAAGCGCCTCGAACTGGTCAGACAGCGAACGCCGCACAGCTACCACCGCACCCGCCCCAATGGCACCGTGCTTGAAGTGCGAGGCGTTCCGCTTAGCGGAGGCGGATTTGTGACAACCTACCTGGATGTGACGGAGCAACGTCGCAACCAGGAACTCGTCGCCCATATGGCGCACCACGATCACCTGACCGATCTTCCCAACCGCGCGCTCTTCAATGACCGTTTGCAGCAGGCAATCGCCAAGACGAAGCGGAGCGGAACCATAGCCGTCCTGTGCCTGGATCTTGATCGGTTCAAGCCGGTCAACGACCAGCTTGGCCATCAGGCAGGAGATGAGCTTCTGAAGCAGGTTGCCGGACGACTACGTGCCTCGGTTCGCGATCACGACACGGTCGCACGCCTTGGAGGCGACGAGTTCGCGATCGTGCAGACCGATATCCATAAACGATCCGACGCCGGTGTGCTTGCACGCCGTCTGGTTGCCGCCATGCATGAACCGTTCGTTGTTTGCGGGCGTTCGGTCTCCATCGGCACCAGCATCGGAATTTCCGCTGCACCCGACGACGGATTGTCACTGGACGAGCTGTTGCGGAAAGCCGACCTTGCGCTCTACCGGAGCAAGCGCGGCGGTCGGGGCACATTCAATTTCTATGAGAAAAGTGACGAACAACAGTTCGCCACCGAGCCGCGCTCAGCCTGAAGCGGCCGACTGCCTGTTACCCCTCGCCCGACAGGTCGCGCCGCGCCTTGTCGAGTTCCTCGGCATAGCGCCGCATCAGATGGCCTTCGGTCAAAAGCCCGACAACGACCTGATTGTCGAAATCCTCGACCACCGCCAGTTCCTCGGCGCCGGCGCGCTGGAAGGTTTCGGCCGCCGATTGCACGTTCATGCTCGGCACCAGCACCGCATCCCTGAATTTCGCCAGCGACAGCACCGGCATCTCGCCATCGGATTGAACGCTGTGCAATTCGGCGACGATCAGCACGCCGGCATAATGCTGCCCAGCATCCACCGCGATGACGCGCTGGGCAGAACCAAGCGGCACCGCATAACGAAAGGCGGCAAGCGTGGTCGCGGCGTCGATGGTGCGGACATCCTTTCGCATCATCGAGCCGACCGTCAGGCTGCGCATCCAGCCGACATCATGGGCGCTGCGGATCGTCTCGCCGCGCAAATGGAAGCGCCATGTCGAGAACGAATAGCCGAAGGTTTCACGCACCAGGATCGCCGCCATCAGCGACGCCGCCAGCACCACGCCGGTGAGCGTCAGGTCGCGGGTCGATTCCAGCGCCAGGAACGTCATCGTCAGCGGGCCGCCAACAACGCCGACCGCCAGCGACGTCATGCCGACAACGGCGGCGACCGATGGGTCAATGCCGGTCGCTGGCGAGACAAAAGCCATCACGCCGGCGAACATCTTGCCGAGCAAGGCGCCGAGGAACAGCGAGGCAAAGAACAAGCCGCCGCGAAAGCCCGAGCCCAGCGAGATCGCCGAGGCCGCCAGTTTCAGCACGAAGACGCTGGCCACGACAGCGAGCCCGTA
The DNA here is from genome assembly GCF_056404575.1 of Mesorhizobium sp. P2_C4. Taxonomy (NCBI): domain Bacteria; kingdom Pseudomonadati; phylum Pseudomonadota; class Alphaproteobacteria; order Hyphomicrobiales; family Phyllobacteriaceae; genus Mesorhizobium; species Mesorhizobium sp. P2_C4. Next base: position 1,114,555 of record NZ_JBFUDT010000002.1, read on the forward strand.
ATTCATCGCGAATTCGCGATGCAGCGCGCCATGGCCGCTGGACAGCACCTGCGGCGTGATCAGGCCCAAAAGCCCGACGATGACGCCGCCGATGAAGGGACGCAGCGAGGCGTCGATCGACAGCCTGGCGAAACCGCGTTCGATCAGGCTCACCAGATGCATGATGGCAATGGAAGCAGCGCCGCCGAGCAGGCCGAGTAGCAGGAACGGCAGATATTGGCTGGCGGTGAGTTCCGGCAGGCCGGAGAGCTCGAGCGGAAACGGCACCACGCCAAACAGCTCGGCGGTCAGCGAAGCGCAGATCGCGGCGGTCATCACCGGCGCGACATTGGCGACCGAATAGATGCCGATGACCAGCTCGAAGCCGTAGAAGGCGCCGGTCAGCGGCGCGTCGAAGGCGGCAGCAATCGCACCGGCAGCGCCGCAGCCGACCAGGATGCGGACATCGTTGCGCCGCAGGTTGAAGGCACGCGCCAGCCGCGACGCCAGTCCGGAACCGACCTGCGTGTAGCCGGCCTCCAGTCCGACCGAAGCGCCAAAACCGCTCGAGATCATCGTCTGCCCGGCGATGATGAACGTATCGGTGAGCGACATGCGCCCGCCATAGAGCGCGTTGGCCTCGATCGGATCGACCGGGGTGCGGAATTTTCGCCTTCGCAGCCAGATCACCGTCAATCCAAGCAGGATGCCGCCGATCGCCGGGACCAGCGCCTGAACCGGGTTGGCGAGCGAAAACATCGCTGAAAGCCGGCCGCCAGGCTGAACACCGAACAGCAGCCCATGCAGGTCCTGGACAATCTGGCTCATCGCGGTAACCAGCACCGCCGCCATTACCCCGACGCCGCCGGCCAGAATGACGACGACGATGCCGCGTGCCTCGAGCAGCGGGATCGACCTGATCAGCACCGCGCGAAGCCGGCGGGCATAGACTTGCGGTTCGTTTCTGGAAGGCACCGGAGCGGCTCGCCGATATCCGAATGGTGTGAAGGCGCTGCCGTGCTGATACGCCCGGCGATACCGCATGGCAACCGCGATACCGGCCATCGAACAGCGCTTCTTTGGCACGCCCCCGAGGACAATGGCGAAAGGCCGTTGCCGATCAATCAGGTTGGCTTGGGCTCGCCCGCCTCATAGAGCACGAGATTGCGATCGCCGATGCCGAGCGCCGGCCAGCTTGCGCGCCAGCTTGCGAGATGGGGCGCGGCGAAATGGGCGTCGAGCGCCGCCCTGCTGCTCCAGACTTCGGTGATCCGGATGAGACCCGGATCGAAGACATCCTGCGCGTAGGAATATTCGAGGCAGCCGGGTTCAGCGCGGCTGGCCGAAACCATGCGCTCCATCGCCGGCCTTGCCTGCTCAAGCTTTTCCGGCGGCAGGCGAACAGTGCCAATGATGACGAGCATGCGAACCCTCTTGTTTCACAGCCCAGTCTCCCACCTTCGCGCAAGCTTGGCCAGCTAGGGTGGAAAGGCTGTCGCATGCTCGGCAGGCTTGTGATCTGGGGACGACATGGCGATCAGCGAAAGCATCCAGCCCGGCGCGGTGGCCAAGAACGGTCGCGACGTCTTCTTCGCCATCGGCATCGTCATCATCCTGGCCGTGCTGTTCCTGCCGATTCCGGCCTTCCTCATCGACATCGGCCTTGCCTTCTCGATCGCGCTGTCGGTGCTGATCCTGATGGTGGCGCTTTGGATTCAGCGGCCGCTCGATTTCTCCTCGTTCCCGACCGTGCTGCTCATAGCCACCATGCTGCGGTTGTCGCTCAACATCGCCACCACGCGCATGATCCTGGCGCATGGCAATGAGGGCACGCATGCCGCCGGCTATGTCATCGCCGGTTTCTCCAGGCTGGTGATGGCCAGCGATTTCGTCATCGGCCTCATCGTCTTCATGATCCTGATCGTGGTCAACTTCATCGTCATCACCAAGGGCGCGACACGTATCGCCGAAGTCGGCGCGCGCTTCACCCTCGACGCCATCCCCGGCAAGCAGATGTCGATCGACGCCGACCTTTCCGCCGGCATGATCGACGACAAGACGGCGCAGTTGCGCCGGCGCGAGCTGGAGGAGGAATCGTCGTTCTTCGGCTCGATGGACGGCGCTTCGAAATTCGTCCGCGGCGACGCCATCGCCGGCCTCATCATCACCGCCATCAACATCGTCGGCGGCATCGCCATCGGCTATATCAGGCACGGCATGGGCATGGGCGAAGCCGCCGATGTCTTCATCAAGCTGTCGGTCGGCGACGGCCTCGTCACCCAGATCCCGGCGCTGATCGTCTCGCTCGCCGCCGGCCTGCTCGTCTCCAAGGGCGGCACCCGCGGCTCGACCAACCAGGCGGTGTTCGGCCAGCTCGGCGCCCATCCGCGCGCGCTCTATGTCGCGGCATCGCTGCTCGTCCTGCTCGGCCTGATGCCCGGCCTGCCACTGTTCCCGTTCTTTGCGCTCGCCGGCGGCATGGCCGGTCTCGGCTACATCATTCCGATGCGCGCCAACCGGGTCCTCGCCGAGGCTGAAGCGCTGAAGAACCAGGAGAAGGCAACCAAAGTCGAGGAGGAAAAGAACTCGGTCAAGGCCTCGCTGGCCACCGCCGAGATCGAGCTTCTGATCGGCAAGCAGCTGTCGACGCGGCTTTTGGTGTCGCACCAGGAACTGGCCTTCCGCATGGCCAAGATGCGCAAGAAGTTTGCCACGCAGTACGGCTTCGTGGTGCCGGAGGTGCGCGTCGCCGACGATTTCGGCATTCCGCCGAAGAGCTACCAGATCAAGGTGCATGGCACCGTGGTCGCCGAATACCAGATGCGCGTCGGCGAGATCATGGTGCTGCTCGGCACCCGCGACCTGCCCGACATGCCCGGCGAGGAGATCCGCGAGCCGGCCTTCGGCATGCGCGCCTTTTCGGTGCTCGAAACCTTTGCCGAGGATCTGAAGCGCGAGAACTACACCTTTGCCGACAACATGTCGGTGCTGCTCACCCATCTGTCCGAAGTCATCCGCAACAACCTGCCGCAGCTTCTCTCCTACAAGGACATGAAGGCGCTGCTCGAACGCCAGGATCCGGAATACCGCAAGCTCGCCGACGAGATCTGCACCTCGCACATCTCCTACCCTGGCCTGCAGGCGGTGCTGAAGTTGCTGCTCGCCGAACGCGTCTCGATCCGCAATTTGCACCTGATCATCGAGGCCATCGCCGAGATCGCGCCGCATGTGCGCCGCACCGAGCAGATCGTCGAGCATGTCCGCATCCGCATGGCCCAGCAGATCTGCGGCGACCTTTCCGAAGGCGGCGTGCTCAAGGTGCTGCGCCTCGGCAACCGCTGGGATCTCGCCTTCCACCAGAGCCTCAAGCGCGACGCCAAGGGCGAGGTGCGCGAATTCGACATCGACCCGCGCCAGCTCGAGGAATTCGGCCAGGACGCGACCAAGGCGATCCGCAAGCATCTGGAAGCCGGCGAGCGCTTTGTCCTCGTCACGGCGCCCGACGCCCGCCCCTATGTGCGCATGATCATCGAGCGCCTGTTCACCACCCTGCCGGTGCTCAGCCATGTCGAAATCGCCAAGGGCGTCGAGATCAAGGTGCTCGGGACCATATCGTGACCGCGCTGTCGCAAGGCGTCGTCATCGCCGCCTTCCTCGCCTTCTGCCGCATCGGCAGCTGTTTCATGCTGATGCCCGGCCTGTCCAGCGCCCGCGTGCCGGTCCAGGTCCGGCTGTTCGTGGCCATCGCCGCCACCGGCGGCCTGCTCACTTTCCTGTGGGACCGCATCTACCCCTTCGTCGATCCGCGCCCGCAGATCCTGGCGCCGATGATCGTCTCGGAACTGCTGATCGGAGGGCTGATCGGCGCCATGACCAGGCTCTACATGGAGGCGCTGCGCTTCATGGGCGCCGGCATTGCCACGATGATCGGCTATGGCGGCACCGGCGGCCCCGCCATCGAAGAAGCCGAACCGCAGGCGGCCCTTGCCGCCATCATCTCGTTTTCGGCGCTGATGCTGCTTTTCGTCTTCGACTTCGATCACGAGATCGTGCGCGCGCTGGTCTCCTCCTACACGGTCGCGCCGGTCAACATCTTCTTCAACCCGCAGGCGGCGCTGGTTGATGTCACCGACACCGTGTCGGACGCCTTCTTCCTGGTCATCCGCCTTGGCAGCCCCTTTGTCGCCTATGCCATCCTGGTCAACCTGACCATCGGCTTCGTCAACAAATTGACCCCGCAGATCCCGGTCTATTTCATCTCGCTGCCCTTCGTCATCGCCGGCGGGCTGATCATCTTCTACTTCGCCATCGGCACCTTGCTGTCGCTGTTCGTCAACGGCTTTGTCGACCTCACGCTGGCCCGGTAGAAACAATGAGCACGCGCAAGGATCGTCTGAAAAAACTGGTCAAGGTGCAGGAACAGCTGAAGGCGCTGCACGAGACCCGCCATGCGACGTTCCTGTCGGCGGCCGCAGAGGCGCAGACGGAAGCAAAGGAGCTGGTCGAGCATTTCGACGCGGCCGATTCGCTGGCCGGGCTGTTTCCCGATCTCTACCATCGCCGCATCGCCAATGCCGTGGTGCGCCAGGAAGCGAGCCTGGAAAGCGCCAGGCAAGAGGCCGGCCTGATCGCCACCGCAACCGCGCGCACCAACATGGTCGAGCGCGCCTACAAGGACGTGCGCCGCCGCGACGACCGCGAGCGCTCCGATCGCGACCGGCTGGACCTCATCGCGCAGAAGCGCGCGCAGGAGTAGCGGCGGGGATTCTGCTTCTGACTATCCTATTGATCCATTTCAGAAGTTTCCCCAAAAGCCACCTCAAAGCCAGTTGCGGCCATTCACGGGCGCACGCCAGTTCAGCCTGTGTTGGGACTCGATTTTTCGGCGCCTGGCCCAATCGCCGCAGCCGAGGAAGCGGATGGCCATTATGAGGAGACAGTTTATAACGGTCGCTGAAATTCCGATATCCAAGGGGAGACGATGCGTTACATACGTCCGCTTTCAATCGAAGATGCCGTTGGCGAGCTCGCCAAGGCAATAGGCCCGGCCGCCATCCTTGCGGGGGGCAGCGACCTCCTGGTGAGGATGAAGGGCGGCTTCATCGAACCCGACCTGATCGTCGACATCAAGGCCATCGCCGGCTTGAGCGAAATCAAGGAAACAGCTGACGGCTTCAGCATTGGTGCCGCGGTGCCCTGCGCCGTCCTGGGAGAGAGCGCCGCCCTGAAGAGGGCATGGCCCGGCGTCGTCGAAGCAGCGAAGCTGATCGGCTCGAAGCAGGTGCAGGGGCGCTGCACCATCACCGGCAATCTCTGCAACGCCTCGCCGGCGGCCGACAGCGTGCCGGCGCTGGTCGCGGCCGGCGCCCGGGCATCAATTGTCGGGCCAGCGGGCAGGCGCACGATTTCCGTGGGCAGCGTGCCGATCGGACCGGGCAAGACGTCGCTCGCCAAGGGCGAGATCATCGAGGCGATCCTGCTCGACAAGCGCGCGCCGCGTTCGGGCGACGCCTATCTACGTTTCATCCCCCGCACCGAGATGGACATCGCGGTGGTCAGTGCCGGCGTCAACCTGACGATCGATGAGGCGGGCATCGTCAAAGCGGCCCGCGTGGCGCTGGGCGCCGTGGCAGTGACGGTGCTTCTGGTGGAAGAGGCAGCCGAGGCGCTCATCGGCAGGAAGCTGGACGAAGCAGCACTTGAGCGGCTCGCCAAGGTCTGCGCCGGGGCTTGCCGTCCCATCGACGACAAGCGGGGTACCATTGAATTCAGGCGTAAGGTTGCGGGCGTGCTTGCCAAGCGGGCCGCGACGACCGCCTATGCACGTGCAGGAGGCAAATGATGGCTGGTATAGCAGTCTCAACGACAATCAACGGCGACCATTTCGAGTATCTTTGCCAGCCGGACGAGACGATGCTCGACGTGCTGCGCGATCGGCTCGGGCTGACGGGCGCCAAGGAAGGCTGCGGCACCGGCGACTGCGGCGCTTGCAGCATCATCCTCGACGACCGCCTGGTGTGCTCATGCCTGGTGCTTGGCGCCGAGGCTGAAGGACGGAGCATCGAAACCGTCGAGGGCATGGCGCATGGCGACCAGCTGCACACGTTGCAGCAGAAGTTCCTCGAGCATGCGGCCCTGCAATGCGGCATCTGCACGCCGGGCTTCCTGATCGCGGCCAAGGACCTTTTGACGAAAAACCCCGACCCGAGCGAAGAGGAAATCCGCTTTGGGCTGGCCGGGAATCTCTGCCGCTGCACCGGCTATGACAAGATCGTGCGCGCCGTCCAGGACGCGGCCACCGTGATGAAGGGAGCCTGAGATGAATTTCGATCCGCGTTATTCCGGGCGTAATTTCACATCCGTCGGCACACGCCCCATCCGCCCCGACGGCGTCGACAAGGTGACCGGCCGCGCCCGCTACGGCGCCGACTTCAACATGGCGGGACAGTTGGTCGGGCGTGTTCTCAGAAGCCCGCACGCCCATGCGAAAATCAGGAAGATCGACACCTCGAAGGCGGAAAAGCTTCCCGGCGTGAAGGCGGTGATCACGGCGAAAGACCTGCCGGACCTCACCGATGGCGATGCCGCCATGTACGACATCCTCGACAACTGCATGGCGCGCACCAAGGCACTCTATGACGGCCATGCGGTGGCCGCGGTCGCCGCGGTCGATGCCCGCACGGCCAGGCAAGCGCTGAAGCTGATCGAGGTCGACTACGAGCTTTTGCCGCATGTCACCGATGTCGACGAGGCGATGAAGCACTCGGCGCCTCTCATCAACGATGCCATCTTCACCGAAGGCCTCGAGGAAGAGCCGGTCAAGCCGTCCAACGTCACCAAGCGCAGCCAGTTTGGCCATGGCGATGTCCATCAGGGCTTTGGGCACGCCGATTTCATCGTCGAGCGCTCGTTCAAGACCGAGCAGACGCACCAGGGCTATATCGAGCCGCATGCCTGCGTGGCGAGCGTCAGTTCCGACGGCACCGCCGACCTCTGGGTCTGCACGCAAGGGCATTTCGTCTACCGCCAGCACTGCGCCCAACTGCTTGGCATGGAAGCCTCGAAGCTGCGCGTCACCTCGTCGGAGATCGGCGGCGGTTTCGGCGGCAAGACCCATGTCTGGGCCGAGCCGGTGGCGCTGGCGCTGTCACGCAAGGCAGGCCGCCCGGTCAAGCTGGTGATGACCCGCGACGAGGTGTTCCGCGCCTCGGGCCCGACCAGCGCCACGTCGGTCGACGTGAAGATCGGCGCCCGCAAAGACGGCACCATCACCGCCGCCGAAGCGACGCTGCGCTATTCCTGCGGCCCCTATGCCGGCTCCTGGGCCGAGATCGGCGCCATGACCGCGTTCGCCTGCTACAAGCTCGATAACGTCAAGACCGTCGGCTACGAAGTGCTGGTCAACCGGCCGAAGACGGCGGCCTATCGCGCGCCTTCCGCACCCATGGCGGCGTTCGCGGTGGAAAGCGCTGTCGACGAACTGGCCAAGGAGCTCGGCATGGATCCCGTCGAGTTCCGCATCAAAAACGCCGCCCAGGAAGGCACCAGATCGTCCTACGGCCCGGTCTATGGCCCGATCGGCATCGGCCCGACGCTGGAAGCGGCGAAGAACCATCCGCACATGAAGGCGCCGCTGGCCAAGAACCAGGGCCGAGGCATGGCCTGCGGCTTCTGGTTCAACTTCGGCGGCCAGACCTGCGTGGATCTGAACATCGGCATGGACGGCTCGGTCTCGCTGGCCGTCGGCACCGTCGATGTCGGCGGCTCACGCGCCTCGCTGTCGCTGGTGGCGGCGGAGGAGCTCGGCATCGACTATGCCCAGCTCAAGGCGGTGATCGCCGATACGTCCAGCCTCGGCTATAACGACATGACCGACGGCAGCCGCGGCACCTTCTCCTCCTCCATGGCGACGATCTCAGCCGCCCGCAACGCCATCAAAATCCTTAGGGACCGCGCCGCGCAGATGTGGGACATCGCCGTTGACGACGTGATCTGGGAAAAGGGCCATGCCGTCGCCAAGGGCGAGAAGCACGGCAATCTCGGAAAACTGTCGCTGAAGGAGATCGCGGCGGAGTCCGGCAAGACCGGCGGCCCGATCGCCGGCCACAGCGAGCTCGTCGCCGACGGCGCCGGCGTCTCCTTCGCCACCCATATCTGCGATATCGAGGTCGACCCCGAGACCGGCTTCACCAGGGTCATCCGCTACACGGTGCTGCAGGACGCCGGCAAGGCGGTGCACCCGACCTATGTCGAGGGCCAGTACCAGGGCGGCGCCGCGCAAGGCATCGGCTGGGCGCTCAACGAGGAGTACATCTACGGCAAGGACGGGCGGCTGCAGAACGCCGGCTTCCTCGACTACCGCATCCCGGTCTGCTCCGACCTGCCGATGATCGACACGCAGATCCTCGAGATCCCCAACCCCAACCACCCCTATGGCGTGCGTGGCGTTGGCGAGACCTCGATCGTCCCGCCGCTGGCAGCGATCGCCAATGCGGTTTCGAATGCAGCCGGCGTGCGCATGACCCACATCCCGATGTCGCCGCCGCGCATCCTGGCGGCGATCGAGGCGGAACGGGGAGGCTGAGCGAGGTCGAACGGATGGTCGAAGTCACGCTCTGGGGCGCACTCGGCCAGCTCGCCGGCGGCCAGAGCAAGGTCGAGGTCGAGGCCAAGGATATAAGGGAGCTGTTCAGGAAGCTGGCTGAACAGTATCCCGGCCTCGAGCCCTGGATCGAGAAGGGCATTGCCGTGGCGATCGACGGAACGATCTACCGCGACACCTGGTCGAAGAAATTGCCGCCCGGGGCGGAGATTTTTCTGATGCCGAGACTGGCGGGGGGATAGGCAGATCGGCGACTGCACTCGCCCGCATGGTCGGTCGATCAGGCCCGCCTCCACCGAGTTCCTAAGTCCCTACAGGCCCGCAAGGGCCTGAGTAGTAAGCAGCCGAGCTACCAGGCGGTACTGCTCTACGACGAAATCATCATTGGTGAACCAATCGGCATAGGGTGCCACGCGAACTCCCTTCGCTTCCGAATCCTTGATTTGGCTGGCGCCAGCGAACATTAACCGTTTGCCGTCCGATGAACGAACCATCTCGGCGCTGACGGTCATTGCAATCCCTCGCCCCTCGCCAATTGGTACGCTCAATGCGTGGTACACGTTGATCTTCAGCCTGGCGGAGGCGCCTGATGCCGCGTCTGTTAGGCGATATCCCCTGGCAATGAGGTCTTCCTTCGCCTGACTCTCGATGAGCTCGCGCAGGTTGGTGCGCGTATCAACGACCTCTTGAAGACGAGAAGTAGCCTCTGCCACCGTGGCGGGCACTTTCCCGGAACTTTCATTTGCCTCACTTAGATTTGGCGCAAAGACAGTGGCTTTTGACAACTGCACAGGCTCCACGTAGACGAGGCCTATGGAGGCCTTGCTCTGCGGATCAATGGAGGACGTGGAGCAAGCGGTAAGCGCGACCGCGACAAAGGCAATAAGACTGCGGCGAAGCAATGGAATCTCCAAATTTTCAAAGGCGATTCGCCATACTACACAACAGGTTATTCGGGGAGTACCGCACACGTTACGACAAGCTGGTCGGGGTAGCGCGGCCTACGATCCGACCGACGTCAGAACAGCGAACCTCAGCGATAATGTTGATGCCTTGATTCTTCGGCCCTCGGCGAATGCTTACGCTTGGGGTCCTTCAGTCGGCAGCCTACACGCGAGCGCGCCTCGCCCGACTTCGAGCCCTGATCGATCGCGGCATCGCGGTCGCGATCGACAGCACGATCTATCGCGATACGCGGTCGAAGGAACTGCCGGAGGGGCGGAGATTTTCCTGCTGCCGCGACTGGCTGGGGGGTGATGGGGAAGGCGCCGCCATTGCCTAGCGTCAAGGCCTCGAACGCCAAGGATGGGCCGGAAACTGACTGTCGGCTACCGGGAGCAGATCTGGCCAAAGCGGTCGTTCCATTTCAACCTAAGTCGGCCACTACGATGCTCGTCGCCGTTGCCTGACGCAGACGCGCGACTGCAGCGTCGAATTGGCCGCCTTGCGCCATTTCCAGATCTTGTGATCAGTTCAGTCGATCCCTCCGCGAAACATCGGGGCGAAGCCGTTGCCGCCCGCTCGGCGACGCGAGTACCACGCGAAACCTGTTGCGTCGTCGGTGCGAAGCGCAATTGTGCGAAACAGAACCTAGTCCTCAAGTCTTTTCGTGATTGAGAATTCAAACCTCGCCCATGGGTGGACGAAAAGATACTCATTGCGCTTCTCAAACGTGCCTCCCGGGTTTTTCAGGACGGCCGCACACCTCCGGAATTGGCTAGGGAAATCCAAGCACAAGGCGTCGCCTTCGATCCAGCTTCTTCCCGTCTCTCGCCAGTCGCCCACATGCGCGTAGAATGTGCCGTCTTTGAGTATCTTTCCCGAGGACTGATCCCCCCAGTTGAGGTCACGCCCTTCGTTTTCGCTGCCAAAAAGCAGTGCTGCTACCTCTTGCCCGCTCAGACGCGTTCCCAGCTGATCGTATCCGTAAGGGAGATCCGGCACGCCGGCCTTGTGCAAGCCCTCGAGGACACGACCGAGGTCGGCGTAGTTCCTGAACGGGAAAGGTCCCATGGCCATGAGGCCGGTGAGCTCACGGTCGTCCGTCTGGGCTATGTACGGTTTGAGTTCTGCAAGAACCCTGCTTGCGTCGGAAAGGCGACCGAGATGCGCATATACCGAAACGAGCAGCCAGCGCCCCTGATAGTTCGGCCAGAAATAGGCGGTCGAAGTGCCGATCTCCGGATCGAGTTTCTCGAGATTCGCCGCGGCATCGTTGAGCCGATTCATGGCGAAGTAGACAATGCCAACAAGATACCGGCGCCAGGGCGTCCACTTGGGTTCGACCCGCATGAGCGTGTCGAAAGTGTCAAGCGCTTCTGCCGCCCTTCCGTCGAAGGTCAAAGCGATAGCCAACTGCGAGTAGCCGTCGGGGTCGCTCGGATCGAGGGCGACCGCGCGCTCTGCCGCCGCGGTCGCCTCGCCTGATCTATGCTTGTAGATCAGCTGATCGGCCCGTAGCTGATAATATGTTGGCGATGGATGCTTGCTCGCTTCCTCCAGATACTCCGTGAACTTGCCCCAGACGGAGTCATCGGAAAGGCCGAGTTCCTTCTGGACGGGGACTTGGCCGGCAGCGTTCCAATATACCGTTGCCAACCTTGCGGTAGCCCGGCCGAATTCTGGATCAAGTTTGAGCGCCTGCTGATAGAAAGAAATGGCCGCGGACCAGTCGCCGGACTCCCCGCGATATTCTCGCTCGAGCCCGCGAAGAAACACTTCATAGGCTGCCGGATTCCGGGTTCCTCCGAGGACATCGGGTGAGTTGCGGTCCTCTATGAGGCGAAGCTTGAGCGCAGACGCAATATTTCCGACGACCTTGTTTTGCAGCGCGAAGATATCACTCCATGCCCCGTCGTATCGTTCGGCCCAGATATGGCCGTCAGAGGCGGCATCGATCAATTGGGCGTTGATGCGTATGTCGTTGCCTGCCCTGCGCACGCTGCCTTCGAGGATAAAATGGACCTTCAGCTCGCTGGCTATCTGGCCCGGCGGAAGACCCTTGTCGCGATAGGCAAAAGCCGCGTTTCTCGAAATGACGAATAATCCGGGAACGCCAGCAAGTTCGGTTGTCAGATCCTCAGTTATCCCGTCGGCGAGATAGCCCTGCTCTTTATCATCGCTCAAATTGTCAAACGGGAGCACGACAATGGAAGGGGTCGCCGTGATTGTCGCAACGGGCATTCGACCAAAAAACCACCAGCCACTGGTCACGCCGACAGCGACAGCAACGACAACCGCCATCGTCGCGACAAGCGATCGAAGACGGATGCGGGGGGCGATGGGCGCGCGAACGTGTAAACCATCGAGCCTGACCTTAAATGCCGGGATGGGCTCGGCGATATTCTTGACGCGCTGGTCACCCATCGACTCGAAGCCGAAGGCCAGCTTCTTCTCAACTTCCTTTGCTACCTTGCCGGAGACGCAGATGCCGCCTGGTTCCGCAAGCTGCTGAAGCCTGGCCGCGATGTTGACCGCATCGCCATATCGGTCCTCGCCCTCGACAATCACCTCGCCAAGGTTGATCCCGATCCGCACCCGATGCCGTTCAGCTTCGGGAACCGAGGCATTGCGTTCCGCCAAGCCGCGCTGCAGCGACACGGCACACTCGACAGCATCGACGACGCCGCCGAACTCGGCGAGAAGTCCATCGCCCATCAACTTGAAGATGTGCCCGTGATGGCGGGCAATTTCGGGCTCGAACAGTTCCTTGCGTCCGGCGCGAAGGCGTTCAAACGTGCCAGCCTCGTCGCGCTCCATCAGGGCCGAGTAGCCGACGACATCGGCGGCGAGAATGGCGGAGAGCTTGCGGTCCATCGTTTCACCTGGCCCAAGCAGATTATAGGATCGGTCGTGCCGGAAAGGAACTCCGACTGACCGCGCATTAACGACCCCGCCGGTCGCGGTACGCAGAGCGTCTAGGTCAGAAAATGTTGGACACGGAAGTTATACGGCGGCTCGTTCGATTCAAGCACGGCCGCGATGATTTCTCTCCCTTGCTCTACAGGATACTGACAGACGGACTGCCGAAGGAGTGGGAATTTGACCGTCTCATTGCCAGCCTGCGGCGATTTGCGGAGTCCGGATGATGGCAGAGAATTCTGGCAGCAGGCATAAGGCGCTGAAGGAGGTTCTACCTTTCGTCGACTGCTTTGCGTTGATGATCCATTGATTTCTATGCTCGCACGAGCTGCAGACCGCGTGCGTTTGGGCGTCCAGCAGCAGCGCGTAACTAGAGCGTGCGCGAGTTGATAGTCGGTCGTGACCTCGGCCATCGGCAATGGCCCAAGCCGAGGAAGATGATGTCCGCTTTTGGTGGCCCGTTGAACCGGGCTGAATGGCGGACATGAGGCGCGAAGCGGCAGGTTGTACCTGCCTGACCTAAACTTCAGGCGAATGCGACTATGAGGCCGAACCGCACACTTTGCCGAGGCCCCCTACGCCTCAAAGGTCGGCTCTGTATTCACCTCCAGCGCTTCTTCCGCCTCATCCTCCTCGCCAAGCACCTCGCCATGCACCCCCAACGCCCGCCCGATCCAGAGGGGATCAACCAGATGGTCGCGTTTGGGGTTGGTGGTGTTGGGGTGGATGAGGATGCCCCCATGGTTCAGCATCAGCCAGGGAACCAGCGTCGCGAAAACTTCGGTGGCGAAGGAGACCTGGTACATGGCCTGCTCATGCGGGCCGACCGGCTCGTCGCGCCAGTTGCCGAGCCGCACGCGAAAACGTTCGCCGATGCGGAGGCGCAGCCATTCGGCATGCTGCCGCTCGGCCGTCCCGCGCCATAGTGGATATGGGCGTGATAGCGGGCGATTTTCGAGAGAGGCCTTCGCCGCCGCATAGGTACCCTGAGCGGTTTGCCGTCGTCTATGAGACCACCTAGGGCGAGCAGTTGACGGAAGCAAAGGGAGCTGTGCGCATGCCGCACAGCCACTTCATTGACGCGACGAGCCAGGCGAATCCCGGCCATCGGCGAAGCGCCCTCTTCGGTTGCTCGCGATAACTATCGCCGGCGTCCACCCAAGGCCGCGCCATGCGATCCAAAGCAAAACGGCTTGACCGGCGAAGCCGACGACAATGGAAGTAACAGCTATCCCCGATATGATATCGGAATCCATGTTTGCGAGCCCCCGCTTCGCTTAATTTACGAGCATGAAGTATTGGCCTGACTCGCGCGTGAGTCGATGGCCAGCATCTAATTCAAATGGACTAAGCCGAAAGGGGTATATTGAGACCGAAGAATCATTTTAGAGAAATTCCAGAAAGCACAGCGGTTTCGATCTGAATTGCGTCAAGGCAAATGCTCGAAGCGGATCGGCGATTCCGCCAAGAGCTGCAAGGCTGCAGCCAAAGCAGCAGCGTGCTACGATTGCGCGTGCTGCGTCTTAATGATGCGACGTCGCCAGCCTAAGCGCCAAGCCGACGAATATGAGCCCGGCGATCTTGTTCAACCATACCTGCCCTCTGTCGGATAGACGCCCCCCTAAGCTCCCAGCGTCGGCTCCGTATTCACCTCCAGCGCCTCCTCCGCCTCATCCTCCTCGCCAAGCACATCCGCATGCACCCCCAACGCCCGCCCGATCCAGAGGGGATCAACCAGATGGTCGCGCTTGGGGTTGGTGGTGTTGGGGTGGATGAGGATGCTTAGGCCGCCATGGTTCAGCATCAGCCAGGGAACCAGCGAAGCGAAAATCTCGGTCGCGAAAGAGACCTGGTACATGGCCTGCTCATGCGGGCCGACCGGTTCGTCGCGCCAATTGCCCAGGCGTACGCGAAAACGTTCGCCAATGCGCAGGCGCAGCCATTCGGCGTGCTGTCGCTCGGCCGCTCCGCCATAGTAGATATGGGCGTGATAGCTGGCGATCTCCGCGAGGGGCCTTGGGGAGCTTGGGCTGGCAGTGTCTGCGTTCACCTCTATGGCTCCCTCGATGATTGTCGTGCAGGCAGCGTATACGCGCGACAAATGCCTGTCACTTGGACTCGGGAAACGGCTCGACCATCCGCCTGCATTCCCTCACCCCTCTCCCCCGCAAGCCTGCCACAAGCTTGTTGAGGCATGGTCTAGCCACGGAAAACCGGTAAAAGGCGGACTTTCTTGGCTATTTCTCCACCCAGCGACATCGTTATGGATGTGGCCCGCGCTGTCGACCCCGTTGACATCGAGGCCGCTCGCGCGGCGTTGACCAAGCGGGCTGGCGGCGTGGCCGGGACTTTTTCGATCGACACCGCAGCCTCGGTCGATGCCGGTTCGATCCTGTCGCGCGCCACGGCTGACAAGGCCGCCGCGAACGCCGACCCGGCCAAGAAGTTCAAGAAGTTCGAGGCGATGGTGCTGCAGACCTTCATCCAGAACATGCTGCCCAAGGACACCGAAGGCGTCTACGGCAAGGGCCTGGCCGGCGACATGTGGAAGTCGCAGCTTGCCGAAAGGATGGCCGACGTCATGGCCGATCGCGGCGGCATCGGCATCGCCAAGTCGATGCTGGCCGACCACTACAAGGACGGCAAGCGCACCGTTCCGGTCGGGCCGGTCTCAGGCGGACCTGAGAAGACCGAGATCGACCAGCAGACCCGGCTGTCCACCTCGCTGGTCCAGGAATTGCAGCGCAAGGTCGCGCGGTCGATGACCGGCGACGAGACGACCATCAAAACCGACTTCAAAATCTAGACCAGGATTATCATGGCCGATTATTCGGAATTCTCTTCCAACCTGCCGGCGCGCACGACCGAAGCGCCGATCCCATTCGCGCGGCCAGGCAATCTCGCCGCCATCATCGGCCGCATCGAGGAAGCGGTCGAGGAAGAGACGGCAGGTATCCGCAGCGACACCAGTTATGACCTCAAGGCATCGAACGCCCGCAAGAGCCGCTATCTCTATGAGCTGACGCGCGCCATGAAGGGCGGCAGCGAAGCCGAATTCCTCGAGCAGCACCGCGAGGGCCTGACACGGCTGCGCCAGAAGCTGGCAAGGAACGAGGCGGCGATCCTGGCGCACCTCAACGCGGTCAACGAGGTCGCCAATCTGTTGAAGAACGCCATTCAACGCGCCGAAGCCGATGGCACCTATTCGGCAGGCGAATTCGGATGGGCCAAGGCATGATCCCGAAAATGGCCGGCCCGGGCAGAACAGGCCCGAACAAAGCTGGGAAGAGCCGGTGATCAAATTCATCGCCGCCGCGATCTGGATCTGCGCCGCCACGCTCGGCGCAGTGTTCTATTCGTTCCAGGCGGCCGGCGAGGCCGGCGTCGGCGAGACACCCAAGCCGATGCTGGGCGGTCTCGACTACGTCAAGACCGACATGATCTCGGTGCCGCTGATCCGCGATTCCAGGATCGACGGCTATTTCCTGACCAAGCTCGTCTACACGGTCGAGCCCGCCGAGATAAAGAAGCTGTCGATACCGGCCGAAGCGCTGATGACCGATCAGGTCTATTCCTATCTCTATTCCAACCCGCAGATCGACTTCACCAAGAAGGAGACGATCAACCTCGACGCCTTCCGCACCGCCATCCGCGACACCATCAAC
The DNA here is from genome assembly GCF_056404575.1 of Mesorhizobium sp. P2_C4. Taxonomy (NCBI): domain Bacteria; kingdom Pseudomonadati; phylum Pseudomonadota; class Alphaproteobacteria; order Hyphomicrobiales; family Phyllobacteriaceae; genus Mesorhizobium; species Mesorhizobium sp. P2_C4. The sequence continues at coordinate 1,130,662 of NZ_JBFUDT010000002.1, forward strand.
ACCAGAGTCGGCGCCGAGCTGGTGCATGAAGTGCTGATCGACCAGGTCAACTTCCTGACCAAGGACGAGATCCGTGACAACGCCATGCGCCGCCGCAAAGACCCGGCCCCAGCGGAGGCGGAAACACCCAAGCCTGCCGCGGAACATTGACCTGCCGCCAGCCGGATTCACCCCGCGCCAGAGGCTCCGCTAATCATCCGGCTCACAAGGCTGATGGCTTGCTCCCTTCCTCATCGGAAAAATGACGCAGACAAACCGCGTTGACGTAAACGTCAACCCGAAGCTATATGCGCCAGCGATCATAAATCGCGAAGTGCCAATGCGCAGCAAAAGCAACGAGACGAGGAGAAACAGCCATGAGCGTTCAGGAGATTGCCGACAGGATGAGGTCGCGCGTGGCGAGCGCCGGGTTCGAGCATTCGGTGAAGTTCGACACCGGCAGCGACGGCGTCATCGTCATCGACGGTGCGACCGTTTCGAACACCGATGCGCCGACCGACTGCACCGTAAAGCTTTCGCTGGACGATCTGGATTCGTTGATCGCCGGCGACCTCAACCCGACCATGGCGTTCATGTCCGGCAAGATAAAGGTCGAAGGCGACATGACGGTTGCCATGGCGCTCAGCCAGGTGCTCGGCTGACCCGTACAGTTATACAAAACGCCGCCCGCCCTGCGTAGGACTGGCGGCGTTTGCTTTCGACCGATCAGGCGGCGAGCGGCAGCCTCTGTGCCTTGAGCTTGCGCCCTGCCGCTTTCAGCGTGCCGCGTACCCCGTCGAGCGCGCCGTCCGCCAGTTCCAGCGCCAGCAGGCGGTGCCGCTCATAGGGGCCGGGCATGGCGAGCGCGCCGGTCTTTGCCGCCGAGAAGCCGAACCGCCCATAATAGGGCGCATCGCCGACCAGCAGGATCGCGGCGTGGCCAAGGCGCGTGGCTTCGCCGATCGCATGGCGCATCAGCGCCGAGCCGATGCCGGCGTCTTTCAGCGCCGGATCGACGGCGAGCGGGCCGAGCAGTAGCGCTGCCGCACCGCCCTCGCCCAACCGCACATCCCACAGCAGCACGGTTCCGATAACCGCGCCCGCCGCATCGCGCGCGACGAAGGCCAGGCCTTCCGAAGGCCGGCGGCCGCGCCGCAGCTTTTCCGACGACTTCTTGCGCCGCATCGGGCCCATGGCGCGATCGAGCAGCGCTTCACGCGCCGCGACATCGGCTGCGGCCTCGGCGGTGATGATGAAGGCCGGCGAGCCGGCCACGATTTCGTTTGGCATTTCCATATCCGCGATCCTTCACGAGCGGAGACTGTTCCACAGGCGAGCCCAAGCGGGCGACAGGCGCCCACCTGGGGTGATCTGATCGGCTCCTAGCGAGCCGTCAGATCACGTAGGATCGGAGAGGCTCGAAGCCGTTGAAGGCGACCGCCGAGTAGGTGGTCGTGTAGGCGCCGGTGCCTTCGATCAGCACCTCGTCGCCGATGGTCAGCGACAAGGGCAGCGGATATGGCGTCTTCTCGTACATCACGTCGGCCGAATCGCAGGTCGGGCCGGCGAGCACGCAAGGTGCCGTCTCAGAACCGTCATGGCGGGTAACGAGCGGGTAGCGGATCGCCTCGTCCATCGTCTCGGCCAGACCGCCGAACTTGCCGATGTCGAGGAACACCCAGCGCACATTGTCGTTGGCGGCCTTCTTCGAGATCAGCACGACTTCCGACTTGATGACGCCAGCATTGCCGACCATGCCACGGCCCGGCTCGATGATGGTCTCGGGAATGGCGTTGCCGAAATGCTTGCGCAGCGCCGAGAAGATCGCCTGGCCGTAAGCTTGCGCCACTGGCACGTCCTTGAGGTAACGCGTCGGGAAGCCGCCGCCCATATTGACCATCTTCAAGACGATGCCTTCATCGGCGAGCGTGGCAAACACCTTCTTGGCGTCGGCCAGCGCACGGTCCCACGCCGTCAAATCGGTCTGCTGCGAGCCGACGTGGAACGACACGCCATGGGCGTCGAGGCCGAGCGCCTTGGCGTGGCGCAGCACGTCGACGGCCATGTCAGGCACGCAGCCGAACTTGCGCGACAGCGGCCACTCGGCGCCTTCGCCATCGGTCAGGACGCGGCAGAACACGCGGGCGCCTGGAGCGACGCGGGCGATCTTGTCGACCTCCTCGACGCAATCGACCGCAAACAGGCGAATGCCGAGCTGGTAGGCGCGTGCAATGTCACGCTCCTTCTTGATGGTGTTGCCGAAGGAGATGCGGTCCGCCGGCGCACCGGCGTCCATCGCCATCTCGACTTCGGCAACGGAAGCGGTGTCGAAGGACGAGCCCATCGCAGCAAGCAGGCGCAGGATCTCCGGCGCCGGGTTTGCTTTCACCGCATAGTAGATCTTGGAATCGGGCAGCGCCTTCTCGAAGGCGCGGAAATTGTCGCGCACGACATCGAGGTCGACGACGAGGCAGGGGCCGGACGGACGTCGGGTGGCGAGGAAGTCAAGGATGCGCTGGGTGGCCATCGGGGTCTCTCCATAAACGCCTTGCGGCGCGCAATAAGGCTGCGGGACGCGGGCTGTCAGCCTCGCGAACACGCGGTGGACAAAGGCGGGACGTCAAATCATGGAACCAGCCGGTGGAGACCCCGGAACCATGAATCGCCGTCTCGCGGCGGTGAACCTTGGCCTTGCCCGGCCTCGGTTCGCTTTGTCTGCCTTGGCTTGGATGGGAGACCCGTCCGCACTGCCGGCAATGAAGGTGTGCCTCTTCAGTAACCCCGGTCTTTGGACGACCGGCAGAACACCAGAAAGGCCCGCACCGTCGTTGCTTCAAGGTGTCCTCGGTCTTGCGGTTGGCCGCTAAACCGACTGGAGGGGTTGGCTCCAGTTACCTTACCGATATCCCTCACCATTTGAGGATCGGCGGACACCCACAGGCACGTGCGACTTTGGGCAAGCGCGATATAGGGTCGAAAGATTTCACAATCAATAAAAATCGTATCGCAGGTTGTAAAATTTCCGGCATCGAACAATGCTGCGGCAACCGTATCCGGATAGCGAACGATGCCAGGCACGCACGGCCCGCTCAACGCCTTTCTCGACCTGCGCCAGATGCCGGTGGCGAATGCGGAACTGGGCCCGCTTGCCGGGCTGCGGCTCGCCGTCAAGGACATCTACGACGTTGCCGGCTACCGTACCGGCTGCGGCAATCCGAGCAAGTTCGTCGATGGCCACGCCGCCTCCAGTACCGCCGCGGCCGTGCAGATGATCCTCGACGCCGGGGCACGATTCGTCGGCAAGACGCAGACCGACGAGCTAGCCTTCTCGCTGATCGGCCAGAACGCGCATTTTCTGTTTCCGGTAAACCCGGCCGCGCCTGAGCGCGTCACCGGCGGCTCCTCGTCGGGATCGGCGGCAGCGGTCGCCGGCGGACTTGCCGATATCGCCGTCGGCTCCGACACAGGCGGCTCGATCAGGGCGCCTGCGAGTTTTTGCGGGCTGATCGGACTGCGCACCACGCATGGCCGCATTTCGCTCGAGGGCGCCATGAAGCTGGCGCCAAGCTTCGACACGTTCGGCTGGTTCGCCGACGACATCGAGACCTATGAGACGGTCGGCAAGCTGTTGCTCGGCCTCGATCCGCACCAGCAGCCGCTCAACCGTCCGCTCTCGATTGGCTGGCTGGACGCTTTCGTGGCCGGCCCCGCCGAGGCGGCCGAATATGCCAGGATGAAGGCCTTGGCCGCCACCGTCATCGGCGAACCGACGCTGATGGAATACTCGTTCGCGTCCTTCCCCGACGAGCTCTACTGGTGCTTTCGCCGGCTGCAGGCCTTCGAGGCCTGGCGCGAGCATGGCGCCTGGATCGCCGGCGGCAACCGCCAGCTCGGGCCCGGCGTCGAGGAACGCTTCGGCTTCGGCCGGGCAGTCGACATCAAGACGGCGCATGCCGAGGCGGCGCGCCGCCTGACGTTCCGCACCGAACTCGCCGATCTGCTTGGTAGCCATGGCTTCCTCGTCCTGCCGACGGTGCCCGGAGCAGCGCCGCTTGCTGAGGGCGCACCGGAACAATTGCAGGCGTATCGCGAACGGGCGCAGCATCTGTTGTGCCTTTCCGGCCTGTCCGGCTTTCCTGAGATCACGTTGCCGCTCGGCCAGATCGATGGCGCGCCCTTCGGCCTTTCGCTGCTCGGCCCTTCCGGCAGCGACGTCGCCCTGATACGGCTCGGCCGTAGAATCCTCGACGCGGCACGAAAGACCTGACCCATGGACACACTGACCCGCATGCGCGCCTTCATCGACGTCGTCGAGGCCGAAGGCTTTTCAGCCGCTGCGCGCAAGATCGGCCGCTCCAAGGCGCTGCTGTCCAAATATGTGCGCGAGCTGGAGGATGAGCTCGGCGCGCTGCTCTTGAACCGCACCACCAGGCAGTTCTCGATGACCGAAGCCGGCCACACCTATTTTCGCCGCGCCTCGGAGATCGTGCGCGAGGTCGACAGCCTCGCCGATGCGGTGCGCGAATCCTCCGGCGACGTGCGCGGCCGGATCAAGCTTTCGGCACCGCGCACTTTTGCCGACGCGCCGATCGGCCAGTCGCTGATCGACTTCGCCAAGCAGCATCCCGACATCGTGCTGGATATCCATCTCGACGACCGCTTCGTCGATCTGGTCGAGGAGGGTTTTGATCTTGCGGTGCGCATTTCGCGGCTGGAAAACTCGTCGCTGATCGCTAGGCGCCTGGCGCCGTTTTCGGTGCGGCTGTGCGCTTCGCCGGAGCTTATCGCCAAGCACGGCATGCCGCTGCGGCCGCAGGATCTTGCTCGCGTGCCTTGCATCGTCGACACCAACGGCCGCTCGCTGACCAACTGGCCGTTCAAGGGCGACAATGGCGATGCGGTAAGCGTCTCGGTGTCGGGCCCGATCGAGGTCAACAGTCCGATGGCGGCAAGAGCTGCCGCCGTGTCGGGGCTGGGGTTCACCATATTGCCGGATTTCATCGCCGCGCCCGATATCGCAAGCGGCCGGCTGGTGACAGTGATGGACGACCGCATCCTGTCGGGCAGCGGTATTTTCGCCGTCTACCCGCACCGACGTTATCTGCCGGCGAAGGTTCGCGTTTTTGTCGATTTCCTGGTGCAGTGGTTCAAGACGCGCGAAGCGGCATGAGCCGATCCGGCTTTTGGGCGACACGCGGCACCGGTCCCAATTTCGCCCCCTTTCTGGTAACTCTCGAAACCCTCTGAAGTCGATGGAATCGCGACCGGGAATGCACCTCAAACGGCAAGCAATCATGCTGGCTTCGGCCATGGCGGCGACATTTGCCACGGTCGGACCGGCCGAGGTGCATCCACACGTCTTCGCCGAGGCGCGTCTCGACGTCATTCTGAGTGAGGATCACCAAAGTGTGAAAGCGCTGCGTCATCTCTGGCGCTTCGACGATCTGTTTTCGAGTACTGTGATGATGGAGTTCGACAAGAACTCCGACCTGAAGCTTGACGACAAGGAGCTGAAGGATGTCGCTGACACCGTCCATGCCTCGCTGGCCGAGTTCAACTATTTCCAGCTCGTCACCGTCAACGGCAAGGACGTGGCGATGACGCCGCCGCCGCACCTGATGGCCAATTTCGACAACGACCAACTGATCATCCTGTTCGAATCCGAACCGAAAGAACCAATCAAGCTCGCCGGCAAGATCGATTTCGGCGTCTACGATCCGACCTTCTACACGGCGATCGATTTCACCGAAGATAGCAACATCACGGTCGAAGGCCTGCCCTCGAACTGCACCAAGGCCGTCATCCGGCCCGACCCGGACGAGGCGATCAAGGAAAACCAGAAGACCCTGACGGAAGCCTTCTTCAACGACCCGACGGGCACCGACATGAGCAAGATCTTTGCCACCAAGCTTGAGCTGAACTGTCAGCCAGAAGGATAATCCGGTGACGAAACCGTCCCTGCGTTTGGCACTCGCCCTTTTGGCCGTCACCGTCGTGATGACGCATTTTCTCGGCTCCGCCCACGCCCAGAGCTCGCTCGGCATCGGCACCAATGACGGCATGGCCCCCACCGCCACCGGACCGTTCGCTCACATCCTGATGTGGATCAATCTTCGCCAGCAGGAATTCTACCGTGCGTTGGCAACCGCGATGAAGGCGATGCGCCAGGACGGCAGCAAGCTGTGGCTGCTCGTCGGCCTGTCCTTCGCCTACGGCATTTTCCACGCCGCCGGCCCCGGTCACGGCAAGGCGGTGATCTCGTCCTACATGGTGGCCAACGAAGTGGCGCTGCGGCGCGGCATCATGCTGTCCTTCGTCTCCGCGCTTTTGCAGGGCCTGACCGCGATCGTGGTCATGCTGCTCGCCTATTTCGTCCTGCGCGGCACCACCGTTTCGATGACCGACGCGGCATGGTTCCTCGAAATCATGAGCTATGTTTTCGTCACCCTGTTCGGCGCCTGGCTTCTGTGGCGCAAGGCCGGCCCCGCGATCCTGCGCCTGTTCGGCGCCAGCCCCGCCTACAGCCTCTCGGCCGCTCATGCCGGCCATTCGCATGCTGGTCACTCACATGCGAGCCACGCGCATGCCGCGCATGCGCATTCGGCGCATTCCCACACGCTTCACGCACATGACGATCACGACCATACGACACACGATCATCATTCTCACGCGCACGATCACGGCGAGCATGACCACGATCATGGCGATCATCACGACCATCGCCACGCCCATGCGGCGGGCGAGGTCTGCGACACCTGTGGGCATTCGCACGCACCCGATCCGGCGCTGCTTTCCGGCGACCGCTTCGACTGGCGCACCGCCTGGTCGGCGGTGGCGGCGGTCGGTATCCGCCCCTGCTCCGGCGCGCTGATCGTGCTGAGCTTTGCCTTGCTCAACGGCCTGTGGTTCGGCGGCATACTGTCGGTGCTGGCGATGTCGCTCGGCACCGCGATCACGGTCTCAGCTCTGGCGACGATTGCGGTGACGGCTAAGAATTGGGCGGTGTATTTCGCCGGCGATGGTCGCATGGGCAACCGCATCCACTCGATCGTCGAGATCGGCGGCGCCGCCTTTGTCTTCCTGTTCGGACTGCTGCTTTTGTCGGCGAGCCTGGCGACCGGTACGGTTCTCTAACTTATCTTGCCGCCGAGCTCGTCATCGATATGGGCGCGGATGATGTCATCGAAGCTCTTCTCGGCGCTGAAGCCAAGCTCCCTTGAGCGCCGCGCCTCGAAGCGCGTCGGCCAACCTTTGACTATCGCCCAGATCGTGTCGTCGGGCTCTTCGCGGATCAGCTTTACCGCCTTGGCGCCGGCAATGCGCTCCAGCGCCTCGATCTGCTCGCCGACGGTAACGGCGACGCCGGGCATCGTCAGATTGCGGCGCGGCCCGACGGCGTTGCCGTCGATGCCGGCGGCATGGATCAGGAAACCCACCGCCGAGCGCGGGCTGGCATGGGTGTGCAGCACCGAACGCGGCACCGGCAGGATCGCCTCCTGGCCGCTCAACGGCTCGCGGATAATGCCGGAGAAGAAGCTGGAAGCCGCCTTGTTAGGTTTGCCTGGCCGCACGCAGATGGTTGGCAGCCTGATGCCGATGCCGTCGAAGAAGCCGCGTCTGGAATAGTCGGCCAGCAGCGCTTCGCTCATCTGCTTCTGGGTACCATAGGAGGTCAGCGGCGTCGGATGGAACTCGTCCGGGATGATGTCAGGAAACGGCGCACCGAACACCGCGATCGACGAGGTGAAGACGACGCGCGGCGCAAAGCCGGCCAGCCGGATTGCATCGAACAGCGCCCTCGTGCCGTCGAGATTGACGCGGTAGCCGAGATCGAAATTGGCTTCCGCCTCGCCCGAGACAATGCCGGCGAGATGGAAGACGATATCGGGGCGCGACGCGACCAGGCTTGCCGTAGCACCTGGTGCTGCGAGATCGCCAGTGTGAATGGAGACACTGACGCCTTCAATAGCCGGCGCCTGCGGCGGCACGATATCGTGCAGGTCGAGCGCGGTGATCTTGCGGCCGTTGAGCGTTCCGTCCTTTGCCAGCCGGGCGATGAGTTTGCGGCCGACCATGCCTGCCGCGCCGGTGATCAGAATGCGCATTGTCAAAGACCCTTTTTGCGTTGGCTGCGGGCGCGCAGCCAGAACACGGCGAAGAACGCCACCAGGAAGATGGCCGCGACAATGCCGGCCAGGACAGTGGAGACGCTGCCGACCGCCAGCATCACCGTTGGCAGCCAATAGGCGGCGAGGCCGAACAGCAGCATGATCCACGCTGCCGCGATCAGCGCATTGCGCGTGTCGCGGTCCACTACGCGCGCCCGCTGGGGCGGGAATTCAGTCTCGTTGCCATGTCATGGATTCCTTGCATCAGTGATAGTGGCCGTGATGCGGCGCCGTACCATGCGCATGATCATGGTCGTGGTCATGCTCGTCATCGGCGCAGTGGCCGAATTCCGGTTCGACAGTGGCGTGGCTGATGCCATGCTCGGCGGCAAGCCGCTTCTTGATGGCGCTGACGGCGGTATGGGCATCGACGCCGTCGTTGAGACAGGCATGCAATGTCGCCATGTTGCTTGAACCGTCGAGCGACCAGACATGCATGTGATGCACCTCGCGCACGCCCTTGACCTTCGCCTGGATATCCCGCGCGATCAGGTCGCGATCGAGGCTCGTCGGCACGCCCTCGAGCAGCACATGGGCGGCTTCGCGCATCAGCGACCAGGCCGTCGACAGGATCAGCAGCGAGACCAGCACCGACAGGATCGGATCGATCGGCGTCCAGCCGGTCGCCAGGATGACCAGCGCAGCGACGATGGCCGCGGCCGAGCCGAGCAGGTCGCCCAACACATGCAGGATGGCGCCGCGCATGTTGAGGCTGTCCTTGTCGCCGCCATGCAGCACGAAGAAGGAGGCGAGGTTCACCAGCAGGCCGGCGATCGCCACCACCAGCATCGGTCCGCCCAGCACCGGGGCCGGCGTCAGCAGCCGCCCCCAGGCTTCATAGACGATCCACAGCGCAATGGCGAAGATGGCAATGCCGTTGGTGTAGGCGACCAGGGTTTTGACCCGGCCAAAGCCATAGGTGAGCCGGACGGTCGCCGGTCGTCCCGCCAGGTGAAACGCATACCAGGCAAGGCCGAGCGCGATCGCATCGGCAAGCATGTGGCCGGCATCCGCCAGCAATGCCAGAGACCCGGTGAGGAGGCCGCCAAGCGCTTCCGCGACCATGAAGCCGGCGGTCAGGCACGCTGCGATCAGCACGCGTTTCTTGTCGGTCGAGCCGTGCACATGACCGGCGCCATGGCTGTGGTCATGCCCTTGCGCACCATGGTCGTGGCTATGCGCCATCATCCAACTCCCGCTACGCACCGAACTCGGCGCGGAAATCCTCGAGCCGTCGCTTCTGCCCACCGTCGCCATCGAAATTGGCTGGATCGAGCCATGCCTCATAGGCGCTGCGCAGATCAGGCCATTCCTTGTCGATGATCGAATACCACGCGGTATCGCGGTTTTCACCCTTGACCACAAGGTGTTGGCGGAAAATGCCCTCGAACTTGAAGCCGAACCGCTCGGCAGCGCGCTTCGACGGCTCGTTGCGGTTGTTGCACTTCCATTCGTAGCGGCGATAACCAAGCTCGTCGAAAATGTATTTCATGAACAGGAACTGCGCCTCGGTCGCTGCAGGCTTGCGCGAAATCAGCGGCCCCCAATAGATGTTGCCGATCTCGATGACGCCATAGGCGGCATCGATGCGCATCAACGTCTGCCGCCCGGCGACCTTGCCGCTGGCCTTGTCGATGACGGTGAAGAACAGCGGGTCCTCGCTGGCTTCGACCTTGTCCAGCCATGGCTGGAAGTCGGCACGGGTCTCCGGCGGATAGTCGGGCAGCCAGGCGAAACGGCCACCGACATCGGCCACCGACGACGCCTCGTACAGGCCGTCGCCATGCTTTGCGGCGCTCAACGGCTCAAGCCTTGCATAGCGGCCGTCGATGATCTTGCGTTCGGGACGCGGGCGAGGCTGCCAATTCTTCAGATTTTCCGACACGCAAGACTCCAATCCGTTTGACATTTGCGGTCCGACGCTCACAAAAACGCGACCCAACAGTAAGAACCACACGGACGGGAAAAATGCTCCACACGATTTCGGCCTTCGACCGTCTCGGCGAGGAAAATGCTTTTGCGGTGCTCGCGCGTGCCACCGCACTTGCCCATCAGGGCCGCGATATCGTCAATCTCGGCATCGGCCAGCCCGACTTCAAAACGCCGCAGCACATTGTCGAGGCGGCGATCAGGGCGTTGCGCGACGGCCACCACGGCTACACGCCGGCCAACGGCCTGCTGGCGACGCGCGAAGCGGTGGTGCGCCGCACGCTGACCACCACCGGCATAGAGATCTCGCCCGAGAGCGTGATGATCCTGCCCGGCGGCAAGCCGACCATGTTCGCCGCGATCCTGATGTTCGGTGAGCCGGGCACTGAGATCCTCTATCCCGATCCAGGCTTTCCGATCTACCGCTCGATGATCGAGTTCACCGGCGCGGCACCCATTCCCGTGCCGATGCGCGAGGCAAACGGTTTTGCCTTTTCGGCCGAGGAAACGCTGGCGCTGATCACGCCAAAAACCAGGCTCCTGATCCTCAACTCGCCGGCCAACCCGACCGGCGGCGTGACGCCGCGCACCGAGATCGAGAAGCTGGTCAAGGGGCTCGAAGCGCACCCCGACGTCGCCATCCTCTCCGACGAGATTTATGACGTGATGACTTATGACAGCGCGACGCATTGCTCGCTGCTCACCTTCCCGGAAATCCGCGACCGGCTGATCGTTCTCAACGGCTGGTCGAAGACCTGGGCGATGACCGGCTGGCGCATGGGCTGGTCGATCTGGCCGAACGGCGACAAGGGCGCGCATCTCTACGACAAGGTGCGCAAGCTGGCGGTGAATTGCTGGTCCTGCGTCAACGCGCCGAGCCAATATGCCGGCATCGCGGCAATAGACGGGCCGCAGGACGATGTCGACAAGATGATGCGCGCTTTCGACAATCGCAGGAAGGTCGTGGTCGAGGGGCTGAACGCCCTGCCCGGCGTGTCCTGCATCACGCCGAAAGGCGCCTTCTACGCCTTCCCCAACGTGTCCAAGACCGGCTGGAAGGCCAAGAAGCTCGCCTCGGCGCTGCTCGAGGATGCCGGCGTGGCGCTGATCGGCGGCCCCGATTTCGGCATTCTCGGCGAGGGCTACATCAGGCTTTCCTACGCCAATTCCGAGGAAAACATTTTGCGCGCGTTGGAGCGGATCGAGGCGTTCCTGGCGAAGGGTCCGAAGTAACGCGGAGGCTGTCGCTCACCCCCGCCCGACGAACGGCATCTTGGTCGCCATCACCGTCATGAACAGCACATTGGCGTCGAGCGGCAGGCTGGCCATGTGGACGACGGCGTCGGCGACGCGCTGAACGTCCATCACCGCTTCGACGGCGATGCTGCCGTTGGCCTGCGGCACGCCGACGGTCATGGCATGCGCCATGTCGGTCAGCGCATTGCCGATGTCGATCTGGCCGCAGGCGATGTCAAAGGGCCTGCCGTCCAGCGCCAGCGTCTTGGTGAGGCCGGTGATCGCATGCTTGGTCGCGGTGTAGGGCACCGAGCCCGGCCGTGGCGCATAGGCCGACACCGAGCCGTTGTTGATGATGCGCCCGCCCATCGGCTTTTGCTTGCGCATGGCGCTGAAGGCCGCACGCGCGCACAGGAACGATCCGGTGAGATTGACGCCGACGATGTCGTTCCACACCTCGACCGGGATCTCGTCGATCGGCGTCGACTTGTAGCCCATGCCGGCATTGTTGAAGAGCAGGTCGACACGACCGAACGCAGCCAGCACCGTCTCGAACAGGTCGTCGACCTGCTCCGCCTTGCTGATGTCGCAGGCCACCGCCAAGGCTTTGGCCTGCGTTGGCCCGGCTTCCGCGATCGCGGCTTCCAGAACCGGCCGGCGGCGGCCGCAAAACACCGTGTTCCAGCCAGCCTTGAGCAGCGCCGTGGCGACGCTCTTGCCGATGCCGGTGCCCGCGCCGGTGACGATGGCGGTTCTCTGGTCTGTCATGGCCGTTCTCCCTGGAAGGGGACGAGCCATCGCAAATGACGGGGATCATGGCAAGCCGGCCCAAGGCTGTGCCAACAAAAAGGGCGGTCATTGGCGACCGCCCTGATCTGAACCGGGCTTGGGAGGAGGAAAAGCCGATCCGACTGTCTAGAATCATGCGCTTGGCAGGTTAACGAGACGTTAGCGCATTTTCCGGCTTGGCCCGCGCCGCCTACCAGCGCGGATTGGGCGCCGTTCCGGTCGGTGCCGGAACCTTGGCCGCCGACACCGTCGCCTCGACATGGTCGACCAGCGCGTCCGGCAGGCCAAGGCGGCCGGCCAGCAGGTCGAGATAGCCGCGTTCGGCGCGTGTGTCGGGATCGATGGTGAGGCGTGACGCGGTGTAGAGCTCGAGCTTCTGCGCGTCGGTCTTGGCGCCGGCGACCAGCGTATCGAGGTCGAGCGGGCTCTCCAGTTCCGCCATCAGGAACTTTTCCGCTTCCGTTCCGATGCCAGCGAGGCTGAGCTTGCCGGCAATCTTCTGGCGTTCGTCGTCGTCGACATGGCCGTCGGCCTTCGCCGCCGAGATCATCGCCCGCACCAGCGTCAGCGTGAATTCATCCTCGCCTTGCGGCGCCTGCGAGGGATGGAAGGCGGTATCGGCGGGCGGTGGCAGCAGTTCCGGCTCGCCGGCGCCCGGCGTCTCCGCCGGCGCGTTGCCGGCCTTGTAGTTCTGGTAGGCCTTGTAGGCGAGGCCGCCGATCGCGGCCAGCCCGCCGAGCTTGATGGCGGTGCCTGTCACTTGTCGTCCCGTGCCGGTCCCAAGCAGCACCGCGGCAAGCGCGCCGGCGGCCAGCGGATTGTCCTTGGCCATCTGCACGGCCTGCCCGGCCTTGTCGCGGACGGTGCCGCTGGTGCCGGGAATTTGCGAGCCGAGCAGATCGTCGAGGAGCTTCTTGGGATCGAACATCAATGCCTCCAGAATTTGCCCAGCCAGACGGGCAGGTTTCGAACGTCAGAGAGGTAGGCCCCGCATATGGACATTACAATGACAGCCGCGCTCTTTGCCAGAAGAGGCGGAAATCGACGTGTCGAAACCAGCTTCGGCTTCGGCTAGTGTCACGCTCCCAACCGGATTGCCTGGAGCGTTGCATGACCGATGACTCAAGCCATGAACCCGCACGCGATCCTCAGGATCTCGAGCGCTTGCTGATTGACCGGCAATGGGCCGGAGACATTGACGGCATGGTTGCGCTGTTCGAACCCGATGCCGTCATCGATAGCGGCGAGGCTGACTTGACGCGCGGTCGCCAAGCGATCCGCGCGCTGTATGTCGCGTTTGCCGCCACCGGGCGAAAATTCCAGCGCGGAGAGCAGCGCCCGGCGGTGATCAACGGCGACCTGGCGCTGACGTCGACCCGGCTTCCCGACGGCACGGTGACCTCCGAGGTCGCCCGTCGGCAAAGCGATGGCACGTGGCTGTGGGTGATCGACCGCTATTCCGTCGCCTGGTGACGCAATCCGAGCCCGCGCCAACGTCAGCTGCCGATATGCGGACCCCTGCCCTGCGCCTGCGCCAGCTCGACCTGGCGCTGCCGCTCGGCATAGCGGGCGCGATCTTCGTCCGAACGGGCGTCGAAGCAATGCGGGCATGAGACGCCGGCGGCGTAGGTCGGCGACAGCCGATCCTCTGGTGTCAACGGATGGCGGCAGGCGCGGCAGAGTTCGGCGTCACCTTCAGCAAGTCCGTGCGACACCGAAACCCGCTCGTCGAAGACGAAGCACTCGCCTTGCCAGAGGCTTTCCTCGGCCGGCACCTCTTCGAGATATTTGAGGATGCCACCCTTGAGGTGGAATACGTCCTCGACGCCGAGCGACTTCACATAGGCTGTCGCCTTCTCGCAGCGTATGCCGCCGGTGCAGAACATGGCGACCTTGCGGCCGTCGAATTCGTCCCGATGTTTTTCGACCCAGGCCGGGAACTCGCGAAAGCTCGCCGTTGCCGGATCGACCGCACCCTTGAAGGTGCCGATCGACACTTCATAGGCGTTGCGGGTGTCGATGACGATCGTGTCCGGGTCCGCGATCAGCGCATTCCAGTCCGCCGGCGCGACATAGGTGCCCGCACTTCTTGCCGGATCGATATCCTCGATACCCATGGTGACGATCTCACGCTTCAGCCGCACCTTCATGCGGTGGAACGGCATCGCCTCGGCGCTGCTGTATTTGACTTCGAGACCGGCGAGACCTTCGATGGTTTCAAGGTGAGCGATCAGTTCAGCGATTGCCGCCTCGCTGCCGGCAACCGTGCCGTTGATGCCCTCATGCGCCAGAAGCAGCGTGCCCTTGATGCCGCGTCCGCAGCAGAAGGCGGCGAGCGGCGCACGCAATGCCTCGAAGGCATCGAGCCGCGCAAACCGGTAGAGCGCCGCAACGCGCAAAGGTTGATTGGACAATGTCATCGCCAAGCCACTAAACGCTTGCGAAAGCCGATTCAAGGCAAGGCCTGCGCGCCCGGTCTTTCCATGGATGGCGCAGCGACCCTCTTCACGGCATTGCCGGCCACGCGTGACATCGCGACACGCTTACCCTTCGTGGACAGAAAAACGGCCTTCTGCTAATCGGTTGAATTGTTCGAAGCCGGAGAGACGACAAATGTCAGCCCAGACCGAAAAGCTCCTGTCGCTCCTCAATGGCCAGCCGGTCATCCCGGTGCTGAAGATCGCCAATGTTGCCGACGCCGTGCCGCTGGCCCGCGCGCTGGCCCGGGGCGGCCTGCCGGCGATCGAGATCACGCTGCGCACCGCCGATGCGCTGGAGGCGATCCGGCGGGTGGCCGGCGAGGTCGAAGGCGCCATCGTTGGCGCCGGCACCATTCTCGATGCAAAGCAATTCGACGACGCGGCGGCCGCAGGCTCGAAATTCATCGTCAGCCCGGGCATCACCCGCGAGCTTCTGGCGGCGGCGAAGGACAGCGAGGTTCCGCTGCTGCCCGGCGCCATCACGCCGGGCGAAGTCATGGCGGCGCGGGAAGCTGGACTGCGTTTCCTGAAATTCTTCCCGGCCGAACAATCGGGCGGCATCGCCTCGCTGAAGGCCTTCGCCTCGCCGCTCGCCGATGTGAAATTCTGCCCGACCGGCGGCATTTCGGCCAAGAACGCCGCCGACTATCTGAGCCTGCCCAACGTCATCTGCGTCGGTGGCTCCTGGGTGGCCCCGGACGACTTGGTCAAGGCCGGCAAGTGGGATGAGATCGAGGCACTAGCGCGGGCCGCGAGCAAACTCGGGAAGTAGGCGCTTTCGCCAGGCACGAAAAAGCCCGGCCGGCTTTTCACCGACCGGGCTCGCTGCTTCCTTGCATGACCTTCAGGCCCAAGCCCGCGCGGGCGCGAAAACAATCATTGGATGACGCTGGTTCCCGCTCATGGGCTCGAACCACGATTCACGCCTTCAAAGGGCGCTGTCCTACCATTAGACGAAGCGGGAGAATGGTGGATTGGTGGTTAGCATCCCAGCGCAATGGACGCCAGCGCTGTGTGGAAAAGACCATCCGCAGGCGCGTCTATTTGTAGAGTTTCTTGAAAAGCAAAAAAAGCCGCGCGGTTGCCCAGCGCGGCTTTTGTGTCATTCGGCCAGACCGTTACTTGGTCTGGAAGCGGGCGACCGAAAGGAACTTGATGGCGTTGCCGGTGAACCGGTTGGCATCGGCCATCTGGTTGTCCTGCTGGAAGCCGGCCGTGTAGACCTCGCTCGGCGCCGTACGCACCAGATTGTAGGCAAAGCGCGGCGCCGTCGTGGAGTCCGACACGGTGGCGACATATTCGCCGCTGTGCAGCGCCCAGCGCGCCGCCTGCGGTGCGGCGGCAACCACCACCGCTTTCGGTCCCGGCTTCAGGTCGCGGGCGGTGGCCCTGGCCTCCTTGCGCGTGGTCTTCACACCGGCGCCGATCGCGGCAGCCGGATCGGAACCGGCCGGGCGGGCGACGATCGCGTCGCGCGGCGAAGCGGCATCGACACCCGACGGGTCGTTGAACGCCGAGCGCGGCTCAAGCGAGGCGACCTGATAGTCGTCGGTGGCAGTGGCCTGCTCGAGAACAGCCTTGACCTCATCCGGACGCTGCGACGGCAGCACCGAGAACGCATCCGTAGCGGTCTGGTTGTGCGAGGCCGTATCCGCCAGCGCCAGCAGCACATCCTTGTCCTGCGGCGCGAGATCGGCCGGCAGCGAACGGTCGGGACGCCAGCTCGGCAGCGGAATGTTGTTGACCGCGACCTGTGCCGGGTCGGCGACTGTGGAGGGATCCGCCATGCCGAAGGGAACGCTCGTCGGCGCTTGCGCCGTCGCCACCGTCTGCTCGGTGGTGGCGGTGGCATCGGCAGTGCCGAACGGAACATTTTCAGGCGTCTGCGCGCCGACATCGGCCTTCGGACGCGGTGCGAAATCAGGCAGCGGAATCTCTTTGGCCGGCAGCGCCGCGATGATCGTCGCCGGCGTGTCCTGCTGCGGCTCCGAATCGGCAGCGTCATCGGCAACCTGCGGGATCTCCGCACGCTGCGCATCTTGCGGCGCCACGATCGTTATGCCGGGAAGGTTGCTGTTCTTTGCGGTTGCCGTCGGCTTGACGCTCTTCAACTTGGGCGCGGGTGCGGCCGAAGCCGTCTCGACATCGGCGCTGTCGTCAGCTTCGTCGTCGCCACCGCCAAAGAAAGCCGAGAGAAAGCCACCGGACTTCTTGGTGCTGCCGCCGGCACTTGCCAGTTCGATGGCCGGAGCACCAGCACCCTTGCGCGCCTTGTAGGAGGCGAGCGCCTGAGCATAGCCGGGCAGCGGCTTGCCGTCGCTCGGCACATGCAGCGTCTTTCCGTTAGGGAACAGGCTGACCAGTTCCTGGCGGCTGATGCCGGGCCAGTGGCGCACATTGCCGACGTCCATGTGAACGAAGGGCGAGCCGGAGGTCGGATAGTAGCCGACGCCACCACCCTGCATTTTCAGGCCGATGTTGCGCAGCTTCTTCAGCGGCACGCCGGGAATGTAGAAATCCATCGCCTTGCCCAGCATATGCTGGCTTTCCTTGGCGACGCCCCGGCTGCGGCTGCGCAACATCGAGTTGGTCGCCGGCGAGCGATAGCCGCAGACGACCTGGATGTAATCGGTGGCGCCAGCCTGCCGGTAGGCCTCCCACACCAGGTCCAGCAAGCGCGGATCCATCTTGGTCGGCTCGTTGCGGCGCCAATCGCGCAGGATGATGTTGATCTTCCTGAGTCCCTCGGGGACATAGCGGCCGTTGCGCTTGTAAACGATCTCGGCCTTTTCATGCGTGTGGAGGTGATACAGCTTGAGCGAACGTGTTTCCGCGCTGGCGCCGGTCGCCGCTGCCGAGAGGAAACCGATAGCAAAAATCACCGCTGCCAGCCATCTCGGCCAGACGCTCATGTGATAGTGCCGCCCGTTTGTGTGTCGTTCGACTCTGTTCAAATCAAAAGGCCCTGCAGGCTGCCGTTTGTCCCCGGATTTGCCCAAACGGATGCGTCGTTTTCACATCCGAATATCGATCCTAATGGTTAATCATCGCTTATTGAAGCCGAAATGCGGTAACACCGTGGCGATATCCCGTCAAAAATGCTCCACAAGGTTTCTTGGTAAACTGCTGGTTTAGATCAGGATTCAGCCTTTTGCCGCAACACGATCTGTTACCGTTAGCCTTAATGCGTGAACAGCACCGTGCGTGTGACGCCCCAGCCTGCCACATTCCGGCTTTGACGCCTGAAACAGGGCCGCGTTATGATCGGGGAACTGTTCCCGGCCTTGCGCCGTCAGGATGCTAGGCGGTCGACGCGGCCGGTTTCCGGGTCGATGCCGTATTCCTTCAGCTTCCGGTAGAGCGTCGAGCGGCCAATGCCGAGGCGGCGGGCGACTTCGCTCATCTGGCCGTCATAGTGGTCGATCGCCAGCTTGATCATTTCGAGTTCGACATCGGCCAGCGCGCGCACATTGCCGCGCTCGTCCAGCGCCCGCAGCGTGCCGAAACGCGGCTGCAGCCTCGCCGGAGGATCGAGCTCGACTTCAACGGCGCCGCCATCGTCTTGCGGCTGGCTGCCCGTGACCGAGCCGGGCGTTGGCAATGCGGCATACGCATCGAGATTGACGGTGCCGTCCACCTGCGCCCGGATCTGCGGAAACTCCTCCGTGGTCAGCACGTCGCCTTCGGCGAGCACCGAGGCTCTGAACACGGCGTTTTCCAGCTGCCTGATGTTTCCTGGCCAGTCATAGGCCTGCAGCATGGCGAGCGCGGCGTCCGAAATGCCGAGCAGACGGTGGCGCGAATCGACGGGGGCAACCTTCTCCATGAAGTGCGAGACTAGATAAGGAATATCGTCGCGACGGTCGCGCAGCGGCGGCACGAAGATCGGATAGACATTCAGCCGGTAAAACAGGTCCTCGCGGAACTTGCCGTCCTTGACCTGCTGCAAAAGGTTGCGGTGCGTTGCCGAGATCAACCTGATGTCGACCCTGACGGTCGAACGGCCGCCGACCGGATCGACCTCGCCATCCTGGACGGCGCGCAGAAGCTTAACCTGCACGTCGAGTGGCAGGTCGCCGATCTCGTCGAGAAACAGCGTGCCCGAATGCGCCTCGACAAACTTGCCGGTGTGTTTATCGGTTGCGCCGGTGAACGAACCCTTTTCGTGACCGAACAGGATCGATTCGACCAGATTGTCGGGGATGGCGCCGCAATTGACGGTGACGAAGGGTCTTGAGCGGCGGTCGCCGCTGCCCTGGATGGCGCGCGCCACCAGTTCCTTGCCGACACCCGACTCGCCCTCGATCAGGATCGGGATATTGGACGCCGCCGCCTTCTGGCCGAGACGGATCACCCGGTCCATCGCCGGGCTGTGCGTGATCATGTCCTTGAAGGTCAGGTGGCCGCCGCGCCGTCGCGACGTGCGCTTGACCTCGTCCTCTACCGCTTCGACCTTGAGCGCGTTGCCGATCGACGTCTGCAGCCTGTCGGGAGAAGCCGGTTTGACGACAAAATCGAAAGCACCGTGGCGCATCGCCGAAACGACGGTTTCGATGCCGCCCTGGGCGGTCTGCACAATGACAGGGATATGGATGCCGCGCTCGCGCATGGCCTTCAGCACGCCGATGCCGTCGAGGCCCGGCATGACAAGATCGAGGATAATCGCCGACACATCGCCTGCGTTGGGCCCGTCGAGAACCGCGAGCCCAGCCTCGCCGCCATCGGCAACGATCGCGGTGTGGCCGAACCGCGTCACTGCCGCCTCGAGCAGCCTGCGCTGCACGGGATCGTCATCGACTATGAGTATGGAACCTGTCATGACTGTCTTGAATTACCCGCCCGATTGTATCCGCCCTATGGATCATCTTGGCACAGGGTTCTAAACAAGGTTTCAAAAAACCCGGTGAATGAATTCCTTAGGATTTGACCGGCTTGTCCTTTCCCCTTGATTCCGGAAGGTTATTGTTGATGCGCATGGTTCCAGGTCGGCAGCTTGCGGCGGCAGCGTCGGGTCAGGGCGCGGCGGAGCTTGGCGACCTGCCGGAATGGAACCTCGCCGATCTGTATCCCGGCATGGAAGCGCCCGAGCTGAAGCGCGATATCGCCAAGGCAGCAAGCGATGCCACCGCCTTTGAGAACCGCTGGAAAGGCACGCTTGCAGCCGAGGCCGGGCGCGGAAGCGCCGGCAAGTTGGGCGAGGCGCTTGCCGCCTATGAGGCGCTTGAGGAACTGATCGGCCGCATCGTCTCCTATGCCGGCCTGGTCTATGCCGGCAACACGGCCGACCCGCAACGCGCCAAGCTTTATGGCGACATCCAGGAGAAGATGACCGACGCCAGCGCGCATCTGCTGTTTTTCGCGCTCGAACTGAACCTGATCGACGATGCCGCGATCGAGGACGCGCTTGCCTCCGACCCGGGCTTCGCCCACTACCGGCCCTGGGTGCTCGATCTGCGCATGGACAAGCCCTACCAGCTCGAGGATCGCGTCGAGCAGCTTTTCCACGAAAAGTCGATTACCGGGCGCGGCGCCTGGAACCGGCTGTTCGATGAGACGATGACCGATCTGCGCTTCGACATCGACGGCGAGGAACTGGCGCTCGAGCCGGCGCTGAACCGCCTGCAGGACGCCGACAGTGAGGTGCGCCGCCGGGCTTCCGAGGCGCTGGCCGCAACCTTCCGCAAGAATTTGCGCACCTTCACGCTGATCACCAACACGCTGGCCAAGGACAAGGAGATTTCCGACCGCTGGCGCGGCTTCGAGGACATCGCCGATTCACGCCATCTCGCCAACCGCGTCGAGCGCAGCGTCGTCGATGCGCTGGCGTCGGCTGTGCGCGACGCCTATCCGCGCCTGTCGCACCGCTATTACGCGATGAAGGCGCGCTGGCTCGGCATGGAGGTGATGAACCACTGGGACCGCAACGCGCCGTTGCCGGAGACGCCGCAGTCAGTGATTGGCTGGGACGAGGCCAAGAACACGGTGCTGTCCGCCTACCAGCGCTTTTCGCCCGACATGGCGGAAATCGCCCGCACCTTCTTCGACCGCAACTGGATCGACGCGCCGGTCAGGCCGGGCAAGTCGCCCGGCGCCTTCGCGCATCCGACGGTGCCGTCGGCGCATCCCTATGTGCTGCTCAACTACATGGGCAAACCGCGCGATGTGATGACGCTGGCCCACGAACTCGGCCACGGCGTGCACCAGGTGCTGGCCGGCGGCCAGGGCGCGCTGATGGCCTCGACGCCGCTGACGCTGGCCGAGACGGCGTCCGTCTTCGGCGAGATGCTGACCTTCCGCTCGCTGCTCGACCAGACCACCGACAAGCGCGAGCGCAAGGCCATGCTGGCGCAGAAGGTCGAGGACATGATCAACACGGTCGTGCGCCAGATCGCCTTCTACGAATTCGAGCGCAAGGTGCATGCCGAGCGCAAGAACGGCGAACTGACCTCCGACAAGCTCGGCCAGTTCTGGCTCGAAGTGCAGGCCGAAAGCCTGGGGCCGGCGATCAAATTGCGCGAGGGCTACGAGGTCTTCTGGACCTACATCCCGCACTTCATCCACTCGCCCTTCTACGTCTATGCCTATGCCTTCGGCGATTGCCTGGTGAATTCGCTCTATGCCGTCTACCAGAATGCCGAACGCGGTTTTCAGGACAAGTATTTCGAGATGCTGCGCGCCGGCGGCACCAAGCACCATTCGGAGCTTCTGGCGCCCTTCGGCCTCGACGCCACCGACCCGGCCTTCTGGCAGATCGGGCTTGGCGTGATCGGCGGACTGATCGACGAACTGGAAGCGCTGGACAACTGACCTGCCCTGGCATGGCGTCGACTGGGGGCGGCCAGAACAGTTTAGCCGGAATGCATACTGAGACCGCTTTATTCTTGCTCTAAATATTTGTTCTTGAACAACTCTGCGTGGAAATTTTCCGTTAGCTTTCCGTAGGCTGTATGGTAGCGTCCCGACTGAAGCTCAGCCGGGCGCGCGGCTCCGGCCGACAAGATTTCGGCCGGTCGTGGCGGTTCGGCGAATGCGACGACGACCGTTGGCTATGGGCGGGAAGCCGATCACCGACAGTCGACAAGAAGCCGGCTGTTCTGCGAACCGCCGAACCACCATTGGATGATCCTGTCTGCCAAGGTCACGACTTGAGGCGGCGGCGGATGGACACGACTGGAGAGAGACGATGACCTTCTTCTACATTGTCCTGGCGTTCCTTGTAGGTTTGTTGGTTGGCTGGTTTATCTGGGGCCGTCTACGCGGCGAGCTTGACAGCCTGCGCGGCGACCTCGACCGCACCCGCAGCGAGCGCGACAGGCTGCGTGCCGATTCCGACCGCCTGACCGGTGAGCTGGATGCATGCGGCAAGACCCGGGCCGATCTCGAGCGCCGGCTGCGCGAAGCACAAGCGGCACCCGCCAAACCCGGCCCGGCAAAGGCAGCTGGCCAGGCGCCGGCGGCCCTGATGTCGACACCGACGGCGGCCAAATCCGCCCCGGCCAAACCTGCGGCGGCCAAGCCCGCGCCGGCAAAGCCGGCAGCTGCCAAGCCTGCGGCCGCGAAACCAGCCGCAGCCAAGACGGCAGCCGCGCCAAAGGCAAGTGCCGCACCGAAGAAGGCCGCGCCAGCGGCACCGAAAGCTGCACCGGCCGCCGGCAAGGTCGACAATCTGCGCCGCCTCATCGGCATCGGCCCGGTCAACGAGAAACTGCTCAAGGGCCTTGGTGTCACAACCTACGCCCAGATCGCCGGCTGGACCGCCGACGACATCAAGCGGATCGAGGACGTTCTGAACTTCGACGGTCGCATCGCGCGTGAGCACTGGATCGAGCAGGCGAAGCTTCTGGCCGCCGGCGACGAGACGGAATTCGCCAAGCAGTTCCCGACGGCAGGAACCGCCAACAACACCTGACCGGCCTGCCGGTAACAAGACTGCGTTTTGAACAAGGCGGCGTCCCCGGACGCCGCCTTTGTCTTTTGGCCGTAACCACCTTTGCGTCTTCAGACGCCGTTCCCTCGATTGCGCGCGGTCACCCCCCCATATAGAGCCATCACTGGCGCCATCGACTCTGCAGCATCCGAGCCTCATGTCCCTGCCCTCTGCAATTTTCCGCAATGATGAAAGCGGCCGTCAGCTCGTTTTCGACCGTCCGGCCGACATCATCGTCGCAAACAGGGCTGAGGATTTTCTGCCGGCGCTGGCGGCAGCGCAGGCAGCAACCGATGCGGGCAAATGGCTGGCCGGCTATTTCTCCTACGAGGCGGGCTATCTGCTCGAGCCGAAACTTGTCCCGCTGCTGCCCGCGGGTCGACGCGCGCCGCTTGTTTGCCTGGGTGTCTTCGACGCTCCGGTCGAACAGGCCCTGCCGCATCGCGGCGCGTCGGCCACCAACGGCCCGATCTTCGACGCCAGGGCTGACTGGTCTTCGAAGGACTATGCGGAACGCTTTGTGCGGCTGCACAATCACATCCGCAAGGGCGACTGCTATCAGGGCAATCTGACCTTTCCGATCCATGCGCAGTGGTCGGGTGATCCACTCGCCGCCTTCGACGCGCTGACCGAACGCCAGCCGGTGAAGTACGGCGCGCTGGTCGCGCTCGGCGATCCGATCGTTCTGTCGCGTTCGCCTGAGCTGTTCTTCGAGATCGGCACTGAGGGCACGATCGAAACCCATCCGATGAAGGGCACCGCACCGCGCGGCGCGACCAAGGCGGAAGACGCGCGGCTGAAAGCGTTCTTGCGCAATGACGAGAAGAACCAGGCCGAGAACCGGATGATCGTTGACCTGCTGCGCAACGACATCTCGCTGATCAGCGAGGTCGGCACGCTGGAGGTGCCGGAGCTGTTCCGCATCGAGAGCTATCCGACCGTCCACCAGATGGTCAGTCGCGTGCGGGCAAAGCTTCTGCCGAACCTCACCATCCGCCAGATCTTTGCGGCGCTGTTTCCCTGCGGCTCGATCACCGGCGCACCAAAAATCCGCGCCATGGAAATCCTCCACGAATTGGAAGGCGTGCCGCGCGACGTCTATTGCGGCGCCATCGGCTGGATCGCACCTGAAGGCACGATGCGCTTTTCGGTGGCGATCCGCACCATCTCACTCTTCTCCAACGGCGAAGCCGTCTACAATGTCGGCGGCGGCGTCGTCTTCGATTCGACGGCCGAGGAGGAGTACCAGGAGTGTCTGCTGAAAGCGCGCTTCGCGACGGGAACGCCGCCGACTTCGAACTGATCGAAACCATGCGCTGGGAGCCTGGAACAGGCTTTCTCCGCTTCGACCGCCACCTTGCGCGCCTCTATGGTTCTGCAGCCGAACTGGGCTTTGCCTGCGATCCGCAGAAGATCGGCGAGGTGCTGATGAGCACGGTCGGCCGACAAGGCATCGCCCTGCGCACACGCCTCGTTCTGTCGCGCAACGGCAAGGCGACGGCCGCTGCCCAGCCCTATGAACCACTCGCCGCCAACAAGGTCTGGCGCCTGCAACTGGCCCGGGTGCGGCTGGATTCGAACGACACGCTGCTGCGCCACAAGACCAGCCGGCGGCACAGCTATCAGCGGGCGCGCGCCGAATACCTCATCAGCCAGGCCGACGAAGTGCTTCTGGCCAATGAGCGTGGCGAAATCTGCGAGGGCACCATCTGCAATGTCTTCGCCGATTTCGGCGATGGCGTGCTGGCGACGCCCCGCCTCGACTGCGGCCTGCTGCCTGGCGTATTGCGCGGCGCGTTGCTGGATGAAGGCCGCGCCCAGGAAGCCATCTACACCTTGGATGATCTGAAGTCGGCCAAGGCACTGTTTGTCGGCAATTCGCTGCGCGGGCTGATCCCGGCGCGGCTTGGACCATGATCCCGAAAAGTGGAAGCCGGTTTTCGGAAAAGATCATGGTCTGGAAAGAAGACTGACAGAGGTCTGGAGAAAAGAATGTTCGTGGTTTCGCTGAACTACAAGGTGCCGCTGACCGAGATCGACCGGCTGGCGCCGGCACATGTCGAGTGGCTCAAGGCCTGCTATGCCGAAGGCATCTTTGTCGCTTCCGGACCGAAGAAACCACGAACCGGCGGCGTCATCATCGCACGCGGCCCCCGTGACGTACTCGACGCCAGGCTGGCCGCCGATCCTTTCGCCAAGGCAGGCGCTGCCGACTATGATGTGACCGAATTCACAACCAAAATGACTGCCGCCGCATTGGACGCCTACAAAGAGGCATGAGTGCCCGCCTG
This sequence comes from Mesorhizobium sp. P2_C4, assembly GCF_056404575.1. NCBI lineage: Bacteria > Pseudomonadati > Pseudomonadota > Alphaproteobacteria > Hyphomicrobiales > Phyllobacteriaceae > Mesorhizobium > Mesorhizobium sp. P2_C4. The sequence continues at coordinate 1,155,461 of NZ_JBFUDT010000002.1, forward strand.
CCCACCCATACGCCCTATGACGGCTCGTCGAAGCTCTTCACCATCGGGCTGAAGCCGCTCGACCCCGACAGTTGGATCGAGGTCGACGAGCATCTCAAGCCCTATCTCGCCGAGAAGCGCCGGCTTTATGCGGACATTCCTGACAAGGTTTTTGTCGAGGAGGCAGGCACGCGCGACGCCCAGCGCGAAGTGCTCGAACTGCTCGGCCCGCATCTCACGGCGAAATTTCCCGGGACCTACAGGCGCACAGCGACGGGGATCGAAGTGGTCGGCGCAGCAGGCAATTTGGCCGGCAGCGCCACTGCCACCTTCAGCGACGCCCCGCTTGTCGCCGCCTCCTTGCTTGTTCAGGAAGACCTGATCCTGATGCGACGTGACGACAGCGGCTGGCGGCTGGCCGCCGGCTCGTTGTGTTTTCCCTCGTCATGGTCGCTGACTGAAAAATTCGGCAGGCCGCTGCAGCAGATCCACGCGCCGGTGCCGGGTTTCGGGCCGGGCACGCGTTCGGCCGACCTCATCAACCGCATGTTCGACGGCCTGCAGGGCCAGGCGGTCGAGCGCTACAACTGGTCGATCCAGGCCGACGACGCGCTCTATCATCCGCTGTCCAACGTCGAGCGCATCGATCGCGCCACTAACCGCCCGACCCGATTTCCCGATGGCGACGTCAACGCTCATGCCTTCATCCGCGTCGAGCGGCAGACGCTGCGGAAACTGCCCGTTTCGCGCGACATCCTGTTCACCATCCGCATCCATCTCGACCCGCTCAAGGTGCTGGCGCGGCATCCCGACAGGGCCACGCTGGCAGCATCCTTTGCCGCCCAACTCCAGGCCCTGGACCAGGCGCAGCTTGACTATAAGGGCCTGACCGCAGACCGTGACAGACTGGCGCAAAGCCTTGATATCATGGCTCGGGGGAACAATGATCCATCATCTTAGCAAGCCGGTCGCGCTTGCCTGCGTGCTGTTCGGCCTGGCGACGGCAGCGCTGGCCGAGCCGGTGACCTATGCCGGCAAGATCGGACAGACCGACATCGTCGTCGAATTCACCAGCGATCCGTCGGCGCCGGATGGACCGCTCGCCGGCCGCTACTTCTACCGCTCGAAAGGTGTCGACATCCCGCTGCAGGCGAGGCCCGTGAAGGGGCGCCGGTTCGAATTGGCGGAGGAGGAAGCGTGCGGCCCCGAAAAATGTGGGGAGGGGCAGGCCGCGCCAGTGGCCGCGATCTGGCGCCTTGCCTCCGCCGACAAGGGCAAGACACTGGAGGGCACCTGGAACGGGAAAAAGACCAGGCCGGTGAAGCTGACCCGGATTGCGGAGCGTGAGCCGACCGAACCGCCGGCTGCGAGCCCGTTCGATCTCTATGATTTCACCGACAGCAAATTTTCCGGCGACGATGCGCCGATCACCATGGAGGCATCACCCTACGACTATTTGCGGCTGGATTTTGCTCCCACGACCCTTGCCGCCAAGACTGAAGACCCGAAGACTGGCGACAAGATCGGCTGGCCGGATGCCTCCTATAAATATGTCGTCGATCCCCGCACCAGATTTGCCACGCCGCGCATCGTCGATCTGGCGGGCGGCGCGTCGGTCGAGGCGGCGAATGCCTTGCTTGAGAATCGGCACCGGCACGCCAGCCTCGGCGCATTGAGCTGCGCGGCGTTGCGCTATGCCGGCTTTCACGAGGGCGGTCCGATCGACAGTATGGAGGACGGTTCGCTCGGCGGCTTCGAAGACTCGTCGTCACAGGTCAGCTCGCTGACCCCGCAATTGATGAGCTGGCGGGAATCCGGCAGCCTGTTTTGCGGCGGTGCGCACCCGACCAACTATTCGGACGCCTATGTCATGGACGTGCACCGCGGCGTGCTGCTTGGCCTTCAGGATATGTTTTCCGATACGGTCGACGGCAAGCCTGGCCCGTCGCTCGTCGCCTTTGTCGCGCAACGGCGCAAGAAGCCGACCGATCAGACCCAGATCGATTTCGAAACCGAATGCGGCATCGACGATCTGATCCCCGAATATCTGGCGGCCAGCCTCTGGCGCGAGGGCGACAAGGAGTCTCTGGTCTTCGGGCTCCAGGGCCTGCCGCACGCCATCCAGGCCTGCGGCGACGATGTGCTGACCCTGCCGATCTCCGAGGCCCACGATTTTTTCAAGCCTGAATTCGCGAAATTGCTCGGCCTATAGGCGTGATGACGCCGGGGAAAGCCGGCCATTTCCCGCTTTTTCCTTTATTGTGACAATGATCTATGGTTTGTCGCGCCGCGGCCAAGCGGCCGGTGTGAAGCGTTCTTTTGAGGAGTGTTCGATAGATGGCGACTGAAAATTGGCCCGTTTACGGTGAGATCACCGGCCCTGTCGTGATGATCGGCTTCGGCTCGATCGGACGGGGAACGCTGCCGCTGATCGAGCGCCATTTCAAGTTCGACAAGTCGCGCATGACGGTCATCGACCCGCTCGACACCGACCGCAAGCTGCTCGACGAGCGCGGCATCGCCTTCGTCCAGGAACACGTGACCGAGAAGAACTACAAGAAGCTGTTGACCCCATTGCTGACCAATGGCGGTGGCCAGGGCTTTTGCGTCAATCTGTCGGTCGACACCGGCTCGGTCGATCTGATGCGGCTCTGCCGCAAGCTCGGCGTGCTTTACATCGACACGGTGGTCGAGCCATGGCTCGGCTTCTATTTCGACGCCAAGGCCGATAATGCCAGCCGCACCAACTACGCGCTGCGCGAAGCGATGATCGAGGAAAAGCGCGAAAACCCGGGCGGCGCGACCGCCATCTCCACCTGCGGCGCCAATCCGGGCATGGTCTCGTGGTTCGTCAAGCAGGCGCTGCTGAACCTCGCCGGCGATCTCGGCCTCGAGTTTTCCGAGCCGGCGCAGGACGACCGCGACGGCTGGGCGAAGCTGATGAAGAAGGCCGGCGTCAAGGGCATCCACATTGCCGAGCGCGACACCCAGCGCACCAAGAAGCCTAAGCCGATGAACGTGTTCTGGAACACATGGTCGGTCGAAGGCTTCATCTCTGAAGGGCTGCAGCCGGCCGAACTCGGCTGGGGCACACACGAGAAATGGATGCCGAAGAACGGCAAGGAGCACAAGCAGGGCTCGCAGGCGGCGATCTATCTGGAGCAGCCGGGGGCCAACACGCGCGTGCGCTCATGGTGCCCGACGCCTGGCCCGCAATACGGCTTGCTGGTGACCCACAATGAGGCGATTTCGATCGCCGATTTCTTCACCGTGCGCGGCAAAAAAGGCAAGGTCCAATACCGCCCGACCTGCCACTATGCCTATCACCCCTGCAACGACGCGGTGCTGTCGCTGCACGAGATGTTCGGCGCCGCCGGCAAGGCGCAGCCTGTCCATCACGTGCTCGACGAAAACGAACTGGTCGACGGTGTCGACGAGCTTGGCGTGCTGCTCTACGGCCACGACAAGAACGCCTACTGGTATGGCTCGCAGCTGTCGCTGGCCGACGCCCGCAAGCTGGCGCCCTATCAGAACGCCACCGGCATGCAGGTCACCTCGGCAGTGCTCGCCGGCATGGTCTGGGCGCTGGAAAATCCGCAGGCCGGCATCGTCGAGGCCGACGAGGTGGACTACAGACGCTGCCTGGAAGTGCAGAGCCCCTATCTCGGACCGGTCAAGGGCTACTATACCGACTGGACGCCGCTCGATAACCGCCCTGGCCTATTTCCCGAAGACCTCGACAAAAACGACCCGTGGCAATTCCGCAACATCCTCGTTCGATAGCGGTTCTCTAGGCATGTCTCACTGCCTTGCAATCGCCCGGAAATCGGGCGATTGAAGGGATGCGGACTGAGGAGAGGATTCTCATATGACCATTGCACGCAAAGTTCTTTCGATGGGCGTGGCCGGCGCCCTTGCGACGATGCTTGCTGCCTGCGTGACCGGCGGCCCCGACGAGCCACCGGCCGCCTCTGCCCCTAAGGGGGTCGAAGGTTCCTGGCTGAACGCCGAAGGCAACGCAGTGTCGACGTTGAATGGCGGAACGTTCTCCACCGTTTCCGCCGAGACCGGCGAGAAATTTGCCGATGGCAGCTACTCAAAGACCGGGCCCACCTCGGTCGAGATCAACGGCACCTCGTTGATCAGGCAGCAGACGATAGCCTTCAACTGCCTGCTGGTCTCCATCAATCAGCTAAATTGCACCAGCGCCGCCGGGCAGAACTTTGTGCTGACCAGGCGCGGCTGAGCTCGATCCCGCAAGGGTTAGCAAAAAGGCGGCGGCACGATGCCCGCCGCCTTTTTTATGTCGGCAAACCGATCCCGTTCCGCTCGCCTGATTTCTTCTTGCATCGCCAGAACCGCGATGTGAACATGGCCCAAAAGCTGGCTGTTATGCTCCAGTGAAGCAACAGCGTTAAACGCCTTGGTCAGGCCATCCGGGAGACGAAGATGAAGAAGTTCGCTGCCATTGCCGCTCTGTCGGCATCCACGCTCGGCCTGTCGGCCGGAGCATCCTTTGCCGACTACACGTTGAACATCCTGCACTTCAACGATTGGCACAGCCGCATCGAAGGCAACAACAAATATGAGTCGACCTGCTCGGCTGACGAGGAGACCAAGGGCGAGTGCATTGGCGGCGCCGGCCGGCTGGTCACCGCGATCGCCCAGGAGCGCAAGAAGCTGGAAGGCCAGAACGTGCTGCTGCTCAATGCAGGCGACAGCTTCCAGGGATCGCTGTTCTACATCACCTACAAGGGCACCGCGGAGGAGGAATTCCTCAACCAGATCAAGCCCGACGCGGTGACGCTCGGCAACCACGAGTTCGACGATGGCGAGAGCGCGCTGGTGCCTTACCTGGACAAGGCGAAGTTCCCGATCGTCAGCGCCAATGTCGTGCCCAACGACAAGTCTGGCGCGGCAGGCAAGATCAAGCCGTCGATCGTGCTTGAGGTCGGCGGCCAGAAGATCGGCATCATCGGCGCGGTCACCAACGACACGCCGGAGCTCGCCTCGCCCGGCCCCAACATCACCATCGCCGACGACGTCAAGTCGATCACATCAGAGGTCGAGAAGCTGAAGGCGCAGGGCGTCAACAAGATCATCGCGGTGACCCATATCGGCTACAAGCGCGAGCGCGACGTCATCGCCAAGATACCGGGCATAGACATTGTCGTCGGCGGCCACAGCCATTCGCTTTTGTCCAACACCGACCCGAAGGCGGAAGGCCCCTACCCGACGATGGTCGACAATCCGGACGGCTACAAGGTTCCGGTCGTCCAGGCGGCGTCCTATTCGAAATATCTCGGCGAGTTCAAGATCGTGTTCGATGACAATGGCGTCGTCAAATCGGCCAGCGGCGACCCGATCTTTCTCGACAAGTCGATCACGCCCGATCCCGCCGTGCTTGCCCGCATCAAGGAGCTTGGCGCGCCGATCGAGGCGCTGAAGAACAAGGAGGTCGCCGAGACCACCAAGGCGATCGACGGCAGCCGCGAAAACTGCCGCGCCCGCGAATGCGAGATGGGCAATCTCGTCTCCGACGCGATCCTCGATCGGGTCAAGGGCCAGGGCGTCGAGATCGTCATCTCGAATGGCGGCGGCCTGCGCGCCTCGATCGACCAGGGCACCGTCACCATGGGCGAGGTGCTGACAGTGCTGCCGTTCCAGAACACGCTGGCCACCTTTCAGATTTCCGGCAAGGATCTGGTTGCCGGGCTGGAAAACGGTCTCAGCCAGCTGGAGGATGGCGCCGGACGCTTCCCGCAGGTCGCCGGCCTGAAATACTCCTTCGACAAGTCGGTCGCGCCCAATGCCGGTCGCGTCAAATCCGTCGAGGTCATGGAGGGCGGCGCCTGGGTCCCGCTCAATCCAGACAAGGACTATCTGGTCGCCACCAACAATTATGTCCGCCAGGGCGGCGACGGCTACAAGGTCTTCGCCGAGAAGGCCAAGAACGCCTATGACTATGGTCCGGGCCTCGAACAGGTGGTCGCCGACTATCTCGGCGCGCACAAGCCCTACACGCCAAAGCTCGACGGCCGCATCACCGAGATCGCCGCCACGGTTGCGGCGGCGCCTGCGGCTCCCGCCGCCGAACCTGCCAAGCCGGCCGAACCAGCCAAGCCCGCGGAAGCGGCGCCGGCTGCGGAACCGGCAAAACCGGCTGAAGCCGCGCCGGCACCCGTCGAGCCGGCGTTGCCTGCGCTGCCGGCAGGCTCAGGCGACATCGCTGCAACACCTCCAGCCGTCCCGGCGGAAGCCGCACCGGCGACACCGGCGCCTGCCGAACCGGCCAAGCCAGCCGAGGCTGCCCCGGCGCCGGCGACACCTGCGCCCGCCGAGCCAGCAAAACCGGCCGAGGCTGCTCCTGCCGAAGCCAGCCATGTCATCGTCGCCGGCGATACCTATTGGGACCTGGCCAAGCAGGCCTATGGCGACGGCACCAAATGGAAAGTGATCTCCGAAGCCAACAAGGGCTACGAGCCACGCCGGCTTCCCGTCGGCGCGACCTTGACCATTCCGCCGAAGTAACCGCGCTTGGCGTCTGCGACCAGCAAAACCCGCCCCGGAAACCGGGCGGGTTTTCGGCTTTCAGGGTAAGGTGCGGCCAGACGCAGCATTGAAAACTTGCGCCGCATCGCTAGTTTCGCCGCGACATCGCCGGTTTCGCGGGGTGTCGGGAGATCTTTATGACGCTTTCCACGCCTGTCGATCCCAAAGCCGCGAAGGCGCTTGGCCCGCTGCCGGCAGGACATCCGCCGGTCAGAACCGGCAAGATCGGCGTCATGCTGGTCAATCTCGGCACGCCCGACGGCACCGATTTCAAGCCGATGTGGCGCTATCTCAGGGAATTCTTGTCGGATCCGCGCGTCATCGAACTCAACAGGGCGATCTGGTATCCGATCCTCTACGGTCTGGTTCTGACCACAAGGCCGAAGAAGTCCGGCGCCAACTACGCCAGGATCTGGAACCGGGAGAAAAACGAGTCGCCGCTGCGCACCTTCACCCGCGCACAGGGCGAGAAGCTGGCCGAGGCGCTGCGCGACCTGCCCAATGTCGTCGTCGACTGGGCGATGCGCTATGGCAACCCTTCGACCGGGAGCGTTGCCAGAAATCTGGTCGAGCAAGGCTGCGACCGCATCCTTTGCTTCCCGCTCTATCCGCAATATTCGGCGACGACGACGGCGACGGCCAACGACCAGCTGTTTCGCGCGCTGATGAAGATGCGGGCAGCCCCGGCGATCCGCAGCGTGCCGCCCTACTATGACGAGCCGGTCTATATCGAGGCGCTCGCCCGTTCGATCGAACAGCATCTGGCGTCGCTCGACTTCGAACCGGAGGTGGTCATCGCCTCCTATCACGGCATCCCAAAGCCTTATTTCGAAAAAGGCGACCCCTATCACTGCCATTGCCTGAAGACGACGCGGCTCTTGCGCGAAAGGCTCGGCTGGAGCGACAAGAAGCTGATCACCACCTTCCAGTCGCGCTTCGGTGCGCAGGAATGGCTGCAGCCCTATACCGACAAGACGGTCGAGAAACTCGGCCATGACGGCGTGAAGTCGATCGCCATCGTCAACCCGGGCTTTTCCGTCGACTGCATCGAGACACTGGACGAAATCGGCCGCGAGGCGGCCGAAACCTTCCATCACGCCGGCGGCGAAAAATTCGCCCATATCCCTTGCCTCAACGACAGCGCGGAAGGCATGGCGGTGATCGAGGCGATGGTGCGGCGCGAACTGTCGGGCTGGATCTGATGCCGACGAATCCCGCAATCACCTGTGCATAGACAATTCGCGATCACCTGATTGTAACATTGTTGAAACACACTTAAGTGTTTGGTGAAGTCGGAGGCACGGAAACGTCTCCGTGGCCGGCGTCTGAGGGAGAGCCAAATGGATTTCAGTGGTTTCGGCATTGCGATTGGTGCGCTTGCCTTTCTGGTGTTGGTGCTTCTTATCAAAGGCATCAGGACAATCCCGCAAGGCTACAATTATACGGTGGAGCGCTTCGGTCGCTACACCAAGACACTGAGCCCCGGTCTCAATTTCATTACGCCCTTCGTCGACCGTATCGGCGCCAAGATGAACATGATGGAGCAGGTACTCGACGTTCCGAGCCAGGAAATCATCACCCGCGACAACGCCATAGTGGGTGTCGACGGCATCGCCTTCTACCAGATTCTCAACGCGGCACAGGCGGCCTATCAGGTCTCCGGCCTGCAGAACGCCATCCTCAACCTGACGATGACCAACATCCGTACGGTCATGGGCTCGATGGACCTCGACGAGTTGCTGTCGAACCGCGACGCCATCAACGAGCGCCTGTTGCGCGTCGTCGACGAGGCGGCGCATCCGTGGGGCATCAAGATCACCCGCGTCGAGATCAAGGACATCAACCCGCCGGCCAATCTCATCGAATCGATGGGCCGCCAGATGACCGCCGAGCGTAACAAGCGCGCGCAGATTCTTGCCGCCGAAGGTCTCAAGCAATCGCAGATCTTGGAGGCCGAGGGCCGCAAGGAAGCCGCCTTCCGCGACGCCGAGGCGCGCGAACGCTCCGCCGAGGCCGAAGCCCGCGCCACGCAGGTGGTGTCGGAAGCCATCTCCAAGGGCGACGTGCAGGCGCTCAACTACTTCGTGGCGCTGAAATACACCGAAGCGATGGGCAAGATCGGCACGGCCACCAACAGCAAGGTCGTGCTGATGCCGATGGAAGCCTCGGCGCTGATCGGCACGCTCGGCGGCATAAGCGAGATCGCCAAGGAAGTATTTCGCAGCGAAGGCACAGCCGGCGCCGCGCGGACTGCCCGCCCGCCAGTGGTTCGCCCGACCGACAATTGAGGAAATAGGAGCACACGCGCATGCTCGACCGCATCATTTCCGAACTCGGCCCGTGGAACTGGATGGTTCTCGGCTTTGTCCTGCTGGTGATGGAAGTCATCGCGCCAGGCATCTTCATGCTCTGGATCGGTATCGCCGCGCTGCTGATCGGCGTGGTGTCCCTGCTCATCTGGGACGCAGGCTTCTGGACCTGGGAAATCCAGGTTCTCGCCTTCCTCGCTTTGTCGCTGGTCTCGGCCTTCGTCGGCAAGAAGCTGGTCGGCGGGCGCAATGACACGACCGACCAGCCGCTGCTCAACCGCCGCGGCGCACAGATGGTTGGCAAGATGGCTACCCTTGCCGAACCGATCAAGGACGGTCGCGGCCGCATCAAGCTCGGCGACACGCTGTGGCGCGTCTCCGGTCCCGATCTGCCGGCCGGCACGCAGGTGCGTGTAGTCAGTTCGGCCGATACAGATCTGGAACTGACGGTCGAGGCCGTCTGAGTTTTCAGACGCGCCTACGCGCTAGGTGTGTTGAGATTCAGGTCGGGCCGCGCCGAAAATGGCTGATACCGAGAACCGGAGCGGAGCGTACTTTTTGTACGTGAGCACCGGAAGCGCAGGAGACCGGCGTTTGCAGACCGGCCTCACCTGAATATCAATACACCTTAGGCGGCGCCGATGCGCAGCAGATCATGCAAGTGGACGAGCCCGACCGGCCGCCTGCCCTCGACAACCATCAGGCTGGTGATGGCTGAGTTGTTGATCGTCTGCAGCGCAGTTGCCACCAGCGTGTCCGGGCCGGCCGTCTTCGGCTCCCTTGTCATCACCTGATCGACACTCATTTCCAGCAAATTGCTGCCGATATGGCGCCTGATGTCGCCGTCGGTGATGATGCCGATCAGCGCACCGTCCGCAGCCGCGATCGCCACGCAGCCGAACCCCTTGCTCGACAATTCGAGGATCGCCTCGCGCATGCCGGTGCCCGAAGGCACGAGCGGCAGCCTGTCGCCGACATGCATGATGTCGCGGATCTGCGTCAGATTGGCGCCGAGCTGGCCGCCGGGATGGAAGGTACGGAAATGGTCGGGCGTGAAACCCCGCGCTTCGAGCAAGGCGATGGCCAGTGCATCGCCCATCACCAGCTGCAAAAGCGTCGATGTCGTCGGCGCTAGGCCGTGCGGGCAGGCTTCGGGCGCGCGCGGCAGCAACAGCACCACGTCCGCCTCGCGCGCCAGCGCCGATGTCTCGCCGGCGGTGATCGCAACCAACGGAATCGAGAAGCGCCTGGAATAGGCGATGATGCCGTTGAGTTCCTTGCTCTCGCCCGACCATGACATGGCGATGATGGCGTCATCCCTGGCGATCATGCCGAGGTCGCCGTGATTGGCTTCGGATGGATGGACAAAGAAAGCCGGCGTGCCGGTCGAGGCGAGCGTCGCCGCGATCTTGGAACCGATATGGCCGCTCTTGCCGACGCCGGTGACGATGACGCGGCCTCTGGCCTGCGACACGATATCGACGGCGCGCGCGAATGGTTCGGACAGTCCATTTTCGAGCGCGGCGGCCAGAGCCGCCACACCGGCCTGCTCGGTTGCCACCGTTCTGAGCGCCGATTCTATTGAAGCTTGCTTGTCCAGCCGCTTCTTTTCTGGGGATCCCGCATGCATGGCTGATGCGATTAGCGCTTTGGCGCTCGCCTGTCCAACAGAAATGCCACCTCACGCCTGTCGCCCAAAAGCCTGGTCTCGGGCTTGACCCAAGGTTGTGCAGCGGTTTTGCGACAGCGACAGGCATGAAAACAAGGTGCTTGGAGCGCACCGCATGAATCCCCTAGGACATCGCCGTTTTGAGGGTCATTGGGCCGCCGCCTCAACCCTCCGTTAACCATCCCCATTTACGGTTCGGTAAGAGTATGGCGCGCTTGCGCCGCGCAAGCAGTGGTGACGATGTCGCGGGCCCAGCCTGAAAGCAAAAGAGGTCGAAACGGCAAGGCCATCAGCGCACTGCTGCTGGCGGCCAGCATTTTCGCTTTGCTGCGGCCAACAACGATTTGCGCCCAGGAGACCGAGCTGCGCGGCGAGGTTTCGGAATCGGCGATCTTGTTTGACCAGCAGCGCAAGGTGAGGCAACTGAGCACAGCCGGATCTCAGAATCCGGCGACACCCGCCGATGCCGCCGCCCAGGCCAACCCGCCAACCCCTACGACCTATCTGCCGGCAAGTGCCGGCGCCGTGCCGGACGACACCGGCGCGACACCGCCGACCGGCAGCATCTTTGATTCGCCAGCGGCCACCGACGACAGTTTTGGCGACAATCCGCCCCCGGTTAAGCCGCGCCGGCCGTCGACCGCAAAGCAGCGCGCCGCCGATGCAGACACGACCAAGGACAAGGCCACCGCCAAGAAGAAGCTCGGCAAGGCAACGGACCCAACCACGATCGCAACCACTTCGACCGACACAGCAGCAGACGATGCGGACCAGGACACAACCAACCGCCGTGCCCTCACCATCGACAGCGCCGACCGGCAGAAGCTTGATCCCGGCGCCGAGCGCACCGGCTCCATCGAAGGCCTGAAGAAGAAGCCCGAAGACGATCCCTACGCCGCAACCGGCATCAAGGTTGGCACCTTCCTGCTCCGGCCGACGCTTGAGCAAGGCGTGACGGCAACGTCGAATGCCGATTCCAGCAGCGGCGGGACGTCGGCGGTGCTGTCCGAAACGGCGCTGCGTTTTTCCGCCGCCTCCGACTGGCGCGAGAACTCGGCGGTCATCGACGGCTACGGCAACTTCCGCAACACCATTTCGGGCAAGAAGATCAATGAAGGGCGCGGCCGCCTCGAAGGCACCCTGAACGTCGATCTCGACAATGAACTGCGGGCCATCGCCAAGCTCGGCTACGAAATTGCGCCGGAATCCGCCTCCTCACCCGATGCCATTGCCGGCGTCAAATCGCAGCCGATCCGCCAGACCATCGACGGCAGCCTGGGCATCGAGAAGGACGTCGGCAAGCTGCGCTTCGCGCTGACCGGCGCGGTCTCTCACGACATCTATGGCGACGCCGAGCTGACAAACGGCACCGTGTTGTCGCAGAAGGATCGCGACTCCACACTCTACACGGCGACTTTGCGCACCGGCTACGAGATCTCGCCTGCCATCACGCCTTTTGCCGAGGTCGAGGTCGGACGCCGTGCCTATGATCTGCGTGTCGATTCGGGCGGATTCGAACGGTCATCCACCCGCCTCGGCGCGCGCGCCGGCGTCGAACTCGACATGGGCGAGAAGCTGACTGGCGAATTCTCCGCCGGCTGGCTCCGCGAAGCGATCGACGACGATCGCCTGGCGGCAATCGCGGGGGCAACGGTGAATGCCGACCTCAAATGGTCGCCCGAGCGCGGCACCATCATCGGCCTCACCGGGAAGACCACCATCGACGGCACCACAGCCGCCAACGAAAGCGGCGACATCCTCTATTCCGGTCGCCTCACCGGCGAGCGGCAGATTCGCGCCGACCTGACCGGCAACGCCGCACTCGGCCTCGACTGGCGCGACTACACCGGCTCCGACGGGCATGACCTGACGCTAAGCGCCGAGGCCGGGCTGACATGGTGGCTGAACCGCTATGTCGGCCTCACCAGCCGCGCCCGCACCGAAAAGCTGACCAGCAACCTGCCAGGCCGCAACTACACCGCCAACAGCATCTACCTCGGGCTGAAGCTGCAACGCTAGGAAGTCTGGCCAGGCGGACATGTCAGGCAAAGCCAGCCTGACACCAAGGTTACCTGCCTTAGGCGGCACCGCGCCGTTCCGACGGTTTTATCTCATCGAGCAGCGTGCGGATGACGCCCGACATGTTCTCGTTCATGTCGCTGCGCCACAGCGCGAAGGCGACATTGGCCTCGACGAAGCCTTCCGGCGAACCGCAATCGAAGGTGCGGCCCTGATAGTGGTAGCCGTAGAAGGACTGCTGCTTTTCCAGCTTCAGCATCGCATCGGTGAGCTGGATTTCGTTGCCGGCGCCCTTTTCCTGGCCTTCGAGAATCCCGAAGATTTCCGGCTGCAGGATGTAGCGGCCGTTGATGTAGAGATTGGACGGTGCGGTGCCGGTCTTCGGCTTCTCCACCATCTCGGTGATGCGGAAGCCGTGATGCGTATCCTCGCCGCGGCCGACGATGCCGTATTTGTGCGCCTCGGCCGGGTCGCATTCCTGCACGGCGATGATGTTGTTGCCGGTCTCCTGGTAGAGCTCGACCATCTCCTTCATGCAGCTCTTTTCCGACTGCATGATCATGTCGGGCAACAGCAGCGCGAAAGGCTCGTCGCCGACCAGTTCGCGCGCGCACCAGACGGCATGGCCAAGCCCCATCGGCACCTGCTGGCGGGTAAAGCTGGTCTGTCCCGGCGCCGGTTGCAGCCGCTGCAGGCGAGCGAGCTGGTCATCCTTGCCGCGCTGGGCGAGCGTGTCGTAGAGCTCGAACTGGACGTCGAAATGGTCTTCGATGACCGCCTTGTTGCGGCCGGTGACGAAGATGAAATGTTCGATGCCGGCCTCGCGCGCCTCATCGACAACATACTGGATGACCGGTCTGTCGACGACGGTCAGCATTTCCTTGGGGATAGCCTTGGTGGCCGGGAGGAACCGCGTGCCGAGGCCGGCGACCGGGAAAACTGCCTTGCGAACTCTCTTCATGCTGTCAATTATCCGTTTGGGGGCCTGCTCCGCAATCCCGCTCCGAGACATTTTCACGCCGGAATCGGGGATTACGGAAGGTCTGGTGAGAAACTTGCTGTGCGTAAAGCATCGACGCGTCTTTTCGTTCCCGACGGCTCCTATGGTAAACTAAATCCTAACCGGGTTCGGCGATGAATGATCTTCCTGAGATGAAGAAGGAGGAAAAGATGTCCGTTCGCAATGCCGCAAAACTCTTCACCAGCGTCATGACGGCCGCCAGCCTCTCGCTCGCCTTGCTGATGCCGGCCGGGCCGGCTTTTGCCGATGCCGGCTTCCGGCAATGGGTCGCCGGCTTCCGGGCAACCGCCGTGCAAGGCGGCGTTTCCGGCGCCGTCTACGACCAGGCCTTCAAGGATATCAGGGATATTGACCCGGTGGTGCTGGAAAAGGCACGCACGCAGCCTGAATTCACCGCCCCGGCATGGGATTATTTCGACAACCGGGTCCATGACCAGTCGGTCGCCGTTGGCCAGCAGATGGCGAAGAAATGGAAGCCCTGGCTCGACCGCATCGAAGCACGGTTCGGCGTCGACCGCGACATCCTGCTCGCCATCTGGTCGATGGAATCGAACTATGGCGAGATCCTCAAGCGCGACGACATTATGCGCAATGTCGTGCGCTCGCTGGCGACCTTGGCCTATGCCGATCCGAAGCGGGGGAAATTCGCCCGCACCCAACTGATCGCCGCATTGAAGATCCTGCAGACGGGCGACATCGATGAAAGCCATCTCAGCGGATCCTGGGCCGGCGCCATGGGCCATACCCAGTTCATCCCGACCAGCTATCAGCACTATGCCGTCGACATGGACGGCAATGGCAAGCGCGACATCTGGAATTCGATCCCCGATGCGCTGGCAACCGCCGCCAATCTGTTGAAGAAGAATGGCTGGCAGGCCGGCAAGACCTGGGGCTACGAGGTCACGCTGCCGGCCGGCAAGCTCCCCGCCGGCGCGAAGACATTGGCGCAATGGCAGGCGCTCGGCGTCGTCAGGGCCAATGGCAAGCCGTTCAAGAACGTCGCCGACAAGGCGACATTGAAGGTGCCGGACGGCCGCGATGGACCGGCCTTCCTGATGATCAAGAATTTCTCGGTCATCAAGGCCTACAACAACGCCGACAAATATGCGCTGGCCGTCGGCCTTCTTGCCGACGAAATCGCCGGTTCCAGTGGTCTCGTGCAGGACTGGAAACGGCCTTTCACCAAGCTCAGCTTCGAAGAAAGGCAAGAGCTGCAGAAGCGGCTTTCGCAGCACGGGCTTTACGACGGCAAGTTCGACGGCAAGATCGGTGACGGCACCAAAACCGCCATCATGACCTATCAGGCGAAGGTCGGCTTGACCCAGGACGGGTATCCGAGCATGGAAGTGCTCAAATGGCTCCGACAAAAATAGAGCCGCCGCGCGGCCCCGATTTCGGGGTCATGCGCCAGGGATGGAGAGGGTGATTGGTTTCGGTCGCGCGTATCCGGGTCATCGTCCGTCGCATGCCGATCCTGATTCTGGCTGTTGCGGTTCTGGCAGTCGCCGCCGCCAGCTCCTTTCACACGCCGGCAATCGCGCAGGAACAGCAAAACCGGGGCTGGTCGCTGCGCGACCTGTTGTTCCCGCGCAGAAGTGAGCGGGTAGAGCCGCCGCTTGACATCCAGAAGCCGCGGCCCAAGGCAAGAAAGAAGGCACCTCGCCCACCGGCCGAACCGGCAATACCGATTGTCGAGAAAACACCGGATGCCCGCGTCGTTCTGGTGGTCGGCGATTTCATGGCAAGCGGCCTTGCGGAAGGCCTCGATACCGCCTTTGCCGAAAATCCCGGCGTCAGGATCGTCGCTCGCAGCAACGGCTCGTCCGGTTTCGTGCGTGATGATTTCTACAACTGGCCCGAACAGATCAAGTCGTTGATCGAGATCGAGAAGCCCGCGGCTGTCGTCGTCATGCTGGGGTCCAACGATCGCCAGCAGATGCGCGTCAATGACGTGCGCGAACAGCCGCGATCCGAGAACTGGACCAAGGAATATGAGCGCCGGACCGATGCGCTGGGCAAGGCCATTGCGTCGACCAAGGTGCCCTTCCTGTGGGTTGGCATGCCGGCTTTCCGGGTGCCGAAAATGACGTCCGACATGCTGGCCTTCAACGACATCTATCATTCGGCGGCCGAAAGCGGTGGCGGTGAATTCGTCGACATCTGGGACGGATTCGTCGACGAGAACGGCGCCTTCGTCACCACCGGACCCGATATTAACGGCCAGGCGGTGCGCCTGCGCTCGGATGACGGCATCAACGTGTCGAAGGCCGGCAAGCGCAAGCTCGCCTTCTATACCGAAAAGCCGCTGATGAAGATCCTTGGGCTGACAGCACCAGGCGGCGCGGTGACGGCATCTGCGCCCGCTGGCGCCCCGGTCGAAGTGCCGTCGCCGGCCGCTGCCCCCATCGTTGTCGATCGCACCGTGCCGATGCTGCTCAGCGATCCGGCGCTCGACGGCGGTTCGGAACTTCTCGGTGCAGCGCCACCGACAAAGGCGGATGTGAACCTGCCCGGCGAAAAACTGGTCATCGAGGGCAAGGCGTCCGCTGCCTCGCCGGGCCGCGCCGACGATTTTTCCTGGCCGCCCAAGACCCAGCCGGCGACGGCGGCCGCAGGCGAGACAACGACGGCGATCAACCCTTAACGGGGTAGAACAGTCGATCCCATCAGTGCTTCGTCGATCGAGCGCGCCGCCTGGCGGCCCTCGCGGATCGCCCAGACAACCAGCGACTGGCCGCGACGCACATCGCCCGCCGCATAGAGCCTGTCGACGCTGGTCTTGTAGTCGCGATCGTTGGCCTCGACATTTTTCGAACGGCGGCTGTCGGTGACGATCTTCATCTGACCATCCAATTCCGACACCAGTCCGGCGGTGGTCGGTCCGGCAAAGCCGATGGCGATGAAGGCGAGATCGGCACGGATGACGAATTCGGTGCCGGCGATCGGCTTGCGCTTGTCATCGACCTCACAGCATTTGACGCCCGTCAGCTGGCCCTCTTCGCCGATGAATTCGAGCGTCGCCACCTGGAATTCACGCTCGGCGCCTTCGGCCTGCGACGACGAAGTGCGCATCTTGGTTGCCCAGTAGGGCCAGACCGAGAGCTTGTCTTCCTTTTCCGGCGGCTGCGGCCGGATGTCGAGCTGGGTGACGCGCACGGCGCCCTGGCGAAAGGCGGTACCGACGCAGTCGGAGGCGGTGTCGCCGCCACCGACGACGACGACGTGCTGACCGCCGGCAACGATCGGCGCCGCGTGCCACGCCACCGACTGGATCGGCTCGCCGCCGACGCGCTTGTTCTGCTGCACCAGATACGGCATCGCATCATGCACGCCGTCGAGATCGTCGCCGGGAATGCCGGCAGCGCGCGGCGTTTCCGAACCGCCGCAATAGAGCACCGCATCATATTCCGCGAGCAGCTCGCTGACCTTCTTGTCGACGCCGACATTGACGCCGCAATGGAAGGTCACGCCCTCGCCCTGCATCTGCTCGATGCGCCGGTCGATATAGTGCTTCTCGATCTTGAAGTCGGGAATGCCATAGCGCATCAGCCCGCCCGGCCGGCTTTCGCGCTCATAGACACTGACCTCATGACCGGCGCGGCCGAGCTGCTGGGCGGCGGCCATGCCGGCTGGTCCCGAGCCGATGATGGCGACGCGTTTTCCGGTCTTCTTTTCCGGCGGATAGGGCCTGATATGGCCGGTTTCATAGGCCTTGTCGGCGATCGCCTGCTCGACCGTCTTGATGGCGACCGGAATGTCCTCGAGGTTCAGCGTGCAGGCTTCCTCGCAAGGTGCGGGGCAGATGCGGCCGGTAAATTCGGGGAAATTGTTGGTCGAATGCAGGTTGCGGATCGCATTGTCCCAGTCGCCATTGTAGACGAGGTCGTTCCAGTCCGGGATCTGGTTGTGGATCGGACAGCCTGTCGGCCCATGACAAAACGGAATGCCGCAATCCATGCAGCGCGCGGCCTGTTTCTCGACCTCCTTGTCCGACATCGGCAGCGTGAATTCTCGGAAATGCCGGATGCGGTCGGAGGCCGGCTGGTACTTGTGCACCTGCCGGTCGATTTCGAGAAAGCCTGTTACCTTGCCCATAGTCCAGTTCCTGCTGTCCAGATGGTGCGGTTTTCGCCGCACCCGTTAACCTCTTGAGGCAGCCATGGCAACCTTGCGCCCGAGGTCAAACTGTCGATGAAAGTATTGACCGGGAAGCCTGGGCTTCCCGGCAGTTCCCAAAGCCTATTCCGCCGCCACGCCCATGCGCATGCGTTCCATCTCGATCAGCGCACGGCGGTACTCGACCGGCATGATTTTCCGGAATTTCGGCCGGAAAGTCGTCCAGTCGTCGAGGATTTCGCGCCCCCTGACCGAACCCGTGTAATGCACATGGTTCGAGATCAGCTGGTAGAGCCGCTCCTCGTCATGGCTGGTCATATCGCCGGAGACGTCGACGCGGCCCTTGTGATCGAGGTCGCCGCCGTGATGGAGCAGCTTTTCCATCAGATCGTCTTCCTCTGGAACAGGTTCCAGCTCGACCATCGCCATGTTGCAGCGCTCGGCGAAGTCACCCGCCTCGTCCAGCACATAGGCAACGCCGCCCGACATGCCGGCGGCGAAGTTGCGGCCGGTCTGGCCGATGACGACGACGATGCCGCCGGTCATGTATTCGCAGCCATGGTCGCCGACGCCTTCGACGACAGCGGCGACGCCCGAGTTGCGCACAGCGAAACGCTCGCCGGCGACACCGGCGAAATAAGCCTCGCCCTCGGTTGCGCCATAAAGCACCGTATTGCCGACGATGATGGAGTCGGCCGCGACGATCTTGGCCTCTTCCGGCGGCCGGATGACGATGCGCCCGCCAGACAGGCCCTTGCCGACATAGTCGTTTGCCGCACCGACGAGCTCGAACGAAATGCCGCGCGCCAGGAAGGCGCCAAAGGACTGGCCGGCGGTCCCGGTCAGCTTCACCGAGATCGAGTCCTCGCGCAGGCCCTTGTGCTTGAAGCGCTTGGCCACTTCGCCCGACAGCATGGCGCCGGTCGAACGGTCGACATTGCGGATGTCGACCTCGATCTTGACCGGCTGCTTGCTCTCGAGCGCCGGCTTCGCCAGTTCGATCAGCTTGCGGTCGAGCACGTCGTCGATCGGATGCTTCTGCCGTTCGGTCCAATGCACGGAAGCATGCGGCGCATCGGGCTTGAAGAACATCTTCGAGAAATCAAGCCCGCGCGCCTTCCAGTGCACGATCAGGTCGCGCTTTTCCAGAAGGTCGGTGTCGCCGATGATCTGGTCGATATGGGTGTAGCCCATTTCGGCCAGCAACCCGCGCACCTCTTCCGCCACATAGAAGAAGAAGTTGATGACGTGCTCGGGCGTGCCCTTGAAGCGCTTGCGCAGCACCGGGTCCTGCGTCGCGACGCCGACCGGGCAGGTGTTGAGATGGCACTTGCGCATCATGATGCAGCCGGCCGCGATCAGCGGTGCGGTCGAGAAGCCGAACTCGTCGGCGCCAAGCAGCGCGCCGATGATGACGTCGCGCCCGGTGCGCAGGCCGCCATCGACCTGCAGCGCCACGCGCGCCCGCAGACCGTTCAGCACCAGCGTCTGGTGCGTCTCGGCGAGGCCCATTTCCCACGGGCTGCCGGCATGCTTGAGCGAGGTCAGCGGCGACGCGCCGGTGCCGCCATCATAGCCCGAGATGGTGATGTGGTCGGCGCGCGCCTTGGCCACGCCGGCCGCCACCGTGCCGACACCGACTTCCGAAACCAGCTTGACCGACACGTCGGCCGCCGGATTGACGTTCTTCAGATCGTAGATCAGCTGCGCCAGATCCTCGATCGAATAGATGTCGTGATGCGGCGGCGGCGAGATCAGGCCGACGCCCGGCGTCGAATGCCTGACCTTGGCGATGGTTGCGTCGACCTTGTGGCCGGGCAGCTGACCACCCTCGCCGGGCTTGGCGCCTTGCGCCACCTTGATCTGCATCATGTCGGAGTTGACCAGATATTCCGCCGTCACCCCGAAGCGCCCGGAGGCGACCTGCTTGATCGCCGAGCGCTCGGGGTTCTTGCCGCCGCCGGGCAGCGGCAGATAGCGGTCGGCCTCTTCGCCGCCCTCGCCGGTGTTCGACTTGCCGCCGATCTGGTTCATGGCGCGCGCCAGCGTGGTGTGCGCCTCACGTGAGATCGAGCCGAAGGACATCGCCCCGGTCGAGAACCGCTTGACGATGTCGGCCGCCGGCATAACCTCGTCGATCGCGACCTTCTTGCGGCCGCTCTCTTGCGCCAGCTTGATCTTGAACAGGCCGCGAATGGTCTGGGCTCGCGCTGTCTCGCTGTCGATCTGGGCGGAATAGTCCTTGAACGTTTCCCACGAGCCCTGGCGCACGGCGTGCTGCAGGGTGGCCACCGCATCCGGCGACCAGATATGCGCTTCGCCGCGCATGCGGAACACGTATTCGCCGCCCACCTCGAGGCTGTTGCGCAGCACCGGGTCGTTGCCGAAACCATCGGTGTGGCGGCTGAGCGTCTCGGCCGCGATCTCGTCCAGCCCGACGCCCTCGATCAGTGTCGCGGTGCCGGTGAAGTATTTCTCCACGAAATCGGTCTTCAGCCCGATGGCGTCGAAGATCTGCGCGCCGCAATAGGACTGGTAGGTCGAGATGCCCATCTTGGACATCACCTTGAGGATGCCCTTGCCGATCGACTTGATGTAGCGCGAGACCACTTCGTAGGCGTCGACCTCCTTCGGCAGTTCGCCACGCTTGTGCATGTCGAGCAGCGTGTCGAAGGCAAGGTAAGGGTTGATCGCCTCGGCGCCGTAGCCTGCAAGGCAGCAGAAATGATGCACTTCGCGCGGCTCGCCGGATTCCACGACCAGACCGACCGACGTGCGCAAGCCCTTGCGGATCAAATGGTGGTGCACCGCCGCCGTCGCCAGCAGTGCCGGAATGGCGATGCGGTCCGGCCCGACCTGGCGGTCGGACAGGATGATGATGTTGTAGCCGCCGGCCACCGCCGCTTCCGAGCGCTCGCACAGCCGGTCGATGGCGCCCTGCATGCCGCCAGCGCCTTCGTTCGAACCATAGGTGATGTCGATCGTCTTGGTGTCGAAGCGGTCCTCGGTGTGGCCGATGGAGCGAATCTTTTCGAGATCGCCATTGGTCAGGATCGGCTGGCGCACTTCCAACCGCTTGCGGCGCGAATTGCCGACCAGGTCGAAGATGTTGGGCCGCGGCCCGATGAAGGACACCAGGCTCATCACCAGCTCCTCGCGGATCGGGTCGATCGGCGGGTTGGTGACCTGGGCGAAGTTCTGCTTGAAATAGGTGTAGAGCAGCTTCGACTTGTCCGACATCGCCGAGATCGGCGTGTCGGTGCCCATCGATCCCACGGCTTCCTGGCCGGTGGTCGCCATCGGCGACATCAAAAGCTTGGTGTCTTCCTGGCTGTAGCCGAACGCCTGCTGGCGATCGAGCAGGCTGACGTCCCGGCGCAATTCGCGCGGCGCGACCGGCTTCAAATCTTCGAGGATGAGCTGCGTGTTGGCGAGCCAGGTCTTGTAGGGATGCTTGGTGGCGATCTCCGACTTGAGCTCCTCGTCGGAGATGATACGACCCTTCTCGATGTCGATCAGCAGCATACGGCCGGGCTGCAGCCGCCACTTCTTGACGATCCTCTCTTCCGGCACCGGCAGCACGCCGGCTTCCGAGGCCATGATGACGCGGTCATCGTCGGTGACGATGTAGCGTGCCGGGCGCAGTCCGTTGCGGTCGAGCGTGGCGCCGATCTGGCGGCCGTCGGTAAACACGACCGCCGCCGGCCCATCCCACGGCTCCATCAGTGCGGCATGGTATTCGTAGAAAGCCTTGCGGTCTTGATCCATCAGCTTGTTGCCGGCCCAAGCCTCAGGGATCAGCATCATCATGGCGTGGCTAAGGCTGTAGCCGCCCTGGAACAGGAACTCGAGCGCGTTGTCGAAACACGCGGTATCGGACTGGCCCTCATAGGAGATCGGCCACAGCTTCGAGATGTTGTTGCCGAACAGTTCGGAATCGACCGATGCCTGTCGCGCCGCCATCCAGTTGTTGTTGCCGCGCACGGTGTTGATCTCGCCATTGTGGGCGACCATGCGGTAGGGATGTGCCAGCTTCCACGATGGGAAGGTGTTGGTCGAGAAGCGCTGGTGGACGAGGATCAGCGCCGTCTCGAAGCGCGGGTCCTTGAGATCCTTGTAGTAAGCGCCGACCTGGTAGGCCAGGAACATGCCCTTGTAAACGATGGTGCGCGCCGACAGCGACACGCAGTAGGAACCGATGTCCTTGTTGTCGTTCTCCGCGTAAATGCGGCCGGAGATCACCTTGCGCAGCAAATAGAGCCGCGCCTCGTATTCTTCGTCGTCGGTGATGTCGGCCGTGCGGCCGATGAAGACCTGCCGGTGGAACGGCTCGGACGCCACGATATCAGGCGCCTTCGACAACGACGCATTGTCGACCGGCACGTCGCGGAAGCCGAGCAGCGGCAGCCCTTCGGACTGCGCCGATTCGGCGATGATTTCTTCGATATGGGCGCGCAGCGCCGCATCCTGCGGCATGAACCAGTGTCCGACGCCGTACTGACCGGCCGGCGGCAGTTCGATGCCCTGGGCTGCCATCTCTTCGCGGAAGAAACCGTCCGGAAGCTGCACCAGCACGCCGGCGCCATCACCGACCAGCGGATCGGCGCCGACGGCGCCGCGATGCGTCAGGTTTTCGAGCACGGCAAGGCCGTCCTTGACGATCTGGTGCGACTTCACGCCCTTCATGTTGACGATGAAGCCGACGCCGCAGGCATCATGCTCGTTGCGCGGGTGGTAAAGACCTTGCGCGGCAAAGCCGTTGGCGGTTCGGCCAATAGTGGTCAGGGACGTATTTTTGACGGTTGCCGCTTTCGTCTGCGCGGCCTGGCCGTTCGTCGCAGAGAGCGTCATGTCCGTCATCGTCCTGTCCTCCGTTCCCAGCCGTTCGGGCGCTGGTTTGCCTCGGGAAGCGCTTGGCTCCCCCTTGATCCTTGCGGCACGTCTTGCGAAATCTTGGGCTGAACCATGCGGCTTTCCGCATGGTTCGTATCTGGTATTCGTACAGGCCAGAGCCAGTCTGTCTACCTGTCGCTCGCGGCAACGGCCGGAGAGGCCCAACGATACGCCAATCCAGCCTGTTTTGTGCGACAAAATAAGACAGCACTACTGTCCTAAATTTTTATGACAGAAATCCTGAGAGCGCACAAGACCGATTCACAAAAATCTTGGGCGTTTGGCGACAGAAAATTACGTGGGGTGAGACCGAAACGAAAACTTCGGTCTTCCGCACGCCTTCGTGATCCGCCACTGGCTTTACCGCTTTTTCGGCCTTTGGCCCTTGCGCGTCAAACCCCGAAGCGGCCATGGTCGCGCTCTTTTTTCGCCATCAGACTTCACAACCAAACATGGACCTTCCTAATGTTCTTTGCATCCGACAACTGGGCGGGCGTCCATCCCGATATCTCGGCCAACCTGACCCGCCATGCTGCCGGCATCGCCACCGCCTACGGCGACGGCGACCTCGACCGCGCCGTCTACAAGCGCTTCAACGAAATCTTCGAGCGCGAGGTTGCGGTCTTCTTCGTCGCCACCGGCACGGCGGCCAACGCGCTGTCGATGGCATCGTTGAACCGGATCGGCGGAGTCGCCTTCTGCCATTCTGAAGCGCACATGAATGTCGATGAATTCGGCGCCGCAGGTTTTTACACGGGTGGAGCGCGCATGTCGCCGGTTCCGGGGCCATTGGGGCGCATCAATCCGCAGGCTCTCGACCGGGCCATCAAACGCTATTCGCAAGACCTCGCCCCCGCCGGCCAGCCGATGGCGGTGACGATCACCCAGGCGACGGAGGTCGGCACGGTCTACACCGTCGACGACGTCAAAGCTGTCTCGGAGGTCGCGCGCCGTCACAAGCTGCCGCTGCAAATGGACGGCGCGCGCTTCGCCAACGCCATTGCCGCGACGGAGGTCAGTCCCGCGGAAATGACCTGGAAAAGCGGCGTCGACATCATCTCCTTTGGCGGCACCAAGAACGGCTGCTGGATGGCCGATGCAGTTGTGGTCCTGAACCCCGACATCGGGCACGATTTGCGCCTGCTTCGCCAGCGCGCCGGGCAGACCTTCTCCAAGGCGCGCTTCATCTCGGCTCAGTTCGAAGCCTATTTCACCGACGATCTGTGGCTGAGGATGGCGCGCCACGCCAATGCGATGGCCGCAAGGCTGGCCGCGACGATCGAGGATGCGCCGTCCGGCCGGCTGGCTTGGCTGCCGCAGGCCAATGAAGTGTTCGCCATTTTCGACCGCACCAATGCAGAAAAAATGCAAGGCGCCGGCGCTAAATTCTATGAATGGGGCGTGCCGCAAAGCTTCGACGGCCACCTCGGCGACAATGAAGCGATCTACCGCTTCGTCGCCAGCTTTGCGACGACCACCGAAGAAGTCGACCACCTTGGCAACATGATCGCCTGAGCTTTTCCGATGACCATCTCACCCCTCGGCTCAACAATGCGGCTGGTTCGCCCGGCGTCAAACGTGCTGGGCTTCTACGATGGCCGCATTGACGGGGCTCGCGCCTGGTCGGACGAGCCGAACTGGCTCGACGACGGCGCCTATGCCCTGGGCATCTGCACCTATGCGATCGTCGATGGCTCGGAGGCGCTTGTCTACGATACGCATATTTCGCTGCCCCATGCGCGCTTTGTCAGGCAGACGCTCGAAGCCATGGGCGTAAGCTCGATCCGGGTCGTTCTCAGCCACTGGCATGACGATCACATTGCCGGCAATGAGGTGTTCGAGGATTGCGAGATCATCGCCAACGAGCTCACGGTCTTGGCGCTGGCGAACAACCGGACCGAGATCGAAGGCGGCGTTCCGCCGATCAAACCTCTCGTGCTGCCGAACAGGACCTTCGAACGCAGCCTTGACCTCACCGTTGGATCGATCGCCGTCGAACTGCGCCAGGTCGAGATCCACAGCCATGACGGCACGGTGCTGTTGATGCCTGGCACCGGCCTGCTGCTGGCAGGCGACACGCTGGAGGACCCGATCACCTATGTCAGCGAGGCGGATCGTCTGGCGCAACATCTGGTCGATCTCGAACGCATGGCCGGCTGGCCGATAGACCGCATCCTGCCCAATCACGGCTCCCTGGCAGCGATAGAAGCAGGCGGCTATGACAAAGGCCTGATCGCCGCGACGCAAGACTATGTCCAAAAGCTGCTCCGCTGCCGGCACGAGCCTGATCTGGCGAGGCAGGATTTGAAAACCTTCGGCGCCGACATGTTCGCCAAAGGTGCGGTCGAGTACTTCGCACTGTACGAGCCGGTTCACCGGCAAAATGTCGAGGCGGTCATCGCAACCGGCCACCAGCAAGTGGCCGAATCCTAGGCGAGGAAGGGCCGCACCAAAAGCTCGAGCCCAAGCAGGATCAGGAAGACCAAAAACCAGCGGCGGAAGGTTTCCGGGCTGATCTTTTGCCTGAGCACCTGCCCCAGCCACATGCCGAGCAGGGCCGGCGCGACGGCCAGCGACGACATCGCGATATGCTCGACCTGGAAAGCACCATGCGAGGCAAGGCCAACCGCAAGCGCGATGGTCGACACGGTGAAGGAAAGCCCGAGCGCCTGGATCAGATCATCCCGGCTCAGTCCCAGCGCCTGGATGTAGGGAACGGCTGGCACCACGAACACCCCTGTACCGCCGGTGACGATGCCGGTGATGAACCCGACGACAGGCGACATCAAGCGCTCGGCCGATGCCGGAACCGTCAGCTGCCGCGCCAGCAAGGTAAAAGCGGCATAGACGATCAGCGCAGCGCCAAGGCCGGCGGTCGTCCATTTGACGTTGTCGCTGGCCAGCAGCCGCGAGCCGGCCATCGTGCCGATGACGATGCCGATCATCATCAGCCACAGCCGGCGTAGGATCGACGCAAAACTCGGCCCGGCGAACAGCTGCCAGACATTGGTGACGAAGGACGGCACGATCAGCAGTGAGGCCGCGGCGACCGGCGGCATGATGGTGCCGAGCAGGCCCATCGCCAGCGTCGGCAGGCCCATGCCGGTCACGCCCTTGACGAGGCCGGCAAGCAGGAAGGTGGTGGCAATGGTCGCCGTCAGCGCCAAGGAGAAATCAGACATCGCCCTTCATGTGAAGATGGCGCGGGCTGCAAAAGAGCCAGAACTGATGCTTCTGGGGGACAGGGATTTCGGCGCAACAAAAAAGCGGCGCCTTTCGGCGCCGCTTTCGTCTCGGGAGGAGACGCTTTTATCTCAGGCTACATTACGCAGCGCTCTTGGCCTCGATCTGCTTGGCCTTGGCCGAAGACGCCGTGATCGCGATCTTGCGCGGCTTCAGCTCCTCGGGAATGTTGCGCTTGAGGTCGACGAAGAGCAGGCCGTTCTTCAGCGAAGCGCCGACGACTTCGACGTGGTCGGCAAGCTGGAAACGGCGCTCGAAGGCCCGCGAGGCAATGCCGCGATAGAGCAGCTCGGAACCTTCGCCGGTGCCCTCATCCTTGCGCTCACCCTTGACGGTCAGCACATTGCGACGGGCTTCGATCGAGATTTCCTCGTCCGAGAAGCCGGCGACCGCCATCGAGATGCGATAGGAATCCTCGCCGGTGCGCTCGATGTTGTAGGGCGGATAGGTCTGCGCGCCGTCTGGCTGCGCAAGCGAATCGAGCATGGTGAAGAGACGGTCGAAACCGACGGTCGAGCGATAGAGCGGGGAAAAATCAACGTGACGCATGAGGTGTTCTCCTGTTGAGCAACATGGTTTGCGTATGGCCGGTGCGAAACCCTTGAGCGGCGTTTCGGCTGGACCAGCGGCCCCGACATTGGCGACCGCATCCAACATTTGGGGACAAGGCCAAAGCATTTCAAGATTTTGCCTGCCGATGGGTTTTTGCCCCTCGATGAACGGCAGATGAACCGCGGCTTCGGCACGCGTTCAGCTACCCGGCGCTAAAGTGCGTTCAAGACTAGGAACAAGCGGCGCCCGACAAGGCACCGCAACGGGGCCGAGCCGGGTGTAACGTCCCTTCCTCCCGGATCGACAGAGGCCGGAAGCCGCCGCAGGCGGCTTCCGGCCTTGCTCGTTGCCGGGTCCGGCTCTCCCATCTCCCGGAAATCCTTTGCTTTTGACGCATGGCCGTCTATCACCATGCGACGCCTCGCTGGGTCAGGCGAGACACCAAAAGACGAAGCGCCGAATGACGGACCTCTTCCACCAGACTCCCGACAATCCGATACCGGAAAACGCTGCCGGCGGCTTTTTCACCACCCGCGACGGCAAGCGGATCCGCTACGGCCTTTTTCCGGCAGTCGCACGCCCGTTGAAAGGCACCGTGGTCCTGCTCACCGGCCGCAACGAGTGCATCGAGAAATATTTCGAGACCATCCGCAACCTCGCCGACCGGGGCTTTGGCATTGCCACCCTCGACTGGCGCGGTCAGGGCGCTTCCGACCGGCTGATCCGCGACCGCCAGCGCGGTTATGTCCGCAGCTTCTACGACTACACCGGCGATCTGGAGCAGTTCTTCGAGGAGATCGTGCTGCCCGATTGCCGTGGGCCATACTACATCCTGGCCCATTCGACCGGGGCGGTGATCGCACTGCTCGCCGCGCCCTCGATGGTGAACCGCGTGCGGCGCATGGTGATGATCGCGCCTTTCTTCACTGTGCCAGACCTGCCGGTATCGATAAAAACGGTGCGCCGCGTCTGCTCCGTCTTGTGTTTTCTCGGCCTCGGCCGGCTTTACGCGGCATGGGGTCCGCGACCGAGGGAAACAGCACCGTTCGCCACCAACAAGGTGACATCGGACCCGGAGCGCTATCGACGCAACACTGGGATCTACGAGGCCTATCCGCAACTCGCGCTTGGCGGCCCGACGATGCGCTGGCTGAAAGCCGCAGCCGAGGCGACCGAAATCGTCAGCGACCCGGATTTCATGGCCAGGATCCAGGTTCCCTTGCTGGTGATCGCCGCCGGCGCCGACCAGGTCGTCTCGACCAGGGCCGTGGAAGCCTACACCAGACATTTGCGTCTCGGCTCCCTGCTGATGATCGATGGCGCGCGCCATGAAATCCTGCAGGAACGGGATATCTACCGCGAGCCGCTGCTCGCCGCCTTCGATGCCTTCATCCCTGGAACCGACGACAACGCGTGACTGACAAGTGCACTCCGGCGTTCATGCCTGACGGGCGAAGTCCATGATCCAGTTGGTTTCCCATGTCTTGCCGCCGTCCGCTGAAAAGGCCTGCTCCCAGCGGGGCGAGTCTCCCGTGATCCGCGACCAGAGGAAGCGAACCTGGATCGGACGGCCTTCGAAGACATCCTCGCACAGAAACGTGCCGACGCCGTCGGCAAAAGTGCCGCGCATCGGCACATCGATGGTCAACGGGTTGCGGCCGTCGATCCACCAGATCGACCATTGCCTCGTCGCCGGATCGAAGGTGCGGACCGTGGCGGCGCGATAGCTGCCACCGGGCAATTCGATGACATTGTCGTCGAAATTGCCGAGGCCGCCGAGGATCGGCCGCGTGTCGCATGTTCCGCCAAATTCATCCCAGTTGGTGTCGCCGGCAAGCCGCTTGCGCAACCGTCGATGGCTGACAGCCCAGCTGCCGAAGAAGAAATCGAAATCGGCCCGGCCGTCTGCCGGCACCTTGTCGGAGCGGCTGGCTATTGACTGCGTCGGCATGTGTAGTCCTCCCTCTGATGACACCTCCATAGCGGAAGTCTCCTGACATCTTCCTGTCAGGAGGGTTGGGCAATCCCATAGGAGCTTTGCCGCTGCGCCTTGGTGCGACGGGCGACGCCCGCGGCGACGGCGCAAAGTCGCTAAAGATTTTGACAGCCGCTGACATCCGCAAGTGCTCCTCTCCAGGTCGAACTGAACGCCAAGGAGATGACACCATGACCGAGAAAACCTGTGCGGCTTGCGACTGCAAACTGGACGCCAACCCCATCCGCGTGAAGGTCGGCGGCAGAACGGTGGAGGTTTGCTGTGAGGAGTGCGCGCAAGTGCTGAACGAAGCCGACGCATCGGTTTCGGGTGAGGACTGACCGATGCGCTCCAATCAAGCAGCGGCAACGCAGCCGGTGGCTCGTCCCTCAAACCGGCTGACGATCTGGCAGTCCTTGTCCGCGCAAATCATTGCGGTGGCCAACTGGATCGACCGGCAGATGGTGAAGCGCAGAAGCCGGCGGGCCTTGCTCGAAATGACCGAGGAACAGCTCAAGGACATAGGTCTGTCACGCGGCGCGGCCTATTGCGAATCGATGCGCCGTTTCTGGAATTGACGGCTCTTCGACAGACTGCTGACAGGAATGGGCAGGTCGACCGCGTAGAGTGCCGAACGGGACCGCAATACCGGGTCCCGTTCGGCAACGACGGAAGAACGCATGTCGCAATTCGCGGTTCAGCTTCTGCTGGATACCGGCACCGCGGTGATCCGGGACATCGTCTGTAGTGGCGAATGCCGGCACAAGAGCGCGCAAGAGTGCACCCATGCCACGCATCTGGTGTTTCCCTATCGCGGCGTCTTCGTGCGCCATCTCGATCGCAACGATGCGGTTGCCGAAGCCAATCAGCTGTTGTTTTTCAACGAGGCGGAAGCCTATCGGATCAGCCATCCTGTCGAGGGCGGCGACGCCTGCCTGGATCTCGTCATCGAGGAAAGCTTGTTGCGGGAGCTGGCGCCGAAGGACCAGATGCGCAGCGGCAGCACTTTGGCGTTTCGCCGCCAGCGGCGGCGCATCGATCCGCGCGCGCAGGCGCTGGTGGCTTTGCTCCGCCACAGTCTGAGCCGCAAGGTCGCCGAGACGCTCGAGGCCGAAACGCTCGCCCTGACGCTGGTGCGCCGCGCTTTGGGCGAGCGCACCTCGCATGGTGCCGGCGCCAGTCCGGGGCGACAGAAGCTGGTGGACCGCGCCAAGCTTGTCCTGTCCTCGGATCTGTCGCGGCGCTGGACGCTGGCCGAAATAGCCGCCGAGGTCGGCGTCTCGCCGGTCTATCTTACCCAGGTGTTCCAGCAGGTCGAGGCGATGCCGCTGTACCGTTACTACCTGCGGCTGAGGCTGGCGCGCGCGCTGGACCTGCTTGGCCGCTATGACGACCTCACCACTTTGGGCATGGACCTTGGCTTCTCCAGCCACAGCCATTTCAGTTCTGCGTTCCGCCAGGTTTACAGCCGCACGCCGGCGGAATTCCAGCGCTCGATCCATCAGCGCTGACGTACAGCGCTATCCGCGCAGCGCCGCCATCGCCGCAGCATGAAGCTCCGGCGTTGCCGCGGCCAGGATGTCGCCACCCTTTTCCGCCGGCCCGCCCTCGAAAGTGGTGACGACGCCGCCAGCCTTCTCGATGATCGGGATCAGCGCCACGATGTCATAGGGCTTCAACCCGGGATCGGCAACGATGTCGACGCTGCCGGAAGCGATCATCGAAAACGCATAGCAATCGGCGCCGTAGCGCACGAGCTGGACCTGCTTCTCGAAGGCGTCAAAGCGCTTGCGCGCCTCGCCCTTGAACAGCGCCGGCGTGGTGGTGAACAGCGTCGCCGCGGAAAGATCCGTCGTCTTGCGCGTCGCCAGCTTTCGCGGCCCGCCCGGGCCCTCATAGTGGGAACCGGAGGCGTTGGCGTAGAACAGCTCGCCGGTGAAGGGCTGCGCCATCATGCCGGCGACTGCATCGCCGTCGACCGTCAGCCCGACCAAGGTTCCCCATACCGGCAGGCCGGAGATGAAAGCGCGCGTGCCGTCGATCGGATCGATCACCCAGACATGCCTCCTGGAGATGTTCTCGCTGCCATGCTCCTCGCCAAGAATGCCGTGGTCGGGATACTCCGCCGATATCAGCGCCCGGATGACGCGCTCGGCCTCGCGGTCAGCCTCGGTCACCGGGTCGAAGCTGCCGGCCTCCTTGTTGGCCACCGCACCTTGCGCGCGAAAACGCGGCAACGTCTCGGCGGCGGCGGCACGAGCGATGCGCCGCATGAAGTCGATGCTGATGTCCAACTGATTCTCCCGCGTTGCAGCATGCTGGAAAGGTCATTTGCCGGTGGTTTCCCGCCAAAACAAGGGGCGTGCAAAACTTTTGGGCAGCGATAGCTGTTGCGCAAATGTCACGCAAATGCCATCGAACGCAATTTCCACATCATAGTGAATTAAAAAAGCCTGAAGGTCGCTTGACATTTGTGCAGCGCACAATAGTTTTGTTCTCGGACAGGTTTTCCTGTCCATGCCCTCCTTGGGCGTTTCCTCCCTAGACTTCGACCGTGTCGTGCAAACGATGCGGTCTTTTTTTACGACTCGGCATGGCTCGCGACCGCGCCGGGCTCGCAGTGCTATTCGGCGGCAAGCGGCAGGTCGATAAAGTTGTGATCGGGCATCGCCATCAGGTCGGCCGAAAACCGCGCCAGATCGTCGGCAAGCGCATCGAAGCCGGCGGTTTTCTGAAATGTTCGCTCGTTCATGTAGAGACCGCGATTGACCTCGATCTGCAGCGCGTGGAGATGGCGCGCCGGCCGGCCGTAATGCTCGGTGATAAAACCTCCGGCATAGGGTTTGTTGTGGGCGACGGTATAGCCCATGCCGACGAGCAGGCCGATCGCCGTCTCGGTCAGCGCCGGCGATGCGGAAATGCCGAACCGGTCGCCGACGATGAAATCAGGCCGCACCCCGTTGTCGCCGACCCTTATGCTGGCGGGCATCGAGTGGCAGTCGATCAGCACGGCATAGCCGAACCGTGCATGGGTTCTGGTCAACAGCCGCTTCAGCGTCTCGTGATAGGGTTTGTAGACGGTTTCGATGCGCGCCACCGCCTCCGCCAGCGGCAAGCGGCCGGAATAGATGTCGAGCCCCTCCCCGACCAGCTTGGGCACGGTGCCGAGCCCGCCGGCCACCCGCGCCGAGCGGATGTTGCAGAAGGACGGCACCGGTTCGGCGAACATGCGCGGATCGAGTTCCCACGGCTCGCGGTTGACGTCGAGATAGGCGCGCGGAAAATTCGCCGCCAGCATCGGCGCGCCAAGCGCGACGGCGCCGCCGAACAATTCGTCGACATAGCAATCCTCGGACCGACGGATGGCGTTTCGATCCAGCCGGGCCATGGCCAAGAAGCGGTCGGGGTAGTAGCGGCCGCTGTGCGGCGAATTGAAGAG
Source organism: Mesorhizobium sp. P2_C4 (assembly GCF_056404575.1). Taxonomy (NCBI): domain Bacteria; kingdom Pseudomonadati; phylum Pseudomonadota; class Alphaproteobacteria; order Hyphomicrobiales; family Phyllobacteriaceae; genus Mesorhizobium; species Mesorhizobium sp. P2_C4. Next base: position 1,187,228 of record NZ_JBFUDT010000002.1, read on the forward strand.
GAAGGGAACGCGCTGCTCGGCGCCCGATCGGATTTCGAAGGGTGGAACGACCGAAAAATCCTCGGCTGCCGTCTTCAATTTGATCGAACCCGGAAACACCAGTGCATCATGATTGGAAAGTGCCATCTCGCTCGCCCCATGTCCAGCATTTCGGCGCCCAATTCACTTTGTAGAATGCGGATTTGGCTTCTCCTCGTTCACTTGATCTTTACCGTCACCTCCTCATATACAGGATGGTTAACAGGCTTGCCCAACGGCAATGTCTGGCGGGTGATTCGGACGGGATAAGATGGCACGCATTCTTCTGGCTGAAGACGACGACGATATGCGCCGGTTCCTCGTCAAGGCACTGGAGCGCGCGGGCTACCAGGTCAGCGATTTCGACAATGGCGCCAGCGCCTATGAGCGCCTGCGCGAGGAGCCTTTCTCCTTGCTGTTGACCGACATCGTCATGCCTGAGATGGACGGCATCGAACTTGCCCGCCGCGCCACCGAGATCGACCCCGACCTCAAGGTCATGTTCATCACCGGCTTCGCCGCTGTTGCGCTGAATCCGGATTCCAAGGCGCCGAAAGACGCCAAGGTGCTGTCGAAGCCGTTCCACCTGCGCGACCTCGTCAACGAGGTCGAGAAGATGCTGCACGCAGCCTGAAGCGTTTTTAGCGGGCCATTTGCCGGCGCGACAAAGCGAGCCTCTCTTTCCCTTTTCCTGCTATTGACGCGCTGGATCAAAAATGGTGTATGCGCGGCTTCGGATGGGCGTGTAGCTCAGCGGGAGAGCACTGCATTGACATTGCAGGGGTCACAGGTTCAATCCCTGTCACGCCCACCATCCAACACCAGCTTCTTATCTGCACCGCATGTGGCCGCAGGTTGATCGACCTCGGCGACGTCGATCGTGGCCTCGCCTTTTCGGGCTCAGGGTCGAGTGCCAGCTCTGGTGGGCAACGCTGGCCGGCGCCCGTTTACCTGCTGCTTTGAATGCGGACCGTCCCGGCCAGGCCTGGACGGTCCAGCAGCGATCGGATCACTGCGGTGTGGGGTTGGGTGTATGACTCTGCGGCGGGCTATTCTTGCCTTCCTTGCAGGTCCCATCGCCAATGCCGCAGCATTTGCCGTTGTAGGTGACTTTCGGCTTCAGGTTGTCGCATTCCGGTGGGGTGGTGGTCTTGCAGCCTGCCAGCACCGAAACGGCGACGGCGGCGAGAAAGACGTTTCGTGAAACAATCGACATGAGACGTTCTCCTTGAGGGATTGCGTTTCTACGCAGCGCTATGTCGCGTCCCGAAACGAATTGGTTCAAAAGAACCCAGAAATTGTCAGCGGGGTCTTTCCCCTGGGCGTAGGCAGACGGGCACGACAATGCCGCCGCCGGCCGAATTTCAGCCGTGACGCACGCGCTTTGTGGCGTTAAAGGCTGGAACCGAGCGGAACGTCCGAGGGAGCAGCCCGCATGACGGTAATAGGATGGTCCATGACGGCTTGCGGTCGCGGCCGTTCATGCGCCCTGCCCGACGCAAAGTCATGACTTCAAGTCCGGCAGCGCCGCGCCGACCCACTTGGCAAAAGATATATCTCGAACTCAAGCGGGCGAAGAAGCATTTCAGATCGCCATTGTCGAGCCTCGGCGGCGCCTTGGGCTGGGCAAAGCGCAAGCTCGAATACGGATATGTCGTCAGGCGCCGCATCAAAGCCGCGCGCGACGGCTACAAGGCTCTGCCGATTTCGGAGACGAAGAACAGCTTCATGCTTGTCCGAATCATCGGCAATGATCTGGAGCCGCGGCACCGAAAGGGCCAGTCATACGACAACGCCCTGTTCATTCTGGACAATGAATCCGACTTCCCAGACTGTGAGAAGGTCTGGATCGTCAACCGGATAACGGACCCCGGCGAGGAAGCGCGCATCATCGGTCTGTTGAAAAGCCGCGGTCAAAGCTTTCATCGGATCCCGTTCGAGCTCGATGCCTATCGGCAAATTCCCTGGAACACCGACGGGCTGGCGGCGGACGAATCCAGGTTTTCCAACGCCGACAACCGGGCGGGAGGAGAGAATGCATCGCGCTACGAAACGCATGTCCGGCACCGCAAGAACCTCTATGTGATGAACAACAACGGGGCGCGCAACGCGGCCCTGGAGATTGCCCGCGGGCGTGCCAAGTGGCTGATGCCCTGGGACGGCAATTGCTATTTGACACTGCCGGCCTTCCAGCAGATCCGGGCGGCGATCGAGGAAAATCCTCATTTTCGCTACGTCGTCGTGCCGATGGCGCGCATCGTCGACAACGCGCTTCTGCTCGACGAGACTTTCAGGCCGCCGGCGAACGAAGAGCCGCAAATCATTTTTCGCAGCGACACGACCGAGCTGTTCGACGAAAAATACGGCTACGGGCGCCGGCCGAAGATCGAAATGCTTTGGCGGCTCGGCATCCCCGGGCTATGGGATCGGTTTCGCGACGACGTATGGGACATCCCGCGCCCGCGCCTTGCAGCGGATGCCGGGCTTTTCCAGAATGCGGGCTGGGTTGCGCGCCTAGATTCAGGACGTTCGCATCTGGAAATCGGCCGGGCCGGTTTCCGCGCTCGACTGGTCAGGCGCGACGAGGCGATCGTCGGCATGCTCGACCGCTGCGACGCCAATGCGAACGCCCAAAGGCTCGATCCCGCATGCCTGGCCTACTACGACGAGGACATGCTCGTCGCCACGCGAAGGCAAAACGTGCACGTTCAACAAGAGCTGCGTGCCTGCGCCGAGCGAGCGCTCGTCCGCGGTCCGTTCAGCGTTATGGACAAGAGTGGCCGTGCCCCGAGCGGCGATCCGCACGACTATTTCCAGCCGGCCCCATATTGGTGGCCGGATCCGCGAAAGCCGGATGGCCTTCCCTTCGTCCGGCGCGACGGCGAACATGCCCCCGGCACCGCATTGTATGAAGCAGGCGGCGAGGCCTACGATCGAACACGCCTGCAACGGGTTCTCGACGACAGCACCGTGCTTGCCTTGGCGGCGACCGTGCTTGGGGAGGTACGCTACGCCAGTCATGCCGCGCGGCTCATCCGTGCATGGTTCGTGGACCCTGCGACGAGGATGAACCCGAACATGCGCTACGCGCAGGTGCGATGCGGGCGAGACAACAATGAAGGCCGGGGATACGGCATCATTGAACTCGGGGATCTCTACTTCTTTCTCGATGCAGTCAGGTTGATCGAGCGAAGCGGAGCGCTGGACGAGCGGGACAGGCAAGCCTTCAGAGCCTGGCTTTGTTCATACTGTGAATGGCTGGACACCGCGCCGGCCGCGAAATTTGAATTCTACCGACTCAACAACCACGGTCTTTTCTTCGACCTGCAGCGGGCGGCCATCGCGGCATTCCTGGGTGACGGCGCGGCGCTTGCAAAAGCGGGACTCTTTGCCCGCGAAAGGATCGCGGACCAGATCGCGGCCGATGGCTGCCTGCCCGAGGAACTGTCACGCACTCGTCCGAGACACTACGCCATGTTTGCCTTGCAGGGATGGACGGCGCTGGCGCGAATCTTGTCCTTGGTCGGCGACGATCTTTGGGAGTACCGGGCGAAGGACGGACAGGGGCTGGTCAAGGCTCTGCGCTGGGTGGCAGCACATGCCGATACCCTGGCCACGATACCCAGCGAGACATTCGATCAGGAGCGCATCCGGCCTTTGCTGGACGATCTGGCGCGGCATCATTTCGACGAAACCGTGCCTGCAGGCGTGCAAGCAGAAGCAACGAAGCTGATCTTCCATCCGGACTGCGCAATCCCGCCATTCTGGATATTGCGCCGGCCCTGATCTCTCACGTCGCTCCGAGACCACGCAGCCAGGCGAGCCGCCAACTTGCCTTGGCGATCAGGCCGGACTCCGGCCTCTTGCCCTGCAGGATCCGCCGCTTGACCTTCCTCAGGATCGGATCCGCAGGGGAGGCGGTTACCGCGCTGTCCGCCATCGCCAGCGCCCGCCCGCGGTCCGCAGTCGTTTGCTGGAGTATCCAGGCCGAACATGCCGCAGCATAGGGATAACCTGCTTCCGCAGCGGCAAGGAAGAACTCGAAATCCCCCGCAAACGGATATCTGCGCCACAGCATGTCGCCAAGCAGCCGCATGATCATCAGCGGGATTTTGGGACGTTCCCGAAACTGCCGGGTCATCACGGATTTCAAGACAGTTTCGCCCGAAGCATAGTCGCGCTCGCGAAAATATGCCGAGGCGATCTTCAGGGCATAGGCATCGTTTTCCGGATCAAGCGCATAGGCCTTGTCCAGGACCTCACGTGCCTGCTTGGGCGCGATCTTGTCTTCCATCGCCAAGAGTGCCGCCTGATAGCCGAAGGCGGCTTCGCGCGGATGATAATGCGCCTGGCGATCCTCCAATTCATCGAGGATGATCTTCGCGGCCCGCGGCGCATCGAACAAGGCAGCCGCGCGCATGAGGGGGACATCGCCCATCAACGACGCTATCTGCGCGAAGATGCTGCTTCCCGAATAGATTTGCCGGCAGCGCGCCATCAGCGCCATCTCGAAGAATGATTTCAAGGTCTCGTCCTCGAATGCGTCGGCGCCGAAATCGCTGGTCAGCGCCGCGCCGGTTTCGGCCTTGAGATAGTCGAGCGTCGGGCGGTGCTGCCCGACCAGCAGGGTCGCCATGCCCATCGACGAAAGCTGCGAGACGATCGCCCTGGCCAGCGTCGACGGGATCACCTTTCCGGCAAAGACCAGGCTCGCGCGATGCTTGCCGTGCACGATGTCGCCGCTGCGCAGGTGAAGTGCTGCGGTCGGACCGGCAAACCGGCTGCCATTGGCGGCGTCGATGGCCACTTTCACCACCGTTGAATAATCGAAGCTGCGCAGTGTTGCTGACTGGCCAACGAGTTGCGTCGGATCGCCGCGATAGTGGCTTAGGATGTGAAAATCATCGCAAATCCAACCGCGCAGCTTCTTCTCTTTCGCGACCTCTCCAAGACTGCGCCCGGCAAGGGCTGCCGCGTCGAGAATGCCGAAATTGGACGCCTTGACCTTTTCGCCCAGCCAATGCCTTTCGATGAAATCGGACGAAAAAATCTTGTCGGCAGTATCGACGACGTGGAACGCCTTGTCGGCGATGACCTTTCGGTTCCAGGTGAAGCCGAAGCGATAGCCGAATGTGTCGGCCAGCGTTTTGGCATTCGCCATCGCCAGTAGACGGCCGCCCAGGCCATCGTCCCTGGTCGCGGCAATCAGCGTCGAAAGGGGATCACGCGGTTTCGCGCCGGACGTCGCCCTTTTCCACGTGGCGGAGAAACCACTCATATGTCTGTTCCAATCCACTGCGAAGCGAGTATCCGGGCCGCCAGCCGGTCGCAAACAGGCGCGACACATCCATCAGCTTGCGCGGCGTCCCGTCCGGCTTCGCCGGATCGAAGGTGATCGCGACATCGGCGCCGACGACGGTTGCGACAGTGCGGGCGAGCTCGGCAATGGTGATATCCTTCCCCGAGCCGACATTGACGTGGCTGTCAGCGGAATAAGTCTTCAGCAGCCAGACCAACGCGTCGGCGGCGTCGTCGACATGCAGGAACTCGCGCATCGGCGTGCCCGATCCCCAGACCTCGAGGGCCTTGCCGCCCGCGCGTTTGGCCTCATACGACTTGCGCATCAGCGCTGGTATGACATGGCTGCTGGAGAGGTCGAAATTGTCGCCCGGACCAAAAAGACTGGCCGGCATTGCCGATATGTAGTCGACGCCATGTTGGCGCCGATACGCCTGGCACAGTTTCAGCCCGGCGATCTTGGCGATCGCATAGGCTTCGTTGGTGGGTTCGAGCGGGCCGGTCAGCAAAGCGTCTTCCGAGATCGGCTGCACCGCGAACTTCGGGTAGATGCAGGACGAGCCTAGAAACAGCAGTTTGCCCACCTCGCTGCGAAAGGCGCCGTCGATGACATTGGTCTGCAGGACGAGATTTTCATGCAGGAAATCCGCCGGGAACCGGTCATTGGCCAGAATGCCGCCGACCTTGGCGGCAGCCATCACCACGGCATCCGGCCTGTGCTCGGCCATCCAGCGCCGTACACCGGCCTGGTCGAGAAGATCGAGCCGGTCACGAGATACGGTCAGGATCTCGCAGTCCTCGGACACCAGCCGGCGCACAATCGCCGCGCCGACCATGCCGCGATGCCCGGCGACGAAAACTCGCTTGCCCTGAAGTTCAAACATGTCGCCCATCAGCGCATCCTATGCCGAGCGACCGCTCTGCTCTGTGCCGCCAATGGCGCGCGCCAGATCAGCCTGCACCATTTCCGCCACCAGATCCTTGAAGCCGACCGTATGCGACCAGCCCAGCCTGGCCTTGGCCTTGGCGGCATCACCGACGAGATGGTCGACCTCGGTCGGCCGGAAATAGCGCGGGTCGATGCGCACCAGGGCGGCGCCCGAACCGGCATCGACGCCCACTTCATCAACACCCTTGCCTTGCCAGGCAATGGCGCGCCCGGTCTCCGCGAAGGCCAGCTCGACGAATTCGCGCACCGAATGCGCCTCGCCTGTCGCCAGCACGAAATCGTCCGCCTCGCTGTGCTGCAGGATACGCCACATACCCTCCACATAGTCACGCGCATGACCCCAGTCGCGCCGGGCATCGATGTTGCCGAGATAGAGGGTTTCCTGCAGCCCGCGATGGATTGCAGCGACAGCCCGCGTGATCTTGCGGGTGACGAAGGTCTCGCCGCGCGTCGGGCTCTCGTGGTTGAACAGGATGCCGTTGGCGGCAAACATGCCATAGGCCTCGCGATAGTTGACCGTGATCCAGTAGGCGTAAAGCTTGGCGGCGGCATAGGGCGAACGCGGATGGAAGGGCGTGGTCTCGCTCTGCGGGACTTGCTGCGCTTTGCCGTAAAGTTCCGATGTCGAGGCCTGATAAAAGCGCACCGACCTTTCCAGGCCGAGAATGCGGATGGCTTCGAGCAGCCTCAGCGTTCCCAACGCATCGGCATTGCCGGTGTATTCAGGCGTCTCGAAACTCACCTGGACATGGCTTTGGGCGCCGAGATTGTAGATCTCGCTCGGCTGCGTTTCCTGCACCAGGCGGATCAGATTGGTCGCATCGGTGAGGTCGCCATAGTGCAGGAAGAAACGGGCGCCGCGCTCATGCGGATCGACATAGATGTCGTCGACGCGCTCGGTGTTGAACGAGGATGAACGGCGTTTGACGCCATGGACGACATAGCCTTTCTGCAGCAGCAGTTGCGCCAGATAGGCTCCGTCCTGACCGGTCACGCCGGTAATGAGAGCCACTTTGTCCGTCATCGCTGTGTTTCGTCCGCTTCCGATCGCGCATAGCGAATACAGATTTGCCCGGACAAGGCAAATCCGTGGCCTTGGACCAGAAGCGGTCAGCTGCCGTGATCAGATACCAGCCACCGTGCAGAAGCTTCTCATTCGGGCGACCGCAAGCTCCGGATCGGCCAGCAACCCAGCCTGATCGGCAAGCCGGAACAAATCGGCATAGTGGCGGATGCCGCGTGCCGATTGCATGCCGCCGACCATGGTAAAGTGGTCCTGATGGCCGTTCAGCCACGCCATGAAGACGATGCCGGCCTTGTAATATTCGGTCGGCGCCTCGAAGATTTTCCGCGACAGCGGCACGGTCGGCGCCATCAGCGCGTCGTAGCCGGCGCGGTCGCCCTCGGCGAGCTTCGCCAGCGCGGCATTGGCAACCGGCGCGATGGCGTCGAAAATGCCGAGCAGCGCGTGCGAGTGTCTTTCGCCGTCGCCGGCAATCAGTTCGGGGTAGTTGAAGTCGTCGCCGGTGAACATGATGACGCCGTCAGGCAGCTTATTGCGCAGCGCGATCTCCTTGCCGGCATCGAGCAGCGATATTTTTATCCCCTCCACCTTGTCGGTATGGCGTTCGATGATGGCGACGACCGTATCGAGCGCGGCGTCGAAATCGTGGCTGCCCCAGTAGCCTTTCAGGGCCGGATCGAACATGTCGCCCAGCCAGTGCAGGATGACCTTGCCGGAGGCCTGGCTCAGGATTCGATCGTACACACGTGCATAGTCGTCCGGGCTCTTGGCAACGGCCGCCAGCGCGCGGCTGGCCATCATGATTGCCTTGCCGCCGAGGCCTTCGATGAAACCGAACTGTTCCTCATAGGCAGCAATAACATCGTCGAGCGTCCGGGCGGCGCCCGGCGCCAGATGGTCGGTGCCGGCGCCCGAAGCGAGATCGGCGCCGTCGACGGTGCGCGCCTCGGCAATCGAGCGGCGGATCAACTCCCGCGCATTCGACCAGTCGAAACCCATGCCGCGCTGCGACGTGTCCATCGCTTCGGCGATGCGGAAGCCGAGCCGCCACAGATGATGGCGAAACGCCATCGTGCGTTCCCAGTCGACCGCCGGCTTGGCCCAAGGATCGGTCATGGCGAACGGATCGGCAACGACGTGGGCGGCAGCATAGGCGATGCGTGAAAACCGCGCGCCGATCGCCGGTTGCACCGGCTGACCGACGAGGCGGTAGCGGTCGCTGCGACCGCCCTCTCCTGGCAAGGAAATGTCCATCGATCTCTCCCTTGGTCGTGCCTATAAATGGAACGTTCCAATAGATCAAGACCCTTTATGATTCATGGTTCGATGCGCCACAAATGCTGCAACGCAGCACGAAAACCCTTGATGGCGGCCATGCTCAGGCACTTTCCGGTCAAATTTTCAGATTTGGAAAATTTCCCGTTGACTCAAATTCACGACCGGTATTAGAACGTTCCAATAAATTCGATCATAATGCCGGGAGGATGCATCTGGATGGCCAGCCGGGCCAAGTCGACGATACTCGACATCGCTCGCGAAGCGGGCGTGTCCAAGTCGACGGTATCGCTCGTGCTGCAGGGCAGCGGGCTGATCCGGCCTGAAACCGCAAGCAAGGTTCGCAAGGCGATCGAGGATGTCGGCTATGTCTACAACCGCGGCGCCGCCAATCTGCGCAAGTCTCATTCCAACGTCATCGGCATGGTCATCAACGATCTCACCAACCCTTTTTTCGCCGAACTGGCGGTCGGCATGGAGCGCGTCTTCCAGTCGGCCGGAATCGTGCCGTTCATCGCCAACACGGCTGAAAATCCCGTGCGCCAGGAAGAAGTGCTGAAGTCGCTGATGGAGCAAGGTGTCGCCGGACTGATCGTGTCGCCGGCGCGCGGCACGACGCCGGGCGCGTTCCGGCGCATCGAGGCGGCGGGCCTTCCCGTCGTCTTCGCCATGCGTCGTCTTCCCGAAAGCCGCATCCCGGTGATCGCACCGGACAATCATCGCGGTGCCTATCTCGCCACCGCCCATCTGATCGGCAAGGGGCATCGCCGGCTGGCCTTCTTCGGCGGCTCGTCTGATCTGGTGGTCTATCACGAGCGTCGCGGGGGTTTTCGCGAGGCCTGCGCGGCGCTTGGCATCGCTGCAGCGGATACGCTGGTCGTCGAAGGCGAGACCAACCGCAGGGGCGGCATTGCATGTCTGGAAACGGCTCTTGCACTGGCCGAGCCGCCGACTGCGGCATTGTGCTTCAACGATGCGGTCGCCTTTGGCGTCATGCTGGCGCTGCGTAAGCGCGGGCTCGAGCCCGGCGCGGATTTCGCTGTCGTCGGCTTCGATGACGTGGTCGAGGCCGAGCACTATATGCCGGCGCTGACCAGCGTTTCGGTGGACACGGCAGGCCTCGGCGAGCGCGCCGCCCATGTCATGCTGAAGATGATCCAGTCGCGCACCACGCGCGCCGAGGATCATATCGGCGCCGTCAACCTCGTGGTCAGGGACAGTTGCGGTCCCGATCGCCGCGCCGGACTGGGAGACGCGGCATGACCGTCAGATGGGGACTGATCGGCGCCAGCACGATCGCCAAACAGTTCATGATCGGCGCCATCCGCGCGCAAGCCGGTGGCGAGATCGCGGCGGTGATGAGCTCCAGCCCGGAGCGCGCCACGTCCTATGCCAGCGAAAACGGCATTCCGCTCGGCGTCTCGACACTCGATGGGTTGCTGAAATCGGACATCGACGCTGTCTACATCTCGACCACCAACGAGTTGCATCTCGAACAGGCGCTGGCCGCCATCAAGGCGGGAAAACATGTGCTGTGCGAAAAGCCGCTGGCCCTGACCAGCACTGATGCGCGCAAGATGCTCGCAGCCGCGAAAGCCGCCGGAATCGTGCTCGGCACCAACCATCATCTGCGCAATGCCGGCTCGCATCGGGCGATGCGCGACGCCATCGCAGCCGGCCGCATCGGCAAGCCGATCGCGGCGCGCGTGTTCCACTCCGTCTATCTGCCGGAAAACCTCCAGGGCTGGCGCATCGCCAGGCCGGAGGCTGGTGGCGGCGTGGTGCTCGACATCACCGTGCACGATGCCGACACGCTGCGCTTTGTGCTTGGCGACGATCCCTCGGAGATTTCCGCCTTCACGCAGACCGCGGGCATGGCCGGCGGCGGGCTGGAAGATGGCGCCATGTGCATCTGGCGTTTCAAGTCTGGGGTCATCGCCCAGTCGCACGAAGGCTTCACCACCAAATTCGCAGGCACCGGCTTTGAGGTGCATGGCAGCGAGGGCTCGTTGATCGCCAGCAATGTGATGACGCAGAAGCCGGTCGGCACGGTGCTGCTGCGCACCGCAAAGGGCGAGGAAGAATTGAGCTTCGATCGCGAAGATCTCTATGCCCGTTCGCTGCGCCAGTTCCATGCCGCGATCCGCGGCGAAGGCCAGCCGTCCGCCACGGGCGACGACGGCGTCTGGTCGCTGACATCAGCCGAAGCGGCATTGCAGTCGGCCAAATCCGGCAAGGCGGTCGCGATCGATCCGAAACTCGGGAGTGCCGCTTGAGCAAGCTCGTCTCCGCGGCGCAGGCCGCCAGCCTGATCAAGGACGGCATGGTCGTGTCCGTGTCGTCGTCGAGCGGCCTTGGCTGCCCGGATGCGGTGCTCGCCGCCATCGGCGAGCGCTTCGGCGCGGAAGGCCATCCGAAGAACATAACCACGCTGCACCCGATCGCCGCCGGCGACATGTACGGCATCAAAGGCATCGATCATCTGGCCAAGCCTGGCCTGTTGAAGCGCACTTTGTGCGGCTCCTATCCGTCGGGCCCCTCCTCGTCCGAACCGCCGCAGATCTGGAAGATGATCGGCGACAATTCGGTCGCCGCCTACAATGTTCCGTCCGGCATATTGTTCGACATGCACCGCGAGGCCGCGGCCAAGCGGCCGGGCGTGCTGACCAAGGTCGGACTCGATACTTTTGCCGACCCGCGTCATCAGGGTTGCGCCATGAACGCGGCGGCCAGCGAGCCGATCGTTTCGGTGCAGCAGTTCGACGGCGAGGAATGGCTCTATTTCCGTTCGATCGTCCCGCACGTCTCGATCATTCGCGCCACCACCGCCGACGAGCGCGGCAACCTCACCTATGAGCATGAGGGCGCCTATCTCGGCGGTCTTGAGCAGGCGCTTGCCGCCCGCAACAATGGCGGCGTCGTCATCGCGCAGGTCAAGCGTGTCGTCGAGAACGGCACGCTGAAGCCGCATGACGTGCGCGTGCCCGGCGTGCTGGTCGACCATATCGTCGTCGCGCCCGACCAGTTGCAGACGACCCTGACGCCCTACGACCCGGCCATATCAGGCGAAATCTTCCGGCCGTTGTCGAGCTTCCGCAACGCCGAGATGAACGTCCAGAAGGTCATCGCGCGCCGCGTCGCCCTGGAATTGCGCGACGGCATGGCCGTCAACATCGGCTTCGGCATCTCCGCCAACGTGCCGCGCATCCTCTTGGAGGAAGGCCAGCACGGCAAGGTCACCTGGGTGATCGAACAGGGTGCCGTCGGCGGCGTGCCGCTGCTCGACTTCAAATTCGGTTGCTCATCGAACGCCGACGCCTTCATGCCCTCGCCGCACCAATTCATCTATTTCCAGGCCGGCGGTTTCGACGCCTCGCTTTTGTCCTTCCTGCAGATCGACCGCCACGGCTCGGTCAACGTCTCCAAGCTTTCGGCACGGCCGCATGTCACCGCCGGCGCCGGTGGCTTTGTCGATATCACCGCGCGGGCAAAGAAGATTGTTTTCTCGGGCTTCTTCAACGCCGGGGCCAAACTGTCGCTGGCCGATGGCGGCATTCGCATCGACGCGGAAGGCAAGGTCAAGAAGGTGGTCGCAGAGGTCGAGCACATCTCCTTCTCCGGCAAGCGCGCGGTGGCGCAGGGTCAGGACATCACCTACGTTACCGAGCGCTGCGTGATGAAGCTGACGCCCGAAGGTCTGGTGGTGACTGAACTCGCACCGGGCATCGATCTCCAGCGCGATGTGCTGGCGCAAGCGGAAATTCCGCTTGGCGTCGCCAAGGACCTCAAGGTGACGCCATCCGCACTCTATCAGGACGGACCGATCGGCCTGTCGCTCAATGGCGGCGCTTCACTTGGAGGCGGGCATGGCTGAGCGTCTCGTCACCTTCGAGCAGGACGGCGCCATCGGCATTGTCACGCTGCGCCGGCCGGAGAAATTCAACGCCCTCGATATCCCGATGCTGCGTGCACTGGACGCTGCGCTCGACGAGGCGGAGGCTGCGGAGGGCGTGCGCGTCATGCTGCTCTGCGGCGAAGGCAAGGGCTTTTGCGCCGGCGGCGATGTCGAGGCCTGGGCGCAGATGAGCGCCGCCGATTTTCAGGTGCAATGGGTGCGCTATGGCCACCGCGTCTTCGACCGGCTGGCGCGGCTCAGGCAGCCAACCATCGCCGTTCTGTCCGGCCATGCGTTGGGCGGTGGGCTGGAACTGGCTGTGGCTTGCGACTTCCGTGTCGCCGAGGCGCAGGTGAAACTGGGTTTCCCCGAGACATCGATCGGCGTCGTCCCCGGATGGTCCGGCACGCAGCGCGCCGTGCGCCGCTTCGGTGCCCAGACCGTGCGCCGCATGGCGCTCGGCGGCGAGGTTTTTCTGGCGATGGAGGCCCTTGCGCTGAGCATCGTCGACCGAGTGGTTGAAACCGGCAAAGGCCAAGCGGAAGCCAAGGCCTGGGCCGAAAAAATCGCCGAGCGCGGCCCGCTGGCGACGGAAGCTGCAAAGCTGATGATCGCTGTGGCCGAAGGCGAAGAGAGCGCTGCCGCCGTCGAAGCATTGGCCAGCGGCTTCATCGCCCTGACCGGCGATCTCAAGGCTGGCGTCGACGCTTTCAAGGCCAAGCAGAAGCCCGCATTTTCAAGATCCTAGAGAAGAACAAACCTGATGAACGTACCCCTGAAGATCGCCATGCCCGCCGAGGCATCCGCAGCGCCGAAGACCTACCGGCTGCTGATCGACGGCAAGCATGTCGACGCTCGTGACGGCCGCACGCTGGAGCGCAAGAGCCCCGGTCATGGCTTCACGGTTTCGCATTATGCGCAGGCCGGCGAGGCGGAAGTCGAGCAGGCGGTGCTCGCCGCGCACAAGGCGTTCGAAACCGGTCCATGGCCACGCATGAAGGCGGCCGAGCGCGCCGCGATCCTGCTTAAGGCAGCCGACCTGATCGAGGCGCGGCTGGAAGAAATCGCCCGGCTCGATTCACTGGAATCCGGCAAGCCGATCGCCCAGGCGCGCGGCGAGATCGGCGGCGCCGTCGACATCTGGCGCTATGCGGCAGCACTTGCCCGCACGCTGCATGGCGAGACCTACGCCAATCTCGGCGACGCCATGCTCGGCGTCGTGCTGCGCGAGCCGATCGGCGTCGTCTCGATCATCACACCATGGAATTTCCCGTTCCTGATCGTCAGCCAAAAACTGCCTTTCGCGCTGGCCGCCGGCTGCACCGCAGTAGTCAAGCCGAGCGAGATGACCTCGGCCTCGACTTTCGTGCTCGGCGATATCCTGCTGCAGGCCGGCGTGCCGAAGGGAGTCGTCAACATCCTCGCCGGTCTTGGCGCCGATGTCGGCGCGCGGATGGTCAGCCATCCGCTGGTCGAGATGGTGTCTTTCACCGGCTCCACCCGCGTTGGCAAGATGACCATGGCGTCCGCGGCGCAGTCGCTGAAGAAAGTTTCGATGGAACTCGGCGGCAAGAACGGCCAGATCGTCTTCCCCGATGCCGACCTCGAGGCGGCTGCCGATGCGGCGGTGTTCGGCGGCTTTTTCAACGCCGGCGAATGCTGCAACGCCGGCAGCCGGCTGATCGTGCATGAGGCGATCGCCGACGACTTCCTAAGCATGGTGAAGGCGCTCACTGCGAAGGTGATTGTCGGCGATCCGCTCGACGACCGCACCAAGGTCGGCGCGATGATTTCCTCAGACCATCTGGCAAAGGTAGCCGGCTATGTCGCCGCGGCTGCAGTCGATGGCAGCCAGGTCTACAGCGGCGGCAAGCAGCTCGCCGCCAGCGCCGGCCAGTATCTCGATCCGACCATCATTCGCGGCGTCACCGAAGACATGGCTATCGCGCGCGAGGAAGTGTTCGGACCGGTGCTCTCGGTGCTGACTTTTGGATCGATTGAAAAGGCGTTGCACATCGCCAACAACACGCCCTATGGTTTGTCGGCGGGTGTGTGGAGCGCCAGCATCGACACTTGCATGTCGGTGGCGCGGGGTGTGCGTTCGGGAACCGTGTGGGTGAATACGTTCATGGAAGGTTATCCCGAGCTGCCTTTCGGAGGCTACAAGCAATCCGGTCTCGGACGCGAACTCGGCAAACGCGCCGTCGAGGACTATACCGAAGAAAAGACTATCCAGTTTCATCGCGGCCAGCGCACCGGATGGTGGGTCGGCTGAGTTGGGAGACCCCGGCGGACATCCGCCGGTTATGTGCATGCAACAAGGGAGGAAGTACATGTTGCGCAAACTGCTTATCGGAACGGCTCTCGCATCGGGCCTGGCTTTCGCGGCCCATGCCGAGGACGTCAAGGAAGTGCAGATGCTGCATTGGTGGACGTCGGGCGGCGAAGCGGCTGCTCTCAACGTCCTCAAGGGCGATCTGGCCAAGGAAGGCTTTGCCTGGAAGGACGTGCCGGTGGCCGGCGGCGGCGGCGACGCTGCCATGACCGCGCTGAAGGCGATGGTCGCGGCCGGCAACTACCCGACCGCGTCGCAGATGCTCGGCTACACCGTGCTCGATTATGCCGCTGCCGGCGTCATGGGCGACCTGACCGAGACGGCGAAGAAGGAAGGCTGGGACAAGTCGGTTCCGGCGGCCCTGCAGAAGTTCTCGGTCTATGAAGGCAAGTGGGTCGCGGCTCCGGTCAACGTCCACTCGGTCAACTGGCTGTGGATCAACAAGGCGGTCATGGACAAGATCGGCGGCACCGAGCCGAAGACCTTCGACGACTTCGTTGCCCTGCTCGACAAGGCCAAGGCGGCAGGCGTGATCCCGCTCGCTCTCGGTGGTCAGAACTGGCAGGAAGCCACCATGTTCGACTCGGTCGTGCTGTCGACCGGCGGACCAGAGTTCTACAAGAAGGCCTTCAACGACCTCGACGACGCGTCGCTCAAATCCGACACGATGAAGAAGTCGTTCGACAACCTCGCCAAGCTCGTCACCTATGTCGACCCGAACTTCTCGGGCCGCGACTGGAACCTTGCCACAGCCATGGTCATCAAGGGCGATGCCCTGGTGCAGGTCATGGGTGACTGGGCCAAGGGTGAGTTCCACGCCGCCAACAAGACGCCGGGCACGGACTTCCTGTGCTATCGCTTCCCGGGCACCGACGGCTCCGTGGTCTACAACTCCGACATGTTCGGCATGTTCAACGTTCCGGACGACCGCAAGGCCGCCCAGGTCGCGTTGGCCACCGCCACGCTGTCGAAGAGCTTCCAGTCGGCCTTCAACGTCGTCAAGGGCTCAGTTCCGGCCCGTACCGACGTTCCGGACACCGACTTCGACGCTTGCGGCAAGAAAGGCATCGCCGACCTGAAGGCTGCCAATGATGGCGGCACGCTGTTCGGCTCGCTCGCTCAAGGCTATGGCGCGCCTCCGGCGGTAGCCAATGCCTACAAGGACGTCGTGTCGAAGTTCGTCCATGGTCAGATCAAGACCTCGGACGAGGCCGTGACCGAACTGGTCAAGGCGATCGACGACGCCAAGTAAGCGCTAGGCCTGAAAACACCTTCCCCGCTCCGGCGGGGAAGGTTCCATCTCACGGTTGGCCGGCCCTCGCGTCGACCAGAAACCCGTAAGCACGTCTTCCCGCCACGCGGTCGGACGGCCCAGAACGGGAGGAGCTCATGAGCACGCTAGCAACAAGCCAGATCAAGCTGACGCCGGAGCATGCCCGGCCGCGCGCCTCCGTGCGCTCGCGGCTGCAGGACGCCCTGCCGAAGATCGTGCTGGCGCCGAGCTTCGCCATCACCATTGTCTTCGTCTACGGCTTCATCCTGTGGACGATCTATCTGTCCTTCACCAATTCCAAGACCTTCCCGTCCTATGTCATCACCGGTTCGCGCGCCTATCAGCGGCTGTGGGGATGGACCTTCGACACCGACCCGCCATCGAGCTGGTACACGTCGATCACCAATATGGGCATTTTCGGCTTTCTCTACATTTTCATCTGCCTGGCGCTCGGCCTGTTCCTGGCCATCCTGCTTGACCAGAAAATCCGCGGCGAAGGCGTGCTGCGCCCGATCTACCTCTACCCGATGGCGCTGTCCTTCATCGTCACCGGCGTCGCCTGGAAATGGTTCCTCGATCCCGGCCTCGGCCTTGAGCAGACCTTGCATCAATGGGGCTGGACGAGCTTCCATTTCGACTGGATCAAGAACAAGGATTTCGTCATCTACACCGTGGTCATCGCCGGCGTCTGGCAGGCCTCCGGCTTTATCATGGCGATGTTCCTGGCCGGCCTGCGCGGCATCGACGGCGAGATCATGAAGGCGGCGCAGATCGATGGCGCCACCACCTTCCAGCTTTATCGCCGCATCGTCATTCCGCTGCTGCGGCCGATCTTCCTGTCGGCCTTCATCGTGCTCGCCCACCTCGCCATCAAGTCGTATGACCTTGTCGTCGCACTCACCAGCGGTGGCCCCGGCGGCTCGGCCTGGCTGCCGTCGAACTTCATGTATGAGTACACCTTCAAGCGCAACGAGATGGCCGTCGGCTCGGCAAGCGCGGTGATCATGTTGATGACCATCGTCGCCATCATCGTGCCCTACCTCTATTCCGAACTCAGGGAGAAACCGCGATGAGCGCTGTCGCCACCCCTGCCCGCCAGGCCTCCAGCGGCGTCAACATGAAGATCCTCAACCGTGTCGTCATCTACGGGCTGCTGGCGCTGTTTGCGCTGTTCTACCTGATGCCGCTGTTCGTCATGCTGGTGACCTCGTTCAAGACAATGGACGAGATCCAGAACGGCAACATGCTGGCGCTGCCCAAGGCGCCGACCTTCGATCCATGGTTCAAGGCCTGGGGCGAGACCTGCGTCGGCCTCACCTGCGCCGGCATCAAGGGTTATTTCTGGAACTCCATCAAGATGGTGGTTCCGGCCGTGTTGATTTCGACCATGCTCGGCGCGCTGAACGGCTACGTGCTGACCAAATGGCGCTTCCGTGGCGCAACGCTGGTGTTCGGGCTGATGCTGTTCGCCTGCTTCATCCCGTTCCAGTCGGTGCTGTTGCCGATGGCGACGATCCTTGGCAGCGTCGGCCGCTTCGGCGTGACGCTGCAGAACTCGGTCGGAACAAGCTTCGGTCTCGGCAATTCGACCGTCAACCTCGTCTTCGTCCACGTTGTCTACGGCATCGGCTTCACCACGCTGTTCTTCCGCAATTACTACGAGGCGTTCCCGACCGAATTGATCAAGGCTGCACAGGTCGACGGCGCTTCCTTCTTCCAGATATTCCGTCGCATCATGCTGCCGAACTCGATGCCGATCTTCGTCGTCACCGTGATCTACCAGTTCACCAACATCTGGAACGACTTCCTGTTCGCCTCCGCCTATGCCGGCACCGGCGACTCGATGCCGATGACGGTGGCGCTCAACAACGTCGTCAACACCTCGACCGGCGTCGTCGAATACAACGTCAACATGGCGGCGGCGATGATCGCCGCACTGCCCACCCTTCTCGTCTACGTCGTCGCCGGCCGCTACTTCGTGCGTGGCCTGATGGCGGGCGCGGTCAAAGGATAATCTGATGGCTTTTCTGGAAATTGATGGATTGAGGAAGCGCTTCGGCCAGGTCGAGATCCTGAAAGGGATCGACGTCGAATTGGAAAAAGGCGGCTTCCTGGTGCTGGTCGGCCCCTCCGGCTGTGGCAAGTCCACGCTGCTCAACACCATCGCCGGGCTGGAGACGATCACCTCGGGCGAAATCCGTGTCGACGGCCGCCAGATCAACGATCTGCATCCGTCCAAGCGTGACATCGCCATGGTGTTCCAGAGCTACGCGCTCTACCCGAACATGACAGTGGCCGGGAACATCTCTTTCGGCATGGAGATGCGTGGCGTGCCGGCGGACGAGCGCCAGAAGGCGATCGACAAGGTGGCCAAAGTGCTGCAGATCGGCCACCTCCTGCAGCGCAAACCAAGCCAGCTTTCCGGCGGCCAGCGCCAGCGCGTCGCCATGGGCCGGGCGCTGGTGCGCGACCCCAAACTGTTCCTGTTCGATGAGCCTCTCTCCAACCTCGACGCCAAGCTGCGCGTCGACATGCGCATCGAGATCAAGCGCCTGCACGCCACGACCGGAACCACCATCGTCTACGTCACCCACGACCAGATCGAGGCGATGACGCTGGCCACCAAGATCGCTGTCATGCGCGACGGCGAGGTGCAGCAGTTCGGCACCCCGGCCGAAATCTACAACAACCCGACCAATCTGTTCGTCGCCGACTTCATGGGTTCGCCGGCGATGAACCTGATCCCGGCAACCATCGGCGCCAGCGGCAACGCGCTGTCCGTGGTGCTGCAGCGCGAGGCGCGCGAGCCGATCTCGCTGCCAATGGCCAATGCGCCGGCGGGCCTGTCGGCATTCCAGGGCAAGCAGATCATCTTCGGCGTCCGCCCGGAAGCGCTGACCGATCCGGAAGGTGCCGAGCGCAATGCGTCGAACATTGCCACAGCCGACTGTCATATCGAAGTGGTGGAACCGGCGGGTTCCGACACCTTTGCCGTCACCAATCTCGGCGGCAAGGGCGTGGTGGCGCGGCTGCGCGCCGACGCCAACATCCAGCCGGGCACCAGCACGCCGCTCGCCTTCAACCTGACCAAGGCAGTGTTCTTCGATCCGGCGACCGAGAACCGCATTCGCTGACGACGATGGCAAATCCCGACATCGTCATCATCGGCTCCGGCATTGGCGGCGCCACGATCGCCTCCGGCTTTGCCGGCAGCGGCGCGTCGATCCTGATGCTGGAGCGCGGCGAGAAGCTGCCGGTGACGCCGCATGCGCGCGACACCCGTTCGATCTTCGTCGACGGCCACTACCGGCCCAAGGAGATGTGGCACGAGGCCGGCGGTGCAGCCTTCAACCCCGGCAACTACTACTATGTCGGCGGCAATTCGAAATTCTTCGGCGCGGTGCTGATCCGCTACCGCAAGGAAGATTTTTCGGTGATGGAGCACTTCGGTGGCGTGTCGCCGGCCTGGCCGTTTTCCTATGACGAGTTCGAACCCTGGTACTCGAAGGCCGAGCAGCTGTTTCGGGTGCGCGGCACGCTCGGCGAAGACCCGACCGAGCCGTTCCATTCGCTTCCTTATGCCTTCAAGCCGGTGCCGGACGAAGCGCCGATCGCGCGCGCCCGCGCCGAACTGAAGAGCCTCGGCCTGCATCCGGCGTCGCTGCCACTCGGCGTCGACATCGACACCTGGCTGAAGGACGGTAAGACAGGCTGGGACGCTTTCCCGAACACCGGGCAAGGCAAGATCGACGCGCAGACCGGACCGCTGACGGCGGCGCTGACCGACACCAACATTAGGCTCGAAACCGGCGCCCATGTCGACTGGCTCGAAGCTTCGCCTAACGGCAAGACGATCGCCGCCATCCACTACACCCAGAACGGCGCGCAGAAGAAACTGTCGCCGAAGCTGGTCATTCTGTCGGCCGGCGCGGTCAACTCCGCCGTTATTCTGCTGCGCTCGCCGTCATCAGACGGCAAAGGCCTCGCCAACCGTTCCGACCAGGTCGGTCGCAACTTCATGAACCACAATTCGAGCGCCATGCTGGCGATCGATCCGCGCCGCCACAACGATGCCGTCTACCAGAAGACGCTGATGCTGAACGACTACTACCTGTCCGACGGCAAGGGCGGCAAGCCGCTCGGCAATGTCCAGCTGCTCGGCAAGATCGACGGCAACATGCTGAGGGCCAACGTCAAGCTCGCGCCAAAGTTCGCGCTCGATTTCATGGCCGGCCACGCCGTCGACTGGTATCTGATGTGCGAGGATTTGCCCGATCCCGAAAGCCGCATCATGGTCGACGGCAAGGACATCGTCATGCAGTGGCGGCGCTCCAACATGCAGTCGCTCGATGGGCTGACCAAGGTGATGCGCCAAAATTTCCGCGCCTGCGGTTACCCGATCGTGCTGTCGCGCCCCTTCGACAAGCGCACGCCCTCGCACCAGTGCGGCACGGTGAAGATGGGCAATGACCCAGCCACCTCGCCGCTCGATCCGTTCTGCCGTGCCTACGACCACCAGAACCTGTTCGTCGTCGACGGTGGCTTCCTGCCGACTTCGGCTGCAGTGAACCCGGCGCTGTCTATTGCGGCACAGGCGCTGCGCGTGGCGGACCATATCCGCAAGAAGGAGCTTGCAGCATGAGAGGTTTGCGCCGCCCCTCATCCGCCTGCCGGCACCTTCTCCCCGTGAACGGGGAGAAGACTGCTGGCCGCAAGCTCGGCACTCCTTCTGCGACGTGTACAATTGGCGAAAGCAGCGGCGCGAGCGTCCGTCTCCCCGTCACTATACGGGGAGAAGTGCCCGGCAGGGCGATGAGGGGCGGCGCTGACATTCGAAGGGATATGTCCATATGACCCGCCCGGCGGCCATAGTCACCGGCGGCGCGCGCGGCATTGGCCTTGCTTGCGCCGAAGCACTCACTGATGCGGGCTTCGACATTCTCGTCGCCGATTTGGCCGATCATGCCAGCGATGAACTCGCCGCTAACATCACCAAGCGCGGCGCGAAATTCGCGTACTATCGTTGCGACATCGCCGATCTCGCCGGTCATGCCGCTTTGGTCGACGCAACGATGGCCGCCTTCGGCCGCATCGACTGCCTGGTCAACAATGCCGGCATCGGCGCCGTGGTGCGCGGCGACCTGCTGGAACTGACGCCGGAGAATTTCGACCGCGCGCTCGGCATCAATCTCCGCGGCACCGTGTTCCTCAGCCAGGCCGTCGCTAAGGCGATGCTGGCCACACCTGGCGATCACCCGAAATCGATCATCACCATCACCTCGGTCAGCGCCGAAATGGCCTCGCCGGAGCGATCCGACTACTGCATCTCCAAGGCCGGGCTCTCCATGTGGGTGAAGACTCTGGCGCTGCGGCTCGCCGCCGAAAACATTGGCGTGTTCGAAATCAGGCCGGGCATCATCCGCACTGACATGACGGCAGGCGTCACCGCCAAATACGACGCGCTGATCGACAGCGGACTGGTGCCGGCCAGGCGCTGGGGCGAAGCTGCCGATATCGGCGCCATGGTGGCGACGCTCGCCGGCGGCAAGCTCGGCTTTTCCACCGGCTCGATCATCAATGTCGACGGCGCACTCTCGGTGCCGCGGCTGTGAACGGATGAGACAATGACCGACTATATCATCGTTGGCGCCGGCCCGGCCGGTTGCGTTCTGGCCAACCGGCTGAGCGAAGATCCCGCGAATTCAGTCTTGCTGCTGGAAGCCGGCGGCAAGGACTGGCATCCCTACATCCACATGCCAGCGGGCTTTGCCAAGATGACCAAGGGCATCGCCTCCTGGGGTTGGTCGACCGTGCCGCAAAAGCACATGAAGGACCGCGTCTTCTGGTACACGCAGGCCAAGGTCGTCGGCGGCGGCTCCTCCATCAACGCCCAGATCTACACCCGCGGCAATGCCCGCGACTACGACGCCTGGGAGAAGGAAGAAGGCCTCACCGGCTGGGGCTACCGCGACGTGCTGCCCTACTTCAAGCGCGCCGAGAACAACCAGCGCTACGCCAACGATTTCCATGGCGACCAGGGCCCGCTCGGCGTGTCGAACCCGATTTCACCGTTGCCGATCTGCGAGGCCTATTTCCGCGCCGGCCAAGAGATGGGTATTCCCTTCAATCCGGATTTCAACGGCGCCACCCAGGAAGGCGTCGGCTACTACCAGCTAACCCAGAAAGACGCACGCCGCTCGTCTGCTTCCGTCGCCTATTTGAAGCCAATCCGCGCCCGCCAGAATCTCACCATCAGGACCGACGTGCTGGTCACCCGCATCGTTGTCGAGAGGGGCCGCGCCATCGGCGTGGAGATCGCCGACAGACCAGGCGGCGAGACAAAAATCCTGCGCGCCGAGCGCGAGGTGATCGTATCGTCGGGCGCCATCGGCTCGCCGAAGCTGTTGATGCAGTCGGGCATCGGTCCGGCCGACCATCTGAAATCGGTTGGCGTCACACCGGTGCACGACCTGCCCGGCGTCGGCTCCAACATGCAGGACCATCTTGATTTGTTCGTCATCGCCGAATGCACCGGCGACCACACCTATGACAACTACGCCAAGCTGCACCGCACGGCCTGGGCCGGCCTGCAGTATCTGCTCCTCAAGAAGGGGCCGGTCGCCTCCAGCCTGTTCGAGACCGGCGGCTTCTGGTACGCCGACCCGACCGCCGCCTCGCCCGATATCCAGTTCCATCTCGGCCTCGGCTCCGGCATCGAGGCCGGCGTCGAGAAGCTGAAAAATCCGGGCGTCACGCTGAACTCGGCCTTCCTGCGCCCGCGCTCGCGCGGCACGGTGCGGCTGAAGAGCGGGGATCCGGCCGATCACCCGCTGATCGATCCGAACTACTGGTCCGACCCTTATGACCGCGCCATGTCGATCAAGGGTCTCAGGCTGGCGCGCGAGATCATGCGGCAGAAGGCTCTTCAACCCTACGTGTTGCGCGAAGTGCTGCCAGGCCCTGCCTTGCTGAGCGATGACGAGCTGTTCGACTATGCCTGCCGCAGTTCGAAGACCGACCATCATCCGGTCGGTACCTGCCGCATGGGCCTTGACGATATGGCGGTGGTGACGCCGGATCTCAGGCTGCGCGGCATCGAAGGCTTGCGCGTCTGCGACGCCTCGGTGATGCCGCGCGTGCCGTCTTCCAACACCAATGCGCCGACGATCATGGTCGGTGAAAAGGGCGCCGATCTCATCCTAGGGCGCGAGCCGTTGCCGCCGGCGGTGTTTTCCGGCAATCGTGCAGCATAAACCCGGGGGGCAGAAAAATGATCAGGCACTGTGTCTTCGCCAGATTTCGCAACGATGTCGACGCCGCCGAGCGCGCGGCGATCCACGCCGATCTCGAGGCATTGCGCTGGGCGATCGACGGCATGGACAAGGTCGAATTCAGCGCCAATGCCAGCCCTGAACCCTTCGGGCGCGGCTTCACCCATGGCTTCACCATCGACTTTCGCGATGCAGCCTCCCGCGATGCCTATCTGGTGCATGAAGCGCATCAGCGCGCCGGCGCAAGGTTGGTCGCGGCACTTGAAGGTGGCACCGACGGGCTGATGGTGTTCGACCTCGAGATCAACCAAGCCTGAGCGCGACGACGCCGGCGACGATGCTGAGCGCGGCGGCAGCGCGCCATCTCGTCATCTTCTCGCCAAGCGCGAACACCGAGATCATCATGGCGAACAGGATCGAGGTTTCGCGCAATGACGCCACTGAGGCGATCGGCGCCTTGGTCATCGCCCACATCACGATCCAGTAGGCCGCACCGCTGAGCACGCCGGTGAAAAGCCCGGCCTTCCAGTCACGCGCCAGCACGGGCAGCGACTGCGGCCCGCGGAAGACGACGCACAAGACAAGCGCCCATGTAGCGT
This sequence comes from Mesorhizobium sp. P2_C4, assembly GCF_056404575.1. Lineage (NCBI taxonomy): Bacteria > Pseudomonadati > Pseudomonadota > Alphaproteobacteria > Hyphomicrobiales > Phyllobacteriaceae > Mesorhizobium > Mesorhizobium sp. P2_C4. The sequence continues at coordinate 1,211,165 of NZ_JBFUDT010000002.1, forward strand.
CGCAGATGAACAGCCAGGCGGCATAGCTCTGCGCCGTGGCGGCCAGCCGCGCGCCGCTGCCGTCGGACAGCGTATAGCTGGCAATGAAGATAGAGGTGCCGAGCGCAAAGCCGACGGCGCGCAGGTTGAATTTTTCCAGATGCACGCCGCCGCGAAACGACATCACCAGCGTACCGGCCGACAGCAGAACGATGCCGGCTATGGCGAATGGGCCGGGAACCTCGGCAACCACGAACATGCCGCCAAACGCTGCCAGCAGCGGCGCAGTTCCGCGCGCCAGTGGATAGGTCTGGGCGAAATCGCCGGCCTTGTAGGCGCCGATCAGGAAGGTCCGGTAGCCCATGTGGAAGACCACCGAAGCGAGAATGAATGGCCAGACCTCGGCCTTCGGGAACTCGACAAAAGGCAGCACGAAAAGCGCGGCAAATCCCATGCCTAGTGTCATCAGCGTGATCGACAGGAAGCGGTCGAGATGCACCTTGACCAGCGCGTTCCAGATCGCATGCATGGCGGCGGCTGAAAGCACCGCGAAGAAGACGAACAGGCTCATTGGCGGCTCATCTGCCGCCCTGCATGGCGAGTGGCGTTTCCAGGTCGATGTCGACGCGCAGCGGAAAATGGTCCGAGGCGATTTCGCCGATGTCGGCGCCGACCGAGCGCACCCGCCCGGCAAACATGCCGCCGACGAAGCAATGGTCGAGCCGGCGTTTTGCCAGCCTGCCCTCGATCGTCTTCACATGGGTGTGGAAATCCGCCGTCGGCTCGCTGGCGATTGCTGCGGCATCGACGAACCCGTCGAGATAGGCGGCACCGCGATGATAGGGCGTGCTGCCAACGATGCGCCTGTACTCGGCGCTGTCCGGCTCCATGTTGAAATCACCCATCCAGATCGCCGCCAGCGGGTTTTCCGGCTCGGCCTCGCCATTGCTCCAGTTGCGCGCCGGCTCGTCGTCGACGCCGCTCCATGGGCCGCCGTCGGACGGCGCACGGCGATGTTGGGCGAGCAGATAGTCAATCTGCTCCAGTCGCTCCTCGGCGGCGATATGGGCGAGATGCAACGACAGAAAACGCACCGGACCGGCTGGCGTGCGGATCATGCATTCGAGTGCTGCATTGCGGGTGTTGAGCGGACGCAGCGTGCGGCGCAGCGGCAGCGTGTGCAGCCGTGACCAGACGATCGGCAGCTTCGACAGCACCATGGTGCCGAATTGCCGGCGCCGGTTGACGATGCGCCCGTCGCGCTGCTCGCTGGCGTCCATGTCGAAGGCCGGGCCATAGACCCAGTGATAGCCGGACAGCAGTTGGGAAAGGAGTTCCGGCTGGTCGTCCTCATTGCTCCGCTGCCAGTGCCGCTCGACCTCTTGCAGGGCGATGATATCGGCGCCGGCAACAACGCGTGCCGCGCGCGCAAGGTCATAGCGGCCGTCGCTGCCGAACCCGTACTGGATGTTGTAGCTGACCAGCTTCATTACTTATCCGGCTCAATTTCGTGATGGCAGTAGCCGTTCGGCGATTTGCTTGCAATGTGCAGCGGGATGAACGGAGCTTGGGCCAGCCTAATTCGTCGTCAGCGGCTGGAACCGCCCTGCCGGCGAGGCCGCCAATTCCGTCCAGTCGATTTCTTCCTCCAGGCGATGATAGGCTTCGTCGCCGATGGTCCCGTTACGGCGCAGTTCCTCAAGCGCATCGCGCTGGCTGTTGATGGCATAGAGGCGCAGCCTGTCATATTCCGTCGCCGCCTGCGCGTTTTCAGGGTTTTCGGCGATCGTGCGCTGGGCCGTATATTGCTCGCGCACGGCAGCAGCGGCATTCGAGGTCTTGCCGCTCAACACGTTGAGCGCGGCTTGCATGATGGCGACACGCGCCTGCGCCACTTCGCGGTCGATTGTGGTGTCCGGATCGAAGGCGAGCCAGCGCAGCAGCGGCTTCAGCGTCATGCCTTGCAGCACCAGCGTGCCGAGAACGACCGCGAAGGCGGCAAGCACGATCGGATCGCGGCCCGGGAAGTTGGCCGGCAAGGCAATTGCGGCCACCAGCGTCACCAGTCCGCGCATGCCGCACCAGCCCACAAGCACACCGCCGCGAAACGACGGCGCGTCTCGCCTTTGGTCGTCACTGCCGAAGCGGGCAAACCATCGTGCGATCACGCCATAGCTCAACACCCAGACGAGGCGAGACACGATGACGACGGCCAACACCGTTGCGGCGAAGACGAAGGCTTCGCCCTGCCCTTCCCCGGCAAGCCGGCCGACGATCGACCGTGCCTGCAGGCCCATCAGCACGAAGGCCAGCACGTTGAGCACGAAGACCGCCGACTCCCACACCGAATAGGTGCTGACGCGCCTCCTTGCCGACATGCGGCGCGGCGCCCGGCGCGCTAGGGTCATGGCATAGACGACGATGGTGATGATGGCGGAAAGCCCCAGCCTGTCGGCCAGGATCCAGACGCCGAACGTTCCGGCGAACTGTATTACCGTGCTGCTCGCCGCATCCTCGATACGGGTGAGCGTCAGCAATGAGAAGCGGCCAAGCAGATAACCAGCGACCAGGCTGCCGATCGTTGACAACAGGATCGTCGGAATGGCGTTGCTCAGCATGATCGCGCCGAGCGCTGCCGAAACCGCCAACCTATAGATAAGGAGCGCGGTGGCATCGTTGAGCAGGCTCTCACCCTGCAGGATGGCGGTGATGCGGTGCGGCACCTTGAATTGCCCAAGCACGGCGCTTGCCGCCACCGCGTCCGGCGGCGCGACGATGGCGCCCAGTGCAATGGCCGCCGCGATCGGCAGCCCGGCCATTTTCCAACCGACGAAAGCAACGATCGCCGTGGTGAAGATGACGGCCCCGAGCGCGAGGGCCACGAGCGGCAGCCGATAGCGGTTGAGATCGCGCAACGACGTGTCGTAGGCGGCATCCAGAAGCACCGGCGCGATGAACAGCGCCAGCGCCAGTTCCGGGTCGATCTCGATGGTCGGCGCGCCAGGCACGAAGGCGAGACCGGCGCCTGCGAGAGCCAGCAGCGAAGGGTAGGGAATCTCTAGCCGCCGCGACAGCGCCGTCAGCGCGACGGCGATCAGCAGCAGGACAAGGGTGAGTTCGAAAAGGGCCATGACATCATCTTAGCGGCTAGGCAGCTTCGTTAGCAGGAACACAGGATGCTGTTGATTGTCCAGCGGGTCCTGCTCGCCTGGCTGTATGCATACCGCCGGCCGGCCTGTAAGCCTCGGCCATGATCCTCATCGGCCAATACGACTCGCCCTTTGTTCGCCGTGTCGGCATTGCGTTGAACTTGTACGGCCTGCCGTTCGAGCATCGCCCGTGGTCGAGTTTCAGCGATGCAGACAAGATCCGGCCCTACAATCCGCTGACGCGGGTGCCGACCCTGGTGCTGGACAATGGCGAGGTGCTGATCGAGAGCCACCTGATGCTCGACTATCTCGACGGCCTCGTTCCGGCAGAGCGCAGGATGTTCCCGGTCAGCGAACCGGCCCGTCATCAGGCCCTCAAAGTATCGGCCCTGGCGACCGGACTGGGCGACAAGGCCGTCAGCCTGTTTTACGAAAAGCGGCTGCACGAGAACGTCTCAGACCTCTGGGTCGGGCGCTGCCGCGCGCAGATAGAAAACGCCCTGGCTGTCCTGGAAGCCGACCGCGCCACGAGGCCTGAACCCTACTGGTTCGACGATCGCATCGGCCATGCCGACATCGCGGTTGCCGCCGTGCTGCGTTTTTTTAGCGAGGCACATCCCGGCCTGGTTTCATTGGCCGACTTCCCAGCACTCAGCCGCCATGCCGCGCGACTGGAGGCAATGCCGGTCTTTCAGGCGGTGATGCAGCCCTTCATTGCGCCGGCTTAAGGCCCGCGCTCTTTCGACACCCACATTTGTTAATGCAGCACCAGCATGTCGCTTGAGGAGAAGGAAATCTCAGCCTTTTCGCCGACAGCCGGCGGCGGAGCGGCAGGGCTGTTGAAGGTGTCAAGCGACACCGTGCTGCCACCGATGCCGACGCGAACCCGGATGACCGAGCCCAGGAAATGCACCTCGGAGATTTCGCCCGAAAGGCTGGAATCGCGCCCGGGCTGGCGACCAAGCGAAATCGCTTCAGGCCGCAAAGCCAGCGACAGCGTGTCGCCGGATTTGGAACCGTTGAGCTTGCCCTTGAGCAGCACCTCCTCGCTGTTGACACGCACCTTGCCGGACGCGGCGTCGGTGACGGTGCCTTCGAGCACGTTGAGTGTTCCGACGAAATTGGCGACGAACTTGGTAGCCGGCCGGTTGTAAATCTCGAACGGCGTACCGACTTGCTCGGCCTTGCCGCCATACATGACGGCGATGCGGTCGGAGATCGACAGCGCTTCTTCCTGGTCATGGGTAACGAAGATGGTGGTGATGTTGAGCTTCTTCTGGATCGAGCGGATTTCCTCGCGCAGCGACACGCGCACCTTGGCGTCGAGAGCCGACAGCGGTTCGTCGAGGAGGAGGAGCTTCGGTTTCGGCGCGATGGCGCGGGCCAGCGCGATGCGCTGCTGCTGGCCGCCGGAGAGTTGGTAAGGATAGCGGTCGGCCATCTGCGGCAGCTTGATGATGTCGAGCATCTCGGCCACGCGTCTGTCGATGTCCGCCTTGGGCATGCCGGCGACCTTCAGTCCAAAGCCGATGTTCTGCGCCACCGTCAGGTTGGGAAACAGCGCATAGGCCTGGAACACCATGCCGACATTGCGCTGGTTTGGCTTCAGCCTCGTGATGTCCTTGCCGGCAACGACGATCTTGCCCGCCGACGGCTCTTCGAAACCGGCGACCATGCGCAGAACGGTGGTCTTGCCGCACCCGGACGGCCCGAGGAAGGAAACGAATTCGCCCGGCTCGACATCAAGATTGAAATCTTCGACCACGGTGGTGGCACCGAAGGATTTTCGCACATGCTGGATGGAGAGGAATGGTTCGGCCATGGCTTTTTCTTTCGATCAGTACTTTGTCGATCAGTTTGGGCGGTTCGCCGATCTCGGCGCAAAGCGGGACAGGATCTGGATCAGCGACATGCAGCCCCAGGTAATGGCGAACGCGATGATGGCAAGCGCCGCAGGCTCATAAGCGCGGTTGGCGCCGACGTTCTGCAGATAGGGACCGAAGGCAGGCCGGTTGAGCAGGCTGGCCATGGTGAATTCGCCAATGACGATGGCGAAGGTGAGGAAGGCGCCCGACAGCACCGCGATCAGCACATTGGGCAGGATCACTCGACCAATGATCGTGCCCCAACCGGCGCCAAGGATCTGCGCCGCTTCGGTCAGCGTCCTGACATCAATGGTGCGAAGGCCGGTGTCGACGGCGCGGTACATGTAGGGCAGTGCCAGCATCGCATAGCCGATGACGAGCAAGGCATTGGTACCCATGTCGGTCGCCAGGAATGGCAGCGGCGAATTCGAACCGTACATCCTGATATAGCCGAAGACGATAACGATGGCCGGAATGACCAGCGGCAGCAGCGTGATGAACTCGACGATGGGCCGCAGTTGCGGCAGGCGCAGCCGGATCCAGTAGGCGGCGGGAACCACGATCAGCACACCGAGAATGATGGTGAAGACGGCGGCGAGCACCGAGTAGCCAAAGGTCGCCTGAAAACGAGGGTCACCAAGCACGATCTGATAGGCGTCGAAGGAATAGGCGCCACGCCGCATGCGCATCGAGAATTCCACCGTCGCGATCAGCGGGATGAAGAAATAGGCCGCGCCAAGCGCGAAGACGACCCAGGCCCAGAATCTGCCGGACTTCATTTCAGCCACCTTTCCGAACGCGTCCGGAACCAGATGTAGAAGACATTGGCCAGCCCGGTGATGACGATCATGCCGAAGGCGATCGCATAGCCGAGATGAGCATTGTGCAGCACGTCGCCGCGGATCTGCGCATAGAGCAGGATCGGCACGATGTTGAGTGAGGAGCCGGTCAGCGCATAAGCGGTGGCGATGGCGCCGAATGCATTGGCGAAGAGCAGGATGACCGTGCCGAGGAAGCTCGGCCAGATCACCGGGATGACCACCATGCGCCAGTATTGCGCCTGGGTGGCGCCGAGCGTCGCGGCGGCCTCGCCCCATTCCTTCTTCAAGCCGTCGATCGCCGGCGTGATGATGACCACCATCAGCGGAATCTGGAAATAGACGTAGGTCAGCGTCAAACCCCAGAACGACAGGATGTTGAAGCCGTGTGCGTAGATGTTGAGACCGAACACGGTGTTGAGGAGCACCGTGGCGAGGCCGAGCCGTCCGAGTGTCGCGAGGAAGGCGAAGGCCAGCGGTACGCCGGCGAAATTGGAAGCAACGCCGGAAAAGGTTAGCGTTGCCGAGCGTATCCACTCCGGCAGGCCGCCGCGCACGATGGCGATGGCGATGGCGAGACCCGCGAAGGCGCCGATCAGCGCCGAGGAAAGGCTGACCTTGAGCGAGATCCAGTAGGCGGCGACAATCGACGGCTGCGCCAGTGCCGCTATGTTTTCCAACGTGAATTCGCCGGCATCGTTCTGGAATGCGCCCAGCATCAGATAGAGCGTGGGCAAGATCAGGAACATGATGGCGAAGATGAAGAATGGCGCAACGCCGAGCCATTGCGTCGGCAGTCGCAATGCGCGCGCCTCGCTTGGGGGTGCGGTCTTCCCGGCAACTGCGTGATCGGAAAGCGAGAGATCTGTCATGCGCCGGCTACCGTCTCCGATGAACACCGGGCGGCCGCGAGGCCGCCCGGTTGGCTTGATGCCTTACTTGACGTTGGCGCCGACGACGGCATCCCAGTTCTTGGTGACGGCTTCCTTCGCCTTGCCCTGCTCGTCGAGCGTCGGGAACACCGCAGCGGTGTAAGCCTCGGCCGGCGGCAGCTTGGCCATCACGTCCGCCGGGAGCTTGCCGTTCTTGGCAAGATCGTTGAAGCGGATCGGGTGGCAATAGCCCTTCAGCCAGCCGATCTGGCCTTCGTCGGAGTAGAGATACTCCAGCCAGAGCTTGGCAGCGTTCGGATGCGGTGCGAAAGCGCTGATCGCCTGCACGTAGACGCCGGCGACGACACCGGTCTTCGGCACGACGACGTCGACGGGCGGATTGCCCTTCAGCGTGTCGCGGCCGGCAAGTGCGTTGTAATCCCAGGTCACCAGGATCGGCGTCTGGCCTTGAGCCAGGGTCGCCGGCTTGCCGATGACCGGCACGAAATTACCGGCGGCATTGAGCTTCTTGAAGAAGTCGAGGCCAGCGGTGCCGGCAGGTTCGCCGGCAGCAGCGCCGCCGGAAAGGCCAGCGGCGTAGACGGCCTGGATGGCCTGGTTCGAGGCGCGCGGGTCGCCGGCAAGCGCCACGGTGTTGGCGAATTCCGGCTTCAGCAGGTCAGCCCAGTCAGCCGGCGATTCCTTGACGAGGTCCTTGTTTACCAGGAAGGACAGCACGCCGTAGTAGTCGCCGGTCCAGAACCCATCGGCATCCTTGGCCGAGTCGGGGATCGAGTCCCAGGTCGACACTTTGTAGGGCTGGATCAGGCCGTCGGCCTTGGCGGTCGGACCGAAGGACAGGCCAACGTCGATGACGTCAGGCGCCTGCGGCCCTTTGTTGTCCTTGTTGGCCTTGATCGCCTCGACCTCATCGCCGGAGCCGGCATCGGGGTTGAGTTCGTTGATGGTGATCTCAGGATACTTTGCCTTAAAGCCGTCGATGACGGCGCCATAGCCGCACCAGTCATGCGGCAGGGCGATGGTGGTGAGTTGGCCTTCCGCCTTCGCGGCCTTGACGAGATCGTCCAGCGAAGCTGCGGACGAAATCGCCGACGACGCAAAAAGGGTCGCGGCCGAAAGGGAAAGCACTTTCCCCGTGAATTTGAACATGTGTTCTCTCCGTTGAACTGACGCCGTTGGACGCCTGCGATGCGGTATCGTTTTCATGTGACAGCCAGATGAAAGCTTTGTGAAACCGGCGCCCGCAGTACGAAAAAGTAAACTCTTTTTAACCGGTCGTAGCAATCGCCCCGCGATTATTTTTCCGGCTAACTAGTTTCTGCCTGCCTTTCGCCCTCTCCCCTTTCCTTTCCCCTCGTTTTCCAATTCAATTTTCGGCACCAAATCCGCCTCAGACGGTGCCGGCGATGGCGTTTTCCAGCAGCGTCAGCGCCGCCTTCTTGGTCAGCTTGACCGGGTTGCCGCCGGCGGTCGGATCGACCACCGCCATATCGGCGATCAAGCCCTTGCGCTTCTTGTCCATGTCGAGCCCCTTGATCAGGCCGGGCAGCGCATGCGGCACCTTCAACTCCTTGCGCAGTTTGATGACCGCCTTGGCGAAGCCGTCGAACCCGCCCTTGATGCCGCAATAGGCGGCGAGCCGGGCGATCCGCTCTTCAATCGAGTCCCGGTTGAAGGCCAGCACATAGGGCATGAACACGGCATTGGTCATGCCATGGTGGGTGTCGTAGAGCGCGCCGATCGGATGCGACAGCGAATGGATGGCGCCCAGCCCCTTCTGGAAGGCGGTGGCGCCCATGGCGGCCGCACTCATCATGTGGGCGCGGGCAACGAGATCCTTGCCGTTGGCATAGGCCTTCGGCAGGTTTTCGAAGACCAGCCGCACACCTTCCACGGCAATGCCGTCAGCCATCGGATGATAACCCGGCGCGCAATAGGCTTCGAGGCAATGGGCAAGCGCGTCCATGCCGGTGCCGGCGGTGATGAAACCCGGCATGCCGACCGACAGTTCGGGGTCGGCAATGACGATCGCCGGAAGCAGCTTTGGATGGAAAATCACCTTCTTGGTGTGGGTCGCCTCATTGGTGATGACACCGGCGCGGCCGACCTCGGACCCGGTGCCGGCTGTGGTCGGCACCGCGATGATCGGCGCGATCGCATCCGAATTGGCGCGCGTCCACCAGTCGCCGACATCCTCGAAGTCCCAGACCGGACGCGTCTGCCCGGCTTGGAAGGCGATCAGCTTGCCGAGATCGAGCGCCGAGCCGCCGCCGAAAGCGATGACGCCGTCATGCTTGCCCTTTTTGAACACGGCGATGCCGGCGGTGAGGTTGGACTCCACCGGGTTTGGCCTCACTTCGGAGAAGACCCCGTAGGGCACCTTGGCATCATCGAGAATTTTCAGCGTCGAAGCGACGACCGGCAGCTTCGCCAGACCCGGATCGGTGACGAACAGCGGCCGCTTGATGCCGGTTGCCGCCAGCACGTCGGGCAGTTCCTTGATGCGCCCGGCGCCGAAGCGGACGGTGGTGGGGAAATTCCATTTCGAGGTCAGCTTGGACATTTTTGTCTTTCAGAAAATCAGATGGTTTCACGCAGGTGGAACGACTTCGGCCGGGTCAGGTTGTCGTAGCCGATGGCCGACAGGGCAGCCCCTTTGCCGGTGTCCTTGACGCCGGTCCAGACCAGCGCCGGATCGAGATAGTCGCAGCGGTTCATGAACACGGTGCCGGTTTCGACGCGGTCGCCGATCGCCGCCGCATGGTCGGTATCGCGCGTCCAGATCGAGGCCGTCAGCCCATAGGGGCTGTCGTTCATCAGCGCGATCGCCTCCTCGTCATTGCGCACCTTCATGATGCCGACGATCGGGCCAAAACTTTCCTCGCGCATGACACTCATCTGGTGGTCGACTTGCGTCAGCACCTCCGGCGCCAGATAGGGCGAGCCTGCCTGGTCGTTGGCCACCTTCATGTTGATGTGCGCCTTGGCACCCTTGCGCAACGCCTCGGCCTTCTGCTCACGGATCAGATCGGCAAAGCGTGCCTGCGCCATCGGCCCCATTGTGGTTGCCTGATCGAGCGGGTTGCCGACGACATAGTTCTTCGTCTCGGCAATGAAGCCTTCGACGAATTCGTCATAGACCTTCTCGTGGACATAGACGCGCTCGATGCCGCAGCAGCATTGGCCGGAATTGAAGAAGGCGCCGTCAACAAGGTTGGCGACAGCATGGTCCATCTTGGCGTCGGGCAGGACATAGGCCGGGTCCTTGCCGCCAAGCTCGAGGCCGAGGCTCATGAACGTGCCGGCCGCCGCCTTTTCGATCGCGCGGCCGCCGCCGACCGAGCCGGTGAAATTGACGTGGTCGATCTTGCCTGAACCGAGCAGCTTCTCGGTCTGGCTGTGGTTCAGGACGATGTTCTGGAACAGCCCCTTGGGCAGGCCGGCCTTGTCGAAAGCCTGCTGGAAACGTTCGCCGACCAAGAGCGTCTGCGCCGCATGCTTGAGGATGACGGCGCTGCCAGCCATCAATGCCGGCACGATGGTGTTGACGGCGGTCAGATACGGATAGTTCCACGGCGCGATCACCATGACGACGCCGAGCGGCACCTTCTTCACATAGCGGCGGAACCCGTCCTTCGGATTGGAGGCCAGGACCGGCTTGAGAGCAGCTTCGGCGATCTCGACCATATAGTTGGTGCGCTCCTTGACGCCGCCGAACTCGCCGCCATAGCGTACCGGACGGCCCATCTGCCAGGCGATCTCCGGCACGATGTCGTCGGTCATGGCGACCAGCGCTTCCAGCATGGCCAGCATATATTTGCCGCGCTCGACGATCGGCGTCAGCGCCCATTTCTCCTGCGCCGCCTTGGCCCGCTCGACCGCGGCATTGATGGCCTGGTCGGTGGCGACAGCCCGTTCGGCATAGATCGAGCCATCAATAGGTGATTTGAGTTTGACCGTTTCGGTCATTCTTTAAGTCCTCGCACTTTGTAACAATCGAATATCGTATGGCTTGGCGCTGCCCCTCATCCGCCTGCCTGCACCTTCTCCCCGTATGGTGACGGGGAGAAGAGCGAAGCTCCAGCGTCTGCGCCCCGGTTGTTCACGGCGAGAGGGCAAGGGCGCTCCGGGCTAGCTTAGTACCGCTCGAACCCTCTGTGCAGTTCCCAATCCGTAATCCGGCGGTCGTATTCGAACTGCTCCCACTTCGCGGTGTGGACGTAATGTTCGAGCACGTCGTCGCCGAGCGCCTGCTTCAGCATCTTCGACTTGGCCAGCGTCTCGGTGGCGTCCCGAAGCGTCTTCGGGATCTCCGGCAGGCGCGAGGCTTGATAGGCATCGCCGACGAAAGGCTTCTGCAGTTCCAGCTTCTCATCGATGCCGGCGAGGCCGGCGGCAATCAGCGCTGCAAAGGCGAGATACGGGTTCAGATCGGCGCCGCCGATGCGGCATTCCATGCGGATGCCCTTGGTGCCTTCGCCGCACAGGCGGAAGCCGGCGGTGCGGTTGTCCTCGCTCCACATGATCTTGGTCGGCGCAAAGGTGCCGGCCTGGAAGCGTTTGTAGGAATTGATGTAGGGCGCCAGGAACCAGGTGAACTCCTTGGCATATTTCAGCTGGCCCGCCGCCCATTGCTGGCCAAGCGTCGACAACGTCCAGTCGGCCTTCTTGTCGAAGAACAAAGGTGTCTTGCCGTCGGCGCTCCACAGCGAATTGTGGATATGGCTGGAATTGCCGGCGAGCCCGTAATTGTATTTCGACATGAAGGAAATCGACTTGCCTTCGGACTCGGCAATCTCCTTGGCGCCGTTCTTCAGGATGGCGTGGCGGTCGGCCATGTCGAGCGCCTCGGCATAGCGCACATTGATCTCTTCCTGGCCCGGGCCCCACTCGCCCTTGGAGTTTTCGATCGGGATGCCGGCCGCTTCCATTTCGTTGCGAAGCCGGCGCATGACGCCTTCTTCCTTGGTGGTGATGCCGATCTGGTAGTCGCCGATGTACGGCGAGGCCGTGTCGAGCCCCTGCCAGTGCTTCTTGCGGGCGGAATCATAGGTCTCGTTGAACAGATAGAATTCGAGCTCGGAGGCGAAGTAGCCGATGTAGCCGCGCTCGGTGAGCCGCTTGACCTGCTTCTTCAGCATGGCGCGCGGCGAATGCGGCAGGTCGTCATGGGTGTGGTGGTCGAGCACGTCGCAGATCACCAGCGCGGTCTTCTCCAGCCACGGAATGCGCCGCAGCGTCGCCAGATCCGGCTTCATGACGAAATCGCCATAGCCCTTCGACCAGCTTGCCGCCTTGTAGCCCGGCACCGGCTCCATATCGATGTCGGCGGCCAAGAGATAGTTGCAGCCATGCGTCTCGTCATGGGCGGAATCGACGAAATACTGTGCGAGGAAACGCTTTCCCGCGAGCCTGCCCTGCATGTCGACGATGCAGGCCAGCACCGTGTCGATCTCGCCATTGGAGACCGCTTTCTTCAACTGATCGAACGAGAAATTTCCGGCCATTCCTTTGGCACTCCAGCGCTGGTCGATTGAGGGGTAAATGAAACCATGGCCGGCGCGAGGCCGGCCATGGCCGTGATGGTTGACGTTAGTTGCCGGTTTCGCCGACCGCCTGTTCGGCTGCCTTGATCGCCGCCTGGCGGGCCGCGATGATGTCGCCGAGCGGCGGGCCCTGGAAGCGGTTGCGTTCGAAAGCAAACCACACGATCGCCGTCAGGATGAAGAAGCCGACGGTGATGTACAGCGCCCAGTCGTTCGGCGGCTGGATGCCGATGACGAAGATCAGGATCATCGAGATGATCGAGAGAACGCCGAACAGCATGAAGATGCCGCGACCCAGGTTCCACGGCCCCATCTTGTCCCACTTCGGCGTGCCCCAGGCCAGCATGCCGAGCACGATCGGAACGGTGAACGACAGGAACAGGAAGATGACGGTGCAGGACACGACGATGGTGTAGGCCGAGGTGCCGGCAACCGAAACCAGCGTCGATCCCCAGACGAACAGCACCGACAGGATCGATGCCGTCCAGATCGCCGCCACCGGCGTGCGGTAGGTCGGGCTGACCTTGGCGAGCGCCGCCGAGCCTGGCAGGCCGCCGTCACGCGAGAAGGCGAAGATCATGCGCGAAGCCGAGGTGACGGTCGCGAGACCGCACAGCAGCTGGGCGATGAACACCACGAGATAGACGAACTCCTTGAGCCCCGTGCCGACACGCTGGTCGAAGGCCCAGAAGAACACGTTCCAGCCCTGCTTGGCGGCGTCGTCCATGTTCGGGATCATCAGCACGAAGGCGGCCAGGAACAGATAGCCGAACACCGCCGACCAGATCACCGACATAACCATCGCGCGCGGCACCGAGGAAGCCGCCTTGATGGTTTCTTCCGAGGTATGCGCCGAAGCATCGTAGCCGGTAATCGTATAGATCGGCAGCAGCAGGCCGAGCGCGAACACCCAGGCGTTCGAGACCGACGGCCAGACGCTGGCGCCGGCCTCACCTGAGTAGTTGTGGAAGGTGAAGAGCCGGCTGAAGTCCCAAGTCTCGGCAGAGAACAGGCAGACAACCGCGATCAGGATCGAGCCGAAGAAGATCAGATAGCCCGAAAAGTCGGTCAGCTTCGCCGTTAGCTTGATGCCGAGATGGTTGATCAGTGCCTGGGCGCCGGTGATGATGACCAGGAAGATCATCTGGTTGGTCAGCGTGCCCTCGATGCCGAGCGTCGGTCCGAAGGCGCCGATGAAGAACGTCCAGGTGCCGACATTGATGGCGCCCAGCACGGTGATCAGTCCGAGCAGGTTGAGCCAGGCCGTGACCCAGCCGGTGCCGCGATTGCCGAGGATCGAACCCCAGTGATAGAGGCCGCCGGCCGTCGGATAGGCCGAGCTGATCTGAGACATGGCGACCGCGAAGGTCAGCGAGACGAAGCAGCCGACCAGCCAGCCGATGCCGATGCCGATGCCGCCGGCGCCCGACGTTGCCTGCGCCAGCGAGTTGATACCGCCGGACAGGATGCAGATGATCGAGAAGGAAACGGCGAAATTCGAAAAGCGGCTTAGCCGCCGCTCCAGTTCCTGGGCGTAGCCCATGCTGTGGAGGGCCTTTACGTCCTCCGCCTTATCAACGTCTGAATAACCCGGTGTTGTCATGTCGGAATTCCCCTCATTTTTGTTAGACGCCCGATCGACCTTAGCCGATCGGGCGATTGTGTGTTTGCGTTACGCCGTCTGGCCGACGGCCTTTTCTGCGGCCGCGATCTCCGCCGCGCGGCGAGCAATGTCGGCGCCGATCGGCGGGCCCTTGAAGCGGCGCGACTCGATGCCGAACCAGAGGACCACGAGCAGAACGATCAGGCCGATGGCATAGTTGATCAGGATGTCGAATGGCGGCTGGATGCCCGCATACATCAGGACCAGAACACCAAGCACCGTGATGACGGCGAACGGCTTGGACCAGATGCCGAGGCGGAACGGACCGAATTCGGTCCAGCTCTTGCCCTCGGCAAGCAGGCCAGCCGCCACCGGCATGGCGTAGGACACGTAGAGGAACAATGCACAGCCGGCGGCCAGTGCGGCAAAAGCCGGCGAATACAGTGTCGCTGCGACCGCGAGCACCGCGCCGAGCCAGATCGCCGCCACCGGCGTACGCCATGTCGGGCTGACGGTTTTCCACACCGACGACCCGGGCAGACCGCCGTCACGCGCAAAGGCAAAGATCATGCGCGAGGTCGACGTCAGTCCGGCGAGCGCGCAGATGAAGTTCGCCAGCACGATCGCAATGGCAATGATGCTCTTCAGCCAGAATGGTGCCGGCAGGTTGTTGAAGAGATTGAACCAGGCACTGGCGCCATCCTTGGCCGTGGCTGCCAGATCGGGGCTGGCCAGCACGAACGACACAGCCATGGCAAAGCCGAAGACCAGCGACCACAGAACCGAATGGATCATGCCACGCGGCACCGCCACGCGGGCATTGTGGGTCTCTTCGGACGTGTGGGCCGAGGCATCGAAGCCGGTGATCGTATAGAGCGGGTAGAGCAGGCCGATCAGGAAGGCGACGAGTGCCGTCCGTGCGGTGGGAACGTATCCGGCGCCCGGATCACCGGTGTTGTTGACGAAGGTGGTGAGCCGCGAGAAATCCCAGCTTGCGCCCCAGATCAGGAACATTGCGGTCAACACGACGGCGACGACCAGAATAAGGTAGCCCGAGAAATCCGTCAGTATGGTGGTGAGCTTGATGCCGAAATGGTTGATCAGCGCCTGCGCGACGGTGATGATCACAACGCCGATCACCTGCTCCTGATACCCCCAGGCGGAGACGTCATGGCCGAACACGCCGGACCAGACGAGATCCTTAAACAGTGCATAGACACCGACATTGACCGAGGCGACGACGAAGACCAGGCCGAGCAGGTTGATCCAGGCCGTAGCCCAGCCCCAGCCGCGCCCGCCAAGAATTGACGACCAGTGGTAGAGACCGCCGGCCGTTGGGTAGGCCGAGCCGATCTGGCCAAGCGACGCGGCCACGACAAGCGCAAAGACACCGCCGATGACCCAGCCGACGGTCGCCTCGAAGCCACTGCCGGTAGCCATCGCCAGCGGGAAGGACGTGATGCCGCCCGCCAGAATGCAAATGATCGAAAAGGAAATCGCGAAGTTCGAGAAGCCGCTCATGCGGCGAGCCAATTCCTGGGCATAGCCCATGCTATGGAGGGTTTTTACGTCCTCCGACCTCTCATGGTCTGATGTATCCGGTCCTGCCATTTTCGTTCCCCTCGTGTTTCTAGCTGGCCGATTGAACTGATTTTCCCATTGCGTGTCGCCGGGAACCCTTGGCCTCCTCGGGTTCCAGATCAGAAAAAATGCCGGTGAGCAGATCCGCCCATTTCCGCTGCCCGGTCTCGCCGGAGATTTCGTCGTTGCGGATTTCGATCATTGCGCAGGCAAGGCCACGCGAGCGCGCATGGCGCTCCAGGGTGAAGTAAACGCGGTCGGCCGGCGAATAGGGTTCGTTGATACCAACGGTAACGCCGGCAAGACGCTGGAGTGCTGCTATCAGCGGCGACGCCAGCCGGCGGTCGTCATCATGAATGATGCCGATATGCCAGGGCCGGCTCTTGCCTTTGTAGACTGGGGTGAAGGAATGCACCGACACCAGCCGCGTCTCCTGCCCGCGCGCCAGCCGGTCGTCGATGATGTTGGCGATCGTGTCATGGAACGGTCGCCATGACAAAGCGATCCGTTCGGCGCGCTCACTGTCCGATAAGCCGGCATTGCCTGGAATGATCGTCGTCTCGCTGACCGGCGGCACCAGGTCCGGTGCGTCGAGCGGACGATTGCAGTCGATGATGAGCCGCGAGATGCGGGTTTCGATCAGCGTCGCATCGAGCGCCTCAGCCATGCGGCTTGCCACCGGCAGCGCGCCGGGGTCCCAGGCGATGTGGCGGGAAAGATCTTCTACGCTCAGGCCGAGCGTGCCGAATTCGGCCGGCAGGAAATTGGAAGCGTGGTCGCAGGTCAGCACGAAAGGGCTGGACCCGCCGGGGTTCGTCACCCTTACGGTATCAGACGATGCAAGGCTGGCGGGCCGTGCTCTCTCCATACTGCCGTCCCCTGGGGAGCGCTGTATCTTATGTTACGTATTTTGCCTCATTGCGTCCCCGTGGATGATTTCATACAGTTTGTCAGGCTTTGTCAAATGCGTTTTCGGGGAAGCATGACGGACCGGGCCAAGGGCGGGGGAAAACCATGATTTCCAGCATTGCCGAACTGATTTCGGACCGCATCGGCACGATGCCGGCCGGCGAGCGCCGTGCCGCGCAGACGCTGATTGCCAACTATCCGCTGATCGGGCTTAAGACGGTCGCCGAGTTCTCGGCCGCCGCAGGCGTATCGTCGCCGACCATCCTGCGCTTTGTCTCCAGGCTGGGGTTCCAGAACTATCCCGAATTCCAGTCGTCGCTGCAGGACGAACTGGCGGCGCAGTTGCAGTCGCCGGCATCGCGCACGCTCAACCCGGCCTCCCCAAGCGGTGCGATATCGCCGATGCTGGAAGCGACGCTGGACAACATGCGCGAGACCTTCCGGCATCTCTCCGACAGGCAGCTTGCCGATATCGCGGCCAGGCTTGCCGAGCGGCGCGGCAAGACCTTCCTGATCGGTGGCCGCTTCACCGACCCGCTGGCGCGCTACATGGCCGCCCACCTCGCCATCATCCAGCCCGACGTCTATCACCTTGCCGGCCAGGAGAGCATCTGGCGCGACCGGCTGATCGACATGGGCAAGCGCGACGTGCTGGTGATCTTCGACATCAGGCGCTACCAGGACAGCCTGGTGCGCTTCGCCGAGACGGCGCACCAGCGCGGCGTGCAGATCGTGCTGTTCACCGACCAGTGGCTGTCGCCGATCGCCCGCTTCGCCCGCCATGTCATCGCCGGGCGCACCGCCGTGCCGTCGGCCTGGGATTCCTCGGCGGCATTGTTCGTCGTCGCCGAGACGCTGATCGGCGCCGTCACCCGGCAACTCGAGGCCGACGGCGCCAAACGCATCCGCGAACTGGAAAGCCTGCGATAACGAGGCAACCAACCGTCTACGGCTTGATGAACACCTTGCCGTTGGGCTTGGCCAATTCAGCCGGAACTTTTGCCATCGCCTCGGCCAGCGGCACCACCGCCGTCACGTCGGTCGACCAGCGGCCGTCGGAAAACCGCTTCTGCGCCTCCAGGATGGCCGGTCCGCGGCGGTCGCGGAACTGGCGCATCCATTCGCTCAACCAGAAGCCCTCGATATGCTTGTGCTGGAAAATCAGCTGGCCGGGCTCGCGGATGATTGTCGTGTCGGGATCGAGCCGCCCGTAGATGACCCAGCGCGAGCGCTTCGGCATGACGTCGAAAATGGTCGACGCCAGCGGCCCGGTCACCGCGTCAAGGAAGATGCGCGGCTGCTCGGCCTTGACCACCTCGTGCAGCGTCGCCTTGAAATCCGGCGCCTTCTCGTTGAGGACATGGGCGGCGCCGATTTCCTGCAAGAGCGGGATCTGGTCGTCGCGGCGCACGGTGACGATCGGCCGGAACCCTTCCTCTTTCGCCAGACCGATGATCAGCTTGCAGAGCTGGCTGGCTCCGGCAGTCATGATGAAGGCCTTCTCGCCCTCCTGTTTAACGATGTCGAACATGGCGATCGCGGTGAGCGGGTTGACGATCATCGCCGCACCATCCTCGTCGCGGACCGTGTCGAGCAGCGGGATACACGCAGCCGCCTCGGCAACGGCGTAGTCGGCCCATGAGCCCCAGTTGGTGACGCCGGTGGCGAAGGCGACGCGCTTGCCGATCAGGCTTTTGGGATAAGGCTCGTCGCCGCTGGCGACGACGGTACCGACACCCTCGAAGCCGGCCGGCTGACCCTTGGCGCGCGGCTGGCCGTACATGCCCTTGACGAACATGACATCGGACGGATTGATCGAGGCAAGACTGACCTTGATCAGCACCTGTGTCGGCCCCGGCGCCGGCACAGCGATGCTGCCGGGCTGGAGATAGGGTTCCATCGCCTCCAGCACGCTGCCGCTCGGCGTCCTGGTGTAACCGTCGCCGGTCAGCAGCAACGCCTTCATCTCGGATGGGATGGCCATCGGGGTACTCCTTGGTTACCGCCAGAACGTCGCAACGCGGCCAGCTGAGCAGCCGCTCAAACCTTTTCTTGCGTGTACTTCTTCAGCTCGGTGCGCGCCACCTGCCGGCGATGCACCGCATCGGGTCCATCGGCGAGTCGCAGTGTGCGCAGATGCGTCCATGAACGTGCCAGCGGCGTGTCCTGGCTAATGCCCTGCGCGCCGAACATCTGCACCGCCTCGTCGGTAACCCTGAGCGCGACGCGCGGCGCAATCACCTTGATCTGGCTGATCCAAGGCGCGGCGGCCCGCGCATCGCCCTGGTCGATCATCCACGCAGCCTTGAGGCAAAGCAGCCGCGCCATCTCGATCTCCATGCGGCATTCGGCGATGATATCGAAATTGGCCCCCAGCTTCGCCAGCTTCTGCCCGAACGCCTCGCGGCGCACCGAGCGCTGGCACAGCATCTCCAGCGCCATCTCGGCCTGGCCGATGGCGCGCATGCAATGGTGGATGCGGCCGGGCCCAAGCCGCCCTTGCGCGATCTCGAAACCCCTGCCCTCGCCGAGGATCAGGTTCGAGGCCGGCACCCGCACATTGTCGAACCTGAGATGCATATGCCCGTGCGGCGCGTCGTCGTCGCCATAGACCTGCATCGCCCGAACCTTGGTCACGCCCTTTGCTTCGGAAGGCACCAGGATCATCGAATGGCGGCGGTGCTGCGGCTCGCCGTCACCACCGGTCCGCACCATGACGATGTAGATGGCGCAGCGCGGATCGCCGGCGCCCGACGCCCACCATTTCTCGCCGTTCAGCACATAGTCGTCGCCTTGCCGTTCGCAGCGCATGACGATGTTGGTGGCGTCGGAAGAGGCGACATCCGGCTCGGTCATCAGATAGGCCGAGCGGATCTGTCCCTCGAGTAGCGGCTCCAGCCACGCCTTCTTGTGGTCCACCGAACCGTAGCGTTCCAGCACCTCCATATTGCCGGTGTCGGGCGCCGAGCAATTGAAGGTTTCGGCGCCAAGATGGGCCTTGCCCATCTCTTCGGCGAGGTAGGCGTATTCGACAGTGGAGAGGCCGTAGCCACGCTCCGAGCCGGTCAGCCAGAAATTCCACAGGCCGCGCTCTTTCGCGGTCTTCTTCAGCCCTTCGAGGATTTCGGTCTGGCGCGCGGTGTAGACCCAGCGGTCGCCATCCTTGCCGATTTCGGCCAGGAATTCCTCGCCCAGCGGCATGATCTCGTCGCGAACCATCGCCGTGACGCGCGCGTGGATCGGCTTCAGCCGCTCGGTCATGCCGAGATTCATCTCCGTCATCGGTCGCTAACCCTTCATGCACATCTGGGTACTTTACCCGTGGCAAGGATGACCGTACTTCGGGTAGCCTTGTCAACGCGAGCCCTTTCGCCCCGGACCGCGAGGGGAGAGGCGCGGAGGAACTGCGATGAGCTATCTGGACGAGCTGTTTTCGGTCGCCGGCAAGATCGCGCTGGTCACCGGGGCCGCAACCGGCATCGGCCGCATGGCGGCAACGGCACTCGTCAAAGCCGGCGCCACCGTGATGATCGCCTCGCGCAAGGGCGAGGATTGCATCAAGGTCGCCGACGCATTGAATGGGCTGGGCGCGGCCGGCCGGGCGGAGGGCTTTGCCGGCGACGTCTCCAGCGAGGCTGGCATCGCTGCCCTCGTTGCCGAGGTCAAGGCGCGAACCGAACGGCTGCACATCCTGGTCAACAATGCCGGCGTTTCATGGGGCGCGCCGCTAGAGACGTTTCCCTACCCGGCCTGGGCAAAAGTGTTCGGCGTCAACGTCACGGCGGTCTTCCACCTGACGCGCGAATTGCTGCCGTTGCTCGATGCCGCCGCCAGCGATGCCGATCCGGCCCGGGTGATCAATCTCGGTTCGGTGATGGGCACCCAGCCGCTGGCCGACGACGCCTATTCCTACACCGCCTCCAAGGCGGCCGTTCACCACCTGACGCGCACGCTGGCGATCGAGTTCGCCGCCCGCCGCATCACTGTCAACGCCTTCGCCCCCGGCCCTTTCCAGAGCCGGATGACCGCTTTCGCCACCGGCAGCGAGGAACAGGCCAAACATGTCGGCGGCCATGTTCCGATCGGCCGCATCGGCGCGCCGGATGACATTGCCGGCGCAACCCTCTATTTGTGCAGCCGTGCTGGCAGCTATGTCACCGGCGCCATCCTGCCGATCGATGGCGGGCAGTCGGTGCAGCATGGGCTGACGCTGTTCAAGGAATGATACAACCGACCGGAAAGCCGGCGGCTGAATTGGAGGACATCGCAGTGGAACCGATCAGTCTCGATGTGCTTCTGGCCAGTGTAGGCAAGGAAGTCGGCGTCTCGCCGTGGCGGGTGGTGTCACAACGCATGATCGACCAGTTCGCCGACGCCACCGACGACCACCAGTTCATCCATTGCGATCCCGAGCGGGCCATGCGCGAGACGCCGTTCGGCGGCACCATCGCGCACGGCTTCCTGTCGCTGTCGCTGTTGTCGGCCATGACCTTCGAGACCATGCCGCCGCTGGAAAACGGCAAGATGGGCGTCAATCACGGCTTCGATTCACTGCGCTTCCTGGCGCCGGTGAAGACCGGCGCGCGCATCCGCACCCGCTTCGTGCTGGCCGACGTCAAGGTCCGGCCGTCGGGCTGGGTGCAGACGGCGCATGATGTGACCATCGAGATCGAGGGTTCGAAGAAGCCGGCACTGACGGCGCGCTGGCTGACGCTGACGCTGATCGAGCGTCAGCCCGAGACCGCATGAGCGACCCGAACGCGCTCGACCCGTCGGCGCTTGCGCTCGACCAGGCAGCGCTAGCGCCTTATCTCGAGGCGGAAATCCCCGGTTTTGTCGGGCTTCGTTCCATCGAAAAGTTCAAATCCGGACAGTCGAACCCGACCTACCTGCTGACGGCCGCAAGCGGACGCTACGTGCTGCGCGCCAAGCCGCCGGGCCAGTTGTTGAAATCCGCGCATCAGGTCGACCGCGAATTCAGGGTGATGCAGGCGCTTGCCGGCACCGCGGTGCCGGTGCCGGAAGTGCTGCATCTGTCCCGCGAAGACTCGCCGATCGGCCGCATGTTCTATGTGATGGCCTTCCTCGATGGCCGCATCTTCTGGGACCCGGCGCTGCCGGAAGCCTCAGGCGATGATGAGCGCGCCGCCATCTACGATGCCATGAATGCGACGCTTGCCGCCTTGCACGATGTCGATGTCGAGGCGGCAGGGCTCGGCGATTTCGGCCGGCCGGGGAGTTATTTCGAACGCCAGCTGACGCGCTGGACCAGCCAGTACCGCGCCGCCGAAACCGGAGCGGTGGCCGATATGGATCGGCTGATCGCCTGGCTGGAGACGCACATGCCGGCCGACGACGGCCGGATATCCCTCGTGCATGGCGATTACCGGCTGGACAACATGATCTTCGCCCCCAGTGAGCCGAAAGTGCTGGCGGTGCTCGACTGGGAACTGTCAACATCAGGCCACCCCTTCGCCGACATCGCCTATCAGTGCATGCAATGGCGCCTGCCGCACGCGTCAGGCTTTCGCGGCCTTGGCGGCATCGACCGTGCCGCTCTCGGCCTGCCCTCCGAGGAAGCTTATGTCGCTGCCTATTGCCAACGCCGCGGGCTGGCCGGCATCGGCAACTGGACCTTCTTCCTCGCCTTCTCCTTCTTCCGGCTGGCTGCCATCTGCCAGGGCGTCTACAAACGCGCGCTGGACGGCAACGCCTCCAATCCGGAAAAGGCCAAAACCTATGCGCAAGCGGTCAAGCTGCTCGCCGGCCTTGCCGTGAAACTGATCGACGAGGAGACGTGATGGGCCGTTTTGACGGAGCGACGGTGCTGATCACCGGTGCCGCCGGCGGCCTCGGCTGCGGCGCGGCCAAGGGCTTTGCCGCCGAAGGCGCGCGGCTGGTCCTTTCCGACATCGACCACGCGGCGCTGGAAAGCCTCGCTGCCACGCTCGATACGGAAACAGCGATACTGGCCGGCAATATCGCCGACGAAGCGGTGTCGGAAGCTCTGGTGGCACTGGCGGTCGAAAAATTCGGCAGACTGGATGTCGCCGTCAACAATGCCGGCATCGTTCAGAGCCTCGTGCGCCTGCCGCAAGTGGCCTCTAATGAAGCGCGCCGCGTCCTGGAGATCGACCTGCTTGGCGTTTTCTACGCCATGAAGCACCAGATCCCGCAAATGGAACGGCAGTTCAAGGCGACCGGCAAAGGCGGCGCCATCGTCAACATCGCTTCGGTCGCCGGGCTGGTCGGCGCCCCGAAACTCTCGGTCTATGCCGCCGCCAAGCATGGCGTCGTCGGCCTGACCAAATCGGCGGCCGCCGAATACGCCACCAAGGGCGTGCGCATCAACGCCATCTGCCCGGCCCACACAAGAACGGCAATGGTCGACGGCTTCGTGCGTCTCTCCGGCGCGCCGGAAGCCGAGGCGCTGGCCGAGTTGACGCGCGGCGTGCCGATGAAGCGGGTCGGCGAAGTCGACGAGATCGTCACCGCCATCCTGTTTGCCGCCGACCCCGCCAATTCCTTCATGACCGGCCATGCGCTCGCCGTGGATGGCGGCGTCGGCGCAATCTGATGCATGCCGTTTGGGAACTTCCCGTGCTCTTGTCCGTTTTCGTACAGCGTATATAATTTAGATAGGCACCAACCAACCAAAGGCAGCAGACATTGCCGCTGAGCGTCCAGAAACGCCGCGAGAAACAAAAAGCCGAACTGCGTTCCGAACTGGTTGCCGCAGCCCACAAGCTCGTTCAGGAAGAAGGCTATGAGGGCCTGACCATCCGCAAGCTGGCCAAGCGGGTCGGCTATGCGCCGATGTCGGTCTATTCCTATTTCGCCGACAAGCAGGACATTCTGTTCGCGCTGGCCGAGGATGCGTTCGAAACCCTTGCCCGACGCATTGAAGAGCATCCCTCCGACGATCCGATCGAGGCGTTGCAAGCGGTGATGACCGAGTATGCCGCCTTCGGGCTCGGCAATCCCAACGAATACCGCACCGTGTTCATGACCGAAAAGACCAAGCTGCCGGAAGGCAGGAGCTACGAGGACATGGAAGAAGGCAACCCGGCGATGAAGGTGCTGATCTCGAGGGTCGAAGCCTGCGTCGCCGCCGGCAAGTTGCAAGGCGACCCGCGCGCCATCGCCACCATGCTGTGGGCAGTCGGCCACGGTACGATCTCGCTGCTGATCACCTTTCCGTTTTACCCCTTTGGCGATCCGCAGGCTTTCGTGAAGCGGATGTGCGATTTCACGCTGGCCACGCTCAGCACGCAAAACGTGCCGCCGCTGACCGAGACGCCGGTCAACTGCTGAACGGCCTTTCGTCTCCCTATTTCCTCGCCAGCCTTCCCAGCCAAACCGAGGGCGAGTTTCTTGGTTAACAAAAAGTTTACCGTACGCGTACGATTTTGGCTTGAACTTCGTGATCGGCAGGCGTATCTGTACATAAGACCGTACATGTACGGAAGAACTTCAACGGTCGAAAACGGAGACTGACGATGAAAAAGGCAATCCTCACCCTTGCAGCCGTATTGGCGTTCTCGGGCGCCGCCTTCGCCGGCACGAGCCAGCCGAGCAAGCATGTGCCCGCAGCTGTCTGCGTCGACACCAAGACCAATGTGAAGCTCGATTGCAGCGCGACCGGCTCGGTCGAAAAATCCGACGCCAAGGCCGACAGCAAGGGCCCGCGGCTCGGCATCGAGATCAATCCGTGGATCGTGCCCAGCTCGTTCTGAGCTGACCCGGTAGCCTGACCAAGAACGGCACAACGACAAAGGGCGGCAGGATCTCCTGGCCGCCCGTTTTCATAACCGCTTCGGCCCGCTTCCGCTGCAGCCCGGTCAGAGCTTATGTCTTGGGTTTCTTCATTCCCGCCACGACCTTGGCCTTGCCGGGTCTGGCCGGCGCACCGGAAATGGACGTTGCGGTGATCGACACCGGATCGCTGGCCGGAAACGTATCCTCGAGACCTTCCTCGAGTTCCTCTTCCGCACTCACCTCGTGATGCTGCTCATGTTCGAGCGAGCGGACGGCCGGCGTCTTCTTGACCGGTGACTTCGGCGCGGATTTCGACGGCATCGGCGTTCTCCCTCGACTGGCTGACGCAGAACGATCGGGCACGGCAGACGTTCCCGGAGCAATCCGAAAAGGATTGCTCTACGCCGCCGCGTCGACTGCCGCCTCCGACAGGAAAGTAAAGACATAATCGGAGAAGGAACGCCAGCATTCGACCCGGAAGGCATCAGTGGCGGTGCGCAGCAGCACGATCTCGACCTTGCCCAGAATGGTACGCGAGCACGCCCCCACCGGAAAAGCCTCGAGCGACAGATCCTGCGGACAGCCCGCATTGACCGTCGTAGCGGCGGCCGGGCCGGTGACCGATATGGCAATATTTCGATGCGAGATGCCGACCGCCGAATGCAGAGCGCTAACCTTGGCGCAATCGGCAAGCAGGTCTTTTCCACCCTCGTCGATGACCAGCCATTCGTCAGGACCGAGCCACAAAGCCGTTCGCCCGGCCTTTGTTGCCGAGGTCTTCGGCTTCTGTGGCACGGTCACGCCGAGCGCCTTGGACAGTGCTGCAACCGAAGCCTCCGGGGCGCGCAGCGAAATGCGCTCCGCCGGCGGCAGGATAGCCAGCTTGACGCCGGTGGCGGAAAGCTCCTGACCGGCGAGCGCGGCACGGCGTTCAACCGAAGCCGCGGCAGTGGATGTCGTCTTCGCAGCAGCCTTAGCCATTGAGGCGCCCTCCCGTCTCGTCGAAGAACACCATGCCGGTGACCTCCACTTCGATCACCCCGTTCGGCATCGGCACATAGAGCGTGTCGCCCATCCGGTCGCGGCCGCCGGCGACCAGCGCCAGCGCGATCGAGCGGCCGCAATTTTCCGACCAGTAGCTGGAGGTGACGTGGCCGATCATCTTCATCGGGATCGCCTGCTTCGGGTCCTCGACGATCTGGGCGCCTTCTTCCAGCACCACTTTCGGGTCCTTGGTCTTCAGGCCGACAAGCTGCTTGCGGCCCTTGGCCACCAGGTCCGGCCGCGCCATGCCGCGGATGCCGACGAAATCGGCCTTCTTCTTGCCGACCGCCCAGTCGAGCCCGGCGTCATTCGGCGTCACCGTGCCGTCAGTATCCTGGCCGACGATGATGTAGCCCTTTTCGGCGCGCAGCACGTGCATCGACTCGGTGCCGTAGGCGGCCGCGCCATGCTTCTGGCCCTCGGCCCACAGCGCTTCCCAGACCGCCTGGCCATAGTCGGCCGGCACGTTGACCTCAAAACCGCGCTCGCCGGTGAACGACATGCGAAACAGCCGTGTCGGCACGCCGCAAATCTTGCCTTCGCGCACCGACATATGCGGCAGCGCCTCGTCCGACATGTCGATGCCTTCGACCAGCGGCGCGATGATATCGCGCGACTTAGGACCTTGCACAGCGATGACCGCCCACTGTTCGGTGATCGAGGTCAGCCAGACATTGAGATGCGGGAATTCGGTCTGGAGATAATCCTCCATGTGGTTCATGACGCGCGGCGCGCCGCCGGTCGTCGTCGTCACATGGAAGCGATCCGGCGCCAGTCGGCCGACGACGCCGTCGTCGTAGATGAAACCGTCCTCGCGCAGCATGATGCCATAGCGGCAGCGGCCGGGCTCGAGCTTCTCCCATGGGTTGGTGTAGAGCAGTTCCATGAACTTGGCCGCGTCAGGCCCGACCACTTCGATCTTGCCCAGCGTCGAGGCATCGAACAGGCCGGCGGTCTTGCGCACGGTCACACATTCGCGGTCGACGGCGGCATGCATATCCTCGCCACCCCTCGGGAAATACCAGGCGCGCTTCCACTGGCCGACATCCTCGAACACCGCGCCCTGGGCTGCCGCCCAGGAATGGATCGCCGTCTTGCGGGTCGGATCGAACAGCGGACCCCGCGCGTGGCCGATGATGGCGCCGAACGTCACCGGCGTGTAGGGCGCCCGGAACGTCGTCAGGCCAACCTGTGGGATCGGCTTGCCCAGCGTCTCGGCGGCAATCGCCAGGCCGTGCATGTTGGAGGTCTTGCCCTGGTCGGTCGCCATGCCGTTGGTGGTGAAGCGCTTGACGTGCTCGATCGAGCGCATGCCTTCATGCACCGCCTGGCGGATATCCTTGGCGGTGACGTCGTTCTGGAAATCGACGAAGGCCTTCACCGTCGTATCAGGCCCGGCGCCGGGGGCGGCGCCCAGCATGCCGCGTGACCAGCTCTCGCTTGCGTCGACCTTCGGCTTGCTGCCTTTTGCCGCCTTGGCGCCAGCATCCTTCGCTGCCTTGGCGCCGGCCGCATAGGCCTCGTCGATCGTCGCCGACAGCCCGTCCGTGCCGTTGCAGGCGCCGACAGAGACGCAATCCTGCGCATAAGCGCCGGGCACGAAGCGCTTGGTCTCGTCGTTGAAGGCGACCTTGCCGCGTGACTGCGAGAACAGATGCACCGACGGCGTCCAGCCGGCCGACATCAGGATCGCGTCGACCGGAATGGTACGCTCGCCGCCGCCATTCTTCGGCTGCACGGTCATCGACGACACGCGCAATTTTCCGCCTGCGCGGATCACCGCGCGGCCGAAATTGACCTCGATACCGAGCGCCCTCGCCGCGTCGATGACCGGTCCGGTCGGGTTGTCGCGCAGGTCGACGATGGCCGCCACGTTGACACCGGCCTTCTTCAGGTCGATCGCAGCAGCATAGGCGGAATCATTGGCGGTGTAGACACCGACATTCCTGCCGACCGCGACGCCGTAGTGGTTGAGATAGGTGCGTGCGGCGGACGCCAGCATGACGCCCGGCCGATCATTGTCGGCAAACACCATGTGCCGCTCGATTGCGCCGGTCGCCAGCACGACGTGCCTGGCGCGAACCTGCCAAAGCCGCTCGCGTGGCAGGTCGCGGCCGGGGCTTTGCAGATGGTCGCTGACCCGTTCGACCAGGCCGACGAAATTCTGCGCGTAGTAGCCAAAGGCGGTCGTGCGCGACAGCACGCGGACATTGTCCATCGCCCTGAGTTTGGCGACCGTGGCTTGCGCCCAGGCATAACCATCCTGGCCGTCTATCTTCGCGCCGGATTCGAAACGCAAGCTGCCGCCGAAATCCGCCTGTTCGTCGGCAAGAATGACGCGCGCGCCGGTCTCGGCTGCGGCGAGGGCTGCGGCAATGCCGGCGGCGCCACCGCCCACCACCAGCACATCGCAATGGGCAAAGCGGGCGGAGTAGTGGTCGGGATCCGGCTTGTCGGGGGCGACGCCAAGACCGGCCGCAGCCCGGATCTTCGGCTCGTAGAGGTTCTTCCAGGCCGCCTTCGGCCACATGAAGGTCTTGTAGTAGAAGCCGGCCGAAAACAGCGGCGAGGCAATGTCGTTGACCGCGCCAACGTCAAAGGCCAGCGACGGCCAGCGGTTCTGCGAGCTCGCGTCGAGCCCCTCATAGAGCTCCTGCACGGTGGCGCGGATGTTCGGCGCCTTGCGCGCCGCATCGCGCTTGATCTCGACCAGCGCGTTCGGCTCTTCCGCGCCGGCGGACAGGAAGCCGCGCGGACGGTGGTACTTGAACGAACGTCCCACCAGATGCACGCCATTGGCAAGCAGCGCCGAGGCCAGCGTGTCGCCTTCGATGCCGGCGTAGGACTGGCCGTCGAAGCTGAAGCGGGCGGTCTTGGCCTGCTTCAGACGCCCGGCGCCGGGAATGCGGAACGCGCCACTCATTGGGCAACTCCCGGCAGTTTTGACGGTTTCGGTTCGCCGGCCTTGTAGGTCATCAGGAACTTGTCGGTGACGGTGTCGCGCACGGCGTTGAAGAACCGCGCGCAGCCATGCATGTGCCGCCAGCGCTCATAGATGATGCCTTTGGGATTCGAGCGGATGAAGAAGAACTTTTCGAAATCGTCATCGCTCTCGCCGGCCATGTTGGCCGAACGCGCAATATGCGCCTCGCCGGCGTTGCGGAACTCGAGCTCCGGACGCTCTTCCTCGCAATAGGGGCAGCGGATGAGAAGCATTCTATTTCGTTCCTACAATTCGCCGTGGCCGATGGCCGGTTGATTGCAAAGTCTGCGGTGCTCAGTGCGCCACTGCCGCCGCCGCTGCCTCGTCGATGAGGCGGCCGCTGCGGAAGCGCTCGATGGTGAAAGGCGCGTTGATCGGATGCGGATCGTCTTTCGCTATGGTGTGGGCAAAGACATGGCCCGAGCCCGGCGTCGCCTTGAAGCCGCCCGTGCCCCAGCCGCAATTGACGTAGAGGCCTGATACCGGCGTCTTGGCCAGGATCGGCGAACGGTCGGGCGTCACATCGACGATGCCGCCCCAGGAACGCAGCATCTTCATGCGCGTGAACATCGGGAACATCTCGCAGATGGCGTCGAGCGTATGCTGGAGAATGTGCAGGCCGCCGGTCTGCGAATAGGAGACATACTGGTCGGTGCCGGCGCCGATCACCAGTTCGCCCTTGTCGGACTGCGAGATATAGGCGTGCACCGTGTTCGACATCACCACGCATGGGAATACCGGCTTGACCGGCTCCGACACCAGCGCCTGCAGCGGATAGCTTTCCAGCGGCATGCGCACGCCGGCCATGTTCATGATCACCGAGGAGTGGCCGGCGGCGACCACGCCGACCTTCTTGGCGCCGATGAAGCCGCGCGTCGTATCGACGCCCATGACCGCGCCGTTCGGCGCCCGCTTTACCCCGGTGACTTCGCAGTTCTGGATGATGTGGACGCCACGCGCCGAAGCGCCGCGCGCATAGCCCCAGGCAACCGCATCGTGCCGCGCCGTGCCGCCGCGGCGCTGCAGCGCCGCACCGACGACGGGATAGCGGGCGTCCTTGGAGATGTTGAGCGGCGGGCAAAATTCCTTCGCCGCTTCCGGCGATAACCATTCATTGTCGATGCCGTTCAGCCGGTTGGCATGGACATGGCGCTTCAGCACCTGGATGTCGTGCACATTATGGGCCAGCATCATGACGCCGCGCGGCGAATACATGACGTTGTAGTTGAGCTCCTGGCTGAGCCCGTCCCACAGCTTCAGCGCGTGATCGTAGATGCCGGCGCTCTCGTCATAGAGATAGTTGGAGCGGATGATGGTGGTGTTGCGGCCAGTGTTGCCGCCGCCGAGCCAGCCCTTTTCCAGCACCGCGACATTGGTGATGCCGTGCACCGTGGCGAGATAATAGGCCGTCGCCAGCCCATGGCCGCCGGCGCCGACGATGATGACGTCGTATTCCTTCTTCGGCTCCGGCGAGGACCACTGTTCCTCCCAGCCCTTGTGGCCGCGCATGGCCTCGCGGGCGATGGCGAATACCGAATATTTTTTCACGTTCCAGCCTCGCGCCAAAGGTCTCGCGGATTGCCGCCGGGCATTCGTTCAGGCTCCGGCGCGCGAGGTGTATCACTAGCGAAACAGCGCTGCCACCCTTGCGCTGTTTGCGACGGCGCTTGCCGTTTTGCGCCGCGACCAAAATGACGCATCCGGGGCTGGCCGATCGGACCGCCTTTCGCCACTATCCCTCCGGTTCAGGGATTCGGAGGACGATTGGGTAACGCCTGGTGGAATCTGACATTGCGCTTCTTGCTGGAGCTTGCCGCTTTGCTCGGCCT
Organism: Mesorhizobium sp. P2_C4; assembly: GCF_056404575.1. Taxonomy (NCBI): domain Bacteria; kingdom Pseudomonadati; phylum Pseudomonadota; class Alphaproteobacteria; order Hyphomicrobiales; family Phyllobacteriaceae; genus Mesorhizobium; species Mesorhizobium sp. P2_C4. The sequence continues at coordinate 1,241,122 of NZ_JBFUDT010000002.1, forward strand.
CGGCATGGCAGGCTGGAGTTTTTCCGGTGGGTGGTGGCGCTGGCTCCTCGCCTTGGCCGTGCCACTTATCGCGGCCGCGCTCTGGGGAACCTTTGCCGTGCTCAACGATCCAAGCCGCTCGGGGCGCGCACCGGTGCCGGTTCCCGGCGCGGTGCGGCTGGTGCTTGAACTCGTCATCCTGTTCGGCGGCGCAGCCGGATTCTATGCGGCCGGCTACGTGACCACGGGCATCATCGTCGCCTTGCTGATTGTCGTCAGCTACGCGTTTTCGCTCGACCGGCTCGGCTGGCTGCTAAGGCAATAGCTCGTGTTGACCGCCTTCGCAGGTATCGGGTGGCTCGCGCCGCCCCTGTCTGCGACCAAAGCATCCAATTGCCGGCGAAGCTGGCGCGAACAAAAGGATGCAGAAAAATGCTCGCACTCGCCAACAAGGTCGCCATCATCACCGGCGCCAGTTCCGGCATCGGCCGCGCCACGGCAAAACTCTTTGCCGAGGAAGGCGCCAGGATCATCGTCGCTGCCCGCCGCCAGGCCGAGCTTGACGCGCTTGTCGCCGAAATCGAGGACGCCGACGGCACGGCGATCGCCCTTGCCGGCGACGTCACCGAAGAAGCCTATGCAAAAGCCCTCGTCGAACTGGCGGTCGGCAGGTTCGGTGGGCTCGATATCGCCTTCAACAATGTCGGCTCGGTCGGCGCCATGGGTCCCATCTCGGAATTGTCACTCAAAGGCTGGCAAGAGGCGCTCGACACCAATTTGACCAGCGCATTCCTCGGCGCGAAGTATCAGGTGCCGGCAATGGTCGAACGCGGCGGCGGCTCGCTGATCTTCACCTCGACCTTTGTCGGCAATACGGTCGGCATGCCCGGCATGACCAGCTATGCCGCGAGCAAGGCCGGGCTGATCGGATTGACGCAGGTGTTGGCCGCCGAATACGGCCCCAAGGGCGTGCGGGTCAACGCGCTGATGCCGGGCGGCACCGACACGCCGGCAAGCATCACCAACGCACCGGATGCCGGTCCCGAGGTGCTGGCTTTTGTTGAAGGCCTGCATGCGCTGAAGCGCATTGCGCGGCCGGAAGAGATCGCCCGCTCGGCGCTCTATCTGGCTTCGGACGCGTCGAGCTTCACCACCGGAACGGCGCTGTTTGCCGATGGCGGCGTCTCGATCAACCGGACGTGATGCATTTTGTGGCCGGCGCGCCCGCGCGCAGGCCACAATGTCTCAAAACCGGCCTTGCTTTTTCGGCGCGATTTGGCGATTCCGTCTGTCTTCGAAGACTTCTGTTCGAAGACGGGCGGGAACCATGCTGCTGATCAGAACCTATGTTGCGGCGAGTGCCATCGAAGGCGTCGGCGTGTTCGCCGCCGACCCGATCAGCAAGGGGGCGTCGATCTGGCGGCTCGATCCGGATTTCGACCGGCTGATCCCGATGGAGAAATATGAGGCGGCACCCTCGCATCTCAGGGAATTGCTCGACAGATACGCCTATCCAAGCCCCGACCGGCCCGGCTTCATGGTCTATGAGGTCGACAATGGGCGCTTCATGAACCATGCCGACAGGCCGAACACGGATTTTTCGCAGTACGGTGGAGCCACCGCCACCCGCGACATCGCGGCGGGCGAGGAAATAACCTGCGATTACGGCGAATTCTTCGAGGGTTTCGAAGAGCTTCACCTGGCCACGGCTTAAAAGCACGATCCCGAAAAGTGGGAACCGGTTTTCGGAAAAGATCGTGCTCAAACAAGAGTCACCGTTTATCTCATGGCGACCACCGCCGCTTTGGCCGCTGATGTGCATTTCGGCTGTGGACAGCGCGGCCTGATTCTGCTATCAGCCGCCACAATTCGTGGTGGAAACCGCTGCGGAGGCTAGTGGCTATGGCCGCTTGCCTGTTGATATCAAACCCGAAAGACAGGATTGCCCGTGCAGGTACTCGTCCGCGACAACAATGTTGATCAGGCGCTTCGCGCGCTCAAGAAAAAGATGCAGCGCGAAGGCATTTTCCGCGAAATGAAGATGCGCGGACATTACGAGAAGCCTTCCGAGAAGCGCGCCCGTGAAAAGGCCGAGGCCGTGCGCCGCGCCCGCAAGCTGGCCCGCAAGCGTGCCCAGCGCGAAGGTCTGCTGCCGATGACGCCGCGCCCCGTGGCGGCTGGTGCTGCCGGCGGTCCTGGTGGCGCTCCGCGTCCGCCGCGGTTCTGACGCCAATTTTTCGTCCTTTTTGAAGGATATCCAAGGTGGCGCGATGCGGAATCGCCGCCACCTTTTTGTTTTGACGTGTGACCCGGCCCGGAGGGGGGACCCGGACTGAGCGACGCGACTGAAGTGAGGACAGGGCAGACATGAACGCAATCAGCGTAGAGCGCAGGACTGCATTGCGCGGTTTCGCCCTGACGGCAGCCCTGATTTCCGGGTTGGCGCTTGCTGGCTGCCAGACGGCCCCGACCGGCGAATTCAACAACATCGACAAGGCGCAGGGCTCGAGCGAGAACATTTCCTCGCTGTCGGCCGTGATCCAGCGCAGCCCACAGGATCCGGAAGGCTACAATGTGCGCGGCTCGGCCTATGGCCGCGGCGGCCAGTATCAGGCGGCGCTGAACGACTTCGACACCGCCATTCAGCTCAATCCGAATTTCTACCAGGCTTATTCGAACCGCGCCCTCATCCAGCGCTTCCTCGGCAATCAGGCAGCGGCGCTTGCCGACTACAACCGCTCGATCCAGATCAATTCGAATTATGACGCCGCCTATATCGGCCGCGGCAATCTCTATCGCAAGGCAGGCAAGACCCAGGACGCCTTCAACGATTTCCAGAAGGCGATCCAGCTCGACACCACTGATGCGCGCGCCTACCACAACCGCGGCCTGATCTATCAGAGCCAGGGCCAGCATGCCTTCGCCATCGAGGATTTCTCCACCGCCATCTCGCTGGCGCCGGACGCTGCCGAACCCTACAACGGCCGCGGCCTCTCCTACCTCGCCATGAACGACGAGGACAACGCCTTCGCCGACTTCAACATGGCCATCAAGCTCGACGGCAAGAACGCCGAGGCCTGGGCCAACCAGGCGCTGGTCTATGAGCGGCGCGGCGACAAGGTCAAGGCGTCGAAGGCCTATCGCGAGGCGGTCCATCTCGACCCGACCTACCAGCCGGCCAAGGACGGCCTGTCGCGCACTTCCAGCGCCACCGCCGGCTGATCCCAGCCGGCGCGACGCCTGCCGTCACCAGCGCCATTCGTGGACGGCAGGTCGTCAACGATATCGACTTCTACCGGCGCTATCCCCAGGATTTCCATGGCACGGTGCTGATCGAACTGCCGGACCAAGGCCCTCTGGACAAGGCCTGGTCAGCACTTGGGCGTCTGTGGCGCCACTAGAGCGCTCCGACCAGCACACTGTCACCTCATGTTAACCAGCGAGGGCAAAGCGTTAACCCTTGCCTTGATCGCGCCAAGTTTTCGGCGGAACGCTCCGGGCTATTCAACCGTTGTTGAAGGCAATTTTCGAAAGGACTGAACCATGATCAAGAAAATCATCTGTGCCGCGGCACTCGCCAGCACCGCTTTCGTCGCTCCCGCCGGCGCTGGCAAGCTTCAACTCGGCACACTCGATTGCACCATCGACGGTGGCGTCGGTTACGTCGTCACGTCGAACAAGGGCGTCGACTGCACCTTCCGCCCCTACCACCATGGACCGTCCGAGAAATACACGGGGATGATCTCCAAGCTCGGCGTCGATCTCGGCCAGACGCATCAGGGCCAGCTGGTGTGGGCGGTTCTGGCTGCCACGCGCAGCCATGACCAGGGCGACCTTGCCGGCCATTATTACGGCGTCAACGCCGAGGCGAGCGTGGTGACCGGCGGCGGCGCCAACCTTCTCGTCGGCGGCCTGGACGGCGCCTTTGTGCTGGAGCCGCTCAGCGTGCAGGCGCAGACCGGCGTCAATGTGGCGGTTGCCGTGACCTCGCTGGAGCTGATCCACTCGTTCAAGTAAGCAAGTACTCGATCGGTTGCGGACGGCCTGTGAGACAGGCCGTCCGTTTTCGCGATCAGCGAAACGGCCGCGGCCCCGACTGGCCGTCTTCCCGGTATAGTGCTAGTATTGTTGCACGCCCTTGTTAGGAAGGGTGAACAGGAGTGATGCCTTTTAGTCCTCTCCTGTTTGATTTCCACCAGTCGAAGATTTCTTGCTGCAAGCAGTAGATTTGTCGCGAGGCTGGGATGCGGATTTTCGAGCGGCTGCGGGCCTGGTGGCCTCGGGGTTCCGGCGCACACGCCGGTGTTGACCGCCGAGAAATCTATGTTGTCCGCCAATATGCTGATCTGGCCCGGCTCCGTACCCACACGTTCGATTTGCACTTCAGACCGGCAAGCATCGTGATCGAGCCCGGCTTGGCCGGCCTCGATGAACGCACGTGCCGGCTGATCGGCGGCCAACTTTCGAAACACTTCGATGTTTGCGGATGCGATGCCGCTTCGCGCGCGGCGTTGATCGCGGCATCCGTCTATCTTTGCATCGTTCTGGTGACGCGGCAGGACAGCACCTATCCCTTCGGCTGGGCTCATCTGCTGACAGCGTGCCTGATTTTCCTGGCCACCGGCACAAGCGTGTCGGTCGCCTCGCGCGTGGTGGCGCGGCATCGGGCGAAGACAGTTTTGGTCCGGTTGATGCGCCGTGAATACGGCCGTGATCTCGAAAGCATGGAAATGAGGACTGTAGCTCTGCCAGAATGAGAGGAAGCCCCGATGTCGAGCGTGTGGTCATGGCTTTGCCAGATACGCTACCGTCCTGCCTGGTTGCTGGCGCTCGCCTTTCTGCTTCTGCTGCTTCTGTTCCTGTTGGGCCGCTGGCTTTTCCTGGCCTATCTGACACTGCTGGCGGTGCTCGGCGCCATCGCCGGCATGCGAATCCTGCTTGGCATCCTCGCCAAGATCTGCTGGAAGGCGACCGCTGATCCCAAGGGGCAAGGGTCCGAAGGCCACCCGCCGTCGAAAGGCGTGAAGCTTCCGGGAACGATCTACAAGCGACCCGATCCGTTTCTGTATTCGCAGGGCTGGCTGATGTCGCTCGGCCTCGCCATCACCTGGGACAATCCCGATATCGATCTTTTCGACCCGGCCGATCCGTCGCCGTCCCCGGCACCGGTGCCCTCACACGAGTTGAAGCCGGCGAAGGCCTACACCGTCCAGGCCCGCATCTGGAACAACTCGCTCGAGGCGCCTGCCGTCAATCTCCTGGTCCGCTTCTACTACCTGTCTTTCGGCATCGGCACGGTGCGCAACTACATCGGCGAAACGCATGTCAATCTGGGCGTGAAGGGCTCGTCGCATTCACCTGCCTTGGCGAAAATTGGCTGGATGACGCCGGCATCCGCCGGCCACTACTGCCTGCAGGCCGAGATTGTCTGGGACGATGACGCCAACCCGCTGAACAATCTCGGCCAGAAGAACGTCGACGTGAAAAAACTCAATTCGCCCGACGCCACCTTCACCTTCCCGCTGCGCAACATTTCGGCCGACAATCGCAAGATCGCGCTCACCGCCGACGCCTATGCCATTCCGGCACTGCCTGCCTGCAAGCCCGCCGAGACCCAAAGGCCTTCCCGCGATGTCGGGCAAGGCCGTCTCGCGCCGCACCGGCGAGGTGCCCATCCGGTGCCCGAGGGATGGCTGATCGACTTCCACGGTGCCGAGCATCTCGAATTGCGCGCCGGCGAGGAGAAAATGGTGACCGTGAAAATCACGGCAACCGACGCCTTCGTGCCGATGCAGGCCATCAACATAAACGGCGTTGCCGGCGGCGATCTCGTCGGCGGCGTCACGCTTTATGTCCACAATTGAGGTGCTGCCATGAAACAAGGACCTCAATACACCTCTTGCGTCGAAGCCAACAATTTCACCACCATGGCCGAAATGACGGGGCTGGCGGTGCTGAACGCGCTGCTTGGCGGCGCCATCGCCGCAGCCCTCCTGGCCTTGTTCACCGGCGGCCTTGTCGTCGGTCCGATTGTCCTGGCAGCCATCGTCTCGGCCCTGAGGGTGGTGGTGGACTGGATGGTCAATGGCAAGCTCGTCTGCCTCTACCGCGACGAAAGCCACGCCTGCAAATGCGGTGACGGCGGCAATCAGATCTGCGCCGTCGGCCAGATCATCGACACCGAGGATGTCGGACAGGACAAGAACCCGATCGAAGACATCGACAATGACTACGCCATGAATGTCCTGCTCGCGCCGCTCAGCGTGAGCGAATGCTGGTCGGCGCGAAACAAGATCATGCTGGACCCCGACGGTCACGACTACCCCGCCGATAAAAAGCCGTTCCTTGCCGCGACCGACCCGTCACAGCCGCAAGGCGACCTCATTGCCGAGCAGGTGCCGCAGCTCAAGTTCTCGCCGTATCAGCGAACCGTCGTCTACAATCCGATGTACAACGCCTACAAGGCATGGACCGAGATCGTCGGGCGCGACTATGGCTGGGGGGCCGGCGAAGACAAGGACGCCTATGCCGATTTCCTGGTCAAGAACGGCTGGGGCAACGACACCACCAAGTTCGGAGTTCCGGTCCTGCACTGCGAATTCGAAGGCTCGCGGGCGCATGACGTGCTGAAGGCGCTGGATGCCTTCAGCCTCGGCGGATCATGGTGCAAGAAGAACTTCATCTTCGGCGCGCTGTGCAAGATCCTGCAAGCCATATTGGCGCCTCTGGCACTTCTCGCAGCCGCGGCAGCGTGGGCCCTAGCCGATGACGGTGACGCCGCCGACGCGCTGGTCGGCGGCGGGACCATCGGTGCCGACGACTGGGTGGTGGCGCGTGGGCGCTGGGTCTATGACGGCGGCCATGACGGCTGGAACGAGATGCATGCGACGCGCGTGGTCCAAAAGGTCGGACCGCAGTCGGTGCCCAAGGACCCGGTGCAGTTCAAGGCCTATATGGAGCATTGGTGCGATCTGCTCGCTGAGATCCCGCGTGTCGTTGACCCAGGCGTCCACCCTCTGACCCCGGAACAGCAAGCGGTGGACGACAACCAGAAACGCCCTGAGCATCAATGGACTGTCCACCCGGTGCTCGATGGCTGCACACCGGTCCACGATCCCGACCGCCCCCCGGACCTGCATTGAGTCCACCAATTTTTCAGCCGAGAGGAGACAGGCATGGATTTCATCGAAAGATGGTTTGGCGTTTCGCCGGACGGTGGCGATGGCTCGACGGAAGCGCTGTACATCCTGGCCATCGTCGTGTTCTTTGCTGCAGTCGCCGCATTGGTTTACTTGAAGCGCCGCAAGAAACCACTCTAGGTCGGCAAGCGCGCTCGAGAGGGGGGGTCCTGTGGCGAAAACTGCAACATTTGCCGCGGCGATAATGGCCGCAATGGCGTTCGCCTGTCCTGGTCGGGCGCAGGACCAGGGCATCGAACTCGGCACGCTCGATTGCGCCATCGGCGGCGGCACCGGTTTCATCTTCGGCTCGAGCAAGGATCTGAGCTGCACCTTCACTCCGGCCGACAAGAGCTTCGCGCCCGAAGCCTATTTCGGCGTCGTCAACAAATACGGTCTCGACATCGGCACGACCAAACAGACGGTGATGCAGTGGCTGGTGTTGACGCCGCTGAAAAACATCTATGCGCCGGGCGCGCTGGCCGGTGACTATGTCGGCGCCAGCGCCGAAGTGACGGCGGCGGTCGGCGCCGGCGCCAATCTGCTGGTCGGCGGCTCCTCGCAGGCCTTCACGCTGCAGCCGCTGAGCCTGCAGACGCAGACCGGCATGAACATCGCCATCGGCGTCAGCCAGTTCCAGCTGCGCAGTTCGGCGAACTGACGCTTCGTCATCCACGGGCGGAGCAAGGAGCGAAGCGACGCGGCGCAGACCCGTGGATGACGAAGCTGAGAGGCTTTCGGCCAATCGCGAACGCTGGCGGTAAAAAAGTCGCTTGAACTCAACCACGGTTGAGGTTTTACAAGCCTGCCCTTGCTGAAACAGCGCGCATGGCCCCGCCGGAAAGCCCCACTGGCTTCTGGTGCCATGCGCCGGCATCGAGATATGCAAAGGCAGGGTGGAAGTGATGACTGAAAGCACCAGCAACAAAGTCGACTGGCGCGCGCTGTGGACGAGCGGCGACCTGGCGCGCTTCTGCTTCATCAGCCTCGGCATCCTGCTGCACGCCACCAACGAGACGATGGTGGCGACAATCATGCCGGCGATGGTCGGCGACCTCGCCGGCGTGCAACTGGTCGGCTGGTCGCTGGCCATCTACGAGCTCGGCGCCATCGTCGCAGGTGCGGCCGCCGGCCGCATGGTCAGCTATGTCGCGCTGCGCTCCAACGTCACGGTCGCCGCTCTGCTCTATGCCGCCGGCGCGCTGATCTGCGCCACCGCCCCCTCCATGCCGGTGTTTCTCGCCGGCCGCCTGGTCGAGGGGCTGGGCGGCGGCGCGCTGGTATCGCTGGCCTTCGTCTCGGTCGAACGGCTGTTCAATCGCAACATCTGGCCGCAGCTTTTCGGCATCATGTCGGCAATCTGGGGCGTTGCCGCCTTCAGCGGCCCGATGCTCGGCGCGATTATGGTCGAGCTGTTGTCCTGGCGCTGGGCCTTCGGCGTCTTCGTGCTGGGCGGCATCGCCATGGCGCTGGCGAGTTTCATCGTGCTCAACACACCGGAAGCGACAAAGCCGCAAGCCGCCGCCGGCACCTCGCCGCCCTTCCCCTATGCCGCACTTGGCTGTCTCGCTATCGCCGTCATCTTGATCGCCACCGCCGGGGTCGACGTCGCCTTGGTGCGCTCCTCGCTGCTGCTCGTCCTCGGCCTCGCCGGCCTGGCGCTGTTCGTGGTCGTCGACGCCATGAAGCCGCGCTCGCGGCTGTTCCCGTCGGGCCTGTTTTCGTGGCGCTCGCCGGTCGGCAGCGGCATGACCATGGTTGCCGCCTTCTCGGTGGCGACCGTCTCATTTTCCATCTACGGGCCGCTGCTGCTCACAACGCTGCACGGTATTCCGATCCTCACCACCGGTTACATCATCGCCGCCGAATCGATCGCCTGGTCGATCCTGTCTATCGCCGTCGCCAATGCGCCGCTGGAGCGTGAACGGCAGATCCTCGTCATCGGCGCGCTGATGATTGCGGCCGGCCTCGCCGGTTTCGCCTACGCCATTCCTACTGGATCGATCCTGCTGATCCTCGTCTGCGCCCTGCTGCAAGGCGGCGGCTTCGGCGTGTCCTGGCCCTTCCTGACGCGCATCATCGTCGCCTCCGCCCGCGAGGGCGAGCAGACGATTGCCTCGGCCGCCGTGCCGACCATGCAGCGCATCGGCTACGCCGTCGGCGCCGCCATGGCCGGCATCATCGCCAATGCCAGCGGCTTCTCCGCCGGGTTGAACCGCGACGCCGCGGCCAGCGTCGCCGGCTGGCTGTTCCTGGCCTTCGTGCCGCTCGGTATCATTGGCTGCCTGGCGGCGTTGAGGATGGCTTTGACGGCAAGCCGGCCGCAATTGGCGACAGGCTGAAGCCATTGCCGAGATTGGCCAGTCGCCTCCCGGCCGGCCTGCTTCTCAAAGCGATGGAAGAACGCTGCGGATGTGATTTGCGAATGCCTCGACCGCCGGAGATCGCTCGGTCTCGGCAAAGGCGATCAGAATGCCAAGACGCGGCAGCTGAGGCAGCGGCGCGCCCAGAATATGCAGGTCGGATGGCACCGCCTCCTGCGTCATCACGCTGATCGCCAGGCCTGACCGCGCGACCGCGATCAAGCCGGCGAGGCTATTGCTCGCATAGGCGATCTTGTAGCGCAGCCCAGCCCGGGCCATCGCCTCGCAGGCCGCCTTGTGATCGATTGCATTCGACGCGGCCATTGCCAGCGGCACGGTGTCGCCGAAATCATAGAGGTCGAGCGCTGGCTTGCTGCCGACCCAGACCAGCCGTTCCGTGCGCACGACGCCTTGCGCATCGTGCGCATTCGAAACCAGCGCCAGGTCGATCTGACGTGCGTTGAGAAGCGTCCGCAATTCGACTGTCGGCGCCGAGACGACCTTGATCTCGACATCGGGATAGATCGTCCCGAAACTCTTCAGCAGCGCGGGAAAGAACGCGCTGAGATAATCCTCGGGGCTGCCGAAAACGATCGAACCGTGCAGGCCTTTCTCGGACAGCGCCGAGATCGCTTCGTCATGGATTTTGAGAATGCGCTCGGCGTAGACGAGGAAGCGCTCGCCGCTGCCCGTGAGCCGCACGCCGCTGCCGCTGCGATGAAACAGGCTCTGTCCCAGCGCCTCCTCGAGCCGCTGCACCTGCATGGTCACGGCCGACTGCGTGCGCCCGACCTGTATGGCCACCGCGCTCAGCGTTCCCGAATGCGCCGCCCGCACGAATGTCGCCAGGAGCTTGAGGTCGAGCGGGGCCTGCATATCAATTCCATTGATATCGGAATCCGATTACTATCAATTTTACTGCACCCGCGCCATCCGCTATTTTTTCCTCTTCAACGATTTGATGGAGTTGCGGCATGTCGAAAAACGCGGATCGAGAATTCTGGGCGGCGGCGCAGAAGCATTTGATACGCTACGGCGGCAGCTTCGAGCCCGCCATCATCGAGCGCGCCGCTGGCTCGTTCGTCTACGATGCCGACGACAGGCCGATCCTCGACTTCACCTCCGGCCAGATGAGCGCACTGCTCGGCCATTCTCATCCCAGGATCGTTTCGACGGTGACACGCCAGGTCGAAAAGGTAGCCCACCTGTTCAGCGGCATGCTGTCGAGGCCGGTGGTCGAACTTGCCGAACGGCTCGCAGCCCTGGCGCCGGGCCTCGACCGGGTCATGCTGCTTTCGACGGGCGCGGAATCCAATGAAGCCGCCATCCGCATGGCAAAGCTGGTGACCGGCAGGCACGAAATCGTTGCCTTCTCGAAGAGCTGGCACGGCATGACGGGTGCTGCCGCCTCGGCGACCTACAGCGCCGGCCGCAAGGGCTATGGCCCGGCCACGGTCGGGTCGCTGGCCATCCCCGCTCCCAACAGCTTCCGGCCGCGCTTCAAGCACGCCGATGGCTCGCTGGACTGGCGCACCGAACTCGACGATGCCTTCGATCTGATCGACAGCCAGTCGACGGGAAGCCTGGCGGCTTTTGTCGCCGAGCCGATCCTGTCGAGCGGCGGCATATTGGAGCTGCCACCAGGCTACTTGGCGGCGCTCAAACAGAAGTGCCGCGAGCGCGGCATGCTGCTCATCCTCGACGAAGCGCAGACCGGCATCGGCCGCACCGGAGATATGTTCGCCTTCCAGAGGGACGGCGTGACACCTGATATTCTCACTCTGTCCAAGACCATCGGTGCCGGCCTGCCGCTGTCGGCAGTCATGACAACAGCCGACATCGAAGACGCCGCACACGAAAAAGGGTTCCTATTCTACACCACGCATGTCTCCGACCCGCTGCCGGCGGCAGTCGGCCTCGCCGTGCTCGACGTGGTGGAAGAAGAAAAGCTGGTCGACCGGGCCCGGCATATGGGTGCGCGTTTGTTCGAAGGGCTGTCGCGGTTGAAGCGGCGCTACGAATGCGTCGGTGACGTGCGCGGTCGCGGCCTTCTGCTCGGCGTCGAGATCGTCAAGGAGGGCAAACTCCCTGACCACCAGCTCGGCGCGACAATCGCGGCAGAAGCGTTCCGGCGCGGGCTCAGCATGAACATCGTCAAGCTTCCCGGCATGGGCGGAGTCTTCCGCATTGCCCCACCGCTGACCATCTCCGAACAGGAGCTGGATCTCGGCCTGCGGATCATTGCGGAGTCGATCGAAGCCTCGCTTGCCGCGAGCGCACCAGGTGTTGCGGCGGAGTGAGCCCGGCGGCGGCCGGGAGGCCGCTCAGACCACGATCGTCTTCAGCCGTTCTGCAATCAGCGCGGCAAGCCGCGCCGCCACTTCGTCCTTGCTCATCTCGGGCCATTCCTCGACGCCGGTCTTCGACACGATCCGCACCCGGTTGCGATCGCCGCCCATGACGCCGGAAGAGCCGACGCCGCTGTCATGCGAGACATCGTTGGCGACGATGAAATCCGCGCCCTTCTTCTTCAGCTTGGCCTCGGCATTGGCAATCAGGTCCTGCGTTTCGGCGGCGAAGCCGACGACCAGTCCGGGGCGCTTCTGGTGATGACCGACGCTGGCGAGAATATCGGGGTTTTCGACCATCTGCAGCGCCGGCGGCCCTTCGCCCGCCACCTTCTTGATCTTCTCGCCGGCCGAATTGGCGGTGCGCCAGTCGGCGACGGCGGCGACGAACACCGCGGCGTCCGCCGGCAGCAACTGCTCGACCGCCGCTTTCATCTCGGCCGCAGTCTCGACATGCGTCGTCGCAACGCCGGCCGGATCGGCAATGCTGACCGGACCGGAGACAAGTTGGACGTCAGCGCCCAGCCTCGCCAGCGCCGCCGCAATCGCATGGCCTTGTTTGCCCGACGAGCGGTTGGCGATGTAGCGCACCGGGTCGATCGGCTCATGCGTCGGCCCCGAGGTGACGATGATCTTTCTGCCGGCCAGCGGCTTCGGCCTGCTTTCGAGCAGCGCTTCGATGGCGGCGACGATCTCCAGCGGCTCGGCCATACGGCCTTCGCCGGCCTCGTTGCTTTCGGCCATTTCGCCTTTGGCCGGGCCAACGAAAGCGATGCCGTCCTTGGCCAGTGTCGCGCGATTACGCCGGGTCGCCGGATGCGACCACATTTTCGGGTTCATCGCCGGCGCCAGCAAGACCTTCTTGTCGGTGGCGAGCAGCACGGTCGATGCCAGGTCGTTGGCATGGCCGTTGGCGAGCTTGGCCATCAGGTCGGCTGTGGCCGGCGCGACCACCAGAAGGTCGGCCTCGCGAGACAGTCTGATATGGCCGACATCGTGCTCATCATTGCGGTCGAACAGTTCGGTAAAGACATGGTCGGCCGAAAGCGCGCCGACCGACAGCGTGGTGACAAATTCCTGCGCCGCTGATGTCATCACCACGCGCACCGCAGCACCGCGCTCGCGCAGCCGGCGGATCAGGTCGAGCGCCTTGTAGGCGGCAATGCCGCCACCGATGATGAGCAGGATGCGCTTGCCTGACAAAGAGCCACGCGGCGACGACTTGCCCGAAACAGCGACGGCAGAAGTCGCTTGTTGGTCTCGACCTGCCAGCGCGCGCAGCGTCTTCTCGATCTGGTCGATGCGGTCGGCCTGTCCTGCCCGGCCCTCAACCGCCGCCCGGATCATCAGCCGCGCCTGCTCTTCCATCGAGCAACCATTCTCTGCCGCCAGCTGCCGCAGCAGATCCTTCACGTCATCATCGAGGTTGCGGATGGTGATGCTGGCCATGTGATTGCACTCTTTAGGTCGTCACGAATGCAATGATAGCAATGCTATCGCCGGTCAGCAATCACAAGATATTCCACGCGATATAGACCAGCGTCAGCGCGATCACCCACAGCGCCAGCCGGCCGGAGCGGGTGTAACGCGCTTCGGCCTTGCCGATGGCGCGCGATGTAGCTTCGTCGAAGCGCAGGCCGTGCTCGGCCATCAAGTCGATCTCGCGCGACAAACGCTCGGTGCGGGCGGCGAGTTCCGGCGCCTGGCGGGCCAGTGCCAGCATCGCCTTGGCACCGTCGCGCGCGTCGACCAGAATGCCGCGCGGGCCAAGATTGCCGGCAATCCAGTCGCCGACCACCGGCTCGGCCGTCTTCCACATGTTGAAGGCCGGGTCGAGCGTGCGGGCGACACCTTCGACCACCACCATGGTCTTCTGCAGCAGGATCAATTCGGGCCGCGTCGCCATGTCGAATAGCTCGGTGACCTCGAACAACAGCGTCAGCAGCTTGGCCATCGAGATGGTTTCGGCCGGCTGCCCATGGATCGGCTCGCCGATGGCGCGGATCGCCTGCGCGAAGGCCGCGACATTGTGCTGGCGCGGCACATAGCCGGCCTCGAAATGCACCTCGGCAACGCGCAGATAGTCGCGGGTGATGAAGCCGTAGAGGATTTCGGCGAGGAAGCGGCGCTCCTTCTTGCCGAGCCGGCCGGCAATGCCGAGATCGACGGCAACGATGGTGCCGTTGCCCTCGACGAACAGGTTTCCCGGATGCATGTCGGCATGGAAGAAGCCGTCGCGCAGCGTATGGCGCAGGAACGACTGGATCAGGTTGCCGGCGATGGTTTTCAGATCGTGGCCGAAGGCCGCGAGGCCGGCAACGTCGTTCATCTTGATGCCGTCGACCCACTCCATGGTCAGCACGTCGCGGCCGGTGCGCTCCCAGTCGACGGACGGCACGCGAAAGCCAGGATCGTCCTTGGTGTTCTCGCCGAGTTCGGAAAGCGCCGCCGCTTCGAGCCGCAAATCCATCTCGATCTTGGTGGTCTGCGCCAGCGTCTCGGTCACCTCGACCGGCCGCAGGCGGCGCGACGACGGGATGTACTTTTCCTGCAGGCGGGCGGCGAGGAAATAGCTTTCGAGATCGTGGAAGAAGCGGCGGCGCACGCCCGGCCGGATGACTTTTACCGCCACCTGGGTAGCGACACCGTTCTGCACGGTTTCAGCTGTGTGGACCTGGGCGATCGAGGCGGCAGCGACAGCATCCCCAAAGCGGACGTAAAGCTCGCCGATCTTGCGCCCGAGCGAGGCTTCGATCGCGGCCACCGCCTCAGCCTGCGGAAACGTATGCATCTTGTCCTGCAGCATGGCGAGATCGACCGCCATGTCGTTGCCGACGACGTCAGGCCGCGTCGCCAGGAACTGCCCGAGCTTGACGTAGGATGGGCCGAGCCGGACGACCGCCTTGGCCAGCCGATCGCCGCGTTCATAGGCAAGTGCACGGCGGCGGGTGAACAGCCGCGCCATGCGCCAGCCGAATTTCGGCAGGCCGGACAGCTCGTCGCCCGGCAAGGCGGCGACGACACCCTCGCGCACCAGCACCCAGCCGGCCCGTGCGAGCCGAAAAGCCGCGCCGACGGTGCTCATGGCAGCACTTGCCCTGCCGGCTTTCTAAACCGGCGCAGGGCACATCGAACGTGAAAAATACGGGCCAGCCTCAAAGCTTCCAGCCCGAATGCAGGGCGGCGATGCCGGCCGAATAGTTGCGGAAGGAGACGCGATCGAAGCCAGCGCGGGTGATCATGGCAGCAAAATTCTGCTGGTTGGGAAATTTGCGGATCGATTCGACCAGGTAGGAATAGGGCTCGCCGTCGCCGGTGACCGCCTTGCCGATCCTGGGAATGGCGTTGAACGACCAGGCCTCATAGGCCTTGTCGAGCAGCGGCATGTCGACCTCGGAAAATTCGAGGCAGAGCAAACGTCCGCCGGCCTTAAGCACGCGGAACGCTTCACTGAGCGCCACATCGATGCGCGGCACGTTGCGAATACCGAAGGCGATCGTATAGGCGTCGAATGTGGCGTCGGCGAAAGGCAATTCCTCGGCATTGGCCTCGACAAAATCGGTGTTGTCGGACAGGCCCTTTTTCTCGGCCCGGACACGGCCGACCGAGAGCATCGAGCCGTTGATGTCGAGGATGGTGGCATGGGCATTGCGGTGGCTCGCCTCGACGATGCGGAAGGCGACGTCGCCGGTGCCGCCGGCAACATCGAGCACCTTCCAGCCTGGCCGTTTCGGCGGATTAAGCCATGTCACCATGGCGTCCTTCCACAGCCGGTGCAGTCCAGCCGACATCAGATCGTTCATCAGATCGTAGCGGTTGGCTACCTTGTGGAAAACGTCGTTGACCAGGGACTGCTTGTCGTCAGCCCCTACACGCTTGAAACCATAGGAGGTTTCCATGCCACCCGCGGCCGTTGTTCTCTCGACTGACATTATTGTGATCCGTCATAAAACCGGCGGGACCATAGCCGATCGATGGTGCGGGCGCTATTGTTTAAGGCGCGGTGTTCGGCCGCGCTTCCCTGTCGTGGCATCATGCCAATGTGGCCACGATCTGGATTGACCTGACGGGATGATTGAATGCCTTTGAAAGCAGAACTGCACTGCCACATCGAAGGGGCGGCTGCCCCCGAACTCGTCATCAGCCAGGCGCAGAAATACGGCAAGGACACCTCGCCCTATATCCAGGACGGCTCCTTCGTCTGGCACGATTTCACCTCGTTCCTCGCCGCCTATGATTTTTCCGCCGACCTGTTCCGCACCGAAGAGGACTATGCCCGGCTGGCCGATCACTATCTGACCAGCCTCGCCCGCGACGGCGCCATCTATTCCGAAGTCTTCACCTCGCCGGATCACGCCAAAAAAGCCGGCCTGTCGCCCAAGGCCTATACCGACGCGCTCGGCGAAGGCATGGCCCGCGCCAAGGCCAAGACCGGCATCGAGGGCCGCATGATCGTCACCGGCGTGCGTCATGTCGGCGTCGAATCGATCGAGCAGGCGGCGCGCTTCGCGGCCCGCTGCGGGCATCCGTTGGTGACCGGCTTCGGCGTTGCCGGCGACGAGCGCATGGGCGACTTCGAGGACTATGTCAGGGCCTTCGAGATCGCCCGCGAGGCCGGGCTTGGCATCACCATCCATGCCGGCGAACTGATGGGCTGGGAGAGCGTCCAGGCGGCACTCGACCACATCCGCCCGTCGCGCATCGGCCACGGCGTGCGCGCCATCGAGAACCCCGACCTCGTCCGGCGCATCGCCGACGAAGGCGTCGTGCTCGAATGCTGCCCCGGCTCCAACATCGCGCTCAAGGTTTTCGACAGCTTCGCCGACCACCCCTTTCCGGCGTTGAAAGCGGCGGGCTGCAAGGTAACGCTCAACTCCGACGACCCGCCCTATTTCTGGACGTCTCTGAAGCGCGAATACGCCATCGCCGCCGAGCATTTTGCGATGGACGACAAGGCGCTCGCTGCGGTCACCCGCACGGCAATAGAGGCAGCCTTCGTCGATCGGAAGACCAAGACGGCGCTGCTGGCCAAGCTCAACGGCGCCGCGCGCTGATTTCTCCCGACAAAACTGTGGTCGGTGCCGGCCAGGCGGTTCCTTGGCCGGCGCATTGTCGCTAGGGTCGTTCCAGCAGCCGGAAGCGCAGCGCGTCCGAATGGATCTATGCGCACACTTTTGGGCGACACGCATTTAGGAGAACACCATGCAGGGCGTCACCGTCGTCGACCACCCGCTTGTCCAGCACAAGCTGACCATCATGCGCAAGAAGGAGACCTCGACGGCCGGCTTCCGGCGGCTGCTGCGCGAGATTTCACTGCTGCTCGGCTATGAAGTCACCCGCAACCTCGAACTGACCACGACCACCATCGAAACGCCGATCGAAACCATGGAGGCGCCGACGCTGGAGGGCAAGAAGCTGGTCTTCGCCTCGGTGCTGCGCGCCGGCAACGGCCTGCTCGAAGGCCTGCTCGATCTGGTGCCGGCGGCGCGCGTCGCCCATATCGGCCTCTACCGCGACCACGAGACGCTGGAAGCGGTCGAATATTTCTTCAAGGCGCCGAGCGACCTCGCCGACCGGCTGGTGATCGTCGTCGATCCGATGCTGGCCACCGCCAATTCGGCGATCGCGGCTATCGACAAGCTGAAGGGACGCGGCGCCACCAACATCCGCTTCCTCTGCCTGTTGGCGGCGCCCGAAGGCATCGAACGTTTCACCAAGGCGCACCCGGATGTTCCGGTCTTCACCGCCTCCATCGACCGCCAGCTCAACGAGAAAGGCTACATCATGCCGGGTCTCGGCGACGCCGGCGACCGCATGTACGGGACGAAATAACCATCACGGCCGTTTACCGCTCGTTTACGCAACGGCACGGTTTCGGCGCGCGTTAAAGCCGCAAACACCATGTCGGAACTAGGGTCGGCGCTCACAAAGGCCGACCCATGCTGCGCACAGTTCTCATCTTTTGCGTGCTTGCCGCGACATCGGTACTGATCCCGTTCGCCTATCAATCGAATCCGCAAATGTTCGACAGTACGCCGAAATCGGCGGCTGAGGCCGAACCGGCGGCTGATCCGCAACTGAAGCTGGCCGCGGCCCCTGACAAGCCGCCAGTGCCACAACCGTTCGGCCGCAAGGTGCTGGTCGCAGCGGACGCGCGAGGGCATTTCACCACGTCGTTCAAGCTCAACGGCCGTCAGGTCGACGGCCTGATCGACACCGGCGCCACGCTGGTCGCCATCAACACGTCGACAGCACGCAGGATCGGCATTTCACTGAACCAGGCGGATTTCAACCAACAGGTCAACACCGCCAACGGCGCCATCAAGGCAGCCGTGGTGAGCATCGATCGCCTGCAGATCGGCAAGATCACGGTCGAGGACATCCAGGCCGTCGTGCTCGACGACCGGGCGCTGCACACCAACCTGATCGGCATGAGCTTTCTGCAGCGGCTGGAAAAATACCAGGTCGAAGACGGCACGCTGCTGCTCGTCCAGTAGGAGAGAACCTTCCCGCCTCTGCCTACCCGCGCGGCAGGATCCGCCGGATCACGCTCTTGTCCGCCGCCGGCTTCGAAGTTCCGACCACATAGGCCGAAAGCACGGCGGCGGCGGCCGCCTCCGCATCCGCCTCCGTGCGGGCATGGACCAGCGCCAGCGCCTCACCGACCCGCACCTCCGCACCCACCGGCAACAGCCTGGTGATGCCTACGGCATGGTCGATCTTGTCATCCGGCCGCGTGCGCCCGCCACCGAGGCCGACGACCGCTAGCCCGATGTCGCGGGTGGCGATGCCGGTGACAAAGCCGTTGGCGGTCGCCTTGACCGCGAATTCCGTTGCCGCCTTCGGCAGATATTTTTCCGGCTTCTCGACGAAGTCGGCGGGACCGCCAAGGGCGGACACCATGCGTGCGAAGATGGCGGCGGCGCGACCGCCGGCAAGCGTCTCGGCGGCGCGCCGCATGCCGTCCTGGTTGGACGTCACCAGGCCTGTCGACTGCAACATCTCGGCCGCCAGCGCCAGCGTCACATCCTCCAGCCGCTTGTCACGGACCCGGCCGGTGAGGAAGTCGACCGCATTGCGCACCTCGACCGCATTGCCGGCCGCCGACGCCAGCGGCTCGTTCATGCCCGTGATCAGCGCCGAGGTCTTCAGGCCGGCGCCATTGGCGACCTCGACCAGGCTGTTCGCCAGCGCCGTTGCGTCGCGCGACTTCTCCATGAAGGCGCCATTGCCGACCTTGACGTCGAGCACCAGCGACTGCAGGCCGGCGGCAAGCTTCTTCGACAGGATGGAGGCGGTGATCAGCGGCACGGATTCGACCGTTCCCGAGATATCGCGGATCGCATAGAGCCTGCGATCAGCCGGCGCCAGATCGGCGGTCTGGCCGATGATGGCGCATCCGGTCTCGAGCACCGTCTTGCGGAAGCGCGCAATATCCGGCTGGCTGATATAGCCGGGGATGGCGTCCATCTTGTCCAGCGTGCCGCCGGTATGGCCGAGGCCCCGGCCTGATATCATCGGCACATAGGCGCCGCAGGCGGCAACGATCGGCGCCAGCATCAGCGAGACATTGTCGCCGACGCCGCCTGTCGAATGCTTGTCGGTGACCGGTCCCGGCAGGTCCGACCAGTCGAGCACATCGCCGGAATCGCGCATCGCCAGCGTCAGCGCCACCGCCTCGTCGCGGCTCATTCCGTTGAAGAACACCGCCATGGCGAAGGCGCCGACCTGGCCGTCCGAGACGGTGCCCGATGTCAGGCCCTCGATGAAGCCGTCAATCTCCTGCGTCGACAGCTTCTGGCCATCGCGCTTGCGGCGAATAATCTCTTGCGGAAGCATCAGGCCTGGACCTTGCTCTCCGGCAGCCCATCCTCGAACACACGCCGGAGGATTGTCGCCAGCCGCGCGCCGCCGATCGGCGCCATGTCCTTGGTTTCCTGATGCGAAAGCTCCGCCCCGGTCATCCCTGCGGCGAGGTTGGTGACCACCGAGCAGGCGGCGACACGCAGGCCGAGGAAGCGGGCGAGAATGACCTCCGGCACGGTCGACATGCCGACCGCATTGGCGCCCATGATGCGCGCCATGCGGATTTCCGCCGGCGTCTCGAAGCACGGTCCGGAAAACCACATATAGACGCCCTTGTGCAACGCCGTGCCCGTCGCCTTCGCCGCTTTCTCGATCGCCGAGCGAATGCCGGCATCATAGGCTTCGGTAAGACCAACGAAACGACGGTCGCTCGGCTCGCCGATCAATGGATTGGAGCCCGAGAAATTGATGTGGTCGGTGATCAGCATCACTGAGCCCGGCCCCATCTCCGGATCGACCGAACCGGCCGCATTGGTCAGAATCAGCTTGGTGATGCCGATGCCCGCCAGCACTTCCAGCGCCGGCCGCATCGCCGCCGCGTTGCCGTGCTCGTAATAATGGGCGCGGCCCGACAGCATCAGCACCGGCGTGCCAGCGAAAAGCCCAGCCACCACCTCGCCGGCATGGCCGGTGACGCCGCTTCTGGGAAAGCCCGGCAAATCCGCATAGGAGATGCGCACCGCATCCTCGACCTGGTCGACAAGCCCGCCAAGGCCCGAGCCCAGCACCAGCGCCGTGGTCGGCGCCAGTCCGTCCAGCCGCTCAACGAGATGGTCCAGCGCTTCCTTCATTTCAGCCATCTCTTCATTTCAACCAGTTCTTCATTTCAAAATGTCGCCCCGGAATCCATAGGGCAGCATGTCGCCCATGGTCACGGTTTCGACCACGCCAGCATTGTCGCACAGATAGAGTTTCGTTTCCGGCTGACAGAATTCCGCCAGCCTTTGCCGGCAGCCGCCACAGGGCGAAACTCTGCCTATGCGCTCGGCGATGACAGCGATCTCCGTGATCTTGCCGCCGCCACCCATGATATAGTGGCCAAGCGCCGTGGTTTCGGCGCACCATCCCTCCGGAAAGGACGCATTCTCGACATTGGCGCCAACGAAAACCCGGCCGTCCTCGGTGCGCAACGCAGCGCCGACCGGGAATTTCGAATAGGGCGCATAGGCCTTGGCCATGGCGGCTTGCGCCGCTTCGAACAGATCATGCGACATTAAGTTCAGCGTTCCTTGACGTAGGGCACACCGCCGGCGCGCGGCGGGATGGCCTTGCCGATGAAGCCGGCAAGCAGGATGACGGTGAGGATATAGGGCAGAGCCTGCATCAACTGTACTGGCACCTTGCCGATCACCGGCAGCGGCGTGCCTTGCAGGCGGATCGCCAGCGCATCGAGGAAGCCGAACAACAGGCAGGCAAACATGGCGTTGACCGGTTTCCACTTGGCGAAGATCAGGGCGGCAAGTGCGATATAGCCCTTGCCGGCGGTCATGTCCTTCACGAAGCCGCCATTCTGGGCCATCGACAGATAGGCGCCGGCAACGCCGGTGAGGATACCGGTGCAGATCAGCGCCCGGTAGCGCAGCCACGCCACCGAGATGCCGGCCGTATCGACAGCGGCCGGGTTTTCGCCGACGGCGCGCAGGCGCAGGCCAAAGCGGGTGCGAAACAGCACCCACCAGGTGAAGGGCACCATGAAGAAGGCGAGATAGACCAGCACCGAATGGCCCGACAGCAGTTCCGAATAGATCGGGCCGAGGACCGGCACGTCCTTGACGGCATCGGCGCCGGGCAAGGTGATCGCCTCGAACCGCTCTTCCGGCGCCAGCGCCGGTGTGCGCCCGCCCTGCTGAAACCAGTGCTGGCCGAGCATGATGGTTGACCCCGCGGCAATGAAATTGATTGCCACGCCGGAGACGATCTGGTTGCCGCGATGGGTGATCGAGGCAAAGCCGTGGATCATAGCAAAAGCGACCGAGATCAGGATGGCCATGCCGAGGCCAAGAAAGGCGGAATGGAAGACCGAGGCGGCGGCGGCACCGGCAAAGGCGCCGACCAGCATCTTGCCCTCGAGCCCGATGTCGAAGATGCCGGCGCGCTCGGAATAGAGGCCAGCGAGACAGGCAAGCAGCAGCGGCACCGACAGGCGGATGGTCGAGTCGAGTATCTGGACGATAGCGATGAAGACATCCATCTCAGGCGCCCTTCCCTTTGACCGCTTCGATGCCGACAGATCTCGGGCTGAACGAGGCGAACAGTGCCTGGACATAAGGCCGGAACATGTGCTCGAGCGCACCCGCAAACAGGATGACCAAGCCCTGGATGATGACGATCATGTCGCGGCTGATGGCCGGCATCTCGAAAGCGAGTTCGGCGCCGCCCTGATAGAGCATGCCGAACAGGATCGCCGCCAGCACGATGCCGACCGGATGCAGGCGTCCCATCAGCGCCACGGCGATGCCGACGAAACCGGCGCCGGAGACGAAATCGAGCGCCACATTGTGCTGGTCGCCCATGGTCGGGTTGAGCGCCATCATGCCGGCCAGCGCACCCGAGATCATCATGGCGATCATGATGATGCGGGTTTCCGAAATACCGGCATAGCGCGCCGCCTTCGGGCTGTGGCCATAGGTGCGCATCTCGTAGCCGAGCTTGGTGCGCCAGATCAGCAGCCAGACCACAAACGCCATCAGCAGCGCCAGAAGGAAGGTGATGTTGAGCGGCGCCGAACGTATCTTGGCGCCGAACAGTTCGATGACCCAGTTCAGCTTCGGCAGTTGCGCGCCCTCGAGGAAGGTGCGCGTCTGCGGCGCCATCGAGCCGGCCGGCTTCAGGAAACCGACCAGGGCATAGACCATGACGCTGGCCGCAATGAAGTTGAACATGATGGTGGTGATGACGATGTGCGAGCCGCGCTTGGCCTGCAGATAGGCCGGGATCAGCGCCCACAGCGCCCCCATCGCAGCAGAGGCGATGATCGCCAGCGGGAAGGTGAGCCACCAGGGCAGCACGCTGTCGAAGGCAAGGCAGACGATGCCGATGCCGAGACCGGCAATATAGCCCTGGCCCTCGCCGCCGATGTTGAACAGGCCGCAATGCGCGGCAACCGCCACCGAGAGCCCGCTGAAGATGAAGGTGGTGGCGTAGAACAGCGTAAAGGCGATGCCCGTCCCCTTGCCGAAGGCGCCTTCGACCAGGATGACGGCGGCGCGGAACGGATTTTCGCCGACAAGAATGACGACGAAGCCGGCGACGACGAAGGCGACGAACAAGTTGATCACCGGGATCAGCCCATAATCGGCCCAGGCCGGCAGCTTGGCATAGGGCGTGCTCATTCTGCAGCCTCCTGGTGCTCGACACCGGCCATCAGCAGGCCAAGCTCACCTTCGGTGGCCTCCGCGCCGCGCTCGCCGACGATGCGGCCGGCAAACATCACCAGGATGCGGTCGGAGAGCGAACGGATCTCGTCCAGCTCGACGGAAACCACCAGCACCGCCTTGCCCTGGTCGCGCATGGCGATCAGGCGCTTGTGGATGAATTCGATGGCGCCGACATCGACGCCGCGCGTCGGCTGGCCGACGATCAACACGCCGGGATCCTGCTCCATTTCCCGCGCCAGCACGATCTTCTGCTGGTTGCCGCCGGAGAAATTGGCGGTCTTGAGCCGGCAGTCGGCCGGGCGAATGTCGTATTTGCCGATCTTGTCCTTGGCATCGTTGCGGATGGCATCGATGTTGAGGAACGGCCCCTTCAGATAGCGTTCGTCGTCGTGGTAGCCGAGGATCGAGTTCTCGTTCTCCTCGAAGGCCAGCACCAGTCCGACATGATGGCGGTCCTCCGGCACATGGGCGAGCCCGCGGTCGCGCAATTCGCCGGGATCGGCGGCCCCGGTCAGGTCGATCGGCTTGCCGTCGAGCATGACGGAACCGGAGACGGCCCGCCTGATGCCGGAAATCGCCTCGAGCAATTCAGATTGGCCATTGCCGGCAACGCCGGCAATGCCGACGATCTCGCCGGCGCGGATGTCGAAGGAAATGTCGTCGACCATGGTGACGCCACGCGAATCCTTTACCGTCAGGTTCTTGACCGCCAGCTTGACGCCTCCGGCCTCCGCCTCGCCCTTCTCGACCCTCAGCAGCACGCGCCGGCCGACCATCAGCTCGGCCAGTTCCTCGACCGTCGTCTTGGCAGTCTCGCGCGTCGCCACCATCGTGCCCTGGCGCATGACCGAAACCGTATCGGTGATGGCCATGATCTCGCGCAATTTGTGGGTGATCAGCACCACCGTTTTGCCCTGCTCCTTCAACTGCTTGAGGATGCGGAACAGATGGTCGGCTTCGGCAGGCGTCAGCACGCCCGTCGGCTCGTCGAGGATCAGGATCTCGGCGCCGCGATAGAGCGCCTTGAGGATTTCGACGCGCTGCTGCAGGCCGACCGGCAATTCCTCGATGATCGCATCGGGATCGACTTCCAGCCCGTATTCGCGCTCGAGGCGCTCCAGTTCGGAGCGTGCCTTGGCGATGCTCTTCTTCAGCAGAGCATCGCTTTCGGCGCCGAGAATGACGTTTTCCAGCACCGAGAAATTGTCGACCAGCATGAAGTGCTGGTGCACCATGCCGATGCCGAGCGCGATGGCGTCGTTGGGCGTCTTGATCGACGCCGGCTTGCCGCCGACATGGATCTCGCCGCTGTCGGCCTGGTAGAAGCCGTAGAGGATCGACATCAGCGTCGACTTGCCGGCGCCGTTCTCGCCGACGATACCGTGGATGGTGCCACGGACGATTTCCAGATTGATGTCGCGGTTGGCGCGCACGGCGCCAAAACTCTTGTTGATGCCGATAAGCTCGATTGCGGCTTGCGCCATGCAGCCTGTCCCACTCTTATTTTTTTATCGCTTGGTCAAAACGCCTAGCATGATGCCCCGCCCCTGCCAATCGGCCGAAGCGGTGCTCACTCTCGACAAATCCCTGCGTGCTTGTCAATTTCGAACATGGCCGCGACCTTCACATTCGCTAATATGGCAAATCCGAATTCGCAGCATTTTGGAGCTGCGTGAGCCAAGACCGGGGATTCTTAAGATGATCATGCCTGCCGACCGGCTGACGACGCTGGAAATCCGCGCCACCGAGCAGGAGAAGACCATCGACGAACTGTCCGGCCAGATCGCCGAGCAGTGGAAGGTGATCGAGCGCATGCAGCGCAAGTTAGACGCTTTGGCCGACCGCTTCCTGGCCCTGGAGGAACAGTCTGCATCCGATGTGCCGGTGACCAAGCCGCCGCATTGGTGAGAGCCCTGAGGGGAGCAAGTGATGGCCAGTGAAAGCGATCGCATCGCCCGGGCCGGCGACTACGTGCTTGGCCTGATGAACGACCGGGACCGCGAACGCGCCGAGCGCGATCTCGAGATCGACCCCGCCTTTCGCGACGCCGTGTTGCGAATTGCCGAACGCATGCATGTCTTCGACCGCAATGAAGCAACGGGCGCGGAGCCCGACAATCGCTGGCAACTGATCACCCAACGCATCGCCGAACTGCCGCAGATGCGGCTGTCCAACCTCGACAGCAGCGATGTGAGACCGCCGGCAGTAATCCAGGGCCTCGACCGGCGACCCTACGGCGTCGGCCTGCACGCGCTCGGCGGCCAGCGTGGAACCGTCATCGCCCTCGGGCTGATTGCCGCCTTCGCGCTGGGTTATCTCGCGGGAAAGTTTTAGGCGGCCCTGCGCGCCGACGTCTCACGCGACAAAGCCTCGCCCAAAACAAAACCGCCGGGTTTTCACCCGGCGGTCCGAAATTTGGTGATCGCTGCCGATCAATACGGGCAGGCGTTGTCCGACATGTAGTCGTGCACCTTGACGGTGCCGGCAATGATGTCGGCCTTGGCCTTTTCGACCGCCGCCTTCATGGCGTCATCGACAAGTGCCTTGTTGTTGTCGTCCATGGCGTAGTCGACGCCGCCTTCCTTGAGGCCGAGATCGTTGATGCCGCCGGTGAACTTGTCGTTCTTGGCATCCATGAAGGTGTTGTAGACGGCAACGTCGACACGCTTGACCATCGAGGTCAGCACCTTGCCGGGCTGTAGGCCGTTCTGGTTGGAATCGACGCCGATGCCAAGCTTGCCCGAATCGGCGGCTGCCTGCAGCACACCGACGCCGGTGCCGCCGGCCGCGGCGTAGACAACGTCGGCGCCCTGGTCGATCTGCGTCTTGGCGATCTCGCCGCCCTTGGCCGGATCATTCCAGGCGGCCGGCGTGTCGCCGGTCATGTTCTGGATGACTTCGGTCGCACCCGCCGACTTGGCGCCGCCGACATAGCCGCAGCCGAATTTGCGGATCAGCGGAATGTCCATGCCGCCGATGAAGCCGACCTTCTTGGACTTGGAAGCCATCGCCGCCATCACGCCGACGAGGTAGGACCCTTCCTGCTCCTTGTAGACGACGGAGCGGACATTGGGCTTGTCGACGACCATGTCGATGATGGCGAATTTGGTGTCGGGAAACTCGACGGCGATCTTGTCCAGCGCGTCAGCCCAGGAAAAGCCCGCCATGACGATCGGGTTGCGGCCGTCCTCGGCGAAACGGCGCAGCGCCTGTTCGCGCTGGGTGGCGTTGCTGACCTCGAATTCGACATAGGCAATGCCGGTTTCGGTCTTGAACTTCTCGGCGCCGTGGTAGGACGCTTCGTTGAAGGATTTGTCGAACTTGCCGCCCAGATCGTAGAGAATGGCGGGCTGAATGTCCGCGGCGAAAGCCGGAAGAACCATTGCAGTTGCGGCCAGAAGGCCGAGAACGATACGTTTCATGTGATCCACACCCTGTCGGTTATTTTTTCCGTTACGCGCCGCCGGCCTGCCCGGTTCACCGGCAGGCATGCGACGTCAGGCAGGAGTGTACTCCCTCCCGCTCAGGGCCAATCTGGCACGGCCCGAAACAAAATTCACGCGGAATTTTGACCTTTTGGAAAAGCGTGGCGCCGGGACGCCGCGCCACAACCAATTCCTTTCGCCAAAGGCCTTAAGCGGAGGCGGCGGCCGGCATGGCGCAAGCGACGCCGGTGCCTTTGAGGTTGCAATAACCGTAAGGGTTCTTCGCCAGATATTGCTGGTGGTCCTGCTCGGCGAAATAGAATTCGGGCGCTGCCGCGATCTCGGTGGTGATCTTGCCACGGCCGGCGCCACGCAAGGAGGCTTCGTAAGCGTCGCGTGACGCGATCGCCGCCTGGTGTTGCGCGTCACCAAAAGTATATATCGCCGAGCGATAAGTGGTGCCGACATCGTTGCCCTGGCGCATGCCTTGTGTCGGGTCGTGGCTTTCCCAGAACAGCTTCAACAGATCGCCGTAGGAGACGATCCTGGGGTCGTAGACGACGAGCACCACTTCGGCATGGCCGGTGAGGCCGGTGCAGGTTTCCTGATAGGTCGGATTGGGGGTGACGCCGCCGGCAAAGCCGACGGCCGTGACCCAGACCCCTTCGCGCTGCCAGAACAGGCGCTCCGCGCCCCAGTAGCAGCCGAGCCCGAACAGCGCCGTTTCCAGCCCCTCGGGATAGGGTCCCTTCAGCGGCCGCTTCGAGACGAAATGCCTGGAGGCCGTGGCGATCGCCTTGATACGGCCCGGCAGCGCCTCGGAGGGCTTCGGCAGATTGAGCTTCTTGTTCAGCATATCGCTGAGAAAAAACATGCGCAGTCTCCCTTTCTCCGGGCTTGGGGACGCTGGAAGCCCATCGCCGATCATCAGCTCGGAGCGAACTGTCCGCTCCGCCGCTGCCGCTTGTAGCCGATCGCATAGAGGATGAAGGCAGCGACCGCGAACACCGCAAAACCGGGCTGGTTGAGCACCCAGGCGATGGCGCTGTCCCACAGCATCGGATTGACCTTGTCGCGGATGAAACTCTCGAAGGCGCTGCGCGTGTCGGGCGAGACGGCGAGCCAGCTCGTGTTGAGCGGGGTCATCACCAGTGCTGAAGCCGCCACCGATCGCGTCGCATCCAGCACCGCCATGATGACAGAGACCGAAAGCGATATCATTGCCGCGAGACGAAAGATGAAGCGAAACATCCAGACCCTCCCCCGAGGATTTCCCCCTAGACCAAAGTCTGTAGCGGAGATAGCCTTTGCGTGCTTTGACCGCAATCGTGACACGCGAATTTGAAACCTACGCCTTCCGCTTTCGCCTGTGCACCCACCAGACGGCAAACACGCCGCCGGCGATCGCACCGACAACCAGCCCAGCCAGCCCGATGAACACGGCAAAGTAGCCGCAGGCGCCTTCGAAGCAGCTCATGTCGGTGGTTTCGGCAATCAGCGCGCCGGCGGCAAAACCGACGCCGGCGCCGATTGCGGCGCCGAGGATGATGCCTAGCAAGGCCGCGACGATCGAGACCAGCACCGACGGGCTTTCACTTTCGGGATTGGCATAGGTCGTCTCGGCGCCTGCGCCGCGGCGCAACAGATAGATGCAAAGCAGCCCGACGGCGATCTCGGCCCCCGTGATGGCCAGCCCGCGGCCTGAGAAGGCGAAATCGGGCACGACCAGCATATAGGCCTGCCTTGCCAGCAACCAGAGAATGGTGGCGACCTGCCAGATGGTAAAATGGCGAGGGAACCGCGCCGAACGGTTGAAGGCGAGGCCAAGCAGATAAAGTCCCCACAGGATGGTGATGATGCTGGCGGCTAGGCCGCCATAGATGAGATAGAGAACGCTGTCCGGCAGGTCATAGTCACCAATCACCCGCCATGCGGAAATCAGGCTGTAGGCCGACCAGGCCATGATGAAGACGAGCCATGCCGGCGGGATATAGGAAAGCCCGCTGTCTGGCCGCCTGGCTGGCTGTTGGTTTGTCGATGTCATGTCCGGCCGGTGCCCCGCAAAGCCTCGCGATCACTCGACAGGCGGCCAGCGACGAAGTCAAGCACGGCACGCTTTGCGGCCCTGCCTGTGCACATCATTCGCTGGCCGCCGCCACGACAGGCGCCGGGCGCGCGGCATGGCAAAAGACGCTAATCCCGGCATGGCGAATAGAATGCCCGTTTTGGCTTGGCATTCGACGCTGGATCGACTAGATGAGCCCCGCACCTGTTGCTTCGACGGCTCAGGGGCGGGGAAAGGGTGTTCGCTGGTTGACGGCGCCCACGGCGCTGAGTTTCCGGCCGGACTTCCCAAGGGGTGATGCATCTCCCCAACCCGCGCGGCGAAACCGGCCGGCGCGAAATGCAAGGACGGAGAGGTGGCCGAGTGGTTGAAGGCGCACGCCTGGAAAGTGTGTTTACGGGAGACCGTAACGCGGGTTCGAATCCCGCTCTCTCCGCCACTACGCGTTGAAATTATTGATTTTTTCGTCGATACGACAATTCTGCGTACAGTTGGACGCACAAAGGCTATGCTTTCCACCGGTCACCACGATTGCTTCGAGCTTGCGTCGCAGAAGCTGCTCGATCAGTTCTCGATATGGCGGACTTGTTCTATGCTCGGCGCCGCCTTTTCCCGCGACGCCGTGGCGATCCGGCTATCGTTGGCCGACGGGTTGAAGTAGTCGGCGTCGCTGTAGCCGATCTTCCGGTATCCTACCTGCCCCGAGCCAGCGGCCTTGAGCGCCATCAGCCGCGAATGTCTCGTCGCATGGGCCAACGGCTTTCCGGTGGTCGCGTTCTTCTGCTCGGACAGCTCGCGCTTGAAGGCGCGCGCCTGTTCGATGTGGAAAAGGGCGAAATCCTTCCACCGGGTCGACGCTTCGAACAGGGCGATGGCCGCAGCCGCTTGATCGGCGCTTGCTGGCGAAAGCCACGGATTTTTCAAGCGGGGCGGCGATTGGGACTCGTCGCGGAACGATCGTTCAGCTGGTCAAACGCTAGGCGTCAGCGACGAGCCTGATGCTTGACGATCAGCCGCGGGATCATCTTGAAACTCGCTTCCCGCCCAGTTCGGCCATGTTGCGAACGATCGGTTCGATCTTGCGAATACGCCGCCTCCTTCATGTCCTGATTGGCGGTGGCGGTCTGGTTGGTAGACGCCGGGTAGACGGAGGCCGCCGTGGTAGCGAGAGCGGCGGCGAGGCCGGAGTGAGAGCCTTGCGGCGGTTGATCGAGGGCATGCCTTCGGTAGCTGCCCGAACAGAGTTCGACATTTTCATTCCACCGTTGCTGTTGAAGTGTTTGCCCGGCCTATCCGGCGAGACCCGCGTCAAGGTTTAATTCGTTGGCGGAGGCGCACGTAACGCTCGCGCAAATGAAACCGCTGACCTGACGCGTGGTTCCGATCAATGGGGGATTAGGGTCCGTCGAAGAATGCATAAGACCAACTTCCGGCCAATCGCAAGAAGCGGATATATTGACTGCGAAACTTTAGACGAGACAGTAGGCCCAGACCCCATGCCACACGCCCAGATTGCGGTGACGAGAGCGATGCCAGTGCGACCGCCGACAGCCCGGCCAGCCGCGCTTCCCACATTGCCTTACGGGCGCGACGGCAGGGCGGCGTCACCGGGGGCATTTGTCCTTCTCGCTTCGCAGAGAGGTCCACTCATGCCCCAGAACTCTATGCGCTCCGATTGGAGAACGGGATTGCGGAGAATCTCGAGAAATTCGCCGTATCGCGGATGGTATCGCGAGCCGATGTCGTGTTCGGCGAACTCGGTCGGGCTGTAGGTATTCCAGTTCCGGATCATCTGGAATTTGATGCGGTCGAAACCGTAACAGTCAGCGATCGAAAGCATTTCCGGCATTTCCGGGAAATTGAGCGCCTGAACAACGAAGTCCAGCCGCATATGGGAAATTTCTCCAGCTTTGCGGCGGCCGGCAAGGAAGCCGAGATTTTCATACAGTCGCCTGAACGATCCACCGCGGCGGACAATAGCGTAGGTCCCTTCCTTGGCGGCATCGAGCGATATGGCGACCAATCCAAGCCGCCCCGCAAGGTCAAGTTCGCGCCACGCACTCTCGTCGAATAGGACGCCGTTGGTCTGAATTTCGAGCACCAACTCCGGATATCGCCACCGGTCGAGCCGCTTCAAGACATAGCGGAAATGGCCACTGCCGAACGGGTCGCCGCTGGAGGTCACCCTGACGCGCCGAGCGTCCCTGGCCAGTGGCAACAGCACATCGTCAGCCATCTGGTCGAGGCGGTCCTGTTCGGCGCTCTTTGCGATGATGACCTTTGTGCGGCATGAAGGGCAGGAAAGCGTGCAGCTTCTGTCGTGCGCGAGCACCAGCCGTCGAGGCCTCGATGCCAATCGTGTCTGTCGCTTGTCCGAAATCGTGCGCAGATCGCCTAGCTTGAGATGTTCCTTCCTCGGCAGGGAATTCGAGGAGAGAAGCGAGCAATGGACGCGGCTGCAATAGCGATATGAGCCGTCGTGAATCGACTCTCGGATCTTCTGCGCGGTCGGCGAGTTCCAGACTTCCTCGTGTGAGCTTGCGTTGAGATTGCCGATGGGCACGGGCAGCCACGCCGGGCAGCAGAAATGGACGTCCCCGCCGGGGGCGGTCTCGATCGATTCGAAAGGCGCCCGGCAAAACCGGCCAGCAAGGTCGGGATGATCCTTGTCCCTTTCGGGATTTGCGAGCCGGTCGAGCTTTTGAATGAACAGATCGTTGACGAGAAGCAGGAACGCCTTGCGGGAATACTTGGCCGCGCGCTTGAACTCGCCCTCCCTGAGGGCGTTCATCGTGGCGAGCACCAACGCGAATTTGCAAGGTGAACCCCGCTCGACGGCCCAGCGGAAAAACCGTGTCAGCTCGCTGCTGGTCCACACGACCGGGTCTGAGAACAGCTTCGCATAGGTCGTTTCGGCGAATTCCTCCGGCCCAACGAACCCGGGCTCGGTCGCCGCTTCTCGGTTGAGCCGGATGTAATGCATCCGGGATGCTTCGATTGCTTTGAGGGCATCTCGGAAATGAGGCGGAACGTCCGAAGCATCCGGTTCGTTCTGAATTGTGTCGATGATCGGGTAGCCCGTTTGCAAGGTTCCCGCTCACTTCGCGTATGCGGATTTGCGCGCGAAGTCCCCATTCTGTTCAAGCCAGATGGCGGCCGCGCGCTCGATCCTGGTCGCCTTGTTTGATCCCAGCGACGGTTTCAGTTTCTCGGCAAACGCGCTCGCGTCATCAAATCCGGAACCGCTTGCCAGCAGCGCATAGAAATAGGCGCGTTCGCGTCCTTCCTTGGCTCCCTTGTCCGCCGCGTAGAGTTTCGCCGCTTGCAGATAGCCCTCGGCAAATCCGCGATCACCGGCGAGGACGAGCAACTTGATGATGTCCGGCGAGGGTTTGCCGTCATTCTGCTTGAGTTTCAGTCGCGCAAACTGGAACGGCGCGAAGCGGTTACCGCCTGCTATGGCCTTCTGGTACCAGAGCTCCGCCGACTCGAGGTCGCGACCGACGCCTTCGCCGTCCCGATAAAGATTGCCGATCGTCGTCATCGCGTTGCTTCCGCCGAGCGAGGCGCTCAGGTAGTACCATCTGGCCGCCTGGGTGACGTCCGCCGCGACCCCTTGGCCTTCCCGATACATGTTGCCGAGGTCGTCCGCGGCGACCCGTTCGCCAGTCAGGGCGGCGAGCCTCAGCCAATAGAAAGCATCGGCCATCGAGGCGGGAACACCGAATCCGTCCCTGTAGGAACGGCCGAGATTGGCACGGGCATTCGGGCTGCCGAGCCTCGCGCCGGTTCTCCAGAGTTCGATCGCACGATGCGGATTCTTCGGCATTCCGAGGCCCGCCGCATTCATCCACGCGAGTATGCTATAGCCTTCGGCATATCCCCGGTCGGCAGCCACAGTGGCATAGCGGGCGCTCTCCGGCCATCGGTTTCCCATGGCAAGCGCCCGCGCGAGTTGATAGTAGAAGCGCGCCTCATCCGGGAACTTGGCGATAGCGTCTGTGCAGGCGAGAATCGCCTTTTGCGGGTCGAGCGCATAGAGCGGAACGCCTGGACCGAGCCGGAGCGGGTCCGTCTCGCTTGCCGCGAGCACGTCGCAATAGTCGACCAGCAAGGCCAGCGGGTCATGCAAGGGATTTGGTGTTTCCGCCACCGAAAGCACCGCGGGCTCGGCGTAGCTGACCGCGATTGATCGCTTGTTCTGCTTCGCCAGGGCGTCGATCCTTGCCACCGCCAGTTCGACATGTGGGCTCGTCGGAAAATCGCTGACAAACTTTTCGAAATAGGAAGGGTTCGTACTGGCACGGATGGTACTCCAGGCGGTATCGTCAAGCTCGCCCGAAAATGCCGGTGCCGCCGGCGCCTCCGCAGCGTCGGCCACTTCGACCGGGCCGGCTACATTCAGTACTATCTCGCGCTCGATCGAACCCGAAACCCAGGGAATTTGCCGGCCATCAGTCATCTCCCGTACACGTCCGCGCACCTGTCGAAGCATTGCGTAGACATCTAGGTTGGGCATGCGCAATGCCTCGACCAGGGCACTGCTGTAAGGGCTGTTCGGTCCCGTCCCGTCATAGGCGATCGCGCCGGCCGCCGCGGCATAGCTCACGACGAGTTCAAGGCTGCCGCTTTCGATGAAGGCAAGACCCGGTTCGGCTATGTTGGCCTGCGGGAACGGGTTGTCGCGGCAGGCATCGAGGAAAATGATGCTCGACTTGACGTCGGCCTCCACCAGCCATTCGACGATATCGGCCACAGAAATAGCTCGCTTCGGCAACTCGCCGGCGTCTCGTATGTTTATGTCGACCGGCAGCAGATAATTCTTGCCCCCGCTTTGAACGCCATGGCCCGCGAAGAAGAGCATGAGGATGTCCGCGTCGCTTGCGGATTCGATCGCGCGCCTTAACCCATTGCGCATCTCTTCCAGCTTTGCGTCCTTAATCAGGATGACCTCGAAGCCGAGATCCTGCGCCGCGATCGAAATGGCGTTGGCGTCGTTGAGAGGGTTCTTAAGGACACCGCTGAGGTAGGTGGAATTGCCGATGACAATGGCTTGGCGCCTGCCTTGGCAAAACGCGGGGGTCGCGGTCGCCAGCATGAAAACCGAAGATACCGCCAAAATAAAGGATATCATGGCTTTCAAAGGGCACCTCTGTCGCCGGACGAAGCAACTATGCCCCCGGCGCCTGGGTGATGCAATCCTGGGTGATGCAATTGAGAGGGCAGAGGCTAATGGATGTGCGCGAACCGGCTGGCGAACGTGGTGACGTTCGTCCATGGTGGCCAACTTCCTGCTCAGCTACAAAGGCGGCGCTTACGACCGATTGTGAGACCATCAAGGCGAACAAGGTGCCCACGCCCGTCATGCCGCGGTCCTGCGCAGATGGTCCAGCACGCGCTGCATCGTCTCAGCGTCTGGCGCGCCCTTGGCGTCGAAGATTTCGGCCTGGCGATGGCTGGGAACCGTCGCATAGCTTCTGAAGGTGGTCATTGCGTCCTCGTGCCCGAGATTCGTGGACCACGCCGCCCACCCTCCTGTGTCGGGCAGATCGTCGAACCGAGCCGCGCCAGTGTCGTGCGAAACGAGTGAGGGTTGAAGTAGGGAAGGCCTGCCGCTTTGAAGCGCTGGCGGAAGATGCGGCGGATCGCGTCTGCATTCTTCCAGAATTTGTGGTCCAGTCCCGCCGGACCAAACCGGCCCTCGCCGTCGAGCGCGACGCGGGTTGCCGGAAAGACGGGATCGTCGGGTCCGAAGGGCCTTTCGGTTGTCAGAAACCCGATCCAGTCGGCGACGATCGCCTCTATGCTTCGCCGACCGGAAAAAAAACCATGACGTGAAGGTCTTCCGGTTCTTGGTGCGCACGCTGCGCGCATCCTGAAAGACGGTGCGTTTCGAAAGGTCGATATGGCGAAGCGCCAGCGAGGCGACGACGTGGCGGATTTGCTCTCCGCCATCTACCCCATGGAGTGCAAGATGGCCTGCATGTGCTGTTCGAGGTCGAGCTCGCCCCGCGCCTCAACAGTCAGTAGGTACTCGGCCTTGACCTGGCGGTCGCCTCGGCTGGTCGCAGGATAGGAGCAGATGGCCAGCAAGGCTTGCTCTTCGATTCGGTCTGCCATCTTGCGATCGTGCTGGCTGCTGCCCGCTCGATGGACAACTCTATGGAGCGCCGCATAGGCGGCCTCATGGGTTGCGATCAGAGCCTGCAATTCGCGTGACGTGCCCTCCCCTTCAGCAGACGTTGGTTCAACGACAGACGCAACGGCGGCGAACACAAGAAGTGTGCGGCGGGTGACTCCGGACATGCCTCAGATCCTTACCGTCTGATGAGTTCCGGCGCACCATAGCACCAGCGCAGCGGTTCGCAGAGGTGCCCTGCAACGAGATCACATTGACTGCTGACAAAATGTCTCTGCTTGTGCAGCTGCACCAAGGCGACTTAACCGTGATCCTTCTGCTCACAAGAGACTAGGTAAGTCGTGCTCGCGTCGTGCGTGGCGTCGCCAGGAGTAGACTGGTTTCGCTGCCCGTTATGCCGGGTATGAGGCGGATGCGCCGAAGTACAGCATCGAAATCAGTCAGCGAGGCAGTGCCGAGCTCGACCACCAGATCCCAACGGCCATTGGTGGTATGAATGGTCGAGACTTCCGGGAAGCCACCCAGCGCCCGGACCACGCGGTCGGCGGCATGGCCCTCGATCTCGATGAGCATGATGCCGCGGATGCGCTGATCGACGGCGTCGGCGCGCAGGACCACCGTGTAGCCGATGATGTCGCCGGACCGTTCCAGCCGCTCCATACGTGCCCGAACCGTGGCGCGCGAAACGCCGAGATCGACGGCGAGATCCGACACGCTGCGCCGCGCGTCATGTCGCAGCAAGGTCACCAGCCGTTCGTCCAACGCATCCATCGAAGTTACCATTTTGATCAATTCCGCTGCCGTTATGATAGATAATGCTTTTCGGATTGCCAATTCACCCTGTTCATATCGCCGGCCCGCCATGATCTTCTCGCGGCTATCAGGACTTGAACCGCGGGAAAACCATGCGTTGCAAAATCGTCGGGGCGCCAGTGCAGGACGGCGCCGGCAGAATGGGATGCGAAATGGGGCCGAGTGCCCTGAGGACTGCCGGACTGGCTGAAGTGCTGTCCGGCCTCGGTCACGCTGTCGAGGATATGGGCGCCGTCCAGGCGATGCCGGCGAGGCGCATTTCGCACGGCAACCTGGCGCTGAAGGCCCTGCCCGAGGTATCGGCGTGGACATCCGCCATTGCCGAGGCCGCCTACGCGGCGAGCGAAAATGCCATGCCGATCTTTCTCGGCGGTGACCATTCCATCTCGGCCGGGACCGTGTCGGGCCTCGCCCGCCGCGCCGCTGAAACCGGACGCCCACTGTTCGTGCTGTGGCTTGACGCCCATCCCGACTTTCACACGCTCGACACCACCGCCAGCGGCAATCTGCACGGTGTTCCGCTCGCTTACGCCAGCGGCCAGCCGGGCTTTGGCGGCTATTTCCCGGATCTGCCGGCAGCGGTCGATCCCAAGCGCATCTGCACCATGGGCCTGCGCAGTGTCGACCCGGCCGAGCGCAGGGCGCTTAGCCAGGCGGGCGTGACCGTGCACGACATGCGCGCCATCGACGAGCATGGTATCGCGCCGCTGCTGCGCGCCTTCCTGGCGCGCGTGTCTGATGAAGACGGGCTGCTGCATGTCAGTCTCGACGTCGACTTCCTCGACCCGTCGATCGCACCGGCAGTCGGCACCACGGTTCCTGGCGGTGCGACGTTCCGCGAGGCGCATCTGGTGATGGAGATGCTGTCCGACAGCGGCCTCGTCTCCAGCCTCGACCTGGTCGAGTTGAACCCCTTTCTGGACGAGCGTGGCCGCACCGCGACGCTGATGGTCGACCTCACGGCGAGCCTGATGGGCCGCCGCATCATGGACCGTCCGACCCGCAGCCATTCCGGGAGTTTTTGATCATGACCACGGCAAAGCTGAACATCGTCCCCTTCGTCAGCGTCGACCGCATGATGAAGCTGGTGATCGCCATCGGCGTCGAGCGCTTCCTGACCGAGCTCGCCGGCTATATCGAGGAAGACTTCCGACGCTGGGAGCTTTTCGACAAGACGCCACGCATCGCCTCGCACAGCCATGATGGCGTCATCGAGCTGATGCCGACCAGCGACGGCAAGATGTACGGCTTCAAATACGTCAACGGCCATCCGAAGAATATGCGCCAAGGATTGCAGACGGTGACGGCTTTCGGCGTGCTCGCCGATGTCGGCAGCGGCTACCCGATGCTGCTCACGGAAATGACCATCCTGACGGCGCTGCGCACCGCCGCCACATCGGCTGTCGCGGCCAAGTATCTGGCACCGCGCGGCGCGCGCACCATGGCCATCATCGGCAATGGCGCGCAGTCGGAATTCCAGGCGATCGCCTTCAAGGCGCTGATTGGTATCGATCGGCTCAGGCTTTATGACATCGACCGGTCAGCCTCGCTGAAATGCGCGAAGAACCTGGCTGGCATGGGGTTCGACATCACCATCTGCGGGACCGGGCAGGAAGCAGTTGAAGGCGCCGGGATTATCACGACTGTTACCGCCGACAAGCAGTGCGCCACCATACTCACCGACAACATGGTCGGCTCCGGCGTCCACATCAACGCCGTCGGTGGCGACTGCCCTGGCAAGACCGAACTGCACAAGGACATCTTGCTGCGCTCAGACATTTTCGTCGAGTTCCCGCCGCAGACACGCATCGAGGGCGAGATCCAGCAGCTGGATCCCAACCATCCGGTGACCGAGCTGTGGCAAGTGATAGCCGCCAAGGTCCAGGGTCGCCGAGACGCTAAGCAGATCACGCTGTTCGATTCAGTCGGCTTTGCCATCGAGGATTTTTCGGCGCTGCGCTATGTGCGCGACCAGTTGCAAGCGACGGGCCTCTACGAAGAACTCGACCTGCTCGCCGATCCGGATGAACCTCGCGACCTCTATGGAATGCTGCTGAGGGCGGCTATGCAACCGGCTGCTTGAGGAAGCTCGCCCAAAAGCAGCGTCCGGTAAAAGCTTTTACAATCTTGGCCCAATCAGACGTGCACCTTCGACCAAGCTTTCCCCATCAATCAAAGGCCAGAAGCTGCCGTTGGTGATGTCCGGATCACGCTTACTGCCGACGCTCGGCGCCAAATAATAAGCGCCCTGTTTGGGTCGAAAGCGGACCACCCCCTGTTTTCGGCCTGTTCACGGGAGATTGGGCGATGTGCAGGCCACAAAATGTCGAATGCACATCTTTCAGACGGGTGGGGTCGCAGGTTCAATCCCTGCATCGCAAGGGACCGCCCATGGCGCTTCGTCCGCGGCGCGACCTCGCAAGGCTTGAACAACCGTACCCGGTCGGCGGCGCTCAACCGCAGTGTCCGTTCCAGCTTCCAGGCGCCTGGAAAGCAGGTTAAAGCTTACCAGCAGCCGCCACCAAGCTGCTGCCGGTCGCGCTTGCGAAGCAATATACACCCAGAAATAGTCAGGCTATTTCGGGAGACTGGCTTATAGGATCACCTTGTAGCCCTGTTCGCGGATGTTTTCGTTTGCCCTGTTCGAATTCTGATGGCTTTTGCCAGAAACCGCAGCGGGTATTGGTTCTGTGCCATTTTTGCTACATTCCGCAACCTTATTGCTTGAATCCACCTTTTTAGGGGCCTCTAAAATCAATAGGTACTGACATCTTTCGTGAATTTGTGGACAATCACGCTTGGGTTGTAGCGTCTGAAAAAGGGCGCAGCGGGAAAACGTTGGGGTGGAATAAGATGAATACGACAGCTCTGTCGGCCATATGCAAGCGCCTTGGCCTGCTGACGACGGTTGCCATATTGAGCTGCGGGAGTGCCCATGCGCTCACTCTTAAAGAGGCCATGGCCGTTGCGGTGGAGTCCAATCCCGAGATTGGCCAGGCAATCGAAAACCGCGAAGCAATCGAATTCGAGTTGCGCCAGGCGAAAGGGCTTTATCTGCCCAGCGTCGACCTGGAAGCGTCAGCGGGGGCTCGCCGCCTCGACAATCCGAACAGGCGCTCTCTTTCCATCGAGAACGACACGCTCTATCCAGCTGAAACCGATCTCACGGTTACGCAGACCCTCTACGACAGCGGTGCGAGGCGCGCCGAACTCAACCGCCAGGCCTCGCGCGTCGACGGCGCCTCGTTCCGGGTTCTGGAACGGTCCGAATTCATTGGGCTCTCGGTTGTCCAGGATTACCTCGAAGCCATGTTGCAGGCCTCGATCGTCGCCGAGGCGAAGAAGAACCTCGGATTCCATCAGGGAATTCTCGGCGACATCCAGCAAGGCATTGCCGGCGGCGCGCTGAACGAGGCCGATCGTCAGCAGGCTGAGGAGCGGCTGTTCGCCGCCAAAGCCCGTTTGCAAGAAGCCACCGAGGAACTAGAGGCAGCAAAGATCCGGTTCTTCAAGACTGTCGGAAAGCCGCTGACCAGCGCCTCGAGGCCGGGCGATGTGTCCGCCGCGCTGCCGAGATCGCTCGATGAAGCAATCGGGCTGGCACGACAGAACAATCCGCGCGTGCATATGGCCAACAGCGATATCGACGCCGCAGCTTCCCTCGTGGATGCCGCACGGGCAAAATTCGGACCCTCGATCACCGCCGAAGGTGTCGCCAGGGCAGGATCCGACATCGATGGCAGTGAGGGCGACACGAGCGACCTTCAGGCAAGGGTCGTGCTGCGCTGGAACCTTTATCGCGGCGGCATCGACAAGGCCAACGAGCAGGAACAAATCCGCCGCACCAGCGAGCAGCGCCTTGTCCTGCACCAAGTCCTGCGCGAGATCGAGGAAGCCGTCCGTACTTCATGGGATCGACGCTTCCGGCAGGCCGACCTGGCCAAGACACTGAAGCTTCAGGCTGCCGCCAACGAAAGGCTGGTGGGGTCCTATCGCGAGCAGTTCAAGGTCGGACAGCGCTCGCTGCTCGACGTGCTCGATGCGCAGAACACCAGGTTCAACACAGCGACGCTTGCCGACACCGCGTCCTACGCATCGCTGTTCGCCGAGTACCGGCTGCTGGCGGCAACCGGACAGTTGCTGAACACCATGGGCCTTCATCCGGCCAAACAGGCCACCGCCTACGCCAAGGCAGAGTTCAATGCACCGGAAACGGCCGACACCGAAACCTATGCACGCACGCCGTCGGAGCAAAAGAACGATCTGCCTTTTGACATCCTCGCGCCGGTAAGAAAGAAGTAGGAGGGCCCAAGGTCGAACGATAGTCCCGCGGGCAGATCGTGAACCCACAACCCAAAATCCTGTCCCCAAAAGAGGCCTTCAAAGCCTGCTTTTCGGCTGTCGCCGGATATCTCGGCAGGCCGAGCGCGGAGACCGTGTTGTTTGCCGGTGTGCCGCTGTCGGACACGCAAATTGAGATCGATGCCATCCGGCATCTTGCCGAGCGCATCGGCCTCGAAATCACCGAGTTCAGCCATCGCGATTTTCTTCGCGGACGCATAGACCTCCCCGCCATTCTATTTCGCGTCAGCCAATTGCCGGTTGCTCTGCTTGCCGAGACAGCGGACGGTGGATTTACGACCGCTCCCCAGGAAGACGGCCGCACATCCATCAGCAAATCCGAGCTTGCCGGAAGCTATATAAGCGGCGGCGTTTCCTTCTCGATAACCTACGCCAACGCGGTCGAGGGGATGAACGTCGGTTCGGCGGCCAAGATCGAACGGCGACATTGGCTGACGGGAACGATGGCGCCGTTCTGGCGCACCTATTCGAAGGTCGTCCTGTCGGCGGTCTTCATCAATGTGTTGGCCCTCGCCTCGCCGATCTTCACCATGAATGTCTACGACAGGATCTTGCCCAACAAGGCGATTTCGACGCTCTGGGTGCTGTCGATCGGGATCGGCGCGGTCATTCTGTTCGACCTGCTTTTGAAGACAGCCAGGGCATCGCTTATCGACTATGCCGGGCGCAAGGCTGATCTTCGCATCTCCTACATGCTGTTTGAGAAAGTGCTGAACTCGTCTCTGTCGGCACGCCCCGGCTCAACCGGCGAATATGCAAATCGGGTGACGCAGTACGAGTTCGTACGCGAGTTCTTCACGTCGAACACCATCAGCGTCTTCATCGACACGGCATTCGTGTTCGTCTTTCTTCTTGTCATCTATGCGATAGGCGGCTGGCTGGTCATCATACCTGCCCTTGCCTTTGTCGCCTCCGTGATCGTCGGGCTGATCACGCAACGGCGTATCGGCAAACGCGTTGCCGCGTCCATGAACGAAGCTTCGCAACGCCAGGCCCTGCTGGTGGAGTCCATCTCCACGCTGGAGACGATCAAGTCGCTGCGGGCAGAGGCGTACCTTCTGCGAAAGTGGGCCGAGCATTCCAAGAACGCATCCAACACGTCCGAAAAGATAAAGCAGCTTTCGGCTGCCGCCGGCAACATAACGCAGGCCATCCAGCAGCTGGTCACCGTCGCCCTGATCGTGGCCGGCGCCTATGCCTTTTCGGAAGGCCATGTCTCCACCGGCGCCATCATCGGCACCGTCATGCTGGCGGGCCGGGCGGTGGCTCCGCTCGGGCAGATCGCGATCACCTTGTCCAGACTTCGTCAGGCAATGCTCTCCTTGCGAATTGTCAATTCGATCATGGCGCAGCCGGAGGATCGGCCGGACACGGTTGGTTTCGTCAACCGCCCCATTCGCAATGGAGCGATGGCGTTCAGGAATGTCGGTTTTGTCTATCCGGGTTCGGAAAACGAAGTTCTGACCGGCGTGAACTTCTCGGTGAAACCAGGTGAGCGGATCGGCATCATCGGTCGCATAGGCTCGGGAAAGACGACGATGGGGCGGCTGATCGGCAGGCTCTTTCTGCCGACCTCCGGCGAGCTGCTGCTGGACGGGATCGACATCCGCCAATACCACCCATCGGAGGTTCGTGCGGCGGTCGGTATCGTCGCGCAGGCCAACGATCTGTTTTCCGGCACCATCAAGGAAAATCTCCTGATGGCGTGCCCGGAGGCAACTGATGAACAGATCGTCGAAGCGGCCAAGTCTGCCGGCGTCGACGATTTCGTCTCCCGCCATCCGCGCGGCTATGACATGAATGTCGGCGAGCGCGGCACCAATCTCTCGGGCGGCCAGCGGCAGACAATGGCAATTGCCCGCCTGTTGCTGACCAAACCGAAAATCGTCTTCCTGGACGAACCGTCCGGCTCGATGGATCTGGCTTCCGAGCGCCAGCTGATCAAGCAGCTCAAAGTGGCCTTCGATCGCAGCACGACACTGATCGTTTCGACGCACCGCTTCAGCATGCTAGAATTGGCCGACCGCCTGATTGTCATCGAGCAGGGCAAGATCGTCGCCGATGGACCGAAAGACCAAGTGATACAGGCGCTGCAGAAAACAAGCGCCTGACAGAACAGACTTATTGAATACATTCAATACGTTGGGGCGTAGGAATGCTTAGCAGGGAAGACCGCCCGCCGCTTTTCGCGTCGGCGTCGATATTCATCATCGGAGCGCTTTTTGCGAGTTCGGTCGCTTGGGCGTCCTTTGCCGAGGTCGATGAAATCGCGCGCGGCGACGGCAAGATCATACCGGCGTCGAAGACCCAGATCATCCAGGCCAGCGAGCCCGGCGTTGTTCAGGAAATCGCTGTGACGATCGGGCAGATCGTCAAGAAGAACGACCTCATCATTCGCCTCGACAACACCTTCAACACCTCAAGCCTCGGCGAGCAGCAGGCCAAGGCTCGGGCGCTGCAGACGCGCATTGCACGGCTCAAGTTCGAACAGACCGGCGCTCTCGAGGGCGCGTTTCCCTGCCCGTCCGAGATCCAGAAGGTGGCGCCGGAAATCTGCGACAACGAGCAGAAGCTGCTCATCGCGCGCCGCGACAACTTCGAAGTCAAGCTTTCGGTTCTCAAGTCGCGCCTCGATCAGCGCGAGAAGGAACTGGACGAGGCCAACGCCAATGCCGATCGCCTGACGAAGAATCTGGCCGTCAGCGACCAGGAGGCGAAGCTGGTCGAAGCGATGGTCAAGAAAGGCCTGATGGCGCGAACCGAGCAGCTCCGCGTCGAGCGCGAGCAGACCGAGCTCAATGGCCAGCTGGCACTCGCCGGAGAAACCATCAAGAAAGCCAAGTCGGCCATCACGGAAGCCCAGCTTCAGGTCGATGAACTCGGCTTGCAGCTGCAACAGGAAGCGCTTAGCGATCTGACAGAAGCGCTCGCCGACCTCTCGGTGGTGGATGAGACCATACGCGGCGCCACCGACAAGGTGGCGCGCACCGACATCCGTTCGCCTGTCGACGGTATCGTCAACACGCTCGACATCAACACGGTCGGCGCCTTCGTCCAGCCCGGCGCAGTCGTCGCTGGTATCGTGCCGACCTCCGAGACCCTGCTGGTCGAAGCGCGGGTTTCACCGCGAGACGTCGCTTTCATCCGGCCGGGCCAGGACGCGCTGATCAAGGTGACCGCCTATGACTTCTCGATCTTCGGCGGCATCGAAGGCAAGGTCTCGAACATCACCGCCGACAGCCTGGTCGACCAGAAGACCGGCGAACCCTACTATCAGGTTCGCGTCGCCACCGACAAATCGACGCTGACACGCGACGGCAAGACCTATTCGATCATCCCCGGCATGATCTGTTCGGTCGACATCAAGACCGGGCGCAAGACGATCCTCACCTACCTGATGAAGCCGATCAACAAGGCGCGTGAGGAGGCGATGAGTGAGCGGTAGCGCGATCTCCCCTCCTGCCGATCGCGACCGGCTGCTGCCACCGCTGGCGGCAGAGGATTTCGGGCTGGAGTTCCGGGTTGTGGCGCGCGGCGGCACGCGCCGCGGCATTCGTCTGGAGCGGGCGTTCTGGACCTCGCTGAAGCAAATGGCCGAAAACCGCAAATGCACGATCGGCATGCTGATCGAAGAGATCGCCGAGAGCCACGCCAACACCGGAAACCTGACATCGGCAATCCGCGTGGCCTGCATGCGTGGACTGGCCGACGAGAATCTCACTCTGCAGAGGCTGGCGTCGATCAAGACCATCAACGCCATTCTGGTCGCCTGTCCCTCACCGGCCTTTGCCCTGTCATCGTCAAAGAAGATCCTGACGTTCAATGCGCCGTTCCAGCAACTAGTACGTCGTCAATTGCCGGTGGCACCGAACGAGGACGCGCGCCACGACCTCAAGCTTGCGCTGGACCTCAATGTCGCCGACATATTCGCAAGGCTCGATGCCAATGGCGAGACCCCGGTCGC
Source organism: Mesorhizobium sp. P2_C4 (assembly GCF_056404575.1). Classification (NCBI taxonomy): domain Bacteria; kingdom Pseudomonadati; phylum Pseudomonadota; class Alphaproteobacteria; order Hyphomicrobiales; family Phyllobacteriaceae; genus Mesorhizobium; species Mesorhizobium sp. P2_C4. Next base: position 1,285,001 of record NZ_JBFUDT010000002.1, read on the forward strand.
CACCGGTTTCGTCATCGGCGCCGGCGATCGCCGCTACCGAGGTCAACTGAACGCGGTGCGGGCGCCGGTGGTCGAGCCGGAACTGCTGATGGCGTTCGTCTTCGGCGGTTAGAGAAGACAGCCTGAAGGCATACTTACTGCTGCAGACCTTCGCCCGGCGCGACCGTCGAAAGGCCGCCCTTGATATCGGCGATTTGCGCGGAGCCGGTCTTTGCGCCATGGATCCACGCCCGGTCGGTGCTGAACGAATACAGCGGCACGTAGCTCGGCAGTTCGCTGTCGCGCGAAACGACATTGCTCAGGCTGTCGAGAATGAAGACGCCGCTGCCGGTGCTGACCGACAGCACGGCATGAAAGAAACCGCGCTTGCGATCCTGCAAGACAACCAGCGACATGCTCTGCGCCGGGATGCCTGCATGCAGCAGCGCGGCCATCTTGAGGATGGCGAAATCCTCGCAGTCCCCTGCCCGCCGCTCGAGGATTTCCGAGGGTTTGGCCCAGTAGTCGAGCTTGCCGTAAACCACGCTGTCCTTCTTGTAGGCGATCGCGCGGTTTATACTTGAGTTGACGAACGACAGCTTGTCGATGAAACGCTTGTCCCGGGCGGCCTCGACGATCCCGGCAAAGGTGCTGTTCTTGCGCTCGCATGCGCTGGCCGCGGTGCACTCGACAATTGCCTTGTAGACGGGCGCCCAGCGCGCTGAAACCGGGAAATTGCGCATCGACAGGGCAACCGAACCGAACACGCCGGGAATGATCGCCGCCGTTTGGATCGGGTCGATCCCGGCGTCGTCCTGCGCGATCGAGGGACCACGCTTTTCATAAGCAGCAACAGGACCATAGCTGCCGAAGACCATGCCGATCCTGTAGGCTGAAACAGGCTGCCAAGGTTGCGGTCGAGCTAGCGAAATGCCGCCGAGGCTAGACGGGGTTTCGACCGCCGCCAGCAGTGCATCGGTACGGCCGACGTCAGCTGCGATGGCGCTCGCGGATGATGGCTGCGGCAGGCTTGCGATGCTCATCGCCAGCAGAAGCAGCTTGAGCCCGGTTATCCCCGGGGCGGATTTTTCTTTTTTCATAGCGCCCACCTTTGACTGTGGACGCTACCAACCTTGTCTCAAATTACTGGAAAGGAAGGTGGATAAATTTTTCGCAAACAGGATCATCTATCTTGCATAAAATTTTATTCAAATTTATACTTATGCCTATCAACTCAAATCGACTGCCGGGCATCAAATGGGCCACGGCTCAGTCAATGCATATCTGGTTATGCGTTCGGGGTTTACCATGCGTAAAAAATGATGAGATACGTATATCGGAATATATGAAAGTGATTGTGGGATAGTTGCAAAGCCGGGGCCGTCACTGTCTCTTTCCGGGAAATGCTGGAGGGGTTTGCTATGACGAACAGTAACGAATTGGACACCGTCTCGAATTCTTGGGATGAGCACTCTGCTCCCCATGAACATGGCGGCTCCCCGGCGCAGGCAGGGATGCAGGTAGCGCAGGCCGCGCAGCCGGCACCTGCCGAGCCCGTACCGGTTGACGTCGGCAGCGGTGCGCCCGTCAAGCAGGATGCACCTGCGGAGGCGAAGGCCCCGGCTGCAGCTGCGCCCCACGAATACGTGGCCGACGCCAGCAACGTGGTAAAGCTTCCGGCCAACGTCTCGATCGACAACATCAAGGTCGACGGCCACAACCTCGTGCTCGAACAGGCTGACGGCTCGGTGATCGTTATCAAGGATGGCGCGCTCAACGTGCCGACCTTCATCATCGGTGACGTCGAGGTTCCTCGCGTTGCCTTGCTGGCAGCGCTTGAAGCTAGTCATGTCGATGTCGCCTTCGGTGCCGATGGTTCGATATCGGCCGGCCCGGGTGGTTCGAACCCAAGTGCAGGCGCAGATTTCTCGGTTCCCCCCGGTGGCATAGGCGACGGGTTTGACCTGTCGGCACTGTTGCCCCCGACGGCTCTGCAATTTGGGCTTCTGGATCGGCGCGAGCTGTTTCCGTCTGTCGTCGACAGGCCGGTTTCCGTGGTGGCCACGTCCTTGCTCACCCCGGACCAGGCGGCCAGCGAAACCGGTATCGACGGCGGCCCGTCACAATCACCCGGCAGCGATGCGCCGAGTAACGCTGAAACCTCTGGCGTCGGAACGATCAGCATCGACGCACCGGATGGTATCGGGTCGATCGTCATCAACGGCGTCACCGTTACCGCCGTCGGCCAGCAGATTCCGGGCGATTTCGGCTACCTGACGATCGTCTCCTACAATCCGAGCACGGGTGCTATCGAATACAATTACACGGTGACTGAATCAGTCACTCATCCCCTTCAGGGGGACGGGTTCAATCCCAACGACACGGTTCCGGACAATTTCAGCATCACGGTTACGGATGTCGACGGCGATTCGGCCAGCACCACCTTTGCCGTCGCCATCGTCGACGACGTTCCGACGGCAGTGGCCGACACGGACAGCATCGCCGCGGGCCAGTTCGGCCCCGCGACGGGCAATGTGCTTGTCGGCGGTACGGACGCGGTCGACGCGAACACCACGGACGGCAATGCCGACACCAAGGGCGCCGACGGCGCTACCGTGGTCGGCGTCGCGGCCGGCAACACCAATGCCGCTGTCGACAATGCAGCCACGCTCGGCGTCGAAATCCAGGGCACCTACGGCAAGCTGACGCTCGCTGCCGACGGCACCTACTCCTATGTGCGCGATGCCGGCACGCCCGGTGGCCATGACGACGTCTTCACCTACACCATCAAGGATGGCGACGGCGACACCTCGCACACCACGCTGACGATTTCGATCGGCGATGGAACGCCGACCGTATCGATCCCGGTAGCGGGCGGCGACGACACGACGGTCTATGAGGCTGGCCTGCCGGCGCGCGCCGGCGAGCCTTCCGGCTCGAACGAGCCTGCGACCTCGGAAACGACCTCGGGTACGATCGGATTCACGTCGCCGGACGGCCTGACGACAGTGTCGCTGGGCGGCCATGTACTGACCGGTGTCCCGACCGCGTTCGCCGACGGGACGACAGGCACGCTGACGGCAAGCTATGTCTACAATCCGGCGACTGGCCTCGGCACGATCAGCTACTCCTATACGCTCATCGACAACACGCTGACCGATCCGTCAAGCACCAGCTTCGCGGTGGTGGTGACCGACGCCGACGGCGATCCGGCGCCGGCCGGCAATCTGGTCATCAACATCGTCGACGACGTTCCGACGGCGGTTGCCGACATCGACAGCATCGGGGCCGGCCTGTTCGGCCCGGCCACCGGCAATGTGCTGACCGGCGGAACCGATGCCCTCGACGGCAACACGACCGACGGGGTTGCCGACCCCAAGGGCGCCGACGGCGCTGCCGTGGTCGGCGTCGCCGCCGGCAACACCAATGCCGACGTCGACAATGCAGCCACGCTCGGCGTGCAGATCCAGGGCCTCTACGGCAAGCTGACGCTGGCCGCCGACGGCACCTACACCTATACCCGCGATGCCGGCTCGGCCGGTGGCCATGACGACGTCTTCACCTACACCATCAAGGACGGCGACGGCGACACCTCGCACACCACGCTGA